>NZ_FOQY01000046.1 GCF_900113865.1 Streptosporangium canum | reverse complement strand
AAGGAGTTCGACCTGCTGCACTATCTCGCGGTCCGCCCCGGCCAGGTCGTCTCCAAGCGGGAACTGCTCACCGAGGTGTGGCGGATGGCGTACGGCGGCGCCGACAAGACCGTCGACGTGCACCTGTCGTGGCTGCGCCGCAAACTCGGCGAGAGCGCCCAGGCCCCCCGCTACCTGCAGACCGTCCACGGCGTCGGCGTGAAGATCGTCGACCCGGGAGCATGAGGGCCGGACGATGAGGCGACGCCTGGCCCTGCTCGCGGTGGCGACCACCTCGCTGGTCCTGGTCGCCTTCCTCGTGCCGCTCGCCGTACTGGTCAGCACGCTGGCCGCCGAGCGGGCCACGGCCGCCGCCACCACCTGGGCGCAGTCGGTGGCCACCGCGGCGGCCCAGGGCGACCGCGACACCCTCGACGCCACCGTACGGCAGGCCAACGGCTCCGGGGGCACGCCGATCACGGTCTTCCTGGCCGGCCACGAGTTCCTCGGCGTGCCGGCGCCCCGTGGTCCCGGTGTCGAGCTGGCCGCGCGTGGGCGCAGCGTCACCGTCGAGACCCCGGCGGGCCGGGAGATCCTGGTGGCCGTCCAGGGAGGGGGCGACGGCACCATGGTCGTCCGTGCCTTCGTGAGCGCCGAGCGGCTCCGGCAGGGGGTCGGGCGGGCGTGGCTCGTGCTGGGCCTGATCGGGCTGGCGCTGCTCACGGTCGGCATCGTCGTCGCCGACCGGCTCGCCCGCTCGCTGATCCGGCCCGTCGGGCAGGTCGCGGGAGTCTCCCGGCGGCTGGCCCGCGGCGATCTGGACGCGCGGGTGGAGCCGGCGGGCCCGCCGGAGATCCGCGAGGTCGGCACCGCCCTCAACCATCTGGCCGCCCGCATCCGCGAGCTGCTCGCCCGCGAGCGCGAGGCGGTCGCCGATCTCTCCCACCGGCTGCGCACGCCCGTCACGGCACTGCGGCTGGAGGCCGATACCCTGCGCGACAAGGACGAGGCGGACCGGGTGGGAGAGGCCGTCGACAGCGTCGAGCGCATGGTCAGCCAGGTCATCCGGGAGGCGCGCCGGTTCGACCGGGGCGGCGCGCCGAGCTGCGACGCGGCCCAGGTGGTCGGCGACCGTGTCGCCTTCTGGTCGGCGCTGGCGGAGGACCAGGACCGGCCGCTCAGCCTCGGCCTGGCCGGCGGCCCGATCACGGTGGGGGTGAGTGGCCCGGAGCTGGCGGCCTGCGTCGACCTGCTGCTGGAGAACGTGTTCGCCCACACCCCCGACGGGACCCCGTTCACCGTCGAGCTGACGGCGCTGCCCGGGGGCGGGGCCCAGCTGGTGATCGCCGACGAGGGTACCGGCTTCGCCCTCCCGGACCCGGTCGGCCGCGGGGCGAGCGGCGGCTCCTCCACCGGCCTCGGCCTCGACATCGCACGCCGTACCGCGGAGGACTCGGGCGGGCGGCTGCGGGCCGGCTCGTCGCCCTCGGGGGGAGCCGAGGTCGCCCTCGAACTTGGCCCCGGCCTGACTTAGCGATTTCTTAGGAACCTCGCAGCATCTCGCTATCGCCCGGACGGGCAGTCTCGGAGAGTCATCGCGAATCCCTCGGAATCGCGGCTTTCCCCGGACAACGGAGCACCCCTGATGCGCAAGCCAGTGATCATCTTTGCCGGAATCGCCCTCGCCGCGCTCACGGCCGGCGGCGGCGTCGCCTTCGCCGACCAGGACGAGAGCGGCCCGGCTCTCTCCCCGCCCGCCGGCACGGCCGGCCCCACCCCCGGCACGGCCACCCCCGCCCCGGACACCGACGACGACGCGGAGGTCACGAGCAAGCCCGCCGTACTGGCGGAGCAGGCCCAGCAGACCGCGCTCGCCCGGGTGAGCGGCGGATGGGTCACCTCCGCCGAGCTGGAGACCGAGGGCGGCACCACCTCGTGGCAGATCGAGGTCGCCGACGGCGCGGGAGCCGAACAGGAGATCGTCGTCGACGCCACCACCGGCAAGATCCTCTCTGCGGCGGCCGACACCGACGACGACCAGGAGAACGACGGTCAGGACGACGACTGACCGGCCGCCCAGGACGGCCGGTGACCAGGACGCGCCCCCGCCCGGCTGACGGCCCGGCGGGGGCCGGCCCCCGCCGGGCGTCGGTCCGCGCGGTCTCCGGCCGTGCCGGCACCCTCCCGCTGACCGTGGAAGCCGCCGACGGAGACCGGTCCTGCCCGAGGACGTCTCCGCGGGCGCTACCGGGCGCGGGAGAGCGCCGGCGACGAGGCGCGGTTCAGCGTGTCGGCTCCCACCCGCGCCGCGGTTTCCGGGAGCCACGCTGGTCGTCGCGGCTGCGGTAGACCACGTACGGCCGGGTCAGGTACCCGACCGGGGCGGTGAGCATGTGCACCAGCCGGGTGAACGGCCAGATGGCGAACAGCAGCAGGGCGCTGAGCGCGTGCAGCTGGAACAGCGGTGGGGCACCGGCCATCAGCGCCGGATCCGGCTGGAGGTAGAAGATCGA
The DNA here is from genome assembly GCF_900113865.1 of Streptosporangium canum. GTDB lineage: Bacteria > Actinomycetota > Actinomycetes > Streptosporangiales > Streptosporangiaceae > Streptosporangium > Streptosporangium canum. Next base: position 52,847 of record NZ_FOQY01000046.1, on the reverse strand, counting down.
CCGGAACCACGGAGAGATGGTCGTGCGGTAGTCGTAGCCGCCGCCGACGACGTTGGCCGCGATCGTGGCGGCCAGGCCCAGCACGATGACCAGGGCGAGGACGGCGTACATGAGTTTGTCGTTGCGGGTGGTGGCGGTGAACACCGGGCCGACGGTGCGGCGGCGGTAGATCAGGATCGCCAGGCCGCCCAGGGTGGCCACGCCCGCGACGGTGCCGAGCACGACGGCGGTGATGTGGTAGGCCTCCTCGCTCACGCCGGCCGCCTCGGTCCAGCTCTTGGGGATCACCAGGCCGCCGATGTGACCGAGCAGCACGACCAGGATGCCGAAGTGGAACAGCGGGCTGCCGATGCGCAGCAGCCGCGACTCGTACATCTGCGACGAGCGGGTGGTCCAGCCGAACTTGTCATAGCGGTAGCGCCACACGTGCCCCAGCACGAACACGGTGATGGCCAGATAGGGCGCCACCACCCACAGCACCACATCGAGTGCGTTCACCGGTGTCCTTCCATGACGGCGAAGGGTTCGAGCCCGACCTCCTCGGCCGGCGGCCCCTGGGTCGCCAGCCGCAGCGCGGCCTCCTGATCTCGCAGACTGGCGGCGGGGAGCGTGGCCAGCACCGCGATCACGACGTCGGCGTACGGCGACCCCTCCGCCTCCAGGGCCTTGCGCAGCAGCTCCAGGCCGGCCCGGTTCTCCAGCAGCAGGCGTCTGGCCTGCTTGACGGCCCCGCGCGCCAGCAGCTCGCACACCACCGGCAGGTGGTCGGGCAGCTCGCCGTCGGTGAGCTCGAAGCCCGCCTCGCGGAAGGCGTGTTTGAACCGCAGCAGGGCGGCGCCGCGTTTGCGGGTGTCACCGTGGGCGTAGTAGGTGAGATACAGGCAGCAGCGCCGTTTAAGGTCGAACGTCGCCACGTAGTGGGCGGCCAGGTCGCTCTGCGCCGTGGCGCCGAGGTGGCCGAGGAAGGCGGTCAGCCGGGTGCGGACCTCGCCTCCGGGGAGCGCGGCCACCGCCTCGGCCAGGGTCCGGCGCCCGCCGTACAGCGTGTCGTCGGGGTAGCTGAGCAGCACCGACGCCACCAGGTGGGCGCTGCGCAGCTCGCTGTCGCTGAGGGTTGTCATGGTTGCTTCCTGCCGTTCCTGTCCGGGAAGAGACCGTCGGGGGTCCCCTTGCCGTCCCAGTTGAGGAGGTTGACCCGGTTCTGCCGGTCCTCGGGGTCGACCAGGGCGCCGGTGGTCTGCCGGTCCTTCAGCGCGTGGAAGTTCTCCACCGCGACCGGGACGGGCATGCCGGAGGCCTCGCCGAACGGGCCGCCCATGCCGGGGCCGCCCTCGTAGTCGAGACTGCAGCCGCTCATCGACTCCTCCAGCCGCGCGCCCTGCTCGGCGTGCGCCTTGGGGATGACGTAGCGCTCGCCGTAGGCGGCGATGGCCAGCAGCCGGTACATCTCCTCGACCCGTTCACCGGTCATGCCGACCGCCGTGGCGATCGACTCGTCCGGCTCCCGCCCGAGGTTGATCCGCCGCATGTAGGACCGCATCGCCGCGAGCCTGCGCAGGACGTTCCGTACCGGCTCGGGGTCTCCGGCGCTGAACAGCTCGGCCAGGTAGCCGATCGGGATGCGCAGCGCGTCGATCGCGCCGAACAGGTTGTCCGCGTCCTCGCCGTCGTGCCCCGTCCCGCTCAGCACGTCGACGACCGGCGACAGCGGCGGGATGTACCAGACCATGGGCATGGTGCGGTACTCCGGGTGCAGCGGCAGCGCCACCCCGAAATCGAAGATCAGCTTGTAGATGGGGGAGCGCCGCGCGGCCTCCAGCCAGTCCTCGGGGATCCCCTCCGCCCGGGCCGCGGCGATCACCTCGGGGTCGTTCGGATCCAGCAGCACGCTCCGCTGCGCCTCGTAGAGGTCCTTCTCGTCGGCGACGGACGCGGCCTCGGCGACCCGGTCGGCGTCGTAGAGGATCAGCCCGATGTAGCGCAGCCGGCCCACGCACGTCTCCGAGCAGACGGTGGGGATGCCCACCTCGACCCGCGGATAGCAGAAGGTGCACTTCTCGGCCTTGCCGGTCTTGTGGTTGAAGTAGACCTTCTTGTACGGGCAGCCGGTCACGCACATCCGCCAGCCGCGGCAGCGGTCCTGGTCGACCAGGACGATGCCGTCCTCGGAACGCTTGTACATCGCCCCCGACGGGCAGGAGGCCACGCACGAGGGGTTGAGGCAGTGCTCGCAGATGCGGGGCAGGTAGAACATGAATGCCTGCTCGAACTCCAGCTTCACCTGGTCCGACAGCTTGCGCAGCACCGGGTCGGCGGGGGCCAGCTCCGGCCCGCCGGCCAGGTTGTCGTCCCAGTTCGCGCTCCAGCTGATCTTGGTGTTCTCGCCGGTGATGAGCGACTTGGGGCGGGCGACAGGGGTGTCGTCCTGCATGGGGGCGGAGAACAGCCTGTCGTAGTCGTAGGTCCAGGGCTCGTAGTAGTCCTGGATCGACGGCATCAGCGGGTTGGCGAAGATCGAAAACAGCTTGCGCAGCCGCCCGCCGGCCTTGAGCCGGAGCCTGCCGCGGTGGTTCAGCTCCCACCCGCCCCGCCATCTCTCCTGGTCCTGGTAGGTGCGGGGATAGCCCTGCCCGGGGCGGGTCTCGACGTTGTTGAACCAGACGTACTCGGTGCCCGCCCGGTTCGTCCAGGCCTGCTTGCAGGTGACGGAGCAGGTGTGGCAGCCGATGCACTTGTCCAGGTTCATCACCATGGCGAGTTGGGCCATGACTTTGGTCATTGGTCGTTCACCTCTCCTTGTTCGCCTGGCGGACGGCTCTGTTCCCCGGCCCGCCACTCCGCTCACCGCGTCGGGTGTGCCCGCGCATCAGTAGTCGACCTCCTGCGAGCGGCGGCGGATCACGGTGATCTCGTCGCGCTGGTTGCCGGTCGGCCCGAGATAGTTGAAGGCGAACGACAGCTGGGCGTAGCCGCCGATGAGATGGGTGGGTTTGATCATCAGGCGGGTGAGGGAGTTGTGGATGCCGCCGCGCCTGCCGGAGGCCTCGCTCTTGGGCACGTCCACGACCCGTTCCTGGGCGTGGTACATGTACACGGTCCCGGTGGGCATGCGGTGCGAGACGATCGCCCGGGCGACCACGACGCCGTTGCGGTTGAGCGCCTCGACCCAGTCGTTGTCGCGGATCCCCGCCCGAGCGGCGTCGGCGGGGCTCATCCAGATGGTCGGACCGCCCCGCGACAGGGTCAGCATCAGCAGGTTGTCCTGGTATTCGGAGTGGATGGACCATTTGGAGTGCGGGGTGAGGTAGCGCACGGTGATGCCCTGTTCGCCGCCCTCGCCGATGCCCGGCTCGCCGAACAGCACGGTCATGTTCAGCGGGGGCCGGTAGATCGGCAGCGCCTCCCCGGCCTCGTGCATCCAGTCGTGGTCCAGGAAGAAGTGCTGGCGTCCGGTGAGGGTGTGCCAGGGCTTGCGGTGCTCGACGTTGATGGTGAAGGCCGAGTAGCGGCGCCCGCCGGTCTCGCTGCCCGACCATTCCGGCGAGGTGGTCACCGGGACCGGCCGGGCCTGGGTGTCGGCGAAGGTGATCTTCTTGTGCTCGTCGGCGAGCCCGTCGAAGCCGGTGCCGGTACGGCGGGCCAGCGTGGCGAACCCCTGGGCGGCCAGATGCCCGTTGGTCGTGCCCGAGAGCGCGAGGATGGCCTCGCACATGTCGGTGTCGCGGGCCAGGGACGGCCGGCCGTCGGCCACCCCGCCGTGGACGGTCCCGTTCATGCCGCGCAGCCGGTCCATCTCACCGGCGATGTCGTATGTGATGCCCTTGGTCGTGGCGCCGAGCCGGTCCGCCAGCGGACCGAGCGAGGCCATCTTCTCCGCGACGGCGCCGTAGTCCCGCTCGACCGTCACGATCTTGGGGAAGTTCCGGCCGGGCACGGGCACCTCGCCGGTCTGCCGCCAGTCCCGCACCTGACCGTGCGGGGTGGCCAGCTCGTCGGCCGTGTCGTGCAGCAGCGGCACCGCGACCACGTCCTGGCGCACCCCCAGCCGGGGGCCGGCCAGCGCGCTGAACGCCTTGGCGATCGCCTGGAAGGCGGCGAAGTCGGTGCGGGTCTGCCAGGGCGGGTCGATCGCCGGGGAGAAGGCGTGCACGAACGGGTGCATGTCGGTGGAGGACAGGTCGTGCTTCTCGTACCAGGTCGCGGCCGGCAGCTCGACGTTGCGGCGCCTCCTCGTGCCACCGGACGTCGTCCGGCCGCTGCTCGGGGGCGGCCTCCTCGGCCCGTACGGAGGAGTCGGTGCCGAGCAGGTGACGCAGGAAGTACTCGTTGCCCTTGGCCGAGGAACCCAGCAGGTTGGCCCGCCACACGGTCAGCACCCGAGGCCAGTTGCCCGGCGCGTCGGGGTCCTCGCAGGCGAAGCCGAGCTTCCCCGAGCGGGCCTGTTCCGCGACGTAGGCCCCGGCCTCCTGGCCCGCCGCGGCCGCCTCCCCGGCCAGGTCGAGGGAGTTGCGGTCGAACGTCGGGTAGGACGGCATCCAGCCCAGCCGGGCCGACTGCGACAGCAGGTCCGCGGTCGACTTCCCGGTGAACGCGCCGCCGCCGAGCGGGGAGGAGACGGTGTCGGCGCTGTAGGTGTCATAGCGCCACTGGTCGGTGTGGAGGTACCAGTAGGCGGTGCCGATCATCTGCCGGGGCGGGCGCGCCCAGTCCAGCCCGAACGCCATCTGCGCCCATCCGGTGATCGGCCGGCACTTCTCCTGGCCGACGTAGTGCGCCCAGCCGCCGCCGTTGACGCCCTGGCAGCCGGTCAGCGTGGTGAGCGCCAGGAAGCAGCGGTAGATCGTGTCGGAGTGGAACCAGTGGTTGGTCCCCGCGCCCATGATGATCATGGAGCGGCCGCCGGACTCCTCGGCGGTCCGGGCGAACTCACGGGCGATCTTCACCGCCTTCGCCGCCGGCACGCCGGTGATCGCCTCCTGCCAGGCCGGGGTGTACGGCGCGGTCGCGTCCTCGTAGGAACCCGGCGTCCCGGTACGGCCGACGCCGTACTGGGCCAGCATGAGGTCGAAGACCGTCGTGACGAGGCGGCCCGCGATCCGGCGGGCGGGAACGTCGCGCCGCAGCACCCCGTCGCCCTCCGGCTGGTCGAACCTGGGCAGCGCGACCGTCACGCTCTCCGCCTCGCCGGTCCCGTCGAAGGTGAGGAGCGGGTCCACCTCGCCGAGGTCCAGGTTCCAGCGGCCCTCGCCCTCGGCGGAGTAGCGGAAGCCGAGCGAGCCGTTGGGCACGGCCGGCTCACCGGTCACCCGGTCGACCAGCACCGTCTTGAAGGCCGCCTCCGCCCCGTCCTCCCCGAGGTCGGCCGCGGTGAGGAACTTGGCGGGCACGTGGACGCCGTCGCGCTCGTCCAGCGTCACCAGGAACGGCAGATCGCTGTGGCGCTTGACGTAGTCGGTGAAGTAGGGCACCTGCCGGTCGACGAAGAACTCCTTGAGGATCACATGGCCCATCGCCATGGCCAGCGCGCCGTCGGTGCCCGGATGCGGGGCGAGCCACTCGTCGGCGAACTTGGTCGCGTCGCTGTAGTCGGGGGAGACCACGACGACCTTCTGGCCGCGGTAGCGGGCCTCGGTCATGTAGTGCGCGTCCGGGGTCCTGGTGACCGGGACGTTGGAGCCCCACAGCATCAGGTAGGCGGCGTCCCACCAGTCGGCCGACTCCGGCACGTCGGTCTGGTCGCCGAAGACCTGCGGAGAGGCGACGGGCAGGTCGGCGTACCAGTCGTAGAACGACAGCATGGTCCCGCCGATCAGCGACACGAACCGGGCGCCCGAGGCGTGGGAGACCATCGACATGGCCGGGATGGGGGAGAAGCCGGCGACCCGGTCCGGGCCGTGGGCCTCGATGGTGTGCACGTGCGCGGCCGCGATCATCTCGGTGGCCTCGTCCCAGCCGATCCGGACCAGCCCGCCCTTGCCGCGCGCCGACTGGTAGCGGCGGCGGCGCTCGGGGTCGGAGGTGACCTCCGCCCACGCCGCCACCGGATCGCCCAGCCGCGCCCTGGCCTCCCGGTACATCTCCACCAGCACCCCGCGCGCGTAGGGGTAGCGGACCCGGGTGGGGGAGTAGGTGTACCAGGAGAAGGCAGCGCCCCGGGGGCAGCCGCGCGGTTCGTACTCGGGACGGTCCGGCCCCACGCTGGGATAGTCGGTCTGCTGGGACTCCCAGGTGATGATCCCGTCCTTGACGTAGACCTTCCACGAGCACGAACCGGTGCAGTTCACCCCATGGGTGGAGCGCACCACCTTGTCGTGGCTCCAGCGGTCCCGGTAGAAGGCGTCCCCCTGGCGTCCGCCGATCTGGTGCAGCGTCCGCAGATCCTTGGAGACCTCACCGGGACGAAGGTGGCGGCCCAGCCTGAGCAGAGCGTCGTCGATCGGTCCATCCATGCCGGCCATATGTACTCCTCTTTGTCTTTTTCACGGACCGGACTCCTACCCGCCGGCGTCAGGGCTGCTCGCCTGCCCGCAGGACGAACCAGCAGTAGACGAGGGCGGCCGAGGCGACCACCGCCAGCAGCATCAGCCCGATGGCGTAGGAGCCGGTGGCCTGGTAGATCAGTCCCATCAGGATCGGCGGCAGGAACCCGCCGAGACCGCCGGCCGCGCCGACCACGCCGGTCGCGCTGCCCACCATCCGGGCGGGCACCGCCCGCCCCAGCAACGCGAACACCGCGCCGTTGCCCAGACCCAGCGCGGCGGCCATGGTCAGGAAACCGGCCGTCGCCAGCGGCATCGCCGGAGCGAAGGCCACGATGATCGCGCACACGGACACGGCCGCCAGCGCCCAGCCCAGCACCGGCCGGCTCCCCACCCGGTCGGCCAGCCAGCCGCCGACGGGACGGGTCAGCGTGGCCAGCAGCACGAACCCCGCGGCCCGGGCCGCCGCGTCGGCGGTGGTCAGCCCGTAGGCGGCCTTGAGATACAGCGGCAGGTAGACGCCGAAGGCGACGAACCCGCCGAAGGTCAGGGCGTACATCGCCGCCAGCTCCCGGGTGATCCGCAACCGCGCCGCGGCGAGGAAGCGGGTGAGGAACGGCTCGGTGGCCGCCTGGGTCCCCGGGGCGTCGCGGCCCACGGTCAGGAAAGCCAGACCGACGAGGACCAGGGCGGCGGCGACCACGAAGAACGGGATCTTGTGCCCGAACTCGACCGCCAGCCAGGGGGTGGCGAAGCCGGAGACCGCGGTGCCGACGTTGCCCATGCCGAAGACGCCCAGCGCCAGGCCGCGGCGCTCCGGCGGGAACCATCCGTTCACGTACGGCACGCCGATGGCGAAGGTCGCCCCGGTCATGCCCAGCAGCAGTCCGCCGACCAGCAGCGTCGGGTAGCTCTCGGCGAAGGCGAGGAACACCACGGGAACCACGCCGAGCAGGCTCGCCACCGCGAACACCGTCCGCCCGCCGTAGCGGTCGGTCAGGCCGCCGAGCACGATCCGCCCCAGTGACCCGACGATGACCGGTACGGCGACCAGGACCGACACCGCCAGCGGGCTCAGCCCAAGCAAGTCCTTGTAGGTGGGGCCGAGCGGGCTGAGCAGGGCCCAGGCCCAGAAGTTCACCGCGAAGGCGGTCGTCGCGAGCACCAGTGCGGCCGTCCGGCCGCCCCTGGTCGCTTCCGTCACGGGCTGTCGGACGGTGGTCATCGTGCCGATCCCTCCAGGGAAAGACGTTGCGTGCGTTGCTTACTGAGGCGCTCTCAGCCTTGTGTGGCGACATATCACCGCATCAGGGTCTTTAGTCCTGTCGGATCTGTCCAAAGGTCCGGACCGGAGGGCGACCGGCTGCGCGGGCGTGCCGCAGCGCGGCGTCGATCCGACGAGCCGGCTCGCCCCGGCGGCCAGGTCAGCCGGGGTGGACCCGGCGGCCGGACACCTGTTCGGCCGCGATGACGATGAAGTGGTCCCGGGCCCCCGGCGCCCACGGCAGCAACGGCAACGCGGCCAGGCCGGCGATCTCCGCCGGGTCGTCCACGGCCCGCGCGTGCCCCACGACGGTCACCGACCACCCGGTGCGTGTGTCCGGATCGAAGTCGTCGGCCTCGAAGGCCACGACGGCCCGGCGGGTCGCGGCGGCGAGCTTGGAACCCGTCGTCGTGCGGATGACGATGTCCTCACCGCGGAGGTGGAAGTTGACCGGCTGAACGGCGGGGAGAGCGCGATCGGTGAAGACGATCCGCCCGATGGGGGGCGTCGCCAGCAGATGCATGCACTCCTCTCGGGAGAGCACCTGCAGGCCGGCCGAGTCACATTTCATCCGTACAGCATCGTGGAGCGCTCGCCCCCTGCGGCAGGGGCGAAAGTCCTTTTCTTCTCTCCCGGCCGTCCGTGGCGCTTCTCTCCCTGTGATGTCCGTGACGCTTGTGGTGTCCATGACGCGGCCCCGGCCGGATGTCCCGGCGGCGGGGAGCGGGAGGCCCCGAGGCCCGTCACATGGTGACCGGAGGTCCCGCGGTGGGAGGACGTTCGCCGGGGCCGCCTCCCTGCCGTCTCGCGGCGTGCTGAAACCATGGGAGGTGCTGAAGCCACGGAAGGGGGAACGTCATGATCCTGGTGGGAGTCGACGGCTCACCGGCCGCGCTTGAGGCCGTGAGCTGGGCGGTACAGGAGGCCGCGCTCCGCGGGGCCGGGCTGCGCGTCGTGCATGTCATGCCGGGCTGGCCGCTGGAGATGTCCGAGGACGCCCCGTACGCCGACGTGGGCCGGTGGATGCGCGACGGGGCCGCCTCCATGCTGACGGACGCGGTGGAGCGGGCCCGCGCGGAGGACGGCCGGGTCAGGGTGGAGTCGCAGTTGCTTCCGGGCGACCCCCGGCGCGTCCTGATCGAGGAGGCGAAGGAAGCCGACCTCCTGGTGGTCGGCAGTCACGGGCTGGGCGGGTTCTCCGGCATGCTGCTGGGATCGGTCGCGCTGGGCGTGGCCGGCCACACCTCCTGCGCGGTCGCCGTCGTGCGGACGGTGCCCGCGCAGGCGCGCGGCGAGGTGGCCGTCGGGGTCGACGGCTCCCCGGCCGGTATGGCCGCCGTCGGGTTCGCCTTCGCCGAGGCGTCCCTGCGCGGCGCCGACCTGCGGGCGGTTCACGCGTGGGATCGGCCCCTCGTCGGGGGCGGCCCGTTCGCCCGGACGGCCGCCGAGGAGAGGGCCGAGGGGGAGCGGCGGTTGCTGGCCGAGGCACTGGCGGGCTGGAGCGAGCGCTATCCGGATGTCAAGGTCACCGAGCAGGTGGAGCAAGGACATCCGGTGGAGGTCCTGAAAAGCGCCTCAGCGCACGCCGACCTGCTGGTCGTGGGATCACGCGGACGCGGCGGCCTCGCCGGGCTGCTGCTGGGCTCGGTCAGCCACGCGCTGCTGCACCACGCCGCCTGCCCGCTGATCGTGGCGTCCGGCACACCGGCATGGGGGCCCTCCGCCCCCTGAACTCGTATCGCCACCCCGACACCACTATTAGGTGGCTGCCCTGGACTGTTCCTCGCCTGATCCGGATCGGCGGCGGGCGGGTGCGGTCGCATGCAAGCGACACGCAACCCGCGCCTGGCAAGCTGTACCCCATTCGCACTGAAGGGGTTATATGTTTGGGATCGTCCGTCCGTGTCGCCATGGGATGTGCAGCGGGCTTTTCAAGGAGTGGATGGCGCACCTGTGCGGTCTCTGCCTGGCGCTCCGGGATGAACACGGTCACGCCTCCCGGCTGGTGACCAACTATGACGGCCTGCTCGTCTCGGTGCTCACCGAAGCGCAGACGGTCGCCTCCTCCCCGCAGCGCCGGGCGGGGATGTGCGCTCTGCGCGGGTTCAAGGGCGCCGACGTCGTCGAGGCCGAGGGGGTGCGGCTGGCGGCGTCGGTCTCCCTGATCCTGGCCGCGGGCAAGATCAAGGACCATGTCGCCGACGGGGACGGCGTCTACGCGCGGAAGCCGGTGGCCGCCGCCGCCGAGCGGGTCGCCGCCCGCTGGTCGGTCGCGGGACTGCGTACGGCCGCCGCCCTCGGGTTCGCCCCGGACCCCCTGACCAGGGCGGTCGAGGATCAGACCAGGCTGGAGAACACTCCGGGCCTGAGCCTGCTGGAGCTCACCGCTCCCACCGAGGCCGCGGTCGCCGCCGCCTTCGGCCACACGGCCCTGCTCGCGGGCAAGCCGCACAACCGGGAACCGCTGGAGGAGGCGGGACGTTACTTCGGCCGCCTGGCCCACCTGCTCGACGCGGTGGAGGATCTGGCGCGGGACCGCGCCGCCGGCTCCTACAACCCGCTGATCGCCTCCGGCACCGACCTGGAAACCGCCCGGCGGCACTGCGAGGACGCACTGCTCGGCCTGGAGCTGACGGTGGCCGAGCTCGATCTGGAAAGGCGGAGGCTGGTCAGGGCGCTGCTGGTCAAGGAGGTCGGGCACTCCGTCACCCGCGCCTTCGGCGAGGCCGCGACGGCGGCCGGGAGCGGGAAGAAGAACCCGCAGGCGCCGCCGGACGACCCCCGGATCAAGCCGGATCCGGGGGGCCTGCTGTCGTTGATGTGCGTCACGATGGCCTGCTGCACCTGCGGCCTGTACCGCCCCCCGTGGGACGAGGACCGCTACAAGTCCTGCGGCGAGCGGTGCGACCCCGGCGGCTGCGACGCCTGCGGATCGTGCTGCGAAGGCTGCTCGGGCTGCTGCTCGTGCTGCGAAGGCTGCTCGTGCTGCGACTGCTAGGCGGGTAAGCCCGATCATCTCCGGTCAGTGGTCATCGGCGATCAGTGGCCGGGTGATCGAGGTGATGGTCGCGTTGTCGCGCCGGATCGCGGCGACCAGCTCGGCTTCGCCGCCTTCATCACGGGCGGACCGGGGCCGTCGGAGGACCCGTTCGCGCCCTCCGGCACGTTGATCGCCTCCCCCTCGGCTGTGGCGGAGGAGGCGATGAAGGCCTCCGCCGACGCCTGGGCGACCGTCGGCAAGGACGTCCAGGAAGTCGCGGTCCCGGTGCCGCCGGGCAAGCTGACCGCCTCGGTCGGGGTCGGCGCCTGCGCCCTCGACGCCGCGGTCCACGCCTGGGACATCGCCGTCGCCACCGGCCGGCCCTCGCCGCTCACCCCGGAGCTCGCCCGGCGGCTGATGCCCGTCGCCGCCGCCATCGTCGAGCCGCTCAGGGCGTACGGCGCCTACGCGCCGGCGCTCGGAGCCGAAGACGGGGACGACGTCGCCGCGCGGGCCCGCTCCAGCGTGGCGAACGGCCGCTCGGCCGTACCTGGACCGGAGTCGTCACCTGAGGGGTCAACGAAGAACATGGGGGTGGCCTCTCATGTATATGGCGTACACATCTGGTATGCAGCATATACATGGAGGGGAGTCAAGATGGTGGATCCGGAGCGCAGCGCCGAACTGCTGTGGGGGACGAGGTCCGGGCGCGGCCTCAGCCTGGAGCGGATCGTGCGGGCCGCGATCGAGCTGGCCGACGCCGAGGGCCTGGCGGCGGTGTCCATGCGACGGGTCGCCGAGCGGCTCGGCTTCACCACCATGTCGCTCTACCGCCATGTGCCGGGCAAGGCGGAGCTGGTCGACCTCATGCGCGACGAGGTGATGGGCGGGGAGCCGGCCACCGACGCCGATCGGCGGCCGGGCTGGCGGGCGGAGCTGGAGGCGTGGGCGCGGGACGGGCTGGCGCTCTACCGGCGGCACCCCTGGCTGGCCGAGCCGTCAGGGACCCGGCGGGTGCCCGGGCCGAACGCGATGGCGGGCTTCGAGCGGGCGCTGGGCGCGGCGGCGCGGGCCGGGCTGCCGCCCGCGGAGATGGTGGCGGTGGTGACCCTCGTCGGCGGGTTCGTCGAGAGCGCCGCCCGCCAGGTGCTGGAGACCGCGCGGGCCGAGCGGCGCACCGGCGTCAGCGAGGAGGAGTGGTGGGGGGCCCGCGACTCGCTCTTCCAGCACCTCGACCGGTATCCGACGCTGAGCCGCGTCTACCGGGAGGGGGGATACGACACGCCGCTGGACCCGTTCGAGTTCGGCCTGCAGCGGGTGCTTGACGGGGTAGAAGCGCTTGTCCGTGACGAAACGCGTGATGAAACTCGATGTGTGGTGTGTGGCAAGTCCGTTGAAGCCGCCGCCACGGGCCGGCCGCGGGACTACTGCTCCCGGGCCTGCCGGCAACGCGCCTACCGGACGCGCAAGAGCTGACCGGTCCGGTGCCGGGGTGTCCACCGAAACGATTCTTCGGTGGACGCCGTACCGCCCGCCGGCCCCGGCGGAGAAGACCCGGTGGCCGGTCGGGCGGTGGTCACCGGCCCGTCACGGCCGCACCGGGGGGCGGTGCGGACGCGGCCGCCCGGTCAGGTGGCGGTGCTTTCGGCCGAGTCGGGCGCCGGCGGCACCGGCGGGAACGGGATCTCGGCCAGGACGGGGAGAAGCGACTCCTCCTCGTAGTCGAGGTGCGCCGTCAGCTCCTCCGACATCCGCTCCAGCTCGGCGTGGAAACGCCCGGGGTCGGCGGTGCCGATGTCGGCCAGCAGGGCGCGCAGTTCGCCCTGGATGCGGGAGACCGTCCGGTGCTCGTCGCGGAGCCGGTCGAGGGTGTCGCGCAGGTGGGGGTGCCAGCTCGCCAGGGCGGGGAAGATGTGCGCGTCCTCGCCGGTGTGGTGGAACTCCAGGGACTCGCAGAACGCCAGGCAGTGCTGCCGCAGTTGCAGTCCCAGGCCCGGCGCGGGCGGTTCGCCGGGCCCCTGGTGGGCGGCCCGCGCGGCGAAGTGGGCGTCGGCCTCGGCGCGCACGTGCCGCAACTGCGAGCGCAGCCAGGTGTGGATCTCCAGGAGCTTCTCGGCGAGGTTGGTGACCTCGTGGCCGTCCTGCCCCGCCTCGGACTCGGGGCGTTCCAGCACCACGACCGGCAGGGTCCGGGCGGTGCGGGTCTGGTAGTCGGCGTAGCCGGGCGCCGTGCGCACCACGTGCTCGAACAGCCGCTCGCGCCGCGCGCCCTCGGCGGGGACCGCGATCGCCGCGAACATCTCGGTGCCGACCTCCACCCGCACCATGGGGTGGGCGAGCAGGTTGTGGTACCAGGCGGGATGACGGGGCGCGCCGCCGGCGGACGCGACGATCAACAGCAGGTCGCCGTCGCGGACGTAGCCGAGGGGAACGGTGTGCTCCTGCCCCGACTTCGCGCCGGTGGTGGTCAGCAGCAGGAGGTCGCCGCCCTCGAAGGGGCCGCCGACCTTTCCCCCGTTGGCTCGGAACTCCTCGATGATCGGCTCGTTGAAGGATGTGGACATACGGTGTCTGGTCTCCAAAAAGGTGTGGCGATGGTGGATGACGGTGATACGCGCGGCGCGCGGTGACCACACGTGAACCCCGCCTGGAGATGGGCGCCGGTCGAGCACGCGGAGCCGTGGGCGGTCACCGGGACGCGGCGACGGCCGGGACGGCATGGCGTACCGACGTCACACGGCGGTGCCGGGCACCCGCGGAGGACAGGGGACGACGTGCGGAGACGACTACGTCAGGCGCAGGGCGCGGAGTATGAACTCATGGCATCGTCCCTCGGTGAATGGTGCCGCCCGACCACCGGCCTGCCCACTGCTCTCGGCCGGTGTCACGCGACACGCGGACTATTACAGCCATCGGGTAGCCGCCTGTCAACACAGAAGATCTCTCGCCGACCGGCTGACATCGGCCTCGACAAACAGGAAAGTTCAAAGTTGCGGGGCATGCGAGTCCGGGTATGGACGGACAAGGACGCACCATTCACAGTGATCCGCCACAGGAGCGCCGATGACCCGTTCCACAGTCGAGGTCTCCAGCGTCGAGCAGCCCCCGTCGCCTGATCAGGCCACGATGCGGGTGGCCCTGCCTCCCGAGCTGATGGCTCGGCAGTGCCCGTTCGACCCGCCTCGGGCACTGGCCGAGGCGCACGAAAAGGCGCCGGTCGGCCAGGTGAAGCTGGCCACCGGGGAAAGGATATGGCTGGTCACCGGCCTGGACGAGGCCCGCGCCGTGCTGTCCGATCCCCGGTTCAGCGCCGACCGGTTCAACCGGCGCAACGCCCTGGTCGCGGTGCCGGAGGAGCTGCGTGAGAAGCTGTTCGACGCGCGCGCCAGGGCCGGGCAGCTCGTGGCCATGGACCCGCCGGAGCACACCCGCCTGCGCAAGCTGGTCATCGGCCAGTTCACCCTGCGCCGGATGCGCGCGCTCATCCCGCGCATCACCGAGATCGTCGATGCCCACCTGGACGCGATGGCGGCCGCGGGCACCTCCGCGGATCTGGTCGGCGCGTTCGCCCTGCCTGTGCCGTCCCTGGTGATCTGCGAGCTGCTCGGCGTCCCGTACGAGGCCCGCACCGACTTCCAGCGCCGCACGTCGACCATCATCCGCATGGACACGCCGCTGGAGGAGGTGCTGCGGGTCCGCGACGAGATGCGGCAGTTCATGCACGAGCTGGTGGCCGCCAAGCGCGCCCGGCCCGACGACGGCCTGATCTCCGGGCTGATCCACGGCGACCACGCGGGGGAGCTCACCGACGACGAACTGGTCGGCATCGCCAACCTGCTGCTCGCCGCCGGGCACGAGACCACGGCCAACATGATCGGCCTGGGCGTCTTCGCCCTGCTGGAGCATCCCGAACAGCTCGAACTGCTGCGCCGCGACCCCGAGGTGGCCGGCCAGGCCGTCGAGGAACTGCTGCGCTACCTCTCGATCGTCCACCTGGGCCCCTTCCGCACCGCCACCGAGGACGTGAGGATCGGCGGCGAGCTGATCCCGGCGGGCGGCACGGTGATGATCTCGACGCCGCAGATCAACCGGGACCCCGCCCACTGGGACGACCCGGCCGCCCTCGACCTCACCCGTGAGCGCAACCCGCACCTGTCCTTCGGGCACGGCGTCCACCAGTGCCTGGGGCAGCAACTCGCCCGCGCGGAGATGGCCGTCGCCCTGCCCGCCCTGGTCCGGCGCTTCCCGCACCTGCGGCTGGACTGCCGTCCAGAGGAGGTGCCGCTGCGCGACAACATGTTCGTGTACGGCGTGCACTCCCTGCCGGTCGCCTGGGACGCCCCCGAGGACGCCACGGTCAGCTGATCCGCCGGTTCCTGTCCGGGGCCGTCCTCGGTCACCACGCCGAGGCTCCGCCGGTGCGCCATGTCGCCGTAGTCGAGGTAATCGGCCGCGGGATCGGCGCCTGTCCGCTGCCGACCTGCCGAAGCCGTCTTACCGGGCCTGGGCCCTGATCGCGCTGTGGACCGCGTCAAGGAGGGTGGCGGCCCTGCGGTCCGGCATGCCCTCTTGAATGTGGTTCATGACATAACCGAACGCCAGGCCGTTCGCCGGGTCGGCGAAGCCGAGCGAACCGCCGTAGCCGGGAAACCCGAAGGCGGTCGGGCTGTACCAGAAGGCGTCGGGTGTCGGCAGGCCGAAACCGGTGCCGATCCGGACGGGTACCCGCAGGACGCGGTCGGTACCGCTGACCTGTTCCGCGGTCGCCGCGGCCAAGGTGTCGGATGCGAGAATGCGGTGCCCGTCGACCTCGCCGATGAGCGCGGCGTAGAAGCGGGCCAGTGCGCGGGCCGTGCAGATGCCGTTGGTCGAGGGCATCTCGGCGGCCTGCTCGTCGGGGTCGTCGTGGTTCAGCGGCGGTGTGACGACGGCCATCGACCGCCTGGTCAGCGACGTGGGATCGGCATAGGCTCCCATCACCTCGCGCGCGGGCTCGGGAAGGGCGTCCAGGTCGATCCGGGCCAGTGCGTCCAGGTCGAGCGGGGCGGCGACGATCCGGCTGACCCGATGCCGCTCGGTTTCCGGCAGTCCGATCCACAGGTCCAGGCCGAGCGGGGCGGCGATCTCCTCGGCGAGGAACGTGCCGAGGCTGCGACCGGTCACCCGGCGGACGACCTCTCCGACCAGCCAGCCGTAGGTATGCGCGTGGTAGCCATGCTCGGTGCCCGGCTCCCAGAAGGGGCGCTGGGCGGCCAGTGCGGTCACCATCGGGTGCCAGGCGATCGCCTCCGCCGGGGTGATCGGGTGGTCGATCGCGGGCAGTCCGGCCTGGTGGGTGAGCAGCCAGCGGACCGGGACGCGGTCCTTTCCGTGCGCCGCGAACTCCGGCCAGTACTCGGCGACGGGCGCGTCGAGGTCCAGCTCGCCCCGCTGGGACAGCAGGTGCGCGCACGCGGCGGTGACGCCCTTGGTGGTGGAGAACACGACCTGCAAGGTGTCGCGCTCCCAGCGGCGGCCGGTCTCGGGGTCGGCGATTCCGCCCCACAGGTCGACGACTTTCCGGCCGTGCAGGTAGACACCGACCGCGGCGCCCACCTCCTGCCCGCCGGCCAGATTGGCCGCGAACGCCTCACGCACTCCTTCGAATCCTGGTGCGGTGTCCCCGCCGATTTCGGGCATGCGTCATCGCCTTCCGTTCAGGTGTGCTGCCGCAAGCGCTACCCGCGCCAGCTCTCGATGAGCCAGGCGCAGATCTCCGGCTCGGTCATCTCGGGAAACTCTTCGAGGAGACGAGGTTCTCTTCCGGTCGTCGTCCAGACCATCCCGGCGGCGTGGTGGTGGGTCCCCGCCGGGGTCCGCAACCACACCCCGGGGAGGGGCCTTCCGGCCCTGCCCCGCCCGCCGCGGTCAGGGCAGAGGGAAGGGCGGCCGGTCGATCGGGCGCGACATCCCGCTGGGCACCTCGGAGATCATCCCGTGGTGTCTGGTCACCCATCCGGCACTGAGACTCCAAGATCGTTCTCAGTGCCATCGGCTGTCCGCGGGTTCCTCAACCCCGGCTCCCAGCCTGCTCCAAGTCGCATCCAAGGGGTGTTGCCTAACGTCTCCCTGGACGCTTGACCAAGAGCGTCCGGGTATGGAGACGCGTACGCGATGCGCACCTCAGTCCTGCCCGGCTTTCCACGGCGAAGTACCAAGGAATTTCTCATGCAGATCGGATACGCAGTCCCGCAGTACGGTGCCTTCACCGACCCGGATTTCATCCGGCAGGCCAGCACGGATCTGGAGGCCATGGGCTACAGCAGCCTGTGGGCGGGTGATCGGATCATGCTGCCGCTCGCACCCAGCGACCCCTACCCGGCAGGAGACGGCGAGATCCCTCCGGCCTTCGGGACGTTCTTCGACCCGCTGACCGCATTGACGCTGGCCGCCGTGAGCACGCGGGAGGTCCGGCTGGGAACCAGCACGCTCAACGCGCTGTGGCAACCGCCGGTCCTGCTCGCCCGCATGCTGACCTCGCTCGACCTGGTCAGCCGCGGACGGCTGGACGTCGGCATCGGTCTCGGCTGGCTGCGTGACGAATACACCGCGACCGGGGTGCCCTGGCAGGGGAGGGGAGCCCGGCTCGAAGAGACGCTCGACCTGATGGAGGCGGTCTGGAGCAGTGAGGTGGTCGAGCACAAGGGCACGCTCTGGACCGTGCCGCCGTCGCACATCGACCTCAAGCCCTTCCAGCGGCCGCGTCCCCCGATCCTGCTCGCCGGTTACACGCCCTCGGCTCTGGAGAGGATCGGCCGGCGAGCCGACGGCTGGCTGAGCGCGGCGATGCCCATGCCCTATCTGACCTCCCTGTGGGATGTGGCGCTGCAGACCGCGGCGCGCGTCGACCGGGACCCGTCGGCCCTGCGAATGGTGGTGCGCGTCAATCCGAAGATCACCGATTCTCCCGCGCCCGACGACCAGGTGCCGCACGCCGGAACCGTGCAGCAGATCGGTGACTACCTGCTGACCCTCGCCCAGGCCGGTGCCCACGAGGCGTTCGTCGACCTGCAGACGACGACGTCCTCGCGCGATCAGTTCCTGGACGTCGCCCATGAGCTCATCACCAGGCTGCACGCCGGCTGAGACCGCGCGCCCAGCCCACGCTCGGCACCATGGCACCGCAGGCGCATCCGCCCGCCGGCACCGCCCCTTCCTTGTCGGGCCGTTACGCACGCGGTGCGTGGTGTCGCGCGGCGCGTCCTCCCCACGCCCGTGGGGGTCCTCCGCCTCCGGCACGCCGGTGCCTTTCCCGACCCGGACAATCACCAACGCGGTTGCCCCGCGGCGCGAAGACGGCGATGATCGTCGCGTATGTCCGATCACACTCGGGAGCAGCGCATGGTGCGGGTCAGGCTCCGTGTTCTCACTCTGTTGACAGTGCCCGTGCTCAGCCTGGCGGCCTGCTCGGGCGGGGGCGAGGACAACGCCTCCACCCGGGCGAGTGAGGGAGGCGGCGCACGATCGCAACATCCGTCACCCGCATTGCCCTCCTTCAAAGGAAAGACGCTCGACACCGTCAGCGGCGAGCTGGGGCGCTCCTGGCCCACCTACACCACCGCGTACAGGGCCCTGCCGGACGGTCATCTGTTCGACGGTGAGTCCTACTCCGGTACCTGGATCGTCTGCACGCAGATCGAGGACTCCCAGGCGAAGAAGGTGGAGTTCGGTTTCCTGCCCCCGCAGGTGCCCTGCCCGCCCGACGGCCGCGTCACCACCTGGTCCGTCGTGCCGGACTACGTCGGCAAGACCGGCGAAGAGGCGCGACAGGCCGCCTTGCGGCTCGGCTTCCCATACGTCAGCAGCGAGCCTCTCGTGATCGAGGGATACGACGACGGTTCGCACCTCGAACGCACCGTCTGCACCCAGGACCCGCCCGCCGGCCAGAGCATGCGCCGGCACTACGGCACGTCGCTGAGCCTGCGAGTCGCCGACAGCAAGGGGTCATGCACCCCGTAGTCGCCCCCTTTCGGGCCACGTCCAGTGACGTGGTGTACGGGTATCCGATGCTGGGGCTGGGGCAGGGGTGGGGGCATCGGGGGCGATCGCCGTCAAACGGCCCGGCTTCGCCGGGGTGGAAGGTCAAAAGTGTTCAGGTCAGCGGGATTCGCCTGCGCGGCGGCCTGCGGCCCCGCCGGCTCCGAACTCCCAGGTCCGTCGGCACGCACGCCCACCCCCGGGTCGGCAACGAGTTCCCGCTGCGACCCGCACCGTGATCGTTGACGCCGACATCACCGGTTGATACTTTTGTCAGGACAAACCTATGTCCTGACAAACTCCTCTTGGAGGATTGCCGTGGCCGCCAGGGTGACCGAGATCATGCAGACACGGGTGCACAACCCCGAGGCGATCGTTCAGGCAGCGGAGCGGCGTGTGCCGGCGCCGTCCGTGGTGGGGGAGCACGGCCGGGTGATGATCATCGCTGCGGACCATCCGGCGCGCGGCTCGCTCGGTGCCGGCGGTGATCCGATGGCGATGGCCGATCGGGGCGATCTTCTGGACCGGCTCTGCAGGGCGCTTGAACGTCCCGGAGTAACCGGGGTGATGGGCACCGCCGACATCCTGGAGGACCTGCTGCTGCTCGGGGTGCTGGACGGCAAGTCGGTGTTCGGATCGATGAACCGGGCCGGCCTGGCCGGCTCGACGTTCGAAATCGACGACCGCTTCACTGGCTACGACGCGGAGACCATTGCCGCCATGGGCTTCGACGGGGGCAAGATGCTGACCCGGATCGCGTTGGAGGATGCCGCGACGCCTTCGGCGTTGGAGAATACGGCTCGAGCCGTGAACGAACTCAACGACCGCAAGCTGATCGCGATGGTCGAACCGTTCATTTCCCGGTGGACCAACGGCAAAATTTGCAATGATCTGTCAGCGGAGGCTGTGATCCAGTCGATCGCGATCGCTTGCGGGCTGGGGCGGCGCAGCGCCTATACCTGGTTGAAGCTCCCCGTTGTCGAAGACATGTCCGATGTCCTGGCGTCCTCGACCTTGCCCGTGGTGCTTCTTGGCGGCGACGGCGCCGAACCTGAGCAGATGTTCGTCAGGTGGAAGCACGCGTTGAAAATGCCGACCACGCTGGGCCTGGTGCCCGGCCGGGCGCTGCTCTATCCAGCCAACGGGGATGTGGCGGGCGCTGTGGACAGGGCCGTCAGCCTGCTGTGATCACCGTTGAAACAGCAGAGAACCGTGGGAAACCAGGCGGCTGCCGGTCCGTGCTGCCCGGCTCCGGCGCGCGCCGGAGCACCGAATGTGCCAGCCTTGGTCTATGGCAACAGCACGCTGGAACGGCGAGATCATCGCGGAGAGTGACGACACCCGGATCGTCGAGGGCAATCACTACTTCCCCGTCGAATCGGTGTCCCCGGACTATCTGAGGCCATCGGAGACCACCACGGTCTGTCCATGGAAGGGGACGGCGAGCTACTACACACTGCACGTCGACGGCGCGGACAACCCCGACGCGGCCTGGTACTACGCGGACCCCAAGCCGGAGGCGGCCCAGATCAAGGGCTACGTGGCCTTCTGGAAGGGCGTGGAGGTCACCGGCTGACCTTCCCGAGGCGGGAAGGGCGGGTCCCGGCGGCTGCCGGTGTCATGTGACACCGGCGGCGCCGCCGGACCACTGTGCAGGGCCGCCGGCGCTGCGGGGCGGCGACGCCCGATGAGAGCCTGACGCGGGTCGGAAGTGCAGGGCCGCCGGGGCTCAGCCGACCAGCTCGGCCTCCGGGTCGTGGCCGTAGACCCAGGCGTTCTGCCGGAGCGGGTCGCCGCCGGCGAAGGCCGCGTCGCGTTCACGCTGGGCGGGGCCGTCGGGAAGGTGGTTCTGCACCTCACGGCCGCGGCTCATGAGCTGGACCTGGGAGGCCCGGGGCCTGCGGATCCCCTCGTAGCGCAGCAGCGCCTCCGCCACGGTCCCGGGCGTGGCCGTCCGGAGGCAGGCGGCCAGGACCGCCGCGTCCTCGACCGCCTGGCAGGCTCCCTGGCCCAAGAAGGGCAGCATCGCGTGGGCGGCGTCCCCCAGGAGGGTGACCCGCCCGTCGGTCCAGCGCTCCAGCGGGCTGCGGTCGTACAGGGCCCAGCGTTTGGTCTCGGTCGCGGAGGCGATCAGCTGTCCGAGCCGGGGATCCCAGGTCTCGAACTCCCGCGCCAGGTCCTCCACCCGGCCGTCGGCCGTCCACGACTCGATCCGCCAGTCCCCGGCGGGCACGATCGCGACGACGTTGACCAGACGTCCCCCGCTGATCGGGTAGTGGACGAAGTGCCTGCCCGGCCCCAGCCACAGCGTCTGCACCGGCCGCAGCGCCAGCTCGGGGGCGTCGCCGGCCGGGACCAGGCACCGGTAGGCGCACAGCCCGGAGAACCGGGCCGGGTCCTCGGCCACGACCGAGGACCGGACGGTGGAGTGGATCCCGTCGGCCCCGACGACCACGTCGGCGACCACCGTCGTCTTCTCTCCCTGCCCGTCGGCGAGGACCAGCTCGGCCTTCTCGCCGTCCTGTCGCAGGCCGTCCAGCCGCCGGTCGAGCCGTACGGCGTCCTCGGGCAGCGCCTCCAGCAGCATGGCCAGCAGGTCGGCCCGGTGCGCGACGTAACAGTCGGCGCCGTACAGCCGCCGGCACTCCTCTCCCATCCGCTGGGAGAACAGCACCCGGCCGTCCTCCCAGCGCCGGAACTCCCAGGCGGTCTCCAGCGCCACGGCGGAGGCCGCCAGCCGCTCGCCGAGCCCGGCCCGCACCAGGGGGCGGACCATGTTGGGGGCGACGACGATGCCCGCGCCGACCTCTCGCAGCTCGGTGGCCTGCTCGTAGACGGTGGCCTCGATGCCCGCCTGCCTCAGCAGCAGGGCGGCGGCCAGGCCGCCGAGGCCTCCTCCGACGATGGCGATCTCCACTCCGGTTTCCTCTCCTCGGACGGGGTCAAGCGGTCGAGCCGTGAAGATCTTCGTACATTCCGCCCGGATCCGGTAGAGGCGCGCGGCCTCCGGCCGACCGGCGGCGTGAGGCGCTCGTGCCCCGGCGGTCCGGGGCGGCGGACGTCGGCCTGGACGCTCACCACGTTCTTGTCGCGGGTGAGCAGCACCTTTCCGGCGCGACACGGCTTCCCGCGATCGCCAGGTGTCCCCAGGAGTACGGAGCCGGCTCCCGGCAGGGTTTGAATCCCGCTCCGGAGGAACTGTCGGAGGTATGGATGCACTCGCACACGTCGACGCCTACTGGCGGGCGGCCAACTACCTGTCGGTCGGCCAGATCTACCTGCTGGACAATCCGCTGCTGGCCGAGCCTCTGGCTCCCGAGCACGTCAAGCCACGCCTCCTGGGGCACTGGGGCACCACTCCGGGGCTGAACTTCTGCTTCGCCCACCTCAACCGGATCATCCGGGAGCGCGACCAGGACATGATCTACATCGTCGGACCCGGGCACGGTGGCCCGGCGGCGGTCGCCCACGCCTGGCTGGAGGGCACCTATACAGAGAAATATCCGGATATCAGGCAGGATGCCGTCGGCATGCAGCGGCTGTTCCGGCAGTTCTCCTTCCCCGGCGGCATCCCCAGCCACGTCGCCCCCGAGGTCCCGGGCTCCATCCACGAGGGCGGCGAGCTCGGCTACTCGCTGGCCCACGCCTATGGCGCCGCCTTCGACAACCCCCACCTGGTGGTGGCCTGCGTCATCGGCGACGGCGAGGCCGAGACCGGGCCGCTGGCGGCCGGCTGGCACTCCGGCAAGTTCCTCAACCGCGAGCACGACGGGGTCGTGCTGCCGATCCTGCACCTGAACGGCTACAAGATCGCCAACCCGACCGTCCTCGCCCGGATCCCCGAAGAGGAGCTGGTCAAGCTCCTCGAGGGATACGGCTACCGCCCGCACATCGTCTCCGGAGACGACCCGGCGGTCATGCACGGGCTGATGGCCGAGACCCTCGACGCGGTCTTCGACGAGATCGCCGAGTTCAAGGAGGGCCGCGCCGAGCGCCCACCGATGATCGTGCTGCGCACGCCCAAGGGGTGGACCGGCCCGCGCGAGGTGGACGGCCTCCCGGTCGAGGGCACCTGGCGGGCTCATCAGGTGCCGCTGTCGGCGGTCCGCCAGAACGCCGAGCACCGGGCGATGCTGGAGGAGTGGATGCGCTCCTACCGGCCCGGCGAGCTCTTCGACGACCAGGGGCGGCCCGTCGCGGAGATCCTGCGGACGGTGCCGGAGGGGCCGCGCCGGATGAGCGCCAACCCGCACGCCAACGGCGGCGAGCTGCTCAAGCCGCTGGCGCTGCCCGACTTCCGGGACCACGCCGTCGAGGTCAAGGCCCCCGCCGTGCAGTCGAGCGAGCCGACCAAGGTCCTGGGGCAGTTCCTGCGCGACGTCATCGCCGCCAACCCGGACAACTTCCGGCTGATGGGGCCGGACGAGACCGCCTCCAACCGGCTGTCGGCCGTGTTCGAGGTCACCGACCGCGTGTGGGACGCCGAGACGCTGCCCACGGACGAGAACCTCGGCCCGGACGGCCGGGTCATGGAGGTGCTCAGCGAGCACCTGTGCCAGGGCTGGCTGGAGGGTTACCTGCTGACCGGCCGCCACGGCCTGTTCAACTGCTACGAGGCGTTCATCCACATCGTCGACTCGATGTTCAACCAGCACGCCAAGTGGCTGGAGTCGTCCCACAAGATCACCTGGCGGCGTCCGGTCGCCTCGCTGAACTACCTGCTGTCGTCGCACGTGTGGCGGCAGGACCACAACGGCTTCAGCCACCAGGATCCCGGCTTCATCGACGTGGTGGTGAACAAGAAGGCCTCGGTGGTGCGGATCTACCTGCCGGCGGACGCCAACACCCTGCTGTCGGTCGGCGACCACTGCCTGCGCTCGCGTGACTACGTCAACCTCATCGTGGCCGGCAAGCAGCCGGTGCTGGACCTGTTCACCATGGAGGAGGCGATCGCGCACTGCACCCGTGGCCTGGGCATCCTGGAGTGGGCCTCCACCGACGCGGGAGCCGAGCCCGACGTGGTTCTGGCCTGCGCGGGCGACGTGCCGACGCTGGAGACCCTCGCCGCCGCCGCGCTGCTGCGCGAGCACCTGCCCGAGCTGAAGGTCCGCGTGGTCAACATCGTGGACCTGATGCGGCTGCAGCCGCCGTCGGAGCATCCGCACGGCATGTCGGACGCCGAGTTCGACACCCTCTTCACCGCCGACAAGCCGATCATCTTCAACTTCCACGGCTACCCCTGGTTGATCCACCGCCTGACCTACCGGCGGCACGGCCACCACAACATCCACGTGCGCGGCTACAAGGAGGAGGGCACCACCACCACGCCGTTCGACATGGTGATGCTCAACGACATCGACCGCTTCCACCTGGTGATGGACGTCATCGACCGGGTACCCGGCCTCGGCTCCAGGTCCGCGCACCTGCGCCAGCAGATGGTCGACGAGCGGCTGCGCGCCCGCGCCCACACCCGCGAGTACGGGGAGGACCCGGCCGAGATCCGCGACTGGACCTGGCCGTACTGAGCCGGCCGTACCGAACCGGCCGCGCCGGGCGACCGTGCCGCGTCGTACCGGCGTGCGAGGAAAGGAACCGTGAGGATGTTCGAGGGCTTCAAGGAAGAGCGGGCGCCGGCCGAGCTCGCGGCCGGACTGCGCCGGTTCCTCGGCGCCGGCGGCTGACGGCCCGCTGCCGGGCCGCCGGATCCGGGCGACCTGGCAGAGGTGATCCGTTTGGGCTCGTCACAGGGGGTATGGGGATCATCGCTGCCCATCACGACCGCGGTCACCTGCCCGCCGGTCCGGGTCCACCCCGCGATCACCGCCCAGGCGATCGGGGAGTACCTCGACGCGGGCTGCACCGAGGTGTACGTCAACCAGATCGGAGAGGAGCAGGACGCCTTCTTCGACTTCTACGCCAAGGAGGTCCTGCCGCGGGTGCGCTGAGTGCCCACCGGCACCGGCGGCGCGCCCCGGCCTGTCCCGCACGACCTGAGAGGAGAAGACCATGAAGGCTCTCACCTGGCACGGCAAGCGCGACGTGCGGGTCGAGGAGGTTCCGGATCCGGCGATCAAGGAACCGACCGACGCGATCGTCAGGCTCACCACCACCGCGATCTGCGGCTCCGACCTGCATCTGTACGAGGTCCTGGGGCCCTTCATCGGAGAGGGCGACATCCTCGGTCACGAGCCGATGGGCATCGTGGAGGAGGTCGGCGCGGAGGTCACCCACATCAAGCCCGGCGACAGGGTGGTCATCCCCTTCAACATCTCCTGCGGCCACTGCCACATGTGCGAGATGAAGCTGTTCGCCCAGTGCGAGACCACCCAGGTCCGTGACCACGGCATGGGCGCGGCCCTGTTCGGCTACACCAAGCTGTACGGCGAGGTGCCGGGGGCGCAGGCGGAGTACCTACGGGTCCCGCAGGCCCAGTTCGGCCCGGTCAAGGTCCCCCATGGGCCGCCGGACGAGCGGTTCGTCTACCTGTCCGACGTGCTGCCCACCTCCTGGCAGGCGGTCCGTTACGCCGACGTCCCCGACGGCGGCACCGTGGCCGTCTTCGGCCTGGGCCCCATCGGGCAGATGTCCGCCCGGATCGCCAGGCACCTCGGCTACCGGGTCATCGGGGTCGACGGAGTCCAGGAACGGCTCGCGATGGCGCGCAGGCATGACGTGGAGGTGCTGGACGCCTCCGTGACCGACGACGTCCCCGAGGCGATCCGCGAGCTGACCGGCGGACGCGGCCCCGACTCGGTCATCGACGCGGTCGGCATGGAGGCGCACGGATCCCCGGCCGCCAAGCTCGCCCAGACCGTCACCGGGATACTGCCCGACGCGATCGCCGCCCCGCTGATGTCCACCGCGGGCGTGGACCGGCTCGCGGCCCTGAACCAGTCGATGGAGACGGTACGGCGCGGCGGCACGGTCTCGATCGTCGGCGTCTACGGCGGCATGGCCGACCCGATGCCGATGCTGAGGATGTTCGACAAGGGCATCACCCTGCGGATGGGTCAGGCCCACGTCAAGCGCTGGATCGACGACCTGATGCCGCTGGTGACCGACGATTCCGACCCGCTCGCGGTCATGGACCTGGCCACCCACCGGCTCCCGCTGGATCAGGCCCCGCACGGCTACGAGATCTTCCAGAAGAAGCAGGACGGGGCAGTCAAGGTTCTGCTCAATCCGTAGGGACCCACAAGATCGTGAGAGAGGAAAGCATGGACGCCATCGTTCTTCTGAAGGACGACCACAAGACCGTCGAGAAGCTGTTCAAGGAGTTCGAGAAGGCCGGGGACGGCGCCCACAAGAAGAAGCGGGACATCGTCGACAAGATCATCGAAGAGCTCACCACCCACGCCTACATCGAGGAGGAGATCTTCTACCCGGCCGCCCGCGAGGGCGCTCCCGACACCGTCGACCACATCCTGGAGAGCGTGGAGGAGCACCACGTGGTGGTCTGGATGCTCTCCGAACTGCGGGGGATGGACCCCGAGGACGAGCGGTTCGTCGCCAAGGTCACCGTCCTGATGGAGAACGTGCGCCATCACGTCGAGGAGGAGGAAGAGGAGTGGTTCCCGAAGGTGCGCGAGGCCATGGGGCGCAACCGGCTCCAGGAACTCGGCGAGCGGATGGAGAAGGCCAAGGCCGAGGCGCCCGCTGACCCCCTCGCGGTGAGCAGCGCGGACAAGTAGTCGACCTTCTCCTGACACCGGGAGCGGGTTTCAGGACGCCGACAGGCGCCGCGGGCATCAAAGGACGCGAGGACGTCTTCGGGGTGGAGAGGACAGGGCCCCGACCGCTGTGGCGGTCGGGGCCCTGTGAGTCTCCGGTTACCTCAGGGGTGTTGCTCGGTCACGAGGAAGGCCACCGATCCCCCCTCGTCGATATCCGCGTCGAGAGCCTTGTCATCGAGCATGTCCGCGGCGGTGGGATCCAGAAAGATCCTCGCTCCTTCCGACTCGACCACCTTGTCGTTGGATTCGGGGCCGTCCACGACCGAGAGCAGGAGGGATCCTGTGCCGTCAGCCTGTGAGGAGATACGGACACCGGTGTCGGTGGAATCCGCTACCTGCGAGCTGAGGTCCCGGATCACCTGTGCCGCGGTGTCGGTCAATGTGAGCATTGTGACTCCTTGTCGGGATCGGGTCTGGGATTCTTCGCCCTTTCCCGCTCTGAACCGGCCCAACCATGTCTCCCTGGATTCCCCCTGGCAGAGGCCGTACCGCCGGGAGCGTGCCGGAGGCGGAGGCGCATCGCCGAGGTCAGCCCCGCGTGCCGAGTCGCTCCACGCGTTCCGCCGTCTTGCGCGCGGTGATCAGGATGGGATCCCACACCGGGGCGAACGGGGGAGCGTAGGACAGGTCGAGCCCGCTCACGTCCTCCACGCTCATCTCCTGCCAGACGGCGATGGCCAGGGCGTCGATGCGCTTGGCCGCGCCCTCCTGCCCGACGATCTGGGCGCCCAGCAGCCGGCCGGTCCGGCGGTCGGCGATCATCTTTGTCCGCATCCGGCGCGCGCCGGGGTAGTAGCCGGCGCGCGTGGTGGACTCCACGATCTCCTCGACCGTCTCGAACCCGGCCTCCGCCGCCTCGGCCGTGGTCAGGCCCGTGCGCGCCACCTCGTACTCGCAGATCTTCGACACCGCCGTGCCGACGACGCCGGGGAAGGCGGCGTACCCGCCGCCGATGTTGATGCCCGCGGCGCGCCCCTGCTTGTTGGCGTGGGTGCCGAGCGCGATCGCGACCGGGCGCCGGGAGACCAGGTGGAAGGTCTCCACGCAGTCGCCGGCCGCCCAGACGCCCTCGACCGCGGTGCGCATCCGCCGGTCGGTCCGGATCCCCGAGGTCTCGCCGACCGGGACGCCGGCGGCCTCGGCCAGGGCCGTGTTCGGGCGGCTGCCGAGGCCGAGGACGACCAGGTCCGCCTGTACGCTCCGGCTCCCGGTGCGGGCCGCGGTGACCCGCCCGCCGGACTCGGAGAAGCCCTCGACGGGCTCGCCGAGGAACACCTTGATCCCCAGGTCGCGCAGGGCGTCGGCGACCAGGGCGCCCATGTCCGGATCGAGCGTGCCCATCGGCTGATCGCCCCCGTCGATGAGCGACACCTCCAGGCCCCGCCGTACCAGGGCCTCGGCCATCTCCAGGCCGATGTATCCGGCGCCGACCACCACGGCCCTGCGGGGGCGCTCGGACTCCAGGGCGTCCAGCAGGGCGATGCCGTCGTCGAGGGTCTGCACGCCGTACACGCCCCTGGCCTGTACGCCGGGCAGGTCGGGGCGGTGCGGCAGGCCGCCGGTCGCGATGACGAGCTGGTCGAAGGGCTCCCAGTACCGGCCGCCGCCGCGGCGGTCGTGTACGGCCACCGCGCGGCGGCCGAGGTCGATCTCGGTGACCTCGCTGCGCAGCCGCAGGTCTATGTCCAGCTCGTCGCGGAAGACCTCGGGCCGCCGCGCGACCAGGTCCTGCGGGTCGGACACCTCCCCGCCCACCAGGTAGGGGATCCCGCACGCGGAGTAGGAGGCGTGACGGCCCTTCTCGAAGGCGACTATCCGCAGATCCTGCGGGTCACGCCTGCCCCGCGCCTGCGAGGCGGCGCTCATCCCCGCGGCGTCGCCCCCGATCACCACCAGTCGTTCCGTCATCGCCGGCCCACCCCCGAAAAATTCAGCCAGGAGGGGAGACTTCCTCGTCAGGCGGGTCTCAAACGGTGGTGGAGCGACTCGGCTCCCGTGGTGGGCCTGCTCGGAAGCGTCCCGTTCGCGGGCCCGGGTGCGCCGCGGGTGAGCGGGGGGGTTCCGTACGGCGCCGCCGGGCGGCGCGTGCGTTCCCGTCCTCCGGCATGGTAGTGAAAAATCCATGCAATATTTTGCGGATTTTGTCGTACACTTGCATTCATGACACGCAGGCTTGCCGAGGTGGCCAAGAAGGTCGGCATGAGCGAGGCGACGGTGAGTCGCGTGCTCAACGGCAGGCCCGGTGTCTCGGAGGCGACGCGCAAGGCCGTGCTGGCGGCGCTCGACACCCTCGGCTACGAGCGTCCGACCCGGCTGCGCGGCAACCGCGCCCGCCTGGTGGGGCTGGTCCTCCCCGAGCTGCAGAACCCGATCTTCCCCGCGTTCGCGGAGGTCGTCGGCGGCGCGCTCGCCCAGCAGGGCTTCACCTCCGTGCTGTGCACCGGGACGGTGGGCGGGGTCTCGGAGTCCGACTACGTCGACCTGCTGCTCTCCCAGCACGTCTCCGGAGTGGTCTTCGCCGGGGGGATGTACGCCCAGCGGGACGCCTCCCACGAGCACTACGAGCGGATCCGGGAGCGCCGCCTGCCCGCCGTCCTGGTGAACGCGGCGGTGGAACACCTCGGCTTCCCCCAGGTCTCCTGCGACGACGTGGCCGCCGCGCGGATGGCCGCCGGGCACCTGCGGGCCCTCGGGCACGAGCGCATCGGGATGATCCTGGGTCCTCCCGACCACATGCCCTCGCGCCGCAGGATGGACGCCTTCGCCGCCTACGCCGGGGGTCACGGCCTGGAGTTCGCCGAGGACTCCGTCGAGCACACCATGTTCTCCCTGGAGGGAGGCCACGCCGCCGCCACCCGGCTGCTGCGGCGCGGCTTCACCGGGTTCGTCTGCGGTGGCGACCTGCTCGCCCTCGGGGCGGTGCGCGCCGCCCGCCGGGCCGGCCTGCCGGTGCCGCGGGACGTCTCGGTGATCGGTTACGACGACTCGGCGCTGATGAACCGCACCGAGCCGCCGCTGACCACGGTGCGTCAGCCGATCGAGGCGATGGGGCGCGCGGCGGTGGACCTGCTCATCGCCCAGATCGACGCGGGCGCCGTGCCCGGTGACGAGCTGCTGTTCGAGCCCGAGCTGGTGGTGCGGGCCTCCACGGCTCCGGCGCGCCGCAGGGCCGTGCCGGCCTGAAGGTGCCGGCGCCTGCCGGGTCCTGTGCGTCCCCGGCGCGCTCACGGCTAAAAACCGCGACAGAACAATGATGCGGCCGTGCAACAGCATGCAAGCGATCGGTGACTCCGCCGGCGTCGGGCGCGTTGTCGCAGGTCCGTCCCGTTCTCCCGGTGGCGCAAGGACGTTGCGGCGCGCCGTCGGCTAGCTCACTGTCACTTTTTTGCATCAAGCATGACGGACTCTTGCTAGCTCCTGCACGCCTCTATATGTTTCTCGCAACCGACCCGCCAAGGAGTCCCCTATGAAGCCCCGCAACCTCTCGATGCTGCTCGCCGCGGGCATCGTCCTCACCGCCGCAGGTTGCGGCAGTGACAACGGCGCCGCCAAGCCCGCTGACACCAAGCCGGGCAGCGCGGCCGCCGACGCCCCGGTCACGATCACCGTGGGTTGCCAGCCCCCCAAGAGCAACCCGTTCGAGCGCAAGGCGTGGGACGAGGACGTCGCCGCGTTCCAGAAACTGCACCCGAACATCACGATCGAGAGCAAGGACGCCTTCCCCTGCATCAACCCGGACACCTTCCAGGCCAAGCTGGCCGGCGGCACGATGGAGGACGTCTTCTACGTCTACTTCACCGACATCCAGAAGATCGTCGCGGCCGGTCAGGCGGCCGACATCAGCCCCTATGTCGGCAGCGTCACCAAGCTGGGCGACCTGCGGCCCGATGTCATGAGCGTCTTCAAGAACGGTGACAAGACCTACGGCCTGCCCAGGACCAACTACTCCACGGGCCTGGTCTACAACCGCAAGCTGTTCACCCAGGCCGGCCTGGACCCCGACAGCCCACCCAAGACCTGGGCCGAGGTGCAGGAGGCGGCCAAGAAGATCGCCGGGCTCGGTCCCGGCTACGTCGGGTTCGGCGAGTACAGCGCGGGCAACACCGGCGGCTGGCACTTCACCGCCTCCCTCTACGGCCGCGGCGGCGAGATGGTCGGCCCCGACGGCAAGACGGCCGCCTTCAACAGCCCCGAGGGCAAGGCCGTCCTGGAGAACCTCAAGAAGATGCGCTGGACCGACAACAGCATGGGCGCCAAGCAGCTCCTGCAGTGGGAGGACCTGATGCGCATGATGGGCGGCGGCAAGCTCGGCATGATGATCGGCGCCCCCGACGTCGTCCAGTCGGTCAACAACGACTTCAAGGGCAAGTTCGACGACTACGGCGTGACGGCGCTGCCGGAGGCCAAGGCCTCGCTCAGCGGCGGCGACGGCTACATGTTCAACCCCAAGGCGACGCCCGAGCAGATCAAGGCCGGGCTCCTCTGGCTGGAATACCACGAGCTGACCCCCGACCAGGGACAGTTCAACTACGAGCGGAACAAGGGTCAGGGCCGGCCGGTCGGCCTCCCCACCCCGGACCTGTACGGCGACAGCGCCCCCGGCAGGCAGATCGTCGAGACGCGCAAGAAGTTCGCCACCGTGCCGGTGGAGCACTTCGCTCCCTACGCGGAGGCGTCCACCACGATCCAGAACAAGATCGAACCGCCGAAGGCGCAGGAGCTCTACGCCATCCTCGACGTGGCCATGTCGGCGGTGCTGACCAGGCAGGACGCCGACATCGACCAGCTGCTCGCCGATGCCGAGGCGAAGGCCAACAAGGTGCTGGCCAAGTCCAGCTGACCCTCTGATACCCGGGGTGCCGGCCGGTCGGCACCCCGCCAGACGTCGAGATCGGAAAACAACCAATGACCACGATGACCGTGAAGGGATCACGGCGCCGGACCCCTGGGGCGTTCCGGCGCGGCGTGCGGCGTAACCTCACGGCGTACGGCTTCCTCTGCGGGGCGCTGATCTGCTTCGCGTTCTTCTCCTGGTACCCGATGGTGCGGGAGATCCTGCTCAGCTTCCAGCAAACGAACTTCGTCGACGAGCCCACCTGGGTGGGGCTGGAGAACTTCGGCACGGTGATCGACGACGCGGCCTTCGCCGACGCCTGGATCAACACCGCCGCGTTCACCGGCCTGGCGCTCGTCTTCGGGTATTGCGTGCCGTTCGCGGCGGCGATCATCCTCAACGAGCTGAGGCACGCGAAGGCGTATCTCAGGTTCGTGGTGTACCTGCCGGTGATGCTGCCGCCGGCCGTCGGCGTGCTGCTGTTCAAGTGGTTCTACGACCCGGGTCCCGGCCTTTTCAACCAGATTCTGGACCTGGTGAACATCCCGGCGCTGAGCTGGCTGGACTCCACCGACACCGCCCTGTTGTCCCTGGTCGCCGTCTCCACCTGGATGAACCTGGGCACCGGGACCCTGATCTACCTCGCGGCGCTGCAGAGCATCCCGGGCGAGCTGTACGAGGCGGCCGAGCTGGACGGGGCCGGGCTCTTCAAGCGGGTCTGGCATGTCACGATCCCGCAGACCAAGCTGATCCTGATGGTGATGCTGCTGCTGCAGATCGTCGCCACCATGCAGGTGTTCATCGAGCCGTACCTGCTGACCGGCGGCGGCCCGGAGAACGCGACGCTGACCGTCGCCTACCTGATGTACCAGTACGCGTTCAACTTCGGGGACTTCGGCGCCGGTGGCGCGCTGGGGCTGATGCTCATGCTCGTGCTGATGGTGTTCTCCGCCTTCTACCTGCGTATCTCGCGGGACAACCAGAACTAGGGAGGCAGTAGCACCCATGTCGAACGCCACCGTTCAGCCGAGCCGCCCGGCTCCCTCCCGGCGGCCGGACTCCGCCCCCGTCAAGGCCGGGCGCGGCACGCGCGGACGCCGCAAGGAGGCCGCGCCGCAGTTCCGCGGTGTGGTCTCCCCGCACACGCTGAAGACCCCCCGGGGACGGGTGATCTACTGGATCGTGCTGGTCACGGTCGTGCTGGGCTTCACCGCGGCCTTCGTGTTCCCGCTCTACTGGATGGTCACCGGCGCCTTGAGGTCGCCCGAGGAACTCGCCCAGATGCCGCCCGGCTTCTTCCCCGAGTCGCTCGACTTCGCGGTGTACGCCGAGGCGTGGGACCAGCTCAATCTGGGGCAGTTCCTCGGCAACACGCTCCTGTACGCCGGCGGAGCCCTGCTGTTCACGCTGGCCGTCGACGTCACGGCGGCCTACGCGCTGTCCAAGCTGCGGCCGGTGCTGGGCAACCTGGTCCTGGGCCTGATGCTGGCCACGCTGATGATCCCGCCGATGGTCATCCTGCTGCCCGCCTACCTGACGGTCAAGGATCTGCCGATCCTCGGCTGGGACCTGCTGAACACGCCGTGGGCGATCTGGCTCCCCGCGGCGGCCAACGGGTTCTACATCTTCCTGCTCAAGCGGTTCTTCGACTCGATCCCCAGGGAACTGCTCGAGGCCGCCCAGATCGACGGCGCCTCCGCCTCACGCATCCTGTGGTCGATCGTGCTGCCGGTCTCCCGGCCGATCATCGGCGTGGTCTCGATCCTGTCGGTGGTCACCGTCTGGAAGGACTTCGTCTGGCCGCTGCTCGTGCTGCCGGACAGCGAGAACATGTCCATCAGCGTGGGCATCGCCTCCCTCTCGGCCCAGATGCCGCAGAACGTCCTCATCGCGGCACTGGTGATCGCGAGCCTTCCGGCGATCATCGTTTTCTTCGTCTTCCAGCGCAGCATCATGGCCGGTCTGACCGCCGGCAGCCTCAAGGGCTGACCTCGTCACCCATCGTCAACCGCAAGGAGTTGTCGCAGCATGTCTGAAACGTGGTGGCGGGGAGCCGCGATCTACCAGGTCTACCTCCGGAGTTTC
The DNA here is from genome assembly GCF_900113865.1 of Streptosporangium canum. Lineage (GTDB taxonomy): Bacteria > Actinomycetota > Actinomycetes > Streptosporangiales > Streptosporangiaceae > Streptosporangium > Streptosporangium canum. The sequence continues at coordinate 19,456 of NZ_FOQY01000046.1, read as the reverse complement.
GCCGACGGCAACGGCGACGGCGTCGGCGACCTCGCGGGTCTCCGCGCGCGCCTGCCGTACCTCTCCGACCTGGGAGTCGACGCGATCTGGCTCAACCCCTGGTATCCCTCGCCGATGGCCGACGGCGGCTATGACGTGGCCGACTACCGCGACATCGAACCGTCCTTCGGCACCCTCGCCGAGGCGGAGCAGTTCATCGAGGAAGCCCACGAGCTGGGCATCCGCGTCATCATCGACGTGGTGCCCAACCACAGCTCCGACCAGAGCGCCTGGTTCCGGGAGGCGCTGGCCGCCGGACCGGGGTCGGCGGCCAGGGAGCGGTTCTGGTTCAAGGACGAGCCCAACGACTGGAAGTCCATCTTCGGAGGCCCGGCCTGGACGCAGGTCCCCGACGGGCAGTGGTACCTGCACCTGTTCGCGCCCGAGCAGCCCGACTTCAACTGGACCAATCCGGAGGTGCACCAGGAGTTCCACGATGTACTGCGGTTCTGGTTCGACCGCGGCATCGACGGCATCCGCATCGACTCGGCCGCCGTGCTGGTCAAGGACTTCGACGGCGGCGACCCCGACGGCTACACCGACCTCGCCGAGGTGCACGACGTCTACCGGAGCTGGCGGCGGCTGTCCGACGAGTACGACGGGCGGCTGCTGATCGGCGAGGTCTGGTTTCCCGACCAGGAGCGCTTCGCCCGCTACCTGCGCTCCGACGAGCTGCACACCGCCTTCAACTTCGACTTCCTGGGCAGCCCCTGGAGCCCGGCCGCGCTGCGTGAGTCGATCCGGCAGACCCTGGCCACGCACGGGCGGCTCGGCGCTCCGGCGACCTGGGTGCTGTCCAACCACGACGTCGCCCGTCCGGTCACGCGGTACGGCAGGGCCGACACCTCCTGGGACAACGGCGACCGCAGGGACGGGGTGCCCTCCGACCTCGAACTCGGCCACCGCCGGGCCAGGGCGGCGGCGCTGCTGGCCATGGCGCTGCCCGGCAGCGTCTATGTCTACCAGGGTGAGGAGCTCGGCCTCCCCGAGGTCGAGGACATCCCCGACGAGCTCCGCCAGGATCCGATGTGGCACCGTTCGGGACACACCGTCGCCGGCCGGGACGGCTGCCGCGTGCCCCTGCCCTGGTCGGGAGAGGAGACGCCGTTCGGCTTCGGCGCGGGGACCTCGTGGCTGCCGCAGCCGGAGGCGTGGAAGAAGGTCACCGTCGAGGCTCAGGGAGCGGATCTGGGCTCGATGCTCAACCTCTACCGCGCCGCCCTGCGCATCCGCCGCGAGGAGCTCGGCGACGGCGCCCTGACCTGGCTCGAAGCCGGGGACGACGTGCTGGCCTTCACCCGCGAGAGCGGCCTCACCTGCGTGGTCAACCTCGGTCCCGGGCCGGTGGCACTGCCGCCCCACGACGCCGTGTTGCTGGCCAGCGGCCCTCTCGACGCCGGTGAACTCCCCTCCGACACCGCCGTATGGCTCCGCGCGTCCTGATCGGTCCGCGCCGCCGCGTCGCTCGCACGACCCGGACGACGTCCCCCTCCCCCCAAAAGGGAGCCCCCCGGGAGCCCTGTCAGGGCTGCCCGCCGTACCCGCCGCCGGGACACCCGGCGGCGGCCGGCCTCCGTCACGCCTCCGTCCGGGAATTGTCGGGGGCCTCTGGAATCTTGACGGCATGACCCTCTTTGTGTACCGCAGCCACTACGAAGGCCCGCTCAGCAAGCGGGTCCGTCACCTTCCCGACGCCACGGTGCTCGACTGGTTCCGCCGGGGCTGGGCGGCCGTGGTGGAGGAGGGCCACGACACCGACGAGTGGATCGTGGCCGAGCTCGGGGGGTCCGTCTACGGGTTCGGCACGATCTTCGACGCCGCCCGCCGGGAGGGGATCGCGGCCCCCGGCACGTGGCAGGAGCTCCGTGACCTCCTGCGGCGGCATCTGTACGTCGAGGGAGAGGTGCAGGCGGACGGGCTGAGCGTCCGGGTGCTGACCGACGACGACGAGGTCGAGCTCGCGTACTTCTTCTTCGACGACTCCCTGGTGAAGACCCGGGCGGACCGCCTGGCCTACCTGGTGCACGACGGCTGGCCGCTGCCCGAGACCACCGGCGGGGCGGCGGGCCCGTTCACCCCGCCGGTCCCGGTCGAGGAGCTCGCGCCGGCCCTGCCCGGGGGAGAGGGCGTCACCTACGCGGTCCTGTTGACGTTCTGCGACAGCGAGAGCATCGGCTGGCTGGCCCCGCGCTCCTTTCCGGGGGTCCGGCTGCCGGGGCTCGCGGCCCACCTGCGGGAGCTCGAACCCCGCAGCGGCGACTGGCCGTCAGAGCTGCTGGCGCTGCGCGCTCTGACGGCCCCCGGAGACGACGGGATCGAGCCGGCGCTGAGCCGCTGCAACCGGTGGCCGGACCTGGAGCAGCCTCTCATCGGGGATCACCGCTCCCTGCACGAGGGCTCCATGCGGGCGCTGGAGAGCGCCGGGCTGGAGCAGGGCCGGGATCCGGACCGGACCCTCATCCGGCACTCCCGCCACCTGGCCCAGATGTCGATCCACATGAACGACTTCTTCGGCCACCAGCAGTGGTTCCTGTTCGACGACGTGTGGGCCGCCGGCAACGAGGATCTCGCCGGCTCCCTGCTGCGCTACGCCCACGGCTGGGATCCGCTCGAAGCCGGATGAGATCCCCCGCCTCCGCCACTCGCCGACGCAGCGGGGCGTCCGACAGATACCGCACCATCCCGGCATAGGACTACGCGGCCTGATCTCCGGTGATGAGGGCCCGTACCCGAGTGGCGTAGGCGCCTGGATGGGTCATGTTGCCGTTGTGTCCACCGGCGAAGACTGCGACGTCGGTGGCGAGCAGGCGGGCCAGTTCGGTGGCACATTTGCGGTCGAAGACGTGCGGTGGGGTGGTGTGGCCGGCGGCGGGAATGGTCCGGACCGTACTGCGCCGCAGAGCCGCGACGTCAAGCCGGTCCTCGCGGACGGCGGTGAAGTCGTGGCCGAGGAAGTAGCCGAAGTCGGCGGCGCGTTCGGCGGTGATCGACGGCAGGCGTACACCAGGCTCGACGTCCTGGTCGGCAGGGTTGATGCCGAGTGTGCGGGCCATCGGCGCGAGCGCGGCCTGCCAGCCCTCAGCACGGAAAACCTGCTGGCAGTGCTCCAGTTCACACAGATGGGCGGCGCGGTCACCGGCAGCGAGCAGCCAGGGCGCAACCGGTTCGTGCGCGATGAGAGTGTCGAGTTGGCCGGGATGCTCGACCGCGAGGTGCAGGCCGATCACCGCGCCCATGCTGCAGCCGAGCATGTGCGCGGGCGCGCTGGTGACCGCAGCGAGCAGCCGATGCGCGTCGTCGGCGTGTGTGGCCATGGTGACCGGCCGGGACGGGTCGTGGATCGTGCTGCGTGACAGCCCCCGCCGGTCGTAGGTGACGACGGTGAACTCGTCTTCCAGACGCTGGACAAGGCCCCCCACTCGGGTCCGTGTCATCAGCCGCAGTACAAGTAGGGGTCTCGGTAGTAATCGCGGAAAATCCAACGGATATGCCTCTGACCTGCTCTGACGTGAGGGCACCGCAGGCTGGCGTGCCGGTTGGTGGGGGCAGTGGGCCGGGCCGAGGATGCCGCTGGCCTGACCCGGGCGCTCCACGTCGACGCTGGTCAGCGATATCCGTTGGATTTTCCGCGATTACTACCGAGACCCCATCTCTCTGGCCGGCTTAACTGATGAAGTTCCCTATACCTATCCCCGCGGCCGCGAGGATGGCGGAAAGGGACATGATGGCGAACAAGACGAGAGCGCACCCGTCCGAGGAGGGCTTCGGCGAGTTCATTTTGGCGGCGGTCTCGTGGTAGAGCCGCACGGCGGGGTCGTTTTCGTCGTTGTAGTCCCCGTCGTGGTAGCTGATCATCTTCGCTATGCACAACGAGCAGAGCTTTCCCTCTGAGACTTCTTTTTTGCAACCGTTGCATTTCGCCATGCTCTAAACCTCCGCCTGGTCCGGTTATCGGAGCGTATCGATTTAGGCGGAGTTTTTGGGCGGAGTTTTACGGAACAACAACTTCACCGCCGCCGGCCACCAGCCCCACGGCGCCGACCCACCCCCACGCCCTGGGCACAAGGGGTGCGCGTGCCCGGAGGGTTGCCCGATCCACGGCTGACCCGCCCAGCCGTACGGCCCGTTCCCGTCTCGGGTGCGGGCCGTACGCATCTCAGGCGGAGGCGACGACCCGGGGCAGGTGGACGTGGCGATGGTCGACGTCGACCAGGCGGCCGAGCTGGCGGACGCGACGGGCCAGAAGTTCGGCGACGGCGGGCGCCCTTTTCCGGACTACGGAGGCGCATCCGATGGCGATGGAGCGCGGGCCTGCCGGCAGCATCGCGTACGCCACCAGGTTATCGACCAGCTCGGCGGCGCCGGGCGTGCCAAGCACGATCTGCTGGACGCGCTCGTCCCGGACGTCCAGGTCGAGGATGCCGCCGTTGCGGGCGGCGGCCGGTCGCTTGAGCAGCCCAGAGCAAGGGAGACCGCTTCACGGATCCTCAACACAACCTCAACAAGGCCCGGCCTAGCTTCACTCCTACAGCGACTCATGAGCGAAGGAGATGACATGAAGGCCATCGCAAAGTTCGGCACCGCAGTCGCGGCGGGTACGTTCGCCCTGGTGCTCGCGGGCGGGACGGCGCAAGCGGCAACCCAGGCCCTGACCCCCGCGGCGACTTCCAGCGCCGCCGGGTCCATGAGCAGGCCGCCGACCCCCAACATCAAGTGGTTGTGCAATAAGCCGATCGTGAAGAAGTTCATCCCCCAGTGCACCAGCGGCAGGAGCTGGACCCCGGAGGGGCTCAAGAAGGCGCGATGCGTGCTAGGGCACGGGCCCTACCTGGGCTGGACGGGCATGCCAAAGCTCACGTGGTGGCTGCACAAGTGCTATGAGAAAAACGAGTGGAAGAAGTGGTAACCCCGGGATCCCAGCCGCACATCGCCCAGGTCCAGCATCTGGGCCTCATTGATCGCAGTCCCACCAACGCCCCTCCAGGGCAAACAGCCCTCGTCACCGAATCGTCGTCAAGATCGCCTTTGTAGCGGGGGTTGAGCAGCAACCGAACCGTCAGTGGCGTTAGGGGGGTATCGGCGCGCGCGTTACCGCCACTGGTGGTTCGGATGCGGGTGGCGTCGGCCGGGCAGGGATCTTGTAACGGTTTGATCGCTCTGGGTGGTCGGTCTGCTGGTTGGTCTTACTTTGCGGGTTATGCCTGTGGAGTTCTTGACTGATGATGAAGCGGCTGCGTACGGGCGGTTCACGGGGCCGCCGGCGCAGGCTGATCTGGAGCGGGTGTTCTTCCTCGATGATGAGGATCGGGCGCTGATAGGGCAGCGGCGCGGCGAGCACATGCGGCTGGGGTTCGCTCTTCAGCTGGTGACGGTGCGCTGGCTGGGGACGTTCCTGGAGGACCCTCTGGACGTGCCGGGTGCGGTGCTGGAGTTCGTGGCCGAGCAGCTGGGTGTCGAGGACGCCTCGCAGGTGAAGCGGTACACCGAGCGGCGGGAGACGCCGTTCGATCACCAGCGAGACATCCGGCGGGCGTATGGGTGGAAGGACTTCACCGACGTCGACGGGGAGTTCGCGGCGTGGGTGGCGGCGCGGTCGTGGACGTCGGGCGACGGCCCGAAGGCGATCTTCACTGACGGAGTGGGGTGGTTGCGGGAGCGCAAGGTGCTGCTGCCGGGGGTGACGGTGCTGGCGCGGCGGGTCGCGCGAGTTCGCGATGACACGACCAAGCGGTTGTGGGGTGTGCTGGAGGGGCTGCTGACGGTCGGGCAGCGCTACGTCCTGGACCAGCTGTTGGAGGTGCCGCCGGGGTCGCGGGTGTCGGACCTGGAGCGGTGGCGCAAGGGCGTGACGCCGCGGGCGTCCGGACCGACGATCATCAAGGCCTTGGACCAGGTGCGCGAGATCGACGGCCTGGAGCTGGCGGAGCTGGGTGCCGAAACGTTGGTGCCGTAGCGCCGGTTGGGTGAGCTGGCCAAGTACGGGATGCGCGCGGACGCCTCGGCGCTGCGCCGTCATGGCGACGGCCGCCGGTTGGCAAGGCCGCCCGGGCGAACCCGGCGTGCTCGGTGAAGGTCACCTTCTCGAACCAGGCGCCTTTGGCGAAGGTCGCCCCACCGAACCAGGTGTTCCCGGTGAAGGTCGCCCCATCGAACCGGGCGGTCCCAGTGAAGGTCGCCCCATCGAACCGGGCGTCGGTTACATGGCCGTCGGTCAGGTCGAAGTCGATGAGGGGGGCGCCGGTCAGGTCCAGGCGCACCCCTTCCCAGAAGGTCGGTGCGGCCGGGAGGGTAGAGCGCTGGTTTGCGGGGCGGTCGTCGCGAGATGGTCGGTGAGGATGCGTTGGGCGGTGAGGCGGACCTGACGTTCGCCTTCGGCGTCCTTCTAAGCGGACAGCGGCCTTGCCGTGGCCAAGCTGCTCGACGGCCTTGGTGTACAGGTCGGTCACCCGGCGCTCGGTGGCGTCGTGCTTGGTGTTGTCGGCCACCTGTTCGGCCAGTGCGGCGTTGCGCTCGGCGAGGTAGGCGGTGACGTGCGCGGCGTGCTCCTGGTGACGCTGCCGGCGGAAGGCCAGCATCAGCGTGACCGCCGCGCCGACCCCGGCGCCGGCCGCCAGCGCGGTCTGGATCGCGCCCTGACGGGCGGTGGCCTCGGCCGCGCTCCACCCGGCCGCCAGCAGTAGCCAGGCCAGCCCACCGGTCACCCCGCCCACCAGCAGCGTGACCGGCACGATCCACCACGCCGCCGGCCGGGGAGTACGCAACTGCGGCGGCACTACCACTCCCACCGCAACAACCGGCACATCAGCTCGGGAGGAAGGACGGCGCGGCAGTAACGGCATGCCCCCATTCCAGCCGCCCGCGGCCCACATCCGACCGGACGCTACATGATCGTTATCAGGCAGGTCGGACATAGTTGACATTCTGCCTGGTGTCCATGCGAAGCCGGGCGTAGATGCCGAAGGTGGCCAGGTGCCGCCCCCGCACCGGCTGCGGATCTGGAACAGCGACCTGGACCAGGCCCGCGCCGACCTGCCGATCGCCGCCTGAACCTCCCCGACACGGCGTGGGTCGGCGGGCGGCGGCTCGGGGCGTCGATGTCGCGGCCCGCTCTGTCTGACCTGCACGCCGACAGTGATCGGGAAAGGGTCCGTACCCGTCCGGAGCGGGTCTGACGGTGGATCGGTGATGATCCGCGAAAACCATCGACGTCGGCGCATCGCCCGTTTTACGGTGAGTGATCACGGGATGCACCCCGATGCCGTGCCGGCGCAGGAGCGGCGCGGGCAGGCACGGGGTTGAGGAGGCGTGGTGGAGATCGAGCTGGCGGACACGGTCGAGGCGGTCCGGGACGAGCTGCTGGCGGCGGCGGTGCGCGGGGCGGGCAGCCAGATCGCCTTCACCGTGGGGCCGATCGAGCTGGAGTTCACCGTGGAGTTGAAGGTGGACGCCAAGGCCAAGGGCGGGTTCAAGGCGTGGGTGATCACCGCCGACGCCGAGACGGGCGTCGCCCGCGGTCGTACGCACAAGGTCAAGGTCACCCTCACACCCAAGCACCGCGACGGCGCCGACCTGCTCATCAGGGGCGGGTCCGGGCCCGGTGACGAGCCGGGCGAGGTGACGGGACATCTCGGCCGTTGACATCGGGCGGCGGGCCGGCCGGTACGGCAGCACCACAACGCACAGCCGACAGTAGGAAGGCGGAAGGGCATGCAGGTGCGGCGGGTCGTCGGCGTCACCCGCCCCGGTGGGCGGGGGGCGGGGTATGTGGTCGCGCCGCGTCTGGTGCTGACGTCCGCGCACGTGACCGGCCCGGTCGGCGCCGCCGTACGGATCTTCCACCCTGGCCGGGCCGGGACGTACGGCGGCGCGGTGGTGTGGGCCGGTATGCCCGGCGGCCGCGACGACGCCGCGCTGGTGGCCGTCGACGATCCGGCGTGGGAGCCGCCCGAGGGCGGGGCGGTGCGGTGGGGCCGCACCATCACCTACCGGCCGGGGATCCGGTGCGAGAGCTGGGGCCTGCCCGCCTTCGCCCAGCGCGAGGACCGGGCGGCGGAGCTGTGGCAGCCCGCCGGGACACTGAACCCGGGCGACCGCTACGTCGGCGACCGGTATGTGATGACCCTGGACGGCCACCCGCCCGAGACGAGCGCGGATGGTTCCTCGCCGTGGGAGGGCATGTCCGGGGCCGCGCTGACATGCGGCGACCTGCTGGCCGGGGTGATCACCGCCGATCCGGCGCGCCTGGCGCATGCCCGGCTGGAGGCGGTGCCGGCCTATGTGCTGTTCGCCGACCCGGCTTTCCGGCGGGTGCTGGCTGAGCACACCGGCCGGGCCGATGAGGTGCTGGAGCCGATCGAGTACCAGCACCTGGCCGAGCCCGCCGAGCCTACGGGTGTGCAGGCGGCGTCTCCGGCGGCGCTGCTGCAATCGCATCGGCAGGTGGTGCCTTTCCACGGTCGCGAGGAGATCCTCACCCGCCTGCACTCCTGGGTGGAGTGGCCGGGGTTCGGCGCGTGCCTGGTGCACGCCGTCGGCGGTCAGCGCGGGCAAGATGTCGGGCCTGTGGTCCGGACATCCGGCCAGCATCAAGCTCGATGAGCTGGAAGTGATCTGCGCGACGCTCGGCTGCGAGGTGGGCGAGCTGCTGCTCCGCGAGCCCGAGAGCGTGCCGCAACCCGTCCAGCACGACCAGGACCAGGCAGCCAGCGCCGACGGCCGGACGGCCGCCGGCCCTGCCGTCACCCCACGGCCGCGCCCTGGCCGCTCGCTGCCGCCTCGGTGAGTGGCGCCGACGCGCCGGCCCCATGCCCGAGCTGCGGTCAGCCTGTCGCTTACACAGGCGTCGGCCGCCGCCCGGTCTACTGCGGCCCGGCATGCCGCAAGCGCGCCCATCGCGACCGCGTCTCCTCCGGGCAGAGCTCGCCCCGGCAACCTCGCACCCGAACGCGTCTCGCGCCTGACAACCCTGTGCTCGCCCAGGCACGTCAGCGAGCTGCGCAGGTGCGCGAGGAACGCGGCTGGTCGCGCGATGTCCTCGCCGCCGTCGAACGAACCCTGGTCCTGCTGCTGGCCGAACATCCCGCTGACGAACCGGTCACCTACGCCCAGCTCGACCTGCCGCGCGGCCGGGGCCGCAGCATCAAGCAGACCGCCGAGATCCTCGCCGAGCTCGGCTTACTCCATGAGCAGCGTCCCAAAGCGATCTTGGCTTGGATCGACCGGCGCACCAGCACGCTGCCCACAGGCTTCCAGACCGACGTCCGCGACTGGCTGAGCTGGCTGCACGCTGGAGACGCCCGCACCCGCCCGCGCTCGGACACCACCTTGTACGTCTCCCTGGGAGCCGTCCAGCCGATCCTGGAGAGCTGGGCTCCCACCCGCAGACACCTACGCGAGGTCACGCGCAAGGACGTCCACGCCGCCGTCGAGGCGCTGCGCGGGAGCCGCCTCAGCAACGCCGTCACCGCGCTGAAGTCGCTGTTCCGCTTCGCCACCAAGCATCGGCGGATCTTCACTAACCCCACCACCCAGCTTCACCCGGGAGCCCACCCCTACCCCGAGCGCCTGCCGCTGGATGAACTGACGCTCAAAACCGCCGCCAGTGCCGCCGTCACACCGGCGCTGCGTCTGATCGTCGCCCTGGCCGCGATCCATGCCGCTCGCCCTCAGGCGATCCGCCTGCTCACCCTCGATGATATCGACCTGCCCAACCGGCGCATCATCCTCGACGGCCTCGCCCGCCCCCTCGACGAGCTGACCCACGACGCCCTGCGCGACTACCTCGCCGAGCGTCGCCGGTGCTGGCCACACACCGCCAACCCGCACGTCCTGCTCTCCCGGCTCACCGCTGCCGGAGTCAAGCCCGTCAGCACCTACTACCTCAAGCAACACCTGCTTGTCCGGCACCAGGTCCGGCTCGACGATCTACGCGCCGACCGTGTCCTGGAAGAGGCGCTCAACCGGGGCCCGGACGCGCTCCATCTCGCCGTGGTCTTCGGCATCGAGGAGAGCACCGCCATCCGCTACGCCGAACAGGCACGCCGACTCATCAACGAAGATCAGCACGAGAATGACAACAAGATCAATTGATGATCTGATGTCCCTTCCGCATGAGAGGCCCATCGGGCGCGGCAGCGTCTTCCCAGACGGCGCCGACGGCGTCCGGGTCGGGGATGAGTCCCAGGTCGGGGGCCGAGGCGAGTTGCTGGGCGAACCCCTCGGAGGAGCCGGTCAGGGACTCTCCGCGGTCAAAGCAGCCGGCGGGCGCCTGTTCGGGGGCGGGTTGGTGAAGAGCGGTCAGGAAGGCGGCCCGCCCGTTTTCTTCCCCGGGTTCAGTCGTGGGGGAAGCAGACTCTGGAGTGGAGGCGAAGGGGGCGGCCGAGTGGGAGAGGAGGTTCCAGCAACTCGTCCACTGGGACGCCGGTCCAGTCGATGGACGTGGTCTCGGTGTTCTCGTGGAGACGAGCGTTCAGGTCGTACTTGGTAATGGAGTGGCCGGGGCGGTGGATGTGCAGGGCCAGCTCCGCACCCTCATCGTCCAGGTCTTCACCGGTCAGGTAGGGGGATCGGGAGCTGGTGTGGGGGCCGAGGACGGCGGCCAGGTGGGTGCGAACGTCGGCGATGGAGGTGAACAAGAAGAGGGCGTCCTCCGATTCGTTGTTGTTGATCCAGTAGGCGCTGCGCAGTAGCGCAAAGGCGTGGCGGGGGTGGCTCGTCTCGCTCTGAGGCTCTTTAGCGGGCGGAGCATGAAGGTAGGAGAGGGCGGAACGGGCGCAATGGTCGTCGGGTGCGCGCTGTAGGGCTTCCTGGTAGGCGGCGATTGCGGCGTTCTGGTCGCCCGTCCAGGTGAGGGCATGGCCCAGATAGAGCGGTATGAGGGCATCGTGGGGGTCCGCGACAAGGGCCGCCTGTGCGGCAAGGACGGCTTCCTCGGCGAGCGGACGGCTCACGCCCTTGCTGTCATGCTTTCCCAACCCGTTGAGCAGCGTTCCGTCGTCATCGTCGAAATCGCAGCACACGTTCGACAGCACCACCTGCCGAAGGGCGAAGGTCGAGGCCACCGCACGCAGGATCGCGAGGGTGGCGGCAGTCTCGGCGTCTTCGTGCATTCCCTGCTCGGCTTGGTCGCAGTGGTGGCGAGCCTGGGCGATCAGGCCAGGGACCGCCGGTTCGCCGCCGAACTGCCGAAGCAGGAACTCGCATTCGGCGAGCGACCGGCCGGCCTGCAGTAGGTGGATGCGCGGATCTTGTGCGGGCATGGGCCGAATTCTGCCATTGAGTCGTAGCGATTCCCCGGTGAACGCTACGCCAGGACAGCGGGGACCGGCATCGCTGGGATCAGCGGTAGTAGTCCGGATAGTCCGCGCCGATGCCGTAGTCAGGGCGGTGTGCGCGCCCTCGAACGTCGGCAGGGCTTCATCGGCGGACAACTCAACCTGAACACCGATACCAACACGAGAACACCGACGGCTTCAACTGCAACCGACATCTGAACTCTAGGAAGAAACTCATCAGGAACAGACGAATACCCGACAGTTCAAACCGAAGAGCCTTCAGACAAAATGAACTTTCGAACTTGACAGTGCTAAGGCATCGTCATGCGTCCGGGACGAAAGGAGGGCACCGATGCGCTCCGATGACCCGCCTCCCCAGGTCGTCGCGCGGCATGTTCGCCAGCGTGTGGAGAGCCGTACCTGTCCCTGGTGTGGCGCCAAGGTGCCCTACACCGGGCGGGGCCGACCGGCCGAGTACTGCTCCAAGGCGTGCCGCAACCGCGCCTGGGAAGTGCGCTCGGCGGAAAGGCGTCTGCAGCGCGACATCGCCGCCGGTCTGCGTCAGCTCCCGATGCGCGAGGTGATCCGGGAGACCGTTACCGAGATCCATGTCGTCACCGTGCAGGGCACGCCGCGCGAGCCGACCACCGCGTGGGAATGGCTGGAACAACTCACCGAGCTCGCCGAGCAGCTGCGCGCGGGCGATCTGGGTCGCCAGCACTGGCAGCACTCCAAGCTCTACGGCGTGCTCGCCGACGTTGTGGTCGCGCTCGCGGACGCCTACCCGGGCGGCCTGGAGCGCCTGCAGCGTAAGGTCCCCCGGCGCTGATGGCTTTCGACCATCGGGGTCTGGGTGGCTTCGGCTGTCCGACGCCGTTTTTGGAAGCAGCAAGATATATGGTCCGGCGCCGGATCACTTTGCGGGCTTTCGCCCTGTTGATCTTCTCTCCTATCGTCGGAGAGGAGATGTCCCGCCAGGGGGCGGGTCGCTCCGCTGGGGGAGGCCGGGTGGCGGCAGAAGCACAAGACGATCGAGGGCAGGGCGAGGGCAGGTCGCCGGTGCGGCAGCAGCGCCAGCGGGGCGGGCGGCCGCACAAGCATTCGATACGGATGTCGGATGCCGAGCAGGCCGTCATCGAGGCACGGGCCGGGCAGGCGGGGGTGAGCGTGCCGCGATTCCTGGTGGAGGCGGGCCTCGCCGGGGATGCGGCGACCGCGAGCCAGTTGCGCGCCAATGCCGCGGAGCTGCTGGCCGCGCGGCGGCTGGTGGCGGCCGCGGGGGTCACTCTCAACCAGCTCGCCGAGGTCGCCTCTGCCACGGGTGCGGTGCCGGCGTCGCTGGAGGCGACGATGGCCGCGACGCTGCGGCTTCTGGAAAGGCTGGACGCGGCGGCCGCCGTCTACGGCGAGTTCGGCCTGCCGTTCGGCCGCCGCGCGGCCGACAGCTCCCAAGACAGTGGCGATCCCGGTCTCGACGTCGACGTCGACGTCGACGTCGACGTCGACCAGGACCAGGGCGGGGGTTGGGGCCGGTGAACAACTTCATCTCCGCCCAGCGCGGCAGCAGTCCCGGCGGGCTGGTGCGCTACCTGTTCGGGCCCGGCTCCAGCCAAGAGCACACCGACCAGCGGATCATCGCGGCCGATGTGACGCTGGGGCTGGAGGAGGGGGCGCGGCTGGATCACGTCGCCGACGCTGATGCGATCTACGCGCTGGGCCGTGACATGGACTCGCACCGGATCCTGCTCGGCGTCGCGCCGCCGGGCGGGTGGGTGTGGCATTGCGCGATCTCCCTGCCGCCCGGTGAGGTACTGGCCGATGCGCAGTGGGCCGAGGTCGCCCGCACGGCGATCGGCCGGATGGGCTTCGAGGAGGCGGAGGGCCGGGCGCCGTGCCGGTGGATCGCGGTGCATCACGGCCGTTCGGTCGGCGGCAACGAGCACATCCACCTGATGGTGAATCTGGTGCGCGAAGACGGCACGCTCGCCTCCACCTGGAACGACCGGCGCGCGATGAGCCGGGTGTGTACGGACATGGAGCGCCGCTACGGGCCGGCGGTGGTGGAGGGCCGGGCCGGCCGCGGCATGCCGGGCTACTCCAAGGCCGAACACCAGCGGATGCGCGCCGGCGGTCTGCCCGAGCGCCAGCGCATCGCCCGCCTGGTGCGCTCGTGCGCCCTGGTCTCAGGGGATGAGGCGGAGTTCGTGCGTCGGGCCCGCCGCTCGGGATTGTCGGTGAGGGCCCGCTACAGCGTCGGCGGCCAGGAGGTGGTCGGCTACAGCGTCGCCCTGCGCGGCCACGAAGCAGATGCGTCGGACGGAGCGGCCCGAGGGACCGGAGCGGTCAAACAGGTGTGGTTCGGCGGCGGCCGGCTCGCGGCCGACCTGAGCCTGCCGCGGCCGCGTGAATACTGGCCGGCCCCCACCGCGCAGAGCTCGGCGAAGGCGCTGGCGCAGTGGAGCCGGGGCGCCGATGTCGCCGGCCCCAAGGAGGCGTCCGAGCGGCCCGTCTACGAGGGCGCGGTGTGGCGCCAGGCCGTCGCCCGGGTCGAGGACGTCACCGCCCAGCTCGGCCAAAGTCGCGCCCAGGACGCGGCGCTGTGGTCGAGCGCGGCCCGGCACGCCGCCGCGCTGATGGCCGGGCTGTCGGCCCGCCTGGAGGAGGAGAGTCCCGGCCCGATCACCACGACGGCTGACCTGCTGGCACGCGCCGCGCAAACTTCCGCCCACCCCGACCGTCGCCTGGTACGGCGCGGCGGCCTGGCCGATCTGCGCGGGGTCGCGATGGTGATCCGGCACGCCCCCACTTCCCCAGAGATAAAGCTGCTGCTGCCGGCCGTCGTGGCGCTGGCGCACACGATCGGCCTGTGGCAGCAGGCCGAGCGGCCGCGCCTGGCCACCGAACTGGAGGCGGGCCTGACCCGGGTGCGCGCCGCGTATCCGCCGCCCAGCGCCCGCGAACTCGCAGCCCACCTGCGATCGCCCAGCGCGCCCGTTCCGCCGATCGGCCCGCGCATGACCGACCCGGCCACGCGGGCCAGACGCCCAGCGCGCCGCGATCAGGATCGGGGTGGACCGCAGCGGGGCCGGGGCCGATAGCCACCACGACACCCAGCAGATCACGAAGAACCGAACACCCAGAACCACACAGCGAAGACCACGAACAACACGCGGGAAACACCACAGGGGGTCCCGGTAGTAATCGCGAAAAATCCAACGGAAATGCCCCTGGCCTGCTCTGATGTGAGGACGTCGCATGGCTGGTGTGCCGGTTGGTGGATGCGGCGGGCTGGGCCGAGGATGTCGCCGACTTCGCCGGGATGCTCCACGTCGACGCTGGCGAAGCGATATCCGTTGGATTTTCCGCCGGTGCTACCGGGACCCCTCGGCCTACCCCGGGAGCCCCAGCCGACCTGATCGATCAGGCGGCGGCGGCCGCTGTCTCGGCGAGGATGCCGAGGAAGTGCAGCCAGCCCTCGGCGTGTGGCGGGACCTGCGACTCCGGCAGGTTCGAGTGGGTCAGGTCGACCCGCGTGCCGGTGGCCGTCGGCGTCAGGCGGAACGCCACCTCGGTCGATCCGGCGGGGAGGACGTCGTTGGCCTCCAGGCCCCAGGTGACGACGACCGAGCGGGGCCGGTCGACCTCGACGAACTCGCCGCGGATCGGGTTCCCGTCGATGTCGACGGCGAACACGCCGCCCGGCCGGGGATCGAGCTCGGCGCGCTGGCCCATCCACGCCAGCATCCCGTCGACCGTGACGAGGTGGTCGAACACGATCTCGGGCGGGGCCTCGATGTCGATGGAGGTTGCGAACTCAGCCATTGGTCCTCGCGGTCTTCTCGGCGGCGGCCTTGAGAGCGGCCAGGTGATCGGGCCAGAAGCCCTCCAGGAACTGGCGGACGGCGGCGAAGCCGTCGGTGCGCACGACGAACAGGTGGCGGGTGCCCTCCCGCGTCTCGGTGACGAGCCCGGCCCCCCGGAGCACCCGGAGGTGGTGGGAGACGGCCTGCTGGCTCATCGCCATCGCCTCGGCGACCTCGCCCACCGCCCGAGGTCCGTCCCGAACGATGCTCAGGATGGCGCGGCGGTTGCCGTCGGCCAGCGCCCGAAGGGTGCTGTCCAGCACCTCGGCGGTGGCGGCGCTCACGGCGTCCGGCCGAGGTAGGCGATGAGCTGCTCGGACGACGTTGCGCCGATGTCGAGCGCCGGGCCGAAGGCGTCGCCACGCTGCGCCTCCCCGAGGGCCGCGTGGGCGAAGGCGAGGACGGCGAGCGCGAGGTCCTCCGGGATGGACGCCGCTTCGCCGCTCGCCTGGCTGATGTCCCAGCCGTGGACGACGGCCTCGAGCAGGGTCGCCGACGCCATGACCGGCCCGGGCATCGTCCCGAACGGCAGCTCGTAGGTGCGGTCCATCACGCCGGGCTGCCGCCAGGCGAGCTGGGTCCGGGCCGCGAGGTCGGCCATGGCGGCGTCCCATGGTCCGGTGGCGGTGGCGCCGCCGCCGTCGAGGGCGTCGGCGAAGATCGCCAGGGTCTCGACGGTGTGGTTGAGCAGCGTCCGGAGGTCCCAGTCGTCGCAGGGGGTGGGGGCATCGAGGGCATCGGCTGGGACGGCGGCGATGCGGGCCGTCGTCCACGCCAGGCCCTCGTCGAGCAGGTCGGGGGTGTCGGTGATGAGCATGGCTCATACACAAACAGCGATTTGTACAAAAGTCAATTGGTTGTTTGTAGACGGACCGACGAGGTAGGACGTGTCCCGGCGTCGGAGGAACCATGGACGCGCGCAACCTCGCCAACCGGCTCTCTGCCGACGACGGCGAGATGAGCCATCGGACGACGTTGCTGTACAGCAGTGCCGTACAGCAACACCGTCTTACGCGATCACATCTCCGAACCGCATCTACCGCCTGACCGGCGCGTAAGCCCGCCGACCTGGCCCCCGCCGTTGACTCGTAATGGGGTCCCGGTAGCAACGGCGGAAAATCCAACGGATATCGCTTCGCCAGCGTCGACGTGGAGCATCCCGGCGAAGTCAGCGGCATCCTCGGCCCAGCCCGATTTTCATCTCACACAATGCCTATTATGTGAGATCGCCGTGAGATCATTACCGGCGTGACCGAGATCATCCCCAGCGCGATCCTTCGCCCCACCGCCAGCGTCCCGGCGGCCGCCGGTCTCTTCGCCACGGCGGTGGCCGTGCCGGAGCCAATGGTGGCCACCGTGGGCGACATCGCCGGCCTGCGGCCGCGGCGCCGCAAAGGCGACGGCGGCGAGGTGCCGGGCGCGGACGTCGACGACGTCGACGCGCTCCCCCACGCAGAGTGGTCGGTCGTGGCGGCGTGGCTGAAGGCGGGCAAGGCCGTCACCACCCGGCGGGCCCGCCTGGCCGATGTCGCCGCGTTCGTCCGCTGGCTCCAGACGGAGGCCCCGGGCGTGGGGCTGCTGGCCGTGACCGAGGATCATCTGACGCACTACCGCGACACCATCGCCACCGGCACCGCGCGCGCCGGCCTGGCCCGGCCGGGCACGCCGCTGGCGGCCTCCACCGTGGCCCGGCGCCTGTCGAGCCTGTCGAGCCTGTACGGCTACGCCACCCGCCGCCGCATCGTCGCGGTCAATCCCGCCGACCCGGTGGAGCGGCCCGAGGTCTCCACCGTCGGCACCACCCCGGCCCGCACCGTGGAGGAGGCCACCGCCCTGGTCGACGGCGCCGAGACCATCAGTGCCGCCTACCCGGCCGACGCCGCCGCCGTGGCGCTGCTCAGCGTGTGCGCGGTCCGCGTCGGCGAACTGGTCGCCCTCACCGTCGGCTCGGTGGCCGCCGACGCCGGGCACACCGTGATCCTGTTTCGCCGCAAGGGCGGCAAGACCGACCGGATGCCGGTGCCGCCGCGGGTGCGCGCCCTGCTGCAGCCGCTGCTGGCTGACCGCTCCCCGGGCGAGTCGCTGTTCGTCCGGGCCGACGGGCGGCCGTTCGACCGCTGGCGGATGACCACCGCGCTGCGCCGGGCCGCGACCGCCGCCGGCGTCGACCACACCAAGCTCACCCCGCACACCGCCCGTGCCACCGCCGCCACCGCAGCCCTGGATGCCGGGGTGCCGCTGGCCGACGTCCAGGAGCTGCTCGGGCACGCCTCCCCGGTCACCACCCAGCGCTACAACCGCGGCCGCCGCAAGCTGGACTCCCACGCCGCCTACCGGATGGCGTCCATCCTCGGCGGAGGTGCCTGATGGAGAACGCCACGCCGACGCCGGGCGTTCAGGAGGCGCTGGCCACGATCGCCGCCGCGGCGCGGGCTGCCTACGCCGACGGCTCCAACCTGCGGGTCCGGTCGTCGGGCATCGTGCACGAGGTCGCGATGACCCGCTGGTTCGCCGACGAGCGCATGCCCGGCCCGGCCTGCATGGTCGGCGTCAGCGGCTGGGACCCCGCCGCGGCCCATCCGGACCGGGGCCCGGTCACCTGCCGCCGCTGCCTGAAACTCACCCACACCGACCCCGCCAGCCAGCAGTTGGAGCTGTTCACCCCCAAACCGGACCAGGTCAGCGCTGAAGATACAGCGGGTGGCGGCACCTGACCGCCGAGGCCGTTGTCCTGCGTGCGCGGGCACGGCGTCGTTACGTTGACCCAAGCCTCGGCAGAACACCGCGAAGGGCGCGCATCATGGCAACTGCAGGAGGAACCGACCTGGCAGCCGATCAGCATGCTGGTCATGCTGACCACCCACGTCGAGCGATCCCGCCGACGCCTCGGACGGCGCCGAGGCGGCCGCAGCGGACCCCGTCTCCACCGTGCCGACCCGGCCGGACGGCTGGCCCGACCTGCTCGGGCGTTGGCCGCTGTCCAGCACCGACCGAGCCCGGCTGCGCGCCGCCCTGCAGGACGCGGCCCCGCCCGCCCCCACCAGCTCGGACGCCTGCTATCTCACCATCGACGGCCTGGACGGCATCAGCGACCCGGCCAAGGCGATCCGGCTGCGCGGCCGCATCCACGCCGCCGCCCGCAGCGCCGTCGAACGGCGCCGCACCATCTTCGAGGCCGCCGAATCCGCCACCACCATCAGCATCTACGGGCCGGACGCCGCCGAGCGCATCGAGGGGCTCAGAGCCGTGATCAGCCATTTCGCGGTCAAGCATGGCTGGACGCTCCACGGCAGCACGCCCGAATCCCACGACACCGACCCCGAGGCGACACGGATCAAGACGGTACTCGGGACGCACGTGGCGACGGAGTCCTGGCGTGAGAGTCCCAACGTAGGCAAACGGCGGCTTTCTGAGCAGCGGAGTAGCAATCAGATAGGGAGGCCACGTCCCAACGCCGAGATTTTATAGAGCCAGCATCCAGGTCATGTACCCCAATTTTCGGACCTGCGGTGGGTGGCATGATGAAGCACGACGATACGGTCCAGGGAGTGGAGCGCGTGACAGTGGATTTTTCCGTGACTGAGCATTTCTGCATCACGTTCACAACCCACGACGACATTGGGACTGTCGCGTCGCTGATCGGCGCAGTCCCTCTGGCGGTGGACTACCGTTCCCCGGAGGCTCTCGACTCGAGCACCGCCACCATCATCCGCTGGGGCGACGGGACCCTGATCACGCACCCCTACTATGGCTACGAATGTGCCCGCCAAGAGGTCATGAGCGCCCTGTCACGCCATGGCCACCTGGCCGTCTGCCTGGTGTGGGGAATCTCGCTCTCCCCGTGGACGAAGACCTACTCCAGGATGGACCCGTGGCACGCGGCGGGCGCATTGCTGGCCTACTTCGCCTACGCCGCGAACGGGAGACTGGAAGTCGGGTTCGACCCTTATGACTTCGACAGAACCGACCCGTCCGTCCGCTGCGGCTGGAATACCGGGGCGGTCGACACCTACCTGCACGACCTGGACTTCAGCCCTCTTACGGTCGCGACACAGCAGTCCGGCAGGAGTTTGAAGCCGGGTCGGCGCACCATTTCCCGGCACAAGTACGCCTGCGCCACTCTGATGGAACGAATCGCGGGCGCCACCTTTCCGGCGGATGTCGAAAGGCCGGATTCGCCGGGTGTGGGATTCACCGTCGCCAGCCCGGTACCGGCCATGAGCGATGCCGAGTTCGCCCACTTCATGGGCCCGCCGCAGAGCTGAGGCTCGCGTCGCCGGC
>NZ_FOQY01000055.1 GCF_900113865.1 Streptosporangium canum | reverse complement strand
CTGCATTCGTGGAGCTTCCACCAGCTCGGCCGGTTCATTGCCTACAAGGCGGCCCGTGCCGGTGTCGCTCTGGTCTACATGGACCCGGCCTACACCTCGCAAGGCTGCTCGGCCTGCGGGCACGTGGACAAGAAGAACCGGCCGGACCAGGAAACCTTCCGCTGTACGTCGTGCGGCTTCGCTGAGCACGCCGACGTCAACGCAGCTCGTAACATCGCCGCACGCGGTGTCACAAGCTGGGCAGTGAGTCACGCTGCCTGACGCGGACCAAACCGTCGAAGCCACCGACGGCGAGGAGCTGCAAGCTCAGCCCTTCAGGGCTGAGAAGCTGACCGGAAAGCGATGTGTTCGCCGACGATGGCGGGGTAGGGTTGGTGGTGCCGCCCCCTGCTAGGGGGAGAGGAAGTGAGCCCGGGTTTACTGCCGGAACTGACAGGACCCCGGGCTTCGCGCTGTTCTCAATCAATTCTCAATCAATTCTCAATCAATCGCAGCGCAGTCGATCGACGATCACACCTTCTTCGAGAAGCCCCAGTAGCGCCGTCTCCCCTGTGGCCGCTGCCGCGATGACGCCCGCAAGGATGTCGGGAAGCCAGAGGAGTTCGTCGCAAAGAGGGTCGGCCCACTCGACGCGCATCTCATCAGGCAACATGTTCTGCGCACGTAGAGCGTTAACCATGTCGAGGTCTTCCTTGTTGCCCGCCTGACCACGCCCCTCCATGATCACGTGGGGCACGCGTCGTTGGGCGAGTCGCCAGTAGAGGCGATCCATGCATTTACGTCGAGCACGCTTCTGTTTTGTCGACGGCATGTCGGTGCCCACGACCGCGATCACGTCGAGTGACAGTTCGGCAAGCGCATAGACGATCTCAAGACGGCGTTTCGGCTTTTCGTCCCGCCAGTGCAGGCGCGGCTGCCTGGGGAGAAGCAATGCGCGAAGAGCCGCCCTGTACGTACCGGCCTGGTGGTTGGGAACGACCGCGGCGGCCAGCACATAGAGTCCGGCACCGACCCGCATGGACTCATCAATGTACGCGCATGACTCGCTGTTCACGATCTGTCACCGTAAGGGATCGGTATGGCATCCGCCCCTGCTTCGTCAATAGTGAGCAGGCTGTTCAGCACCCGAGGTTGGACGCGATCGACATCGAAACGCGACGCCGCGTCCGGGCTTGCCCCGGAGACCGCCCGACGCATCCACGACCCGGCGGGGGCGGACCGGACGGAAGGTCAGGTTTCGGACGTGGATCGTCCGGTGGACGCGCGGCGCAGGTCGAACAGGTCCGACGGGGAGATCGGCATCCTGTCGATCCCGATGCCCTCGGCGTCCTCGATCGCCGAGGCGATCACCGCCGACACCGGGATGACCCCCGCCTCCCCCGCGCCCTTGATGCCCAGCGGGTTGAGCGGGGACGGCGTCTGCAGGTGCGCGGTCTCCACGCGCGGGATCTCCGTCGCGTAGGGCATCAGGAAGTCCATGAACGAGGCGTTCAGCAGCTGGCCGTGCTCGTCGTAGACCATCCGCTCGTACAGCGCGCCGCCGACGCCCTGGGCGACGCCGCCGTGGATCTGCCCCTCGACGATCATCGGGTTGATCAGGTTGCCGCAGTCGTGGACGACGGCGTAGCGCAGAATGCGGATCTCGGCCGTCAGCGGATCGGTCTCGACGATCGCCGCGTGCATGCCGGAGGCGAAGGTCGAGCGGAGCGGCGAGTAGTAGTCGCGTCCCTCAAGCCCCGGCTCCTGCCCCTCCTCCACCGGCGGCCTGTCGAAGGCCGACGTCCCGGCGAACTGGGTCGCCCGCGCCGCCTCCTCGTCGAAGGCGTAGCGCAGGGGGTTGGACAGCACCGCCACCGTCGCCAGCGGGATCGAGGAGCCGGGCGCGCCCAGCACCCGCACCTCGCCGTCGACGATCTCCAGGTCACCAGGCGCGGCCTCCAGCGCGTCGGCGGCGATCCGCAGGGCCTTCTCCCTGACCTTCCGGCATGCCAGCGCGATCGCGTTGCCGCTCATCACCGCCGCCCGCGAGGCGAACGTGCCGACCGCGTAGCCGAACCTGCGGGTGTCGCCGGTCACCACCGAGACCCGCTCCAGCGGGACGCCCAGCTCGGCCGCGGCGATCTGGGCGAACACGGTCTCGTGGCCCTGCCCCTGGGAGGTGAGCCCGGTGGAGACGTGCACCCGGCCGTCGGAGGTGATCTGGACGTGGCCGCCCTCGTACGGCCCGACGCCGGTGCCCTCGACGTAGCAGCCGATCCCGATCCCGATCCTGCGCCCCTCGGCCGCCGCCTGAGCCTTCGCCTCGGGGAAGGAGTCCCAGCCGATGAGCTCCTTGAGCATCCGCAGCGACTCCGGATAGTCGCCGCTGTCGTAGATCAGCGGGCGGCCGTCCTGGAAGATGAGGCCCTGGTCGTAGGGGAACTCGTCGGGCCGGATGAAGTTGACCTCGCGCACCGCCGTGCGGTCGGCTCCCAGGTGGGCGGCGATGTGGTCCATCGTCCGCTCCATGCAGAAGACGGCCTGCGGGCGGCCCGCCCCCCGGTACGGCGTGACCTGCACGGTGTTGGTGTAGATCGAGGAGAACTCGACCCGGTAGGCGCCGATCTTGTAGGGGCCGAGGAGCTGGGTGGAGGTGATGATCGGCACGATGATCCCGTACGGCGTGTAGGCGCCGTGGTCGTGCAGGATGTTCACCTCCAGTCCGAGCACCCGGCCGTCGTCGTCGAAGCCGACCCGGACGGACTGCACCTGGGCCCGCTCGTGCGCCGAGGAGACGAAGTGCTCGCGACGGTCCTCGGCCCACTTGACCTCGCGGTCCAGCAGGATGGCCGCCCACGGGACCAGGACCTCCTCCGGCCACGGGTGCACGATCTTGACCCCGAAGCCGCCGCCCACGTCGGGCGCGATCACCTCGACCTTGGGCAGCGGCAGTCCGAGCTTGGCGGCGATCGCCATGCGGACGCTGGTGGAGGTCTGGGTGCTGGTGTACACGCGCAGGGAGCGGTCGTCGGCGTCCCAGCGGGCGTACACCCCCCGCCCCTCCAGCGGCATGGACGCGCTGCGCTCGATGTCGAGCCGGAAGGCCAGCGTGTGCGGTGCGGTCTCGATCGCCTCCCGCGCGCCGAGCCCGGCGGCCGAGGGCACCTCCTGCACCAGGTGCGCGCCGACGTTGCCCGGCACGTCGCCGTGGACGAGCTGCGCGGACTGCGCCGCCTCCTCCACCCCGACCACCGGCTTGAGGATCTCGTAGTCCACCCGGATGAGCGCGCAGGCGTCCTCGGCGAGGTAGCGGTCGCGGGCGACGACCATCACGACCGGCTCGCCGACATGTCTGACCAGGTCACGGGCGAGCGGGTGGGCGGTGCGGCCGTGGGTCAGCGCCGGATGCGGGATGAGCAGCGGCAGCGGCTGGGCGAGCAGGGCGGGCAGGTCCTCCCAGGTGTAGATCGCCACCAGCCCGTCCACGTCGATCGCGGCCGAGACGTCGATGTCGCGGATGCGGGCGTGCGCGTGCGGGGACCGGACGAACGCCGCGGCCAGCGCGTCGCCGCCGAGGTCGTCCAGGTAGCGCCCCTGCCCGGTGAGCAGCCGGGGATCCTCCCGGCGCCGCACCGGCTCCCCGAACAGCTTCGTCGTCATGCCGCCCTCCCCCCGTGGCCCGGCGGGACGCCGCTCACGCCTCGCTCGCTCCGCTCGCTCACGACTCCTCCGCCATGATCTCGGCCGCGCGGTGGACGGACTTGACGATGTTCTGGTAGCCCGTGCACCGGCACAGGTTGCCGGAGATGCCCTCCAGCACCTCCTCCTCGCTCGGCGCCGGGTTGTCCCGCAGCAGGGCGGTGACCGTGCACAGGAAGCCCGGGGTGCAGAAACCGCACTGCAGGCCGTGGCATTCGGCGAAGGCCCGCTGCACCGGCGACATCGCGCCGCCGGGGGCGGCGAGCCCCTCCACCGTGGTGATGTCGTGCCCGTCCACGGTGACCGCGAACGTCAGGCAGGACCGGACCGGCTCCCCGTCCAGCAGCACCGTGCAGCATCCGCACACCCCGTGCTCGCATCCGACGTGCGTGCCGGTCAGGCCGAGATCGTGCCGCAGGCAGTCCGACAGCAACCGCCGTCCCGGAACCTCGGCCTGCCGGACCACCCCGTTCACCGTCAGTGTGATCGCGATGTTCATCGTCGGCTCACCACTCCTCCGCCGCGTCCACGGCCTCGTCCCGGCTCGGCTCACGCATCGAGCGCCTCCCGTGCCGCGTCCCGCAGGGCCTGCTGGGCGAGGACGCCGGTGAGATGACGCCGGTAGTCGGCGGTCGCGTGGATGTCGGCCTCCGGAGCGGTCCGCTCCTGTACGGCCCGCGCCGCCGAAGCCCAGTCGGCCGAGGCCGGCGGACGGTGGCCGCAGGCCTCGGTGACGTCGACGAGGACCGGGGCGGGGCCCACGCTCACGCACGCCACCCTGGCGGCGGTGATCCGCAGGTCGTCGTCCAGGCCGACCAGCGCCGCGACCCCGGCGAGGGCGTAGTCGCCGTGCCGCCTGGCCACCTCCCGGAACGCGGTGCCCGAACGCGGGGGGAGCAGGGGGAAGAAGGCGGAGACGGCCAGCTCGCCCGGCTCGGCCGCGGACTCCAGGAGGCCGGTGAAGAAACCGGCGGCCGGGACGTCCCTGACGGCTCCGGGCCGGGCCAGCCGTACCGAGCCTCCGAGGAGGGCGAGCACGGCGGGCAGCTCGGCGGCCGGGTCGGCGTGCACCAGGCTGCCGACCACCGTGCCCCGGTTGCGGATCACCGGATGGGCGACCAGCCGCAGCGCCTGGCACAGCAGCGGCTGGGCGGCGGCGACCTCCTCGGAACGCTCCACCCGGGCGTGCCTGGCCAGCGCGCCGACCCGGACGCCGCCGGGCTCCACGTCGAGGGTGTCCAGCTCGGTGAGCCGGTTGATGTCGACGAGGTGGCCGGGAGCGGCCAGCCGCATGTTGAGCATCGGGATCAGGCTCTGGCCGCCCGCGAGCACCTTGCCGTGCTCCCCGGCGCCGGCGAGGGTCTCCAGCGCCTCCCCGACGGACCGGGGGGCGTGGTAGTCGAAGGGCGGCGGCTTCACCCGGACGCCTCTCCCCGCTGCCCGGTCCCGCCACCGGGGCCCTGTTCAGGCCCGCCGGGTTCCGTGCCGGTCCGGCCGGGCTCGTCCCCGGTGCCGGGGGCTATCGCCCTCAGCAGGTGGTAGCCGCCCACCACCACGATGGTGCCCAGGGCGATGCCCTCCAGGACGAAGTGCGAGCCGATCATCTGCTTGACCGGGCCGATGGCGAGGATGATGCCCGCGCCGACGGGGACCATGTTGATCGGGTTGGAGAAGTCGACCTGGTTCTCGATCCAGATCTTGGCGCCGAGCAGGCCGATCATGCCGTAGAGGATCACCGTGATGCCGCCGAGCACGCCGCCGGGGGTCGCCGCGACCAGCGCGCCGAACTTGGGGCAGAGGCCGAACAGGATCGCGATGACCGCGGCGATGTAGTAGGCGGCCGTGGAGTAGACCCGCGTCGCGGCCATGACCCCGATGTTCTCGGCGTAGGTGGTGGTCGGGGAGCCGCCGAAGGTGCTGGCCACCACGGTGGCGACGCCGTCGCCCGCGATCGCCCGCCCCATGTAGGGGTCGACGTCGGTGCCGGTCATCTCGCCGACCGCCTTGACGTGGCCGATGTTCTCCGCGATCAGCGCGATCACGGCCGGGAGCACCAGCAGCACGGCGGAGAACCTGATGTCGGGCAGGAAGGTGTCGGGCCAGCCGATCCAGGCGGCCTCCGCCACACCGGCGAAACTCACCCGCGGATGCGTGTCGACCACGCCGGTCGCGGCGTTGTAGGCGGTGATGTTCCCGAAGAGCCTGTCGGCCCCCCAGGAGAGGGCGAAGCCGATGACCAGGCCGAGCAGGATGCCGATCCGGCCGATGAACCCCTTGAAGACCACGATGATCAGGAAGGTGACGAGCATGGTGATCAGGGCGATCCACTGGTCCTGCGGCCAGTAGACGTCGGCGACCACGTAGGCCAGGCCGAACCCGATCAGCATGACGACCGCGCCGGTGACGACGGGCGGGAAGATCCGGTTGATGATGTGCACGCCGAGGTAGTGGATCGCCACGCCCACGAGCGCGAGCACCAGGCCGACGACGAGGATCGCCCCGGTGACGATCGCGTCGGCGGCGGGCGTGTCACCGCCGAAGGAGACCCGGATGGCCAGCACCCCGCCCACGAACGAGGCGCTCGTCCCGAGGTAGCTGGGGATCTTCCCCTTCACGATGAGCAGGAACATGATCGTCGCGACGCCGGAGAACATGATGGCGATGTTGGGGCTCAGACCCATGACCAGCGGGAAGACGAACGTCGCGCCGAACATCGCGATGACGTGCTGCGCCCCGAACCCGATCATGCGCGGCCAGGACAGTCTCTCGTCCGGCCTGACGACCTCTCCGGGCGCCAGGGTCTTGCCGTCACCGTGTTTGGTCCAACCTGCAACCATCAAGCCCCACCTCTCACCGGGCCGTCGGTCGGTGGCCGCCCCGCGGGCATCCCTCCGGCGAATCCCCATGCTGTCGTTGCGGGCACATTAGGCCCGCGTTCGCGCCCTTACACCGTCATGATCTGCCAAAACTGATCCGCTGACCAGTGGTCGCCTCGCGCACGGCGGGATCAGCCCTCGGTGCCGACGACGCGGATCTCGAAGCCGTCGCCGGTGACGACCTGGCCGGCGCGGATCTTGCAGGTCTTGCGGAGCTCGACCTCGCCGTCCACCATGACGTTCCCCTCGGCGATGAAGTGCTTGGCCTGGCCGCCGGTGTCGGTGACGGCACAGTACTTCAGCAGGTCGCACAGCGGGATGTAGTCGGTCTCCAGCTCAAAGGTCTCGTTCACGTTCCAGAGTTTAGAGGCCGTGCCCTCAGATGCCGCGCATCCGCAGGACGTGCAGCGCGAGGGTGAGGTTCAGGCGGAGGTGGGCGTCCTCGGTGAAGTTGCCGAGCATCCGTTCCAGCTTGCCGATGCGGTAGCGCAGCGTGTTGTAGTGGAAGTGGAGCCGGCGGGCCGTCTCGGCGACGTTGAGGTTGGTGTCCAGCAGCACCTGCAGGGTCCGGCGGAGGTCGGCGTTCTCGGCGTCGGCGTCGGCGGCGAGCGGGCCGAGGGTCTCGCGGACGAAGGCGTGCAGCTCGGCGGTGTCGCTGACCAGCGAGAGCAGGCGGTAGACGCCGAGCTGGTCGAAGTGGGCGACCGCCGCGGGACCGTGGAGCTGACGGCCGACCCTGGCCGCCTTCAGGGCCTGGCCGTACGCCTCGGGCAGCGCCTCGGCTCCGGCGGCGGTACGGCTGGCGCCGGTGGAGAAGGTGGCGGGCAGGCATTCGGCGAAGGCCGCCGCGGCGTCCTTGGCCAGGCGGCCGGCGTCGACGGCCGCGTCCACGATGGTGACGACCTCGTGGGAGAAGCCGGCCACCGCGCCACGCGGGTCGTGGCGGCGCATCGCGGCGGTCCAGCAGGTGACCAGGCGGTCCTGGGCGACGCGCTCGTCGCCCTCCGGGTCGAGCTCGGCCACCAGCACGGTGACCGGGCGCTCCAGGTCCCAGCCGAAGGCCTTGGCCCGCGCGGCGACCCGCTCGGATCCGCCGGCCCGGCCGGTGAGCACGTCGCGCAGGAAGTCGGCGCGGTATTTGCTCTCGACCGCGTTGACCGCCTCCTGCCGGGTCACCACGAGCGCGGCGACGGTGGCGGCACGTTCCAATATTCCGACGTCGCTGTCGCTCACCGACCCGACGGGGCCGCAGGCGACGATCCGGCCGTGGTGGTGGCCGCCCGCGACGACGGGGACCGAGGTGTGCCGGCCCTCGGGGGTGCCGCGCAGCGCCGCCAGGTGTTCGGCGGGCCCGGCGGCGGCCAGCACCTGGCCGGTCCCGTCCAGCACGGCCACGGCCACGTCGAGCAGCCCGGCCACCTCGGCCGTCACCTCGCGCAGGCCGCCCCCCGCGAGCACGACCTGGACCAGCGCCCGGTGCGCCTCCTCGGCTCGGGCCAGCACGGCGGCCTGCCGGTTGAGGATGTCGGTGAGCACCTGGTTGAGGATGTCGTCGAAGCCGACGTCGTCGGGGAGCTGGATCAGCGGGAAACCCAGCCGGTCGGCCTGCTCCACCATCTCCTCGGGCAGCCGGTCCAGGTAGCGGCCGAGCTTGATGGCCAGCGCGGCCAGGCCGCGTTCGTCCAGGTCGGCCACGAGCCGGTCGAGCGACTGGGGGGTGTTGCGCAGCGGGTAGCCGGTGGTGAGCAGCAGCTCGTGGGGCTTGACCCAGGCGAGGACGTCCGGAACCTCCATCACGTTGAGCCGCTGCACGATCCGGCCCAGGCCCCGCTCCCCCGCGATCAGGCGTGCTCCGGCCAACGTCGAGACGCCGAGCACCTCCCCGACGGCGACTCCGTGAATGATCGTGCCGGTGCTTGCCAGGCGCACGGGAGGTTCCATGCAGCGATTGTGACTGATGGAACCGTCTGTCAGGAAGAACCAACCTTTCAGCTGACTGTTGGCATCTTTCTCCGTACGGCGTGGCTCCGGGACCGTTCTACCGTCGGCTCAGTGGATGGGGGGAATCCGTGATCGAGCGCAGCGAGCGAGCCGGCGGGCACGGCACCGGCGCGAGCCCGCCGAGGGGGGTCTCATGACCGTTGGAACGCGCCCGAGAGCACAGCGGGCCCACCCGCGGACGGACGCGACCGGTGCGGCCAGCACGGCCCTGCGGCGGCTGCTGGAATCGCCCCGCCGCCCCGCGCGGGTGCTGGCGGCCTTCCCCTACGGGATCTACCTGGAGGTCCGTACCGAGCTCGAACCACAGGTGATCGCGGTGGTGACGGGTTCGGCCGTCCGGCTGCCCAACGCGATGGTGGTCACCGGCCCGATGCCTCGGGTCACGGTGGGCGACGAGGCGTACGTCGGCGACGGATCGATCGAGGTCGGCCGGCTCAGCCTGCGGGCGCACCGCTGGTGGAACCCGGCTCCGCCGCTCGGCCCGGTCGATCCGGTACGGCTGGCGGCCGCGCTGCCCAGGCTGGTCGCGCTGTGCGACCGGTCGGCCAGACGCCCGGGGCTGGAGGGCAACGCCGCCGCCGAGCTGCTGGCCGAAGGATGCGCCGAGGCCTCGCTGCTGCGCGGCGTCACGGCCGCCGAGCAGCTCGTCGGGCTGGGGCCGGGACTCACCCCCAGCGGTGACGACATGCTCGCCGGGGTGCTGGTGGCGCTGCGCCACCTGGGTACGGCGGCCGGGGTCGGGCGGGCCGTCTGGCTGGCCGACTGGCTGGCCGCCGCGGTCACCTTCGACGCCCGCGGCAGGACCACTCCCATCTCGGCGGCGCTGCTGCACTGCGCGGCCCGGGGCGAGGCCGGCGGCGAGGTGCTCGCCGTGCTGCGGGGCCTGGCCGGGCGGCAGGATCTGGAGCCGGCGCTGCACCGGCTCCTCCAGCTCGGCCACACCTCGGGGGCGGACCTGGCCTGGGGGTTGCGCATCGGCCTGGCCGCCGTCGTCGGTCTGGAGGGCAGGGGCGAGTGAGCACTGACCTGGTCCGCGTGCGCACGGGGGTGTACCACGACTCGGTGAGCCTGATGCGGGTCAGCCAGGCGGTCACCGGGCTGCCCGGGGTGGAGGTCGCGGTGGTGGCGATGGCCACGGAGCTCAACCGCGGCATCGCCGCCGAGCTGGGCTTCGACCTCCCCGAGGCGGGCCCCGCCGACCTGCTGATCGCCATCCGGAGCGGCGGCCCGGCCGCGCTGGAGGCGGCCGCCGCCGAGCTGGACCGGCTCCTGGCCGGCCTGGCGGGCCGTACGGGCGGCGGGACGGCCGCCGAGCACCCGCCGCGCACCGTCCGCACCGCCGCCCGCGGCCGGGCCGCCACGCTGGCCCTGGTCTCGGTGCCGGGGGAGCACGCGTTCGCCGAGGCGATGGACGCGATCGAGGCCGGTCTGTCCGTCATGATCTTCAGCGACAACGTGCCGGTCGAGCAGGAGGTGCTGCTCAAAAGGCGTGCCGCCGAGCGGGACGTGCTGGTCATGGGACCCGACTGCGGCACCACCGTGATCGCCGGAGCCGGCCTGGGTTTCGCCAACGTGCTCCGGCCGGGGCCCGTCGGGCTGGTGGCCGCCTCGGGGACCGGCGCCCAGCAGGTGAGCTGCCTGCTGGACCTGGCGGGCGTGGGGGTCGGCCACGTGCTGGGGGTGGGCGGCAGGGACCTGTCGGAGGAGGTGGGCGGGCTGTCCACGCTCCGCGCCCTTGAGGCGCTCGACGCCGATCCGGCGACCGAGCTGATCGTCCTGATCTCCAAGCCTCCCGCCCCTGAGGTGGCGCGCACCGTGCGGGAGGCCGTCGCGAAGCTCGGGACCCCGGTGGTGACCGCGCTGCTCGGCCCCGGCCAGGACGACCTGACCGCCGCCGCCGAGAACGCCCTGCGCGCGCTCGGGGTGGCGGTGCCCACGTGGCGGTCATGGCCCGCGCCCGCCCCGCCCCCGCCGGACGACCGGCCGCGGGCCGGCGGGCGGGACACGGGCGGTGCGGGCGCCGGCCGTACCGGCACGGACATGGAGGGGGCGGGCGCCGGCCGTACCGGCACGGGCACGGAGGGGGCGGACGGATCCGGGGGCGGCACGCGCGCCGGGACGCTGCGGGGCCTCTACTCGGGAGGGACGCTGTGCGCCGAGGCCCGGCTGATCGCCGGGACCGGGGAGTTCACCGACTTCGGCGACGACGCCTACACGCGCGGCAGGGCCCACCCGATGATCGATCCCACGCTCCGCCTGGAGGCCCTGGCCGAGGTCCCGCCCGGCGACGTCGTCCTGCTGGACGTGGTCCTCGGCCACGGCGCCGACCCCGACCCCTCGGCACGGCTCGCGCCCGGGATCGCCGCCGCCGTCGCCAGGGGCGTGCCGGTGGTCGTCGCGCTGGTCGGCTCCGAGGGCGACCCTCAGGGGCTGAACGCCCAGGCGGAGGCGGTACGGGCGGCGGGAGCCGCGGTGTTCACCTCCAACGCCCAGGCCGCCCGGCACGCGGCCGGCCTGCTCGCGAGCGCCCGTTGACCCGCCGGTCGCGGCCCGGCGCCGGTGACCGCCCGGCCCACGGCCGCCGTTCCCCGCTCAGGAGTACTCCATGACGCTTCCCATGCTCTCCGGAGAGCCTCAGGTGATCACGGTCGGAGCCGAGCTGCTCGGCGAGGCACTGGACGCGCAGGCGGTGCCCAGGGTGGGGGTGGACTGGCGCCCGCCGATGCCCGGCACCGCCGGCGACCTGGCGCGGGTGCTGGCCGATCCGCGCAGGGTCCGGGCCAACGAGACGGCCGTGGGCCGCCTGACGGCCGCACGGCCCCAGCTCGTGGGGGTACGGCCCGCGCACGAGGTGCTGGACCTGCCCAGGGGCACCTTCCTGCACGCCGGGCCGCCGATCGACTGGGAGCGGGCGTCGGGCCCGATGCGGGGTGCGCTCATCGGGGCGATGCTGCTGGAGGGACTGGCCGCCGACGCCGAGGAGGCCGCCGACCGGCTCGCGGCCGGGCAGGCCCGGCTGGAGCCCTGCCACCACCACCGGACGGTGGGGCCGATGGCGGGTGTGGTCAGCCCGTCGATGTGGATGTTCGAGGTGCGCGACGCCGAGCACGGCGGCACCGCCTACTGCTCGCTCAACGAGGGCCTGGGCAAGGTGCTCCGGTACGGCGCCTACGGCCCTGAGGTGCTGGAGCGGCTGGGCTGGATGGGCGAGGTGCTCGGTCCGGTGCTGCGGACCACCCTGGAGCGGACCGGGCCGCTGGACCTCAGGTCGCTGGTCGCGCAGGCCCTGCAGATGGGCGACGAGCTGCACAACCGCAACCGCGCCGCCACCTCGCTGCTGGCGCGGGAGCTGGCCCCGGGGATCGTGGACGCCGCTCCCGGCCACGCGGCCGAGGTGCTGCGCTTCGTCAACGGCAACGACCACTTCTTCCTCAACGCGGGCATGGCGGCGTGCAAGGTGAGCACCGACGCGGCCCGCGACATCCCCGGCTCCACCATGGTCGTCGCGATGGCCCGCAACGGCACGGACTTCGGCGTCCAGGTCTCCGGGCTGGGCGGGCGCTGGTTCACCGGTCCGGCGGGCGTGCCGGACGGCCTCTACCTCGGCGCGTACGGCCCGGCCGACGCCAACCCCGACATCGGCGACTCCACGATCACCGAGACGGCGGGCCTGGGCGGCTTCGCGATGGCCGCGGCCCCGGCGATCGTCAGGTTCATCGGCGGCGACGTTTCGGACGCGATGGCGGCCACCCGGTCCATGTACGAGATCACTCTCGCCGAGCACCCCGCCTACCAGATTCCCGGGCTCGACTTCCGGGGCACACCGGTCGGCGTCGACGTCGCGCTGGTCGCCAGGACGGGTCTGCTGCCCATCGTGAACACCGGTATCGCGGGCCGGATCGCGGGCACCGGGCAGGTGGGCGCGGGCCTGGTGAGCCCGCCCGCCTCGGCCTTCACCGCCGCCCTGGCCGCCCTGGCCGAGGCCGCGGAACCCGGTGGGGGAATCGGGTAAGTAATCATTTCCCGCGGAGCCGTGATCGGAAAAGTCATGATCGGTTCACGGTGCACGCGGCGGCGTGTCACGGCCTCCGGCGGCGACCTCCGACAGCAGGTCAAGCGCCCCAACAGCGGCACCGGCTAACAAATGCCGCGATGCGCTTTCCCGCATGTCAACTTCCATTACCGATTGTGAGCCCGATATCGTGGCCAACCTTACAAATAGGGTTGGCTCTGGGGGGACGGGGTACGATGACCGATCGCTTGCTCGGCAAGGCCCCGACCGGCCCCGAGGGCGAGGCCGCCGGCAGGTCCGCGCCGGCGGCACAGGGCAAACTCGTCGGCAGGCGCTACCGCCTGGTGTCACCGGTCGGCCGCGGCGGCATGGGCATGGTGTGGCACGCCCACGACGTCCTGCTCGACCGGGACGTCGCGGTCAAGGAGCTGATCCTGCCCTACGGGCTGGACCACGCGGGCAAGCAGGTGGCCCACCGGCGCATGCTGCGCGAGGCCCGTTCGGCGGCACGGCTCAGCCACCCCGGGATCGTCACCGTCCACGACGTCGTCGAGGAGGACGGCCGCCCCTGGATCGTGATGGAGCTGGTCCGCGCCTGGTCCCTGGAGCAGGCCGTACGGCAGAGCGGGCCGCTGCCCGTGGCCCAGGCCGCCGAGATCGGCGTCCGGGTGCTCGACGCGCTCCGCCACGCCCACGCCGCCGGAATCCTGCACCGCGACGTCAAGCCCGGCAACGTGCTGCTCACCTCCGACCGGGTGGTGCTCACCGACTTCGGCATCGCCGCGATAGAGGGTGACGTCACGATCACCCAGACCGGCCTGCTGATGGGCTCCCCGGCCTACATCCCGCCGGAGCGGCTGTCCGGCCAGGCGGTCACGCACGCCGCCGACCTGTGGTCCTTCGGGGCCACGCTGTACGCGGCGGTGGAGGGCCGCCCGCCGTACGAGGGCCCCGACGCGGTGGCCGTGCTCGGCGCGATCCTCACCCAGGAGCCCACCCGGCCGCAGCGGGCCGGGGCGCTGGTCGCCGTCATCGAGGGCCTGCTCCGCAAGAACCCGGCCGACCGGATGACCGCCGCCCAGGTGTCGGACCTGCTGGACCGGGTGCTGCGCAGCCACGGCTCCACGCCTCCCAACCGCACGCCCGTCCCCCCCGTCCCCTCGCCGATACCGGTCCCCGGCGACTCCGCGCCGATGCATCTCCCGCCGCCGGACCCGCCGTCCGGGCCGATGCCCTCGCGGATCATCGAGACCCCCTCCGGCCCGGTGCGGGTGCCGTACGACCCGCCGGCCGAGGTGCCGGGCGGCCACGCGGCGCCCCGCGACATGCCGGCCGGCGGCTCGGGCGGGTACCGCGCGGACCCGCTGTCCGTGCCGGGACACTTTCCCGCCGCCGATCCGCCGGGCGCCCCGTCCGGCGGCCACCAGCGTGGCTACGAGGCGCTGCGCAGCCCCTCGGCCGATCTCGGGCGCCCTCTGCCGTCCGATCCGCCCGGCGAGCTCACGGGCACCCCGCCGCGCGGCACGGCCGCCCCGGTCTCCGGAGCCGGACTGTGGCCCCTCCCCACCGGCCAGGGCGCCCGCGACGGCGCGCAGGCCCCCCAGCCCGTCACGGCGCCCAGCCGGGTCGAGGGCCGCAGGAGCTCGCGCCGCCGGACGGGCGGCCGGGGCGGCTGGATGCGCGACGGCCGTCCGACAGCGCGCCTGCTGGTGGCCGGCGGGGTGGGGGCGGCGGCCGTGCTGGCCGTCGCACTGCTCATCCTGCTGCCCGGGGACGCCTCCGGCACGGCGGCTCCGGGCCCGTCTCCGACGGTCTCCGCGCCGGCCGACCCGGTGTCGCCGTCGCGGGCGGGCGGCGAGGTCCCGGAGGGGTTCAGGACGCTGAGCGGGGGCGGCGTCTCCGGCGCGGTGGCCAAGGGCTGGACGGTGAAGACGGGGGCGGACGGCTCGGCCGTCTTCTCCGGCCCGAAGAACAGCGGGCGGAGCATCGTCGTCGCCAAGGTGCCGGTCGCCGATCCGGTGACCGCGCTGAGGCGGGCGAGCAAGAAGGGCCTGGACGAGTACATCGAGGTGGGGGTCGCGCCCGTGCGGTACGGCACGTGGAACGCGGCCGACTGGGAGTACACCTACGTCCAGCCCGACAGCGTCGTGCCCATGCACGGGCTGACCCGCTATGTCGCGCTCGACGGCGAGACCGCCTACCAGATCACGTTCGCGACGCAGGACCTGGAGTGGGAGAGGAACGCCCCGCTGCTGCGGACCTTCTTCGACACCTTCGCCCCGGTCGGCTGAGCGTCCGCCCCTGCCGGGCGCCGGCGCCCCTGCCCGCGGGTCTCGTCGTGAGCCACCCGCCTCCGTGGGGCCCGTCATGAGTAATGACAGACTTCGCTCGTGACCAAAATCCCCATAAATGCCGACATTTCCCCCAGGGTTGGGGGGCAAATCGCCGCCGTCCAGCGGCGAACACTCGCCGTCCTGTCCGTCGCGCAGATCACCAGCGGGGTCGGGGTCGCGGTGGGCTTCGCCTTCAGCTCGCTGGTGGTCGCCCGGCTCTCCGGCTCCGTGTCGATCAGCGGACTGGCCGGGACCGCGTCCGTGCTCGGGGCCGCGCTGCTGGCCCTGCCCACCGCCAGGGCCGCGGGCAGGAGCGGACGCCGGACCGGGCTGGCCCTGGCCTACGGCTGCGCCCTGCTCGGCTGCCTGATCACGGTGGTCGCCATCACCGTCCGCTCGTGGCCGCTGATGCTGGCCGGGCTGGTGCTGTTCGGCGGCGCGAGCGCGGGCAGCCTGGCCTCCCGCTACTCCGCGACCGACCTGTCCCCGCCGGGACACTCGGCCCGGCACCTCTCGTGGGTGGTGTGGGCCTCCACGATCGGCTCGGTCGCCGGCCCGAACCTCGCCGAACCGGCCGACCGCCTCGGCCGCAGCCTCGGCCTCGCCCCGGACACCGGCCCGTTCGCGCTCTCCCTGCTGGCCTTCGCGATCGCGCTGGCCGTCATCGTGATCGGCCTGCGTCCCGACCCGCTGCTGCTGGCCCGCTCGATCGCCCCCGCCTCCGCTCCCGCCACGACCACGCCCGCCCCGCGGGCCAGGGGGACCCTGCGCACCGCCTGGCAGGCCCTGCGCCGGGCGCCGGCCGCGGTGCGGGCTCTCGTCGCGATCGCGGTCAGCCACACCGCGATGGTGTCGGTCATGTCCATGACCCCGGTCCACCTCGACCACGGCGGCTCACCGAACTGGGTCATCGGGATCGTGCTCAGCCTGCACATCGCCGGCATGTACGTCCTCTCCCCGCTGATCGGCTGGCTGGCCGACCGGATCGGCCGGGTCCCGGTGCTGAGGCTCGGCATGGGCCTGCTGCTCGCCGCCGCCGTCCTCGCCGGCACGGCCGGACCACACGGCGTCACGCAGGTGTCGGCCGGCCTGGCCCTGCTCGGCGCCGGCTGGTCCTGCGGGCTGATCGCCGGCTCGGCGATGCTCAGCGAAGCCGTGCCGCTGGAGCACCGCCCCGCCGTACAGGGACTGTCGGACCTGCTGATGAACGTCTGCGGCGCGACCGGCGCGGTGGCCGCCGGCGTCATCGTGGGCGCCCTGTCCTACAGCGTGCTCGGCACGGTCGTGGCGGTCATGGTGACGATCACCGGTGCGTGGCTGACGCTGAAGCGCACCTGACGGCCCCGGGACCCGGCCGGCTCACTTGGCGTCGGCGTAGCACCGCACCGCCACGGCCTGCATCGGGAAGCGCACCGGGGTCAGGCCGAACAGCAGCCGGGTCGCCTCCTCGGCGGCTCCGCCGACCGCCGCGACGACCTCCTCGGCCAGCTCCGCCGGACAGTGCACCATCACCTCGTCGTGCTGGAAGAACACCAGCCTGGCCGGGTCGGGCAGCAGCCCGCGCAGCACGGCCATGAGAGCCAGCGCCCACTCCGCCGCGGTGGCCTGGACCACGAAGTTACGGGTGAACCGGCCCCGGTCGCGGGCCGCCCGCTTCCCCTCGGGGCCGGAGACCAGCTCCCGCCAGCCCGCCGAGGGCTGCGGGCAGGTACGGCCGAGCCAGGAGCGGACCAGCTTGCCCTCCTCGCCGCTCCGCGCGGCGTCCTCCACGAACTGGTAGGCCCTGGGGAAGCGCTGCCGCATCACGGCCAGCAACTTGGGCGCGTCTCCGCTGGTCCCGCCGTACATCGCCGACAGCATGGCGATCTTGGCGCTGTCGCGTTCACCGCCGAACGCCTGGGCCAGCGCCTGGTAGAGGTCGATCTGCCCGGCCGCCCTGGCCAGACCGCCGTCCCCGGCCATCGCGGCCAGCACCCGGGGTTCGAGCTGGGCGGCGTCGGCGACGACCAGCGTCCAGCCCTCGTCGGCCACCACGACCCGCCGCATCACCTTGGGGATCTGCAACGCGCCGCCGCCGCTGGTGGCCCACCGGCCCGACACGACGCCCCCCACCACGTATTCGGGCCGGAAGCGGTGGTCGCGGACCCACTGGTCGGCCCAGACCCAGCCGTGGAAACTGTAGATCCTGGCCATCTCCTTGTAGGCGAGCAGGGGCGCGACGCCCGGATGGTCGACCTTCCTGATCTCATGGGCCCGGGTGGAGGCGACGGGCACGCCCGCCGACTTGAACGCCTTGACGATCTGCTGCGGGGAGTCGGGGTTGAACGGCGTGCCGAAGGCCTCGGCCACCTGGTCGGCCAGGGCCTGGAGCCTGGCGGGCCGCATGCCGTGCACCGGGCGCGGGCCCAGCAGGCCGGTCAGGAGCGTGTCGTGCACGTCCTCCCGCCACGGCATGCCGTCGTGGCCCATCTCCCCCGCGATCAGCGCCCCGGCGGACTCGGCGGCGACCAGCAGCCGGAACCGCTGCGGGTCGGCGGTGGCCTCGATCCGCCTGAGCTGGTCGGCGTG
Organism: Streptosporangium canum; assembly: GCF_900113865.1. Taxonomy (GTDB): domain Bacteria; phylum Actinomycetota; class Actinomycetes; order Streptosporangiales; family Streptosporangiaceae; genus Streptosporangium; species Streptosporangium canum. The sequence goes on along the minus strand of NZ_FOQY01000055.1, from coordinate 17,096 downwards.
GACCTCGACGACCAGGCCGACGTCGGGCGGGGGCGGCTCCTCCTCGAACAGCGTGGCCTGCCGCGCCTGCGGCCCGTGGTGGTCCTCCGGCACCGGCAGGCCGTGCAGCCGGGCATGGGCGGCCTGGGCCGACCGGGGCTCGCCGTGGCGCCCCTCGTATCCCAGAAGCAGACCCTCGGTCAGCGCCAGATCATGACAGCGGGCCGGCCGCACGCCGGCCGCGAGCAGCGACGGCTGGACCTCCCGCGTGTCGGCCCAGACCCAGCGCGGCCGCCCGGCCTCCAGCTCGCGCACGGCCTCCGCCAGATCGCCGACGGCCCGCGCGTCCCGCCCGTCCGGGCACAGGACGCCCCCACCGCCGGGACCTGCCGCGACTGCCACGTTCATACGCCCAGCCTGCCACGGAGAACCGACATTTCCGATCAGAGGAGCGAGATCACGACCTCGTCTTCGAGCGGAGGTTCGATCTCCTGCGGCAGGCACCCGGTGGCGGCGAAACAGCGGATCTTCAACGTCTGCGGCGTCACGGAGATGTGCAGGAAGCTCTTGAAGAACGGCGGGGTGTCCCAGTCCGACAGCTCCGACAGGTAACGGTGGAAGACCCTGCCCACGGGCAGCCGGAACGGCATCGGCCAGCCGCCGAGGATCCGCGCGGCCCAGCGCATCCGCCGGGTGACGCGGACGGGCGGGACGTCCCGGACCGGGGTGTTGCCGATCTGCCGGGACATCAGCGTCGCGCTCTCCGCGGGCGTCAGGTAGAGCCAGCGCATGCGCAGCCGTTCGCTGTAGAGCTTGCTGTAGAACGACAGCGAGTCGCCGCGGAGCGGGTAGCACCGGTAGTCGTCCTCGTGCAGGCCGCCGACCGTCACCCTGGGGATGGTGTGGGTGGCGTGCATGAAGGCCCCGGAGCCGCCCGCCACGATGTACTGGATCGTCCGGCCGCCGACTTCGATCGGGAAGCGCTGGTAGTTGTGCACGTCGCCGCCTATCGCCGCGACGTAGTTGTGCGCGGGGTCGGCGACGATGTCGTCGATCGTCCCGCCGTCCTCCAGCTTGGACGGCTTGTACTCGTTACGGGTGTAGACGGGCTTGCCGGTGATCAGCACCTTGGGCCGGGGATCGCGCGACACCTCGCGCAGCCACTGCGCCTGCTCCCGGTCCAGCGTGCTGTGGATGCCGGTGTCCACGCCCACGACGAGCAGTCCCGGAGTCTCCATCGCCCAGTACGGCGCGGGCTGCACGGCCCGCTGCCCGGGCAGGGACCGGCGCTCGCGCGCCCTCGCCAGCCGAGCCTCGTCGATCTTCTCCGGCTTACGCCAGAGCAGCCCCCGCAGCCCGGAGGGCGTCAGCCGGAAACCCTGCCGCTCGGCCTTCAGCGCGGGGGCGTCGCAGAAGACCCGCATGAAGCCGCCGAGCCCGTCGTACCAGTCGTGGTTGCCGGGAATGGCGTAGATCGGCGCCCGGTAGTCCTTGTAGGGGCGGAAGAACTTGTCGTCATACTCGTTCCCGGACCCGGTGGGGTAGATCACGTCGCTGGCGATGACGGCGAAGGAAGTGTCCGCGCCGAGTTTGAGCAGGCCCGGGATCACGGCGTACTGCGAGGCGTCGCCCTCCCCCGTGTCACCGAGGACGAGAAAGGAGAACTCCGGCCCGACGTCCATCGGGATCCGGAAGGAGGGGTCGACGCCCCGCTCCCGCTGGGACGCCGTCCAGCGCACCCGGACCTGGCCCGAGGGATCGCCGAACACGCCCGCGAGGACCTCGTTCCGCGACTTCCAGACGGTGCGCGGGCTGAGCCAGGTGAAACTCTCCTTGCTGGGCCGCAGATCCTTGAAGGCGCCGATCTCGACGCAGTCCCAGCCCGCCCCCTCCTCCGAGACCCGAGAGGAGACCTCACGCCCGCGTTCCGCGGCCTGCCCGACATCGACCATGACCGTATCTTGGCGTTGATCTTACGCGGACGCACCCTTCTCGGGAAAGGCGGCCGGACCTCTCAGGGAAGGCGGCCGATCCCGGAGCCGTCGAAGTACACGCGGGTCCCGGTGCTCGACGTGGGCCGCCGCCCCGCCGCCCCGCCGGACCGGGGCCGGCGGAGCCGGGGGCGCGCCCCCAAGCATCTCTGGAATATAGTTCTACCGTGTACGCCTACTGGGAGACCGTCGCGACCAGGTGGAAGGACAACGACGTCTACGGCCACGTCAACAACGCCGTCCACTACTCGCTGATGGACACTGTGATCAACACCTGGCTCATCGAGAAGGCGGGACTGGACATCCACCACGGCGACGCCATCGGCCTGTGCGTCGAGTCGCACTGCGCCTACAAGGCGTCGGTCTCCTTCCCCGAGGCCATCCGGATCGGGCGCCTGGGCCGCTCCAGCGTCCGCTACGAGCTCGGCCTGTTCCGCGAGGACGGCGAGACGGTCGTGGCCGAGGGGCATTTCGTCCACGTGTTCGTGGACCGGCGGACCCGCCGGCCCGCCGAGATCCCGGGACCGCTGCGCGGCGCCATGGAGAAGCTGGTGATCGGAGACGGCGCCCCGCGCCACCCGTGACCAGGCCGACGCCGTACGGCACCACCCCGCGCCACCCGTGACCGGCCGACGCCGTACGACACCGCCCCGCCGGTCTCCTCCCCGCGGCCGGAGCCCGCACTCCCCCACGCCGGAGAGGCAGTCGATGAGCACCGCGACACACGCGGCCGGAGCCCGCACTTCCCACCCTGGAGGCAGTCGATGAGCACCGCGACACGCGCGGCCGTCCTCGTGGAGTCGGGGCGTCCCGCCCCCTACGCGTCGTCGCGCCCCCTGGAGGTCATGTCCCTGCGCCTGGACCCGCCCGGCCCCGGCGAGCTCCTCGTCCGGGTGGGCGCGGCGGGCCTGTGCCACTCCGACCTCTCGGTGATCGACGGCTCCCGGCCCCGGCCGCTGCCGATGGCCCTCGGCCACGAGGCGGCGGGCGAGGTGGTCGCGACCGGCGGCGGCACCGAGTTCGCCCCGGGCGACCACGTGGTGCTCGCGTTCGTCCCCGCCTGCGGGCACTGCCCCCACTGCGCCGGTGGACGTCCCGCGCTCTGCGAGCCGGGCGCCGAGGCCAACGGGAACGGCACGCTGCTCGGCGGCGGACTGCGCCTCACCGGGGCCGACGGCGGACGGCCCCGGCACCATCTGGGGGTGTCGGCGTTCTCCGAGCACATCGTGGTGTCGGCGCGCTCGGCGGTCCGGGTCGATCCCCGGCTGCCCTTCGAGATCGCCGCCCTGTTCGGCTGCGCCGTGCTGACCGGCGCGGGCGCCGCCTTCCACAGCGCCCGGGTCGCCCCCGGCGACAGCGTCGCGGTGTTCGGGCTGGGCGGGGTGGGGCTGGCCGCGCTGATCGCCGCCAAGGCCGCCGGGGCCGCCACGCTGATCGCGGTGGACGTGGTCGGGTCCAAGCGGGCCCTGGCGCGCGAGCTCGGCGCGACCCACGCCGTCGCGGGCGGCCCGGACGCCGTGGAGGCGGTCCGGGAGATCACCCGCGGCGGCGCGGAGAAGGTCATCGACACCACCGGGGTGGTCGCGGTCCTGCGGCAGGCATACCTGGCCACCGGCCGGGGCGGCACCACGGTGACCGTCGGCCTGCCCGACCCGTCCCGGGAGCTCGCCCTGCCCGCGCTCAGCCTGGTGGCCGAGGAGCGGACGCTCAAGGGCAGCTACCTCGGCTCCTGCGTGCCGCGCAGGGACGTGCCGCGTTTCGTCTCCATGTATCGCTCGGGGATCCTGCCGGTGGACGCGCTGCTGTCGCACCGGCTGTCCCTGGAGGAGGTCAACGAGGGCTTCGACCGTCTGCACACCGGCGAGGCGGTCCGCCAGGTGATCGTCTTCTGAGAGAGCGGACCCGGTCCGCGCGACCCGACGCCTTTACATTGTAGATTTCAATCAGGCGTCCACGCGACCGCCCCGGAGGCTAGGCGATCAGCACCCCGGGGTTGAGGATCCCCTCCGGGTCGAGCCGGCCCTTGACCCCGCGCAGGATCTCCACGCCCAGGTCGCCGATCTCGGCGGCGTAGGCCTCCCGGTGGTCGCGGCCGACGCCGTGGTGGTGCGAGATCGTGCCGCCGGCCGCGACGATCGCCTCGTTGACCGACCGCTTGGCCCCCTCCCACTGGGCCAGGGGGTCCGCGCTCTGGGCCGTGACGACCGTGAAGTAGAGCGAGGCGCCCGTGCCGTACACGTGGGAGACATGGCACATCACCAGCGGCGAGCCGAGCGAGGCGTGCAGCGACAGCCGTACGGCGTCGTAGAGGCGGGGCAGGTTGGACCAGAACCCGGCGGTCTCCAGCGTCTCCACGGTGGCTCCCTCGGCGAGGAGGGAGTCGCGCAGGTAGGGCGCGGAGTAGCGGCCGTGCGCCCAGGACTCCCCGGGCCCGGGGCCGAGGGGGACGCCGCCGAGCCCGGCCAGCACCGTGGCGGCGCGCTCCCGCAGAGCGGCCACCTCGGAGGAGCCCTCGAAGCCCGCGATGACCAGGCAGCCCGCGTCGGCCACCGGCCCGCCGATCTCCCCCGGCCGGGCCAGGCCGATCATCGTCTCGGTCTCGTCGGACAGCCGGAGCACGGTGGGCAGCGGGCCGTCCTGGGCGAGCCGCCGCAGTGCCGCCGACCCCGCCGCGAACGACGCGAAGCGCCAGCCCTCGTAGATCCGCTCGGCGGGGGCGCGCCGCACCCGGAGCCGTAGAGAGGTGATCACGCCGAAGGCGCCCTCGGAGCCGAGGATCACCTGGCGCAGGTCGGGGCCGGCGGCGGACTTGGGCGCGCGGCCCAGGTCGAGGGTGCCCCGGGGGGTGGCCACGGTCAGCCCGACGACCATGTCGTCGAAGCGGCCGTATCCCGCCGAGGCCTGGCCGCTGGAGCGGGCCGCGGCGAAGCCGCCCAGCGTGGCGTACTCGAACGACTGGGGGAAGTGGCCCAGGGTGAGCCCGTGCTCGGCGAGGAGCCGCTCGGCCTGCGGCGCGCGCAGCCCCGGCTCGATCTCCACCACCATCGACTCGGCGTCCACCGAGACCAGCCGGTTCAGCCGGGCCAGGTCGAGGGCGACGACCCCGGCGAAGCCCTGCCGGGCGGCCACCAGACCGCCGACGACCGAGGTGCCGCCGCCGAACGGGACCACCGCGACCCGGTGCGCGGCACAGGCCCGCAGCAGCTCCAGCACCTCGGCGTGCGAGCCGGGCAGCACCACGGCGTCGGGGGCGTCGGAGCCGTCCCCCGCGCGCATGCGCATCAGGTCGGGGGTGGACTTGCCCCGGGTGTGCCGGATGCGCGCGTCGTCGTCGGCGCGGACGTGATCGGCGCCGACGATGCCGCGCAGCTCGCTCAGGACGAGCGGGGAGAGCGCCGCCACGGGCAGCCGCACCTCGCCGAAGCTCGCGGCCGGGGTCTCCGGCGCCCGCACGCCCAGCATGTCCCGTAGCAGCCCGCGGATCGGCGCGGGCAGTGCGGCGGCCTTGGCGGGGTCGCCCCAGCCGGACCAGAGCATGGGTTCGGCGGCGTTCGTCGGAGTTTCCACCTCTACACTGTGACAGATGACGTCCATTCGTCACAATACGACCATGGGAAACGGCGACCCGGTCCTCGACGCCGCCCGCGAGATGGTGCTCGCGGTCGGGGTGCGGCGGACCACGCTCACCGACGTGGCGCGCCGGGCCGGTCTGTCCCGGATGACGATCTACCGCCGCTGGCCCGACGTGCGCGGTCTCGTCGCCGACCTGATGACCCGCGAATGGGTGCTCGTCGCGAGCCGGTTCGCCGCCGAGGACCCGGTCACCGCGGCGGTCGGGGTGGTGCGGGAGCTGCGCGACCATCCGCTCTGGCGCAAGATCGTCGAAGTGGACCCCGAACTGCTCCTGCCCTATCTGCTCCACCGCAGGGGCTCCAGCCACGAGGCCATGCTCGCGCTCGTCGAGTCGGCGATCGCGCGAGGCCAGACCCTGGGCACCGTACGGCCCGGCGACCCCGGGACGCTGGCCGGATCCGTGCTGCTGACCGCCCAGTCCTTCCTGCTGTCCGGCCCGACCATGCTCGGCCCCCTCACCCAGGACGACCTGGACGCCGAGCTGGCCACGCTCCTGGAGAGGTACCTGCGCCCGTGAACTCCTCCCTCAACGCCGCCCGCCGCTCGCGCGAACTCGCCGAGGCCGGGGATCTCGTGGTGGACGTGCTGGTGGTCGGGCTGGGCGCCACCGGCGCCGGGGCGGCGCTCGACGCCGCCTCCCGGGGCCTGTCCGTGACCGCGATCGACGCCCACGACCTGGCCTTCGGCACCTCCAGGTGGAGTTCCAAGATGATCCACGGCGGGCTCCGCTACCTGGCCAGGGGCCAGGTGAGGGTGGCGCACGAGAGCGCGGTGGAGCGCGGCCTCCTGCTCCGGCACACCGCCCCGCACCTGGTCAGGGCCCAGCCGTACCTGCTGCCGCTGACCCCCGCGGTCTCCGGCGGCCAGGCCGCGACGGTGATGACCGGCTACCGGCTCGGCGACGGACTGCGGATGGCCGCGCGCACTCCCCGCCGGCTCCTCCCCGGCCCGGCACGGATCTCCGCCGGCCGGGCCCTCTCCCTCGCCGCCCCGCTGAGCCCGAACGGCCTGCGCGGCGCCCTGCTGTCCTGGGACGGGCGGCTGGTCGACGACGCGCGGCTGGTGGTCGCGCTGGCCAGGACGGCCGCGTCCCGGGGGGCGAGGATCCTGACCCGCTGCCGGGCGCTGGAGCTGGCCGGGGACGGGGCGCGGGTCCGCGACGAGCTCACCGGGAGCACCTTCGCGATCCGGGCCAGGACCGTGGTCAACGCCACCGGCGTCTGGGCGGCCCAGCTCGACCCGGACATCCGGATGCGGCCCTCACGCGGCACCCACCTGGTGCTCCGCCCGGAGACCCTGCCGGGCCTCAGGGCCGGGCTGCACGTGCCGATCCCGGGCGAGAGCAACAGGTTCGCGCTGGTGCTCCCCCAGCACGACGGCCGGGTCTACGTCGGCCTGACCGATGAGCCGGTGGAGGGCCCCGTCCCGGATGTCCCGCAGGCCCCGGAGGAGGACGTGGCGTTCCTGCTCGACGTGCTGAACTCCGTGCTGGGCGTGCCGCTCGGGCGGCAGGACGTGGCCGGGACCTACGCCGGGCTGCGGCCGCTGCTCGCCGCCGGAGGACGCACCGCCGACCTGTCCCGGGAGCACGCGCTGCTGACCTCAGGGAGCGGGGTCGTGACGGTCGTGGGCGGCAAGCTGACCACCTACCGGCGGATGGCCGAGGACGCGGTGGACCGCGTGGTGGCGCTCGGACGCCTCGGGGCCGGGGGCAGCCGGACGGCGCGGCTGCCGCTGGTCGGAGCCGGAGCGGTCCCGGAGGCCAGGGCGGTCCGGAAGGTCGGAGCGGTCCCGGACCGGCTGCGGGCGCGGTACGGGAGCGAGGCGGGGGCCGTGCGGGCGCTGATGGCCGAGGATCCCGCGCTGGCCGAGCCGCTGCCGACCGGGATCACCCGGGCCGAGCTGGTCTGGGCCGTCAGGCACGAGGGCGCGCTGGACGTCGACGACCTGCTCGACCGCCGGACCCGGATCGGCCTGGTCCCCGAGGACCGGGCGGCCGCCCTGCCCGCGGCGCGGGCGGCGCTGGCGTACTGACACCCCCTCGGCGCCCCCTCGACAGGCCCGCCTCCGCCCGCCCGACTTCTCCCCCCGCCTATTTCCGCCCGCCTATTGACAACAGCGCATTGACACCGGTTGACATCGCCCTATTGACGCGGACCCGTCGGAGGCCCTATGGCTCACCGGCACCGCCCACCTCCCGCGACCCCCGCGTCACACCTCGGGTACATTAGGTTAGTCTTACCTAAGCCAAGATGAAGGGATCGCACGGTGGCCACGGGGAGCGTTTCGGGTGCGGCGGTCAGGGGCTGCACGCACCCTCGGGGATGCCACACAGGTGACCTGCCGGTTCTCGCCAGCGCGACGGTAGGCGCCCGGTTCTGGCTGCTCATCGAGCACTCCGGCCCCTGGGCCTCCCACCTGGAGGACTGCCGCCTTCCCGAGGACGTGCACACTCTTATCAAACGGGCTGTGCACCTCGGCATCCGGCCCCAGCTCATCCGCCGCCCGGGGCGGCGGAGCCCCTACGGGACCGGCATTCACGTCATGGTCGCCGACTCCACGGCCGCCCAGCCATGGCTCGCGGAGAGCGTCCTCGCAGGTCCAGACGATCTTGACATGGATGCTTTGGTGGCCGGAGTGGTCCCGGAGTCCTGCATACTTGTGAGTGAGCCGGTTTTTCTGGTCTGCACGCATGCCAAGCGCAACGCGTGCTGCGCCCGCATTGGACTACCCCTCGCTCGCACTCTGGCAGAAATATTGCCAGACAGAGTATGGGAAACATCACATGTTGGCGGCGATCGATACGCCGCCAACCTCGTGTGCTTGCCACACGGGCTTTACTACGGCAGCATGTCTCAGGCTGCTGCGATCGCGGCAGCCGACGCGTACCGGTCCGGCGAGGTCATCCTCGACCGTTTCCGGGGACGCGCAGGCATCCCTGAGCCATTGCAAGCCGCCGAGCATTTCGTCCGCTCCCACACGGGCGAGCTCTCGGTCGGCGGAGTGGCCGTGGAATCCTCCAGGTCGGACGGCGACACCACCGAGGCGTTCGTGCGCGGTAGTGACGCTCGTTTTCGGGTAGTGGTTGAACCCATGACGCTAACAACGCCATGTGGTACGGCTTGCGCCGACACGATCACTACCTATCGGCTGGTCACGCTGGACAGGCTCGCGCCTGTGCGGTACGCCACGTCCGCCCTCACCTGACCTGAGGGAACATCACGGCCAATCCAGGCGTTGGACACAGGGACGTCGTAAACGTCCAATGCGGCATCAACCCGAAATACCCTCACTAAAAGGTGGTTTTCTCATGTCTCAGGTACGTCGGCAGACCGCCCGGCCCCGGCCCAGCTGGGGCTGGCAGGATGACGCCGCGTGCCGGGGCGAGGACCTCGTGCTCTTCTTCGGTCCCGACGGCGAGCGTCAGCCTGAGCGTGACATTCGCGAGCGTAAGGCCAAGGCCATCTGTGCCCAGTGCCCCGTACGCGCCGAATGCCTCGACTACGCACTGTCCCGTCCGGAGAAGTACGGCACCTGGGGCGGTCTGAACGAGGACGAGCGCGCCTCCGAGCGTCGCCGTCGCATGCGCCGCGCCGCCAGCGCCGGCATCAGCGCCGTCGCCTGAGCAGTACCTCCACCCGGCTTTCCCCTCGCGTGTGATCTCGCTGATTCCCCTGCGAGATCACACGTCGTTGTGTACGGTCAGGGTGTTCCGCACGGCGATATGCCGAGGGACACCCTGTGAGGAAGGTCACCGCCGGCGAGCCATACCGGCAGCCGCCTACCCGGACGACCGCTTACCGTCCCTCCAACTGTAAGCCATCATCGACCGCCCGCAGACGGGTCAACCCTGCGGCGGGACCCTCGGAATGTCGCGCCGGCCCCGTGCGGGCAGTGGCTTGACCTGGGGAGCGGAGCAGCCGGGGCAGGTCTGGTCGGCCCAGGGCGCGGTGGTGACGATTCCCCGCCTGCGCCACACGACCGGACGCCCGTCGTCGGCGTGACAGGCCTCGTAGACGTCCTCCCAGACGTGCAGGCAGCGCAGGCACTGGAAGTCCCAGGCCTCGGTGACCGTGTGAATCTCTCGCATGAGCTATCTCCTCGCATGGGGCGTGCTGTGCTGATCCGGACGGCGAGCCGCCGGACCTATATGCGAGAGATGCTCAGCAGGGTCAGCCGATCGGCCTCGGCCTGCGGTGTGGCCGGGGAGCCCCCGGCGGCGGGCCTGCGGGCCGGCCCCCCGTTCACGGGCGGGACCGCCCCCCAGGCGCCCGGCATCACGGGCCCCCTGGCCTGCGTACGGGGATCGCGCTTGCCCTGGATGTGACGGGTGACGGGCGTGGAGGGCACCTCGTCGACGGGCTGCACCTCGGACGCGACGATCTCGGCGGCCACGCCCCCGGGCAGCCTCGGGACACTCTCGTGCCAGCCCAGGAAGAGCCCGAGGCAGACGAGGATCGCGACCCACCGAGCCGTCCGGCGGCGCCGGGACGGCATGCATCCGCGCAGGCCTGCGATCACACCTAAAGGTTTGCCTACTCAGAGTAGTCAAAACTCAACTCTGAGTAAGAGTAGTCAGACCTGGGGCGACACAACCGTCGCCGAGCGGGCGGACGCGCGTCCGCGCCCGCCCCTTCCGCGCCGGAGGACGGTCTCGGGCGGGAGCGGACGCGCCTGCCTACCGGCCGGCCGGGCTCACACCCCGGAGGTCACGGACGGCTCCGGCCGGGCTTCCGCATCTCCTTGTGGATGACCTTCCACCTGTTCTGCAGCTCCTTGCGGAGCCGGGCGTCGCTCCTGGACGCCATCCAGGCGGCCTCCCGCTGGAGCTTGTTCCAGCTCTCCAGCCGCCGCTCGGGCAGCGTGCCGTCCTCGATGGCGGCGATCACCGCGCAGCCGGGCTCGCTGTCGTGCCCGCAGTCGGCGAACCTGCACCGCTCGGCGAGGTCCTCGATGTCGGAGAAGACCATGTCCACGCCCTCGCCCATGTCGTACAGGCCGACACGGCGGATGCCAGGCGTGTCGATGATGAGGCCGCCGTCCTTGAGCGGGATGAGCTCGCGGTGCACGGTGGTGTGGCGCCCCCGGCCGTCGCCCGCCCTGACCTGCTGGGTCTGCATCACATCGCCCCCGGCGAGGGCGTTGACCAGCGTGGACTTGCCTGCGCCCGAAGCACCGAGCACCACGGCGGTGCGCGTTCCCTCCAGATAACCGCGCACGATCTCGACCCCCTCGCCGGTGATCGAGCAGACCGGATGCACGTCCACCCCGGGCGCCGCCGTGGCGACCTCCCGCATCAGGAAGTCGAGCCCCTCCCCGACGAGGTCGGACTTGGTGACGAGCACCACCGGCAGGCCGCCGCTCTCCCAGGCCAGCGCGAGCAGCCGCTCGATCCGGCCCAGGTCGGCGGTGTCGGTGGCGTGCAGGGCGGGCTCGGCGACGAAGACGACGTCGACGTTGGCCGCGAGCACCTGCCCCTGGGAGTCGCCGGACAGACCGCCCCGGGAGACCCTGGCGACGCCGCCGCGCACGAACGCGGTACGGCGGGGCAGCACCGCCTCAAGCTCGAAGCGGCCCTCGGGCAGCCGCCGGAGCCCTGCCCAGTCCCCCACGCAGGGCAGCGCGACGGGGTCGGCGGCGGCGGCCCGCCGTACCTGGGCGCTGTAGTGGGCCTGGGAGTGACCGCCGGCGGACAGCACCTCGGCGGCGCCGCGGTCGACGCGGGCCACCCGGGCGGGGAGGAGACCGGCGGGGAGCTCGGCGGCGAGAGAGTCGTTCCAGCCGAGCGAGGAGAGAACGGAAGAATCAGATGACACTGGCGAAGACAACGTGGGTACACCCTTTGGGAAAGCCGGGCGCCCCTGCGTGAAATGGGCTAGACGGGCACCCGGAGGTTGTTGGATGGCAGGCTCGACAGAACGACCCGCATAGTCCTCACCTCCAGAATCCGTGGCCACCGGTCATGCCGGATGGCGTCTGCAGCAGCAGATTAGCGCAGCCCCACCCTCTCCCCGCAACTCATATAACCGCGCGCCGGGCCTCGGTCCGCGCGGCCCCGCGTCCCCCGCTCCGTACGGCGCGGCGGACGCGGAAGGCCCCGGGACGCGGAGGTCCCGGGGCCCTGACGGCTCAGCTCACAGGCCGGGTGCCGGGAAGTGCGAGGTCAGCTCGGTGACCTCGCTGTGGACCCGGGTGATGACGTGCTCGGCCTCGTCCTCGCCCTTGGCCAGGGCGGTGACGACCTGGTCGATCCAGGCGCCGATCTGCCGCATCTCGGTCACGCCCATGCCCCGGCTGGTCACACCGGCGGTGCCGATGCGGATGCCCGACGGGTCGAACGGCTTGCGCGTGTCGAAGGGCACGGTGTTGTAGTTGGTCTCCAGGCCGGCCCGGTCCAGGGCCTGGGCGGCGGGCTTGCCGCCGATGCCCTTCGGGGTCAGGTCGAACAGGATGAGGTGGTTGTCGGTGCCGCCGGAGACCAGGTCGAAGCCGCGCCCCTTGAGCTCCTCGGCCAGCGCCTGGGCGTTCAGGACGACCTGCCGGGCGTAGTCCTTGAAGTCGTCGGTCGCCGCTTCCTTCAACGCCACCGCGATGGCCGCGGTGGTGTGGTTGTGCGGGCCGCCCTGCAGACCGGGGAAGACGGCCTTGTTGAGCGCGGTGGCGTGCTCGTCGGCGGTGGCCATGAGCATCGCGCCGCGGGGACCGCGCAGGGTCTTGTGGGTGGTGGTGGAGATGACGTCCGCGTGACCGACCGGCGACGGGTGGGCGCCGCCGGCCACCAGGCCGGCGATGTGCGCGATGTCGGCGGCGAGCACCGCGCCGACCTCGCGGGCGATCTCGGCGAAGGCCGGGAAGTCGATGGTGCGCGGGATCGCGGTGCCACCGCAGAAGATCAGCTTGGGCCGCTCGCGGAGGGCGATCTCGCGGACCTCGTCCATGTCGACGCGGCCGGTGTCCTGGCGCACGCCGTAGCGGACCGGGTTGAACCACTTGCCGGTGGCGGAGACCGACCAGCCGTGGGTGAGGTGGCCGCCGAACGGCAGGCCCATCCCCATCACCGTGTCGCCCGGCTTCAGGAAGGCCAGGTAGATGGCGAGGTTGGCGGGCGAGCCGGAGTAGGGCTGGACGTTGGCGTGGTTCACGCCGAACAGGGACTTGGCCCGCTCGATGGCGAGCGTCTCGACCTGGTCGATGACCTGCTGGCCCTCGTAGTACCGCTTGCCGGGGTAACCCTCGGAATACTTGTTGGTCAGGACCGTGCCGGTGGCCTCGAGGACGGCCCTGGAGACGTAGTTCTCCGAGGCGATCAGTTTGACGGTGTCGGCCTGACGCCGCTCCTCCGCCTTGATGAGTTCGGCGATCTGCGGATCGACGCTGGAAAGAGAACTCATGGCGCCTTCACTCCTCTGTCATCGTTGACGTCGTGCGAAGACCCAGGCGCACGGCCTTCGCCATTCCGCTCCCCGGTGGTCTCTCCCACCCAATGCGCCAGTCGCGTCATAGACGATAGCGGACTAGCCGGCGCGGCCGGCGCGGCCCGCTCCGTCCACCGGCCAGAGCCGGTCCACCTCGGCGTTGAGCGTGGCTCCGATGAGCACGGCCAGCGCGGTGATGTAGAGCCACAGCAGCACCGCGATCGGAGCGGCCAGCGAGCCGTAGATGGAGACGGGGGAGAACCAGGCGGCGAGCACCGCGCGCAGCACCGCGGCGCAGGCGATCCAGATGATGAACGCGAGCACGGCCCCGGGCAGCTCGCGCCACCAGCGCGTGCGCACCGGCACGCTCACGTGGTACAGCAGGGTGAGGAAGAACACCGAGCCGATGATGACCACCGGCCAGTAGAGGATGTCGACCAGCGGGGCGTAGTCGGGAGGCAGGGCGCCGCGCAGCGCGGCGGGGCCGAGGACCAGGACCGGCATGACGAGCAGGCCGACCAGCAGGCCCGCGAGGTAGAAGCCGAAGGACATCAGGCGGGTGCGGATGATGCCGCGTTCCTCGCCGAGCCCGTAGGCGACCGAGATCAGGTCCACGTAGACGAACAGCGCCCGCGAGCCCGACCAGAGCGCCAGCAGGAAGCCCAGCGAGATCAGCGAGACCTGGTTCTCGGGTTTCAGCACGTCCTCGACGAGCGGGGTGACGACGCTGTCCACGGCGTTGTCGGTGAACAGCAGGTGCGCCTGCGCGTCGATCCAGTCCCTGACGTTCTGCAGCGTCTCCGGGCCGAACACCCGGGTGAGCTGGCCGAGCACGCCGATCAGGCCGAGCATGAACGGCGGCAGCGACAGCAGCGCGAAGAACGCCGCCTCACCGGCCAGGCCGGTGACCCGGTAGGTGACGCCCGCGTTCACGGTGGCGGATCCCAGTGCCCAGGTGCCCGTCCCGCGCACCCAGGAGAGCCCGGCACGCAGCCTGGCCCTGCGCCCACGCGGTGAGCGCCTGTCGGGCCCGGGCCGGTGCGCCGGAGCATCAGTGGACGTCATGGCACACAACGGTATTTCCTAGTGGTGCTTGATCACGACTTCGTCCGGCAACGATCGAATCTCGGGTCCACTACCCGTGCTACCTGCGATAAAACGCCAGGGGGTCGTCGGCGTCGACGATCCGGGCGCCCAGCGGCAGCAACGACACCGGGATCAGCTTGATGTTCGCGATCCCCAGCGGGATGCCGATGATCGACAGGAACAGCGGGATCGAGGTCAGCAGGTGCCCGATGGCCAGCCAGATCCCGGCCACGACGCACCAGATCACGTTCCCGACGGTGGACAGGCAGCCCGCCTCGGGATCGCGGACCGACCACCGCCGCGCAGCCGCGGCGCCCACCCTGTATGCGGACTGGGACGACGGCATCGCCACAGAAGCAACCTGGCGCTACGCCAGCTCCGGCCACACCCCCGCCCAAATGCTCCTCGCAGCAGGGATCGCCGAAGACCTCGCCACTGCGCGCGAGTTCGCTATGGGCGCTCGACTGGCTCCGGACAAAAGGGGCCGAAATGCCGCGAGTGAGGGTGGTTTGGATACAAGAAAAGGCTCTCGAACCGGCAAAGAGCGTCCGTCTCCCACGAATTCTTTTCGGTCCCCGCGTCCGATTCGGTGAGATTCCCAAGAACCCGACGGAACGTCAATCTGCTGAGTAGGCTGCTGAAAAACACAGCGCCCCGGCGACGGCTGCAACCGCCCCGGGGCTGGCCGACTGTCTGGAGTCGACGTGAGCAATGAAAGCACACCCATGGGCGCCGCGTTCGATGCTTCCTCGCACACAACCTCGATCCGAACACTGCGCGCGGTGGACTACCTGCGGGTCAGCACCGAAGAACAGCGACTCGGGTACGGCCTCGCGAGTCAGTGCCGGAAGAACAGCCGGTACATCGACGGCAAGAACTGGACCCATGTAACCACGTACAGTGACAAGGGTGTCTCCGGTTCCAAGGAGATGGGCCAGCGGCCCAACTTCGACCGCCTGATGCGGGATGCGGCCGAGCAGATGTTCGATGTGGTCGTCGTCGAGAAGGGCGACCGCATCGGACGGGTTGGGCGCGCGTTCTGGCGCTGGGTGTGGGCGCTCGAAGACATGGGGATCTTCGTTGCCCTGGTCAGTCGGAACATCGACAACACCACTGCGGAAGGCCGCGCGCAGATGCG
This sequence comes from Streptosporangium canum, assembly GCF_900113865.1. Classification (GTDB taxonomy): domain Bacteria; phylum Actinomycetota; class Actinomycetes; order Streptosporangiales; family Streptosporangiaceae; genus Streptosporangium; species Streptosporangium canum. Next base: position 1,854 of record NZ_FOQY01000055.1, on the reverse strand, counting down.
CCGTGAGGCCGATTACGCAGAGTCGGAGTGGGAGAACATCCGCGCCCGGACACAGGGCGGCCTCCAGGAGAAGGCTCACGATGCCGGTTCGCCGCACATCGGCGGGCCACCACCCTTCGGTTACCGCGTCCAGGGCAAGGGACTCAAGGGCTCCCAGCTGATCACCGATGATGACGAGTCCGAGGTGATCCGTCTCGTCTATCGGATGATCGTTGAGGACGGGCTCAGCATGAGGAAAGCTGCCGTCCGACTCAATGCCCAGGGCATCACCACAAGGTCGGGCAAGCCGTGGTCGCAAGCCAACCTCCGGGATCGGATTCTCTCTCGGGCGATCCTCGACGGGACAATCATCTTCCGTGGGGAAAACGCCAAGACCGACCCTGCCGGTAATCCCATCTGGGGCGAGCCCGTGACCATCACACTTCCCCGGATCTTGTCCGGAGAAGAATCCGCCACGCTCCGAAAGGCCGCCACCCGTACCCTACGGACAGATGGCCGGCGGGCGTTCTACCCGTTGACCGGGCGTGTCATCGGCCTCTGCGGTGCCACGTACACAGGAATCAACCGCGACTCGATCCCCGGCCTCGGGCGCGCATACAGGTGCAGCGGGAAGGCACCGACCATCCCCGGAGATCCGGTCTGCGGGTGCTCCTACATCGATGCCCCAGCCCTTGAATCACGTGTCTGGGCCGAGGTCGTCGGCCTCCTGCGTGATCCTCGACGGCTGGAGATGCTGGCTGCCGATTGGGTCGGTATGGCACAGGGAGACGCGGCCGCGCATTCAGAGCGCATCAACGAACTGGATCGGCAGATCGTGGTGCAGAACAGCGCCATGGCTGCCGTGATCGCCGCTTCGGCCAAGCAAGCCGCTGTCCGGGGGCTCACTGCGGAAGCGGCGGGCGATGCCATCGCAGAGGCCACTACCACGCTCAACGCCGAACTTGCTCAGTTGCAGCAGATGCGTAACGAAGCAGCCGTCTGGCTCTCGGAGCTGGAGGAGACTGACCGGCGGGCTCAAGATCTTCAAAGACTCGCAGAGCTGGCACGCTTCCAGCTGACCGACGTGACGCCGATGGAACAAGCCGACATCCCCTCCCTCCTCGACATCAAGGTGTACGTGGAAGGTCCGGTTCCGGCGCGCAAGTCTGGAGTTCCCTGCACGGTGCAGACCTGGTACCGCAGCGCGGGCCTTGGCGTCCCAGCGGCGGACCTCACGGATGAACGGTGGCGGAAGATTGAGCCGCTGCTCCCAGCGGGGCGGAACGGCACCATCAGGCGCGTAGTTAACGCCATCCTGCACAAGGCTCGTTCCGGATGTGCATGGCCTGCTCTCCGGGCGGTATACGGCTCGACGAGCACCGCGTCGAAGTACTTCGTCGAGTGGTCCGAAGATGGCGCCTGGGAGCGCGTAGAACAGGCACTCGGTGGATGCGAACGGGTGCCGGTTCCCGTCGTTGACCTGCTGCCTCCTATGCGGATCGAAGGGCGAATCGACCCGCGCTTGATGGTCAACTTCTCGGCCGTAAACGACCGAGCTTGCAGCTCCTCGCCGTCGATGGCTTCGACGGTCTGGTCCGCGTCAGGCAGCGTGACTCACTGCCCAGCCCGCTACACCGCGCGCGGCGATGTTACGGGCTGCGTTGACGTCGGCATGCTCAGCGAAACCGCACGACGTACAGGAAAAGACGGCCTGCTCCGGCCGGTTGGCCCGATCGGTATGCCCGCAGGCCGAGCATTGCCGGCTGGTGTAGGCCGGATCGACATGGATAACGGCGATCCCGGCCCGTCGGGCCTTGTAGGCGATGAAGCCGCCCAGTTGGGCGAAGCTCCACGAATGCAGCGTGACCCGCTGGG
>NZ_FOQY01000045.1 GCF_900113865.1 Streptosporangium canum | reverse complement strand
TGTTGATGGGCCAGGTGGTGCCGTCGGCGGCGCTGCCGGTGAAGGCGGTGCGGACGGTGAGGGTTTTGCTGAGGGTGCCGGTGGCGGAGGCGGTGACGTCGACGTTGGTGGCGGCGTTGCAGGCGAAGGCGTCGGGGCGGACGGCGGCGCACTGGCCGAGGTGGTAGACGCTGCCGGGCTGTAGGCCGGTGGCGGTGATGGTGACGGTGGTGTTGTCGGTCAGGCCGGTGGCGGGGGCGACGGAGATGGCGGCGGCCGTGATCGATGCGCCGGAGGAGGCGGGGGATGCGGTGGTGGTGGCGCCGGCGGCGGGCTGGAAGGCGAGGCCGAGGCCGAGGGCCAGGGCGGCGGTGGCGCCGAGCTTGGCGATGAGCTTGTTCTTGTTCTTGTTGGTGTTGTTGGTGTTGTGCATTGTTTGGCCTTTCGGTTGGGGTGGTGGTTTGTTGTTGTTGTTTTGTCCTTGCACACCAAATTCTGCTGATTCGACTGGTTGCAAACCAGGTGTGTCAGGGTCAGTAAGCTGCCTGGGGGTAGCCGTTTCCTGTCAGCCGAAACACTGGACGGATCCCCTCTCCACATGAGAAGAGGCGCCGCAGCCGGGCCGGAGCCGTACAGGGTGACGGCTGTGACCGGGGGCAATGCCCTGGCCTTGGGTTCCGGCCATGGGGTGCGGCCGGTCCGGCTGCCGGTTATTGGGTCCTGGCAATCACCGACCAGGATGGGCTGTGTCGGAAAAATCCCCTAACAGGCATTTCAGTACTGAGGCGGCCCGCACCAGCAGGCGTTTTGATACTGGAGTCCCCACGCCGACAGGCGTTTTGATACTGGAGGGCCCACGCCGGCAGGCGTTTTGGCGCCGGGGTGGCCCGTGTCCGTCGAAGCGCTCATCCGGGCGTGGACGCGACCCGTCACCTCACCGGCCGCCGACGAGAAGGCCGCGGCTCCGTGCCCGCGCATGAGCGGACGGAAGGGAATGCGAACGGCCCGGCCGACGGGCGAGGCCACCATCTCCGTGGAGACCTGCGCGTTCCCCGGCCGGGCCGGAGCAGCCCGTCGGCCCTCAGTGGCGAGTGGCCTCGGGGTTGCGTCGTACGCCGACCGCGGCCAGGATCGCGACCGAGGCGATGGTGGACCCGACGGCCCCGATCATGTAGTACGTCCGCCGCCCGGAGCGGTCGCCGAGCTTGCCGCCCAGGATCAGGGCAGCGGCCACCGCGACGAGATAGGCGTTGTCGAAGAGACGAGCCGGGGACTACGGGGTGGCCGCGGGCACATGGCGACGTCCGGTCACAGACGTCCGGCCACAGACGTCCGGTGAAGGAAACCGCGCGGAGTCAGTCGGCGGTGGAGGGGAGATGCCGGCTCAGGGACGTCAGCGCGCCCAGGGCCGAGCCCAGGGCATCCCGCTCCCCGTCCGTGAGGGCGTGCAGCGCGCGCCACGTAGGCCGTCTTGAGCCGCCGGACCTCGGCGAGCCGCTGCCGGGCCATGGCCGTGGCCGTGGCCATGGGGTAAAGATGGGCGACCCGCTTGTCGGCGGGGTCCTGCCTGCGCTCCAGCAGCTCCAGCTCGGTGAGCTGCGAGACCAGGGCACTGACGTTGTTCGGCTTCATCAACAGCGCGTCGGCGGCCTCGCGGACCGTGATCCCCTCGCGCTCCTCGACGAGCCACAGCAGCGCGAGCCGGCCCTCCGGAAGCCTGGGATGCGGGAACTCCTGGCCGGCCTGCCGCTCAAGAGCCCTGTGCAGCGCGGGCAGGCTCGCCACGAGTGCGGAGGCCACGTGGTCGATGTCCTGAGAGGACGCGCTGGAGGCGGGCACACCTCCCACAACAGGTATCAACACATACCTATGTCAACCTACCGATAGGCGATCGGGGCGCCGGCGACCATCGCATCGACGCCCCGATCGGGCTCGACCGGCGGCGGCCGTACGGCCTTCGCCGGTGAAGATCTACGGGATGGGCTTCAGTTCGATGATCGACAGCTTGCCCGCGGGATACACCGCGACCGTCCTGAGCCCGGAGCCGGCGGCCAGTGCGGTGATCTCGGCGACCCCGCGCTCCTTGCCGCCGCAGTGGACGAGCATCCGCAGGTCCATTCCGGTGTGCGGCGCCCCGCCGCCGGCGTCGATGGTCTCCAGGACGAACACGGTGCCGTCGGGACCCGCCGCTTCCGCGCAACGCCGCAGGATCGCACGCGCGGCGGTGTCGTTCCAGTCATGGATGATCCACGAGAGCACGTAGCCTCCGGCGCCCGGCGGCAGTGGGTCGAAGAAGCTTCCGGCCACGACGTCGGCGCGGTCGGCCAGACCCGCCGCCGCCAATGACTTCCGCGCGACCTCGGCGGTGTCCGGCTGGTCCAGAACCGTGCCCCGCAGCTCCGGGTACTCGGTCAGCAGCGCGATCAGCAGTGAACCGTCGCCGCCGCCGACGTCGACCACGTGTCCCAGCGACCCCCAGTCGTAGCACGAGAGAAGCCCGGGTGCCCGCGCCGGGACGTTGGCGCTCATCCACCCGTTGAAGGAGTCGGCACGCGCAGGATCGGCCGCCAGGTCCTCCCAGAAGGGCCGGCCGAACTGGACCGGGTAGGCGGCCTCGCCCGTACGGACGCTGTGCAGCAGCTGGACGAAGGACAGTTCGATGCGGCCGACCGCGCCGTCGACGTCGAGCAGGGCGCGCATGCCCGCGGGGTGATCGTCACGTAGCGCCTCGCCCCGGGCGGTCAGCGCGTACCGGCCGGCCTCGTCACGGCTCAGCACGTCCCTGGCGGCGAGATACCGCATCAGGCGGTCGAGCGCGTCGGCGTCGGCGTTCACCGCCTCGGCCAGCTCCGGCGCGGTGCGCAGTCCGGCGGCGATGTGGTCGGCGATCCGCAATGTCGCCGCCACGCGCAGTACCATCGGGGTCGCGAGATGCGCCATGGCCCACAGCTTGGCGCCCACCCCGTCTTCGTCTGCCAACACGTCTTCCTCCTTCGCAAGGCGCACGGACCGCCGCGATCACAGCGCCGGCTCGCCGCCGATCGCCGGATGCGCGGTTCAATCGTCACGCCGGAGCCCTTCCCGGCACATCTTCGGGATTGCGGATTGACCGCTCCCGGCTCTCAGCTCCCGGCTCCCGCACCAGGCCGCGCCGCGCCGGGTCCGGTCCGGTGCGGCGCGGCGCGGCGCGGAGGCAGGCCGCCACGCTCGGCGCCCGCCGAAGGACGTCCGCCGGAACGCGCGCGGGCTCCTCGCCGACGATGACGGCGAGGAGCCCGCGGTGCCCTACCGAGCTCGGTCGGAAATCCCGGCTAGCTCTCCTGGAAGGACTTGTGCACTACTTCGGCGAACCCTCCGGGGTGGGTGGCGAAACCCTGGTGGTCGCCGGGGACGTACACCGGTGAGGTCCCCAGTCGCTCGACGAGCGCGAGGCCGGCCTGGTGGGGCATCTGCCCCACCGACCCCTCCCCGACCGCCACGAAGACGGGGGTCGAGGCCGCCTTCAACCCGGCGACGTCGGGGACGTGGTTGATGGTCGTCCGCAGCTGGTGGGCGAAGAGGAACTCGGTGTTGGCCTGCATCCTCCCCATCGCTTCCAGCATCTCCGGCGACATCTGCGACATGTCCGGCATCTGCGGGGGCGGGCTGTCCTCGCCCTCCACGGCCAGAGTGGCCATGAACTTCTGCCCCGCCGGGCCGAGGCCCTCGCTGACGTAGGTGTCGTACACGTCCTGGAAGGTCGCCTGCCAGCGCTCGCTGTCAGGCAGCAGGGTCATGGCCGGCGGCTCGTGCGCGACCAGGGCCCGGACCTGCTCGGGATAGCGGGCGACCAGGTCCAGCGCGGTCAGCGCGCCACCGCTACAGCCCAGCACGTAGGCCGGTTCGGTGGCGAATGCCTTCAGCACGTGGTGGGCGTCGTCGCTCTGGACCTCGATGGAGAGGGTCTCCGGCGGCGGGCCGTCCAGGGTGCTGCGCGAGGTGCCCCGGTTGTCGAAGCTGAGGACCGTGTAGCGGTCGGCCAGAGCTTCGGCGACGCCCTCGAACGTGCTGGCGTCCGCCGGACCACCGGCGATCATCAGCAGCAGCGGACCAGATCCCCGGATCTCGTAGTACAGCGTCGCGCCCGGCACTTTCAGAGTGTCTGCCTTCGTGGCACCCATTCACTTACCTCCATGACTATGTGTGTGAAGAGTCATTCTGTGACTCTATTATTCCATTTTCGCGGTCAGATTATGGCGAAATAGGCAACTCTCCCGAGAACGCGTACAGCCGGGGCCCGTTCCCCTAAATAGAGGAGTTATTGACAGCCGCTCTATCATCCACCTTCGACGCCGATCCACCGGCGTTCACGAGTGCCGTGTCCTCGCTCTCGGCGGCGGGAGCCGGGTCGGCGGGGGGAGCCTCCGGGGCCGTCTGGCCGACGGGGGGCACGTGCCTGAGCCGGACGGCGACCAGGACGGCCACGATGCCGATCAGGACGGCGCCGATGATCGAGACGGAGTGCAGGGCGTCGACGAGGGCCTGGTAGGCGGGGGTCAGCAGCGAGGTCGCCACCGGCTCGGGCAGCTGGCTGGCGGCGGCGGTGCCCGCGGCGAGGCTGTCGCCGGCCGCGGCGGCCGCGGGAGCCGGGATGCCGGCCGGCAGGGTGTCGGCGATCTGGTTGCGGTAGACGGCGGTGCCGATGGTGCCGAGGATGGCGATGCCCAGGGTGCCGCCGAACTCGGTGCTCAGCTGGGTGAGGGAGCCGGCCGAGCCCGCCTTCTCCGGCGGGGCCGAGCCGACCACCAGGTTGGTGCCCAGCGCGATCAGCGGGGCGCCGCAGAAGGACAGGACGGCGAAGCCGATGATCAGGGTGGCGGTTCCGCTGGTGACGCCGACCTGGGTGAAGACCAGCAGCACGGCCACGATGCCCGCCATGCCCGCGGCGATGACGTAGGCGGGACGGAACCGGTTGGCCAGTTTGGGACCGACCTGGAAGCCCAGGGTCGCCGCGGCCATTCCGGGGATCAGCGCCAGACCCGCCTGCAGTGTGGACATTCCCTGCACCAGCTGCAGGTAGAACATCATGAACAGCATCATGCCGCCGCCGGTGCTGCTGTAGGACAGCTGACCGATCAGCGCGGTGCCGACGGCGCGGTTCTTGAACAGCTGCAGGTCCAGCAGCGGGTTCTCCAGGCGGTTCTGGCGGCGGACGAACGCCACCCCGGCCACCAGGCCGACCACCACCGCGACCACGGGCAGCACCTCCCAGCCGTCGCGGACCAGCTGCTTGATCCCGTACACCAGCGCCAGCATGCCGATGAGGGACAGGGCCACGCTGGTCAGGTCGAGCCGGCCGGCCTGGCTGTTACGGAATTCGGGCAGCAGCTTCGGCCCCGCGATGAGCACGATCACCATGACCGGCACGCCCAGCAGGAACACCGAACCCCACCAGAAGTTGGTCAGCAGCACGCCGCCGATGACCGGGCCCAGCAGTGCGCCCAGGGTGAAGGTGCCGCCCCACACGCCGAAGGCGGCGGCCCGCTGCTTGGCGTCCTGGAACATGGTGACGATCAGCGCCAGGCAGGACGGGCCCAGGGTGGCCCCGGCGACGCCCAGCAGCGCGCGGGAGACGATCAGCATGCCCGGGTTCGTGGAGTAGGCGGTCAGCAGCGAGGCCACGCCGAAGGCGGCCGCGCCGATGAGGAGCAGCTTGCGCCGGCCGATCCGGTCGCCGAGAGTGCCCATCGTGACGAGGAACCCGGCGAGCAGGAACCCGTACATGTCCATGATCCACAGCTGCTGGGTGCTGTTCGCGCCCAGGTCGGTGGCCAGGTTCGGCAGCGCGAGTAACAGCACGAACAGGTCGATGGCTACGACGAAAGTGGGCAGGGCAAGCACCGCCAGCCCAAGCCACTCCCGCCGTCCAGCTTTGGTCGGTACTTCGCCAGCAGTCACGTCACTGATCCTTTCGTCATAGTGCTCACTATTTCGACTCCTGTTTCAGCTCGGTCTTGTCAGAAAGCGTGCGCGCCGGACGGCACGACCGCATCTTTCAAATTGCTTTCTTCGCAGGCTGAGATCAGCGGCTGAGCTGAACGATGTTTTCCAGGTCGGCACCCGAATACGGTTCGGCGTCCCTGAAGTACTCCACCCTCAGGCTGTTGGGGCTGCGCGGACCCGCGGCGGCGCGGTCGGCGTGGTAGTCGTCCAGCAACTGCTGGGCTTCGGCGGTGGCCTCGGCGAACCGCGTGTCGGGGTCGGCTCCGTGGGCCAGCACGTCGCCCATGGCGTGCGTCATGACATCCTGGGCTCCGGCGAAGTCGCCGAACAGCGCTCCCTGCGACGGCGGCGCGCCGTCCTTGGCGTTGGCCCCGCCGCCGTTCCCCCGGCCGGGATACCTGTTGACGTGCTCGCTGGCCACCCGGTGGTAGGGGTGCTCGTCGAACCAGCCCTCCTCCTCCAGCAGGTCGTAGGAGGCGTGGGTGAGCGGGATGAAGCTGTTCGCCTTGTGCCGGTCGGCGGCGTTGCGCGGGTTGTGCAGGAACTGCAGGAACGCCAGCGCGCCGTCCTGGGTGGCCTCGTCGAGGCCGTCGGCCAGCCAGAGGGAGGTGCCGGCGACCGCGTTGCCGACATACGGGACGTGATCGTTGTAGGGGAAGATGCCCGCCTCGATGCCGAACCCGCGGCTCTTGGCCGTCTGGACCATGTAGTTGACGTCGTTGGACGAGGAGATCCTGATCGCCACCTCCTGGTCGGCGAAGGCCCTGAGGGTGCCCTCCCAGTCCGGCATCTTGCCGGTGTAGAGGTAGTGGCCGTCCTGGTGGAGCCGCTGCCACCACTTGACCCAGGTCAGCATCTCCTTCGAGGAGAGGTCGACCTTCTCGGCCTGGCCGGACCTGCCGTTGTCCCGGTCGGCGAGCAGCCCGCCCTGCGAGGCGATCGCCTGCTGGAAGAACGTGCCGTGGTTGGACCAGGTGATGGCGTGGGACGGGCCGCCCTCGTGCGCGGCGATCGTCTTGCAGACGGCTTCGACCTCGTCCCAGGTCTGCGGCAGCTCGGTCACGCCGGCCGCGCGGAGCAGGTCCGTGTTGGCGTAGAGCAGGCTCGTCGTGCCGACCGACGGCATGGAGAGCAGGTCGCCGCCGTAGGTGTAGTACTCGCGCAGCGCCGGGATGATGTCGTCGATCACGACCGGCTCGCCGAGGATCTCCGTACGGCCGGCGATCGCCTTCTCCAGCGAGGTGAACAGCGGGCTGCCGTCCTGCTTGACCGAGTCGCGGGCCACCTGGGCCATGTAGAAGTAGTACTCCGCGATGGCCGGCACGCGCCCTTCGGCGGCCGCCTCGGCGATCTCCACGGGGAACGTCCGGAAGTCCTGGCCGGTGATGTTGATCCGGTACTCCGGATGCGCGGCCTCGAACTCCTCCCCCCACTTCATCCACCGGTCCATGTATCCCGGAAAGGTCAGGTCGGCCACCCAGACGTCGATTACGGTTTTGCTCTTCATTCGATCTCCTCCTGCTTGTCAGGGCATGGCGGCCCGATCGGCCGCGCACTCGGGGTGCGTGCCGAGCGGTGATCGCCGGAGCATGTTCGCCTGGCCGTACGCCATGGGGCTCGGGTCGGTGCCCGCGTGGGTCATCGGGGGCGCGGTCCACCTTGAGGCCCATGATTGAGCAGCGGACGACGGGCGAGCATCTCCTGAATTGCCCGATTCGACCGCCCGGCCGATGCGGATCCGGCCCCGGTGAAAGGCCCGCGACGCGGAGAGGCGCGGGAAGAACCGGACGCGCCCGCGCGACCCGCCGGGCACATGGGAAGAACCGGACGCGCCCGCGCGACCCGCTGAGCACGCGGGAAGAAGACTCGGCGGGAGGCCGATGTGACGATCTCATCGGCGATATCTCTCCGGGCGCGGGCCGGCACCGGCTGGTCCGGCACGGCCTCGTCCGGTGCCCGAACTTGTGGAGCCGCAGCCCGAACGGGCAGCCGTCGCCGCTGCCCCGCGAACGGAGGCACGTCACCCATGACCACGCTCGGCGAACAGGACACCAGCATCGCGCTGCCCGGGGACGCGGCGTACGACGCCGCGACGCAGGTCTTCAACCTGGCCGCTCCGGCCCGGCCGGCGGCGGCGGTCACCGCGCACACGATCGACCAGGTCCGTGACGCGATCCGGCACGCCGAGTCCGAAGGACTGCAGGTACGCGTGCACGCCACCGGCCACGCCTCGGCGGCCACCCGTCCCATGGACGGCGCGGTGCTGATCCGGACGGAGCTGGGCGGCGCCGTCGAGATCGACGCGCGGAGTCGCGTGGCGCGCGTCCCCGCGGGGACGCGGTGGGGCGCCGTGGCCGAGGCCGGGGCACCGTACGGCCTGGCCGCACCGCACGGCTCGTCGCCGACCGTCGGCGTCGTCGGGTATCTGCTGCGCGGCGGGCTGAGCCCCTACGGCCGGCAGGTCGGGCTGGCCGTCAACAGCGTCCGCGCGATCGAGCTGGTCACCGCCGACGGCGAGCTCCGCCGGGTGGACGCCTCGTCCGACCCGCAGCTGTTCTGGGCGCTGCGCGGCGGCGGTGGGGGGTTCGGCGTCGTCACCGCCGTCGAGATCGAGCTGTTCCCCGCGGTCAAGGTCATCACCGGGGCGGCGTACTGGCCCGCCGTCCACGCCGAGCGGCTGCTGTCGGCGTGGCGGCGGTGGACCCTGGACGCGCCCCGGGAGGTGACGACGTCGCTGCGGGTGATGAACCTGCCGCCGCTGCCGGACGTCCCGCCCGCGCTGGCCGCGGGCCCGGTGCTGTCGGTGGACGGTGCGGTGCTCAGCACGACCGACGACGTGACTGTCGCGCGGCGCCATGCCGAGGACCTGCTCGGGCCGCTGCGGGCGGTGGCCGAGCCGGTGATGGACACCTGGGAGTTGACCACTCCCGCCGCTGTGCTGCACGCGCACATGGATCCCAGCGACCCCGTCCCCTTCCACGGCGACCACATGCTGCTCTCCGAGATCGGCGACGACGGCGCCGCGGAGTTCCTCAGGGTCGTCGGCGAGGGGTCCGGATCACCGCTGATCGTCGCCGGGCTGCGCCAGCTCGGCGGCGCGTTCTCGGAACCGGACCCGGCCGGAGGCGCGCTCGACCACCTCGACGCCCGCTACTCCTACGCGGGCTCGGGAGTGCCGTTCGACCCGGACGTCGCGCGGGCCCTCGTGGACCACTGCGCGAAGGTGCGTGCCGCGCTGGAACCGTGGGACACCGGACGTACCGTGCCCTCCTTCGTGGAACGCCTGGATCAGCCGCAGCGGCACCTCAGCCCGGAGCAGGTGGACGCCGTCGACCGGGTCCGCGCGCGCGTCGACCCCTCCGGCCGGTTCCGGGGCGACATCGCCCCCAACGCGTCCGCGTTCCGCTGAGCGCGTCCGAGCGCGCGTACGGCCGCCGCGGAGGCAACACCGCAATCCCGGAGATGCGCGCGGAGCAGGCGAATGTGACGCTGGGTGCATGCCTGAACAGGCAGAACCACACTGATCGCCGGAGGTAGCAAGCGGCGTGGGCCGGGCCACCGTACAGCGGTCCATCGCGCCTTCCGGTTCACCCTGTCGTCGCGGTCCCCGCCGGCGCCGACGCGCGCCGAACACGTGGTGACCCGGGCCGGCGACCGCCCGGCACCGCCGTCGGGTCTCAGGGAATGAACGGATTGGAGTACGTGATGGGTTCCTCTTCCACCATTCATGGACGTTTCGCCGAGCAGGTCGGCCGGACGCCGGACGCGGTGGCGGTGTCTTCCGGCGACGTCCGCCTGACCTACCGGGAGCTGGACGAGCGGTCGAACCAGATGGCGCACCGCCTGCTGGCGTTGGGCGCCGGCCCCGAGGTCCCGGTGGCGGTGCTGATGGAGCGCTCCGTCGACGTGGTGGTGGCGATCCTGGGGATCGTCAAGGCCGGGGCCTTCTACCTGCCGGTCCACCACGCGTATCCCCTGGAGCGCAAGCAGTGGATCATGGACCAGTCCGGGGCGCCGGTTCTGCTGGCCGACGAGGCCATGCGGGAGCGGGGCCTTCCCCGGGGCGGTCACGTCCTCATCCCCGGGACCGACCGCGAACTGGCGGCGTCACCGGTGACCGCCCCCGGGACGGCGACCGATCCCGACCAGCTCGCATACGTGATCTACACGTCGGGCTCCACGGGGCATCCGAAGGGCGTCGCGGTCACGCACCGGGACGTGCTGGGCCTGGCGTTCGACCGGATCTGGGACACCGGGCGGCACGAGCGGGTGCTGATGGTGGCCCCCTACGCCTTCAACGTGTCCACCTACGAGCTGTGGGTGCCGTTGCTGCACGGGGGCCGGATCGTCGTGGCGCCCCCCGGCGACCTGGACGTCGGCGTCCTGCGCCGGCTGATCGGCCAGGAGCGGATCACCGGCGTGCACCTGACCGCCGGGCTCTTCCGGGTGGTGGCGGAGGAGGCGCCGGAGTGCCTCGCCGGTGTGCGCGAGGTGCTGACCGGTGGTGACGTGATCGCCCCGACGGCGGTACGGCGCGTGCTGGAGGCGTGTCCGGACATGGTGGTCCGGGCCATGTACGGAGCGACCGAGATGACGTTGTTCTCCACGCATTCGCCGCTGACGGCTCCGTACGATGCGGGGTCGGTCGTGGCGATCGGCGGCCCGATGGACGACGTCCGCCTGCACATCCTCGACGACCGCCTCGGCCCCGTCCCCGCCGGCACGGTCGGTGAGCTCTACATCTCCGGCCGGGGCGTGGCGCGAGGATACTTCGGCCGCCCGGATCTGACGGCCGAGCGTTTCGTCGCGGACCCGTTCGGAGGCGCGGGCGAGCGGATGTACCGCACCGGCGACCTCATGCGCAGGAACGACGACGGCCTGCTCGAATTCATGGGACGCGCGAACGACCAGGTGAAGATCCTGGGTTTCCGGGTGGAGCCGGCGGAGGTGGAGGCCGTCCTGGCGACCTACCCGGGGCTGGCCCACGTTGCCGTGGTCGCACGGGAGACCGAGGCGGGCGAGAAACGGCTCGTCGGCTACATCGTCCCCGAGGCCGGCGACCTCGACGCCCCGGCCCTGCGCGCCCACGCGATGGACTCGCTGCCGGAGTACATGGTGCCGACGGTGTTCGTCACGATGGACTCCCTGCCGTTGACGCCCAACGGAAAGCTGGACCGCCGGGCGCTTCCCGAGCCGGACTTCGAGGCCGTGGCACCCTACCGGGCGCCCCTCGACGCCAGGCAGGAGGTCCTGTGCTCCATCTTCGCCGAGGTGCTCGGGGTGCCGCGGGTGGGCATCGACGACAGCTTCTTCGAGCTGGGCGGCCAGTCGCTGCTGGCGATGCGGCTGGTCAGCCGCATCCGGGCGGTGCTGGGCGTGGATCTGTCGATCGGTGACCTGTTCGACGCCCCCACCGTGGCGGACCTGGACAGGCAGCTCGGCAGCGACCCGAAGCAGGTCGGTCCCGGCTCCGGAAGGAAGTAGCCGGACGGACCGGTCCGGGGCCGGCCCGCATGAGCGGATGCCGTGCCCATCCGATTGGGAGACCCGAGAGAGGGCGAGATGACGAATCCTTTTGACCTCCAGGACGGTGTTTACTCCGTGCTGATCAACGAGGAGGGCCAGCACTCCCTGTGGCCTGCCTCCGCCGACGCGCCGGCGGGATGGGCCGTCGCGTACGGCCCGGCCCGCCGCGGCGCCTGCGTCGACTACGTGAACTCCAACTGGACCGACCTGCGGCCGCGCAGCCTCGCGGCCCGCATGGGCGCCTCCTCCTGAGCCCGCTCCGGCGCCTGTCCGGCCTGACCCGCCGGACTTCCGTCTGTACGGCACGGCAAATTGGACGACTAACGGAGAAATGACCTATGGCCTCGTCAGGAACGCGGATCTTCGAAGACATGTCGCTCGATCACGTTGAGTTCTACGTCAACGGGCTCGCTGCGCAAACGGATTGGTTCGTCGACAGCTTCGGCTTCTCGGTGTACGCGGCCACGGACGCGTCGGAGAAGGAGCCGGAGGTCCGGTCGGTGGGGCTCGGCGGGAACCGGATCCGGCTCGTGCTGACCGAGCCGCTGGTGGGCGACCATCCGGGTGCCGCCTATGTGGAGAAGCACGGCGACGGGGTGGCCGACATCGCACTGCGGGTCACCGACGCCACCGCGGCGTTCGACGAGGCCGTACGGCGCGGCGCCCGCCCGGTGTCCCCGCCGGCCGGGCACGGCGGCGTCGTGACAGCCACGATCATGGGCTTCGGCGACGTGGCGCACACCTTCGTGCAGCGCGTGGGCGACACGGACGAGCGCGCGCTCCCCGGGCTGCGGCCGGTGGAGGGGACGGCGTCCGGCGCGGGCGGCGACCTGGTCGAGGTGGACCACTTCGCGGTCTGCGTGGAGTCCGGCCAGATCGACGCGACAGTCGACTTCTACCGGCAGGTTCTCGACTTCGAGCTGATCTTCACCGAGCACATCGTCGTCGGCTCCCAGGCGATGACCATCAAGGTGGTGCAGAGCGGGTCCGGCGCGGTGACGCTGACCCTGATCGAGCCGGACGTGTCGCAGGTCGCCGGCCACATCGACGAGTTCCTCAAGCACCACGGCGGCGCCGGCGTGCAGCACATGGCGTTCACGGCCGGCGACATCGTGGGGGCGGTGGACTCCATCGGTTCCCGGGGCGTGGAGTTCCTGAGCACCCCGGACGCCTACTACAGCCTGCTTCCGGAGCGGGTGGAGCTGGGCCGGTACTCCGTCGACGAGCTGCACAGGCTCAACATCCTGGTCGACGAGGACCACGACGGCCAGCTCTACCAGATCTTCGCCCGATCCGTGCACCCGCGTAACACGTTCTTCCTGGAGCTCATCGAGCGGATGGGGGCGCGTTCCTTCGGCAGCGGCAACATCTCGGCGCTCTACCAGGCGGTGGAGCTCCAGCAGAGCAGGGAAGAGGCCGCCGCCTGACCCCTCGGCCCGCCCGCCGGCGAGATCCGGCCGGCGGGCCGGACGACGACATGTCCCGACTCCCCCTCTGCCACCCGGCCCTCACGGCCGGGTGGCAGAACCGCGTTCCGGGCCGGAGGCGGGAGACGGCTGGGGGCCGTCCGGGGCCGGACAGCAGGAAGTGGTGACGAGATCGCCGGTCGTCCCGGCCCTCGTCACCACTTCCCGACCTGCCCCGGTGAGCCTTCGCTCACGGGGTTCCTACCCGACCGGGACCTTCCTCTTCGCGGGCGCCCCGGTCGCGTTGCTCTGCCGGGGGGCCGTGGCGCTCTTCCCGCCGAACAGCCCCTTCCACAGGATGCGCAGGAGGATGGCCGGGCGCATGAGCGACTCGGGCCGCTCGACGAGGCCGGCCGTCCGCATGTAGGCGGCGGTGACCGTGCCGTCGCGCGACGCGGCCTTCTGGACCAGCGCCAGGAAGGCCTGCTGGACCCGGATCGCTATCGTGCGCTCCCCCTCGACGCCGGGGAAGCCGAGGTCCACGGTGTTCGTCATCTGCCACGGCGGGTCGACGACGTCGCGGGCGAGGTCCCGGAAGTACTGGCCCGGCTGCGGCGCGGCACCGCTGTGCAGGTGGTCACGGATGGTCAGCGCCCCGAGCGCCGCCACGGTCATCCCCTGGGCGTACACCGGGTTGAAGCAGCACACGGCGTCGCCGGTCACCAGCAGGCCGTCGGGCAGGCGCTCCATGTCCTCGTAGCGGCGCCGCAGGGTCGTCGGGAAGCGGAAGGCCACCGGCTCGTCGAGGGGCTCGGCGTGCTGGAGGGCGTCGTAGATGTCCGGAACCGCCAGCGACTTCACCCAGGCGTAGAGGCCGGCCTGGTCGGTGGGCGGGTGGTCGCCGAGGATGCCGTAGGTGGTCAGCTCGACCCGGTCGCCGTCGGTCTTGGTGAAGATCGCGCCACGGGGCAGCTTGGCCGACGCGACGGGGTTGATCGACAGGTCGCCGTGGTACGGGTCGGCGAGCAGCCGGTAGTGCTGGGTCACGTAGCCCAGGCCGATCTTCTTGCGGTCCTCCTTGACCCGCGGGTAGCCGAGGTCCTCCAGCCAGATGGGGGTGCGCGAGCCCCGGCCGGTGGCGTCGACCACCAGGTCGGCGCTGATGACCTCCTCGGCGCCGCCCTCCTCGAGGCTCTGCACCCGCACGCCGTTGACCCGGCTGCGGTCCGGCGTCGTCTCCAGCCCGAGGATGTCGTGCTTCTCGACGAAGAGGACGTTGGACAGGACCTGCGTCCGCTCGCGGATGTGGCGCTCCAGCATCGGCCGGCTCGCGGCGACGCACACCAGGCCGGCGTGCTGCTGCTTGACCCGCTTGCCGTTGAAGTACCAGCGCACGTCGCCGGCCAGGTCCCCGGTCGGCACGCCGTCCGCGAACAGCTCCTCGGTGATTCCGGGGAACAGCTCCTCCATGACAAGCTGGCCGCGGGCGAGCAGCCCGTTGATGTGCCGTCCCTGCGGACAGCTACGTCGCGGCCCCTCCGCCCCGACCAGGACATCACGGTCCACTATGAGCACTTCGTCGTAAGCATCGGCGAGCACCCTGGCCGCGAACAGCCCAGCAAGGCTTCCGCCGAGCACCACCGCGCGAGTATTGGTTGTATCGCTCACGGTTACCTCCTCGAATCCCGGATTTGGATCATGCGTCGCCGAAGGGATGTATCGATCCGCCGATCCCTGACTTCCCCGCTACCGCCGGCCGCGAGCCCGGCCCCGCCCTGTCGGCCGCCGGCCCCCGGCGGCAGCCGGGGGCCGGAGCGGACGGGAGGATGACCGGTCAGCTGGGGACCGAACCGACCAGGCCGCCGTCGACGACGAGCTCCTGGCCGGTGATGTACGACGCGCGGGGCGACAGCAGGAAGACGACCGCGTCGGCGATGTCCTCGGCGTGGCCCAGCCGGCCCAGCGCCACCTGGCTCCGGAAGAACTCCTGCACCTGCTCGTTGCCACCGGTGACGGCATCGAACATGTCCGTCGTGACGTGGCCGGGTGTGACGGTGTTGACCCTGATGCCCCGCTCGGCCAGGTCCGGGGCGAAGGTGCGGGCCAGGTTGAGCACGGCGGCCTTGCTCGCCGCGTACACCGAGGCCAGGCCGACGCCGCGGTGCACCAGCCACGACGCGTTCAGCACGATCGACCCGCCCTCGTCGAGAAGCGGCAGGGCCTTCTGGACGGTGAAGAACGTACCCTTGAAGTTGGCGCCGACCACCTGGTCGAAGTCGGCTTCGGTGACGTCCGCGGTGCGCGCGGACAGCGCGACCCCGGCGTTGGCGAACACACCGTTCAGGCGGCCGAACCGCTGCTGAACCTGGGCGATGAGCCCATCGAGGTCACCGGTGCGTGCCACGTCGGTGGGCACGGCGAGCACCTTGTCGCCGGCGTCGAGGTCCTTCACGGCAGCCTCAAGCCGATCGCCGCTGCGCCCGGCGAGCACGACGCTCGCCCCGGCGCCTACGAGTCGTCGCGCGGTGGCCAGGCCTATGCCGCTGCCACCCCCAGTGACCAGTACGGTCTTTCCTTCAAATTCGGACATGCCATTAGCATCACATCCGTCTGTTATGCGAGGCATCTCCTGTGTTGCGGTGTATTCTCGCCCGGCATTTGATTCTCCCGCCGCACGGTCGGCCATTGTTCGGTGAACGCTTTCCGTCGCACGCGCCGCTTTCTCGATACGGGCGTTTTCCAGCACGAATGGAGCCTTTTCCGGGCGATCAGCGTTTTCCCCGCGCGGGCCGTTGTCCGCGCGAACGGCCTTTTCCGCGCGCGGATCCTCTGCCGCCCCGGCAAATCCCGTCACATGAGCGGCCCGCGACCGGCGCTCACCCATCGAGGAGGCCGTTCCTGGCGTGCCACAGGTCTCCGGAGGTGGACAGGTCCGGCACCGTCCAGCCGTCCAGGTCGTACTCCCCCAGGCACTCGTCGACGAAAGCCTTGTAGTCGTCGACCTGGCCGTTGGCGAGCTGCCCGAACAGCAGTTCCACGCGGGTGTTCTCGTGGTTACCGGCGTAGTTGCGCTCGTACAGCTCGTGCCGCCCGCCGAACTCGCTGCCGACCGCGTCCCAGAGCAGCTTCATCAGCTTGACCCGCCCCATGGCGTCGACCCCACCCGAACCACGGACGTACTTGTCCAGGTAGGGCCGGATGTCCGGGTTCTTGAAGTCGTCGGCGCTGGAGTTGACGTAGATCAGCCCGCTGGCCACGTCCTGCAGGATGATCTCCCTGATCCTCGGGTAGCCGACCTGTGAGAACCACCGGTAGGCCATCCCGTACTGGGGGTTGGGCAGGAGCGCGCCGTTCTTCCACTCGACCGGGTTGCGCACGGCCGCGTCGGAGAACGCCCAGAACAGGTTCCGCCAGGCGAGGACCTCGCCCAGCCGGCTCTGCACGCCCCGGAAGTCCGCGGTGCCGGTGATCTCCAGCGCCTTGGCCAGCAGACCGGCGATGAACTCCAGCTTCACCGCCAGGCGCGTGCACCCGTGGAAGGTGAAGCGCTCGATGAACCCGGACTGGCCGGTGAAGAGCTGGACCTTGCCCAGGTCCCCGTAGATGAACACGTTCTCCCACGGGATGAGCACCTTGTCCAGCACGAGGATGGTGTCGTTCTCGTCCAGCCGCGAGGAGAGCGGGTAGTCGAACGGGCTGCCCATCACCGCGGCCGTGGCGGAGTAGGAGGGGCGGCAGATCAGCTTCATCCCCGGCACGCCCATCGGCACGGTGGCCACCAGCGCGAACTTCTTGTCCTTGATCGGCAGGCCGTAGTGGGCGATGAAGTTGTAGTGGGTGAGCGCGGACCCGGTGGCGACGACCTTGGCCCCGCTCACGATGAGACCGGCGTCGGTCTCCCTCTCCACGTGGATGAACACGTCCGCGACCTCGTCCGCGGGGCGGCTGCGGTCGACCGGCGGGTGCACGATCGCGTGGTTCCAGTACAGGACCTTCTCCTGCGACTCCCTGTACCAGCGCCGCGCGTTGTCCGCGAAGGGCTCGTAGAAGTCGGCGTTGGCGCCGAGCGTGCCGAGGAACGACGCCTTGTAGTCCGGGCTGCGGCCCATCCATCCGTAGCTCATGCGGGCCCAGGCGGCGATGGCCTTCTGGTCGGCCACGAGGTCGTCCACGCTGCGCGGCGTGGTGAAGAACCGGTGGGTGTAGCCGTCGCTCCCGGTGTCCGTCGGCGCGGTGAGGACGTCACGCTTGTCCGGGTCGTGCAGCGCGTCGTACAGCCGCGCCGTCATGCGGACGGGATTGCGGAAGGCCGGGTGCGAGGTGACGTCCTTGACGCGGTCGCCGTACAGGTAGATCTCACGGTCGTCGCGCAGGCTCTCGATGTACTCGTCGCCGGTCAGCGGACGCGTCTTCCGCCGCGCTCCGGTCGTGACGGCGGCATCCTGAAGATCGGTCATCGGGCTTCTCCCTCTTCTCGCAACTCAACTCCTGCATGAATCGGTGGCTGTCGAGCGTTCCTGACCGACGGGACGTGCTCGGAGAAGTTCGCGACCGTCCGCACGCGCGCCAGCGGAACTCGGGAAACGCCGAAGCCTGAGCGCTCCGGACGGCGCGTCCCGCTCGACGGTGGCGGCGGGCGCGCCGGCATTCTGCTGTAGGTTCCGATGCTGGCATTCGGCGGCGGCGCGCGGCTTCTCCCAGGTTGCGAGATCCGTGCGGCGCCATTTCTCCGGCCCATTCGCCCCGGCTCCGGAAACCGTTCCTGAGCGGGGATCATCCGCCTGGCGCGCCCCGCCGGACCCGGCGGCGGGGAATCCATTCGCAATCCAGAAGATGCGTCCGCCGGGCCGCCGGTGCGACCGTCGGATGGTTAGCATCGGCGGACCGGTGCGGCGGCCCTTTCTCGTCTGAATTCCTTGGGAGGAAATGGTGTTGACGACCGATGCCCCGACGCGGGAGCAGCTTGTTCGTCGCGCGTCCGAATTGCTGCCGGTTCTTCGGAAGAACGCGGTCTGGTCGGAGGAGAACCGGCGCGTTCACGACGAGTCGATCGAGGCACTGGCCGACGCCGGAATCTTCAAGATGAGGGTGCCGGCCCGCTACGGCGGATACGAGTCCGACACGCGCACCCTGGTCGACGTGGCCGCCGAGCTCGGCCAGGCGGACGGCTCCACCTCGTGGGTGGCGTCGGTCTACACGATTCCGACCTGGATGACGTGCCAGTTCCCGGACGCGGTGCAGGACGAGGTGTTCTCGACCCCGGACGTGCGGGTGTGCGGGACGTTGAGCCCCACGGCGATGGCCGCTCCGGCCGACGGCGGGGTCGTGGTCAACGGCAAGTGGGCGTTCATCAGCGGCGCCCTGCACAGCCACTGGCAGGAGATCGTGGCGATCCTGGTGCCGCCGGCCGGCGAGCCGTACCCGATCATGGCGCTGGTCCCGCTGTCGGATCTGCAGATCGTCGACGACTGGCACACCTCGGGTCTGAAGGGCACGGGCAGCGTCAGCACGATCGCGGCCGACGTGTTCATCCCGGCCGAGCGGGTCCTGCCCCTTCCCATGGTGTTGCAGGGGCAGTCCGCCTCGACGCTGAACGCCGGCTCCCCCATCTACCGGGCCCCCCTGCTCCCCGTCGCCTCCGCCTCCTCGGTCGGAACCGTGCTCGGGCTGGCGAGGGCCGCCAGGGAGGCGTTCTTCCAGCGGCTCCCCGAGCGCAAGATCACCTACAGCGGCTACACGAGCCAGGCCGAGGCGCCGCTGACCCACCTGCAGGTCGCCGAGGCCGCGATGAAGATCGACGAGGCGGAGTTCCACGCCCACCGCCTGGCGACGCTGGTGGACGCCAAGGGTGTCGAGAACGCGCCCTGGACGCTGGAGGAGCGCGCCAGGGCACGTGCCGACATGGGCGCGGTGTGCCGGCTCGGCAAGGAGGCCGTGGACATCTACGCCCTGGCCAGCGGCGGCTCGTCGGTCTACAGCAACCAGCCGATCCAGCGGATCGCGCGCGATGTCCAGGCCGTCAACCTGCACGCCCTGATGCATCCGAACACCAACGCCGAGCTGTACGGGCGGATCCTCTGCGGCCAGGAGCCCGACACCCTCTACCTCTGACCGCCATCGGCCTTCCGCATCGACTCAACGGATCGACTCAACGGAGAAGGAACATGACCACGACCGCCCCCGCATCCACCATCACGGGTCCCTCCGCCGACGACCAGGCCGCCGTCGCCGCCATCCCGCAGCGCATCATCGCGGCCTGGGCCGGCCACGACGGCGCCGCCTTCGCCGACGTCTTCACCGAGGACGGGTCGATGATCCTGCCCGGCGTCTACCGCAAGGGCCGCGACGACATCCGCTCGTTCATGACGCAGGCGTTCGCCGGGCCGTACAAGGGCACGCAGGTGACCGGCCGGCCCATCGACATCCGCTTCTTCAGCGCCGAGGCCGGGGTGCTGATCACGCTGGGCGGCGTGCTGGCGCCCGGCGAGACCGAGGTCTCGGACGAGCGGGCCGTCCGGGCCTCCTGGGTGGTCGTCAAGCAGGACGGTGAGTGGCGGCTCGCCGCCTACCAGAACAGCCCTCGCGGCGACGCCTGAGAGGCGCGGGCACCATGACTGTTCACGAGACGACGCATGCGCCGGACGACCTGGAGATCCGTACTCCGCTCGCCTTCAACCAGGAATTCCTGTGCGCGTTCGACAACGGCGAGGCCGACGGGGCCTTCGGTAACCGGCACACCCTGGTCTTCGGCTGGCGGCTCAGCGGGGCGGTCGACGCCGGCGCGCTGCAGGGGGCCCTGGACGACGTGGTGGCACGCCACGAGGCGCTCCGCACGTCGATCGTCCGCGGCGCCGAGGAGCGCTACCAGCGGATCCACCCGCCCGGCTCCGTCGAGCTGGTGGTCAGCGACCTTCCGGCGGACGACCCCCGTCCGCGTGACGTCCGGGCGGAGGAGTTCCTCAACGAGCTCGACGCCGGCACGTACAGCGTGGGGAGCCTCCCCCACCTGCGGGCCCGCCTGGGGCGGTTCGACGAGAACGACGCGGTGCTCGTGCTCGTGCTGCACCACACGGCGGGCGACGCGTGGTCCATGCAGGTCATCATCCGCGACCTCGCCGCCCGCTACGCCGTCCGCCGGGGATCGCAGGCCCCCGTCCTCCCGGACGTCCACCAGTACGGGGAGTTCGCCGTCTGGCAGCTGGAGAGCGCGGCCGGCGCCGAGATGGGCAGGGCGCTCGACTACTGGGGGGAGAAGCTGCGCGACGCCCGCATCCTCGCCATCCCCACGGACCGGCCGCGCGACGGCGGGCTCACCAACGTGTACGCGGCGCACCGCTTCGTGTTCGACGGGGAGCTGACCTCCGCGACCCTGAAGTTCTCCAGGGCGGCGCGGAGCTCGGCGTTCATGGTCATGGTCGCGGCCTACAACGTGCTTCTGCACAAGAAGACCGGGGTCACCGACATCGTCGTCCCGACGTTCACCTCGGGCCGGTCCGACGAGCGCTTCATGGAGACCGTCGGCCCCATCTTCAACTACCTCACGTTGCGGACGGACATCACCGGCTGCGAGACCTTCCGCGACGTG
The DNA here is from genome assembly GCF_900113865.1 of Streptosporangium canum. GTDB lineage: Bacteria > Actinomycetota > Actinomycetes > Streptosporangiales > Streptosporangiaceae > Streptosporangium > Streptosporangium canum. Next base: position 37,610 of record NZ_FOQY01000045.1, on the reverse strand, counting down.
GTCGCACGGACCAGGGCGACCTGTTTCGAGGCCTACGGCAACGACATCCCGTTCCCGCTGATCGCGCACGGCAACCCCGGGCTCGTGAGCCCGTTCGCGGACGACGGGGTGGCCGTCGTCGCCTTCGAGGTCCTCCAGGCTCCGTCCGAGGTGGAGGAGGAGGCGATCGGGGGCCTGACGTACTCCGAGATACGGCGGCGGGTGCTGCCGCAGCCGCTGAGCTCGCACATTCCGAACGGCGCGCTGTGGGCGATGGACGTCCTCCCCTCGGGGGAGATAGCCGGGAGCCTCAAGTTCGACCGCAACCGCTTTGACGAGAGCACGATAGTCGACCTGGTGTCGGACTTCCGTCAGGTGCTGTGGAACGCGGTCACCGGCCCCGATCGGCCGCTGCGGGAGATCTGAGTCCCGCGACGCGGCCACCGTGTCACCGCTCGTGAGCCAACCATCCGAGATAGGGGATGTGCGCAGCAATGACAGCCGTCACCAGTGTTCCCGAACACGCATTTCCTTCCCCGCCCGAGCCGCGCCTCACTCCGGCGGAGATCATCGCGAGGGCCGAGGCGATCGCACCGACCCTGATCGGCCGCCAGGCCGAGACCGAACGGCGCACCTTCTACGCGCAGGACACCCACGAGGAGTTCGCCAGGGCCGGTTTCTACCGGATCCTGGTCCCCCGGCGTTACGGCGGCTACGAGTTCGGGACCGACACGTTCCTGCGCGTGGCGATGGCGCTCGCGCGAGGCTGCCCGTCGACCGGCTGGATGTACCTCTTCGGCGCCGCGCACGCGCTCGCGGTGGCCACGCTGTTCGACGAGCGGGCGCAGGCCGAGCTCTTCAGCTCCGGTGACTTCATCTGCCCCGCCACGGTGGCGCCCAGCGGCACCGCCGAGCGTACGGCCGACGGCTGGGTGATCAACGGCGTCTGGTCCTACGCCTCCGGCTCGCCGTACGCCACGCACTTCATCGGTCACACCCTCGTGCCGCAGGCGGACGGGCAGCCGCCGGCCCCTCTGCTGTTCATCGCCCCGCGCGACCAGTGGAAGCGCCTGGACGACTGGGGGCAGCAGCTGGGTCTGAAGGGGAGCGGATCGCACAGCGTCGCCATCGACAACGGGCGCGTCCCCGACCACTTCACCCGCGGTTTCCACATGAGCCAGGTCACCGTCACCGAGGGCACGCCGGGCCGCGCGCTGCACGGCAATCCCGAGTACGGGGGCGGGCCGCTCAGCTTCATGCTGCTCGAACTCGGCGCCCTCGCGGTGGGCATGGCGAAGGGAGCGCTCGACGCCTACGAGGACCTGATGCTGACCCGGACGACGATCTACCCGCCCATCGTCCTGCGCGTGGAGGATCCCGACTTCCAGCTCAGGTACGGCGAGGCCACCGGAATGATCAGCACGGCCGAGGCCGCTCTCCTGAACGGGATCCAGCAATGGCGTGACACGTGCGCCGAGGGCCCGGAGGCGTTCACCAGGGAACAGGAATGGCGGCTCGCCACCATCAGCCGGGAGGTGGTCCGGCTGTGCTGGCGAGCGGTCGAGGGGGAGCTGTTCCCCACCGCCGGTTCCAGCTCGGTCCGCCACGGTGACCGCATCGAACGTGTGTGGCGTGACATGTCCACGCTGCACAGCCACGCCGGATACGCCGTCGTGCTCAAGAGCATGGCGAATCGGGAGCTCACCAAGGCCCGGTTCAACATCGAGTGACCGTGGCCGCCGACGCGAACGGGCCGCCCAGCAGGCTGGGCGGCCCGTTCCGCCGTTCAGGTGGGGAAGCGCGGCGCGGCCGGCCCGCAGCGCGCTGTAGAAGTGCAGGTCGAAGGTGTGTCCCCAAGCCTCATCTGGCAGTTGGCCGGAGGCCGATCCAGATGAGGACGACGCTGACGAACGTGATGATCACGTTCACGGTCAGCGCCAGTTGGATCCCGGTCAGTTCCGCGGATTGAGTGGCGGCGATCGCGCTCAGGATCGGGATGCCGATCGTGATGGCGACGTTCTGGGTCATGGTCGTGAGACCGGTGGCCAGGCCCTGCTCCTCGTTCGGCAGGCCGGACGTGCTGGTGACGGTGTAGGCCACGATGGACGTCACATGCCCGAAGAAGCCGATGAACAGCGCGGGGATCAGCAGCGCCAGCCCTATGCGGCCGGAGCCCACGAAGATCAGCGGGACGGTGGCGAGTCCTTGTACGGCCAGGCCGGCGGGCAGGACTTTGCGGTAGCCGTAGCGGCCGATGAGGCGGCCGGCGATCGGGCCTGCCAGCACCGCCGCCAGTCCCGGAACACCGAAGATCAGGCCGGTGATGAGCGGGTCGAAGGTGAGGACGTTCTGGAGGTACAGCGTCACCAGGAAGATCATCGCGGTTTCCATGGTGAACACCACGAGACCGGCGTAGTTGCCCCACTTGACGGTCTGCCGCTTGAGGATGCGGAGCGGGGCGAGCGGGGCGGCCGCGCGTAGTTCGATCAGCCAGAACGCGGCCAGCAGCACGATGCCGATGGCACCGGCGGGGATGCTCTGCTCGATGATGGCGTAGACGACGGCCAGCAGACCGCCGGTCACGGTGATCGCGCCAAGGACGTCCAGCTTGCCCCGATCGGGCATCTTGCTCTCGCTGATCAGGAACGGCGTGAGGACGAGGATGATCACAGCCACGGGCACGTTGACGAAGAACGCGGTACGCCAGCTCAGCAAACTGACCAGAGTGCCGCCGACCAGGGCGCCGATGGTGAAGCCGCCGGACAGCAGCGCGCCGTTCAGGCCCAGGACCCGATCACGCGTCGCGCCCTCCTGGAACGTGGTGGTGAGCAGGGACAGCGAGGCCGGGACGGACAAGGCGGTGGACAGGCCCTGAAGGGCGCGGGCGGCCAGGAGTACCTCGGGAGAGGTGGCGAAGCCGCCGAGCAGCGAGGCCACGGCCAGCAGGACCATGCCCGCGAGGAAGAGCCGGCGGCGGCCGAACAGGTCGGCCAACCGTCCGCACAGGAGCGTGAAGCCCGCCGCGGGCAGGGCGTAGGCGGAGGCGATCCAGGGCAGCGCCGTCAGCTCCAGCCCGACGCCCTGGCCCACCTCGGGCAGTGCGACGTTCAGGATGGAGAAGTCGACGGACAGCATGAACCCCGCGCCTAACAGGACCAGCAGGATCAACCGCTGCCGTCCGGTGAAGCGGGGTGACGAGGTCGTGGCGGTAGTCAAGAGACGGTTCCTTTTCTCAAGAACCCGGTATGGGGTGGCGGGCAGCACGCCATCAGGCCGGACTGGCCGATCGAAGACAGGTCCCCTGGGCGTTGTCGCGGATCTCTTTCCGCATCGACCGTCGGATTGCGGTCGACCGTGGCGCGCGCGGCGGCAGGCAGGGCGTGTCCGGCATCCCGCCGTATCCCCGCTTCGCTCGGCTTCAGGACGCGCTCAGGACACCCCGCGGTAGGGGGTGTGCCGTGAGCGCGCTTTTCCAGGCCTGCCCTCGGAATCCACTCACCACAATGGCCGGGTGACCGGGCAGGGGTCGTACACGTACTACTTGGTGAGCTAGCTCTCTTCCCGTTCGGCTGCCTCGGCGAGGCGTTTGATCGTCGCCAAGCGCCGATCCCAGTCGGCGGCGAGCGCGGACATCCACCGCGCCGTCGCATCAAGCGCCGCAGGCGTCACCGCGTACCGCACCTCCCGTCCCACCCGGCCGCCGGAAACCAGTCCGGCGGCGTCCAGGACGGCGAGATGCTTGACCACCGCCTGCCGCGAGATGGGCAGCCGTTCGGCGAGCATGGTCGCGGTAGCCGCGCCCCGCGCGGCGAGCAGATCAAGCAGCTGACGTCGCGTCGGGTCGGCCAGCGCGGTCAGGACACCGTCGACTCCCTCGACGGGGCCGCGACCTTCCGCTGCGGTCACTTGGCCTGTTCGGCGCGATTCTTGACCGCGTCGAACACCTGGGGCCAGCCATCGGAGTTGGACCGCACCGCCTGTTCGCGCTGATCCTCGGACAGGCTCAGTGCTGCGAACCCGCTCTCGACGACGCGCAGACGAGTCTTGCCGCTCTCCGTGCTCAGCGTGAATTCCACCAGAGTGCTATTGTCCGCACTCGGTTCTTCCCCGGGGAACGCGCCGGCCCAGCGGTAGGCCACGTACGTCGGCGGCTCTGCCTTCTCCACACGGACCGAAAACTCCCCCAGATCGGGATTCTTCGCGACCAGCGACATACCTTCCCTGGCCACGGTGCCCGCCACGCTCGCCTCATCGGCCACCCAGAACCCGGGCACGGCCACCAGCGACCACACCCGCTCCAGGGATGCCTCGATCAAGATGTCGCGTTCTATCCGGTCCTCGCTCATCATGCCTCCTATACGGCTGTCAGACGCAACTCCATGGTTGCACGTCAACTCGCCAGGAGCAACCCAAGAGTTGCAGATTCCGCCGTTGCCGATCGGCGACATGATCGTCGGGTACGGGTGATGGCCTATCGTCGAAGCGCTCGTCGCCTGCCCTCGGCCTACCAGTGCCGCGTTCCCGATTCAGCCGGCAGGGCCTGCGCACCAGCGCCATCGCGGCCAAGCTGGGCTGTCACATGCAGACCGTGCGCGAGCGGATCGGCCGGTTCAACGCCGAGGGCCCGGCCGGGCTCGGCGACCGGCCCGGAGCGGGACGCAAGCCACGCATCACCGAGGTCGGACGCGGGAAACTCATCGCGCCGGCGCGTTCGGCCCCGCCCGGACGGCCGGTCCGCGACGAGGCCGGGGACCCGGCCGCAGATGAGGAGAGCGGCCCCGCCGAGTGGACGCTGGACAGTCCGACCGCCACCGCCCGCGCTCAGGGCATCTACCCGCTATGAGGAACGGAGCATTAGTCGGCGGGGCGGAAGCGCATCGCGGACCACGTGTCGTCCACCGACACCTGCCCGATGGGGCGCATCCCGTGCTCGACCATGATCGTGGCCAGGCTCTCACGATTGATGTCGGCCCGGTTCGCCTTGGGGTAGGCCACCCACAGGGCGTTCGGCCGGCCCAGCCGCCCCTCCTGCGCGCTGAGGATGTCGCGCAGCGAGCCGGCGTTCTGGGCGAAGATGAGGGCGGTCGCCGCCTGGTCCGGCCCGTCCGCCTGGTGCACGTTCTCCGGGAGCGGCTGGATGAGCTCCAGGTAGGAGGAGTCCGAGGACCAGACGGCGGTGTCCGGCTTGATGAGCAGCTTCTGTGCGACGGACTTGGTAGCCATGGCGCGTTGTCCTTTCGGTCGGTGGTGCCCGGCGTCCCGGGGAGACGGTCTGCCCGGCCGGGCGACCGAGCGGGGCCGCCGGGTCACCGACGGCACGGTTGCCTTACTTGTCTGCCGGCGCGTAGGTGAGGTAGAGGACGCCCGTGCTGAAGGTCTGGGAGTCGATGAGCTTCAGGGGCACCTGGTCGCCGCCGTCCTCGAAGAGGCGCTTGCCGGAGCCCACGACGATCGGGTGGACCAGCAGCCGCAGTTCGTCGAGCACGCCGGCGCGCAGGAGCGAGCGGACCAGGGTGGCGCTTCCGGTGATCGAGATGTCCTTGCCGGGCTGCTCCTTCAGCTTGGTGAGCTCCTCGACGACGTTGTCCTTGATCAGGGTCGAGTTCTGCCACTCGACCGTGTCCAGGGTCGTGGAGACGACCAGCTTGGGCGTGTCGTTCATCTGGTCCGCGAGCTGGTTGCCGGTGCCGGCCTGGCTCGGCCAGTAGCCGGCGAACTCCTCGTAGGTCCGCCGTCCCAGCAGCATCGTGTCGGCCGCGGCCATCTGCGCGCCGACCGCCGCCCCCATCTCGTCGCTGAAGTAGGTGAAGTGCCACTTCTCCGGCGACTCCGTGACGCCGTCCAGCGACACGAACAGACCTGCGGCGATCTTCCTCATTCTGATCTCCTCGTACTGTCATCGTGAATGTCGGTTGTCACACGGTGTCCGGCGACCGCCCTGCCGGGTTCTCCGTCATCACCGTCTGGAACATGCGACGATCGTCCTACCGACAACAATATTTGTCAAGGGCAAAAAAATCGTCCGGCGAGCGGGCCCCGTCATGGCAGCCCGCCCGCCGTTTCGCGCGTACGCCGATCGCCCGACCGGCCCGCTCCCGGTGGTCCAGAGGTCTCACCGCGCGATCCCATGGGCCCATCCTTCGCCCGCCCGCCCTCCGGCGCTTCTTCTGACGTGCTGTGTTCCGGATGGGCCCGCCGGATCCTCGTGTGCCGGTCAGCGGGCGTCGGCTCCGACGGCCACCGGGGCGGTCAGGCGGACCGGCAGGGCGCGGTGACCGTTCATGATGAACGTCGGCAGCGGCTCCAGGTCCTCCTTGGCGACGGCGAGGCTCAGCTCGGGGAACCGCTCGAACAGCGTGGACAGGCCGACCGTCGCCACCAGGCGGGCCACACCGGCGCCGAGGCAGAAGTGCGGGCCGTGGCCGAAGGACAGGTGCTCCTTGTCGGCGCGGGTGATGTCGAAGCTGTCGGCGCCCGTGCCGTGCAGGGCTGGGTCACGCCCGACCGCGCTGTAGTTGACGAGGATCGGGTCGCCCCGGGGAATCGTCACGCCGTCCAGTTCGATGTCCTCGACCGCGTAGCGCAGGGGCAGGTGCGCCAGGGGCGACTCCACCCGGAGGGTCTCGTCGATCACGTCGTCCCACGAGGCGAGCCCGGACCTGACGAGCTGGAGCTGGTCGGGGTGGGCGAGCAACGCGGTGATCGCGTTGTCGAAGAAGTTGATCGTGGTCTCCGAGCCGGCGCCGAGGATCGCGAAGATCGTGTCGGTCAGCTCGACCTCGGTCAGACGCGAGCCGTCCTCGTCCCGGGCGGCGATCAGGTCGCTGGTGATGTCCTCGCCCGGCTCCAGGCGCTTGGCGGCGATGAGCTCCTCCATCGCGCCCCGCCAGCCGGCCAGCACGGCCTGGGCCTGCTCGGGGGTGACGGTGGTGTCCACCATCATGTCGATGACCTTGGCCGTCTTCACCCGGGCGTCTTCGGACATGCCGATCAGGTCGGCCACGAGACGGGCGGGCAGCGGGTAGGCGAACCGCTCCCGCAGGTCCACCACCTCGCCGGGGCCGGCGGTCTCCAGGGCGTCCACGAGCTGGTTGGTCAGCTCCACGATCCGCGGCCGGATCGCCTCGGTACGGCGCGGCGTGAACGCCTTGCCGACCAGCCTGCGCAGGCGGATGTGGTCCTTGCCGTACGCGGTGACCATGTTGTCCATCGCGATCCAGCTGATCATCTCCCAGTCCGGCGGGATCTCTCCGTTGATGAAGGCCGGCCAGTGGTTGCGGGCGCTCTTGGTGACCCGCGGGTCGGTCAGCAGTTGCTTGATCACGGCGTGGCTGTTGATCGACCAGGCGAGCACGCCACCGGGGAGCTCCACCTGCGTCGCGGGGCCCTGCGCCCGCAGGCCGGCGGCTTCAGCGTGGATGTCCCGGCCGGTGGTGTCGAGGGCGACGGGGCAGCGAATCTCCATGGATCTCTCCAAGATCTCGTCGGTAGGGCAAGTCGGGGTGCCAACACACCAGCGAAACGCGTCACGGGTATCGAGGACGGAGCAGGAATTCTGGAAGGGTGTCCGGTGGCGGTTGAGCCCCGTCTGCCGAGCCGGGGGATCGACTCCCGAGCCGGGTGGTCACGCCCCTTTCCGCCCCGACGTCTGCAGTCGTCGAGGCGGGAAAGGAATTCGAATCGTCTTCCTCCTTTTGAGGCTCAAAGCTATTCAATGCGGACCACATCGATGAGTAGGCCGGCCCGGGGTCTCCGAATTCGAAGCCCTTCTCCGCTGTCGCGCCGGCTTTCCCCTCGATTCCAGCTACACAGGCAGCGTGTCATCCGCCCGCTCATCGACGCATCTTCCGGATTGCGATCCCCGACCGCACCGCTCTTTCCCCCCGGTCACACACCTTTTCCCGGGGCGTGCGCCTTTTCCCGGGCCGGCAGGCCTTTCCCGGCGGTCACGCGGCGACTATGTGCTCGCGGCCGCGGTTACCCCGGGTGAGCAGGTCGGCCAGCGCGCCGGATCGGGCGCGGTCGGATCTCCGCAGCGCGGACGCGGCCTCGGTCAGATCCCGTACCACCGCATCCAGCACCGTGGCGACCGACTCGGCGTTCTGCTCCAGGATGTCGCACCAGAGACCGGGCGCACCCGTCGCGATCCGGGTCGTGTCCTGCAGGCCCCTGCCCACCAGCGAGAGGGTGGTCGCGTCGGCACCGGCGAACCGGGCCGCGAGCGCCGCGGACACCAGGTGCGGCGCGTGCGAGACCGCCGCGACGACCCGGTCGTGCGCGTCGGGCGCGAGGATCCTGGCCGCTCCCCCGCACACCGCGACCATCTCGGCCACCACCCGCACGGCCTCGGGCGACGTCGCCGGGTGCGGGCACAGCGCCCACGGCCGTCCGGCGAACAGGTCCGCGTGCGCCGCGTGGGGCCCCGACAGCTCGCGGCCGGCCATCGGATGCCCGGGGACGTAGGAGGTGAGGTCGCATCCGGCGAGCTCGGCATCGGCCGAGATGCGGGCCTTGGTACTGGCGACGTCGGTGTAGACGGCGCCCAGCCCGCGGGCCTGGGCGTCACGCAGCACGCTGACGACCGTGGACGGCGGGGTGGCGATGACCACCAGGTCGGCCGGGGGGTCGTCGGGCATCAGGGCGATACCGGCACCCATGCATTCCGCTGTCGCCAGCGAAGCGACGTCCTGGTCGGACAGCGCGACGTGGATGCCGGCCCGTCGCAGGGCGAGGGCGATCGAGGTCCCGATCACACCGGTGCCGAGGACCGTGACGCGGCGGACTGTGGTCGAATTCATCAGCTCTCCCGAAGTGCCCTGGCCGCGCGGATCAGGCGGCTACGAGGTCCCGTTGCGTGGCCAGGTGACGGCCCATGAAGCCGGCCAGGTCCTCCATCGTGCGGGCGAGCTCGCGCAGGTCGTCGTCGACCAGCGCCTGCGGGCCGTCGCACAGCGCGATGTCGGGCTGCGGGTGCACGTCGACGATGATGCCGTCGGCGCCCGCCACGACGGCCGCCCGGCTGAGCGGCAGGACCAGGTCGCGGCGGCCCCCGGAGTGCGAGGGGTCGACGATGACCGGCAGGTGCGACAGCCGCTGGGCCACCGGGACCGCGGAGATGTCCAGCGTGTTGCGCGTCGCGGGCTCGAAGGTGCGGATGCCGCGTTCACACAGGACGATGTCGAGGTTGCCGCGCTGGGCGATGTACTCCGCCGCCATCAGCCACTCCTCGATCGTGGCGTTCATCCCCCGCTTGAGCAGCACCGGCCTCCCGGCCTCTCCGACGGCCTGCAGGAGGGTGAAGTTCTGCATGTTGCGGGTGCCGACCTGCAGCATGTCGGCGTAGTCGGCGACCATGGCGACATCGTGCGCTCCCACGACCTCGGTGACGATCGGCAGCCCGGTCTCCTGCCGGACCTCGGCGAGGATCTGCAGCCCCCGCTCCCCCAGGCCCTGGAAGGCGTAGGGAGAGGTGCGGGGTTTGAACGCGCCGCCCCGCAGGAGCGTCGCGCCGGCCGCCTGGGCCATCCGGGCGGCGGCGAGCGTCTGGTCCGGTGTCTCGACCGCGCAGGGGCCGGCGATCAACGTGACGGTCTGCGGGCCGATCGACACTCCCCCGACCCGCACCACCGACCGGTCGGGGTGGTGTTCGCGGCTGACCAGCTTGTACTTCGCCGAGATCCGCACGACGTCGCGGACCCCCGGCATGCCCCCCAGGTTCATCATGGCGAAGTGGTCGATGTCGCCGACCAGGCCGATGACGATGCGGCTGACACCGCGGCTGACGAACGCCTCACCGCCCGCCGTCTCCACCAGCTCGACAATCGACTGGATTTCCGCGGAAGTGGCGTCCGTGTCCATTACGATTACCATATTACTGCCGACCTTTCTCTGTCTCATCGGTCTCTGTATTTGTTCTCGCAAAACAAATCCTGCGCGTTTCGCGGCCCACGGGCCAGACAGACGTAAGTCAGCAAGCTGTTCGCGGGTAACCACTTCCTGCCATTAGGCGCCGAATGGCTCCGTACGGGGCCGCGCAGGCTCGCCGGCCGGCGCACGCCGTACGGCCTGCGCTGTTTTCGAACGGCTCGCGCCCCGCCGCGGGTATCGACGAGCGGCGCCGGCCGGCGCCATAAGACGGCTGTGCCGCACTCCGGAATATGCCGCACTCAGAAAGATGCGCCGCGGCGCGCTCCGGCGTGACGATGAAGCGCGTATCCCGCGCCGCGGGGTGACTTGCCGACGCTGCGGGTCCTGCCGGTCTGCGGTCGTTACGAAGGAGGAACGCGTGTTGTCCGATGAGGACGGAGCGGGCGCCGGATTGTGGGCGATGGCGCACCTTGGGACGCCGATGGCGTTGCGTACGGCGGCTACTCTGCGGATCGCCGACCACATCGTGGCCGGCCTGCGCACCGCGCCCGAGCTGGCCGAGGCGGTGCGGGCCGACGCCGACGCGCTGGAGCGGCTGATGCGCTACCTCGCCGCCCGGGGGATCCTGAGTCGCGACGATTCGGGGCGTTACGATCTGACCGCCCAGGGGGCGGCACTGCGTGATGATCATCCTTCCGGCATGCGCGCCTTGCTCGACATCGACGGCGCCGGCCGCGCCGAGCTGGCCTTCGCTCAGCTCCTGCACAGCGTCCGCACCGGTGAGGCCTCCTATTCGCTGCAGTTCGGCCGCTCGTTCTGGGAGGACCTGGCGGCGAATCCGGCACAGGGCGCCTCCTTCGACGCGTGGATGAGCGCCAACGTCCCGACCCGGGTGCCCGAGCTCCTGTCGTGTTACGACTGGGGGTCGCTGGGACACGTGGTCGACGTCGGCGGCGGCGACGGTTCGCTGCTGACCGCGCTGCTGACCGGCCATCCGGACCTGCGGGGCACGGTCGTGGATCTGCCGGGCACCGCCGAGGCCGCGCGCAAGGCGCTGGCGGCGGCCGGCCTGGTCGACCGCGCCGACGTGGTCAGCGGGAGCTTCTTCGACCCGCTGCCGCCGGGCGCCGGGGGGTACCTGCTGTCGTGGATCCTCCATGACTGGAACGACACCGCCGCCCGGGCGATTCTGCGGCGTTGCGCGGAGGCGGCGGGCAGCGGCGGAAGGGTGTTCGTCGTGGAGAGCGTCGACGCCGGCGGCGGCGCTCCGCACACCGGAATGGACCTGCGGATGCTCGTCTACTGCGGCGGCAAGGAGCGCGGGGTGGACGAGCTGACCGCGCTGGCGGCCGGCTGCGGGCTCCGGCCGGTGGCGGTGCACGCGGCCGGCACGTTGTCGGTCCTGGAACTGACCGTTGGGTGACCGTGCGGGCGCGCCCGTGCGCGCGGCACGCGCCGAGGCGTGATCCGGCCCCGCACGAGGCGGTTGCCGCACTGGTCCGAGCCGAGCGTCGAAGGCAGGTCCGGGTGGGCCTGCGGAAGAAGGAGATCCCGATGACTGTGTACGTGATGCAGCCGGATGAGGCGATCGCAGCCATGGTGGCCCCGGAGGGGCGCCTGAATCCCTATCCCCTCTACGAGGCGATACGGGCGCACGGAGATCTGGTGCAGGTCAGGGAGGGCCTGATAGCCGCCGTCGGCTACGCCGAATGCTCCCGGGCCCTCCGGGAGCCTCAGTTCAGAGTCCAGGACGCCAGCAGCTACGACATCGTCTACCCGGAATGGCGCTCGCACTCCTCGCTGCGCGGGTTCACCAACTCCATGCTGTTCACCAACCCGCCCGACCACGCGCGGATGCGGCGCCTGGTGACCGGCGCGTTCACCGCCCGCCGGGTGGCGGAGCTCCGGCCCGCGGTGGAGCGGATGACCGACCAGCTGCTCGACCGCCTGGCGGAGATCGGCGCGGACGGGTCGCCGATGGATCTGATGAACGAGTTCGCCTTCCGGCTCCCCGTCGCGGTGATCAGCGAGATGCTGGGGGTTCCCGAGGGGGACCAGGTCTGGTTCCGCGCTGTGGCGGCGGACGTGATGATCGCCCTGGAGGGGCTCACCACGCTGTCCGAGCTCGCCCGGGCGGACGCCGCGGTGGACGAGCTGTCGGCGTACCTGGGTGAGCTGATCGACCGCCGCCGCCGTACCCCGTCGGACGACCTGGTCAGCGCGCTGGTCCAGGTGCGCGACAGCGACGGTGACCGGCTCAGCCAGGACGAGCTGATGGGCAATCTGACGTTGCTGCTGAACGCCGGGTTCGACACGACGACCCACCTGCTCGGCCACGGGGTGCTGCAGGCTCTCGAACGCCCCGACTTCCGTGCCCGGCTGTGCGTGGATCCGGACTTCACGGTCAACTACGTGGAGGAGACCCTGCGGTTCGAACCGCCGGTGCAGGCCACCAGCCGCTGGGCCGGGGCCGATGTGAACCTGATGGGCACGGCGGTGCCCGCCGGCACCAAGGTGCTGGTCCTCATGGCCGCCGGCAACCGGGACCCCCGGCGCTTCCCCCAGCCCGACCGCTTCGACCCGGACCGCCCGGACATCCAGCCGTTGAGTTTCGCCGGCGGCATCCACTACTGCGTGGGAGCGCCTCTCGCCCGGATGGAGGCGCAGGTGGCCCTGCCCATGCTGCTCCGCCGCTTCCCGAAGCTCGCCGTCGCCGGAACCCCCACCTTCCGCGCCCGGTGGCTCGCGCGCGGCCACAACTGGCTCCCGGTCTCGATCGGGTAGCGTCGCCGGCCACGCCGCCGTCATCCCCCGGGCCGGTCCGTTCCCGCCCGGCGCATCCGGCCCTGTACGGCAGAGCCGTTCCCGCACGGGCGGGGAATTCCTGCGGCACCGGGAATTCCCCGCGTCTCTCGACAAACGCATGGACCTCATGACGGCGGCGATCCCGGAGAAACATCGTCTCCTCGCCCTGCGCCCCCGACTGCCCGGCCGGCCGGAGAAGGCCACCGGAATGCCCGCTTGATGCCCCTGGTCAGCATGGCCGGCGGGGCGTGGAACGCGGATCGTCGTCTGTGCGAGAACAATCCGTCGCCCTAAAAAGGGGGAGAAATGTTGGACTCAATCAGTACGCCGGTCGATTTCACCGTTGACGACCGTTTCCTCAGTCACGACGCCGTCGATGTCACCGGTTACCTCGCGAGGCTGGGCGTGCCCCATCCGGGTCCGCCCTCCGTCGGCGCGCTGAGATCGCTGCACCGGGCGCACGTCGAGCGGGTCGCCTACCAGACGGCCGACATCCACCTCGGCCGGCCGACGACGATCGACCCGTCCGCCTCCGCCGACCGGATCGTGCGCCATGGCTGGGGCGGCTACTGCATGCACCTCAACGGCGCCTTCTCGGCCCTGCTGGCGGCGCTCGGCTACCAGGTGCGCCGGCACCGGGGCGGCGTCCAGCTCGCCCACGACCAGCCCGCGCCCGGCGCCGACGCCAACCACCTGGCGGTGACCGTTCACGGGCTGCCCGGCCCGGAGAACCCCGGCGGCTCCTGGTTCGTCGACGTCGGCCTCGGAGACGGGCTCCACGAACCGCTGCCGTTGGTGACCGGCACCTACCGGCAGGGCCCGTTCACCTACGGGCTGCGCCCGTCACCGGTCGAGCCGCGGGGGTGGCGCTTCGACCACGACCCGGACGGCAGCTTCGTCGCGATGGACTTCGTCGTCGAGCAGGCCACCATGGCCGACTTCACCGCCCGGCACGTCGAGCTGACCACCTCGCCCGCCTCCCGTTTCACCCGCGTCCTGACGGCCTACCGCCGTGACGCCACCGGCAGCGACCTGCTGCGCGGCTGCGTCCTGACCCGGGTCGGCGCCGACGCCGGCAGGTGGGAGCTGGGCAGCGCCGCCGAGTGGTACGCGACCCTCGCCGGACGCTTCGGGGTCACCCTCACCGATGTGCCGGACACCGAGCGCGAGGCGCTGTGGGAGCGGGTGCGCGCGGCTCACGACAGATGGCGGACCTCGCGGGCGCCGGCCCGGGAACGCGTGTAAGCGGGACGATCGCGGACGTCATGGGCGCGGGAACGCGTGCAAGCAAGACGATGGCGGACGTCACGGGAACGGGAACGCGTGCAAGCAAGACGATGGCGGACGTCACGGGAACGGGAACGCGTGCGAGCGGGACGGCGGCGGATATCGCCGGCGCGGGAACGCGTACGGGCCGGAAGGCGGTGGGTGCGCCTTCCGGCCCGATCAGGTGCTGTCCGGACGAGCCGGAACGCGGGCGCCGGGACGGTCTCGTGAGAGGGGAACGGACCGTCCCGACGGAGCGGTCAGCCGCCGGATCCCCGGCGGGCGACGCTCTGCGGCTCCCCGGCCCGGCGGCGCCGCGACGTCGCGAAGCGGCGCATGATCGGGCGTTCGACCAGGGAGAAGAGCAGCCAGGACAGCAGCAGGGTCACCCCGAAGAGCAGCGCGACCATGCCGATCGCGAGCGGAGTGCTCAGGCCCTGGCTGTCGGCGAGCAACTTGTGGCCGTAGACCAGCACCAGGGCGTTCCACAGATAGAAGGCGTAGGACACTTCGCCCAGCCAGCCCATGACGCGGCCCGACAGCCACGACGGGAGCTCCTTCACATCGTTGGCGGCGGCGGCGGCGATGACGAGGCCGAGGGGGACGACCATGGTGGGGCCGAGGGAGTAACCCCCCGGAAGCAGCGGGGTCAGGGCGTACACGATCACGCCGAGCGCCACGGAACCGCCGAGGCCGAGCGGGAGCTTCCGGCCGGTCATGACCATGCGGGCCAGCAGGATGCCGAACACGAAGTCCAGCATCCGCACCGGCGGGAACGTGTAGATGAACCAGTGCGCGGTGTCCGTCACCGCCGGGGACGGGAACCGCATCTGGTACGGCAGCAGGCCGGCCACGACCGGGACGGCGAGGATGACCACCGCGACCCCGGCCGCCCAGGCCCAGAGCCGCTCCGGCCTGATCCGGCGGATGTAGCGCATCAGGAGCGGGAACATGAGGTAGAACAGCGCCTCACAGGCCAGTGACCAGGCGATGGGGTTGACGCTGAACCTGATGTCCATCTGCGGGAACCACGCGTGCAGCAGCAGGAGGTTGAGTATCCCGGCCTCGCCGCTGATGGTCTGCTGCGCCACCAGGGTGACGAGCAGGAAGGCGGCGACGTAGGTGACCAGGTGACTCGGGTAGATCTTGAAGAACCGCCGCCGCCAGAACGCCGGCGTCCTGTCCTTGGTACGGACCGACCAGGCGAGGACGAAGCCGCTGAGCACGAAGAAGAAGCCCACCCCGACGAACCCGAGCCGGCCGAAGAGCGTCTCCAGGACGACTTTGGCCTCCGGCGAGCCGAACATGTTCGCCAGCCACACGACGTGGAAGAAAAAGACCATCGCCGCGGCGACGAACCGCATTCCCGTCAATGACGGCAGGCGGGGATTCTGGGTGACGGATGCTTTCTCGACTGGTTTCTCGATTTGTTGTGTTGACGCCACCATTGACGTACCTTCCCCATCTTGGGACCAATGAAGCGATGGGTTGACGCGGTATGTCATGGCCGGCGGCCGGGCATCCATCCCATCGCCTGACTTTGGCATCCCGCCGCCGCGCCGGGCATCTCCCGGATTGCGGTGTAAAACAATATGGGGAAATCCCGGCACGGCCGCCCGGAACGGCTCGGGCCATCGGCCGCGGCACGCGGACGGACGCCGGCACGGGACGGCGTCGTCCCGTGCCGGCGTCCTCCGGGGGCGCGTCGTGGAGATCGCGCGGGGGGGCATGCCTGGCGCGTGCCGCCCGTCACGGTCCGCAGCGGGTGGCCTATCGCCGGGCGACCGCGAACTGGCCGGGAGAACGGCCCGCGCCGGCCGGCCCACGGTAGGCCTGAGCGATGTCCAGCCACGCGTCGGCCTCCGCGCCGGAGGCGACGACCTCGAGGTCGTCGCGGTGCCGGCGCCTGGTCACGAGCAGGCAGAAGTCGGCGGCGGGCCCGGAGACCCGCTCCGGCGAGTCTTCGGGGCCGAACGCCCACAGCTCCCCGGACGGGCCGGTGATCTCGAAGCGGAATTCGGTGGCCGGCGGGGTCAGGCCCCGCGACAGGTAGCCGAAGTCCCTGGTCAGCACGGCGAACAGGACCAGGTGCTTGAGTCCGTCGGTCCGTTCCCGCTCCGCCCCGAGCGCGTCGGCGATGTCCTGCCCGTGGGCGAACGTCTCCATGATCCCGGCGCACGCGAGGATGACGGGCGGCAGTGGGTTGACCAGCCAGGGGACCGTCTGGCCCGCCGGCACGGCGGCGAGCGCCCGGACCGTGGCCGCGCGCTCGGCACGCCAGCGGGCCAGCAGCACCTCCGGCGGGACGTCCTTGTAGTCGGCGAGCGCGGCGTTGACCGCCCCGTCGAAATCGTGCTCGGCGCCGGCGATCATGGCCTTGAACGCGTCGGCGTCGGAGGCCGCGGTCCCGGCCAGCCGGAAGATGAAGATCAGGTGGGCGATCTGGTCGGCGATCGTCCATCCGGTTGCGGGGGTGGGCAGCGCCCACTGCTCTGGGGCGAGATCGGCCACCAGGCGGTCGACGTCGTCGCCCTCCCTGGTCAGGTCCCTGAGCACGTTGTCCAGGTCGCTCACACGCCTGTCCTCTCACTTGGAGATCGAATTGTTCGAGGCTGCAGAGCAATTCCCGGCGTGCCGGTCCGGTCAGCGGCGCGCGTGGAGCAATGGACACCCCGCTCGCCGACGGCATCACTGGAATGCGTTATCTAAAGAATGCATCGGAGGAATATCGCTGTCTTCTCCCTTTATGCCCTGTGGTCCCGGCGTCCCGTATTCACGGTGCGGTCGCCGGTGTATTCGACCGGCGGCCCGCGCCGGGCTCCGGCGGGCATCACCGAAAGGCGGCGCCGGCACCACGGGAAAACGGGGCCGGCACCGCCGTGAGGCGGTCAGGAGATCCGCGCGGCGACCGGGCAGCCCTCCGGAGCCGCCTGGCGCGGGCCGTCGGGGCGGACCGGCGGCGCCCAGCTTCCGATCCGGCGCGCCGCGGCCAGGCTCGCCCACGAGGCGAGCTCGATGAGCGCCCGGTCGCCGGGCTGCACGCGGCGGAACTCGTCGATGACCGACTGGTCCACCTGGTAGGAGGCCATGGCCGTCAGCAGCGCCAGACGTCCCGCCGGGCGCTGGGCGGCCGGCAGGCCGGCCACCGCGTCGGTGACCCAGGCGCGGCTGAGGCCGGTCGGCGCGCCGTTCCACCCGGCCAGCTCGGCGGTGACCAGGTCGCGGACGGGTTCCGGCACCGAGCGGCGCCCGCCCCGGTCGATGGCGGCGGCAGCGCGGGCGAAGGCCTCGGCGATGTTGGCCGTACCGTCCGACCAGGACAGGTCGGACGGCGGCGGCGCGGCCGGCAGCAGGTCGACGGAGGCGCCCGGGGGGTGAACCCTGCGGGCCGCAGGCCTCATGAACAGCCCGAGCAGCCGCATGAGCCCGGGGCGGACCCCGGCGGGCACCTGCGGCGGCACCGGGGACTCGTCGAGGAAGACGTTGACCATGCGGTTGAAGTACTGGAAGGTGACCGCCACCCCGACCAGCTCCGCGACCTGTTCGGCCGGCAGCGGCAGGTCGTGCCGGGCCGCCGTCTCCCTCGTGCCGCTCGCCCGTGCCCACGCGGCGATCCGGCGCACGCCGGGATCGGCGATCGCCTCGATGCGGTCGCCGGCGATCTCGGCGGCGTAGCGTCCCCGCGCGAGACCGCCCAACGTCGCGCTGTGCACGTCCACGCAGTACGGGCAGGTGTTGCCGAGCGACACCGCGGCGGCGACCATCTCCTTGATCGCCCTGTTGACCGTCCCGTGTGCGAGGAGCGACTCCCGCAGCATCAGCCAGCAGGCCGCGAGGGACTCCGGGGCGGGTGAGTGCAGGATCACCGGCGGCGCCAGCATGCCGAAGTCCCGTTCTGCCTGCTCGTAGACTCCCGCGACGAGATCCCGTGCGGCGCCTGGTCTGACCGGGGAGACATGGCGGACCTGAGACAGCGCGCTCCGCCGTGCCACCGGGGTGAGGATCCTGCCCATCGCCTGCTCCTTCGCTATCTGTGCAGCAGGGTGGGCACCAACCGGGCCGCTCCCTGCCGCCCGCTGGTGGCTCCGTCCGGCGACGGCGCGCCGTAGGTGACGTTCACGCCCCGCTGCTGTGCCGCCTGCACGATGCCGGGGATGGCGCGCTCGGCGAGCGCGGCGATGGTCATCGCCGGGTTGACGGTGAGCGCCCCCGGTACGGCGGAGCCGTCGGTGACGAAGATGCCCGGGTGCCCCCGCAGCTCGTTGCGGTCGTCGAGCGCGGAGGTGTCCGGGTCGTCGCCGACACGGCAGGACGCCAGCGGGTGCACGGTGTAGGCGCCGACCACGTCGTTGGTCCACGCCGCCACCTCGGCCAGCCCGTCGCGTTCCAGGATGTCCTTCACCTCGGCGTCCGCCTCGGCCCAGCCGCGCAGCGTGTTGGCCGTCGGGTTGTACCGGAGCCGGCCGACTCCGAGCATCTGCTGCGAGATCCGATCGGCGTTGCCGGTGGCGGGGGGCGGGCCGAACACCCCCTCGTTGTCGTCCTCGGTCATCTGGAAGATGATCAGCCAGGAGCGCCAGCGCTTGAGAAGCTCCTTCTTGTCCACGCCGAACCAGCTCGGGCCGGTCGCGCCGGGCACCTGGGCGAGGATGGTGCCCAGGCCCGGCGGGAAGTAGAGCTGCTCCAGCGAGAAGCGGGAGTACTCCGGCAGCGAGCCGTCGAGGCGGTCCCAGCTGGCCACCGTCGGCCCCTTGCCGATCTGGTTGGCCTCGTAGGCCAGGCCGTCCCCCCGGCTCAGGCCGAGGACCTCGCGCACCTTGTCCTCGTTGAGGACGGCGGTGTTGAGCCGCTCGCCGTTGCCCGAGAAGTATCTGCCCACGGCGTTCGGCATCGTGCCGAGCGTCGCCTCGCTGCGCTGCAGGATGACGGGGGTGGCGCCGGCGCCGGCCGCGAGAATGATGATCTTGGCGTCGATCGTGCCGCTGCCCGCCTGGATCCGGTAGTCCTCGTCGTCGACGACGTTGTAGTGCACCCGGTAGTCGCCGTCGTCGGTCCGCGAGATGTGCTGCACCTCGTGCAGCGGCCGGACCTCCGCGCCGTGCGCGAGCGCGCCCGGCAGGTAGTTGAACAGCAGGGACCGCTTGGCGTCGAAGCGGCAGCCGGCCATCATCCAGTTGCAGTTGGCGCACTTGCTGTTGTCGATGGCGCTCGGGAGCGGGTTGGCTGTACGGCCCGCGTGGTCGCAGGCGGCGGCCCACAGCCCTCCGGCGTAGCTGACGTCGCTCCACTCCTGCTTGGTGACCGGGATCGCCTCCTCCACCCGGTCGTACCACGGCTCAAGGGTGTCGCGGCTGACGGCCGAGGGCCACATCCGCCTGCCGATGCTGCCGTGGCGTTCGAAGACGAAGCGCGGCGCGCGGGGCATCGCGGCGAAGTAGACGACGCTGCCGCCGCCCACGCAGTTGCCGCCGAGCACGCTCATGCCGTCGCCCACGGTGAAGTCGAAGGCCCGCGTGTAGGACGACCCGAGCTTGAAGTCGTGGTCGAAGTCGTTTCCCGTCAGCCACGGCCCGCGTTCGAGCACCACGACCCGCGCACCGCCGGCGGCGAGGTGGTAGGCCGCGATCGCGCCGCCGAAGCCGCTGCCCACCACGAGGACGTCGGTGCGTTCGGTGCTGGTCATGCGGGGCTCCCTGAGGGGGTCGTGTCCGGGTGCAGCCGGGCCAGCGGCCGGCCGTAGGAGTAGGCGGGGAAGCGCCACAGCCCGTCGGGGTCGGGCAGCTCGATGCCCATGGCGATCAGGCCGGGGTGCCCGGCGGCGAGCGCGTCGGCGGTGTGCAGGTGGGCCGCCGAGTCGAAGGCCATGTTGCTGAACAGGGCCAGGCTGACCCAGAACTCCTTCTCCGGGTGGCCGGGTGTGGTCAGCCGCTGCACCAGGGCGGTGCGGTGCTCGAAGGGCAGCGCGACGAACGGCGGCACCGACTCGTCGGAGGCCAGCTCGTGCTCGGTCGCGTACACCTGCGCGTGGCCGTTCAGCAGGCGGGCGAACTCGTCCAGTCCGGAACTCAGCCCGGTCGCGTCCCACTCCAGCAGCTCCAGGGCGCCGGCTGCCACCGCGCCGCCGCCGGGGGCGGCGCCCGCGACGGCCCTGTCGTCGGGCGACCGCTTCTCACCGGGGACGATGGTGTCCGCGAACGCTTCCAGTGTCATCGTCCTGACCTGGTCTTCGTCTCGGATTCGCGGCGTCATAGGCGTTTCCTCACCTCGGGTTCGGCTCAGGTCACCTCCATCGTCCGGGCGCTGTCAGGCCGGTGCATCTTCTGCGTTGCCTTTCCCCGGCCTCGCGCCGCCGATCACCCGATCCGGGGACGGCGGGCGCCCGATTCCGCGACACCGATCACCCGCCCCCGGGACGACGGGGGCCCGGTCACTCGCCCCGCAGCACCGAACGCAACGTGCTCAACGCGCGCGCCGTCTGGCTGCGCACCGTCGAGCCCCCGCTCCCCATCACCAGTGCGGTCTCCTCCACGCTGCGGTCCTCCCAATACCGCAGGACCACCGCCGCCCGCTGCCGGGGCCCCAGCACCGTCAACGCCCTCATCAGCACCAGACGGTCACCCAGCAGCACATACGGATCCCCGGCCGGCTCCGGCTCCGGAAGCACCTCCGCCAGTGCCTCACGCGACCACCGATGAGAACGGCGATCACTGATGATCATCCGGATCATGATCGTGCGCGCGTACCCCGTGATCCGATCACGATGCTCAAGGCTCTCCCACCGCCCATGAATCGCGATCAACGCCCGCTGCACCAGATCGTCGGCCTCGAACCAGTCCGACGAGAGCAGAAAAGCCGTCCGCCGCAGCCCTGGCCTGGCCTCCTTGACATAACGCGAGAACTCCTCCTCGCGGACCCCGGCCATCCGTTCACACCCCATCACCGTCAACCGGCCCCCGCCCGCGGCGCACACCCCGAAAAACGGCACGCGAAAACGGCATGCCGACGGCGTCCAGCCAATGGCATCAGAATCGACCGTCCCGTTTACCGGTGACAACCCCTATTCACCCCCTAACCCCCCTTACTCCGATTCGAAGGACCCCAGAAACCGCCGAGATCGATTCCTGCGACATCGGGGCGTGCATACGATCTCGGCGTGAGCGGTGCGGAGACGAACAGCGGAAGGTTGCCGGCGACAAGCAACCTCCACGTCGCCTCTGCCGAGAATCAGGCGGCCGCCGACGCACCCGCTCCCCCGCCACGGCCGCGCCACCGCGGCCCACGGGCATCCGCATCTCCCCGTAACCGGCGTGAGGTCCGGAGAGCCCCTCTCCGGCCGTCCCCGCGGGCGACGCCCCCACCACAGGGAAGGCCCCCTGCCCGCGCGCACGGCCGAACGCACGGCGGCATCCCGCCGTGCCCCCCATTCCTCGTCCGTTCATATCAATTGATCGCACGTAAAGGCCGGGATGCGTCCGGTCATATGCACGGCACACTCGCGTACGTTGCGTAACCTCCCGGCTACATCGAATATTCACAAAGAAATCTGCGCTGCCATGCAGCCTTTCGCACGCGCCGACGCGTGTAATAAACGAACAGGCCAATATCCGTCACGGGCGGCGAAGCCGGCCGGCTCAATCCCGCGGAATCAGCCGCCGACGGCGGCCGGGGCTATTTAGAGACGTTCGAGCAGACGCACGGAGACACATACCGGCCAGGCCGTTCGTAAGACATGTGCAGGCCGTGGGCACACGGCGAACTTTCTCGCCATGTCAATCAAAAGTTAATCGAGATGACGCCTTCAATACCCGGGAGGAGTAATGAACGACGTAATCGAGCAAGCCGTCCTGCGAGTCGTCGAGAGCATGAACGACAACCTAGGTGATCAAATCACCATTGACGACATGGCTCGCACCGCGATGTTCAGCAAATTTCATTTCTCCCGTGTCTTCCAGCGGGTCACCGGGCTGTCACCCGGCCGGTTCCTGTCGGCGGTACGGCTCCGCGAGGCCAAGAGGCTTCTCACCTCGACCTCGTTGACCGTCACGGACATCAGCCATCGGGTGGGCTACTCCAGCGTGGGCACCTTCAGCTCACGTTTCACCAGCAGCGTGGGTGTCTCTCCGAGCAAATATCGCCAGCTTGAAACCGTCATGCCACAGCTCCTCACCGACGACCGCCGCGTCCTGGCGGGAACCGCGACCATGACGATCCGCGGTGACATCTCGTCGCCGCTGAAGGACCGGCCGATCTTCGCCGGCCTGTTCCCCGACCGGATCCTCGAAGGCCGCCCCATCAGATACACGATTCTCCGCCAACCCGGACCGTACGTGCTGGAGGACGTCCCCGAAGGCCAATGGCACCTGATCGCCCAGTCCGCCGCCGCCGGCAGCGAGGACGCCGTCAACCACCCGCCCGGCGGCGACGAGGCGCTGTGCATCGGACGCCACGGGCCCATCACGGTCCAGCCCGGCACGGACACCGAGCTCGCCGACGTTCAGCTCAAGCCGATGCGCACCCTCGACCCCCCGGTGCTGCTCGCGCTGCGCGACCTGCTGGCCGTGACCGTCACCCGGCGCACGGCCTGACCTCCTCGTCCCGGCACCCGGGCCTTACCGGCGCGGGTGCGGCGGGACCGGGGAGCCACCCCGCGCCCCGAAGGTGGGAGCGGGGCCGTCCCATGGGAGGAGAACCCCGCCCAGACCGTCCCACGGGAGGAGACTCCGGCCCCATCCGGCGCGACGGACCGCCGGACGGAGACCCCGGACCCACCCAGCGCGACGGGCGCGACGGGCCGCTGGGCGGAGACCCCGGGCCCGTCCTCCTCCAGGCCGTTCCCGGGGGCTCCGCCCCTCCCGCCACGCCCGTGTGATCCCAGACGTCACTCCCCGCCCTGCCGGGAGCCGGCCCGGGGCCGCGGGACGCGCGTGCCGGTCGCGGAGTGGACGCTCATCGGCAGCCCGCCGCGCACCCGCAGGGACAGCATGGGCTCGGGGACCACCCGATGGCCGGGCACGCCGGCCAGCCGGAGGTCACGGGCGACCATCGCGATCACGAACGTGGCCTCCATCATGCCGAGATGGTTTCCGACGCAGAACCGGGGCCCGGCGCCGAACGGGATGTAGGCGTACCGGGGCCGGCCGGTGGGGCGGTCCGGATCGAAGCGGTCCGGGTCGAACCGGTCCGGGGCGTCCCAGAAGGCCGGGTGCCGGTGCAGCGTGTACGGGCTGATCAGGACGTCGGAACCGGCCGGTACGCGGTAGCCGCCGATCTCGTCGTCTCCCTGGGCCTCCCTCGGCAGCATCCACACCGGCGGGTAGAGGCGCATGACCTCCTCCACCACCATCGCGGTGTACTTCAGCCGGTGGAGGTCCTCGTAGGCCGGCAGCCGGTCGCCGAGCACCTCCACCGCCTCGGCGTGCAGCCGCTCGCGGACCTCCGGATGCCGGTCGATGAGGTAGAAGGTCCACGACAGCGTGCTGGCAGTCGTCTCGTGCCCGGCGAGCAGCAGGGTGACCAGCTCGTCGCGCATCCGCTGCCGGCCGACCCGGGGGTCGGCCTCCTGCCTGGTCGAGGCGATCAGGCGGGACACGACGTCGTCACCGCCGTCGCCGGACCGCGCGAGGCGGTCGGCGACGAGGTGGTCGACGATCCGCTGCAGTTCCCCGCGGGCACGGCGGAAGCGCAGCTGCTTGGGCAGGGGCACCCACATCGGCACCTTGCTCAGCGTCACCAGCTCGAACATCGCCTGGTCCTGGACGGCCTCGAAGGAGTGCCCGATCGAGCTGAACGCGCCGAGGTCGGCATCGAGCAGGGTGCGCCCGAGCACGCCGAGGCTGAGCGAGGTCATCTCCTGGACCACGTCGACCGGCTGCCCGCCGGCGTGGGCCCGCAGCCGGTCCACCAGGTTGGCCGCCTCCGTGGCGATGACCCCGGCCTGCTGGGAGATCCGCTTGTTCTGGAACACCGGCTGGATCATCCTGCGCTGCTTGCGCCACAGGTCGCCCTCGCTCGTCAGCAGCCCGTCGCCGATGGCCCGCCGCGCCTGAACGAGCCCGACGCCCTTGTGGTAGTTGCCGCTGTTGTCGGCCAGCACGTGCTTGGCGTGGTCGGGGTGGTTGAAGAAGTAGAGGGTCTTGGGGCCGATGGACAGCCGGGCCGCGTCGCCGTACGTCGCGGCGAGGGTCATCATGCCGAGCCGGTCCGTCGCCAGTTTCTTGAACAGGCTCGGCCCGGCCCAGAAAGGCGGCCCGGGCGGCACCCGGCGGGTGCCGGATGCCGGAGAGGATCTCTTGGGTACGGCATCCGCACCCCGCCCGGTGACGGTCATGCAGTCACCTCACTCCAATCGGGGGTGATCTGCCGGAACTTGCCGTTGAAGACCAGCAGGGCCTCCCGGTCGGTCTGCTGCTCCATGGACAGCACCTTTCCGATGAAGATCGTGTGGTCGCCGCCGTCATAGGTGCGCCACAGCTCGCACTCGAAACGGGCGAGGGTGCCCTCCAGCAGCGGCACGCCGGTGTTCTCGCCGGGCAGCCAGTCGACGTCGTCGAACTGGGCCGCGCCCAGGGTCCGCCAGCGGTCGGCGAAGTGCCGGGCCGCGGCCTCCTGGTGGGCGGCCAGCACGCAGACCCCGAAGAAGCCCGTGGTGGTGAGGCACCGGTGCATGACCGCGCTGCGGTCGACGCAGACCAGCACAAGTGGCGGGTCGAGGGAGACCGAGGTGAAGGAGTTCGCGGTCATGGCGTGCGGGACGGTGCCGCCCGTCGTCACCACGGTGACACCGGTGGCGAACGTCCCGAACGCCCGCCGCAGCGCCTTCGCTTCTGCCATCTCGCGAGATGACGTGGAGTTGTCGACTGTCACGCTGACCTCCTGGCTGACTGTCTGGATCCGCGCCTACGGCGCGTACGGTTCGAGCGCCCGGGCCAGCGCCTCGGGGACCCTGGCGGGGACCGTCCGGGTGTTCGGTCCGCGCATGCACGCGATGCGTTGCCGGCCGCGGGCGATGAGCGTCTCGCCGCCGCCCGCGTGGAGCCGGACGTAGTCGAAGTTGAACTCGATCTGGGTCTGCGTGAGATCGACCAGGCGCATCCTGATGGAGAGCTCGTCGAAGGCCGTGATCTCGGCGAAGAACTCGCAGTCGACCTTCAGTGTGAAGAGCTTCAGGTCGTCCTGGAGGTCCACGAGCACCTCCGGTGCCTGCAGCTTCAGGAACATCTCCCGGCAACGTCCCTGCCAGCGCAGGTAGTTGACGTAGTAGACGTTGCCGACGAGGTTGGTCTCCTCGAAGCCGACCGTGTGCAGGTATTCGAAGTACTTGCCCATGGTCTACGACCGCCCTTCTGTAAGGACTGCGAACACGACTGGATCCGGGGTGTCCCGCAGGCTCGTGACGAGTGTCGCGATCCGCAGGTCGCCGGAGGCGAAGACCACCCACGCGTCCCGTTGGGCCGGGGCCGGGGTGAGGGGGGCGCCCGGCGAGAGGCCCGCGTTCCGCAGGCACTCGACGGCGGTCCGCACCCGCGTGGCGGCGGTGTCGAGCCTCTCCCCCGTCTGCGCGGAGACCTGCTCGGCGACGGGCACGTGCCCGCCGAGCAGTTCCCGCCACGCCTCCGCCGACTGTTCGGTCACCCGCTCGACGGCGCAGCCCACCGTGCCGGCGGCCGCGACGCCCAGGGTCACCCCCGCCGTGTGGGACGCCGAGACCGTACGGCCGCCGCCGGTCTCCGGCCGGCCGTCCGGCAGGTACCGGATCTCGGCCTGGTGGCCCAGCGCCCGTCCCACGGCCACGGCCGTCAGGACCCGGTGCCCCTCGTCCCCTTCCGGGGCGTCCGGGTAGTGCGGTTCGACGGCGACCGCGACCCGCGAGCCGGTCAGGTCCTCCAGCGTCCGCTCCAGGTAGGAGCCGAGCAGGGGGGTGACCCAGGGGCCGCGCCCGTCCTTCTTCCGCACCGCCTGCAGGCGCAGGCCCTCCCACCGCTCGACGACGTCACCGGCGGCGGTGCGCACCGCGATGTCGTAGATGTAGGTGTCGCCGTCGCGCTGCCGCTCGGTGGCGCAGTAGCGCAGCTCCGCCGCCTCGGCCAGCGCGGCGCCGCCGGGGTGCACCCGCTCGATCCCGGTCGGCAGCAGGGTGGCGTCCGGGACGCAGACCTGGTTGCCGTGCATGAGCGCGTCGCGCATGCCCGGGTCGCCGAGCAGCAGCTCGCCGGGGAGGAAGGCGGCGAACCAGTCCCTCGCCTCCACCGCCGCCACGTCGGCGTCGACGTGGCGGGCCGCGGCCCGGTGGTAGCGGCGCAGGCGCTGGAACCGGGTGCCCTGGAACAGCACGTCGCCGTACATCTCGGTGGCCGGGTCCAGCGGCACCACCGGCAGGCCCTCGCCGACCTGGTCCGGCGGGCCGTCCGGCGCGCCGTCACCGGTGAAGCGCAGCCGCGCGCGGAAGTGGTCCACGTCGAAGCCGGTCTCCGCGCTGCGGATGGCCACCTCGACGGTCTCGTGGTCGGTCACGGTCGCGGCGATCCGGACCGTGGTGCTGCCGGTCGGCGGCACGATGATGGGCCGCAGGAACTCCGCCTGCTCGATCACCGGCACCGTCTGCCACCCGGTGGCCGCGGAGGCCACCTGTGCCATGGCCTCCATGCCGAACACGGCGGGGAAGAGAAGGTTGCCGTCGAGGAGGTGGTCGGCGAGGTAGAGGTCGGTCCCGGCGTTCATCTCGATCTCGGTGACGAGCTCGACGCCGTGGTAGCGGATCAGCGGCCTGTCGACGAAGCGCAGCAGCGGCAGCGACGGCAGGTCGTAGCGGACGGTGTCGATGCCCTCGGTGCGCCCGCTGATCACCACGACGGTGGGCGCGTCGGGGTCGGCCACCAGCCGCCGCATGATCTGCACGCCCTGCTCCGGGGAGATCGGCGTGATGCCCTTGCGGGCCAGTCCGTCGACGACCGAGAGGCGTTCGCCCATGCCGACGTCGGACCAGACCGACCATTCCATGCAGATGCTGCGGCACTGCGGGTGCTGCTCGGCGACCTCGCGGGTGAGGTCGGCCAGCCACTCGTTCGCGGTGGCGTAGTGCGCCTCACCGTGCAGTCCCGCACGGCCGATGATGCTGCCGAAGGACACCAGCAGGCGCAGCCGGCCGGGTTCGACGGCGGCCAGCACGTTGCGCAGGCCGCCCACCTTGGGGGCGAAGGTCCGCCGGAAGGCGGCCATGTCGAGGCTCGCCAGCCCGCCGGGCTCGTTGCGGCCGGCGCCGTGCAGCACGGCGGTGACGGGTCCGAGGGCCGCCTCCACCTCGGCGACCCCGCGACGCACCTGGTCGAGGTCGGTGACGTCGGCCCGGGCGTAGTGCACGCTCACCCCGGAGTCCGCCATCCGCCGGAGGTTGTCGGCCAGCTCCTGGTCGTCGGCCGGATCCGAGCGTCCCAGCACGGCCAGCTTGGCGCCGGTGTCGGTGGCCACCGCCAGCGCGCATTCGGCGGTGATGCCCTTCCCGCCGCCGGTCACCAGCAGCACGTCGGTCCCGTCCAGCGGCTGCCGCGTGCGGGCCGGCCGTACCGGCAGCGCGCGCATCGTCGGCACCCGCCGTACGCCGTCGCCGTCGTAGTGGACCTCGGCGTAGGCCGAGGTCGCGGCCACTTCGGCCACCACCTGGCCGACCGCCTCGGGCCCCGCGGGCACGTGCACGATGGTTGTCCGCAGATGAGGGGCCTCCAGCTGCAACGTCTTTGCCAGGCCGGCCGCGCCGCGGCCGTGCTGGACCAGGACGAACCGGCTGTCCTGCGCGCCGCGGATGGCGGCCTTCGCGCCCAGCAGCGCCTGCTCCACCTGTTCCTCGGAGCAGTTCGGCGGCAGGCACACCAGCACGCCGGAGCCGACCTTCTCGCGTTCGAGGGCCTGGCGCAGCGGCTCGGCGATCGGGGACTCTCCCGCCCCGAACACCTGCCACTGCCCGTTCTCCTCCGGTGTGGTCCGCGCCGGCAGCGGCAGCTCGTCGAGGTCGACCGCGAACGGCCGGGCCCACGGAGCCGATCCGGCCACCAGCCGGGCCGGCGCGGCACCGGCGGTCTGGGCGTTCTGGGCCAGCGCGTCGAGCGCCTCGGCCAGCTCGCGCAGGCTCGCGGTGGCGAGGTTCGTCGGCGCCTGCGCCGCGGGCACGCCCAGCCGCTGGGTCGCCTGGTCGATGATGTGCATCACCGTGACCGAGCTCAGGTGCAGCTCGTCGAGCGGGTGGCTGTCCTCGCCCACCATCTCCAGCGGCAGCTCGGCGCGTTCGGCCGCCAGGCGGCGCAGCAGGTCGACGCTCGACTCCCCCGGCTGCCCCTCCTGCTGCTGCTGTGTGCCGGTGACGACGGTCTTCACGGGCTCCTCGACCTTGCGGACACCTGCGCGGAGCTTGACCTCCGGTGCCTGCTCGGCCGGGCTGGCGAAGAACGTGAACTCGGCGCCGACCTCCAGCGGCCGGATCAGCCGGCCCTGGAAGAGCTCCTCGTGGATGATCGGGACACCGGTGACGTAGGCCGCGCCGGCCACCCGCAGCAGCCCGGCCAGCGACTCGTCGTCGGTGTCCAGCGCGACCGCCGGCACCTTCGTCAGACCTGACGCCAGGCCGCTGAGCACCCGGCCCGGACCGACCTCGACGAACAGGTCGACGTCCTTGGCCGCCAGCTCCACCGCCTGGGTGAACAGCACGGGCTCGGTGATCTGCCGGCGGAGCAGTGCCGGGACGTCGGTGTCCGGTGACAGCTCCTCCCCCGTGACGGTGGAGACGACCTGCCGTTCGATCGGGCCGAACTCCTCGCCGGCGAGCTCGGCGCCGAGGGCGTCGGCCGCCGGCGCCACCAGCGGCGAGTGGAAGGCGTGGGACACCGCCAGGCGGGTCCACCGCACGCCGGCGTCGGCGGCCTTGCGCCCGAACTCCTCGATCGCCTCGACCGGTCCCGCGACGACGGTCTGCTCCGGCCCGTTGTATCCGGCGATCACGACGGGCAGGCCGGCCGCCAGCCCGGTCACGACGTCCGGCGTCGCGCGGACACCGGCCATGGTCCCCGAGGCGCTGTTGTCGGCCATCGCTCTGCCGCGGACCCCCGCCACGTGCAGCAGGGTCTCCTCGTCCATCGCGCCGGCCCACTGCAGCGCCGAGAGCTCGCCCAGGCTGTGGCCGACTGCGATGTCCGCGTCCACCCCGAGGGCGGACAGGACCCGCAGGCCGGCCAGCGAGCCGGTGACGATGCGCGGCTGGGCGACCGCGGTCGCCACCATGTCACCGGTCGTGGGCAGCGCCGCCTTGGCGTAGATCTCCTCGACCTCGGTGAAGCGCCGGCGCAGCGCGCCGCCGCTGGTGCCGCGGCCCGATCCCTGCCCCGGGAAGAGGAAGCCGACCCGGCCGGTCCCGTCCGCGTGGCCCAGGAAGGCTCGGCCGTCCCGGGCGAACAGGCTGCTCTCGCCCGCGTCGAGGGCCTCCAGCACGCGCCGGAGCTGCCGCTCGGCGTCCTCGGGCGAGGAGACGACCACCGCGGCCCGGTAGGGCAGGTCGCGCAGCTCGCGCTGGAGCGTGGCCGCCAGGTCGGAGAGCTGGGCGTAGGACACCTGCGGCACGAAGTCGATCAGCTGGGTGAGCCGCTCGCGCAGCGCCTGCGGTGAGGCCGCGTCGGCGAGCAGCAGCTCCACGTCCTGAAGCGACGAGGCCAGCATCCTGGTACGGCTGGGGAGCGGCACGCGCCGCCGCGGGCCGGTCTTCTCCAGCACGATGTGGGTGTTGATGCCGCCGAAGCCCATGGCCGTGACGCCGGCGCGTACCGGTGCGCCGGCCGGCCAGGGCTCGGCCTTGCGCAGCACGCGCAGGGACGACGACTCCTCGGTCAGCACCTCGTGGGGGTCGACGCAGCCGATGGTCGGCGGCAGCACCTGCTCGTGCACCGCCATCGCCGCCTTGATCAGACCGGCCACCCCGGCCGCGGCCTTGGCGTGGCCGATCATGCCCTTGATCGAGGTGACCGCCGCGGGCGCGGCGTCGGGGTCGGCGGCGTGCCTGGCCCCCGACAGCGCGGTGAGCTCCGTCTTGTCGCCGACCGCCGTACCGGTGCCGTGGCCCTCGAACAGCTCCACGGTCTCGATGCCGAAACCGGCCCGCTCGTACGCCCGCCGCAGCGCGAGCTGGTAGCCGCTGACCTCGGGCCTGGTCATGCCGCCCTTGCCGTCGGAGGAGATGCCCCAGCCGGCGATGGTGGCGTAGACGCGGTGCCTGGCCTCCAGGGCGTCGGCCTCGCGCATCAGCACGACCATCCCGCAGCCCTCACCCGGCCAGAAGCCGTTGGAGCCGCGGTCGTACAGCCGCATCTCGCCCTTGGCCAGGGCGCCGGTCTTCGCGAAGCCCACGATCTCGAACGGGTCGATGGACAGGTCGACCCCGCCGGCGATGGCGACGTCGACATCGCCGTCGAGGAGCGCCTTGGACGCCGTCGCCACCGACAGCAGCGAGGACGAGCACGCGCCGTCGACGGTGTAGCCGCCCCCGTTGAGGTCGAAGTGGTTGCAGATCCGCCCGGCGATCGTGTTGGAGAGACCGCCGGCCAGGGTGTCCTCGTCGATGGAGGGGAAGGGGTTTTTGTAGGTGGCCTCGAAGTCGTCGAGGAACGTGGCCAGCCGGTCGTCGTCCCAGCCCTGCTCCTTGAGCGTCGCGGCGAGCGTGCGGCGCACGTACGGCCAGCGCAGGCGCATCACGTTGGCGCGGGTGAACTCGCCGGTGAGGGTGTTGCCCACGACCACGCTGGTGCGCTCGCGGGGCAGGCCCTCACCTGAGGGGAAACCCGCGTCGGCCAGTGCCAGGCTCGCCATGTCGAGCGCGAGCCAGTGCGTGAGGTCGGTCGACCGGTAGGTGCTACCGGCGATCTTGTAGGCGATCCGGTCGAACTCGTAGCCCTCGATGACCGCGGCGTTGCGCGCGTAGAAGCGGTCCGGGGTGGCCGGGTCGGCGTCCCAGTAGTCTTCCAGTCGCATGCGCACGTCGGGCAGTCGGCGGAAGGCGCGGCGACCGGCGAGAGCGTTCTCCCACAGCTCCCTCGGCGATGCGGCGTCCGGGTAGCGGCACGCCATGCCGACGATCGCGATCCTGCTCATACGGCCGCGACCTCCTTCTCACCGGCCGGCGAACCGGCGACGGCCGGGCCGGGCACCTGGGCGGCGGCACTGCGCTCCTGCGCCTTGGCCTGCTCGCGGGCCTTGTCGACGATGTAGAGCGACCACAGGAAGCCGCCGCGGATCAGGCAGACGATGGCGGTGGCGAAGAAGATCCCGTAGGGGATGCTCATGCCGGTGAGGACGCCGTAGACCAGGGCCACCCCGCCGCCGAAGGCGAACTGCGACAGCGGCTTGGACGGGCTCGTGCCCGGGTCGGTGATCATGTAGTTGGTGAAGAGGATGAACGCCACCCCGGTCATCATCGCCAGGCCACCGGGGATGGAGGTGTCCAGGATGAGACCGCGGACGACCGCCTGCAGGGCGAAGACCCCCACCCAGCCGATGATCAGCCACATCCGGTTGGTGAGCTTGGCGTTGAGCATGGTGCCGAAGAAGAGGATGACGCCCGGGACGATCCAGTCGATCGGGTTGGAGACGCTCTCGGTGAAGTGGTACGGCGGGGCGATGCTGGCCCAGGGGAAGAGCACCAGGATGACCGCGATGCCGAAGTTGGACGGGTTCATGAAGTGCCGCAGGCGTCCGCGCACCGGTGCCCGCAGCACCCACTTCGTGCCGACCGCGACGAGGACGCCGAATATCAGGACCAGGACCTGGTCGTTGACGTAGATCAGCATGTTCATCGCGAGGCTGGTGATGTGGGCGGGCAGGAGGAACTCCATGAAGCCGCGGGCGCCGCCGCCGGTGAAGCGGGGCGGGCGCCCCTCGTTGCGGGCCGAGATGTACTCCAGGCCGATCTCCGCGGTGTAGCCGGTGGCCAGCGCGATCAGGGGCCACAGCCACGGCTGCTCGAATCCGAGGACCGTGTAGCCGAGGATGTTGAAGACCGTCATCGAGAGGGCGAACCTGCGCAGGGCCGTGACGACCTTGGGGTCGTGACGCGGCGGGTTGTTGGTTTTCTCTGCCATGCCGTCACTTCTCCTTGGCCTGAGAACCGAGCTGGATGGAGTGCCGGCCCGGGGTCAGCTGAAGGGTCTGCTCGTGGAGCTGTCCGGTCCTGTCGCGCCAGCACAGGCTGACCTGCACCGGTCCGGTCACGTTCGGCCCCAGGCCGATGTGCACGTCGTGGCTGCGCCGGCCGGAGTGGCCGCTGCCGCCGTCGACCCGGGCGATGGTCTTGCGCCCGTCCGGCGTGGTGACCGTCACCTCCGTGCCGATCGCGGCCGAGCCCGGGGCCGGGAGCGTGCCCGCGGCCGGGGCGCCGGTGGTGGCGGAGCCCTCGTGGGTCAGCTTCAGCCCGAGGAAGGCACCGGGGTTCGGGCTCGTGTTCTGGTAGAACACCGGCTCGTCCCACTGCCTGGCGACCGCGAGGTCGAGCAGGCCGTCGCCGTTGGAGTCGCCGGTGGCCAGCCCGCGGGTGGGCACCGGGATGGCCATGCCGAGCTGCTCGGAGATGTTGGCGTAGCGGCCGTCCTCGTTCTTGGCGAAGAAGGCGAGGGTCTGGTGTCCGGCGACGTCGTCACCGGCCCGGACCTTGGGCCAGGAGCTCGGGTTGCGCAGAACGCCGTCGTTGGCGGTCGCCAGTTCCTGCAGCACCGGCCAGCGGTTGACCTCTCCCTTGACGAAGCCGGTGGCCTGGGCGATCGCCAGGTCGCCGCTGTTGTTGAAGTCGTCGATCTTGACGTCCCAGCCCCAGCCCGTCCAGGCGGTGGACTGCTGGGCGCTGCGGTCCTCCCACGGCGCCTCGCCCTTGGCGAGCTTCGCGCGCAGGTCGGCCCGGTCCTTGGCGGTGGACATGAACTGGAGGTTGCTCTCCTCGATGCCGAACGAGGTGGTGATGTTGCTGACGAACATGTCGTAGATGCCGTCGCCGTTCAGGTCGCCGAAGTCGAGGCCCATGCCCTTGAAGGAGTCGTGGCCGATCGACTTGGACTTGGGGATGAGCGGCGTGCGCACGCCCTCCACCACCGAGAACTTGATCTCGCCCGGCTTGGACCGGTTGTACAGCAGCCGGTCGGGACCGAAGTCGTTGGCGAGGTACAGCTCGGGCAGCATGTCGCCGTCGAGGTCCGCGGAGGCCGCGCCGAGCTCCCAGCCCTTGGAGACGTTGCTGGGCAGGACGTGGTCGAGCTTCTGGAAGGTCGCCGACGGCTGCGCGCCCGCGCTGCCGGCGGTCCAGCGGAAGAAGTAGTCCTCGCCGCCGTTGAGACCCCGGGACATGGAGTCGTTCATCTCCACGCCGCCGTTGACCTTGTCGTTGAGCACCGGGCTGTGCGGGAAGTAGTTGCCGATGAAGATGTCACCGTGCCCGTCGCCGTCGAAGTCGGCGAAGGTGGCCGTGTTGCTGTTCCACAGCGGTCCCGTGTACTCGGTGTCGCCGACGCCCGGCACCAGCTCGGTGGGCAGGTACGCTCCGGCGCCGAGACTCTGCGCGTCCGCCTTGGCCAGGTAGACGATCGGCGTGCGGCCCCACAGGTAGACGAGCAGGTCGGTGCGGCCGTCCTCGTTGAAGTCACCCGGCAGGCAGCCCATCGGGGCCATGGCCTCGTTCATGGGGAGGGTGCCGGGGTTGAGCGCGAACGGCGCGTACCGGCCGGACCGCTCACCGGGCGTGGGGGTGACCACGACCTGGTCGATCCGGGGGTCGGTGATGCACAGGTCGTTGGCCAGGCCGTCCCCGTCGAGGTCGTTCATCGCGACGCCGGCGCCGACCGAGGAGATCCACGCGTCGATGTGCGTGTATCTCTTGTTCACCGCGCGCATCGTCTTCTGGGTGAACCCTCCGGGCATCGCGATGTTCATCGGGGTGAACCCGTACCTGCTCGCGATGTCCGCCTTCTCGTCGGCGGACGACGTGGGCGGGCGGCTCACTACGAACGCGCCCGTCATCAGCACGAGGGCGACGATTCCGGGCAGCTGCTTCCGCAGCCAGCCAGCTGTCGTGGTCACGGACTAACACCTCCAAGGGATACGAACTCGTTGGCGATGCGCTGCCGCCATACCTCGTAGGCCGGCAGCTGGCCCTGTACCGTCCCGGCAGGGCGGGTTTCGTGAGTGACCCGTGCCGCCTGCTCCGGCGTCGTGCCGCAGATCACCTGCGTCGCGACCTCGTTGTGCGGCACCAGCAGGTCGGCCCGGACCCGGGCCTCGGCCGCGAACGCGCTCCCCTGCGCGAGCAGGGGGCGGTACTCCCCGGCGCGCTCCCGGAACGCCAGCAGTTCGTCCTCCTGCGCGCCACCGGCGTAGGTGGCGGCCAGTCCCGCGCCGCCGTACAGGTCGGCGCGGCGGGACTCGGGGAACCCCTCGATCATGGATGCGACCCGGTCGCCGTCGGTACCGTTGACGAACCACAGGGCCCGGCCGATGCCCTGGTCGATGGCCCGGTTGGCGTACGACGTGGGGTCGTCGGCCGGCCAGGGGAAACCGGGCGCCTGGTACTGCTCGTGCACGTACTGCTGGGTGCGGAAGTAGGCCTGGTGGAAGCCGTAACCGTCGTGCACGAGCCAGAGCAGCAGCGGGTCGAGCGTGCTGCTCTTCGGCCACAGGAACCGCGGCAGGCGCGCCATCGCCCAGCCGATACCGACGTAGACCATGTAGATGTGGTCGTTGCCGCGTCCCGCCAGGAAGCCGGCGAGTTTGCCCCCGCCCCCGCCTCCGACCGGCATCGCGTCAAGGATGGTGAAGGCCATGCCGGCGCCCTCGTAGGCGAAGCCACGGAACTGCCGGGGAACCTGCTCCAGCCACTCCTCCGCCTCGGCGGGTGTACGCGCCTCCGCCGCGTATGCGTAGCCGGTGAGAAACGTCGCGCCGATGGTCTCCAGCTGTTCCCGGGCCTTCGGGCTCTTCACATGGAAACCACGTGTCGAGAGCAGTGTCTCTGAGATGTCGGGTGTCAGAATGCGGCGTCTCAATGACCGCATAAAACTAGCCAATTACCTCTCCGCCCCTCAGGTCGCCTCTTCTCCAAGGGTTAATAAATCTAGATAAATCTACCCATAGGAGTTGTTCTCGGGTCCACTTCATACGTGCTCACTAGGAGAAACACAGCCGCTTTCCAGGCATGGTCGACCCGATTACCGGCTGCCGGGAATACCGCTTTATGCGAAATCGCCGATGACGGTCACGCGCCGGCGCGGTCAGCTCAGCAGAAGATCCGCGGACGAGGTGAAATGCGAACGGATCCTGCTCCGCCACAACTCGTACTGCGGAACCGGCCCGGAACCGTGCGGGTCCACGGCGGTGTCGTCGGCGAGCGCGACGGCGTTCTCGATGGACAGGTCCGCGAGGACGGCGGCGGCGGCCTCGGTGTGCGGCGGCACGAACCCGGAGAAGTCGCGCGCCTTGACCGCGAACACCACGCCCTGGGCCAGCTCCGCCCGGTGCTCACCGGCCTCCCGGCGCAGCGTGGCGAGGGCCTCGGTGCCGGCGCCGCCGGCGAACGTCGAGGCCAGGCCGACGCCGCTCCACAGATCGGCCTGGCGGTGGCCGGCGAAGCGGCCCACGGCGGAGGCGACGTCGGGCACCTGGCCGCCGTGGATGAACCACAGCGCCCGGCCGATGCCCTGGTCCACCGCACGCGGGAAGTAGTCGGGCGAGCCCTCCCAGGGGTAGGAGGCCGGCACCCGCTGCTCGTCGACCCAGCGCCGGGTGTCGAAGTAGGCGCGGTCGAAACCGTAGCCGTCGACCGCCAGCCAGCTCATCGTCGGGTAGTAGGCCGACCCGCCGAGGTCGGGCATGACCTTCTTCCACAGCGGTCTGGGCAGGCGCGCCATGGCGAACCCGATGCCGATGTAGGTCAGGAAGATGTGCGGCTGCCCCGGACCGAGCAGCAGGTCGCGGGTACGGTGACCACGGCCGCCCGCCATCGCGTCAAGGATGGTGAAGGCCATCGTCGCGCCCTCGTAGGCGAACCCGCGCTGCTCGGGGTCCACCATGCTCAGCCGGCGCTCGACCTCCCACTGGTCACGCGCGTCGATTCCCCATTCGAATCCACAGATCACCGCCTGGGGAATCGCTTCCAGGCGCCGTGTGGCGTCCGACGGCGTGACGGGAAATCCCCGCCCTTCGAAACTCACCTCGGCCAGCGACGGCGTCATCACAAGCCTGCGCAGTGAACCGAACAGCGTCGGCATAAGGCCCTCCTCACCTTCCCATTGGCTGGCGGCGGTCACTGGCCATCAGCCGGACCTTCCTATGGTCATATGTGGAATCTGGGGATACATCTCCCGAATTGCGACACTCTGTGATGATTAACTGCTTAGTAATGCGATGGAATTCCATGATTTATTAGGTGTCCGCACTGGTGGCGGGGCCCGCCAGACGCGCGCGGGGCCGCTGACGGGTACCCCGAGGCAACCCCCAGGCCCGTCGACCGCTACCCCCTACGCCCGGACACCGGCGCCCCCGGCGCCCGGACATCGACGCTCCCTACGCCCGGACACCGACGCTCCCTACGCCCGGACATCGGTGCCCGGTGCCCCCGGCACAGAGCATCGGTGCCCCCAGCGCCCCGGGGCAGAGGAAGGCCGCCCCGCCGGCAGCCGGCGACACCCCGGCGCCGCCGCCCGTCAACCCCAGCCGGCGCTCCACGACTCAACCGAAAACCCCACCAACCCCCTGGCGGCGCTCCACAACCCGGACGGAGAGCTCGCCAAGCACTGGCAGCGCCCCACAACCCGGCTGACAAGCTCGCCAAGCACTGGCAGCGCTCCACAGCCCGGACAGGGAGCCTGCCAACCCCTGGCAGCGCCCCACAACCCGGACGGAATACGGGTAAAGGCGGGCTACTTCACCGCCGAAATGCCACAGGGAGTTTTTCGGACACGATCCGTCCCTGCCGGCAGCCGCCAAGCTACGGGGCCGGACATCTCCACGCCCCGTACCTTCCGCCCGAAACCCGAGGTAGAAGCATCCCCCCGGTCACAGCCATCCCCCGGTACGGCTCCGGCCCGGCTGCGGCGCCTCTTCTCATATAGCAGGTGGACCCGTCCAGCGTTTCGGCTGACAGGAAACGGCTACCCCCAGGCAGCTTACTGACCCTGACACACCTGGTTTGCAACCAGTCGAATCAGCAGAATTTGGTGTGCAAGGACAAAACAACAACAACAAACCACCACCCCAACCGAAAGGCCAAACAATGCACAACACCAACAACACCAACACCAACAAGAACAAGAACAAGCTCATCGCCAAGCTCGGCGCCACCGCCGCCCTGGCCCTCGGCCTCGGCCTCGCCCTCCAGCCCGCCGCCGGCGCCACCACCACCCCCGCCACCTCCGGCGCATCGATCACGGCCGCCGCCATCTCCGTCGCCCCCGCCACCGGACTGACCGACAACACCACCGTCACCATCACCGCCACCGGCCTACAGCCCGGCAGCGTCTACCACCTCGGCCAGTGCGCCGCCGTCCGCCCCGACGCCTTCGCCTGCAACGCCGCCACCAACGTCGACGTCACCGCCTCCGCCACCGGCACCCTCAGCAAAACCCTCACCGTCCGCACCGCCTTCACCGGCAGCGCCGCCGACGGCACCACCTGGCCCATCAACACCGCCA
>NZ_FOQY01000082.1 GCF_900113865.1 Streptosporangium canum | reverse complement strand
CAGCCCCAGCAGAATCGGCGACATCATTAAAGCCGCGCTCGTCCTCACCCATTTCGAACACGGCTACTCAACGTGAAGTCGCTGAGATCACCTCAGTGTTCCTTGACAATGAGCGCACATACAGCGGCTCGCAATCGTCCGGCCACCGTCTCCCGATCACCGTGCGGTGAGTCGGAGGTGTGCCCCTGGGCCGCTTCGCGGCTGGTCACCGCGGGTGCAGGGCCCCGGCGTTGATTCGCTATATGCCATTCTTTCGGTTTGATCAAATGTTGTAGACGGCGAAGGTGTCGTTGTGGGCGAGGAGGTCGCGGCGGGCATGGGCGATATTGGCCCGGTCGGCCAAGCGGGCGGGGCTGATCGCCAGGTTGCGAAAGCCAGCCAGAGCTCTGGGCGCGGTACCTGTTCTGACCTGGGAGTTATCCTCCCGGAAGGTAACGTCCCTGACCCAGTGGAGGCGATTTTCCACTCCCCAGTGCGCGCGTTCGTAGTGGCCCAGGTGGGCAGGTGGGGCCAGGGCGGCGGGCAGGCTGGTGATGCCGAACACGACTTCCTTGCTGGTCCAGGTGCCATCCAGGTCACCGACGTCGCGACGCAGCCGGAAGGCTTGTCGTGCGCCGGGGAACAAGCCGTCGTCTGCTTCGGCGGTACGGATGGTCCGGCATTCGGTGCGGTCGTGCCCGCGATCGTGGTCGATGGCGGTGGTGTCGATTCACTCGGCATCCGGGCCCGACAGCAGGGCGCGCGCGGCGGCGCGGGCCAGCGGCTGATTTCCCTTCAAAATGAGGACGTAGTGGCCGCCCAGTTGCTCGGTGATCAGACGGGCGGTCGCCTTGGTGGTGTGCAGCGCGTCCAGGGTCAGCACCATTCCTGCCACGTCCAGCCGCGACAGCAGCGTCCGGGCGGCCGGTCCCTCGCCCCGTTTGTCGGCGACCTGACACTGGCCCAGGACCACCCCGTGCTCGTGGCTGATCGTCCCTACCAGGAAGATACGCCCGTCGCCGGCGGTCCGGGCCCCGCGGCTGGCTTTGCCGTCCAGGGCCGCGCCGGGCAGCAACCCGTCCGGGGCGCGATGAGCGATCTGCCGCCGGGTCCTACGGCGTTGCTCGCGCTCGATGGGCCCGGGTATGTCGGGAATCTGCGGCACGGGAGCCGCCCAGCGCATCACATCGGCCACATAGCCGCTGATCGCCGCATCCAGCGCATCGCCGTCCAGCCCGGCCAGGACCCGGCGGAAGGTCCGCTCGCTGGGCACGGTGAACCGGCCGGTGAAAGGATCTCGGTAGGCTCCCAGCCGCGCGAGCACCGCTT
Organism: Streptosporangium canum; assembly: GCF_900113865.1. Taxonomy (GTDB): domain Bacteria; phylum Actinomycetota; class Actinomycetes; order Streptosporangiales; family Streptosporangiaceae; genus Streptosporangium; species Streptosporangium canum. The sequence continues at coordinate 496 of NZ_FOQY01000082.1, read as the reverse complement.
GAGAGGTCCGGGCGGCCCACTGCCGGATTGCCGCGACGCTGTCGCCGCCGACCACGAGCGTTGCGCACGCGGTCAACGTCAAGATGACCATCAACGGGTGACGCCGCCCGCAGGCCGAGCGCCGCTCGGGGACAGTCGCCAACCGGTGCATCAACGCCGATTCCACCATGATCGGATCGGCTGCCAGCCCGGCTTCCCACAACGCCAGGTCGGTGAGGTGGTCAAGACGAGGGACGAGACAGGGGGCTGGTCGGGGAAGATGGGGACACGAGCGCGACTACTGCGGCGATCTTCGGATTAGAGACCTGAAAGATCAGCAGAAGTCGCGCTCTTTCATATGCCACCTAGCCAAACACTCAACGTCGCCATACCGCATCAGAACTCAAGAACGCCGGGGCCCTGCCCCTTGCCCGGCCGAGTGGTGTTCTTACGCCGCCGCTTCGGGCGAGCCGCCAGGGCCTGCCGTCGCATCGAGGCGGCCACGGTGTTCTCACTC
>NZ_FOQY01000044.1:4724-62599 GCF_900113865.1 Streptosporangium canum | reverse complement strand
GACGACGTCGTGATCTTGGCGCAGTTGAATCGCTTCGTGCATGATCTCCATGTCGATGCAAGACCGGATACCTTCCATCTGGTCCACGCCGCTGACGAATTGGCGCCGCATTTTGCCGCGTTCCTGGCGCGGGAAGGGGCCATGGCTTACATCGCGGAGTCATCGGAGAACGGCCCAGTTGGGTACATCACGGCGGCCATCCAGAACCGCTCTGCCGATGCCCTCATGCATCCGCAAAGGTTCGTCTACGTCAACCACATCGCCGTAGATCCACGGGTGGCTCGCATGGGCGTAGATTCGGCCCTGGTCGAGTCGGTTCGCGCGGAGGCTCTGGAAGCCGGCTGCGCCAGCCTGTTCGCGGACGTGTGGGATTTCAACATCGAGGCCCTGGCCTTTTTCGAAGGCCAGGGTTTTGGTCGGGTACAGCATCGGCTGGAGCAGAGGTTGTAGGTAGGCGAACCGAGCTCGCCACGCGGCCGCGCGCCGGGCGGTTCACCTCCCGCCCAGACCGTCGCCGATGACGCACCCGCCATCGATCGGCTCGCCGCCTTCCTTGGTCGTCCCATCAGGACAGCAAGGTGATGGAACGGGATGACACAAGCTGGGACTATTTCCGCAGGATTGAACACCCGGTTGCGTCCACGGAGGCGGTGTACAGCAGTCGATACGGCAACGCCGCCTTACAGGATCGCTCTCCACTGATCCATGACCACCGTCTGAGCAGGGCGAGATCCCGCTGACGAGGTGTCTGTCCTTCCCTCGTAATGAAGGGGTCTGGGGTTCGATTCCCCAGGGCGGCTCCAGCTCAGAGGCCCTCCCGGATGATCCGGGAGGGCCTCTTGCATGCCGTACGGCAACGGCGTCCAACGATCAGTCCGGGTGTCGAGGAGGTCGACGCACTCCCAGACCAGGAGCGCTTCACCCCGCCGCAGGCCGAGAATCAGGAGCAGCTCCTACGCCGTGTAGCGCGGTTCCCTCACCGTGCGCAGGGGCTCAAGGGACTTCCGCGCCTCGTCGACGTTCCACGCGCCGGGGGTTCTTGGCCTCCTTCGGCCCGGAGGTCCCAGCGCCTGAAGGAGGCCGTAAGTAATCCGTAAACGGGTTCCGCCAGGCTGAAGGCACATCGCAACGGCGGGCCGGACAGACCCGTCACCCTGCTGAAGGCGCATCGCAACGGCGGGCCGGACAGACCCGTCACCCTTGAGGAGCAGAACATGAGCAAGGTCGTCGCAGTCATCTACATCTCGATGGACGGCGTCGTGGAGGCGCCCGCCTGGACCGGGCCGTTCTGGAACGACGACCACGGCAAGTTCCAGGCCGGCCAGCTCTCCCAGAGCCGTGCCCTGCTCCTCGGCCGCGTCACCTATGACGGCATGTCCGAGGCGTGGCCAGCGATGGAGGCGGCCGGCGAGGATGTGGGCGAGATGAACAGCATCCCGAAGCACGTGGCCTCCACCACGCTCAAGGAGCCGACGTGGAACGCCGCCGTCATCGAAGGCGACGTCGCCGAGGGAGTCGCCAAGCTGAAGGCCGAGGACGGCAAGGACCTCCTCGTCTACGGCAGCGGCGATCTGGTCAACTACCTGATCAAGCACGACCTCATCGACGAGCTCAAGCTCTTTCTCCACCCGGTCATCGTCGGCAAGGGCAAGCGCCTGTTCCCCGACGGCGTCGACACCAAGACCTGGCAGCTCGCCGGCACCCACACCTTCGGTTCCGGCGCCATCGTCCTGGACTACCGCCCGGCAGCCCGGCAGGAGGCGTAGACACGAGGCTTCGGCATGCGACACGCGCCCTTGCCGCCGGTGGGTTCCTGTCCTCGTCCTGAGCCGCTCTGCAGCCCCGCCTGTGGGCCCGGGGCCGGGCAGCGCGAACGCCGATCTCGCCGATCTCTCCGGTCCGTCGTCTTCGTCGCTCCAGCGATCATGACATCCGCGGAGCAGCCGAGGAGAGGTCGTCAGCCGGAGATGCCGAGGAAGAAGGCGGCCGGGATCAGGGCGACGGTCAGGGCGACGGCCCACCACCTGGGGCGGCGGGTCTCCTTCAGGACGGTGACGCCGAGGGGCACGAGCGCGAGGGCCAGGCCGAGGAGGGCCGCCAGGGAGATCGGGTCGCTGCTGCCCTTGAGCACGCCCAGCGGCAGTCCCGCCGCGAGGGCGAGGGCCGCGCAGCGCGTGACGCCGGCCGCGCCGCCGCCGAGGGCCTTGGCGCGGAAGGCGCCGGCGGCGAGCACGATCCAGCCGGTCATGATGAAGACGTTGACCGCCTTGAAGACGTGGAAAGCGCCGTAGGTGTCGCCGACGGCCTTCCTCGCCGCCTCCAGGCCGAGGGTGTCCACCATCTGGAAGGCCAGGTGGCTGACTCCCGCGTGGAAGATCCGGCCGAACAGGCCGAGCACCACCAGTGTGACCCCCCACCTGGCCCAGCCGGGGTGGGAGACGCCGATTCTGCGGGACAGAGAGGTCACCGCGGGCCACAGGAGTACGGTTCCCGCGGTGAAGAGGCCGTAGGAAAGGGCCATCTGCCCCGGCTGGGCGGCGTAGGCGGCCAGCTGACCGGGGAAGAAGTCGTTCTCTTCGATCCGCGCCGGCACGCCTGCCAGGAGCAGCGGCGGCCCGAGGATCAGACTGACGCCCTCGGCCCATGGCCCGGGAAGCGTCGTGCGGTCGAGCGAGGAGGTCCGCGGGGTTTCGGCGATCGTCATGTGGATCATTGAATCGGCGGCGGTCCCCGGGCACATGGGCGCTGAAGCGAGAGTCGGGGGTATACCTGGCACTACCTCCCCGGCCGGGAGATTCACCATGTGAGGAAGGTTTCATACCCCTTATAAAGTGCGAATCATGCCTCTGCTTCTCTCTGTGAACCTCGCCCACCTGCACTCCGCCGACTACACCGATGCCGACTTCACCGGGATCGACAAGCGCCCCGCGGCCGGACCGGTGGCCGTGGCCGCCCCCGGCCCGATGGGGACGGCGGGCAGCGGTGTCGCGGGAGACGTGGTGTACGACCTTCGCGACCACGGCGGCGACCACCAGGCGGTGTACGCCTTCGCCCGAGAGGACCTCGACACCTGGCAGAAGGAGCTGGGGCGCGAACTGCCCAACGGGGTCTTCGGCGAGAACCTCACCACCTCGGGCCTCGACGTCAACGGCGCCCTGATCGGTGAGCGGTGGCGGATCGGGGCGGACCTGATCCTGGAGGTCACCTCGGCCCGCATCCCGTGCCGCACGTTCGCGGGCTGGCTGGACGAGCAGGGATGGGTGAAGAGGTTCACGCAGGCCGCGATGCCCGGCGCCTACCTCCGCGTCATCGAGCCGGGGGAGATCCAGGCGGGTGACGGCATCGAGGTCGTCTCCCGGCCCGGCCACGAGGTGACGATCGCGTTCCTCTTCCGCGCGCTGACGACCGAGCCCGGACTGCTGCCGCGGGTGCCCGACGCCGGCGACGCGCTCAACCCCACCTACGCGGCGAAGGTGCACCGGCGGCTGTCGGGGCGGCCCCGGGAGGCCTGATCCGCGTCACCCCGGCAGGCGGGTTCCGGGAGGCCTGATCCGGGCCGTCCCGACGGGTGCCCGGGCACGGATCCGGCCGCCACAGCCTCATGCCGAGGTGGGGCGGCTCATGCCTTGTGGCGCTGGTAGTAGCGCGCCACCCGGACCCGGTTGCCGCACAGCTCGGGAGAGCACCAGCGCCGCCGGGGGTGGGCGGGCAGGAAGAGCATGCGACAGCCGGGCCCCTCACATCCGCGTACCGACGCGATCGGCCCGGCCAGCAGGTCGATCGCCGCACCCGCGAGTGTCGCGACCAGCGTGGACCGGTAGTCGCCCGCGCGTCCGACGCTGACAGCCATCTGGCCGTCCTCCCAGCTCAGAGTCCGGTACGGCGGGGCCAGCCGGTCGGCCGCGCTCAGCGCGCGCAGTGCCGGGGCCGGAGGCTCGGCCCCTCGTCGCGTGTGGTCGACCACCGTGCCGACGATCTCGCGCAGGTCCAGGACGGCCGCCAGATCGGCATCGGTGAGGGGCGCTCCGGGCTGGGGAAGACGGTGTGCCTGCGCCCGCAGCCATGCCCGCAGCGCGTCCACCGTCGTCAGGTGGTCCACGGGCCCGTCGGGGGAGGCGCCGAGGGTGTTGATCAGATCAAGCGCGACCGGTTCGCCGGTCAGCGGGAGGTGCATGTTTCTAATGGTATGCGACCGGTTGACGCGTTAGAAGTCGGCGGGCTATAACTAATGCATCTTCGAGGGAAAGAAGCATGTGAGATGGATGTGCCAAATGTTGCCCACCGGTCCGTGGACGTGGGCGGGGTCCGGGTCTTCTACCGGGAGGCGGGTCCCCGCGACGCGCCCACGCTGCTCCTGCTGCACGGTTTCCCGTCCGCGTCCCACCAGTTCGCCCGGCTGATCGACGCCCTCGGCACCCGTTACCACCTGGTCGCGCCGGACTACCCCGGCTTCGGGAACAGCGAGGCGCCGGCCGGGTTCGGTTACTCCTTCGACCGCCTCGCCGACGTGGTCGAGGGGTTCGTGGACGCGCTCGGCCTGGACCGGTTCGTGCTCTACGCGTTCGACTTCGGGGCGCCTGTGGGGTTCCGCCTGGCCGTACGGCGTCCGGAGTGGATCGCGGGCCTGGTCGTGCAGAACGGCAACGTCTACGAGGAGGGGCTGAGCGCGGCGGCGCGGGGGTTCGTCGCCCTGGGGCCCGGCGAGGAGGATCAGGTGCTCCCGCTGCTGACCCTGGAGGCCACCCGGGGGCAGTACGAGGGCGGCGCGTCCGACCCCGCCGCGATCGCCCCCGACGGGTGGACCCTCGACCAGCACTTCCTCGACCTGCCGGGCCGCAAGGAGATCCAGATCGCCCTGGCGTTCGACTACAAGAGCAATGTCGCGCTCTACCCCGAGTGGCAGGCGTGGCTGCGTGAGCACCGGCCGCCGACCCTGATCGTGTGGGGGCGGAACGACCCCTTCTTCGTGGAGGAGGGGGCGCGGGCTTTCCTCAAGGATGTGCCGACAGCGGAGTTGCACCTGTTCGACACCGGGCATTTCGCACTTGAAGAGAAGCTGCCGCAGATCGCCCCCCTCATCGCGGACTTCCTGGAGCGTGCCGGAAAGGACAGCAAATGAAGATCGCAGTCATCGGGGCCAGCGGCCACATCGGCTCCGCCGTCGTCCGTGAGGCCCGCGAGCGTGGCCACGAGGTCACGGCTGTCGCCAGGGACGCCTCCTCGCTGGGCGGCGGGGTCGACGCCGACGTGCTCGACCACGAGTCGATCGCGGAGGTCCTGGCCGGGCACGAGGCGGTGGTGCTGGCGGTGAAGGGGCCCGAGACCGTGCCGGCGGCGGTCCGGACCCTGATCGACGTGCTGCCCGGGGTCGGGGTGCGGCGGCTGCTGGTCGTGGGCGGCGGCGGAAGCCTGGAGCACGCCCCGGGGCAGCGGTTCGTCGACAGCCCGAACTTCCCGAAGGAGTATCTGGCCGAGGCCCGCGCCCAGGGCGAGGCCCTCGAACTGCTCCGCGCCGAGGGCGGCGCGCTGGACTGGTCCTACGCCAGCCCGCCTCCGGTCCACCTCGTCGACGGTGAGCGCACCGGCGCCTACCGGGTCAAGGCGGGTGACACCCCGATCGGCGGCCCCGACACCCGGATCACGGTCCCGGACTTCGCCGCCGCCCTCGTCGACACGCTGGAGGAGCGCGCCTTCGTCCGGGAACGCTTCACCGCCGGCTACTAGCCACCCATATTGGCCGACATCCGGCGCAGCACATCGATCGTGGCCTGATACTCCTCGACGCTGATGCCGTCGGTGAGCCGGGTGCGGGTGGCGGTCACCTTCCCGAGCAGGTCCGCGTGTGCGCGGGCGCCCGTCTCGGTGAGGGAGAGCTCCCCTTCGCCGTCGAGCCAGCCGCGCTCACGCAGCTCTCCGGCGACGGGGCGCAGGGACGGCTGCTCGGCGGTGAGGAAGGGGCTGAGCTCGGCGTCGATGCTCTCGACCGTGGCGGGCTCCCTGGCGACGACGTTCATCACCTGCCAGTGGCGGCGGGTGAGGTGCTCCTCGGCGAGGAGCTTCTCGAACGACGACTCGGTCAGTCCGTGGAGGTGTTTGATCCAGTAGCCGATCGGCCGCCGCTGGCCGGTGATCTCGGAGACGTCCATGGTGTCGCCCTTCGCTAAATTTATATGTGTTTTGACAATAACATGCATTTATACATGTATCATCGAGGCATGGAAGACTCCCAGGCGGTCGCCGCCGTCGAACGGGCGATGGTGGCCATCCGGCGCAGCCAGAGCCGCCGCGCGATCCAGCGCGTCGCGGGCGGCACCCAGATCGACCCCGCGCTGTTCGGCGTGATCGACGCGGTGGAGGAGGGCCCCGAGGCGCCGACGGTCGGCTCCGTCGCCGACCGCATGGGCATCGACCAGCCCCGCGCCAGCCGCCTGGTGGCCCGCGCCGTCGACGCCGGGCTGCTGCGGCGGGTGGCCGACCCCGAGGACGGCCGCCGCAGCACCCTGGAGCTCACCGGCCTGGGCGTCGAGCAGGCCGATCAGGTCCACCGGTTCCGGCGCGAGATCTTCGGTACGGCGATGCGCGACTGGCCGGAGCACGACCAGCGGGAGTTCGCCCGCCTGCTCGGAGCCTTCGTGGGGGCGCTGGGGCGGCGCTACCGGGGTGAATGAGACACCCGCGTGGATCGGCCACCACGTCGCCCTCGTCGGGTTCCCGTCCTACGGGGAGGGTTCCCGTCCTACGGGGAGAAGGCTCCGTCCTACGGGGAGAAGATGAACCCGGGATGCTCTCGGTTGACCCGCTCGACATCGGCGGCCGAGAGCCGTATGTACAGCCCGTCGGGGACGTCGACCATCAAATCCCTTCCCTCGCCTCGGAAGACAAGGCTGGTGGCGCATCGGTAGTACGTGGTCTCGGTGCTCGTCTCCAGGTTGCGTTCGCGGATGTTGCTGTTGCGCGACCCTGTCTCCGCACCGGATCCCCGTCCCCCGCCGGCACCGAGGATGCCTACGGTGCTCTCGGAGGTCGGGCCGGCGGACAGGCCGACGTGGCCCTCTCGTTCCCTGCTGTCGCTGTGGCCATGGCCGGTGCTCGTCATCGTCTGGCTGTACACACGTTGTTTGACCGACGCCTCGGTGACCGGTTCGGCCCGCAGGACCTGGATTCCGACCTTTCCGAGACCGGGGATCACGTACTCGTGCGCGAGCAGCGCCTTCAGGTTGGCGCGCGCCGTCCTCGGGCTGCCGGCCTCGTCGAGGAGCATGCCGAGCGGGCGGCTGAGCTCGTATCCGAGGGGGCGGTCGGACAGCCGGGGCACCGGCCCCTGAAGTTTCGGCGGCAGGGCGGCGACCGGGGCCCACTGCTCGATCAGGAGGGCCGCCGGAACGGCGACCTGATGGGCGACCTCGCCCAGCGTCGCGTTCACGGCGAGGGGGGTGACAGGCCTTGACCAGCGTGGCGCCTCGCCCGCGACGACCGTCTGCGCCGTAACCGGTGTGCCCTCGGCGACCGGCACGGTGACGTGTTCGGGCACGATCAGGCGGAGCTCGCCGTCGGTCACCGCGGTGGACGTCGATGCCGCATGACGCCTGTCCCAGAACCTCTCGGCCGCGTCGTTACCGGTCAGCTCCGCCCACTTGTGCAGGGCGCCGCGGGCCCCGCGGGCCAGATGCTCCAGGCCGGGTGGCGGCTCCTGACTGCGCACCACCTCGATCTCGTACCGGACGGGGTGGGTGAACTCGCGTGAAGGGTCGTAGGTCTGAACCCGGTCGATCTCCTTCACATTGTCGTTGCGGACGTGCGAGGTGCCGGAGTCGGAGATGATCCTGGCCGACATCTCGGCTCCGCCGATGGTGCTCTCGGCATACCTGCCGTAGCGCGCGAGTGCTCTGGCTCCGTGGCTGGAACCGGTCTCGTGCATGGTGCCGGCGCCACTGAGGTTCTCACTGCGGAGCATGAGCTTGACGTCGGGACGTTCCGCGGTGTGCGCGCCGTCCAGCACCACGGCCTTGACCCGCACCCCTACGTAGTCGGTGAGACCACGGCCACGCTCGACGGGGATCCAGGTCGTCACTCCGGTACGGAGCGACAACAGGTTCGCCGACAGGGCCTGTTCGTTGTACTGGGAACGCAGGGCCTCCATGACCGGGCTTGTGGTGAGCTCCTCGCCTTCGAACAGGATCCGCTGCTCGTGGAAGATCTTGACGAGCTCCGGGAGCACCTTCCCCGCGGCGAGATGCTCGACGTACGCCGAGCTCATCGCCAGTTCGGGGGAGACGTAGGCGCGGGGTTCCGGCACGACGGCCGCGGCGGGGGCGGGACCTTCCAGTCCGAGGTGCCGCGCCACCCGGTCCGGCGTCATGAAGTCCATGATCTGGTTCACCCGGAGGCCGGTGGTCGGGCCCTGCTCGACCGAGCTCCCCTTCCACCGGATCGGGGTCACCTCCACGACCAGATCGCCGCGGTACCAGTGGGAGTCGGCGCCGTAGGTGGCGCGGGCGACGTCCGCGCCACCGGCATAGGCGCTCTCGTTCGAGACTCGCCCGGTTGAGAAGGTTGCCGCGGTCATCGCCACGAGTTTGTGCTCGGTCCCGGCTTCCCCGGAATCGCCCAGGGTGGCGCGCGTTCCGATCATCGCCTGCGCCTCCAGGCCCCTGGTGCCGCCCTTGCCGGTGATGACCCTGGAGCTCGCGTTCGTGTAATGCTCGTACTCCACCTCCGAGCCCGACCTGGTGTGTTCCAGCCCGGCCAGGCCGACCTTCACGCGCAGCGCCTGGTTCCAGCCCCCGTGTTCGGGCAGTTCGATCGGCATGCCGTCCGGCGAGGTGAGCAGCCCGATGTTGGCCTCCAGATAGGAGGACCGGGTGAGCTCCAGGATCTCGGACGGAACGTCCCGACGCCCCTGCGGCGACGGCAGTCCGGTCCACTCGGCGTGCGCCCTGGCCACCTCCAGGGCCAGGTCGGGCATGGCCCCGAAGCGGATGATGCCGGCGGGATGCCCGCTGAGGTCGAGCACGTCGCCGGGACGGCGGTCCAGGAGCTCGATGCGGCCCACACCCGCCACCTCCTGCGCGCTCACCGGCTGCTCCGGCACATGCTGGTGAGGCACCACGATCTCCGCCGTGCCGCCGTCCACCCGCCAGGAGACGTCCACGGCCTCCTCGCCCTTCCTCGTGACACGCAGTTCCACCTCGATGGGGACCGCCCGTTTGAACACGGTGACCGTGCCTTCGGTCTCGGTCCGGCGGTAGACACTGTGACCGGACGCGAAGGCCGTCCTGTCGGTGGATCCCGCCATCGCCTTGACCAGCATCTTGGGGAAGTCGATTCCCAACTTGGGAAGCTTGATCCCGAATATCTCTTTCACGTCCACTTTGAGGCGCAGGTTGCCGGAGAGCTCGAAACCGGCCGCCTTGACGGTCGTCCATCCGGTGTTCAGCGCGGCCCCCACGGTTCTGCGGTCGTTCACCGTCAGGGGATACTCTTCGGCCCCGTGCAGCGCGTCGAGGGTGCCACGGGCCGAAACCTCGATGTGGTGGCCACTGACCGTGTTCCGGTAGTCGATCCCGGTCAGGAGATGCGTGAGGTCGGCTTCCAGAGCGGGACGGCCGAAATGGGCGTCGAGATCCCGGAGGACCTGCCGTAGCGCGGCCGGTGGAAGGCCGGGCGCGGCCTCGGTGAGGGCGGCGCGGATTCCCGTGACGAGGTGCTCGCTTCCCGTCACACGGGCGGGTGTGCCCAGCCCGGGTCCACGTCCGGCGGCCAGCATCAACGGTTCCTGCGGATGGGGCTCGTACGCCGCGCGCGGGCCCGCACCGTGCGGCTGGACGGATCCGGTGTGCGGGATGGCGAACTCCTCCCGCACCTCCGCGAGCTCGTTCCGCAATCCGTCGAGCTGATCCCGAATGTTGGCGAATTCCTCCCGTACGGGGGTCAGCTCCTCGCCGAAGATGTCACGCTCGAACCGATCCGCCTCGCGCACCGGTAGCGCCATTTCCATCCGCACGTCGACATCGAAGGAGTTCATGTTCTCCGAGGTGACGTGGAGCCGTACTACCGCGTCATAGAGAACGATGTCAGCCTTTTCGAGGAAATTTACCTTCGTTACGTCTGTATCAGATGTCCCTATGGTGTGGTTCTTCCCGATCCGGGCATTGGCGCCGGCCCTTACGACGATCTTGTCGGAGTGGCCCACGTCGATCTTCAGGCCGACCACACCGTTGACCGTGTCGCCTTCCTGGGCCGTCGAGCCCACGGCCGTACGCCGCCCCAGATCGTCGCGGACGCGCGTCTCGATCGGCACCTCCCTGCTCCCCGGCCTGTTCCCCGTCACGGGCTCCATGCGCAGGACGGTGGAGGTGACGTGGAAGGCGTCTTCGGTGGAGTGCAGCAGAGAGGTCTTGTACCGCACCGCCTCGGAGGTGAATCCGCTCGTCAGCAGCCACTGGCTGCGGTTCTTCATCGCCTGCTCGCTGTGCGCGGTGGACATGAGGTGATCGACGATCTTGACGATCTGGCGCGACGGCACGCCCGCCTCCAGTAGCCGGCGCTGCACCTCCAGCGCCAACGGCCTGGTGTCCACCGCGGTGACGAGAACGCCGTGGTCCGGTATTCTCCGGGCCGCATCGGACGGGACCTCGTGCCGGGGGAGAGCCGGCGGCCTGTCGTCGCCGGTGAGCTGCCCCGTGCGGCGGAAGTCGGTGGGGAAGGGCACGACCACGGACAGGTCGGGAACGCCGGCGCCGTACGGTATCTCCGATCCGTTCCGGTAGATCCCGAACGACAGCCCGGCGTCGAAGAAGTCGTGCTGGAAGGCGACCTGCTTGCGGCCGCTCATGACATCGACGCCCTTCGCGTCGCTCGCGCGGGACGAATGCCTGACCCCCACGCCGGGCAGCGCGAGTGCCTCCACCTCGTCCGTGGTGTCCCACATCTTCGCGACACCGGTGGTCCGTGTTGAGTTGCGGCTTGTGGACCCTCTGCTCTCCACGCCGTCACCGCCGAAGGAGACGGGATAGGGGCGCGGGCCGTCCGGCGTCTGGGTGGGGGAGAAGTCTCGCATCGCCGGCTTCAGGTACACCACATCGGCGCCGACGCTCAGCGCCGCACCCTTCTGCAGCAGATCGGTCCACTTCTCCCGATCGCCGTTGGACAGCTGGTCGGCGAGCCACGTCTTGATCCTGGTGCGGATCTCGGGGCTGAGATCGCCCGGAATGCCGTCCACCCATTTCTGCGCCGCGTCTGCGGGATCCGCCGGGATCCGGACCTCATGCAGCGCTGTCTCTCCGACGGCGCCGATCTCAACGTATCGGGGCGGATGGATCGTGGGCGGCTGGGCCGGCGGAACCGTCGCCACGACACCCGGCTTCCCGGAGTTCCCTGTTGTGGACACGGGATCGCCGGAGGGCCGCCCCTGCTGGGCGGAAGGAAGCTCACCGGTGGGGGCGGAACGGACGGGTGGTCTCTCCGGTGTGATCAGCTGGACCGCGTTGCCCTGGCCCTGGTTGATGAGCTCGTCGATACTCGGGCGCGGGGCAGGTGCGGTGCCGGTGCGTCCGGGGCCGTGCGGCGGGCTCTGCGGAGCGCCCGGCGTTTCCCCCCGCCCATCCCCGGAGCGCGGAGCGGACCGACCCGCCACGGCAGCGGTGTCCGTCTGGTTCTGGTCGTCATGGGGCACCGGTGGCACCGGGGGGTGCAGCAGCGGGGGAGCCGGGCGGACCGGGACGCCGGTCTGGTGCGGCGCGGTAGTGGCTCCTCCGGTCCGGTCGCCTGCGAGGTCCACCTCGTTCGACTGCCTGGGGACTGCGGTAGTGGCTCCTCCGGTCCGGTTGCCCGCGAGGTCCACCTCGTTCGACTGCCTGGGGACTGCGGTAGTGGCTTCTCCGGTCCGGTCGCCTGCGAGGTCCACCTCGTTCGGCTGCCTGGGGGCCGCGGGGGCGCCGTGCGCCGTGTCACCGGGAGCGGCGGGTGGCGGTGAATCCTGGCGCCGTACGACCTCGCCCACGATCGTCTGTCCCGTACCGGCCGGCCGGTCGCCGGAGCCGGCGGGCCTCCCTCCGGAACCCTCCCCTTCCCCGGAGCCACTCCTTCCCGGGCCGCCGTCGCCTCGGGGTGCCGGGGCGTGCGTGCCGGCCGGGTAAACCACGGTGCGGGCGTCGACGCGCACCGGATCGGGCCGCGGCTCGGCCGGTGGGGCATGCCGCGTCGCCGTGCTCGCGGACTCCGGGCGGCCGCCGTCCGGGGCGTGCCCGGCATGGTTCATCTGCACGGGAGACGGGTCCGCGACGCCGGCCAGCGTCGTGTGCGAGGGCTGGACGACCGTCCTGTGCCCGGCCGGCGTCGTGTGTGATGTCTGATGAGCGCTGGGCGCCGGATCCGCGTGGCGGCCCGCCTCGCCGGTGTGCGGGGCGGCGGAGGGGCCGCCGCTGCCGGGGGGCGGCGTGCCGGACGAGCCGGACCGGTCCCCGGCGGGGGACCCGCCAAGGTCGGCGACGGCGGCCATCGGGTGATAGGCGGAGCGGGCGCCGGCCGGGACGTCGAGGCCTCCCACGACTCCGGAGACGAAGCTGTAGAACAGATGGGACGAATCGAGCTGGCCGCTCATCGCGAGCCCGGGAACGCTGCCCGCGGTGCCCGCGACGCCGCCCATCAGGGCGCGCCCGTACAGGGCCTGCCCGAACGCGGCCACCTTCTCCCGCAAGGCCAGTTCGGCGCTCGACGCGACGTATCGCACTTCCCGCGCGAGCAGGCGGCTGAGGCCGAAATCCATCCCGGTGAACACCGCGCCGGCGAGGGCGCCGCTGCCCGTGGACAGCAGGAGCGAGCCGACGTCATAGTGCTCCCGGTTCCCCACTGCTTTCTGCATGGACTGCACGCCGTAGTCCAGACCGCCCATGATTGTGGCGAACCTCTTCATGTTGGCGAGCACCTGGCGCTTCAGCTCGTCGATCGACATCCTCGTGAGCAGGGTCCGCTCGTAGATCGCGGCCGTGACGGCCGGACCGTTGACGTAGATCCACACCAGCAGGCGCGCGATGGCGAGGGCGAGCAGCGCCAGCGACGCGTAGATCATCCACTGGGTGTGCTCCATCTGCACGCCGTACTCACGGAGGTTCGCGGCCTCTGCCCGGATCGAGTCCTCCAGCCGCTTCAGCAGCGCCCCACCCGAGATGTCGCCTTGCGGAGCCTCCTCGGCGAGCTCCGCCAGCACCGCCTGAAGGGCGTTCTTCGCCTCCCCCTTCCAGCCGGGGCCGCGCAGGGAGGCGAGCAGTCTGTCGACGTCCTCGGCCTCGATCTGGGAGATCATGACCGCGATCTGGTCCAGCGCGTCCGCCTCGCGCATGATCCGGTCGACGTCGGCCTTGGGGAACGCCCCTCCGGCCAGAGCCGGTGCCACGCTTCTGACCAGGTCGGGAACGAAGTCGAGATTCAGCCCCATCAGAATGCGTGCCGCCGCGCGGGCGCCGTCGTCATGGGCGCTCTCCATGCCCCTTCGGGCGCGGCGTCATGGCCTGTGCCAGGAAGGACGGGAAGTCGACTCCCTCGCCGAGCAGGTCGTCGAAGGGGAGGTCCGCCGGCGCGAGCGGCTGCATGACTTCCTTCACCTCACCGGAGACCGTCCGGGTGGCCGCGCCGATCTGCTCGATGAGCGAGGCGGCCAGTTCCGACGGGGACAGTTTCCGGTAGACCCGCGGATCAAAGTCGATCTTGCGTACGTCCCCGCGCGCGCCCACGGTGACGGTCACCATGCCATCCTCCGACGTGGCCGAGGCGGACATGTCCCGGGCCTTCTCGTGCATGCCCTGGACCTGCTCGGTCTGCCGGTTCACCTCTTTGACGAGCTTCTCAAGCACCGTCCAAGGCTCGTCCATGCTCACGGTGCCACTCCCGTGAGACGAATCGCTCCTGTCTCGATCACATCAGGATTATCGTCCGTATCCGGAGATGCGCCGCCGCCCGCACGTTAACTTCCGGCTGCCCCCGTGTTAACTTCCGGTTGCCGCGAATGGTGAGTTCCGTGAACACTCTCGTCTGACCAGCTCATTGACAGGGCGAGCGCGGGAGCGCCCCGGCGGTCACGCCGTGGTCTATCTCTCATTTTTTGATCATCCGCGGATGGTGCCGGCCTCATCGCTTGCCTGGTAGTTGGCGGAGGCCGCCCTGACGTTGGGTTCCTGCGCGCCCACCGCCTTTTTCAACAGGTCCAGGGCCTCACCGATGGCGGCCAGCCGACTCCCGCCCGACTGCCAGTAGGCGTGGGCGAACTCGTCGTCGCCGAGCGCGGCCCGCGTGGACGCCATGACCTCTTCGAAACGGTCGTGCACGGTGAAGAGCTTGACGGCCGTGTCACGGATCCCGCCGGCCAGTCCGTGCATCTGATCGGTGCTGTAGCTGAAGCCGTCGGATTCCATGGAGCCGACCCTAATGTGTGATCGCGTCCAGTATCACGAGGTGTCCGCTCCTGATGCTGGCTCGCAGGCCCTGGCTCTTCAGGATGGCCGCGAGGGGTGACCGGATTGGCTGGAGTGCTGCGCAAGAAGGGGCTTCTGGCGGGCCGCTTGACGGCGGAGGAGTTCGCGGCGGCCGTACGCGTCATCGACGATCTCGGTGTGATGGTCCACCCGATCGGTGCCGACCATTCGGGGGGCGCGGATCGCCGGAGGGAACGTCACAGCGATGGTGTCTTGCGCCTCCGCAGTCGCCTGGAGGGTCGAAGCTTCCTCGACTCCCAGGCCCAGCCCCCCGTGATGAGCATGACGATGGTGATCACAGCCAACGAGAGCTGCCAGGCCTCGCCGTCGCGATCCGTGAGATCAAGCGCCATCGAGAGAACGGATATGCCGTCGAAGGCGAGAGCTGTGACGCCTCCACCAAGGAGGAGCCCGACGATACCCACGATGAAGGCAACGGTCTTACCGGCGACCGGCGGTACGAACCGGGCGACCTGTGCTCCTAGTAAGCCGGCCAGACCGAGGTTGGCGACGATGGCGCCCCACATGATGCCCTCGACGTCGTCATCAGTCATACGCTCGAATTCGTTCCAGGCGACGCCGGTGTCCGTGAGGCCGACGACACCGAGCACGAAGATGATCGCCATCATCGCCGCGACACCTTTGTGCTGCCACCCCTGCGGAGGGACCTCTTCAGGCGGGAGGATCTTGGTGCCGTTCCGTACGCGGTCTCGGCCCGGCTGCTGCTCGCCGAGCAGGGACAGTGCCTGATCGACGGTCGGCCTGCTGCTCGGATCCTTGTCGAGCAGCCGGGTGATGAGCGGCGCGAGCCGGTCTGCCCGTCGCGGCGGTGGGGGTTCTTCCAGTATGACCGCGGTCAGCGCTGCCGGCTGAGTGGTGCGACGGAACGGTGAGGCGCCCTCGACGGCCTGGTAGAGGGTCACGCCGAGGGAGAACAGGTCACTGGCCGGGAGCCCGTCGATGCCGCGTAATCGTTCGGGGGCCATGTACTCGGGCGAGCCTATGAGCATCCCGGTGGTCGTCAGGGTGGTGTCGGTGGTGTGGATCGCGATTCCGAAGTCGGTGAGCAGCACCCTGCCGTCCGCGGAGATCATGACGTTGGCCGGTTTGATGTCGCGGTGCACGATGCCGGCCTGGTGCGCCGCGCCGAGCGCCGCCAGTAGCGCGGTGGCGAGTTCCGCGGCCTTGCCCACCGGCAACGGCCCGTGCGTCTCGATGTGCTCGGCCAGTGACTGGCCGTCGATCAGCTCCATCACGATCCAGGGCAGGCCGTCGTCCGAGACGATGTCGTGAATGGCCAGGACGTTCTCGTGCGTTCGCAACCGTACGGCGTTGCGGGCCTCCCGCGCGGTGCGCTCCAGCCGCTTGTCCTGCTCCGCCTGGGACATCCCGGGCAGTAGTCGCAGCTCCTTGATCGCGACCTCGACGTGCAGGGTCTCGTCATGGGCGCGCCAGACCCGTCCGAATCCGCCAGACCCCAGTTCGGTGATCAGGCGGTAGCGTCCGCCGACCATGTGACCAGGCTGCGCCGATGTCATGACCACCTCGCCCGTCTTGCCCTGTAGGACAGTTGATCAGAGTAAATCACCGATAGAAGCGCTGTACTTCATGATTGCGATCCCATCGCCTGCGCGATCTGAAGAGATAAGAGGCTGCCGCTGACAGGCCTGGCGCCGGCCGGTGTGGTGGCCGTCTGCCGTGACCCCCTGGGGGATGGTTGGAACTCTCGCAGGGGCGTCTCAGTACGGGCTCATCTGGTCCAGTACCTTGGTGGCGAGGGCTATGAACTGCTCGGCTTTCTCCACGTCCTGCAGGACGTCATCGGGAGTGATCTCCGGGGTGTCCGGACGCGGATATTCGGCGCTGTTGCGACGGCGGCGCATCCGGTCGAAGGACCGTAGTGCCTGACCGAGCGGGGGATCCAGCTGAGCCGTCACCGCGTCCAGCACCGCGAGGTGTCCGCCCCGGCTCGTGGCACGCAGGCCCTGGTTTTCCAGGATCGACGCGAGAGCTTTCCTTGAGGCGTCGTAGACGAGTTGGTAGGCCCCGGTCGGGTCCGTCCCGACACCGCTACGGGCGAGAGCGATGTGCCGTTCGGCCTGGTGAGCATGGTGTCGGCGTGCTCTCGACTCGGCGGCACCCGCTCCAACTGGCCGGTGGACGGCATCGCGTCGACCCGGTCGCGTCCTTGCATCCATCTCACGATGTTCTCCGGCTCTGAATCAGGGGGTGGAGGAGCTTGCTCCGCAGGGACATCACGAACGGGTCGCCCTGGTCGGCATTCCACGACGCCGGTGAGATCCGGCTGATGTTCACCTCGCGGCCGAGGACGTGTTCCGCCGCTCGTGCCGCGTCGTACAGTTCGTCCTCGTCCGGGGATCCCACCACGAGGACGTCGATGTCACGCGGGGGCGGCCCGGCCTGGTTCGCGTGCCGGGCGGCCCAGGATCCGTAGATGTACGCCTCGTCGATGTTCTGGATCGGCCGGAGGAGGGGCGGCAGGACGGCTGCCGGGCCGAAGGTCACCGCCAGCAGGTCGGTGAGCGGCCTGGCGACGATCGTGTCGGTGTCGGCGCGGATGAGGCGGAGGTTGCCGTGCCGTCTCTCCCGGGTCAGTCCGGCGGCGGCGAAGCGATCCATCTCACGGCTCACGGTCGGCTGGGACACGCCTGTCCGTTTGGCGAGATCGGTCGTCGAGTACTCCTTCTCCGGGTGGAGGTACAGCCAGGCGAGCAGTTCGCCGACGGCATTGGACCGCAGCAGGGGAAGCAGCAACGGCGGAATTTCCCTCATAGATGAATAGTACTATGCATCTATAGCATATCTGTGACTCTGTGTAGTCGATCAATGTCGAATCGTTTTCGTTTTCGTAAGTGAGAGCACTGTCATGGGGGGACGGGCGGACGGCACCGGGACGGTGGAAATCGAAATGTCCGCCGGACCGGTTCACGGGTACCCTGCGCGAGGACCTAGGGAAGGGAATCGTCGTGGGACACGTAGAGGTCGGCCATCTGACGTACGTACTGCCGGATGGACGGCCGTTGCTGGACGATGTGTCCTTCCGGATCGGTGAAGGGGTCAAGGCCGCGCTCGTCGGGCCGAACGGGGCGGGCAAGACGACGTTGATGCGGCTGATCGCCGGGGACCTGCAGCCGGTCGAGGGGAGTGTCGCCAGCTCCGGCGGGCTGGGGATCATGCGCCAGTTCATCGGCAGCATCCGCGACGGCCGGACGGTGCACGACCTGCTGGTCAGCGTCGCCCCGCAGCGCGTACGGCAGGCGGCCGAGCAGTTGGACGCCGCCGAGCTGGTGATGATGGAGCGCGAGGACGAGAAGGCCCAGATGCGCTACGCGCAGGCCATCACCGACTACACCGACGCGGGCGGTTACGACATCGAGGTGCTCTGGGACACCTGCGCGATGGCCGCGCTCGGCATGCCGTACGACGACTGCAAATACCGCGAGGTCAACACGCTGTCGGGCGGTGAGCAGAAGCGGCTGGTGCTGGAGGCGCTGCTGCGGGGGCCGGACCAGACGCTGCTGCTGGACGAGCCGGACAACTACCTGGACGTGCCGGGCAAACTCTGGCTGGAGCAGGCGCTGCGCGAGACGCCCAAGACGGTGGTGCTGGTCAGCCACGACCGGCAGCTCCTGGCCAACGCGGCCGACCGGATCGTCACCGTCGAGTCGGGCAACATCTGGATCCACGGCGGCGGGTTCGGCACCTACGCCCAGGCCCGCAAGGATCGCAGCGAGCGCCTCGACGAGCTGAAGAAGCGCTGGGACGAGGAGCACGCCAAGATCAAGCGGCTGGTCCTCATGCTCAAGCAGAAGGCCAAATACATGGACACCATGGCCGCCGCCTACCACTCGGCCCAGACCCGGCTGCGCAGGTTCGAGGAGGCCGGGCCGCCGGAGGCGGCGCCCAGGGAGCAGCTCATCAGCATGCGGCTCAAGGGCGGCCGGACCGCCAAGCGGGCGGTGATCTGCGAGAGCCTGGAGCTCACCGGCCTCATGAAGCCGTTCGACCTGGAGATCTGGTACGGCGAGCGGGTCGCGGTGCTGGGCTCCAACGGCTCCGGCAAGTCCCACTTCCTGCGCCTGGTCGCCGGTGAGGACGTCCGGCACACCGGCGTGGCCAGGCTCGGCTCCCGGGTCGTCCCCGGCCACTTCGCGCAGACCCACGCCCGCCCGGAGCTCGTCGGCCGGACTCCCTGCGAGATCGTCATGACCGAGCACGCCCGGCTGAAGAACGAGGCGATGAAGGCGCTGTCCCGCTACGAACTGGCCGGGACCATCGCCGAGCAGCGGTTCGAGACGCTGTCCGGCGGGCAGCAGGCGCGGCTGCAGATCCTGCTGCTCGAACTGTCCGGCACGACGTTGCTGCTGCTGGACGAGCCGACCGACAACCTCGACCTGGCCAGCGCCGAAGCACTGCAGGAAGGACTGAACGCCTTCGACGGCACCGTGGTCGCGGTCACCCACGACCGCTGGTTCGCCGACGACTTCGACCGTTATCTCGTCTTCGGTTCGGATGGAAAGGTATACGAATCCCCCGAACCGGTCTGGGATGAGACGAGGGTGGCGCGTCAGCGTTAAAGAGTCCGCCCGACCTGGGCGTGTCCGCTGGAGAGGGGAGCGTTCGCGGGTTATCACCACTAGGTGACGTACAGCACCCGAATCGTCGGCGCTCTCGCGCTGCTGCTTCTCGCCGGATGCTCCTCATCCCCGGAGAAGGAGCAGGCCGCCTCGCTCAAGCCGCTCTCGGTGAAGGAGGAGACCTCCTCCATCCTCAAGGGAGACGACGGATATGTGGTGAACTGGGCGGGGGTGCTGGTCAACAGCAACCCCTGGCACTTCGGCGAGCACGTGGTGGCCACAGTGATCGCCAAGGACGCCAAGGGCAAGGAGGTCGTCCGGCTGGAACAGCCCCTGGACGCCGTGCCGCCGGCCGGGTCGCTCTCCTTCACCGGCCAGGTGGTCGCCGTGGAGAAGCCGTCCCAGGTGAGCATCCAGTATCGCCCGGCCCAGTGGCGCCAGGCGGTCCGGATCGTCTCGGCCTTCAGACCGTTCCCCGTCTCCGACGTGCTGACCGAGCGCAGGGACGACAGCTACCTGATCACCGGGTACGTCGGCACGCCGTACCGGCTGCCCGCCAGCAGCCTGGCGGTCACCGCGCTCCTGCGCGACAAGAACGGCAAGCTGCTCGGCGGCGGGAGCACGTTCGTGGACGACGTCCGCGCGAACGGCAAGCGCCGGTTCATCCTGAACATCGAGAGCGTCCGGGACACCAGCAAGATCGCAAAGGCCGAGCTGGTCGCGCGGACCTGGGGATCGAGCAGCCGCCCCTACGAGGAACTGGCCCTGGGGGGCATCGCCCCGCCGCACACGGCCAAGCCGACGACGGCGCCGTTCGCCAAGGACCGGGGCAGGCAGGTCGTGCCCGCCGGCGACGTCCGGCCGTAACCGTGCCCTCCATGCGTGCCGTACGGCGTGGCGGGCCGGTCGTGCCGGCCGCCGGAAGGTGAGCGGCCGTCCCCGGCCGTGGCCGAAGGCCCTGGCGGCCTCGCCAGCCCTGGTTCTGCTCCTGGCCCCGGTCCTGGCGTCGGGCTGCGGCCACGTCCCGGAGGCGCCGGGCGCCCCGGCGCTGCCGCGGCCCAGTGTCGCGGCGGTGACCGCCCCCTCGTCGATCCCGTACATGTCGATGACGCTCGTCCCGACGCCGGAGCCGAGCCCGCCCCCGGTCCCGCCGCAGCCGAAGGTGCTGGTCGTCGGGCTGGACGGAGTGCGCCACGACCGGCTTCTCGCCGCGAGGGCGGTGCACTTCCGGCAGCTCATGAGGGCGGGGACCTTCCTCACCGGCCGGTTGGAGGTGGTGAAGAAGGTCCGCTCCAGCAGCGGTCCGGGGTGGTCGACCGTGCTGACCGGGGTGGCGCCCGGCAAGCACGGCGTGCACAACAACTCCTTTGCGGGCCGCCAGTTCACGAAATATCCGGACTTTCTCACGCGGCTGGAGCGGGTCCGGCCGAGCCTGCACACCGCGGCCGTGACCGGCTGGCGATACCTGATGGACACCGGAGCGGTCGGCGCCCTGGTCGACTGGCACGCCACCAGCCATCTCAAGCCCTACGAGATCGGCGACAAGGACGCCTTCATCATCGACCGGATGACCGATCTCATCCGCACCAGCCAGGTCGACATCGCGTTCATGCACCTTGAGGTCACCGACGCCGTCGCCCACCGGTCGGGAGTGCTCGGCCCCGCCTATCGCCGGGCGATCGAGACGGTGGACGGCTATCTCGGCCGGCTGTTCGGCGCCATCCGCGCCAGACGCACCTTCGCCGCGGAGCGATGGACGATCATCGTCACCACCGATCACGGCCACCGGGACGAGGGGGGCCACGGGGGCGTCTCCCCGCAGGAGCGCAGCATCTTCGTGCTCGCCGCCGGGCCGGGGATCGCGCAGGGTGTGCGGGGAGGGGGAGCCCGCCAGGTGGATGTGGCGGCCACCGTCTTCGCCCAGCTCGGCATCCCTCTTCCCGGAAGCCTGGACGGGAGATCACTCAGCGCGGTCCAGATTGATAAATAACCATTTGTAAATCTTTATGGGTGCATGCCGTACGGCATTGTTTACTGACGCGGATGACTATATGGACACAGTTCCCGTCAACGCCTGGAAATCGCTGGAACTGTTAGTTATCAAACCTTTACCGTCTGTCACATGAATGACAGCGTTCTGGTCGAAGCCCTCCGCGCGCGGGACGCGGGTGCCCTCACCGCGCTCTACGACCTGCATGCCGAGGGCCTCTACCGATACTGCTGGTTCATGCTGGGCGGCCCCGACGGCGCGCAGGTGGCGCTCCGCGACACCCTGATCGCCGCCGAGGCCCACGTCCACGCGCTCGCCGACCCCGGCCGGCTGGTGGCGTGGCTGTACGCACTCGCTCGGGGGGAGTGCGTACGGCGCCGCCCGGCGTCCGCGCCGGAGCCGGCCCCGGCGGACGCGGGCCCGGTGCCCGCAGGGAACGGCGACGCCGACCTGCGGGTCATGGCCCGCAACGCCACCCGGGGCCTGTCGCCTGAGGAGCGCGAGGTCCTTGAGCTGGTCTCCCGGCACGGCCTGTCCGTCGCGGACCTCGCCGCGGTGCTGGGAGTCTCGGCCAGGCTCGCCGGCGGGATGTACGGATCGGCGCGGGAACGGCTGCGCGACCTGGTCACCGTGGAGGTCCTCGCACGCAAGGGACCGCACGACTGCGTGAGCCGGGAACGGCTGCCGGCCGGTTTCACGGGCGAGCTCACGCCCGGCACGCGTGAGCGGATGATCCGCCACGTGAGCCGCTGCGACATCTGCGCGCCCCACCGGGACGGACAGGTCTCGGTGGCGAAGGTCTTCGGCCTGCTGCCCGGCGTCACGCTGCCGCCGACGCTGCGCATGCGGGTGATGAGCGGCTTCGCCAACCCCGACCTCGTCCCCTACCGGCGTTACGTCGCCCGCAGGACGGGAATCCTGGACGCCGCCGGGTTTCCCGTCGAGAGGGTTCGCGGGAACCGCCGCCGGTCTCGTGCGGCGGTCGCTGCGGCGGTCGCGGTCGCGGCGGTGGCCGCGATTGCTCTGATCTTCATCCAGCCCGTCGTGACGTCCGGCGAGCCGCCCGCCGGCACCGCGCCGGGCGAGTCACCGACCGGCGGGCCGCCGGGCGTCCGCCTGCCTCGGAGTTCGGAGCCGAGGGGCGCTCCGACGGCCCTGGAGGCTCTCCATGAGGGGTCGTCCGCCTATCCGATCGGTCCGGCCCCGCCGATCGGCTCCATCGGGCCGGCCCTGCCGATCGCCGTCGCCAGGCCCGACCCCGGGTCTGACCGGCGCGTTCGGGGGTTCTTCCCGGCGCCCACGTCGACCGGTGAGCCGTCCGATCGGCCCAGTGGCCCGACGGCAAGTCCCACGGGACCCTCCTCGTCCCGGGAGCCCGCGCCGGTGCTCCCCGGTCCTCCCCGGCTGGGCGCGTGGGAAAGGCCCGGCCCGCCACGTGACCACCAGGGGAGCAGGCCGCCCCGCCGCTGCCGTGCCACCCCCGGTCGGGCCCCTACGACTCCCCGGCCCGCGCCCACCCGCGCCGAGCCAAGCCCCGTCCCCGGACCCACGCCGCCCACGACCGCCCCCACACCCTCCAAGCCCGCTCCCACGACCGCCCCTACGGCCCCCAGGCCTGCTCCCACGACCGCCAGGCCCGCCCCCACACCCCCCGAGCCCGCTCCCACGACCGCCAGGCCCGCTCCTGCGGCACCCAAGCCTGATCCCGCGGACCGTCCCGCCGGGCAGCCGCCCGCCACGTCCGCCGACCCCCCTGCCCGGTCCGTCGACCCGCCCGCGTCAACGGAGAGGCCGACGGCCGAGTCCGCCGGGCGGCCGTCCGGCGCGCCCTCGGGGCCGGCGGTGGCATGACCAAAAGCGTTTCCCGCCGATATTGATTACGTTACGTGAGTTACATGTGTGCGAAGAGTGACTAAGGGGAATCTTGCCCTAGATCATTGTCACGGAACGACATGTAGCGATACGCGGCGATTCAGGAGGTGGGCGCATGCAGTCCGTCGAGAGGTGCTGTCGCGCCGGTGTGATGGTGGCGGGTCTGACCTGCTGCCTGATCACGTGCGCGGCCGTCCCGGCCGTCGCCGTGCGGGACAGGGTGGGGCCATCCGCCGAGGAGGTCGCCAGGGCCCGGTCCAAGGCCGGTGAACGGAGTAAACAGCTCGGTGAGACCACAGCCCTGCTGGCGAAGGCCCAGGCTGAGCTCGGTGAGCTGAGCGGCCGGGCCAGGAAGTTGATCGAGATCTACGAGGGCGAGCGCGCCAGTGCCGCCCGAGCCGAGGAGCTTCTCCGGCAGGCGCGGGAACGGGCCGAGGCCGGCAGGCCGGAGAAGGTCCGCGAGGCGGCTGTGACCCCTGTCCGGGGAGACGGCGGGACGCTCTGGAACCCTGCCCAGGAGGGTGGAGCGGCCGTGGCCCATGTCCAGGGAGCCGCGGTCCCTGCCCAGGGGGGTGGGGCGGCCGTGGTCCCTGCTCAGCGGGGTGGGGCGGCCGTGGTCGGTGCCCAGGGGGGTGGAGCGGTCATGATCCCGCGCCAGGGTGACGGCGGGACGGTCGCGATCCCCGCGCGGGAGGCCGTGACCGCCCTCAAGACCCGGACGGGGACGGCTGAGACGGAGGCCGGTCAGCCGGGGACCGCTGAGGCGGAGGCTGTCCGGACGGGGACCGTCGAGCCGGAGGACGGCCGGGTGGAGGTCGTCGCGGCGGAGGCCGCCTGGTACGAGCGGCGGAAGGCGGCGGAACGGGCGGCCGCGGCGAGGAAGGCGGCCGAGGAGGCCGTGGCCGGGCAGGCCGCCGAGACCCGGCGGATCGAGGCCGACAGGGCACGGCTGGACAGGCAGGCGAAGGCGGAGACGATCGTCGCCGAACGGCTCGCCGGCAAGCGGGTGGCCGTGCTCAAGTGGACCAGGGTCGCCAAGCAACGCGCCCGGCAGGGCAAGCGCCGGAGCGCGGCGGTGGCACGGAAGAGGGCACGGTTCGTGGCGGCCAGGGGGACGGTGCCGACCTGGCCGCTGAACACGACCTGGCAGGCCGCGCGGGGCGACATCGCCGCCGACTGGGCGCTCACCCAGCTCGACAAGCCCTACCTGTGGGCGGCCACGGGGCCCGGCGGCTACGACTGCTCGGGCCTGACCATGCAGGCGTGGGCGCGGGCCGGGGTCAGGCTCGACCACTGGACGGGCACCCAGTGGACCTCGGGGCGGCACGTCCAGCTCAGCCAGGTCCGCCGGGGCGACCTGCTGTTCTTCGGACGGATCACCCGCAATCCAGGCGACATCTCCCACGTGGGGATCTACATCGGCAGGGGCCTGATGGTGCACGCCCCGCAGACCGGGGACGTGGTTCGGGTCGCGCCGATATGGCGCAGGGACCTCATCGGCGCGACCCGTCCGGACTGACGCTCAGTGCTTGTGGTCCTTCTCGCGCCTGATGGAGCGGACGATCTCCTCCTCGGCCTCGACCCGGCCGACCCAGTTGGCGCCCTCGACGGACTTGCCGGGCTCCAGGTCCTTGTAGACCTCGAAGAAGTGCTGGATCTCCAGACGGTCGAACTCCGGCACGTGGTGGATGTCGCGGATGTGCTCCATCCGGGGGTCCGTGGCGGGAACGCACAAGACCTTGTCGTCGCCACCCTTCTCATCGGTCATGCGGAACATGCCGACCGCGCGGCACTTGATCAGGCAGCCGGGGAAGGTCGGCTCCTGGAGCAGCACCAGGGCGTCTAGGGGGTCGCCGTCCTCGCCGAGGGTGTTCTCGATGAAGCCGTAGTCGGCGGGGTACTGCGTGGAGGTGAAGAGCATCCGGTCGAGCCTGATCCGCCCGGACTCGTGGTCCACCTCATACTTGTTCCGTTGCCCCTTGGGAATCTCAACGAGAACGTCGAACTCCACCGCTTTTCCTCCGCTCAAGCCCCCCGGGCACCCCCGGCTGGGCATTAGTGTCTCGTAAGCGTTAATACCTGTTGGATACCGATTGATGAGAGGTCGGCGACGTCATGCGGCGCGAGCGGTGGGTGGCCTTGGTCACTCTCGTCTTGCTGCAGCTTTTCGTCGTCGCGGCCGGCGCCCACCTGCTGACCAGCGGACTGCTGGTCGAGAAGGCGACCGGATCGGCCGCTCCGGTGGAGCCGCCTCCCGTCCCGGTCATCACCGCGAGTCCGGTGCTGGCCGCGGGGGGGAACGGACCTCTCCCGGCCAAGAGTACTTTGGCGGGGCGGCTCACCGAGGCGCTGGGGGACCCCGCACTGGGCGGGCACGTCGGCGCCGCGATCCTCGACGCCGAGACCGGCGCCACGTTGTTCGGCAACGGAGCCGACGGCGGCGTCACCCCGGCCTCCACCACCAAGCTGGTCACCGCGGTCGCCTCGCTGGCCTCGCTGGGGCCCGACGCCAGGTTGAGCACCCGCGTGGTCCGGGGCTCCTCGCCCGGTTCGATCGTCCTGGTCGGTGGCGGCGACCCCACCCTGACGGCCCGCAGGCCGTCCGAGGTCCCCGTCTACCCCCAGCCGGCCTCGCTCGCCTCCCTCGCCCTGCGCACGGCCAGGGCGCTGAAGGCCGCCGGGACCACCAAGGTCACGGTGGCCTACGACGACGGCCTTTACACCGGGCCGGCCATCTCCCCGACGTGGAAACCCAACTACGTGCCCGACGGCGAGGCCGCCCCCGTCACGGCGCTCATGGTCGACGAGGGCAGGGTCGCCCCCGGCGTCCGCCAGCGGGTCGCCGACCCCTCCCGCACGGCGCACGGCGCGTTCGTCTCGATGCTGTCGAAGCAGGGCATCGCGGTCTCCAGGTCCGCCCGCCGGGTCAAGGCCCCGGCCGGCGCCCAGGAGATCGCCCGGGTCGACTCCGCCCCGGTCTACGCGCTGGTCGAGCGGGCGCTGACGCTGAGCGACAACGACCTGTCGGAGGCCCTGGCCAGGCAGGTGGCGATCAAGGAGGGCAGGCCCGCCTCCTACGACGGAGCGGCGGCGGCCGTCCAGCAGGTGCTGACCCGGCTGAAGGCCGGCGAGGGCGTGCGGGTCTTCGACGGCAGCGGGCTGTCGCCCAAGAACCGCATCACCCCGATGGGCATGGCCCGCCTGATCGCGGTGGCGGCCTCCCCGGCGAATCCCGGCCTGCACCCGATCGTCAGCGGCATGCCCATCTCCGGGTTCAGCGGCACCCTGGGCCACCGGTTCGACAAGATCCACTCTGCCTACGGGCTGATCCGCGCCAAGACCGGCACCCTCAACGGGGTCAGCACGCTGGCGGGTATGACCACCACCAGGAACGGCCGGCTGGTGACTTTCGCCTTCATGGCGGACGACATCCCCCCGGGCAGGAACGCGGAGGCGGCCCTCGACAGACTCGCCGCCACGGTGGCCGCGAGCTGACCATGGGCTTGGGGCGCGCGGCCGGGAAGGAGACCGCGTACGGTGGACGGTATGCAGGTGATCGACTGGGACCTTGCCGTAGCGACCGGAACGCGCCTGGTGCGCCCCGGGCCGCAAGTGAGTCGAGAGGAGGCCCGGCAGGCGGTCGCGGAGCTGCGACAGCTATCCCGTGAGGCCGAAGGGCACGTCCGGGAGTTCACCCGGATCGACACCGAGACCGCGCCGCAGGCGGCCACGATCGTCGACCGGTCCGGCTGGATCAAGGCCAACGTCGAGGGTTTCCGGGTGGTCCTGGAGCCGCTGACCGAGCGGATGGCCGCGCGCAGGGACCAGACGCCGGCGATCGTGAGCGCGGTGGGCTCGCGCATCACCGGGGTCGAGGTCGGCGCGGTGCTGGCCTTTCTCGCCTCCCGCGTCCTCGGGCAGTACGAACTGTTCCTCCCGCCCGACCCCTCGGGTCAGGAGGCCACCGGCCGGCTCACCCTGGTCGCGCCCAACATCGTGCACGCCGAGCAGGAGCTCGGCGTCCACCCGCGCGACTTCCGTCTCTGGGTCTGCCTGCACGAGGAGACCCACCGGGTGCAGTTCACCGGCGTCCCCTGGCTGCGGGAGTACATCCGCTCCCAGATGACCGAGTTCCTGCTCGTCTCCGACCTGGACCTGCCCACCCTCCTGGAGCGGCTCCGCTCGGCCGCCGACGCGGTCGCCGACGCCGTCCGGGGCGGCGAGGGCAACCTGATCGACGCGATCCAGACCCCCGAGCAGAAGGAGATCCTCGACCGGCTCACCGCGGTGATGACCCTGGTCGAGGGCCACGGCGACTACGTCATGGACGCGGTCGGCCCCTCGGTGGTCCCCTCGGTCGCCGACATCCGGGCCAAGTTCCACCACCGCCGTGAGGGAGGCTCCCGTCTCGACCGGACGGTCCGCAAGTTGCTCGGCATCGACCTCAAGATGAAGCAGTACGCCCAGGGCTCCGGCTTCGTCCGCACCGTCGTCGACCGGGTGGGTATGGACGGCTTCAACAAGGTCTGGACCTCCGCGGAGACCCTCCCGACCCAGGAGGAGATCGCCCACCCCGACCGCTGGATCGCCAGGGTGATCGGCGCTCCGGCCCTTCCCGGCGCCGGAGCCGACGGCGTCACGGATCTTCCGGGAACCGGGTCCGGCGGCGCCACCGCCCGTCCCGAGACCAAGACCGAGACCAAGACCGAGACCGAGACCGAAACTGCGACCGAGACGGCGACCGGGAGCGAGGCCGACGGCACCACGGGCTGACCGGAGGCCGGACAATGGCGGCATGGGTCCGCCTCCCGCCGTCGCCGACGTCCGCCGTGCCGTACGGCATGCCCTGGACGACCTGGAGCCCGGCGATCTCGTGCTGGTCGCGTGCAGCGGCGGCGCCGACTCCCTGGCGCTCGCGGCCGGGCTGGGGTTCGTGGCGCCCCGCGCCGGGCTCCGTGCCGGGCTGCTGACCGTCGACCACGGTCTCCAGGAGGGCTCCCCGTGCCGGGCCGCCGACGTCGTACGGCTCGCGCCCGCCTTCGGGCTCGAGCCCGCCGAGGCGCTGAGCGTCTCGGTCGGCACCTCGGGAGGGCCCGAGGCGGCCGCGAGGGAGGCGAGGTACGCCGCGCTGTCGGAGGCCGCGGGGCGGCTCGGGGCGGCGGCCGTGCTGCTCGGGCACACCAGGGACGACCAGGCCGAGACCGTCCTGCTCCGGCTGGCCCGAGGGAGCGGGACGCGATCGCTGGCGGGGATGCCGGCGCGGGCGGGGCTCTACCGGCGTCCGCTGCTGGAGCTCGGCCGGCGGACGACCGTGGCGGCCTGCTCGGCGCTCGGGCTGTCGCCGTGGGACGACCCGCACAATCTCGATCCCCGCTACACCCGGGTCCGGGTCCGCGAGCGGCTGCTGCCCGCCTTCGAGGACGAGCTGGGCCCGGGGGTCGCCGAGGCGCTCGCCCGGACCGCCGCCCTGTGCCGGGACGACGCCGACGCTCTCGACGGCTGGGCCGACGCGGTCTACGCGCGGGCGGTCGTCTCCGATTCCGCTCTAAGCGATATCGGGGCGGTGGCGGTGGCCGTACCGGAGGTGGAGGACGTGCCGGCCGCGGTGCGGCGGCGGGTGTTGCGCCGGGCGGCGATCGAGGCCGGAGCCCCGCCGGGCACGCTCGCCGCGTCCCACATCCTTCAGGTGGACCGTCTGGTCACCGACTGGCGGGGGCAGCGGCGCGTGGAGGTCCCCGGGGGGGTGGGAGCGGTCCGGCGGTATGGCACCCTGATATTCGCCAGACAGCCAGCAAGCCCCGTCTCGTAAGGAAATCCCAGGTGGACGCAGCCGACATGGGCAAGGATCTCTCGAAGGTCCTCATCCCGGAGGAAGAGCTCCAGGCAAAGGTCAAGGAGCTCGCGAGCCGGATCGACGAGGATTACGCGGGCAAGGACCTGCTGATCGTGGGAGTGCTCAAGGGGGCGGTCATGGTCATGGCCGACCTGGCCAGGGCACTGCATGTGCCGGTTCAGATGGACTGGATGGCCGTCTCGTCCTACGGTGCGGGCACCAAGTCCTCGGGCGTCGTGCGCGTGCTCAAGGACCTCGACACCGACATCGCCGGCCGCCATGTGCTGGTCGTCGAGGACATCATCGACTCCGGCCTGACCCTGTCGTGGCTGGTGCACAACCTGAAGTCGCGCAACCCCGCCTCGGTCGAGATCTGCGCCGCGCTGCGGAAGCCGGACGCGGTCAAGGTGCCGATCGATGTGAAATACATCGGTTTCGACATTCCCAATGAGTTCGTCATCGGTTACGGGCTCGACTACGCGGAGCGATATCGCAACCTTCCCTTCATCGGGACCCTCGCCCCGCATGTGTATGGAGCGGGCTGAAAAGTACGCCCTGCGCGAAGCGTGCCCCCCAAGGGGGTCGACATTGCTCATAGCGGCGGGGAACACCGGGCTACTTGACGTACGTTGGTAGGGCAAAGCCGGTACCGCCCGGGCAGTTACTCTGCGCGGCACGCCGGTGTACCTTCGGACACCAAAGAGATGACCTTTCGGGGTGTCTCTGGGGAGTCAGTTGGAGCGGTTAGGGATACCGCGAACCCCGGGTTCGCCCGGGGTGCCAGGCCTTGGTCAGGAAGGGACGGGCCCGCCGGGGTTCCGCATCGGATGGATCTCAAGCGATTTACACGTGGGCCACTGCTGTGGATCCTGGGCATCGTCGTGCTGCTCCTGCTCGTCACCACGATGTGGGGCGGCGACGGCAACTACGAGAAGGCCGACACTTCGAAGATCATTAGTTTGATCGACGAGGGCAAGGTCGCCAACGCGAAGATCATCGACAAGGACCAGCGCATCGAGGTCACTCTGACCGACAAGAAGCGCTACTACTCCTCGTGGGTGACCGGGCAGGGTGTCCAGCTCGCAGACAAGCTCGAATCCGCCGCGACCAGCGGCAAGCTCACCGGCGGCTACACCGTCGACGTGCCGAAGGAGAACTTCCTCCTCGGCCTCCTGGTGAGCTTCCTGCCGATCGTCATCATCGTGCTGATCTTCCTGTTCATCATGAACCAGATGCAGGGCGGCGGCTCCCGGGTGATGAACTTCGGCAAGTCGAAGGCCAAACTCATCACCAAGGACACCCCGAAGACCACCTTCGCCGACGTCGCGGGCGCCGACGAGGCCATCGAGGAGCTCCAGGAGATCAAGGAGTTCCTGCAGGCCCCGGCCAAGTTCCAGGCGATCGGCGCGAAGATCCCCAAGGGCGTCCTGCTCTACGGCCCGCCCGGAACCGGCAAGACCCTGCTCGCCAGGGCCGTCGCCGGCGAGGCAGGCGTGCCGTTCTACTCGATCTCCGGTTCCGACTTCGTCGAGATGTTCGTCGGTGTCGGCGCCTCGCGGGTCCGCGACCTGTTCGAGCAGGCCAAGGCGAACGCGCCGGCGATCATCTTCATCGACGAGATCGACGCGGTGGGCCGCCACCGCGGCGCCGGCCTCGGCGGCGGTCACGACGAGCGCGAGCAGACGCTGAACCAGCTCCTCGTCGAGATGGACGGCTTCGACGTCAAGGGCGGCGTGATCCTGATCGCCGCGACCAACCGGCCCGACATCCTGGACCCGGCACTGCTGCGTCCGGGACGTTTCGACCGCCAGGTCACCGTCGACCGCCCCGACCTGGAGGGCCGCAAGGGCATCCTCAAGGTGCACGGCCGCGGCAAGCCGTTCGCCGAGGGCGTCGAGCTCGACATCATCGCCCGCCGGACGCCCGGTTTCACCGGCGCCGACCTGGCGAACGTGATCAACGAGGCCGCGCTGCTCACCGCCCGCGCGGACCAGAAGCTGATCACGATGGAGATGCTCGAGGAGTCCATCGACCGCGTGATGGCCGGCCCGGAGCGCAAGACCCGCGTCATGTCGGACCAGGAGAAGAAGATCATCGCGTACCACGAGGGTGGTCACGCCCTGGTCGCGCACGCGCTGCCCAACTCCGACCCGGTCCACAAGATCACGATCCTGTCCCGCGGCCGCGCCCTCGGTTACACGATGACGCTGCCGATGGAGGACAAGTTCCTGGCGACCCGCTCGGAGATGCTGGACCAGCTCGCGATGCTGCTGGGCGGCCGTACGGCGGAGGAGCTCGTCTTCCACGAGCCCACCACCGGCGCCTCCAACGACATCGAGAAGGCCACCTCCATCGCCCGCCGCATGGTCACCGAGTACGGCATGAGCGAGCAGCTCGGCGCGCGGAAGTTCGGCAGCGGCAACGCCGAGGTCTTCCTCGGCCGTGAGATGGGTCACGAGCGCGACTACTCCGAGAAGATCGCCTCCACGATCGACGAGGAGGTGCGCCGCCTGATCGAGGCCGGCCACGACCAGGCCTGGGAGATCCTCGTCGAATACCGCGACGTGCTCGACAACCTGGTGCTCGAACTCATGGAGAAGGAGACGCTCTCCCGCGACCAGGTGCTGCAGATCTTCGCGCCGGTGGTCGTCAAGGAGAAGCGCCCCTCCTACTCCGGCTACGGCAAGCGGCTCCCCTCGGACCGCCCGCCGATCCTGACCCCGAAGGAGCAGTCCGGCAACGGCGCGCTTCCCGCGGGCGCGGGTCACGTCGACTCCGTACCCAGGGACGGGAACTGAGTGTGAGTGTGAAGCCGTTGCAGGTCGATTCGGCCCGGATCGAGAGAGCCGTCCGCGAGATCCTGATCGCGCTCGGTGAGGACCCGGACCGGGACGGCCTGCAGGACACCCCGGCCCGCGTCGCCCGCGCCTACGCGGAGCAGTTCGCCGGGCTGGGGCAGTCCCCGGAAGACGTACTGACCACGGTCTTCGACGTCGACCACGACGAGATGGTGCTGGTGCGCGACATCGAGGTCTACTCGACCTGCGAGCACCACCTGGTGCCGTTCCACGGTGTCGCCCACGTCGGCTACATCCCGAACGAGAAGGGGCAGGTCACCGGCCTGTCCAAGCTCGCCCGCCTCGTCGACGTCTACGCCCGCCGCCCCCAGGTCCAGGAGCGGATGACCTCCCAGATCGCCGACGCGCTCATGAGCGTGCTGGAGCCCCGCGGGGTCATCGTCGTCATCGAGTGCGAGCACCTCTGCATGACCATGCGCGGGGTCCGCAAGCCCGGCGCCAAGACCATCACCTCGGCTGTGCGCGGTGATTTCCGCAACAGCGACAAGACGCGCGCCGAAGCGATGG
The DNA here is from genome assembly GCF_900113865.1 of Streptosporangium canum. Taxonomy (GTDB): domain Bacteria; phylum Actinomycetota; class Actinomycetes; order Streptosporangiales; family Streptosporangiaceae; genus Streptosporangium; species Streptosporangium canum. The sequence goes on along the minus strand of NZ_FOQY01000044.1, from coordinate 30,473 downwards.
CGCTCATCCTCCGCTGATCCCCGCTCCTTGCCCGCAGATACCTCGCCTTGTTCGGGCCGCCACGGCGGCCTGAACAAGGTTTCTGTTTTGGGGCCCGGTTCGAAAGCCCTCCAATCCCGCTTTGCTCGGGCTAATATCTCCACACTTGCCAAGGTCCGGCATGCTCCGAACTCCTGATCCGAATGCCCTCCGATCGGTTGACCGGGACAGATGCGGCCCAACCGGGGAGATGATCGCCAGAAATGTCACCGATTGTCCACGTCGGTCCGTCGTCTCGGCGGTCGTCCGCCCCGGGATGGACGGGCTGTTCCGTGATGGCACAAGCTGGACCCGCGAGATGGGCGAAGAGTGGACTACGCCTAGGCTTGTCCGCATGACTACGTGGAGTGTGCCGGGGATGCCCGACGAGGGCCGATGCCTGGTGATGGGCGTGGTCAACGTGACCCCCGACTCGTTCTCCGACGGCGGGCAGTGGTTCGACCCGGCGACGGCCGTACGGCACGGCCTGGAGCTGGTCGAGCAGGGCGCCGACATCGTCGACGTGGGCGGGGAGTCCACCAGGCCCGGGGCGGCGAGGGTGTCGCTCGAAGAGGAGCTGGCCAGGGTCGAGCCGGTCATCAGGGAGCTGAGCCGGGAGGGTGTCACGGTCAGCGTCGACACCATGCGGGCCGAGGTCGCCCAGGCGGCCGTGGCGGCCGGGGCGAAGCTGGTCAACGACGTCAGCGGCGGCCTCGCGGATCCGGCGATGCCGCGCGTCGTCGCCGCGTCCGGCGTGCCGTACGTGGTGATGCACTGGCGGGGCCACAGCCACGCGATGAACAGCAGGGCGGTCTACGGCGACGTCGTGACCGAGGTGCGGGAGGAGCTCTCCAAGCGGGTCTCCTCCGTGCTGGCCGAGGGGGTGGCCGACAATCAGATCGTGCTTGACCCGGGCTTGGGCTTCTCCAAGAACCCCGAACACAACTGGGCTCTGCTCGCGGGGCTGGACCAGCTCGCCGAGCTGGGCTATCCGATGATCATCGGGGCCTCGCGGAAGCGTTTCCTGGGCCGCCTGCTCGCGGACCCGGACGGCGCCCCGCGTCCTTTCAGTCGCAGTGATGACGCCACGCTCGCCGTGACCGCCCTCGTCGCACAGGCGGGGGCATGGTGCGTGCGCGTCCATGACGTACGTCCGAACGCGGACGCCGTCCGTGTGGCTGCCGCAGTTCAGGGAGCGAGAGCATGAGCGTCGACACCACCGCCGTCGAGACGGTCAACCAGGCGTTCTACACCGCGATCGAGAACGCCGACCTCGACAGGATGACCGAGATCTGGGCCGAGGACGTCGACGGCGAGCAGGTGAGCTGCGTGCACCCGGGATGGCCGATCGTGAACGGCCGCCAGGAGGTGCTGCGCTCCTGGGCGCTCATCATGGCCAACACCCCCTACATCCAGTTCGTGCTGACCGACGTCCGCGTCATGGTCCTGGGTGATGTGGCCATCCTCACCTGTGAGGAGAACATCCTCACCGCGGGAGACGAGGGCGACTCCAGCTTCGCCGCGGGCAAGGTCGTGGCGAGCAACACCTTCATCAGGACGGAGTCGGGGTGGCGGCTCTGGCTGCACCACGGCTCCCCGGTGCTGCAGGGCGACGAGGACGAGGAAGAGGAAGCCGCGTGACCGACCGGATCAGTGTGAAGGGCCTGCGGGCGCGGGGGCGGCACGGCGTGCTGGCCGCCGAGCGCGAGCTCGGCCAGGAGTTCGTCGTCGACGCCACGCTCTTCCTCGACACGGCGCCCGCGGCGGCCGGAGACGACCTGACCAGGACCGTGCACTACGGCGAGCTCGCCCAGGACCTGGTGAAGGTCGTGGAGGGCGAGCCGGTCAATCTGATCGAGACCCTGGCCCAGCGCCTGGCGGATGTCTGCCTGGCCCGCGAGCAGGTGATGTCGGCGGAGGTGAGCGTGCACAAGCCGGCCGCGCCGATCCCGCTGCCGTTCGACGACGTGGTCGTGACGATCACGCGGAGCCGGGGATGAAGGTCGTGCTGGCGCTCGGCAGCAACCTGGGCGACCGGTTCGAGACGCTGCAGGGCGCGCTCGACTCGCTCTTCGACGCGCCGGGCCTCGAATTCGTCGCGGTGTCGCCGGTCTACGAGACCGACCCGTTCGGCGGCCCCGAGCAGGGGCCCTACCTCAACGCGGTGGTGATCGCGCAGAGCACCCTGGAACCCCGGACGCTCCTCGATCGTGCTCAAGGTGTGGAGAACGCCTTCGGCCGGGTCCGGGAGGAGCGCTGGGGAGCGCGCACCCTGGACGTCGACCTGATCACCGTGGGGGACGTCGTCTCCGACGACCCCGAGCTGACGCTGCCGCACCCCCGGGCACACGAGCGCGCGTTCGTGCTGGTGCCGTGGTCGCGGGCCGACCCGGACGCGGTCCTGTCCGGCCGCAGGGTCGACGACCTGCTGGCCGCGCTGGACCAGGACTACGTACGGCTCCGCACCGACCTGACGCTGCAGAGGCCCATGTGAAACCGACCCGCCCCGGCGTGCTCGTCGGTCTCCTCGTCGTGTTCGCGATCATCACCTGGGCACTGCTGAAGCCCCTTTACTCGTCCCTGCCGACCGTGCCGTGGACCGCGATCCCCACGGTGCTCCTGCTGGCCGTCGGCGAGATCTACAGCGGATGGATGACCAAGGCCCGGATCGAGCGCAGGGGCGACACCAAACCCGTCGAACCGCTGGCCGTGGCCCGGCTCGCGGCCCTGGCCAAGGCCTCCGCGTACGGCGGGGCGATCTTCGGCGGGATCTTCGCCGGATTCACCCTCTACACCGCCGAGCTGCTGGAGCAGGGCGTGCCGCGCCGCGACTTCCTCATCACCGGCGGCTCGTTCGTCGTCTGCGTGGTGCTGGTGTGCGCCGCCCTCTACCTGGAGTACTGCTGCAAGGTGCCGAAGGACTCCTCGGAGGAGGACCGCTAGGGGCCCGCCCGCGCGGTCACTTGTCGATGTCGCCCACGACGAAGAACATCGACCCGAGGATGGCCACCATGTCGGCGAGCAGATGGCCCGGCAACATCTCGCGCAGCACCTGGACGTTGTTGTAGGAGGCCGAGCGGAGCTTCAGCCGCCACGGGGTTTTCTCGCCGCGGGAGACCAGGTAGTAGCCGTTGATGCCGAGCGGGTTCTCCGTCCAGGCGTAGGTGTGGCCCTCGGGGACCTTGAGCACCTTGGGCAGGCGCTGGTTGACGGGCCCCTGCGGCAGCTCCCGGAGCCGCTCCAGGCAGGCGTCGGCCAGGTCCAGGGAGACCTTCACCTGCTCCAGGAGCACCTCGAAGCGGGAGTGGCAGTCTCCGGCCGACCGGGTCACGACCCGCACCGGCAGCTCGCCGTAGGCGAGGTAGGGCTCGTCCCTGCGCAGGTCGATGTCCACCCCCGAGGCGCGGGCGATGGGGCCGCTCACGCCGTACTGCATGATCGTCTCGCGGTCCAGCACGCCCACCCCGACCGTGCGGGCCAGGAAGATCTCGTTCCCGGCGATCAGGTTCTCGATGTCGGGCAGCCGCCGCCGCACGTCCGCGACGGCGCGCGAGGCCCGGCCGTTCCATCCCTCGGGCACGTCCTCCTTGAGGCCGCCGACCCGGTTGAACATGTAGTGCATCCGCCCGCCGGAGATCTCCTCCATCACGGCCTGGAGGGTCTCGCGCTCCCGGAACGCGTAGAAGAGCGGGGTGATCGCGCCGAGCTCCAGCGGGTAGGAGCCGAGGAACATCAGGTGGCTGAGGACCCGGTTGAGCTCGGCCAGCAGTGTGCGCATCCAGACGGCCCGGACGGGCACCTCCATGCCGAGCATCCGCTCCACCGCGAGCACGACGCCCAGCTCGTTGGCGAACGCCGACAGCCAGTCGTGCCGGTTGGCCAGCATGATGATCTGCCGGTAGTCGCGCACCTCGAAGAGCTTCTCCGCGCCGCGGTGCATGTAGCCCACGATCGGCTCGGCCGCGCTGATCCGCTCCCCGTCCAGGGTGAGCCGCAGCCGCAGCACCCCGTGCGTGGACGGATGCTGCGGCCCGATGTTGAGGACCATGTCCTCGGTCGCGAGCTCCTTGCCGCGCGCTCCGTGCACGGCGTCCGCTCCGGCGCCCATCCCTACGCTGATCTCCCGGGGCGGGCCTGCGACACGACGCTCAGTCATAGGGCCATGCTGTCACGTCAGTCCCGGTTGAGGAGATCCCGCAGGGCGGCGACCAGACGGTCGACGTGCTCCTCGGTGGTGCCGATCCCGATGGAGGCGCGGACGGCGGAGGCGGTGACGTCGTCGCAGCCGCCGTCCTTGGCGCCGAGAAGGTGGCGGACGAAGGGGTGGGCGCAGAACTTGCCGTCGCGCACGCCGATGCCGTACTCGCCGGACAGGACTTCGGCGACCTCGCGGGCGGTGAAGCCGTCCACCACGAAGGAGACGATGCCGACGCGCGGGTGGTCGGGGCCCCACAGGGAGAGCTCGTGGACGCCCTCGATGGCGGCGAGCCCGGCGCGGAGACGGCCGATGAGGCGCTCCTCCTCGTGGAGCAGGGCGCTCCAGCCGGTGGCGTTCAGCGCGTCGCAGGCGGCGGCCAGGGCGATGGCGCCCAGGACGTTCGGGGTGCCGGCCTCGTGGCGGGCCTCGGGGTCGGCGTGCCACTCGGTCTCGTCGTCGTTGACGGCCTTCACCGCGCCGCCGCCCCGCAGGTACGGCTCCGCCGCCGCCAGCCAGTCCGTCCGGCCGATCAGGGCGCCCGTGCCGAAGGGGGCGTAGAGCTTGTGGCCGGAGAAGACCACGTAGTCCAGGTCCAGCGCGGTCAGGTTGAGACGGCGGTGCGGGACGAGCTGGGCGGCGTCGACGAGGATGCGGGCGCCGTGGCGGTGGGCGATGTGGGCCAGGGCGGCGATCGGCCAGAGCTCGCCGGTGACGTTGGAGGCGGCGGTCACCACCAGCAGCTTGGGGCCGTCGATCCCGGCCAGCGCCTCGTCGGCGGCGCGGACCGCCTCGCCGGGGAAGGCGGGGGGCGCGAGCCGTACGGCGTCGGCCCAGGGCAGGAGCGAGGCGTGGTGCTCGGTGTCGAAGACCACGGCGGTGGTCCCCTCGGGCAGGCTGCGGGCCAGCAGGTTGGTGGCGTCGGTGGTGTTCCGGGTGAAGACCACCGAGTCGTCGGGGCGGGCCCCGACGAAGGCGCGGACCGTGTGCCGGGCCTGCTCGTAGCGGGCCGTGGTGAGCTGGGAAGCGTATCCGGCGCCGCGGTGGACGCTGGAGTAGGCCGGGAGCGCGGCGGCGACGGCGGCGCTCACCGGCTCCAGACAGGGCGCGCTGGCGGCGTAGTCGAGGTTGGCGTAGGGGACGAGCCTGCCGCCCTTGACCGGGACCTCGAGGTCCGAGCCGAGCACCGCGGGGATCCGCCGGTCCTCGGAGGCGCGGGTCGCCGGGACGGTCACGGCTGCGGCGGTGGTGGCGGAGGTGAAGATCGTCAGTGCGGACACGCCAAGGCTCCCTGAGAGGTCATCGGACCCCAAGCCGTGGCATTGGTGCGTGGAGCCCGCGCTTGCCCGGCACACATCGTGCCGGACCAGGTCCTCACCCGGGGCACCCCGCCGCGGACGCGAGGGTTGCCGGCCAGCGAGCCGGGGCTTGTCACTGGCACTCATGACCTACAGGGGAACTATAACCGACAGCCGGCCGGGCTCCGCAAGTCTTCAAAATGCGCAGATGTGATCCGGGATCAGGAACTCCTGGAGGTCTCCACCCGTCTAGGCAGTGACCCCGTAACGCCTGATGAAGGAGCAGACGATGGATTGGGTGACCAACCCGGAGATCTGGATAGGGTTTGTCACCCTTGTCGGTCTGGAGATCGTGCTCGGCATCGACAACATCATCTTCATCTCGATCCTGGCCGGGAAGCTCCCGCCGGAACAGCGGGACAAGGCGCGCAAGCTGGGCCTCCTCGCCGCCCTGCTGAGCCGGCTCGCGCTGCTGCTGGCGCTGTCGTGGGTGGTGAAACTCACATCGCCCATGTTCGAGGTCTTCGGCCAGCCGATCTCGGGGCGCGACCTGATCCTGATCTTCGGCGGTCTCTTCCTGCTGGGCAAGAGCGTCTTCGAGATGCACGACAGCCTTGAGGGCAAGCCGGGTCACGCCAGCGGCAAGGTCGCCTCCTCCTTCACCTCGGTGATCCTCCAGATCATGGTCCTGGACATCGTGTTCTCCCTCGACTCGGTGATCACCGCGGTCGGCATGGTCGACGAGCTCGGCGTCATGGTCGCGGCCGTCGTCGTGTCGGTCGTCGTGATGCTCTTCGCCTCCGGCCCGATCAGCCGCTTCGTGGACAAGCACCCGAGCATCAAGATGCTCGCCCTGTCGTTCCTGGTGCTGATCGGGGTCGTGCTCATCGCCGAGGGCTTCGAGCAGCACATCTCCAAGGGCTACATCTACTTCGCGATGGCGTTCTCGCTCGTCGTGGAGCTGCTGAACATCCGGCTGCGCGGCAAGTCCAACGGGGAGAAGCCGGTCGAGCTGCACCAGCGTTACGAGGCGGACAAGCAGACTGAGTCTTAAGTCAACATTACGATGTTGACGTGCGCTTTGATCCTTGGAGTCCGGAATTCGTCGCCCATCCCTATGACGTCTACAACGAGCTGAGGCGGGAGCGGCCGGTCAGCTTCTTCGAGCCGACCGGCCAGTGGCTGATCGCCCGGCACGCCGACGTCAACGCGCTGCTGCGCGACCGCAGGCTCGGCCGCTCCTACCTGCACGTGGCCACGCACCAGGAGTTCGGCAGGCCGGACGACCCCGGGTTCCAGGACCCGTTCTGGCGGGTGGTCAGGGCCGGGATGCTGGACGTCGAGCCGCCGGTCCACACCCGGCTCCGGCGGCTGGTGTCCAAGGCGTTCACCCCGCGCATGGTCGAGGCGCTCCGCCCCAAGGTCGCCCGGATCGCCGGGGAGCTGGTGGACCGGTTCGCCGAGCGCGGCGGGGGAGACCTGATCGCGGAGGTGGCCGAGCCGCTCCCGGTGACCGTGATCGCCGAGATGCTCGGCGTGCCCGAGGCCGACCGGCACCTGCTGCGGCCCTGGTCGGCCGACATCTGCGGGATGTACGAGCTCAACCCCTCGATCGAGGCCCAGCACACCGCCGTGCGCGCGGCCGAGGAGTTCTCCGACTACCTCGTCGGACTGGCCCGTGCCCGCCGGGCGGACCCCGGCGACGACCTGATCAGCGCACTGGCCCTGGTGGCCGACGAGGGCGACAAGCTCACCGAGGAGGAGCTGGTCGGCACCTGCGTGCTGCTGCTCAACGCCGGGCACGAGGCCACCGTCAACGTCACCGGCAACGGCTGGTGGTCGCTGTTCCGCAACCCGGCCGAGCTGGAGCGGCTCCGCGCCGACCACGGCCTGCTCCCCACGGCGATCGAGGAGCTGATGCGCTGGGACACCCCGTTGCAGATGTTCGAACGCTGGGTCCTTGAGGACATCACGGTCGGCGGGGTGGACATCCCGCGCGGCACGGAGGTGGCGCTGCTGTTCGGCTCGGCCAACCGCGACCCCGAGGTGTTCGCCGACCCCGACCGCCTGGACGTCGGCCGGGTGGACAACCCGCACATCTCCTTCGGGGCGGGCATCCACTTCTGCCTGGGCGCGCCGCTGGCCAGGATCGAGCTGATCGAGTCGTTCGGCGCGCTGCTGCGCAGGGCGCCGAAGCTGGAACTGACCGCCGAGCCCTCGTGGGGACCGGGCTACATCATCCGAGGGCTCACCGCCCTTGAGGTGCGGGTCTGATCCATCGGCAAGGTCGGCAGGCACGATTTCAAGGAGCTGCCGGCCGACGCCAGAGCGATGGTGCCCCGGCTGTGCCAGGCCGCCAAGGAGTGCTGAGGCGGCAGGTCGTAGACGTTCGTCGAGGAACCGATGGATGTAGGGGACGACGCGGGCGGGTCGGGTAACGACTCCGCCCGCCCGCGTCACACACGGGCCCGTGCACCCCTCCGTGCCGGGCCGGTGCGGGTACGGCGGCGCGGCGGCATGGAACGTGGGAAGGATGCCGCCGCGCCCGTTCATGGGAGGCGCCGGTCGCCCGGCGTCAGGGGAGGCGCCGGTCGTCCGGCGGCGTTGGGACGCGCACGCCGTCCGGGGCCGGTTCCCGGCGCCCGCGCTGGGTGATCATGGTCGTCTCGGCCTCGCGCATCTGCTTCTCCAGGCCCCCCGGGGTGGGGTCGGAGACGATCAGTGACTCCGGTGCGGGCCAGGCCGCCACGGCGTAGAAGCAGCGGCTGCCCGTGCCGTACAGGACGGTCCATCCCAGCCAGGCACGGTCCAGCCGTTCGGCCTCGGCGCGGGCCGGCCGTCCCAGAGGCGGTGGTGCACGACGGCGTGGGCCTGCCCGGCGCGGTGTCGGCCGGGGACGCGGTAGGGCTCGCGCCGGATCACGGGACTACTCCCCGGGCGGCCTCCTCCTGCCGGGCGGCCTCGGCCTGGAGTTGTTCGAAGGTGTCGGCGTCCACGGTGCGGAAGGGCGGGCCGTCCCACATCGAACTTTCGGGGAAGGGCCGCTCGCGGCTGGCCCAGTAGCGTCCGGCGTCGCTGCGGATCACCCGCCGGCCGGGATCGCCGGGGGCGGTGCGGCGGATTCAGGATGTTCCATGGGGCGGACCTCCGTTGTCTGGTCAAGGATTCGCCTGGTAGTCGCGAGCGCCGGGCGGGACTGCTCTGTGGGGGAGGGAAGGGGCTTGGGCGCGCCGTACGGGGCGGATGATCGGTGCCGGGGCGGCGCGAACCGGGTGCCGCGCGCGTGGGAAACGGCCCCTCGGGTGCGGCGGGGCCCCGAACGCCGTCCGTCGTCGCGCCGGGGCGGCGTGGTGGCGGCGGGCCGGGGTGCCGCGCGCCGTACGGGGTGGGGCGCTCTCTTGGGCAGCGGCAGCGGCGGTGGCGGTGGTACCGGTACGGCGAGGGCGGCCGGAGGCGGCTCGGGACGGCGCTGTGCGGGGACCAGCGGGATCACCTCGCCGGGTGCTACGACGGCGGGTGGTGTGAAGCGCGGCAACTGCTGAGACCCAAGCCGACGGCGCGTCTCCAGCCGCTCGGAGATCAGCGTGCCGGACGGCTGCGCGTAGTCGTGATCGGGCACGGTGCCGGCGCAGCCGTGGGCGTACGGCGGGTGGCCGCAGAGGGCACAGCCCATGGGCATGGGCGGAGCTTCGGAGAAGCAGCCGCAGCGGCTTTCCATCTGCCGGACGTACGGTGACCGCGATCGGGCAGACTTGGCGGCATGGCTTCTATGGGTCCTACTGTGCGGCATCGCCGCCTTGGTCGTGAGCTGCGGGGACTTCGCGAGAAGGCGAGCCTCACGCTGGAGGAGGTGGCCACACGGCTTGGCTGGTCCACGGCCAAGCTGAGCCGTATCGAGAACGCCCGGACCATGCCCAGCGGTACGGACATCGCCAACGCCTGCGATCTGTACGGCGTGGACCTGCCGACGAAGACCGCATTGATCCAGCTCGGTCGTGATGCTGGCCGTCGCGGCTGGTGGACTGCTTACAGTGATGTGCTTGCCGGTGCATATGTCGGCTTGGAAGCCGAAGCGACGGCCATCTGTACCTGGGAGCCACTCCTGGTGCCAGGTCTGCTCCAGGACGAAGAATATGCTCGTGAGATCATCCACGCCGTGCGTCCGGAACTGGCCAGTGCCGAACTGGACCGGCGTGTGGACGCCCGGATGGCGCGGAAGATCAGTATCGTCGGCGCACACGCGCCGACGCTGCATGTTCTCATGGACGAATGTGTCCTGCGCCGCCCCGTTGGGCCGCCCGGCGTCATGGCTCGCCAGCTTGGCGAGATTCTTCAGGTCGTGGACCGGCCCAACGTCACGATTCAGGTCCTGCCGCTCCGGTCTGGTGCGCACGGCGGCTTGGAGGGCGCTTTCTCTCTGCTGTCATTCGATGATGAAGATCCGGATGCGGGCTATACCGGGTGTCCGGGTGGAGAGATCTATGTAGAGGCGCCGGACCAGGTGCGGAATCTTAAGCTGACATTCGAGCGCCTTACCGGTGCGTGCTTGTCCCCCCAGGAGTCCGCAGTGCTCATCGCTGCGGTAAGGAGTGAGCATGATCTCCCCTGACCTATCCGGTGCCGAGTTCCGCAAGTCCAGCTACAGCGGTGGTGGTGACAACTGTGTCGAGGTGGCTACGAACCTTTCGGGTGTCGTCGCTGTGCGCGACAGTAAGGACCCGTCCGGGCTGGTGCTGACCTTCGCTCCGGCGGTCTGGCGTGACTTCCTCAGGGGCGTCCGCGACGGAGACTTCTGACCCGCAGGTCCGTACGGCGGCATGCAGCCAGGTCACGTGGGGAGAGCCCAGCGTGGTGACGCAGGACGGCCGCGCTCCGGCCCCCAGGTGGTCTACGCCCTGTCAGGGCAGGGCTGGGAGGTGGGGCCCGCCCACGGTCAGTCGGTACGGTGTTCCACCTGCGCACGGCTGATCAGAAATGGGCAATGACGCGGCGAGCGGGGCCGTCCACGGTCACCAGCCCGCCGTAGGGCAGGATCCACTGGGGATCGGTGTGTCCGAAGTCGACGCCGAACACCGCCATGGCCTCGGGACTGTAGTGGTCCAGCGCCCGCAGGATCGCCTCGCGCTGCTCGGTGCGGTAGCCGTCCCGCTCCTCGGGCGTGGTGCGGCGCATCAGGCTGCTGGCCTTGGCCGTACCGACGAGGACGGCCGGGAACTGCGCGAGCAGCCCGCGTTCGCCCGCGTTGCGCAGCATGTGGAACACCTCCTGGGCCGAGGGCATCTCCTCGGAGGTCTCCAGCAGCAGCACGCACCCGGCGTAGTCCTCGACCGGACGGATCCACCGGTCCGCGGCCAGGTTCCAGTGCAGGATCTCCAGGTTGCCGCCCCACGTGGGGGCGGTGACGACCCGGTCGGGCCGGTGCCAGGTCCAGCCGGGGCTGGGCAGGGTCGGCGCCGCGCGGTCCAGCGACGCGGGATCGCCCCAGTCGAGCTCGTCCTCGCTGAACACCTCGACCGGATGCAGCTCCATGTCCCCGCCGGTCAGCAGCGCCGCCCGCAGCGAACCGGCCGACACCGGGTGCAGACCGCCACCGCGGCCGAGGTGCACCATCGTCGACCCGCCGTGATAGCCCGCCACACCGAGGTTCCACAGCCAGTTGAGCAGGTTGGTGTTGTCGCTGTAGCCGACGAACGGCTTGGGATCGGCGGTGACCACGGCCGGATCGAGGAAGGGCAGCACGCCGAGCTGGTCGTCCCCTCCGATCGTGGCCAGCACCGCGCGGATGCCCGGGTCGGCGAACGCGTCCATCAGATCGGCCGCCCGATCCCGCGCCGTGGCGCCCAACCGGCGGGTCGTCGGATACTCCACAGGTTCCAGCCCGAACTCGTCGCGGAGCCGCCGCATCGCCAGCTCATGCACGGCAGGGAACATCCCCGGCGCCGCGAAGGAGGGCGAGACCACCGCCACCCGGTCTCCGGCCGTCAGCTTCGGGGGGAGAGTCAGATCAGGACGCATGTCCTCATTTAACCGGGCCGCGCAACCGGAAAGCGTGTCTGGGACAGCCAGCCGAAGCCGCCTAGCCCTTCGGCGGCGATCAGCTCGGCCTCCTCGGAGGATCTGGCCAGGGCGCGGAGGTAGCCGCGCGGGTCGCTGCGGGCCTGCTCGACGGGTGGGCGGGCGCCGGTGACGCCGAGGGCGCGCAGCGCCTGCCGCTGCGTGGTCAGAACCGTCGTGGCGGCCCCGGCGCGCTCCCCGGCGGCCGCGCAGGCGTCCAGGGCCACGTGCGCGGTGATGTCGCACGATCCATCCGGCACGGGCGCGACGACCGCCCCGTCACGGTAACCGGCCAGCGTCCCGCACGGCGGGCGGTCGTCCACAGGGTGTGCGTAGTCGATCGCGACCGCACGCCCGCCTACCAGCCCCGCGATCACCGATGTCCAGGCCTCGTCGCGTGGCCTGCCGATCTCGGCCCGCTCGCCCGCCGCCCGCATCGGCCACCAGCGGGCCAGCCAGGCCAGGTCGGCGTCCTGCGGCCTGTCTCCGAGCCGTTCCGCGCCGTTCGACGGGTCGACCAGGACCAGCCGGGGGCCGTCCGCCGTCTGCTCGGCGACGTCCACGGGCACGTTGTCCAGCCACTCGTTGGCGATCACGAGCCCGTGGATCCCGTCCGGCACGGACGCCGTCCACCTGATCTCCTCCGGCAGCCGGGCGGGCCGGCGGGCCAGGTCCACCCCGGTCACCCGCAGCCGGGAGCGGAGGCCGGGCGGTGCGGCGGCGAGCACGCCGGCCGCCAGAACGCCCTCGCCCGCGCCGATGTCCACCAGGTCGATCGCCGGCGGGGCGCCGAGCACGTCGTCCACCGCGACGAGCTCGCGCAGCACCGCCTCGGCGAAGACGGGGGAGGCGCCGACCGAGGTCCGGAAGTGCCCCGAGGGACGCTCCCGCAGGTAGAAGCCGTTGTCGCCGTAGAGCGCATGCTCCATCGCGTCGCGCCAGGTGAGCCACACGTCAACAGACGCTACAGCGCCCGGCCCGCTCACCTGAGGAGTACGGCGCAGGTCGCCCCATGACCGGCCGGATACCCGGCGGACGCCGGGCTGAAGGGAGGCCGGCACCCGTCGCCGTTCTCCGATTCACGCCGTGACGTGGCTGGAACGGCTCGGCCCGTTACGCTGGTCACCTGGGCAAGGAGCCCAGATGGTCGAAGGACGGGACGTCGTGACCACTCGACTCCCTGAAGGGAGTGGCTTCTCGCCTTCCTCAGCCGAGGTGGGCGACGGACAAGCCCTGCCCGTTTCGGACGAAAGAACGCGATCAATGAAGCGATTCCCCTGGCGGATAAACCCGGCAGTTCGCTCGCTAGATCTGATGGGCATCTGATGGACACACGTGATCGCCCGGCACGGCTGGCCGTCGGAGTGGTCGGCGCGGGCCGGGTCGGCTCGGCACTCGGCGCCGCGCTCGCGCGAGCGGGCCACCGAGTCGTCGCCGCGAGCGGGGTCTCCGACTCCTCCAGGGAACGGGCCGCGGAGCGGCTCGGCCTGATCCCCACCCGCCCCGAGGACGTGGTCTCGAAATCCGACCTCATCCTCCTGACGGTCCCCGACGACGTCCTGCCCGACCTGGTCTCCGGCCTGGTCGGCACCGGAGCCGACCTGCGGGGCAAGCTGGTGGCCCACACCAGCGGCGCGTACGGCCTGGCGGTGCTGAACCCGGCGATCAAGGCGGGGGCGCTCCCGCTGGCCCTCCACCCGGTGATGACCTTCACCGGCAAGGACGACGACCTCCGCCGGCTCGTCGGCATCTCCTACGGCGTCACCGCGCCCGACCCGCTCCGTCCGGTGGCCGAGGCCCTGGTCATCGAGATGGAGGGTGAGCCGGTCTGGATCGAGGACGAGGACCGGGCGCTCTACCACGCGGCCCTGGCGGGAGCGGCCAACCACATGGTGACGCTCGTCGCGGAGTCCTCCGAGCTGCTGGAGAGGATCGGCGTGGAGCAGCCGGGCCGGATGCTCGGCCCGCTGCTGGGCGCCGCCCTGGAGAACGTGCTGCGGCTCGGCATCGCCGGGCTGACCGGCCCGGTGGTGCGCGGAGACGCGGGGACCGTCCGCAAGCACGTGGACGCGCTGATCCTGGCCGCCCCCGAGGCCGCGGACGCCTATGTGGCCCTCGCTAGGCTCACGGCGGACCGGGCGCTGGCGGCCGGGCTGCTCAAGCCCGAGGCCGCCGAGCGCCTCCTGGACGCCCTGGGAGGCAACATATGGACGTGATCGTGGCGGGTGACCGCGCCGAGCTGGCCGAGGCGAGGCGGGCCCTGGGGATCGGCGGCCCGGCATCCCCGGGGAAGGCCGCCCTGGCGCTGGTGCCGACCATGGGCGCGCTGCACGAGGGACACCGCTCGCTCATGCGGCTGGCCCGCGAGCACGCCGAGCACGTGGCCGTGAGCATCTTCGTGAACCCGCTGCAGTTCGGTCCCGGCGAGGACTTCTCCCGCTATCCCCGCACGTTCGACGACGACCTGGAGGTCTGCGCCGCGGAGGGTGTGAGCCTGGTGTTCGCCCCCGCCGCCGAGGACATGTATCTGCCGGACCGGCAGGTCGGCGTCTCGGCGGGGAAGATGGGCGCGATCGTCGAGGGGGCGTTCCGGCCGGGGCACCTCGACGGCGTGCTGACCGTGGTGCTCAAGCTGTTCAACCTGGTCCGGCCGGACGTGGCGGTGTTCGGGCAGAAGGACGCCCAGCAGCTCGCGATGATCCGCCGGATGGTCGCCGACCTCGACCTGCCGATCTCCGTCGTCGGGGCGCCCACGCTCCGGGAGGCCGACGGCCTGGCCCTGTCCAGCCGCAACCGCTACCTGTCCCCGGAGGAGCGCGGGACCGCGACGGTCCTGTCCCGGGCCCTGTTCGCGGGGGCCGGGCAGCGGACCCCCGGGGAGATCCGGCGGGTCGCGCGCGCCGTGCTGGCGGAGGAGCCCTCGGTGGCCGTCGACTACCTGGTCCTGGTGGACCCGGCGACCTTCGCGGAGGTCGGCGAGGGCCACACGGGCGAGGCGATCCTCGCCGTGGCCGCCGGGGTCGGCTCGACCAGGCTGATCGACAACGTGACGATCGGCCTCTAGAGACGGCCGGTCTTCAGGGGCGGCAGGCTCTCGGGGTCGGCCGGGCTTCAGCGGTGACCGGGCTTCAGAGGCGGCCGGCACCGAGACCGGCCTTCAGCGGTGACCGGTCTTCGGGGAGTCCGGGGACGGAAGCACTGCGGCGGCTCCGGGGTGTCGGATATATTCCGCGCAGGCGTGCACGTCACCAGGCGGCGCGACCGAGTGAGAGGTGATCGACACATGCTCCGCACCATGCTCACGTCCAAGATCCATCGTGCCACCGTCACCCAGGCCGATCTGCACTACGTGGGATCGCTGACCGTCGACGAGGATCTGCTGGACGCGGCGGGCCTGCTCCCCGGCGAACAGGTCCACGTGGTGGACATCGACAACGGCGCCCGGCTGGTGACCTACACGATCGCGGGCCCCCGCGGTTCCGGGGTCATCGGTATCAACGGCGCGGCCGCCCGCCTCGTCCACCAGGGCGATCTGGTGATCATCATCGCGTACGGCCAGCTCGACGACGCCGAGGCGCGGACCTTCCGGCCCAGGGTCGTCCACGTCGACCGCGGCAACCGGATCGTCGATCTCGGTCACGACCCCGCCTCGGCCCCGGAGCCCGTCACCGACCTCCTGCGCGGTGACGTGCTCCACCGGCCGGCGGGCTGAGAGCCTTTTTCGCGGGAAGACGCGTGGGGGAGGGCCCTCCGGCGCCTCTCAACCCCTCCCGCCGCCCGTATGCGGACGGGCTCCGTCAGTACACCGGCTCGCCGGAGCCCAGAGGCTGCTGGTAAGTGATCATGGAATCCCAGTAGTCGCTGCCGTCCTTGAGCCCGTCACCCTTGTAGGCGCTCTTCGCGTCATCGCTCCGGGCGGTGGGGAGGAGGGTCTCGATCTCCGCGGGAAGCATGTCGTAGGCGGCTTTCATGTACTGGTTGAGGTCGCGCAGGTAGTCGCGGGCGCGGTCGTGCGCGCCGCCGCCCGACGGGAGCAGCCAGTCCGGCAGGTCGTCGTCGAACTCCCAGTCGCCCAGCTTGACCACGGATTCGAAGTTCACCTGATATCGGTGGATCACGTTGGCCAGCCAGATGATCGTTTCACCGGTCGTGCCGACAGAGTGGGCCAGCGCTCTGGTGGTGGCGTGCACCTTGCGGAAGGCGTCCAGGGCGAGTTCGGCCGGCTCGCCCCGCCAGGCGCCGGCCAGTTGCTTGGCGTGCTCCTCGATGAGGGACTGCAGGTTGGTCAACCATGTGGCCAGTTCGGCGCACGCGCCGCCCTTGCGCAGCATGCTCGCCACCTCGATGCCGGCCAGCATGGACTTGATCTTGGGCGCGTCATAGCCTGAGACGTCGTCCTCTGGCCACCCGTCCTTCGTGGGCGAGGTCTGGTGGCGGACGCCTGCGCCGTTGACGGCGTATCGCAGCACGGAGATGTTCTTGTCGAAGACGCTGTCGGCCATGGCGTAGTTCGCCGAGGTCGCGAAGATCATGTTGCCGAAGCTGTCGTAACTCTCCAGGGCGGACTGGGTTCCGTCTGTGACGCGGCCGCCGATGAGCCCCAGCGTCCACCCGAGTGTCCTGAACGCAGTCCAGTCCAGCCACGCCAGGGATTCGAGCTCCGTGACCATGTCGAGGTGGCCGACCTCGGCGGCCATGTCCCTCCAGGGCTTCAGGGCGGAGGATTCGTAGCCGCGCGCGCCGTCCACCTCTATCGTGATCGCGTTGCCAACCTTCCTGAGACCGGCGGTGTCGACATCGATGTCCGCGTGGGGGGAGGGCCACGAGCGGGAGAGCTCAGGTCCGTCGTCCCACTCGCGCCACTGTTGTGGTTCTGGTTCAGGGGCCACGGCGATGCCTCCGCTGCGATGGGTGGGGGATGATCATCGGCTACATGCATGTTATGTAGGGAGGTTGCGTGTATGTCAACGACGGGTGAATAAAGATCAAGAAAGTCGCAGGTCCTTGAAGTGGCCGACCTGACGCCGCGGATCTCCGAACACGCGTCTCGGGGAGTCCCGGCGGTCGCGGCGGGCTCTCGGCCCGCGCCCCCGCGACCCGCCGGCGTGTGAGGCCGCCGCCCGCCGGCCGCACCGCGGAACGGACTCGACAGGGGCACCCCCGGGGAAGAAGCACGAGGACGCGCACGTTATCGTCACGTTGACGAAATGAAGCCTCTCAACCCCCGCGAGGAGACGGTCATGGCGATCCCTGCCATTCCCCAGAGGTTGACCGCGCCCGCCCCGGGCTGGACGGTCGAGGCCGACGTAGTCGTGGTGGGATCCGGAATCGCGGGGCTGACCCTGGCGCTGCGGTACGCCGGTCTCGACCCCGAGGCGAAGGTCCTGGTCGTCACCAAGGACGTGCTGTCGTCGGGATCCACCCGCTGGGCGCAGGGCGGGATCGCCGCCGTGCTCGACCCGCAGGACACCCCGGCCGAGCACCTGTCCGACACGCTCGTCGCGGGGGTCGGCCTCTGCGACGAGGAGGCCGTGCGGGTCCTGGTGACCGAGGGACCCGGCGCGCTGCGCGGGCTGATCGCGGCGGGCGCCCGGTTCGACACCGACGACTCGGGAGAGCTCCAGCTCACCCGGGAGGGCGGCCACCGGCGCAACCGCATCGTGCACGCGGGCGGCGACGCCACCGGCGCGGAGGTGCAGCGGGCGCTCGTCCAGGCCCTCCGGGAGTCGTCCATCGAGGTGATCGAGCACGCTCTCGTGCTCGACCTCCTGAAGGACTCCGGCGGCCGGGCCGCCGGGGTGACCCTGCACGTCATGGGCGAGGGCGAGCGCGACGGCGTCGGAGCGGTCCGGGCCGGGGCCGTGGTGCTGGCCACCGGCGGCATGGGCCAGGTCTACGCCGCCACCACCAACCCCGTCGTCTCGACCGGAGACGGGGTGGCGCTGGCGCTGCGGGCCGGCGCCGTCGTCAGGGACCTGGAGTTCGTCCAGTTCCACCCGACCGTGCTCTGGCTCGGCGAGGACTCCACCGGCCAGCAGCCGCTGATCTCCGAGGCGGTCCGCGGCGAGGGCGCGGTGCTGGTCGACGCCGAGGGCGTCCGCTTCATGAAGGACGTCCACGAGCTCGCCGACCTCGCGCCCCGCGACGTCGTGGCCAAGGCGATCATGCGGCGGATGCGCGAGACCGGCGCCGACCACATGTATCTCGACGCCCGCCACTTCGGCGAGGAGAAGTGGCGCACCCGCTTCCCGACGATTCACGCGGTCTGCCGGGAACACGGCATCGACCCGGTCACCCAGCCCATCCCGGTCGCCCCGGCCGCCCACTACGCCAGCGGCGGCGTCCGCGCCGACCTGCACGGCCGTACCAGCGTGCCGGGCCTGTACGCCTGCGGCGAGGTGGCCTGCACCGGGGTGCACGGCGCCAACCGGCTGGCCTCGAACTCGCTGCTCGAAGGCCTGGTCTTCGCCGAGCGGATCGCCGCCGACATCCACGCCGGGCGACGGGCCGGATCCGCGGGCTCCGGCGCGGCGCGGGATCCGCGTGAGAACGGGACGGGCGCGGCCCCGGCCGCCGTACGGCCCGCGCCGGGCGAGCCGGTGGCCGACGACCGGCCCACCGGCCTGGTCGACCCCAGGGCCAGGCCCAGGATCCAGGGGCACATGAGCCGGGGCGCGAGCGTGCTGCGCGGCCAGGAGTCCCTGAGCGAGGTCGCCCGGGCACTGGTGAGCTCCCGGTGGACCCCGGTGGCGGTCGAGCCGTGCACCGAGTCATGGGAGGCCACCAACCTGCTGACGGTCGCGTCGGCGCTGGTGGAGGCCGCCCGCAATCGCGAGGAGACCCGCGGGTCGCACTGGCGCGAGGACTTCCCCGAACGCAACGATGCCTGGTGGCTGGGCCACCTCGACGTGACTCTGACAGCGGAGGGAATGACCATGACGTACGTGCCGCACGGACAGCGCGCGACCGTGCTGCCGCCCCGGGTGGAGACGGACCTGATCGAGGCGGGGCTCGACCCGGCCACGGTGACGGCCCTCTTCCAGGCCGCCGCGGACGAGGACCTCCAGGCCCCGGGCGACGTCACCAGCCTCGCCACCATCCCGGCCGGGCAGACCGACACCGCCGACGTGGTGGCCCGCGCGGACGGGGTGGTCTCCGGGCTCGCCGTCGCCGAGGGCGCGTTCTCCCATCTCAGCCAGGGCCGCCTCACGGCCGAGCGGCTGGTCAAGGACGGCGAGCGCGTCACCCGGGGCGACGTGCTGATGACCGTCACCGGCCCCACGCGGGACCTGCTGACCGCCGAGCGGACCGCGCTCAACCTGCTCACCCACCTGTCCGGCATCGCGACCCTCACCGACCGCTGGGTCCGCGCGGTGGAGGGGACCGGGGCGCGGATCAGGGACAGCCGCAAGACGCTGCCCGGGCTGCGGGCCCTGGAGAAGTACGCCGTGCGGTGCGGGGGCGGGGTCAATCACCGCATGTCGCTTTCGGACGCGGCGCTGATCAAGGACAATCACGTGGTGGCCGCGGGTGGCGTGGCCGAGGCGTTCCGGGCGGTGCGCGACGCCTACCCCGGTCTGCCGATCGAGGTCGAGGTCGACCGGATCGACCAGATCGAGCCGGTGCTCGCCGAGGGAGCCGAGGAGATCCTGTTGGACAATTTCACCGTGGACGACCTGGTGCTGGCCGTACGGCTGGTGGACGGCAGGGCGCGGCTGGAGTCCAGCGGCGGGCTGACCCTCGACTCCGCCCGTGATGTGGCCGAAACAGGCGTTGACTACCTTGCAGTGGGCGCGCTCACTCACTCGGCGCCGGCTCTTGACATCGCATTGGACCTTCGGGGGAATTGATGCTGCTCGCCATCGACGTCGGTAACACGCACACCGTTCTCGGCCTGTTCGAGGGCGACGAGGTCATCGAGCACTGGCGGATCGCCACCGACGCCCGGCGCACGGCCGACGAGATAGCCGTCGTGCTGCAGGGACTGCTCGGACAGTCGCCACTGCTGAAAGGCGCCGACGTCGACGGCATAGCGCTCTGCTCCACGGTGCCGTCGGTGCTCAACGAGATGCGCGAGATGTGCCGCCGCTACTACGGCGACGTCACCGCGGTGATCGTCGAGCCCGGCATCCGGACCGGGGTGCCGGTCAGGATGGACAACCCGAAGGAGGTCGGCAGCGACCGGATCGTCAACGCGCTGGCGGCCATCCAGCTGTACGGCGGGCCGTGCATCATCGTCGACTTCGGCACCGCGACCTCCTTCGACGCGGTCTCCGCCAAGGGAGAGTACATCGGCGCCGTGACGGCCCCCGGCATCGAGATCTCGGTGGACGCGCTGGCCGCGGCCGGGGCGCAGCTGCACAAGGTGGAGCTGATCCGGCCCCGGTCGGTGATCGCCAAGAACACGGTCGAGGCGCTCCAGTCGGGCATCATCTACGGGTTCGCCGGTCAGGTCGACGGGATCGTCGAGCGGATGGCGGCCGAGCTGGCCGACGACCCGGACGACGTCACCGTCGTCGCGACCGGCAGCGCGGCGCCGCTCGTGGTCAGCGAGGCGCGCTCGATCGACGTGCACGAGCCGTGGCTCACACTGATCGGTCTCCGGCTGATCTATCACCGCAACACCGCTTAGCACGGACATCGGTAACCTTGCCCTGTGACCGATGAAGTGACGAACCCAGCCGAGGATCTGCCCGAGCAGATGCGCGTGCGCCGGGAGAAGCTCGACCGCCTCCGTTCCGAGGGCGTCGACCCCTACCCGGTGAATTTCCCGCGCACCGCGACCAACGGCGAGATCCGTGAAAAATACGCCGATCTCGCCGCTGACACCGCGACCGGCGACCGGGTCGGCGTCACCGGACGGATCATGCTCTCCAGGACCGGAGGCAAGCTCTGCTTCGCCACGGTCCGGGACGGCTCCGCCGACCTCCAGGTCATGATCTCCCTGGACAAGGTGGGCGAGGAGTCCCTGGCGGCGTGGAAGCGCGACGTCGACCTCGGCGACCACGTCGGCATCGAGGGCGAGGTCATCACCTCCCGCCGGGGCGAGCTGTCCATCCTCGCCGACCGCTGGGCGATCACCTCCAAGTGCCTGCGCCCGCTGCCGGAGAAGCACGCCGGGCTCACCGACCCCGAGGCGCGGGTCCGCCAGCGCTACCTGGACCTCATCGTCAACGACGAGGCGCGGAAGATGGCCTACACCCGTAGCGCCGTGGTGCGGGCGATGCGTGACTTCTGGCACGGTGAGGGCTACCTCGAGGTCGAGACGCCGATGCTCCAGCCGATCCACGGCGGCGCGACGGCCCGGCCGTTCAAGACCCACATCAACGCCTACAGCATGGAGCTCTACCTCCGCATCGCGATCGAGCTCTACCTCAAGCGGCTCGTGGTGGGCGGCATCGAGAAGGTCTTCGAGATCAACCGCAACTTCCGCAACGAGGGCGCGGACGCCACCCACAACCCCGAGTTCACCATGCTCGAGGCCTACGGCACGTATCTCGACTACAACGACATGGCCGACCTGACCCAGCGGATGATCCAGAGCGCGGTCGTGGCCGCGCTCGGCCATTCCGTGGTGACCCACGAGGGTCAGGAGATCGACCTGGGACTGCCGGAGTGGCCGAGGATCACCCTCTACGGGGCGGTCTCGGAGGCACTGGGCGAGGAGATCACCACCGAGACGCCGCTGGAGCACGTCCGCAAGCACGCCGACGCGCACGAGATCCGCTGGGACCCGAAGTGGGGCCAGGGCAAGCTCGTCCAGGAGATCTTCGAGGAGCTCGTCGAGCACACCCTCATCCAGCCCACGTTCGTCATGGACTACCCGCTGGAGACCTCCCCGCTGACCCGCCAGCATCGGGACAACCCGCTCCTCACCGAGAAGTGGGACCTGATCGGCTTCGGCACCGAGCTCGGCACCGCCTACTCGGAGCTGGTCGACCCCGTCGAGCAGCGCCGCCGCCTCACCGAGCAGTCCCTGCTCGCCGCGGGCGGCGACCCCGAGGCCATGCAGCTTGACGAGGACTTCCTGACCGCCCTGGAATACGCGATGCCGCCCACCGGTGGCATGGGGCTCGGCGTGGACCGTCTCGTCATGGCCTTCACCGGCAAGAACATCCGCGAGACCATCCTGTTCCCGCTGGTCAAGCCGGCGGGCTGAGCCTGCCGGCTCCCTACACCGTGATCCCGTACGGCGGTGCCGGGCCTGGCCAGGGCCGGACCCGGTGCCGCCGTCGGAGGCCGACGGCCTTTCAGCCGCCTCACGGCCGGTCTCCCGGCGTGTTCACGAGAATCCCCCGGCGCGCTCACTGAGGGTCCTCCGGCGTGTTCACGAGGTCCTCCGGGTGCGCTTACGGCCGGTCTCCCGGCATGCCGGCCGAGGGGGCTGCGGTGTGTTCGCGGCCGCCGGTCCGGAAGAGTGGGCGAGTCCGGCCGTCAGCCAGCGCAGCGCCTCGGCGAACAGCTCGGACGGCACCGCGGCGCGGTCGACGCGGCGCTGCGTGACGAGCCCTTCGAAGAGCCCGATGATCGCGGTCGAGACGGCGACCGGGTCGTGCGCGGCGCAGTGCGGGGCCACCAGGCGGGCGACGGCCGTACGGGGAGCCCACCAGCGGGCGGCCAGACGGTCGAGCAATTCCGGCCGGGTCAGCGCGTAGCGCAGAAACTCCATTTCCAGCGTGCTCCATACCGTGTGCTGATCGGCGATCTCGGCCAGATACTCACCGAGCGCGACGAAAACGGTCTGGTCCTCCTCCCATTGGGAGGCGATTTCCTCGACGCCGTCAAGGCGGTGGGCGGCGTGCTCGTCGAAGAGAGTGAGGAACAGCTCATCTTTCCCGGTGAAATGGGAGTAGAGGGCGCCGACCGTGTGGCCCGCCCTGGAGGCGATCTCGTCGACGGAGGCCCCGGCGAAACCTTGTTCTGCGAAGACTTCGGCAGCCGCGGCCAGCAGGCGGTTGCGGGTGCGTGCCTTGGCTTGGCCACGACTTAACCGCAAAGGCACCGACATATCATGAGTACTTCACGTAGCGCCCGCTATGTCAATGGCGCTCGTCACCTCTATCAAGAGGGGAACTTGACGACCTTTGAACAAGGCGTTTACCGTTCCTGACGGGCGACATTGATATCCAACATACTCGCGCCCGAGTTCCAGTGCGGGGGGAGCGACTCTAGATGGCATATCCAGAAGTGGATTCCCGTCGCGGCGACAGCCTCCTGGGCATGGGCGAGATCGGTCTCAGTGACGAAGATCTCGTGCTCCTGGCAGAGCTTGCCAAGGGCGTCACCGTGGACCGGGTGGGGCGTCGCCTCGACATCAGCGGCCGGACCGTCCGGCGCAGGCTCCGTGGAATCTGCGACCGCATCGGTGTCGCCACGGCGATCGAAGCCGTGGCCTGGGCGGCTCGCCGCCGTCTGATCTAGCCGCCCGGTCTGTCCTGGCCGCGCGGTCCGCCGCCGTCTGATCGGGTCGGACGGTCGGCCGCCTGATCCGGTCGCGCGGTCCGCCGCCGCTTGATCGGGTCGGATGGTCCGCTGTCTGATCCGGCCGGGCGGTCCGCCGTCCGGCCGGATCGGGCGATCTTCCGCCGCCCGGTTCAGTCCGCGACGCGCACGCCGCCGGCGAAGGGCCGGTTGTCGATCGAGGCGATGTGGATGACGTCGCCGGTCTGGGGCGCGTGGACCATCAGTCCGGCGCCGATGTAGATGCCGACGTGGTGCAGGTCGTTGTAGAAGAAGACCAGGTCACCCGGGCGCAGCTCGTCCCTGGAGATGTGGGTGCCCGCGGTCCACTGGTCACCGGTGTAGTGCGGCAGGCTGATGCCGACCTTCTGGTAGGCCCACATGACCAGGCCGGAGCAGTCGAAGGAGTTGGGCCCCTCGGCGCCCCAGACATACGGCTTGAGCTGCTGGGTGAGTGCCCAGCGGGCGGCCTCGGCCGCCTTGCCGCTGCCGACGATCGGCACGCTGATCTTCACCCGGCTGCCCCGGCTGTTGGACTTGGCCCGGCTGCGCACCTCGCTGAACAGGTTGCTCTCGACCTTGTCGACGAGCCGCTCGATCTTGGTGCGCTTGGTGCCGATCTCCGACAGGAGGCTCTTGACCTCGGCGGTCCGGGCCTTGGCGCTGGCCTGTGCCCGCTCGGCGGCCTCGATCGCCCGTGCGACCTGGGCGACCTCCTCGCTCTGCTGCTGCTGGAGGGCATAGTTCGTGGTGGCCTGGTCGAGGAAGGTGTCGGGATCGGTCGGCTGGCTGAAGAGCATGGCGGAGCCCAGACCTCCCGACATGTAGGAGCTCTGCGCGAGGAGGCTGGCCTTGGTGCGCCGGGACGCCAGCTCGGACTCGCTGACCGCGAGGGTCTTCTTGGCGCTCGCGGCGGCGCGCTGCGCCTGCTTGAGCTTGACACGCCCGCCGTTGTACTGCTCGGTGAGCGTTTCGATGTCGGTGTGTAGCTTCTCGACCTGCTTGGCGAGCTCCGGGAGGCTGGGCTCCGGGTCGGCGGTGGCCGCGACGAGAGGGGTGCCGAGGGTCAGAGTGGCGAAGGCCAGTCCGATGAACGCCATCCGGCGGGCGAGTCCACGCGGGGCGTGTTCTCGATAGCGGGCATGTCTGCCCGCGTTCTTCCCCCCACGGTCACGCGTGCGCTTCACCAACAGGCTCCTCTCTCGGCCGCCTACCGGGTTAGCTGACGGGTTCGGGCCGGAGGCAGCCCTACCGAGGTGCTGGTGGCACCTCGGATTCACCCCAGGGGACTAAAGGGTGGGTCCCCGGTTCCCCGGGTCCGGGGATTCGGCGGTTCAGCGCTTTAACGTCGCTGACATCGAGCACGGACATTAGTGCAATTGGAGGTTCATGCTCAACCAGAACTACAAACTCGGTAGAGCTTTCACAACCGGAACGTCACAGGAAGATCACGCATTTTCATGATCAACATGTGCATGCGCTGGTTTTATGTGTCCTCGGTCTGCGGGAGGTGGAGGTCTTCGCAGCTCCGGGACCATGCGAAAGGCGAGTTTTGACCCGTTGTCGGCGCCCGCAGCCCAGTGTCGCGACCCGACTACCATCTGTCATCTGTTGGCCATGGGGCGCGAGTTAAGGGTGAGCCGTAATTCGCACGTGCCGAGGACGTACGCTGATCGGTTATGGAGCAGGTTGCGGAGCATTCCCCCACCCCGGCCGTTCGCGACACCGAGATCGCGGGACGACGCGCCGTGGCCGGGGACGGAGGCGCGGACGTGGAACGGGATCCGCGGGACCGCCCGGCGGACGCGGCGGACGCGGCGGAGATCACGGTACGGCGGGCCCGCACCCCGGACGTGCGCGTCATCCGGCGGCTCGTCGACACCTACGGGGGAGCCGGCCCGCGCCTTCTGGAGAAGGCCACGGTCACCCTGTACGAGGACATCCAGGAATTCTGGGTGGCCGAGCGGGCGGGCGTCGTCGTGGGCTGCGGAGCGCTCCATGTGCTCTGGGAGGATCTCGCCGAGATCCGCACCGTCGCCGTCGACCCCGCCTGCCGGGGGCTGGGCATCGGCCACCGGATCGTCTCGGAGCTCATCCGCACCGCCGGCGGCCTCGGGCTCCGCCGGGTCTTCTGCCTCACCTTCGAGGTCGATTTCTTCACCCGGCACGGCTTCCGCGAGATCCAGGGAACGCCCGTCTCACCGGAGGTCTACGCCGAACTTCTGGCCTCATATGACGAGGGCGTCGCGGAGTTCCTCGACCTGGAGCACGTCAAGCCGAACACCTTGGGAAACACCCGGATGCTGCTCCACCTGTCACGGGATCGCGACTGACGTGACCTTGACGGTTACCGATCGGAAAGATGACTGTTGATACCTATGTCGATACCTTGTGCTGCAGCAAGCATGTGAGTCTCGCATATGGCCACATGCGCCGTCGAAGTAGTGAGGTGACGCGGTGAGCACCGGACAGCCGCCGTATCAGGATGATCCCGACCGCGATCGCACACCGTCGGGGCAGCCGGAGTACGGACAGCACAACGCGGGTCGAGCCCCTGGCGAACACGACCCCGACATGACAATTGTGGGATATCGATCGGAGACCTCACAGCCGCACACCGGTCCGGGCCAGACCCAGCCGGGTTACGGCCAGCAGCAGGGGTACGGGCAGCAGGGGACGGGTGCCTACGGGCAGCAGCCCGCCTACGGCCAGCAGCCTTCCCAG
>NZ_FOQY01000044.1:0-4504 GCF_900113865.1 Streptosporangium canum | reverse complement strand
CAGCAGCCCTCTCAGGAGCAGTCTCCTTACGGGCAGCAGCCCTCCCAGCCGGGTTACGACCAGCAGCAGGGTTACGGCCAGCAGCAGGCGTACGGCCAGCAGCAGGGTTACGGCCAGCAGCAGGGTTACGGTCAGCAGCAGGCGTACGGCCAGCAGATCCCCGCCTACGGCCAGGGCTACGCGCCGCAGGGTGCGATGCCCCCCGGCGTGCCCGCTCCGCTCGCGGAGTGGTGGCAGCGTCTGGTGGCCCGCATCATCGACCTCCTGATCGTCGGCATCCCCGCGGGCATCATCGGCTACCTGGTCTCGCTGCCGTTCCAGCCGTCGTACGATCCGGTCACCTACGCCAGCAGTGGCAGCCTCCTCCTCTCGACGATGGTGAGCACGCTCATCATCGGGCTGGCCCTCATCGGCTACGAGATCTTCATGCTGGGGCGCAACGGCACCACGCTCGGCAAGCAGATCATGGGCATCAGGGTCGTCCGGCTGGGCGGCCAGCTCGCCGGCGGCGTCGACACGGTCAGCGCGGCCAAGCGGGCCCTCGTGCTGTTCGGCGCCTACATCATCAACGCGTTCGCCGGCTTCCTGGGCTTCCTCGGCCTGGTGGTGAATTTCGTGGTGGGAGTTTTCCTGCTGGTGGACGTGCTGTGGCCGTTGTGGGACAAGCCCCTGCAGCAGGCTCTGCACGACAAGGTCGCCGGGACGGTCGTCGTCAAGACCAAGTAGTTCCGTGAATATCGGGGCCGGCGGATGAACCGCCGGCCCCGATTTCATGCGCGGGTGAGAAAAGCCGGCGTCGTAACGGCGTCCGGCCGCAGTGCGATGGAAGCGCAAACCCGTACGCGCCGCCGGGAGGAACGTTATGGCAGCCTCCCCGGGGCCCGTCGCCGACAATCCCGCCTCGGCCCGCGCCCACATCGCCCGTGAGGGGCTATGAGGGGCCAATGGGCGGTCAGTCGCCGCCGGGAGTTCCCGGGCCTGTGGCCGAATGGCGGGAGCGTCCGCCCGCCGGCATCACCGGCGGCTCCGTCTCCGTGACGCTCTACCGGATTCTCTCCTTCTCCTTCTCCTTCTACGCGCGCCTTCCGCACCCGTCTTCCGGGCCCGCCTTCTACGCCGTCTTCCGGGTCTTCCGGCCGGTGGGTGAAGGCCTTCTCGCCGATCTGGGGCCGGGCTCCGCGGTGTCGCCGGGGTTGTTGGCACACCTGATCGCGTTTGGTGGTTATACGGGCTACGACTATGTCCCGCATGCCGGAGGCGGACGTACTCTTGGTAAGAAAGCGATGAAGATCCGCCATGTTCCCTACGATGGCGTTGCGCCGCGAGCCGTCGGCCCGATGAAGCGGGCAGCTCTCCAACCGGGTGTTCTCATCACGGCGGGCATTCCGTGGTGAAGCTCGCGGAACCGGTCCCCGGCTCCGCGGTAAGTCCGTTCGCCCTTGTCCGCAGGCTCTTTGAGCAGGGACTTCGCGGCCGGATGGCGGGTGGGCCGGGGGTTCGGGACCCGGACCGGCATTGGTTTTCCGGCAAAGTTGATCATCACCTGATCGCTCTGTCGGTTTTTTCCACACAGCTTTACGGAGTGCAACCGGTAAGACGGCTGGAGAGAAGCATTAAGGTAGTGAACGGGCGACATGGCCGCCCCGGTGACGTGCGCTGCTCGATGGTGACGCTATGGTCATGTGTGGGTGGATCCAGAGTGATCGAGCGAGTCCCCGGCGCGGCCGGGGATGCCGCCGCCAAAAATTCCATGGTCCCCAGAATGTCATCCCCGGTGCGGAGCGAGGACGAATGAGCGACGTATTGTCCGCGTTGATACCTCCAGTGGTCGTCGGCGGGGCCTTCATCTACGGAGTGGTCAAGCTTCTTCGTAGTGAAGCCGCCGGCCGCCGTCCGGCAAAACGGCGGGATCGGGCTGAGTCGCAGAACAGCTGATCCACTCGCCGTCTGGGTTCCCGGCGAGAATCGCCGGGCTCCCGGAATTGCCGCTCTCCGATTGCGGGTATATGTTTAGCTAGCGAATGAAACAATACTCCGCGAAAGGATTGCGTAGATGGCCAAGCAGATCCAGGAGATTCTCATCGACGACCTCGATGGGGGCGAGGCCAATGAGACTGTCGCCTTCGCGATTGACGGCACCAGCTATGAGATTGACCTGAGTGACGTAAACGCGAAGAAGCTCCGCGACTCCCTGTCGCCTTTCGTGCAGAGTGCTCGCCGTTCCGGCGCGCTGGCCCCTCGCCGCCGCCGTGCAGGTGGCGCTCGGGCACTGACGCGGGAGAAGAGCGCCGACATCCGGGCATGGGCGAAGTCGCACGGCCTTAATGTCAGCGAGCGCGGTCGAATCGCCTCCAAGATCGTCGAGCAGTACGAAGCGGCTCACTAGATCGTTGAATCATGCGGTTATGGCGGCCACGGTGGGGTCCGGTGGCGGCCATGACCGCATGACGCGTTTGAGTGGCCGATAAACGTCGTTCGCTTGCGGCGTATCGGGAACATCCCACCCCCCGTAAGTAGTTGGATGGAGGGTGAACGCCCTGCTCTCGGGGAACGTCTTCTGCATAGAGCGGTCGCCGGGTCGGGGCTACCATGCGGGATGACAGGGCCCGGACATCCCGGACCTGCCTGACCGCTCTGTGAGGAGCGACGAGATGTTCGAGAGGTTCACCGACCGCGCACGGCGGGTTGTCGTCCTGGCTCAAGAAGAGGCCCGGATGCTCAACCACAACTACATCGGTACGGAGCACATCCTTCTTGGTCTGATCCACGAAGGTGAAGGCGTTGCCGCCAAGGCTCTGGAGAGCCTCGGCATCAGTCTTGAAGGTGTGCGTCAGCAGGTCGAGGAGATCATCGGCCAGGGACAGTCTGCGCCGTCGGGGCACATTCCCTTCACCCCGCGCGCGAAGAAGGTCCTTGAGCTGTCGCTCCGCGAGGCCTTGCAGCTGGGACACAACTACATCGGCACCGAGCACATCCTGCTCGGCCTCATCCGTGAGGGCGAGGGCGTCGCCGCCCAGGTGCTGGTGAAGCTGGGCGCGGATCTCAACCGCGTGCGGCAGCAGGTCATCCAGTTGCTCCACGGTTACCAGGGCAAGGAGCCGGCCGCCGCGGGCGGTCCGCAGGAGGCCGCGCCGTCGACCTCCCTTGTGCTGGACCAGTTCGGCCGCAACCTGACACAGGCCGCCCGCGAGGGCAAGCTCGACCCGGTCATCGGCCGGGAGAAGGAGATCGAGCGGGTCATGCAGGTCCTCTCCCGGAGGACCAAGAACAACCCTGTTCTGGTGGGCGAGCCCGGCGTCGGCAAGACCGCCGTCGTCGAAGGCCTGTCCCAGAAGATCGTCAAGGGCGAGGTCCCGGAGACGCTCAAGGACAAGCAGCTCTACACCCTGGACCTGGGCGCGCTGGTGGCGGGCTCCCGCTACCGCGGTGACTTCGAGGAGCGCCTGAAGAAGGTCCTCAAGGAGATCCGCACCCGCGGTGACATCATCCTGTTCATCGACGAGCTCCACACGCTCGTCGGCGCGGGTGCCGCCGAGGGCGCGATCGACGCCGCCAGCATCCTCAAGCCGATGCTGGCCCGCGGTGAGCTGCAGACCATCGGGGCGACCACCCTCGACGAGTACCGCAAGCACCTGGAGAAGGACGCCGCGCTCGAGCGCCGCTTCCAGCCGATCCAGGTGGCCGAGCCCAGCCTCAGCCACACGATCGAGATCCTCAAGGGCCTGCGCGACCGCTACGAGGCGCACCACCGGGTCTCCATCACCGACGGCGCTCTGGTGGCCGCCGCGCAGCTGGCCGACCGCTACATCAGCGACCGGTTCCTGCCCGACAAGGCGATCGACCTCATCGACGAGGCCGGCTCGCGCATGCGCATCCGCCGCATGACCGCGCCGCCGGACCTGCGCGAGTACGACGAGAAGATCGCCAACGTGCGGCGCGACAAGGAGTCCGCGATCGACGCGCAGGACTTCGAGAAGGCCGCCGCGCTGCGCGACCAGGAGAAGCAGCTCCAGCTCAAGCGCGAGCGCCGTGAGAAGGAGTGGAAGGCCGGCGACATGGACGTCGTCGCCGAGGTCACCGAGGAGCTCATCGCCGAGGTCCTCGCCACGGCCACCGGCATCCCGGTCTTCAAGCTCACCGAGGAGGAGTCCCAGCGACTGCTCCGCATGGAGGACGAGCTGCACAAGCGGATCATCGGCCAGGACGACGCCATCAAGGGCCTGTCCCGTTCGATCCGCCGTACGCGCGCCGGTCTGAAGGACCCGCGCCGTCCGGGTGGCTCGTTCATCTTCGCCGGTCCGTCCGGTGTCGGTAAGACCGAGCTCTCCAAGGCGCTGGCCGAGTTCCTGTTCGGGGACGAGGACGCGCTGATCATGCTGGACATGTCCGAGTTCATGGAGAAGCACACCGTCTCCCGGCTCTTCGGCTCTCCTCCCGGCTACGTCGGATACGAGGAGGGTGGCCAGCTCACCGAGAAGGTGCGGCGCAAGCCGTTCTCGGTGGT
>NZ_FOQY01000091.1 GCF_900113865.1 Streptosporangium canum | reverse complement strand
TCACGGTCACCGTAGGAACGACGCTCACCACCACCCGGACGCCCACCACGGTCATCGCGGTTGAACGGGGGACGCTGACCGCCATCACGCGAGCCGTACTGGCTACGCGCCTGGTCACGGTCACCGTAGGAACGACGCTCACCGCCGTCCCGCGGCCCTGAGGGACGCTGGCCCGCGTCACGAGAGCCATAGGAGCGCTGACCACCGCCGCCTGGGCGGTCGTCGCGATTGAACGGAGGCCGGTCGCCTCCACCGCGGCTGTCGCGGTAACCGCCAGCCGGACGGTCGCCTCGATCGCGAGAGCCATACGACCCGCCTGAACGTCCCTCGCGGCGCTCACCATATCGGGGGCCGTCTCCCGGACGCCCTCTGTCGCTACCTGCGCGATCCCCGCGGTAGCCTCCCTGACCGCTAGATCCGCGGTTCTCGCCTTCGTCGCGCCGGCCCGCGCCGTCACGCCCGTTGTCACTGTTCACTTCTGGTCCATTCGTTTGCTCACTCGGCGAGCGCGTCCTCTTCTTACGTGCATGGGACGATTCGCTGTGCGGGCGGTCTCCGGCCGCGGGGTGCGCCCCGTTCGCTATCGCTGCCCCGCCCTATCGTGGTCTAGCGCGACGAAGGCCACCCTCAGTGGGGGTGGCCCGGCTCCTCCAGCCTAGCAAGTCGCCCAAAGTCCGTACGCCTTCTGCCTACGTAGGTGCGTATTGATCGCATACATCGGGGTGAGCGCAAGCCAACCAAGATCAAGAATCTCTGACACCTGATCAGGTCTTCGCTGCTCTCTGAAGAGCAGACGACCATCGAGCTGGGCCGTGACGGACTGGCCGGCCATCGTCGTTCATGGAGGAAAGAGGCCCGGTTGAAAGGGGCTGAAAAACAGAAAGGGCCGCCCCACAAGGAGCGGCCCTTTCTAAAGATTGTCCGGCGGCGACCTACTCTCCCACACCGTCCCCGGTGCAGTACCATCGGCGCTGAAGAGCTTAACTTCCGGGTTCGGAATGTAACCG
>NZ_FOQY01000043.1 GCF_900113865.1 Streptosporangium canum | reverse complement strand
CCCCGGGGTGATAGCCGTCGCGCTTGTCCGGCTCTTTCGAAGCTGACGCCTCCGGCGGGGGACTCCGCTCCGGGATGATCGAGACTGCCGAACGCAGAGCCGTAGTTGGCTGAGGTAGAAGCCGGATCTTCCCGCCTGCCACGTCCCAGGCAAGCCCAACATCTCGACTCCTCCGGATCAAGGCCGTCTGTGACCGTTGGCATCCAATGACCGAGGAACGTCACCGGCTGATGTACACGCGAAGACGGCCTTGCCCCTCCGTCCCCGAGCTGTTGCCCCTCCGGGGTGGAACGAGGCAGACGGGAAGATCCGGCAGGGGAGGTGCATGTCCGTGGTGAGACCTCCACCATGGAGCCATGAGACAGAACAACACCTCACCTGCCGCCGCCGAAGCGGTCGCGACCCGCGAAGATCTTGCCCGCTACGTTGAGGCCCTTCATGCGGAACTGATCAGCGGGGCGGTCTGGGAGAACGATCGCCTGGACCGTTTCCTGGGAGCGCTGGCGAGCTGGATCAAATCTTCCCCTGGCTACTACACGAACACGGGCCGCCCTGCGCCCGATGACGCCTCCTGGTCGTTCTTCGCCAACGCACTGGGGGCAGCAACGATCTACGAGTAGGCGTGCCCGTTACGTGCCCGTCAGAAGAGCGACCAAGGGGGACTCACGGAGAATGACAGGTACTCGAAGCGCTCCCCCTCAGGTCAGCCCTTCCCCAGCTCAGCGATCAGATGTGTCAGAGACTTCCCAAGCTGACAGCGCGGGTTCGATTCCCGTCACCCGCTCTAACAACAAAGCCCAGCTTAAGAACGTGATCTAGAGCTGGGCTTTTCCTCGTTCCCCTGGCGCCGACAACCCTCGAGCAAGGCTGCCGCAGCTGAAGACCGCTACTGCGAAAGGAGCAGCGGAAGCTTACAGACTGAGCTTCGAAGTGGCCGCCTGCGGCTTATGCATTCGTGAGCTGTCGGTGATGCACCGTTAGAGGCTCGATTTCAGTGGTGTCGTCATCGACGACGAGCTCGACGCGGAACCGGACCCCCATTGCCGCACCGAGGCGCAGCAGTGTCGCTATATCCGGAATGCCACCACCGCCCTCGATGCGAGACAGAGCGGGCTGGGACATCCCGGAGCGCTCCGCTACGACCTTCTGAGACAAGCCTCGGCGCTTACGGATCTCACGCAACTGGTCTCCAAGCTCCAGGTCACGGCCCGCCTGCTCGTATTCGGAGTGGGGCTGCGCATCCGCTTCCATCTCGCGCAGACGCTTCGCCTTGTAGGTTTCCCAACGACTGTGACCCATCATGCGCTCCTCTCGAACACGTGCGTAGTGGTTAGGTCGTGCTCTGCCTCACACCGCTTCTTGGCAGCGATCGCTCGGTCGATGTCGGCAGGCTGCGTCCCATCCTGTGTCTTGCGGAAGACCGTCAGGATCACGATCACCCTGTTGGATGGCTTCCAGAAGGTCAATCGCCAGGTCGTGCGGTCGAGAGCAACACGCAGCTCGTGCACACCTTCGGCATCCTTCAGCTTCTTCACGTGACCCCCATCAGGGATGCCACCAGTGACGAGATAGTCGTCTACGTTCCGCATGACCCGCTGATAGAGCGGAAAGGAAAGTCCGTCCAGCCAAGACTCCACCTCCGGCTCCAGGTCGATCTCCCACTGAGACATACCATCAATAGTATATGCACTCGATGGTAACCCGCGGCAGAGATGAGCACCAGGCCTGACCTCGCGTCCACTCCTCGATCTTGGTTGCCATCCCAGATCAGCCGCTACGCCCTCAGCTGAGCCCTTGGCCTAGCTGAGGCGATAGTTGGCCCCGCCGCCGTCTGCTAGGCCTGTACGGAGTTGAGGTCAGGGGGATTCGCCTGCGTGGCGGTTTGCCGTCCTGGTAGGCCATCGCTATGGCACGTGGAGACTTCACCGATCACGCTGGCGCATAACCCCGTGCCCGTCAGGAGGGGGATCAGGGGGAATCACGGGGAGTCACGGTCACTCAACCCGCTCCCCGCAGGTCAGCATCTTCCCAGCTCAGCGACCATGTGCGCTAGAGACTTCCCAAGCTGACAGCGCGGGTTCGATTCCCGTCACCCGCTCTCGACGAGCCTTGCTCGGTGGCATTATTTGGCCACCTTCGCGAGGCTTTTGCGTTGTCTGGGAGCGACCCCCAGACCCCCGCTGCGAAGGAGCTTTCGCCCCCTCGCGCTCCCCTTGGCCGCTGTCGCGTCCTGGCGTCGCTTTGCATGGTCCTGTTCCTCCAAGGCGATGCGCGCCTTGCGGGCATCGGATAGGTCGTCATGGACGTATCGCCGGCTTCTAGGGCTTCGTGGGGTCGGCGGGCAGGAAGCCGCCGAGGAACGAGAGCTCGCCGAGTAACTCCGGAGTCAGCGTGATGCCGGTCAGTTCCTCGGCCCAGACGAACACCGGCCCCTCATTGATGTTCCACACGCCCGGAAACCGGGCGTCGGAGCGGCCCACGATCTCAGCGAAAGCGACCGGCATGTGGTCGGGCTCCGCGTGCGTGTCGCCGACCATGAAGCCTTCCTGGGGATAGAAGCTGATCTGCTCCTGCCCGTCTTCGAACCAACGGAAGTCGTGGAGTGCCTTGATCTCCAGCAGGAAGTGGGAGACGACACGAGTGCCCGCCGACAACCGCTCGACGATCTTCTCGTCGACTCCGATGTAGCGGTTGTCGATAGCCAGCGTCCAGTCACTGATGACGGCCGCGGCGACGAGCGGAACCTGCCTGTCGTAGAGACGCCACCACTGCTCGACCATCTCGGCGAAGGTCATCGGGGTGAAGGTGGCGGGATCGCCGCCCCAGCGGGTCACGAGGTCGGCGGGGCTCACGCCCTTCACATAGGTGAAGGTCTTGCCGTCGGCCATCTCGGACAGTTCCTCATACATGCGGGACACGACAATCTATTCGGGACGGACGGGTGAGATCGGGCCACCGACGAAAGTCAGCTCTTCGAGGAGTCGGGGGGTCATGGTGATGCCGGTGAGGTCCTCGGCCCACATGAAGACCGGGCCGACGTTGATCTCGGGCATGCCCGGGAATTGGGCGTCGGAACGGGCCAAGATCGGGGCGAACGTCGCCGGCATCTGGTCGGGCATGACCATCTGTTCGTCGATGACGAAGCCGTCCTCGCCGTAGAAGCCGACCTCGGTCCGCCCGTCTTCGACCCAGTGGAAGTAGTAGATCCCGGTGATGTCCTGCAGATAATGGGCGACGACCCGGGTGCCCGCCGACAGCGACTCGACCATTCCGTCGTAGAAACCGACCATGTTGTTGTCGACGATCAACGTCCACTCACCAAGGGAGGCGACGGCGGCCAGCGTGACGCCCTCGCTGCCCCAGGAGTGGGTCCGCGCGACCTTCTCGACGGACATGGGGGCGAAGGTGGCGATGTCCCCGCCGAAACGGGCGACGACGTCAGCGGGGGACACGCCCCTGACGTAGGTCAGGGTGACGTGGTCGAGGGAGTTGGCCAGGTCGTGGTACATGCGGGGCATGATCTCAGGACGTACCGACGAATCAGGCTTGCGGGGTCGCGGGGTGGTGCAGGGCGCGCAGGCGCGTGAGAAGTCCGGCCTGTTCGACCGCCTCGCCCAGGCGGGACTCAGACCCCTGACCGGCGGCTTCAACAACACCGTGTACGCCTGGGAACGCCCCGGCCATGACACTGAAGTCATCAAGCTCTACAAGACCGACGGCTACGGCCCTGGCCAACGCGAATGGATCGCCCCCACCCAGCTCCACGGCGTCCATCCCGCGACGCGCCCGCACCTCTCTGGGAAGATCTTGACGAACCCCCGCCCGCGATCGGCATGAGTCACATACCCGACGTTCTGCTCCCCGAGGTCGACTCCGATCAACGCGGCACCGCTCTCAAGCCCTTGCCGGGCTGCACAGCCGCATCCACGCCCTGCGGATCCCACCTGCTTTGACCGGCGTTCCCCGCGTCGACTCCTGGTCGCACTTCGCGGGCCGTCTCACCGACATCTGGCCCGCCCAGCTCACCGACGCCGCGCGGGGTTGCACGCCACCGCCATCAGGTGCGCAGACGCGCCACTCTCCGTCTACTCCGTGTAGGTGCCATCCGGGCGCATGACCACAGTCCGCGTCACGGGGGCGATGGTTGCGCGTGGCACACGATCGTTCACCGCGATGACCAACCGGAGTGCCCGATCGGCCTCGGGAAGCACGTAAGCCAGGACCTTGTAGCCGCTCCCGTCCTCTCCGGTGACGTTCGCCCAGTCCTTATCGCCGTTCTCCTCCATGACCGCGAGTTCGTCATAGACAGCGGCACGACGCCACCGTGACAGGTACTCCTCTGCGATCTTGGCTGCCACCTGCTCGTTTATCCCCGCAGAGCCGCCCTCCGTCCTGCCATTAGCGTGCCATTAAGGAGGGTAACGAGGGGGCAACCACGGTCACTCATGACCGGCGCCAACCGCAGGTCAGCGGCACTACGAGGCGTGATCCATGCGATTCCCAAGCTGACAGCGCAGGTTCGATTCCCGTCGCCCTTCCCCGGGCAACGGCTCAGGTCAGGCAGCAGTCCATGGACGTGCCCTCCACCCGGAAGACCTTCATCCAGCCATGCCTCTATGGTCATCCGCCACGGATCGGATGGATCAAGGCCGCTCGCGTCGCCCAATTCATCTCAGCGGTGTCAGGAGCGATGAACACCTTGTCGAGGTAGGCGGCGAAATCCAGGGCAAGAACGGCCACCGTTGCCTCCCCTCGCTGTCCCGTCCACTCGGGCAAGCCGTGGACATAGCCCACAACCTGCCCATAGGTTGCCGGCGCCAGGTCGGGGAAGAGAATGTCACCCCCGCCATCACGGGCGACAGGAAGCATCGTTTCGAGCGGAAGACGTTCGGCGAGCCATCCATTGGCTTGGTGTCGATATTCTCCAAGCAGCGTGCCCCGGTCCTACTCCCCTACTCTCCCAGCAGCGTGCCCCAGCCGTACTCTCATGGCCGGCTCGGTGCCGGTGGCCGTGCCGTTCTTGCGGGCGCTCTCGTGACCTTCCAGGTGCGGTCGCGGATGTATTCGCGTTCCATCCCCGACAGCGCGGCCGGCACGGTGAACACCACGCCGGACGGGTTGTGGATACCTTGGAGTTCGCCGGTGACGAACTCCAGGCCGACGTCGTGGGCGCGGAGTTGTTCGGCGAGCCCGGCCAGGGCCAGGCCATGGCCGAGCCGCTTGTGCTCGTGCACGACCAGGGTTACCGCGATGCCGGCGGCACGCATCTCTCGGGCGAGAGTGACGGCCCGCTGGAGTTCGGCCGGCGGGCGACGCGGGTGGAGATCTTCTCGGAGGGGACCCGGCTCACCCCGGCAGCCGTGAGGGAGTCAGGGACTCCGGATGATCTCGGCGGTTCACGCGGGGTTGGCGCGAATCCACCCTTCGACGCGCGCGTTGAACCACTCGGGGTATTGCAGCGGCAGTCCGTGGCCCGCGTGCTCGTGAACGATCAGCTCGCTCTTCGAGTGGTCATGGTCGAGTTGCCGCATCCCCTCTCGGAGTGCTCGTGGTTCCTTCGCTCCGGCCAGGAGCAGGACGGCTCCAGGGAACCGGCGCCAGGCCGATGGCGTGCGGAACTCCGCATTGGCCCGGGTCAGCGCGATCAGGCTCTCCGCGGGCAGGGTCTTCGAGGTGCGGATGTAGTCGTCGAGGAGATCGTCCGGGATGTACAGCGACTTCGCTTGGAGCTTGGCGAACCATGTCTGCCGGGCGAGCGGCGCGGTGAGCCTGACGAGCCAGTGGCTCAGGCTCGGCAACGGTATGCCCTGCGTCAGCGCGCTGGTGATGACCACGCGTGTGACCACCTCGGGATGGGAAGCGGCCAGTTCGAGGGCAAGCTGTGCGCCGAGCGAAAAACCCGCCACGGTGACGTCCGTGCCGGCGGGGAGCTGCCCGAGGTAGGCGGCGAGCTCGGCGACGACCGCCGCGCTCGTCGTGAAGGCCATGTCATGGCTATGGCCGTGACCGGGTAGATCAGGCACAAGAACGCGATAGCGCGGTCCGAAGTGGTCGATCTGCGCATCCCACATCCAGCCGGCGACGCCGCCGCCGTGGATGAGCAGCAGGACAGGACCGGCGGCATTACCGGTTTCCCTCATGTACAAGGCAGGTGCCCTCCTCTGGGATCGAGGTTGTCGGAGACAACAACGTTGTACACCGGCACGATCGATTCCCTTGAATGACTGGAATTGCCATTCCAGTCATTCAGGAGGGTGGAGAGTGCGTCTCTCGCCGGCCACACCGGTCAGCCGGGCGAGGGTTTCGGCGTAGCCGACGCGGGAGTCAGGGGCGGGGGATGGCGACTGCAGTGTACGGGGTGGTGGGGGTCGGGCTGGTGTCGAAGCGGGCGTTGGGGAGGTACAGCCGGGAGCCGAAGGCCGCCACGGTCGCCGGTACGTCGAACCGGGGGTCACTCACCCGCCGCACGACGCGGCCGTCGGTCCCGGCCTCGTTCAGCCGCAGGACGGCCACGGCGTTGAACCGGTTCTGCACCGCGTACAACGTCCGGCCGCGCAGCAACAGGCCGTCGCCTTCCCGCAGCGACTCGCCGTGCAGGTTCACCCGGCGGGTCGCACCGGACCAGTCGACGCGGAACAGCCCGCCGGTGTTCGACTGCACGACGATCAGGCCCCGGCCGTCCGGAGTCGGCGTGATCCCGTTGGCGTTGAAGCCGTCGCCGTACACCAGGTCCCCGGTGAGCGGGATCCGCTGCGCGGCGGTGGGCAGCCGTCCGTCACGTAGCGGCAGCTTGTAGAGCACCGGGTTGGTGGAGTCGGTGAACCACGCGGCACCCTGGGTGAGGATGACGTCGTTGACGAACGCCGGGCCGGTGGCCAGCCGGTAGGTGGCCAGCACCCGGCCGGTTCGGGAGTCGACGACACGCGCGTCGCCGCCCGTGCCGCCCGCCACGAACAGCCGTCCGCGCTCGTCGATCTTCATTCCGAGGGACGGCGTGCCGGGCCCGCGGCTGATGATCGCGCCGCGTCCGGTGCGCAGGTCGGCGCGGTAGATGGAGCCGTCGGCCATGGAGCCGATGAAGGCGAACGGGCCGGGGCCGATGGCGATGCCCTCGGGCTGGAAGCCGTCAGGCAATGAGATGGCTGTCGGAGATATCCCGGCCCGCCGGTCCGATGCCGCTCCGGCGGAACCGCCTATGGTGATGGCCAGTGTGAGGGCGGCGAGAAGCGCCCCAAGGCCCCTGATCGATCGCATCATCTGATGCCCTCCTAGCTTGTGCGGGCTCTATCGAGTGCCCCGGCTTCTTGGTGGGGTTGCGGCCGACAACGGCATGCGGAAGTTCGTTGAAGCGGGGCGCTTCAGTCGTCCTCGGCCGGGGTGAACGCCGCGGCGTGGTCGCGGACGAAGCCGGCGAGGTCGCGCGGGGGGCGGCCGAGAAGGTCGGCGACCGTACCGGTGGTGAAATCTCCCCAGCCGGAGACGTACGCCCGCGCGTACTCCTCGAGCATGTCGACGATCCATGCCGGAACACCGTAGCCGAGCAGTGTCTCGCGCTTGGCGTCGTCGCTGACCGGCAGGTATGTGATGGGCCTGCCGAGCGCGAGCCCCATTTCGGCGGCGACCTCGTCAACTGTCAGCGAGCGCGGGCCGGTGAGGGTGTAGGTCCGGCCGTGGTGGCGATCCGGGTCGTCGAGGAGCACGCGGGCGGCGCAGTCGGCGATGTCGCGCACGTCGATCATGCCGATCCGCGCCGAGGCCATGTTCAGCGAGAACGTGCCGGTGGCGGCGATGTCGCCCGCCTCGTTCAGCAGGTTCTGCATGAACCAGTGGGGACGCAGGATCGTCCAGCGCATGCCGCACTGTTCGGTCTCCCGGTCCGACAGCGCGTGCAACCTGCCGCTGCGGTTCGGCGCGTCGTGTGCCGCGCCGACGACGGACAGGCGCACGACGCGCTCCACGCCGGCCTGACGTGCGGCCCACACGGCGTTCATGTTGTGCTCCGGAGCGCGCGGGCCGTTCGGGGTGAGCAGCCACACGTCCTGCACGCCCTCGAAGGCGGGCGGCAGCGACCGGGCGTCATCGAGGTCGCCGACGAAGACCTCGGCGCCCTGCCCGCGCGGGCCGTCCGCTCTGGACTCGTCGCGGACGAGAGCACGGAGGTCCACCTCGGCCCCTTCCAGCGCGGTCATCAGTGCGCTGGACACGGTCCCGGTGGCTCCGGTGATCAGCACGGTGCGCGGCACGTTCATTCTCCTTTGGCGGTGGCCATGGCCGTGGCCGCGGCGGGGGCGGGGGCGGGGGCGGGGGTACGGACCAGGTCGCGGACGACGTCGGCCGTCGGCTGCGCACGGGCGAGCGCCTCGGGTACCACGCGGCTCCCCATGTTTCCGGCCGCTCCGAACACGGTGACGTGCATGGTTTCAGCTCCTTGGATCAGTTGGCCGAGGTGGCCGGTGTCGCGTCATGGCCTTGTTGAACTGAGGTCTTCGCCGGCTTTCCTGCCGTCCGGCCGACAGTGACGCGCTCCAGGACCCAGAGCACGACGGTCCCGGCCGAGAAGGTGGCGCCCAAGACGCACACGCCGGTCCAGCCGCTGTGCACCCAGACCACCGCAGCCAGCGCGGACCCCACCGCGCCGCCGACGAAAAGGCAGGTCATGAAGGCGGAGTTGATCCGGTTGCGGGCCTCGGGCCGCAGCGCGTAGAGGACGTTCTGGCTGCTGTTGAGCACCGCCTGATGCGCCAGGTCCAGCACGATCACGCCGACGAGCAGCCAGACCAGCGTGCTCGCCCCCGCCGTGATCGCCGTCCAGGACGCCACCAGCAGGACCGTCCCGGCGCCGGTCACGGCCTGCACATACCCGCGGTCGGCCAGCCGCCCCGCCACCGTGGCGGTCAGCGCACCCACGGCGCCGACCAGCCCGAAGAGTCCGATGGCCGACTCCGACCAGCCGTAGGGCGAGCCCGCCAGCAGCAAGGTCAGCGCCGTCCACAGCACGCTGAACGAGGCGAGGCTCAACGCGGCGATGCCCGCCCGCCACCGCAACAACGGCTCGTACCGGAACATCGCCACCGTCGAACGCAGCAGACCCAGATAGGACCGGCCTCCGCCGTCCCCGCCGAGCCGGGGCAGGAAGATACGCAGCAGCACGGCCATCAGCGCCATCAAGACCGCGGCCACCCAG
Source organism: Streptosporangium canum (assembly GCF_900113865.1). Lineage (GTDB taxonomy): Bacteria > Actinomycetota > Actinomycetes > Streptosporangiales > Streptosporangiaceae > Streptosporangium > Streptosporangium canum. The sequence continues at coordinate 53,652 of NZ_FOQY01000043.1, read as the reverse complement.
TAGACCGTCCGCCACCCGCCCAGCTCCGACAACGCCCCGGACGCGGTGCGCGCCAGCAACAGGCCGAGCATCAGCCCGGTCATCACCGTGCCGACCACCCGGCCACGCTCGGCCGGGGCCGCCAGCGTCGCCGCGAACGGCACCACGACCTGGGCTCCCACCGAGGTCAGCGCGGTCAGGGCCGTACTGACCAGGAGCACCGTGCCGTTGGAGGCGGTCGCCGACACCAGCAGAAACACGGCGGTCACCGCGTAGAGCGACACGGCAAGCCGCCGCCGCTCCAGCAGGTCGCCGAGCGGCACCAGCAGGATCAGCCCCAATGCGTACCCGGCCTGTGCGGCGGTCACCAACAGTGCCGCCGACGACGGCCCGATCCCCATCTCCCGGCCGATCAGGTCAAGCAACGGCTGCGCGAAGTAGTTGCCCGCGACCGCCAACCCGGTCGCCACCGACATGAGCAGAAGCAGCCCGCGCGACAGGCCACCGTCCGAATGGGAAACCGTTGTCGTCATGCGCCCAGCCTCGGAGATAGGGCATCAATGAGTCCAACACATGTTTGTCATCGGATCGATCGTGCATCACGATTAATCCATGGAACTGCAGCAGATGCGCTATGTCGTCGCTGTCGCGGAGACGAGCAACTTCACCCGGGCCGCCGAGCAGTGCCTGGTCGTCCAGTCCGCCCTGAGCCACCAGATCGCCAAGCTGGAACGTGAGCTGGGCGCCAAGTTGTTCAGCCGCACCAGCCGCCGCGTCCGTCTGACCCCCGCCGGTGAGGCGTTCCTGCCCGCGGCCCGCCAGGCTCTCGACGCCGCCGAACGGGCCCGCGCCGAGGTGGCGGCCGCCGCCGGTGAGATCCGCGGCCGGCTGGCCATCGGCGCCATCCCCACCGTCACGGCGGTCGACCTGCCGGCCACGCTGAAACGGTTCCACCTGCGGCATCGGCAGGTGCGGATCAGTCTCCGCTCCGGCGCGAGCGAGGAGCTGATCGAACGGGTGCGGCAGGGCACCCTGGACGCCGCCTTCCTGGGGCTTCCCCCGACCGCGCGTCCTCAGGGCGTCCGCGGTCGCGAACTGGCGCGCGGTGACCTGGTCGCCGTAGTGGCGCCCGACCATCCGCTGGCGGACGAGGAACGCGTGGATCTGCACCAGCTGTCGGACGAACCGTTCGTCGACTTCCCTCCGGGCACCGCCGCCCGGGCCCAGTCGGACGAGGCGTTCGCAGCGGCCGGAGTCCGGCGCGAGGTCGCCTTCGAAGTGACGACCGTGGACTTCATAACTCGCCTGATCCGACAGGGCCTGGGCATTGGGATGCTGCCCGCCGCCTTCGTGGCCGAACTTCCCGATCTGCCCGTTCTCCAGCTCCGCGACGCTCCTGCGCGCATGGAGTACCTCATCTGGAGTCGCTTCCCTCCATCCCCTGTCGCCGCGGCGTTCCTGTCCGCCCTCGGCGTCTCGGCGGCGGAGTCCTCAGAATCGCCGGGTCCGTGACTTCAGGTGTCCGGCGGGACAACCACCGGTCGACCTCGGTCTCGTGCCGCAGGTCGCGATCACGCGGCCAGACACCATGAAGATCGTTCTCTGGACGCAGCCGACCACCGGCATCGCCGAGCAGGCGGGGCGGGTGGTCTCGCGCTGGGACCGGCGCAGCAGGGCCTCGGTGGAGGCGCCGCCCTGCCGGCCCGCCAGGCTGCGCCGGCCTTCAGACGCCGCTTCGGGGGCGGTCGGCGACCTTCAGCTCGCAAACGCCATCCGAGCACGAACGCCGTAGCCGCCCCCTTGAGATCGTCTGCACCAGCCCGATCGCCCAGCAGGTCGGACATCCGCGGAAAGCGAACACCCCGACGGCGGCGAGCAGCAAGCTGACCGGCCCGACCACCGGGATGAGCGCGACCGAGCAGATCAGCGCCCCGAAACCGACCGCGCCGCGCACCAGGTGCCGGGGCAGCGACGAACTCGCGAAGCCCTGTTCATCAGTCATCGACATCTCCAGGAGCCCGAATCCGACAACAACGAGATCTCACCTGACCGGTCAGACAGCGGCATCGAGATCCCCCGGCGCTGGATCGGACAACGTGCGTTGTACCGCCGTCCGGGCGCGATGCAACCGCGACTTCATCGCCGCGGTGCTGAGCCCCAGCCGGTCGGCGACCGTCCGCCCGCTGAGTCCTTGTACGTCCCGCATGATCAGCACCTGCCGCTGATCGGCAGGCAGCGCGGCGATCGCATCCGCCACGCGCGCGGCCTCCAGACGCTCGAACACCTCGTCCTCGGCCGACGGCACCACGGTGGTCTCGGTGAACGGCGGCAGAGAGCGCTTCATGAAACGCGCCCGCCGGATGCACTCATTGCGAATGATCCGGAACATCCACGAAACGAGCGCACCCGTGGCACGCAAGGTTCCGATCTTGCGATAGAGGACGATGAGCGCTTCCTGCGCAGCGTCCTCAGCGTCCTCAGGTGTGGCGCACAACGACCGCGCGAACCGCTGCACGTGCGGGTGGGCATCCGACACCAGCGCCGCGATCGACTGGACGTCGCCGCCGCGTGCGGCGGCGACCAGGTGCTCGTCCGACCATGTCGTCTCAGCCACGTCCACGCCTCCTTCGGCGGAGCACGACGACACTACACGTGCAGATGAGCACGGCACCGACGGCGACAGCGATACCTACGACCACGACAACCTCCACGTCCGCGTCACCGGCGGGATCGCCGGGACACGTATATGAGGCACTGACGTCGTCAAAGGATTCGCCTCACCGACGAGAAAGCCGGACAGGTCGGAGTGACGTCGATCACCAGCACGGATCGATGTCGTCGCATGCCGCATCCGAGACGGACACGGCAGAACTTCAGCGAGATCACGGACGCGGGACGAGTAGCTCCGCGCTTCCCGGCGATCAGCTCACGTTCCTCATCCAGGATCGTCCCGTGCTCGACCAGCTCATCGATGCGAACCGGGGCGTGTCAGCCCGGACCATGCCTGTACGTCCATGGTCCCGGCCGGGCCGAACGCTGCCAGATAGCGGCGGATCAGGTCCTTGGCGGTCACCGGGGCCATGGGCCGGCCGAGCCAGGTCTCGGCGGGCGTGACGGAGACGGCCGACCGGGTGCCCCAGGAGCCCCATGTGCCGGTGGCCGGGCTGTGGACGAGGGGGGCTCTGAGCTCAACCTCTCCGGCGAGGATGCGCCCGTCGCGGCCCGGGTGGCGTTCGGCCAGCCGTCGGGCCAGCTCCTTCCGCGGTGTCATCGCGCCCGCCAGCAGCTCAAGCCCGGTGGCGACCAGCGAGGCGGTGTCCAGGCCCGCGCTGTTGCGGGCGAAGTACGCCGAGCGGGCGGTGCGGTCGAGCACGGGCTGCAGCAGCGGCCGCAGCCGGCGGAAGTCGTCGGCCGCGGCGAGGTGCTGGGTGCTGCGGAGCAAGCCGGAGCGGACCACCTTCCGATCCTGCAGCAGTGTGGTGAGCTGGGAGTGGGTGAAGCCGTGGATCCTGCTCCACAGCCCGACGTAGGGCCAGTTGGGCTCTTGCGCCTGCAGCGCGACCAGGCGCCCGATCGCCTCCAGCGGGGTGTGATCGGTGCGGGCCAGCAGGAACTGGCGGCCCAGCAGGGCCCGGTTCAGGGCCCTGTTCGAGAGGGCTGTCACGACAGCCGCACCGAGACATTGCCCCGGTAGGCCCCCTGGAGCAGGGACAGGAACGCCTGCGGCACGTCCTCGATCCCGCCCTTGACGACCGTCTGCGGGTAGACGAAGCGGCCCTCGCCCAGCCAGGTGCTGAAGTGCTCCCGCCAGGCGGCGATCTGGTCGGGGGTGTGGTAGCAGGAGAACGGCAGCAGCTCGACGCCCCGGGCCTGGGCCGCGGCGTGATCGGGCTTGGGGAAGCGCTCCGCCGCACCGCCGAGCTGGCTGGACAGCGAACCGCACAGCGCGAAGCGGGCTCCGGGCCTGGCCGTCTGCAGCGCGGCCTGATACTGCTCGCCGCCCACGACGTCGAAGAACACCGAAATGCCCTCGGGCGCGAGCTCTCGGAGCCGGTCGGCCGCCGAGCCGTCGTGATAGTCGAACGCGGCATCGTAGCCGAGCTCATTGACCAGATAGTCGACCTTGGCCGGGCTGCCGGCGCTGCCGATCACCCGCGCCGCGCCCAGGCATTTGGCGATCTGCCCGGCCAGCGAGCCGACCCCGCCCGCCGCGCCGGAGACGAACACCACGTCGCCCTCGCCGACGCCCGCCACGTCGGCCATCCCGTAGTAGGCGGTCGGCCCCTGACCGAGGTAGTAGCCGGGGTCCGCGATGGGATCAAGCTTGATGTACTGGGCGGCTGGGCCCGCCGAGTACTCGCTCCAGCCGGTCATCGACTGGACCAGGTCGCCAACCGCGAGCTCGGGGCTGTCGGACCGGATGACGGTGCCGATGGCGGCCACGCCCACCCGCCGGCCCGGCTGCCAGGCCGGTACCGGGATGGTGCAGTCCGCGCGCATCAACTCCAGGTAGGTCGCGGCGAGCCCTACCTGGTCGGTTCGGACCAGAACCTCGCCGTCCACCTCGGTCGTGGCGACGGTGAAGTCGTCGAGTGCCGGTGCGCCGGCGATCTGCGCGGCCAGCTGGATCTCACGGGTGATCATTTTTTGGTCCTCAGGTGGTCGGTACGGCCTGCGACATCGACTCTAAAGAGGCTTCCGGTCACTTTTTGACCGGAAGTCGGGCGAGGATGGCGATATGGCGAACACCAGCTCACGGACCCTCAGACTGCTCTCGCTGCTGCAGACCCACCGCCACTGGCCCGGCCTGGAACTGGCCGAGCGGCTCGGAGTCTCCGAGCGGACGCTGCGCCGCGACGTCGACCGGCTGCGCGAGCTCGGCTACCCGGTCGGCGCCGCCCGGGGCACCGACGGCGGCTACCAGCTCGCGCCCGGTGCCGTCCTGCCGCCGCTGCTGCTGGACGACGAGGAGGCGGTGGCCCTCGCGGTGGGCATCGGCGACGCGGCACAGAGCGGGATCGCCGGGATGCAGGAGGCGTCGCTGCGCGCGCTCACCAAGGTGGTACGGATCCTGCCGCCCCGGCTGCGGGCCAGGGTGGACGCCCTGCGGGCGATGACCCTCTCCGTCGCCGCGTCCGGGCCGGTCGTCGCGGCGGGGGTGCTCACCACGGTCGCCCAGGCCTGCCGGGACCAGGAGCGGCTGCGGTTCGGCTACACGGCCAGAGGCTCCGCACCCACCGACCGCGAGGTCGAGCCGCACCGCGTCGTCGCACTCGGCGGCCGATGGTACCTGGTCGCCTACGACCTGTCCCGGCACGACTGGCGCAGTTTCCGCCTCGACAGGTTGATCGAGCCGGCCGCGACCGGCGCGCGCTTCCGGCCGCGTCCGCTCCCGGCCGAGGACGCCGCGGCCTTCGTCCAGGCAGCGAGCGACGCCCCGGCCCCGTACCGGGTCGAGGCGCTCGTCCACGCCCCCGCGCCCCGGGTACGGCAGGCGGTCGGTCAGTGGGGCACCATCGAACCGCTCGACCACGACACCTGCCGGCTCACCATGACTTCGACCTCCCTCGATTGGCCGACCCAGGCGCTGGGCAACGTGGGCGCCGAGTTCGAGGTGCTGGGGCCGCCGGAGTTCGCCACGCATGTCCAGGAGTGGGGCGCCCGCTTCCTCCGGGCCTGCCGAGCCGCTCCGTCTCGGACGGTAATGCCCCCGGGTTCGGTCCGGAAGGAAACCGAACCCGGGGGCGCGTAACGTGGTCGCCGGTCAGCCGACGGCGTAGGCGCGAATGATCGTCTGGGTCAGGCCGGTGCCCGCCGTGTCGGTCGCCACCGCGCGGAGGGAGACGAATCCGGGCGTGCGCGGGTTCGGCAGCGCGGCGGTCCAGCCCGAGCCGGTGCGGACGATCGGGATACGGCGCCACTTCGCCCCGTCGTCGATGGACATCTCCACCTGGACCGACTCGGTCACCGCCCCGGTGGAACCGGGGTTGCGCTCGATCCACAGAGGCAGGCGGGTCACGCTGCCCGGCTTGGCGCGATTCGACTCATCCAGGCCGGCGGGGCTGTAACGGACCGCCGTCAGCGGCAGTGGCCGCTCCTTCGCCGTGGTCGCGGACCGGAACCTCCATACGGACTCCACGCCGGTGGAGAGTGTCGAGTGCGGAACCTGCCTGCGCATCGACGCGGTCAGCGTGTAGGCGCCGGGCTCGGCGGGAAGGTCGGCGTGGAGCTCGCACCCTTCCCTCTGGTAGACCTCGCAGTCGGCGATGTCGGCCTTGGCCAGCACCTGCCCGTCTCTGGCGAGGGTGGCGGTGCCGGTGGCGGCGGTGTCCGAGCCCGTTCTGCCCGGGCCTCCGCCGGCGAACAGCCCCACCCCGGAGAAGGTCAGCTTGTCGCCGGTACGGCTGCCGCCCGGCAGCAGGAACGACGGACCGGTGACCGCGGTGTTCCAGACTTCACCGGTCTGCCCGCGCTTCATGAGCTTGCCGCCGTCGAAGGTCAGGGAGGTGCCGACCTGAAGTCCGCTTTCGTAGGTCAGCCCGGGGGTCCGGTAGTGGATGAGCGTGCCGGGCAGAGAAATGTCGCCGACCGGCGAGCTCAGGGACGACCCCGGGAAGCCCGCGACCTGTAGTCCGGCCAGCGGCGTCCCCACGGCCGCCGCTCCCGAGGCCCGGTAGGTCGCGGAGACCTTCGCCAGGTCCTTCCGCCTGGCCTCGTAGACGGGATTTTCAGGAATGCCGTCGGTGCGACGGTCGACGAGGTCGTAGACGTAGGGACTGGGAGACACGTCCTTGCTCAGCCACGCGGTTCTCAACGTGTAGGTCAGGCCCGGCCGGTGAACCGGCACGACGAAGAGCTCGGTGTTGACGTTCATGTTCGTCGACGACCACGAATTCCATGCGCCGTGGGCCAGCCCGAGGTCGAAACCACGCCGAGGCGTGGCGGTCGGATCGTCGAGTGTGACCTTGGTCGCCTTGCCCTGGCGTGTGTCCACCGTCAGCCGGCGGCTGCCTGCATCGACCTTCAGCGGGGAGTCGGCGACGGTGACGTTGAACTTCCCGTCGATCCTCTCTCCGGTCCAGGTGTAGAGGTCCCAGTCGCCCTTGGGGAGCCGTACCGTGGCCATGCCGTTCCGGAACGCCGGCTCGATGATGGTCCCCGTCTTCGCGTCATAGATCTCAGCCGACCAGGGGTCGACCGGTTGGCCCTGCTTGCCGATGGCGGCGATGGTGACGTCGTAGGACTCGGGCTCGACGTACGCACCCGCCAGGGTGCGGATCACGCTGTCGCCCGAGGTGGCGGTGATCGTCCCGGCATAGTCGCCGGGGGGCTTGCCGCTCGCGTCGATGCTGAGCGTGACCGACGCCTGTCCTCCGGCGGGCACGTCGAGCCGCCGGGTGCCGAGTTCGAGCACTTCTCCCTCGACGGTCAGGTCGAGGCTGACCGGGGCGTCGCCGGAGTTGGTGTAGGTGACGGTCCCGGTCTTCTTGCGTCCGTCCGGACCGTCCCAAGGGAAGGCGGCCCAGGTGCCCGCCGTCTGGGCCACGACCTGCTGCTTCAGGGCACGGACCAGATCCACCCGCCCGGTGCCCTGCTGGAACGGCGTGGCGCCGGACGAAGGGACCGCGCTGCCGACCAGAGCGGCCTTGAGCTGCTGCCCGGTCCAGTCGGGGTGCCGCTGGGCGAGGACGGCCGCGGCCCCGGCCACGTGCGGTGCGGCCATGGAGGTGCCGCTCATCGCGACGTGAGCGCCGTCGGCGGTGCCCTCGGCCGCCGCCGCGACGATGTCGACCCCCGGTGCGGTGAGGTCCGGTTTGACGGCGTAGTCGCCTACGCGGGGGCCGGTGCTGGAGAACCAGGCCACCCGATCCTGCCTGTCGACGGCGCCGACCGCGAGGGCGGCGTCGGCGCTGGCGGGGCTGCTCACCGGCCGCTTCCCGCCGTCGTTCCCCGCGGCGACGACGAACAGCGTGCCCGTCTCCGCCGACAGCGTGTTCACCGCCTGTTCCAGAGGGTCGATCTCCGGCCGGTCGGCGTCGCCCAGGCTCAGGTTGACGACCTTGGCCTTGACCTCGACGGCGGCCCACTCCATGCCCGCCAGGATGGCGGACTCGGAGGCGCCGAACCTGTCGCCCACCTTTCCGATGGCCAGCCGTGCGCCGGGAGCCACTCCCCGGTACTTCTCGCCGTTACCCGCGACGGTCGAGGCGACATGGGTGCCGTGACCGAGATTGTCGCGAATGTCGGGCTCCTCGCTGAAGTTGCGCTCCTGGGTGACGACGCCCTTCAGGTCCGGATGGCCGGGGTCGTAGCCGGAGTCGAGGACGGCGACCGTGACGCCCTCGCCGGTCATCCCCTGCTTCCACGCCTCGGTGGCGCCGATCTGTTTGGTGCTCCGGTCGAGGCTGAAGGACCGGCGGCCGTCCAGCCAGATCTTCGTCGTTCCCGCGGCCAGAGTACGGCCGCCCGTCATCTCCTTCCATGCCTGACCCGCGTCGCTCTTGGGCAGGCGGAGCGTGGCCATGCCAAGGCCGGCGAGCTGCCGGGTACCCTGCGCGCCCCTGAGCGCAGGGGCCGGGCCCGCGTCCGACCGCGTGATCAGCGGGATGTCGCGGATCTCGGCGTCTCCGTACCGCCACTGCAGCAGTTGGGTGACGTCGAACAGCCGCCGGTCGAGCACCCCCTGGGCGACCAGGGGGTGGGCGTCGGACGGAATCACGTACAGGTGCTTGTCACGTACCTGGCTCGTGAAGCCGACCTCCTGCCGGCCGGGTCCGGGCTCCACCCGGTGCCCGTGGCCGGTGACAACGACCCGGTCACCGGTGATCAGGGTCACCCCGTTCGCCGGTCGGGAGGGAGGCCGCGGTGTCTGCGCCGGCGCTGGTGCCGGTGTGACGCCCACGATCGTTCCTGCCACGGCAGCGGCAAGGAGCAACTTACCTAAACTCATGATCTGCCTTTGTGCGAGGGGAAATGGTCTCTTCCTGCGTTCGGCCATGGGCACGCGCCCGCCAAACCGTTCAGCCGTGGGCACGCGCCCGCCGGACCGTTCAGCCGTGGGCACGCGCCCGCGAGACGTGAAACCTCCCGGGCCGCCCCGGTTGAACGCCGCTCATGGACGTGGGGGCAGCCCTCAGGACACGGCCGAGCCGCCCCGCCGTATCCGTGCGGGTGGCGGGAGCCTTCAGCCGTCGTCATCCAGCCCCCTACCGGGGAGGCTGGTCCGTCCAGTTGGTGGTCACCGAGATGAATTCATCAGTCCCCGCCACGTTTCCGTCGCCGGAGAGGAGGTAGTTGGTGCGGGTCACCCGAGCGGTCTCGGGATCGACGACCAGTTTGATCTCCTGCCCGCCTTCGGGGTTGGGGATCAGCAGTTCCTGCCCGCCTTCGACCGCGCCTCCGCTCTCGACTCCCGGCGTCGTGGCCAGCGCCCGGAACGCCGCGGAACGGACCTCCGAAGGCGTCGGCAGCTCCGAGATCAGCGAGAGCAGGGGAAAGAGCGGATCGCCTCGCTGCTCGGACCGGCTCATGTCGTCGGCACGCCCCTTCCGCTCGGTGATCCACGCTTTCAACGCCTCTGGATCCGTCGGCAGCCCTTCGAGGTCCTCGAAGCTCACCTTGGCCCCTTTGAGGCTGAGCGGGAGCGTGGTCGGTACGGCGACGCCGGGAGGGTCGCCCGGCTCGCCCTTGGTCCAGCGCCGGCCGTCACGCCTGGTCCAGCTCTCCATCGCCGGGATCTCCGGGTCCGACCACTCGGATCTGACGTACCAATAGGTCCCGGAACCTTGCGGCGTACGTTCCGCACCGGCGGCGGCCATGAGCAGGACCTCCCTGCCCGAGACCGGTGCGCCGGCGGGCGTGGTCACACCCGTGGCGATCACGGCGACGACCGCCGCGGCGGCGGTGGCCAGACCGACTCCCGGCATGAGCCACCCGATCCGCCGTCGCGCGCGGCCCCGCGTCCTGTCCTGGAGCCGGTTCCTGCTGCGAGTGATCGCCTCGGTGGACGGCTCGGGCTTGGTCAGCAGGGTGGCGAGCGTGTCGAGGTCATCCATGGACTGTCTCCTTGTCGATGAGGGCGAGGATCTTCGCGCGCGCTCGGCTGAGCCTGGAGCCCACCGTGCCGATGGCGATGCCGAGTGCCTGGGCCACCTCGTCGTAGCCGAGCTGGCCCAGGGCCACGAGAAGCAGGACGTCGCGCTCGCCACCGGACAGGGCGGCAAGCGCCTTGGCCAGGTGCGGCTGCATGCGCTCAGCGGCGACGGAGGCGACGACCCGGCTCTCGTGGCCTTCCAGGACGGGTTCCGGCCCCAGCCGGGCCAGCGCCCTGTAGTGGCGTGTCTCCTTGCGCCGGTGCCTGGCGATCAGGTTGGTGGCGATGCCGAACAGCCAGGGCCGCAGACTCCCGCGTTCCGGGTCGAACCGGTCGCGCCGGTCGAAGGCCAGCAGGAACGTCTCGGCGGTGATGTCCTCGGCGATCTGCGTGTCCAGGCGGCCGGCCACGTACAGGTAAACGTCGCGGTAGTAGCGGTCGTGCACGATGACGAACAGGTCAGGGTCCCGCCGGCACTGGGCGGCGAGTTCGGCATCGGTCACCTGTTCGCCTACTTCGGCGATCAAGTTCTTGTCTCCGACATAAGCCCGCCTTACGGGTGATGGTTACGATCACCCGTTCTTCGCCGCAAGCCAGGATCGTCTTCCCTCACGTGCGTTATCCCGACGCGAGGCCGTGGAGGTACGCGCTGCACGGGCCTGGGCAAGGCGATCGCACCGCCTGCCCCGGCTGCGTGGCTGGGCGACGTTTGAAAGCCGGCTTGTCGAGCGAGACGCGACCCGGCCGGAAAGGAACAGCTCCGGTTCCGCCGTCGAGGTCTCCCCGAGGAGACGACCGTAGCGGGCGACCTCCGCATCGAGAGAAATTCGAAAGCACGGCCCGGGAACGCGGGCCATCGACCAGCCCGAACAGGAGCCGTCGTCGAACCGGCACAAAGATCAACCCAGTGGGATTCGAGCAAGATTCCCAGCATGACTGGACAGAAGGGGCGAAGGGGTGACAGGCGCGAGGCGGAAGCTTTCAGGCATGCGAGCACCATAGGGGACGGTTACCCAGGGCCTCGCGCAGACAGCGCCCCCGGCGCGAGCGACGCCTCTCCATACCGGAGGCGCGGAGGATGATGCAGAGCCGCAGCCACTCCACGTCGCTCTCGCTGTAGCAGCGACGCCCGCCGGGTCCACGGCTTACAGGATTGGCCAGGATGCCTTCACGCTCATAGAAGCGCAGCGTGTGCACGCTCAAACCGGTGCGCTCGGCGACCTGTCCGATGCTCAGCAGATCCTGTTCGACTTCAGGCATGCCCTCCAGAGTAGGAGTTGCCTTGGAGCCGACTCTAGAACCTAGAGTGCGCTGCATGATTCACCTGTCCATGACCATCAAGGGAGCATGACCATGCATTACCGCATCCTCGGCGGTACCGGCATCGAAGTAAGTGCCCACTGCCTCGGAACCATGATGTTCGGCGCCGCGGGCAACTCCGACCATGACGAGTGTGTCCGCATCATCCACGCCGCCCTCGATCAGGGGATCAACTTCGTCGACACCGCGGACATGTATTCAGCGGGCGAGTCGGAGGAGATCGTGGGAAAGGCGCTGCGCGGCCGCCGTGACGACATCGTGCTCGCCACCAAGGTGCATTTCCGGATGGGCGAGGGCCCGAACCGCAGTGGCAACTCCCGGCGCTGGATCGTCAAGGAGGTCGAGGAGAGCCTCAAGCGCCTGCAGACCGACTGGATCGACCTTTATCAGGTTCATCGCCCCGACCACACAACCGATATCGAGGAGACGCTCTCCACGCTGACCGACCTCGTGCACCAGGGTAAGATCCGCGCCTTCGGCTGCTCCACATTCCCGGCCGAGGAGATCGTCGAGGCACATCACGTGGCCGAGCGCCGCGGCCTGATGCGCTTCAGGACCGAGCAGCCGCCGTATTCGCTGCTGGCCCGGGGCATCGAGACCTCCGTGTTGCCGGTCTGCCGGCGGCTGGGAATGGGTGTGCTGACCTGGAGCCCGCTGGCCTCGGGTTTTCTGACCGGCAGGTACCGCAAAGGGCAGCCCATCGACCTCACAACCGGTCGCGCGGCGCTGACGCCGGCACGCTTCGATCCCGCGCTTCCCGTGAACGTCACCAAGCTGAACATCGTTGAACAGCTCATGGAGGTCGCAGACGGCATCGGCTGCTCTCTGCCCGATCTGGCCGTGGCCTTCACCGTGGCGCATCCCGGCGTCACCTCGGTGATCATAGGGCCGCGGACGATGAACCAGCTGGAGGCGCTGCTGAAGGGCGCCTCACTCACCCTCGATGACGCGACCCTTGACCGGATCGACGAAATCGTGCCCCCCGGGACCAACGCCTACCAACCGGACGGCGCCTGGCGCCCGCCGGCGCTGACCGACACCGCCCGACGCCGCCGCCCGCTCGCGGACCGTTCTGCGGCCTAGCTGTACTGACCACTGCCAAAGCCCTACCGAGCCGTGTCTCTTCGATCATCGGCTGTCTTCCCGAGTCCCCAGACCCGCACCACGCCGGCCGGTCGGAAACCAGGTGCGGGCTGTCGGCGCGATGGTGTGTGATCGAGGGTATGGCGATTGTGTTGGGCAAGCCGGGAGTCGACGGGCTGAGCGAGGCTGTGGGCGTGCTGCGGGAGTGGCAGCACGACGGGGCACCGATGCAACTGCATCCGGGGGACCTGGGCTGGTTCTGGCGGTTCGGTGCGGAAGCGACCGCCGCAGCGGTCAGGACGTGGAGCCGGGACGGACGGATTCTCGCCGTCGGGCTGCTGGACGGTCCCGGGCTGTTGCGGCTGACGATCGCGCCAGACGCTCAGCGTGAGGAGGAGCTGGCGCAGCGGTTGGTTGGAGACGTGACCGAGCCGGAGCGCGGCGTGCTGCCCGAGGGGAAGGCGAACATCGAGGCGCCGATGGATGCACTGGTCCAAGATCTGCTGTTCGAGGACGGCTGGAACGCCGACGAGCCGTGGACGCCGCTGCGCCGCGACCTCACGGAGCCGGTGAATGACCCGGGCGTGCGGATCGAGGTGATCGGGCCGGAGCAGGCGCACGTGCGAACCGCCGTACATCGGGCATCGTTCGACGGGTCACCGTTCACGGACGAGCGCTGGCACGCGATGGCGGCCGGATTTCCGTACGCCGACGCCCGGTGTCTGATCGCGTACGACGACCGGGACAACGCGGTGGCGGCGGTGACGGTGTGGTCGGCCGGTCCGGGTAGGCCCGGGTTGCTCGAACCGATGGGCGTGCACCGGGAACATCGCCGTCACGGCTACGGCGAGGCGATCACCGTCGCCGCGGCGGCCGCACTCCGGGAGCTGGGCTCGTCGAGCGCGATCGTCTGCACCCCGAGCTCCAATGTCGGCGCCGTCGCCACCTACAAGTCAGCCGGCTTCCAGCAACGCCCCGAGGTCCGGGACCGATACCGGGACGCCTAGTGCCTTGTCTCCTCGATCACGAGCGGAGCCAGACGAGGAGTGCGGCAGCGGTGACGGTGCCGAGGAAGACGTATCCGCGCTTGTCGTGGCGGGTGGCGACGGCTCCGGACTGCTTGAGCTTGTTGATCGCCCGCTCGACGGTGTTCCTGGCTCCGTGTCGGCTCTTGTCGAAGCCGGGTGGCCGGCCGCTCCCACCGGCCGGGTGTGACGACCGGTGAGAGCGGTCGGCACTTGCCGTCCGCGCTCAGATCGACCTTCGTGGTCAGCCGCCGCGGGAGCTGGACTACGCCGGCCGTACCTCACCGGTGGGTGTCGGGGACGAGGACGACCTTGCCTGTCGTCGCCCGCGACTCCAGGGCGGCGTGCGCCGCGGCCGCCTGCGACAGAGGGAAGGTCTGGAAGGCGGGCAGCAGAAGCCCGTCGGCGGCCGCCGCGAGTGCGCGAGCCTCGTCGGTGGCCGCGTCCTGCCCTTCCAGCAGCAGCATCAGTGCGTCGGTGAAGCGCACGCCGCGCTCCTTCAGCTCCGCCTCATCGGGACGGAACGCCTCCCGCGAGGCCGCGCCGATGGTGATGTAGCGTCCTCCCTCGGCCAGCAGCCCGAAGGCGGCGCGCCCCCTGTCGCCCTCGACACCGTCCAGAACGACCGTGACGCCACGCCCGCCCAAGGCGTCGCGGACGGTGGCCGCCCAGTCCGGCAGGTTGTAGTCGACGGCGATGTCGGCTCCGAGCTCTCGTACGGCCGCCGCCTTCGCCGGTCCACCCGCCGCGCCGACGACCGTGGCGCCGAGGCGGCGAGCGAACTGGACGACCAGACGGCCGATACCACCGGCCGCGGAGGTGATCAGGACCACGTCGTCGGAGGTGAGATCGGCGATGTCGAGCAGGCCGACGGTGGTGGTGCCGGTGACGACCATGGTGACGGCGGCCTCGTACCCCAATCCGGCCGGAATCCGGTGCAGGGACGAGACGCCGGCGACGGCGAGCTCGGCGTAGCCCCCCGGCCTGCCCTGCGCGGTCACCACCTCGGCACCGATCCAGGCCTCGTCCACGCCCGGCCCGACCGACTCGACGACGCCGGCCACCTCTCCCCCGAAGATCGCCGGGAGTTCGGGAAGCGGCGGACCGATCTCCAGCCCTTCCCGCATCGCTGTCTCGATCTGGTGGACTCCCGCGGCCCGCACCGAGACCCGCACCTCGCCCGGCCCCGGTACGGGATCGGGCACGGTCTCGTAGCGGAGGTTCTCAGCGGGCCCGAACACGTGCAGCATGACGGCGCGCATGACCGTTCCTTCCGTAGATCTGCTGAAGAACATCCACTCTGCGACCTCTACTTAACTTGAGGTCAAGAGGCGCTCATCGCCGACATGAGTCCCCGGCAACAGGTGGCCGCCCGGTGCCGGCGTCCGATGGAACTCGGCGAACACCGCCGGCAACTGCTCCGCCGGGATGTGATGGGTCGAATACCAGGCGACGATGCCGCCCAGTCCGCCGTCCTTGCTGCGTGATCAGACGGGCAGGGTCGCGGCCAGCGGTACGCCGATCTGGATGTCGAAGTACGCCACAAGATCGTCCGCGTCGACAGCGCCCCGGTCCGCGTCGATGATCACGACCGTCCCGGCCACGATGCCGGCGAAGCCGGTGCCGGACCGCCGGGCCTGTTCGATGCGCTCGGTGACCGGGCCGCGAACCGCCTCGGTCAGAAAGGTGAGTCCGTGCGGGAACTCCTCACTGAGCAGATGCCGTTGCCGCCCCGACTCGATCAGGCTGCCGATGCCGAACCGGGCCGAGACGATCTGATCATCACGGAGCGTGACCCGGAAATAGCCGTTCGACTGGGAACGGTTGCAGTTCTCCTGGGGCGGATAGGCGCAGTCGTAACCGCCGGCTCGAAGATCGTCCACAGCGGCGCTCATCGTGGTGGCGTAGTGCTCGGCGCCGAACGGCCAGCGCCGCACAGAGGCGTCCCGAGCTGTGACGACCAGCCCGTTGATCGCGGAATAGCTGTAGTCCGCGTGCTCGTCCCGCCACGCGGTCCGGGGGATCTCGTCGCTCCGCCGCACCGGCCCGTTCCGGAGGTCACGATCGAAATCGTTGATCTCCTGCCGCACGCGATCACCGGCATCGGACCAGATCGCGGCAAGCGCCGGCGCCGCGGCGTCGGCGATCTGATCTCCTCTCCGCTGGTCCACCGGCTGCTCGGCGAGCGGGAACCACGCCCAGGCGAGCCGGTCGTCGTGGTCGAGCAGGAACTGCGCGACCTGCGGATAGACCGTGTTCGCCTGGTCACGGTGACCGATCCGGCACCACAGGGCACGGCCGTCCGCATTGGTGCGAACCTGCGCACAGAACCAGCCGGCCTCCGTCAACGGCCGAGTGACGGCCCCGGCCGTACCGCCGGTCGGGACGGGTTCGGCCCGTGAGTTCTCACCCGCAGCGTCGTGGTCGTACACGCTGCCGGGCGGCAGCGACGGCGGCTCGGTCGATGGGGTGCAGCCGGCCAACGCGAACGGGCCAAGGATCATGACCGCCAAGGCGGTCACGATCATGCGAATGGCCGGCCGACGTCGGCGCGGGGTCGCGGGGAACGGATGGGACACGGAGTTCATCGAAGCCGCTGGACCACGGGTTCGGCAACTTCGGTCATCGGACGCGGGTTCACGGTGACACCGGGGCGGTCGGCGGGCGAGCACGGCGACGGCGATCCGGGCGCCGTCCAACTGCATGTGCAAACGCACTAGGCGATCGCCTTAGGCAAGCGCATTGCGCGAATGCGCAAAACTGGGTTACGTTCTCCCCGTCCGCAGATCCCCTCGACGTGGAGAACCCGAATGTTCACGAAAGCCGGCAAGCGCCACCTCGCCATCACCACAGCGATCCTCGCCACGGCGGCCGGGTGCGCCTCCGCCGTCCAGGCCGAGGCATCGCCGAAGCACACCGCCTCCGCTCTCGTCCGAACCGACAACGGTCCCGTGCGGGGCACGACGACCGGTACGGTCCGCACCTTTCAGGGAATCCCGTACGCGGCGCCGCCCACGAAAGGCCTGCGCTGGAAGGCCCCGCAACCCGCCAAGCCCTGGAGTGCCCCGCTCGACACCCGCAAGCCGCGCAGTGCCTGCCCCCAGCCGTCCGATCAGCCCATCGCGATCCCCGACAACAACGAGGACTGCCTGTACCTCAACGTGACCACCCCCGCCGGCACGGCCAAGGGCCTGCCTGTCATCGTGTGGATCCACGGAGGCAGCTTCGTGTACGGCGACGGCGCCGGTTACCGGGCCGAAAGACTCGCCGTCCGTGGCGGAGCAGTGGTTGTGACGATCAACTACCGGCTGGGCGTCTTCGGCCTCCTGGCCCACCCCGACCTCGACGCCCCCGCGAACCTGGGTCTGCAGGACCAGCAGGCCGCCCTGAGGTGGGTGCGGCGCAACGCCCCCGCGTTCGGCGGAGACGCCGGCAATGTAACCGTCATGGGCCAATCGGCCGGCGGATACAGCGTGTGCGCCCATATGGCGGCACCGGGTTCGGCGGGCCTGTTCGACAAGGCGATCGTCCAGAGCGCAGGCTGTGTCGGCAGCCCCGATTCGACGCACACCCTCAAGCAGGCGCGGACGGCCGGTATCGCCATGGCCAAGGCGGCCGGCTGCCCCGACGGAAAGACCGCCGACCGCTGCCTGCGGGGGAAATCGACGGCCGAAGTGCTGGCGGCCTCCGAAGCCGGGCACGAGGGGTACAGGCTGACCGTCGACGGCAAGGTCCTGCCGACGTCCCCAGCCGACGCCTTCGCCGGCGGCACGTTCAACAAGGTGCCGGTCCTGTACGGCTCCACCCACGACGAGGAGGCCGGCCGGATCGGTGGCATGGAGATGGCAACCGGTAAGGCGCTCACCGCTGACGACTATGTCAGGCAGGCCACCGGTGCCTTCGGCAAGAACGCCGGAGCGGTGCTGGCCGAATACCCGCTCAACGCCTTCGGCTCGCCGAGCGAGGCGTTGACGGCCGTCATGACCGACGCCAACTGGTCAACGCCCATCTTCACGACCCAGCGCACACTGGCTCGGCACGTCCCGGTCTACGCCTATGACCTGACCGAGGCCACATCCCCGTACTTCAAGGGCATTCCCCGGCCGAGCTTCCCGCTGGGCACCGGACACATGATCGACCTGGCCTACCTGTTCGACAACGCCCTGTTCGAGCCGCTCACCCCGCCGCAGGCCCGGCTCGCCAACGCGATGATCGACTACTGGAGCCGGTTCGCACGCGTCGGCTACCCCAGCCACTCCGGCAGCCCGACGTGGGAGAGGTTCACGGCGGACAAGCCCTACACCCAGGCACTCAGTGCCGGCAGGAACGGCATAGGCCGTACCGACTTCGCCGCCGACCACCACTACACATTCTGGAACTCGCTCGGCCGGTGACCATGTCGGCGACGTCGTGCCCTCGCCCGATCCGACCGGGCGGGGGCGACGAGCGTGATTCACACTGGTCAGGCCGCGCCGCACGTCTCCGGCGGCTATCCTTCGGCGTCCTGCGGGTACCAGCGCAGTTCGACGGTGTTGCCGTCAGGGTCCCGCACGTAGATCGAGGTCGCGTCGCCACGGGCGCCGAACCGGCCCACGGGTCCTTCGACGAGGGTGAAGACGCCCGACTCGATCACCTCATGCCAGTCCAGCGGTTCCACGACCAGGCAGATGTGGTCGACGTTCGACTCGTTCCGAGGGCGGCGGACCAGGTCGATGATGGTTTCCGGAGTGATCCGCACGGAGGGGAACGGCACCTTGCCGGCCCGCCACTCGGCGACGCGTACCGGCTCCAGGCCGAGGGGTCCGCAGTAGAAGTCCAGGGCGCGCTCGACGTCCTCGACATTGAGCACCAGGTGATCGAAGGCTTTCACCCGCATCGTCGTTACCTCGCTTCCAGGTTGCAGGCCTGCCGCAGCCAGTCGGCGAACAGGGCCGGGTCGATTTCGTCGACGGCACGGAGCTTCACCGAGGCCATCTGACGGGCACCCGCGGTGAGGCGCCCGGACGGGTCGACGAGTTCCTGGCCGCGCCACAGCCCGAAAGTGATGTACGACCCGTGCGCCTTGAGCAGGCAGACAGGGTTCTTCCCCGGTCTGTCGCCGAGGCTCCAGGTCGGATGGCCGTGCCACATCGCACCGTCGGTGCCGGGCAGGGCCGCGTCGATGACGGGACGCAGCTTCTCGCCGATCTCCCGCAGCGTGTCGTCGAGATCGGTCAGGTAGTCGGTGACGTTCGTTGTGCTCATGGCGTTCCTGTTCCGGTGGTGCTGAGCGTGCGGTGGCTCCGTGTGCCGGGGTCGGGGCCCGTCTCGGGCGCCTTCCCCCGTGACCGGATGACGCTCTATACGATGCGCCAGGCGCCGACGGCCATCAAGCGACGATGGAGCTAGGATCGTTGACCCAGATTCAACGATGGAGCGTCACATGCTGGAGCGGCACGAGATCGAGACCTTCTTGACGCTCGCCGAGGAGCTGCACTTCGGCCGCACCGCCGAGCGCCTGCGGGTCACGACCGGGCGGATCAGCCATGTGGTCAAGAAGCTGGAACGCCGCATCGGCGCTCCGCTGTTCGACCGCACCAGCCGCGTCGTCCGTCTCACCCCGATCGGACGGCGACTGGCCGATGACCTGGCACCGCTGGCAGCCCAGATGGACGAGGCGGTACGGAGGGCCGTCGACGCCGGCCGCGGGGTCACCGGGCAACTGCGGGTGGCATTCCTCGGCGAGTGGACCGCGCCGATCCTGCTCAAGGCCGTCAGCCTGTTCGCCGAACGCCACCCGGACTGTGAGGTCGACGTTCACGAAGTGCAACTGTCCAACTCGCGGTCGAGCCTGCTTGACGGCTCCATCGACCTCCTCATCGCCTCCTACCCTTTCGACGGCATGGCCTGCGGGCCGACCTTGCTGACGGAGGGGCGCTTGCTGGCCGTGGCCGCCGAGCACCCGCTGGCCCGTGAGGAGTCGGTGTCCCTCGACGTCCTCGCCGAGCACCCCGTGGTGCAGTACCCGCCGGTCACTTCAGCGGCATTCAAGCGCGACCGCACACCCGAGCACACCCCGTCGGGCAGGCCCGTTCCGAAAGGCCCCACAGGCAACACGTTCTCCGAGATGCTCTCCCTCGTCGCGATGGGCAGGGGCGTCCTCCCGGTGGGCGAGCACAGCCGGCGGTACTACCCCCGCCCGGACGTCGCGTACGTGCCGATCCGCGACGCGCCACCGATCGAACGGGGGCTGGTCTGGCTGGAGACCAACACGACCGCGCGGGTGCGCGAGTTCGTGCGGGCCGCGACGGACGCCAACCACCGGACCGCGACGCCACCCGCATCGTGACCGCGACGGACGCCAACCACCGGACCGCGACGCCGCCCGCATCGTGACCGGTTGCCACCTACGGATCACCAAGGACGGATCACCGGCGCCCGTACCGTTCCCGTAGCAGGAGTGGTCCCCGGGAACGCCCAGGAGATCGGCCGGTGGTCCTCGCCTATCCCCCGGTCCCGCGGTTCCTGCGGCTCTCCTTGATCAGCTTGAGGAACCCGGATTCGGAGTCGGTGAATTTCATGACGCCCTTCTCCGGGTCGGTGATCACGTAGAACAGCCAGGGGCCGGTGGCGGGCTTCAGCGCGGCCTCGATGGCGTCGGCGCCCGGGTTGCCGATGGGACCGGGCGGCAGGCCGAGGCGCACGTAGGTGTTGTACCGCGACCGGCTCTTGAGATCCTCGCTCGAGGCGCTGATGCTGAACTTGTTCAGGCCGTACAGGACCGTGCTGTCCATCTGCAGCTTCATCTCGGGCGTGTGGTTCAGCCGGTTGTAGATAACCCGCGCGATCTTGGGCATGTCGCGTTTGTCGTACGACTCGGTCTGGACGATGCTGGCGACGGTCAGGATCTCCAGTGGCGTACGGCCGGCACGCC
Source organism: Streptosporangium canum (assembly GCF_900113865.1). Classification (GTDB taxonomy): domain Bacteria; phylum Actinomycetota; class Actinomycetes; order Streptosporangiales; family Streptosporangiaceae; genus Streptosporangium; species Streptosporangium canum. The sequence goes on along the minus strand of NZ_FOQY01000043.1, from coordinate 33,239 downwards.
TGGCGCCGTCCACCAGGCCGCTGTCCTCGGCGGCGCGGTTGAATCGTGTCACCATCGCGGCGAGGATCTCGCCGGGGCTCGCCCCGGACGAGACCTCGTAGGTCCCGGGGAAGGCGAACCCTTCCAGCGCGCCCTTGGCGTAGGCCGGAAGCCCGAGCGCCCTGCCGTCCTTGGCGGCCCGCTCGAACTCCGCCACCGGCCTGCCGGTGGAGGCCGACAACTTCTGCATGACCTGTGCGAGCCGCAGCCCTTCTTTCACGGTCAGGGTGGTCTGGTCCCGACCGGTCTCCACAAGCGCCTCATCGGAGCCCTGCTCCGTGACGGCCCTGGGGACCGCCACCGGAGAGGACAGCCCTTCGACCGCGAACGTGGATCCGACCGCCATCACGGCGACGGCCACCGCCGCCGCCAGGGCGAGGCCACGGCGGCGGGATCGGCCCCCGTGGACCTGGAGGAACCGGCCCGGTGGGGGTGGCTGCTCCTCGTGGGCCATGTCGGAAAGGGTCTCGCGCAGCAGATCCTCGATGCTCATCGGAACTCCCTCACAGTGCTCAGCTCGGGCGCGGCCTTCTTCAGGCGCTCCAGGGACCGGTAGATCTGGCTGCGGACCGACCCCACCCTGACACCGAGCAGCCGCGCGATCTCGGTCTCGGACAGATCCTCGAAGTAACGCAGCACGAGCACGGTCCGCTGCCGGGGCGTCAGCCGGGCAAGAGCCCCGCGCATCACCAGGCGAAGGTCCGCGACCTCCGCGTGTCCGTCGTCGACCCGGTCGGGCAGCCACCCGGTGGACACTTCCGCGATGCGGGAACGGCGCCGCCACCAGCTCACCTGTTCGTGGTACATGGCGCGGCGGACGTACCCCTCGATGGCCGCGGGGTCGCGGAGGCCGCGCCACTTGGCGGCCGTCTTCGTCAGCGCCGACTGCACCAGGTCCTCAGCGGCGTGCCGGTCACCGGTCAGCAGGTACGCGGTGCGGAACAGCGCCCCTGACCGATCGACGACGAACTCCCGGAAGTCCGCCTCAAATCCTGGATCCACCCGTCCTCCTCGCGATGTCACCCAGCAAGGACGCGGGCAGGACGCCGATCTATGCCGACACGGCCGAACCGATCCGCATCAGGACCCGTATGCCCCGCACCACCGGACAGGTCACGTGGCTGAGAACAGTCGTTGCGGAAGGCCACCACGGAGCGGCCGCCCTCACGACCGAGCTGACCAGGCACACCGCGGCACACCGCTGAACGACCGCATGACACTCACCACCCGAGACGAGCGTGCGACACGAGACGAGTCCGCGACGGGAGACAGTCGTAGGCGAGGGACAGGCCCGTGCACCGGTCGAGGATCGCCCCCGTACGGCGGCGCGCCGGTTGAGGATCATCCCTGCGCGGCGGCGCGCCGGTGCCGGAGCAGCACGACCTGGGAGTCGAACGTCCGCGACTCGACGAGTTCGAGGCCGGCCCGGTGGCTCTGCTCCTGGAAGACCGGCTTGCCGCCGCCCAGGATCACCGGGTGGACGAAGATCTGGTACTCGTCGATCACACCGTGCTCGGTGAGGTGGGCGGCCAGCGCGGACCCGCCGAACAGCAGCAGCGTGGCGCCGGACTCCTTGAGCGCGGTCAGCTCCTCGACGACGTTCTCGCCGATCACCCGGGTGTTCCACTCGGCCTTCTCCAGCGTGCGGGAGACCACGATCTTGGACGCCTCGCGCCAGATCGGGGCGAACGCCAGGTCGTGCTCGTGCGTCGAGTGCTGCTCGGCCCGCGGCCAGTAGCCCGACATCATGTCCCACACCACGCGCCCGTAGAGGAACACCTTGTCGCCGCCGCTCAGCTCCTGCGAGTAGGCGGAGAGTTCCGGCCCCATCCGCGGCCAGTCGAACTCGCCGGCTGGGCCCTCGATGAAACCGTCGAGGGACTGGTGCACGAAGTGGATGAGCCTGCCCATGATGGCGTCCCGTCTCTGTGGATCTCCCGCGCCCTCGGGGCGCGCCTTCACCCGGTAGTCGGAGCCGTCACCGGGTCCTCGACATCCGGCGACGGCTTTCCTCGAATTATTTTGAATCCCTCCGAAGCCGAAGCCGAAGCCGAAGCCGAAGCCGAAGCCGAAGCCGGAACCGGAACCGGAACCGGCGCCGCCGTACGGCCGGGTGCCCGGCTGCCGGCACGGTGAAACCCCGCGACGACGGGTGGGACCTATCCGACCCGCCGGCGTTCATCGGGGACACCGTGAACCAGGGCCTCCTCGACGTCTTCGCCTCCGACAATCTACGGCTCACGCTCAAGCGCCCCACCACGGGACGGACCCGCACCGTCGAGCTCGGGGAGGGGCCCATCACGCGGCAGCCTCCGGCGGTGACGTCGAAGACGCTCCCCGGCGGCGTCACGTACGTCCAATCGACACGATCGGCGTGCCGGTCGACCACTACGCCCCCATGACCGCCCTCGACCTGGCCACCGGACGCGACCCGGGCGTGGCCAAAGCGCTCGCGGTTCTCTGACCTGGGGGCGGACGGCCGCGGACCTGAGGGACGGACGGCCGCGGACCTCGCGGGCGGTCGCGCCGACCGGCCAGGCCCGGCGGAACAATCGTGATCAATCCCTCCTCCTCAGCCGCCGGCGTGATTATGATCATGCTGCCGGCGAGGGCGGTCCGCCGCCCCGCCGGAAGGGCCCATTTCCCACCCCGAAGGGATACTCATATGTCCACCAAGCTCGCCAGACTGGCCGCGACGTCGTTCGCGACGGTCGTCCTGGCAACGGCGGGAGCCGCACTGGCGACGCCCGCCGGAGCCGCGACCACCGGCGCCGGCGCGTCGAGCGCCCCGGTCACCGTCGCGTCCTCATGGATCAAGTACGGCGACTACTCAACGCTGAAGAAGTGCAAGGCGAAGGGCGCGGAACTGCGCAATAAGGGGACATACCTGTCCTACTACTGCGAGTACACCGGCTTTTTCACGCTGATGGTCCTGACCAGGTAATCGGCTGAACGCGCGCGGCCCGGAGGGGTTGCCTCCGGGCCGCGCCGGCGTCCGCGAGCCGGAAGGGCCTCCGCGTCCACGGCGAGAGGTCTTGCCGTGACGGAGGTGACCGGGGCGGCGACGCCGGGGGCGCCGGAGGGGCGCCGCGGCGAGCACGGCGAGGGCGAGCCCATGCCCTTAAAGTCGGTCGTATGCGTTTTGGAGTGCTGGGACCGGTGACGGCCTGGACCGACACGGGACAGGTCGTGACGATCCCCGGCCTGAAGGTGCGCGCGCTGCTCGCCGCCCTGCTCGCCCATGAGGGACAGGTGGTGTCCGCCGACCGGCTGATCGACGACCTGTGGGGTGACGAACCGCCCGCCAACCCGGCGGCGGCCCTGCAGGTGCGGGTCTCCCAGCTACGCCGCGCACTGGAGGAGGCCGAGCCGGGCGGGAAGAACCTGGTGGTCTCGCGCGCCCCCGGATACGCGCTGCGGGCCGCCCCGGACGCGGTGGACGCCGCCCGCTTCGCGCGGCTGGTGCGCGAGACGGAACCGGCCGAGGCGCTGGCGTTGTGGCGGGGGACCCCGTACGCGGATTTCGCCGACTTCGCGTTCCTGCGGCCGGTGATCGCGCGCCTGGAAGAGGCACGGCTGGCCGCCGTAGAGGAGCACGCGGAGGTACGGCTGGCGGCCGGGGAGCCGGTCGAGGTGGCCGCACTCGTGGCCGCGCACCCGCTGAGGGAACGGTTGCGGGCCGTACACATGCGGGCGCTGTACCGGGTCGGGCGGCAGAGTGAGGCCCTGGCCTGTTACGGCGAGCTGCGGGAGCGGCTCGCCGACGAGCTGGGGGTCGATCCGTCGCCGGAACTGGCCGAGCTGCACACGCGGATCCTGCGGCAGGATCCCGCGCTGAGCGGCAGGGCCGAGCGGCCGGCGACGAACGTGCCCGCCGCGGTCGGCGAGCTGATCGGGCGCGGTGAGGCGGTGGCCGAGGTGCGCGCCCTGCTGGAGACGGGCCGACTGGTCACCCTCACCGGTTCGGGAGGCGTCGGTAAGACGAGCCTGGCGCTGGAGGTGGCGCGGCAGGTGGCGGGCGCGCATCCCGACGGCGCGTGGCTGGTCGAGCTCGCCCCCTACGACCGGCACACGCCGTCGCTGGCCGAGGCCGTGCTCGTCGCGCTCGACATACGCGAGGACTCCGCGGGCGTCCTGCCGCGGCTGGTCGGCGCGCTGCGCGACCGGCGGATGCTGCTGGTGCTCGACAACTGCGAGCACGTGGTGGACCAGGCCGCCGAGCTGACCGAGGCGCTGCTGCGTTCGGCGCCGGGGCTGCGGATCCTGGCGACCAGCCGCGAGCCGCTGAACGTGGCCGGTGAGTCACTGTGGAGCGTGCCCGCGCTGGAGCTGCCCGAGGGGTCCGAGCTGATCACTGTGGCGAAGGCCGACGCCGTACGGCTGTTCATGGCGCGGGCGACCGCCTCGGCCCGCGGGTTCACGCTCGACGCCCGGAACGCCGAGGCGGTCGCACAGCTCTGCCGCAGGCTGGACGGCATCCCGCTGGCGCTGGAACTGGCCGCGACCAAGGTCAGGGCACTCGGTGTCCAGGAGCTCGTGACCAGGCTGGACGACAGGTTCCAGCTGCTGGCGGGCTTCCAGCGCGGGGCTCCGGCGCGCCAGCAGACGCTGATGGCGATGATCGACTGGAGCTGGACGCTGCTCACCGACTCCGAGCGGGTCGTGCTGCGCCGCCTGGCCGTGCACGCCGACGGCTGCACGCTGGAGGCGGCCGAGACGGTGTGCGCCGAGGCCGGCGTCGACGTGCTCGACGTGCTGGCGCGGCTGGTCGACCGGTCGCTGGTGGCGGTCGTGGACGGGCCGTCGGGGGTGCGGTACCGGCTCCTGGAGTCGGTGGCGGCCTACTGCCTGAACCGGCTGGACGACGCGGGAGAGAACGCGCGGGTACGGCAGGCGCACGTCGACTACTACACGGCGCTGGCCGTACGGGCGGAGTCGTTCCTCCGGGGGCCCGAGCAGGTGCGCTGGATGCGGCGGCTGGACGCCGAGGCCGCGAACCTGCGGGCCGCTCTCGACGCCGCCCCGGCGGCCGACGCCCTGCGGCTGGTGAACGCGCTGGCGTGGTACTGGTTCCTCCGCGGACGGCTCGGCGAGGGGCTGCGCTCGCTGGAGTCCGCGCTGGCCGTCGAGCCCGGCGCGTTCACCGCCGACCGGGCGCGGGCGCGGGCCTGGCACGCGGGGTTCGCCCTGCTGCTCGGACAGGACGTCGACTGGAAGCCGGTCCTGGACCTCGCCGGGCCGGGCGACCGGGCCAGGGCGGAGCTGTTCGTCGGGCTGTGCACGAACGACCTGGCGTCCTCACAGGCGCTGGTCGACAGCGCGCTCGCGGCCTTCTCCGAGACCGGCGACCGCTGGGGCGTGGCGGTGGCCCTGAGCAGGCGCGCCCGCGACGCCTTCACCCGGCGCGACCTGGAGGCTCTGGAACGTGACGGCGGCGAGAGCGCCAAGGTGTTCCGGGAGCTGGGGGACCAGTGGGGCCGGTTACAGGCCACCGAGTGGCTCGCCGGGCTGGCCGAGATCCGCGGCGACTACGGGCGGGCCACCGCGTTGTTCGCCGAAGGCCTGCGGATGGCCGAGGAGCTCGGACTGTGGCCGGAGGCCATGCGGCGGCTGTCGTGGCTGGGCTGGATCGCCATGAACACCGGCGACTACGAGCGGGCCATGGAACAGTGCGGGCAGGCGCTGCGCCTGGCCACCGGGCAGGGCTACCGGGAGGGGCAGATCTTCGCCGAGATGGGGTACTGCTACGCCGCCCGCCGGGCCGGCCTGCTGGAGCTGGCCGAGACGCACCTCGGCCACCTGCTCGACGGCGTCCCACGCGACGGCGAGCCCCCGCTGTTCCTGCCCAGCGCCCTGGCCGAGCTGGGCTTCGTCCACAGCTCGCGTGGCGACGCCGAGGGGGCGCGCGAGCTGTTCCTGGAGGCGTTCGCCGCCGCGCGGAAGGTCGGCGACCCCCGCACGACGGCGTTCACCGTCGAGGGCCTGGCCGCTGTCTCGCCGCCCGGGGAGTCCGCCCGGCTGCTCGGTCTGGCCGCCGAGGCCAGGCGGGCACACCACACCCCGGCCTCCCGTTGGGAGGAGGACGAGGTGCGGCGGATCACCACCGGGGCCGTGGACGCGCTCGGCGAGGAGGCGTTCGCCGTCGCCTACGCCCACGGCCGCGCGCTGACCTTCGACGACGTGGCCTGAACCGCCAGGTGCTCGGCCAGGCGGGCGAAGCGCTCCGGCCGGGTCCAGGCGGCGTACACCTGCTCGCGCCGCGCGGCGAAGTCACGGACTATCTCGTACTCGGCGGTCTTCAAAGGCCGCCTGTGGCGCATCCCCATGAGTATTGACGTGCCGCGCTCAAATGATTACGGTCTGGACCAATATTAAGCAGTATTGAACATCCTGGAGGTGCGGCCGTGCCGCGTACCTGTCTGGCGCTGCTCATGGTCCTGTCCGCCTTATCGATACCGGCCCTGTCGACACCGGCCGCCGCGCAGGCGACGTCCGCGCCGAACTGCGCCACCCCGGCCGTCACCACGTACGGCCCGGCCTCCGTCACCGGCGCGATCGTCGGCGCCACCGTCCACGAGGGCCACGCCTACGTGGTCTCCCGCGGGCCGAAGCCACCGGTCGTGGCCGAGATCGACCTGGCCACCCGCAAGGTGACACGCACCGCGACCCTGCCGGACGGCCCCGCGGCCGGCGAGCCGGAAGGCGGCTGGGCCACCGCGGTCGCCGGCGGCAAGCTGTACATCGGCACCTATCCCGTACCCGACCTCTACAGCTACGACCTGGCCACGGGCCAGGTAGCGCACCTGCACTCCTTCGGCGCGAACGGCGGCTTCGTCTGGAGCATGGCCGCCGCACCGGACGGCACCCTCTACCTCGGCACCTCCTCCGACGGCAGGCTCTGGGAGTACGTCCCCTCGACCGGCGCGATCCGCAAGTACGGCGTGCTGGTCCAGGGCGAGCACTACGTCAGAGCGGTCGCCGCCGACGAGACCACGGCCTACGTCGGCCTGCTGGAGAAGGCCAAGCTGCTGGCCGTCGACCGGGTCAGCGGCGCGGTCAGGGAACTGGCCCAGGGGCCCGCGGCCGTGGGCACGGTCTCGCTCTACGGCGATCGGGTGCTGGCGGCGAGCGGGAGCACGCTGATCGACGTGCGCAAGGACGGCACGGACCGGCGGCAGTTCGATGCCGGAGTGGGCATCATCGACGCGTTCGAGGTGGCCCCCGACGGAACGGTCTACCTCACCTCGCGCCCCGACGGCGCCGTCTACAGCTACCGCACCGGGCAGGACGCGGTGACCAAGGTCGCCGACCCGCCCTCGCCGGGCGAGGAGACCCGGGCGCTGAAGCTGGCCGGGCAGCAGCTCATCGGCTTCGCCGGCAGCGGCGGCATGTGGTGGCTGGACCTGCCGAGCCGGACCTCCGAGTTCGTCGACCTCATCGAAGCCGGCTTCCCGGCCGGCGCCGAGCGCACCCAGAGCATGCTGCTGGTGCCGAACCGGGCCCTCTACATCGGCGGCCACTTCGCCGTGGAAGTGCGCGACCTGCGGACCGGAAAGCAGCGCAGGATCCGCGTGGTGGGCGAGCCGAAGACCATGGTGCGGCGGGGCGACAAGATCTACGCCGCGCTGTATCCGAGCGGTCAGATCATCTCCATCGACGTGCACACCGACGAAGTGCGCAGCTTCGGCTACATCGGGCACGACCAGTCGCGGCCGTGGGACATCGAGCACGACCCCGTCACCGACACCATCCTGGTGGCCTCCGCACCGACCGGCGCGAAGCTGAAGGGCGCCCTGACGGTGCTCGACCCCGACACGGGGAAGATGGACGTCTACCCGGACGTCATCCCCGACCAGAGCCTGATGAGCCTGAGCGTCGACTCCGAGCGCGGCGTCGTCTACCTCGGTGGCGACGTGCTCGGCGGAGGCGGCACGCCGCCGACCAAGACGACGGCCTCGATCGCCGCGTTCGACCTCAAGCAGCGCAAGGTGGTGTGGCAGATCGACCCGCTGCCGAACCACCGCACCTTCCAGGACCTCAAGGTGCACAACGGGCTGCTGTACGCGGTCTACAAGCGCGTGCTGGGCGCCTGGATCGCCCTGGACCCCGCCACCGGCACCATCAAGCACCAGGGCCTGCTGTCGGGACACGGTGAGCTGCAGGTCCACAAGGGCCGGGTGTTCACCTCCACCTACTTCGGCGGCGGCAACGCCTACGAGCTCGGATCGCAGACCAAGCTGCTGGCGACCGGGCTGGGCGACGAGTGGCACACCAATCCGCAGTTGCAGTTCGAACCCGGCTCGTTCGACGCGTGGACGATCGTCGGCCGGGATCTGGCGAAGGTACGGCTCGACCCGCGCTGCCCGCCGGTGCAGATCCCGGCGCCGCAGAGCTAGTTCGGGGCGCGGACCACGCACGACAGGAAGGGGCGGTGACGACTCAGGTCGTCACCGCCCCTTCCCGATTCCCGGTCCGGACGGCCTGAGTGGTTCGTCTGGTCGCGGGCGTCCGTCCTCGACGCGCCCCTGAACGCGCCTGCGCCGTCACGGCCAGGTCGTTGATTACTGTATGTAATCAAACTGATGCATTCAGTTGTCATCGCCAAAGAGGACGAACATGAGCGAACAGAACGAACAGCAGATCGCGGCTGCCTTCCGGACCGCGCCGCCCATCATTCTGGCTCCCGGCCCCCAGGAGCCCCCCACCCAGCTCCCACCGCCGCCCAACGACGTGTGGGACCTGCCCGGCGGCACCGCCTGGGTCTACCACGGGGAGGGCAACAGCGGCCTGACCCGGCCCGTCATCATGGCGGACGGCTTCAACACGGGGCCCAGCACCCCCGACTTCTCCTGGAACGCCCTGGAGTTCGGCACGTACCCGCTCCTCAGCGAGCTGCGCCGGCGCGGCAGGGACGTCGTCCTCCTCGGTTTCACCGAACGCAGCGCGTCGATCATGGACAACTCGGAGACCGCCGCCGCGGCGATCCATGAGGCGATCGCGCGGCGGCAGGGCGACCATCCGCTCGCGGTCGGCGGCTTCAGCATGGGCGGCCTGGTCACCCGGCACGCCCTCGCCAAGCTGGAGACCATGAGGATGGACCACCAGACGGCGCTGTACTGGTCCTACGACAGCCCGCACCGCGGGGCCTGGATCCCCATCGCCCTCCAGGCGTTCGCGCACTACATCCGCGTGCTCGACAGCCGGTTCTCGGACCAGATGAACAGCCCGGCCTCCCGCCAGCTGCTGTCGCAGCACATCGCGGAGTGGCGGGACTCGCCCTCCGTCGACAAGGAGCGGACCGAGTTCCTCACCGAGTTGGACCGCGTCGGCGGCTGGCCGCGCGTACCCCGGCTGATCGGCGTCGCCAACGGCGTCGGTTCGGGCACCGGCAACGGCGTGCGGCCCGGGCGGTCCGCCCTGCGGGGCAAGGGACTGGCCGTCACCGGCACCGACCTGCGCACCCAGCCGACGGGCAGCGACTCGCTGGTCGCCAAGCTGCGGGTCGTGACCCTGCAGCGGCCGGAGATCCACGCTCCCGGCCTCCCCGACATCGACGGCGCCCCCGGCGGCACGCTGGAGGGCTTCGGAATCCTCGCCGACGCGCTCAACAAGCTCGCCCACCTCGGCTTCGGCGTCGAGGTCCCGATCCGCTCGCACTGCTTCGTCCCGGCGGTCAGCGCCGTCGCCATCAGGGACATCGACTCCCGCGACGATCTGTACGTCGACATCGACAGCCTCTCGCCCGACGACAGCGAGCTGGACGAGTTCAAGCTCGCGTCCGAGAACGAGGGACACACCAAGATCACCGAAGAACTCTGTTCCTGGATTCTCGACCGGCTCCCATAGCCCGGCGGCTCGCAGGGCGGCTCCCCGGAAGCGGGGGACCGCCCTGCCGACCTCGTCCGGCGCCCCGAGCCTCCCGTTTCACTCCCGGAGATAGTCGCCGGTCGCCCCGTCGAGGAGCTCTCGCACGATGTCCATGTGGCCGGCGTGCCGGGCGGTCTCCTCGATCATGTGAATGAGCACCCAGCGCATCGTCACCGTGTCGCCGAACCAGGCCGTGCCTGTGTCCTCGACATCGAGCTCGTTGATCACCCGGTCGGCCGCGGCCCGGGCACGGCCGTAGAACTCCACGATGTCGGCGGTGGTCTCGTGCGGCTCCACGCGCAGATCGGCGTTCTCGTCCTCGTCGTCGAACGGGAGCGGCTCGATCTCGCGTCCGAAAGTTTCGCAGAACCAGCCGTATTCGACGCTCGCCAGGTGTTTCACCAGGCCCAGCAGGCTCGTCCCCGACGGGGTCATCGGCCGCCGCAGCTGCTCGTCGTCGAGGCCGTGGAGCTTCCACAGCACCACGTCGCGGTGCCGGTCAAGGCTGACGTGCAGACTCTGCTTCTCTTCACCGGTGAAGGGCACGCGTCGATTCATGCGCGGACTGTAGCAGCCGGATCCGACACCCGGACTCCGCGGAATCCCCGGCGGACACCACCTGATCACCGGCGCCGCGGGACGTCGCACCGGCTCTGTCAGTCACGCTCTCCGGTCACTCGTCCGGCGCCGGGCGCCAGGTGGGGGGCGTGCGTCCTGACCGCTTCGAGCAGCCGGCCCTTCGAGGGGTTCACCATCGCCTTTCCGGCCACGGTCACGGTCGGCACGGTCTCGTTCCCGTCCGCGACCGAGCGGACGAACGCCGCCGCCTCGGGATCTCCCCCCGGCTTCCAGCCCCGAAATGGCCCGCAAACCAGTGGCGCACGATGGGAAACGTAAACAGCAATACAGAAGAAGACGCCAGAAAACGCCAATGCGAAGATCGGCTTGGCGGTCAACCAGTTAACGGGGTAAATCGGGTCAGATCGCGACGAAAGGCCATATGGCCTTAAAACGGATACGGATTACCGGTCCGGACGTCACAGGGTTCAGTCGATGCGACGCAGCGATAGGGGAACTGATGCTGACCAGACGGAACATGCTGGCCGTGGGCGCTCTGACGCTCGGCGGTGCGGTGGGCGTTAAAGGACTGCTCCTCGACGACCGCAGCGCTTTCTCGGCCGTGCCCGGCCTCCGCCCGCACGAGCACGGCGTCCAGCCGGCACGGGTCGGAGCGGCGCTGACCGCCACGCCGTTCGCCGTGCGGATGCCCATACCCCCGGTGCTGAGGCCGACGCTGTCGACCAACGACGTCGACATCTACCGGATCGACATCCGGCACACGAACCTCGAGATCCTCCCCGGCGTCAGCACCCCGACCTTCACCTACGGCAACCAGCTGGTGGGCCCCACCATCCGGGCCAAGACCGGGCGCCGAGTGATGATCAGGTACAACAACCTTCTCAACCGGCCGACGAACGTGCACCTGCACGGCGGCCACGTCGAGGCGGACAACGACGGCCATCCGATGGAGCTCATCCAGCCCGGGCAGGCGCGGTGGTACAACTACCCGAACCGGCAGCAGGGCGCGACGCTCTGGTACCACGACCACAGCCATCACACCGAGGCGGAGAACGTCTACCGCGGCCTGCACGGCTTCTATCTGATCGACGACGACAGCGAAAGGGACCTCCGGCTGCCGCGGGGGGACTACGACGTACCGATCATGATCCGTGACGCCCTTTTCGACGCGGACGGCGCCATGCTTTTCGGCGGAAATCCGGCCGAGCGCAACGTCATCCTCGCCAACGGCAAACCCCAGCCGTATTTCCCGGTCGCCGCGCGCAAATACCGTTTCCGGCTGCTCAACGGCGCCACCGAGCGGACCTTCAACCTGAGCCTCGGCGGTGAGGAGATGACGCAGATCGCCTCCGACGGCGGCCTGCTGCCCGCGCCGGTCTCCCGGACCGCGATCCGGCTCAGCTCGGCCGAGCGGGTGGAGATCGTGGTGGACTTCTCGCGCTACCCGGTCGGCACGCAGCTGGTCCTTTCCGACGGGGCCACACCGGTGCTCCGGTTCGACGTCGTCCGGCAGGCGGCGGACTCCAGCCACGTGCCCGACCTGCTCCGCGCGCTCCCCGTTCTCCCGGCCGCGACGGTCAACCGCAACGTGACGCTGAGCTTCGACATCGCGGCCTTCCCCCCCGTGGGCCTGGTCGACGGCAAGACGTACGACCCGAACCGGGCCGACTTCCAGGTCAAACGGGGCAGCACGGAGATCTGGACGATCACCAACGGCGACGGCCAGTTCGGGTTCCCCCACAACTTCCACATGCACCTCGTGCAGTTCCAGGTGCTGGACCGCGACGGCCAGACGCCCTCGCTGGACGACGCGGGGCGCAAGGACACCGTGCTCATCCCGGCGGGCACCTCCGTACGGGTGAAGGCGACCTTCACCGACTACGTCGGACGGTACGTCTACCACTGCCACTTCCTGGAGCACTCCTCCCTCGGGATGATGGCGCAGATGGAGATCGTCCCCTGACGTTCGACGACGCGTTCCCCCGCCGTCTCTCCGGTGAGCACCGCTTTCCGGAGAGCGCCGCCGGTCTCCGCGGTGGCAGGGGCTGTTGAGGTGGGCGGCGGAAACCCCTGCGGGCAGCGATCCCGCAGGGGCTAAGGTCCAGGTCAACCGGTAGGACCGGGACCTGGACCTCGGTCTTGCCCTGGATCGCCGGCCGCGTCACACGACCGGCGACACGGCCGGGCCGGGAGATCGTCACGGCCCACCAGGCGCCATCGTGGCCGTCCCGGTGGATCATCACGGCCCAGGCGCCGGCGTGGCCCTCCGGGCGGTCAGGCGGACGCCGGGGACAGCTCTCCCGCCTCACAAGGGCTGAGCGTGACCGGGACCCCGTTGAACACGGCGTTTCCGGAGAGGGCGTCGACCACCGACTCGTCGGTCAGCGTGTTGGCGTTGACCCCGGCGTGCTCCGCCGCGACCCGCTGCGCGCTCCCGGAGTGGCCCCAGCCGTGGGGCAGGCTCACCACCCCCGGCATGATCGTGTCGGTCGGCTCCAGCGGGACGGTCAGCTCGCCCGCGGCCGAGCGGATCACGGCCTGCCCGCCGAGCCCGAGCCTGGTCACGTCGTCGGGGTGGATCTGCAGCGTGCACCGGTTGCTCCCGCCGACCAGCGTCCCCACGTTGTGCAGCCAGCTGTTGTTGGAGCGCAGCTGGCGCCGCCCGATCAGCACCATCTCCGCCGGCCGTACGGCCAGCCGCCCGCGCAGCCGTCCGACGTCCTCGGCCAGCGGCCGCGGGGCCAGCTCCACCCGGCCCGAAGGCGTGCACAGCAACTCCTCAAGCCGCGGCTCCAGCGCGCCCAGGTCGACGCCGTGCGGGTTGGCCCGCAGGTCTGCCAGCGACAGGCCGTAGGGGCCGAGCCGCAGCATGGCGTCCAGCATCAGCTCGGGCCCGCTGTCACCGTCCAGCCCGGCGCGCAGTTCCGCCACTTCCTTGCCCTCGAACGGTGAGCCCGGAATCTCGGTGGCCCCGCGGAGCACCTGGTCGAGGATCATCTCGTCGAGCATGGCCGGGTCGGCGTCCGCCCCCTGACCGGAGACGATCATCGTCAGCCGTGCCAGGATCTCGGCCTCCGACTGCTGCCCCGGCTCCAGCGGCAGGATCGGCGGGGAGAACCGGGCGTAGTTGCGCACCGTGACGGTCAGCAGCAGGAAATCGTAGTGCGGCATCTGCAGCATGCGCGGCGGCGGCAGGATGACGTCGGCGTGGCTGGTCGTCTCGTTCAGGTAGGGGTCCACGCAGACCATGAAGTCCAGGTCGCGGAAGGCCCGGTCCAGCCGGGGCCCGTTCGGCGCCGACAGCACCGGGTTGCCCGCCACCGTGATCAACGCCCTGACCTGCCCCTCACCGGGGGTCTCGATCTCGTCGGCGAGGGTGGCCACCGGCAGCTCGCCGAGCGCCTCCGGCAGCGCGCGGACGCGGCTGTGCCAGTTTCCCGCCGTATACGGCTGCCCCGTGCGGAAAAGCTCGACGGCGGCGGTCCTGGTGAACATGACCCCGCCGGGGCGGTCGAAGTTGCCGGTCAGGATGTTGAGCACGTCGACCAGCCACTGCGCGACGGTGCCGAACTCGGCGGTGCAGGTGCCGATGCGGGAGTAGACGGCGGCCGTGGGGGCGGCGGCCAGCTCGCGGGCCAGCCGTACGATCTCCCCGGCCGGCACCCCGCACACCCGCGCCGCGGCCTGCGGGGTGAACTCCTCCGCCAGCCGCCGGAGCTCCGCCAGGCCGTTCACCTCGACATCTATCTTCGTGAGATCCTCGGCGAGGAGGGTGTGCACGATGCCGAGCAGCAGGTAGGCGTCGGTGCCGGGCCGTACGAACAGGTGCTCGTCGGCGGCGGCCGCGGTCCTGGTGCGGCGCGGGTCGACGACCACCAGCTTGCCGCCCCGCGCGCGCAGCGCCTTCAGTCGCCCGGGGAAGTCCGGGGCGGCGCAGAGCGAGCCGTTGGACTCCACCGGGTTGGCCCCGAGGATCAGCAGGTAATCGGTGCGGTCCAGGTCGGGCACCGCGATGGCCATCGGGTCGCCGAGCATGAGGCCGCCGGCCACCTGCTTCGGTATCTGGTCGATGGTGCTGGCGGAGAAGACGTTGCGGGTGCCGAGTGACTGGGTGAGCGGTACCCGGTACATGAAGCCGGCCATGGTGTGAAAGGTCGGATTGCCGAAGTAGACGGCCAGGGCCTGGCGGCCATGGGTGTCGATGACGTTCTTGAGGCCCTGGTCGACGGCCTGGAACGCCTCCTCCCAGGTGGCCTCGCGCCACTCGCCGCCCTTGCGGATCATCGGGACGCGCAGCCGGTCGGGGTCCTCGTCGATACGGCCCAGGCTCGCGCCCTTGGGGCAGACGAACCCCTTGGAGAACGGGTCGTCCGGGTCGCCCTTGACCGACGTGACACGTCCGGCACCGTCGAGCGTGAGCCGCAGGCCGCAGACGGCATCGCAGATAGGACAGGTCCGGTGTGCGGTTCGCATCGGCACTCCTGAGTTCGTCGAGAACTCATCATGGCCCGCACCGGGGACGGTGGGATCTTCCAGATTGCTGTTTCGCGTACCGGGGTCCCGGCCGGACCGTCGAACCGGGCCGTTACAGTGACGTAGCCGGTTCTGTGACGCATGATCCGGCCTGCGCAGACCCGCCAGCCGGAAGGTGACGTACGTGCCGCACCACAGCAGGATCGACAAGATCGTGATCGATGTGCCGGAGGCGGAGCATGACGAGGAGGTGGGGTTCTGGCAGGCCGCGACCGGCCAGACGATGACCTCGTCCGCCCACTACCCGGACTATCACGGCGCCCTGCTCCCCGGTCAGGAGATCGGGCTGCTCACCCAGCGTATCGGTGAGGGGGAGAGCCGGGTGCACCTGGACATCCATACCGACGACCTGGAGGCGGAGGTCGCGCGACTGGAAGGGCTGGGAGCCAGGCGCGTACGGCAGACGAACGGCTGGTGGGTCATGCGGGACCCGGCGGGCCTGCTGTTCTGCGTCATACCGGATACCAGTGGCGCACTGAACGCGGACAACGCGCGGCGCTGGGACTGACTCCGCTCCACCAGGCGGCTCCGAGGGTGCCCGCGGACGCGCGGGAGCACCGGCGGCGTCTCCAGGACGCGGCCCCGGGAGCACCGGTGGCGTCTGCAGGACGTGGCCCCCGGACGGGAGAGATCCTCCTCCCCGACCCGGGGGCCGGCTGTTCTCCGGCCGTCCGTCATCGGCGCGGCGGGAGAACAGCGCTCTCGTCTCTCGCGTTCCGCTCCCGCGCTAGCACACCTGATTGGCCAGCGCGGTCTGCCAGGGCAGGTCGACCGGCCCTCTCGTGCCCACGTTGAAGAGTCGCAGGGGAGAGTAGACGATCGTGTCTCCATCATCCGATCGCACATGGATCGGCACCGACCATTCTCCTTCCTGAACATCGCTGCATTTGGTGATCTCGTAACCGAGTTTGAAAGTCACAATCTTTCCGGGCTGGAGCACATAGGGGCCGCGAGCCACGGGCGTGAGCAGCTTCAGTCCCGCTCCGCTCCGGCCGATCCCGATAATGGTCGTCGCTTCGGTGCCCTCGCCCCGCACCTGCACCTTGAGATCGAAGGTCCGCCTGATCCAGTTCCCGCGCAAATTGGAGTGACTCGCACTGCTCCTCGCCTCCAGCGTGAAAAGGACGGGCGCGGCCGGGTTGGGCGGCGAGCCCGGCGTCGAGGTTCCGGCTGAGACCGGGGCAGTCGAGCACATTCCGCATATCAGCGTGAATGCCAGGCCATAGGCAGTCCTGCGCACTCCGGGGCGCCGGCCACCGTTCATTTCACAAGTCATGTCACGGATCATTCGCACCCCGAGCCAAAAACAAACTCATGCCGCGGTCACGCTACCCCTAGACCTCCAGTCGGAATCCGCGGACCGGGTCGCGCCAGCGCCATGGTGAATGGTTATTGCCAACAGTTTTGAAATGAATTCGGCGTGTCGGCTCGTCACGCCCCTTCCAGTCGGAGCGCCTTCCCTCCTCCGGCCGCACCGCTTCCCCTCTCCGGCCGGAGCGCATCGGCTCCACGATCCTCCGAGACCCCGTACGGCACGGCATCCGCCGGCACTTCCCCTCCGGCTCCGGCCGGCACGGAACGATCCACCCGGCCCGCCACCGGCCGGGATTGGCCACAGGGCGATATGTCGCAACAGACCGTTTTTTTCGAACCGTTGACGCGGCTGTAGCACGTAGTTAACATTTGGCCAACGCAATGCAAGATTCTTGCAAAGCATCGTTACTTTCTAGCTGTTCTTCGCAACTTCTCGCAGGGATACGCAGTGTCCGTGCACCCGCTCCGCACCCCCCACGGAGAGGCCCCAGGTGATGTCGGCTTCGGCATTGCGTGTCCGGTCGCCGCCCGGCGACCGCGGTCGGCCGCGACACCTGGATCCGCCACCGGAGGCGGACCGGAGAGCACGGCCGTGTACAACGACCGGTCACCCCGGCCCGCCCGCCCGCCGGCCCCAGGGACCCGGCATCCATCCCTCGCCGGCGAGGCCCGTACCCGCCCGTGGTCGAGTGCGTCGCGCGGCGGACGCCACGGTCTCCTCTCCGCACCTGCCGTTCCAGACGAGAGACAGAGGAACGCCATGAGAAACAAGCACGTCCCGTTGTTACGGTTGACCGCGGCGGCGCTCGCGACCAGCCTGCTCGCCCTGTTCGGACCGATCTCCCCCGCCTCGGCGGCGGCCGACCCCAACCTGGCCGCGGGGAAGCCGGCCTCGGCCGGCAGTGCCAACAACCCCTACACAGCCGGCAACGTCAACGACGGCAACGCGGCCACCTACTGGGAGAGCGTCAACAACACCTTCCCGCAGTGGGTCCAGGTCGACCTCGGAGCCTCCACCAGCGTGAACAAGGTCGTCCTGAAACTGCCGCCGGCGACGGACTGGGCCACCAGGACCCAGACCCTGACCGTTCAGGGCGGCACGAGCGGCCCGCCCTCCGCCACCATCGTCCCGTCGGCGGGCTACACCTTCAACCCGGCGACCGGCAACACGGTGACGATCAACTTCACCGCGACCAGCACCCGGTACGTGCGGTTGACCATCACGGGCAACACGGGCTGGCCGGCCGGCCAGCTGTCCGAGTTGGAGGTGTACGGCCCCGCCGGCCCCGGTGACGACACGCAGGCGCCGACCGCGCCGGCGAACCTGGCCTACACCGAACCCGCCTCGGGCCAGATCAGGCTGACCTGGAACGCCTCCACCGACAACGTGGGCGTAACCGGCTACGACGTCTACGCCAACAACGCCCTGCGCGGCAGCGTCGCGGGCGATGTCCTGACCTACACCGACGGTCAGCCCGCCGGCGCGACGGTGTCGTACCAGGTCAAGGCCAAGGACGCGGCGGGCAATCAGTCCGCCGCCAGCAACACCGTCACGCGCAACGGCAGCGGCGGCGGCGGTTCCAACCTGGCCGTCGGCAAGCCGATCACCGCGTCGTCCTCGGTCTTCACCTTCGTGGCCACGAACGCCAACGACAACAACGTGGCGACCTACTGGGAAGGCAACGGAGGCAGCTATCCCAGCACGCTCACCGTGCAGCTGGGCTCGAACGCGGCCGTCAACTCGGTCGTGCTGAAGCTGAACCCCGACAGCGCGTGGGGGACGCGCACGCAGACCATCCAGGTCCTCGGACGCGAGCAGAGCTCCTCCTCCTTCACCAACCTGTCCTCGGCGGCGGTCTACACCTTCAACCCCGCCTCCGGCAACACCGTGACGATCCCGGTCACCGCCACGGCCGCCGACGTCCAGCTCAAGATCACCACGAACTCCGGCGCGCCCGCCGGGCAGGTCGCCGAGTTCCAGGTCATCGGCACGCCGGCCGCCAACCCGGACCTGACGATCACGGGCATGTCGTCGGCTCCCTCGGCCCCGGTCGAGACCGACTCCGTCACGCTGACCGCCACGGTCAAGAACATCGGGACGGCGGCCTCCGGCGCGACGAACGTCAACTTCTACCTGGGCACCGCCAAGGTCGGCACCGCCGCCGTCGGCGCGCTGGCGGCCGGAGCGTCCACCAGCGTGTCCGCCGGCGTCGGTCCCCGTGACGCGGGCACCTACCCGCTGAGCTCCAAGGTCGACGAGGCCAACAGCGTCATCGAGCAGAACGAGACCAACAACGGCCACACGGCCCCGTCCCCGCTCGTCGTCAGGCCCGTCGACAGCTCGGACCTCGTCGCGACGACCAGCTGGACGCCGAGCAACCCGGCGAACGGCGACGTCGTCACCTTCTCCGTGGCGATCAGGAACCAGGGCACCGTGGCCTCCGCGGGCGGCGCCCACGCCATCACGCTGACGGTCTCCAACGAGGCGGGCACCGTCGTCCGCACGCTGACCGGCTCCCACAGCGGCGTGATCGCCGCCGGCGCCACGACCAGCCCGGTCAACCTGGGCACATGGACGGCGGCCAACGGCAAGTACAGCGTCAAGACGGTACTGGCCGACGACGCCAACGAGCTGCCGGTGAAGCGGCAGAACAACACCGGCACGCAGCCGTTCTTCGTCGGGCGCGGCGCCAACATGCCCTACGACATGTACGAGGCCGAGGACGCCGTCGTCGGCGGCGGGGCGGCCGTCCTCAGCCCGAACAGGGACATCGGCAACCTGGCGGGCGAGGCCTCCGGCCGCAGGGCGGTGACACTGAACTCCAACGGCAGCTACGTCGAGTTCACGACCAAGGCCAGCACGAACACCCTCGTCACCCGCTTCTCCATCCCCGACGCGGCGGGCGGCGGCGGGATCGACTCGACGCTCAACGTCTACGTCAACGGCACCTTCCTCAAGCCCATCAACCTGACCTCCAAGTACGCGTGGCTGTACGGGAACGAGGCGAGCCCGGGCAACTCGCCGGGAGCGGGCGGACCGCGCCACATCTACGACGAGGCCAACGTCATGCTCGGGACGACCGTCCCGGCCGGCAGCAAGATCAGGCTGCAGAAGGACCCGGCCAACACCACGACGTACGCGATCGACTTCATCAACCTTGAGCAGGTGTCGCCCATCGCGAACCCCGACCCCGCCAAGTACACGGTGCCCGCGGGCTTCACGCACCAGGACGTGCAGAACGCGCTCGACAAGGTCCGGATGGACAACACCGGCGCCCTCGTCGGCGTCTACCTGCCGCCGGGCACCTACCAGACGGCGAGCAAGTTCCAGGTGTACGGCAAGGCGGTCAAGGTGGTCGGCGCCGGCCCCTGGTACACCCAGTTCCGCGCCCCGTCGACCCAGGACAACACCGACGTCGGATTCCGCGCGGAGGGAACGGCCAACGGCTCCTCGTTCGCGAACTTCGCCTACTTCGGGAACTACACCTCACGCATCGACGGCCCGGGCAAGGTGTTCGACTTCTCCAACGTCGCCGACGTGGTGATCGACAACATCTGGAACGAGCACATGGTCTGCCTGTACTGGGGCGCGAACACCGACCGTGTGACGATCAAGAACTCCCGGATCCGCAACATGTTCGCCGACGGCATCAACATGACCAACGGCAGCACGGACAACCACGTCGTCAACAACGAGGCCCGCGCGACGGGTGACGACAGCTTCGCGCTGTTCTCGGCCATCGACGCCGGCGGGGCCGACATGAAGGGCAACGTCTACGAGAACCTGACCTCCATCCTGACCTGGCGCGCCGCCGGCGTCGCGGTCTACGGCGGCTACGACAACGTCTTCAGGAACATCTACATCGCGGACACGCTGGTCTACTCCGGTATCACGATCAGCTCGCTCGACTTCGGCTACCCGATGAACGGCTTCGGCGCCGACCCGCCGACGAAGTTCGAGAACATCTCCATCGTCCGTGCCGGCGGCCACTTCTGGGGCGCGCAGACCTTCCCGGCGATCTGGGTCTTCTCCGCCTCGAAGGTCTTCCAGGGCATCCGCGTCAGCGACGTGGACATCGTGGACCCGACCTACAGCGGCATCATGTTCCAGACGAACTACGTGGGCGGCCAGCCGCAGTTCCCGGTCAAGGACACGGTCTTCACGAACATCTCGATCTCGGGCGCCCAGAAGAGCGGGGACGCCTTCGACGCCAAGTCCGGGTTCGGAATCTGGGCCAACGAGATGCCCGAGCCCGGCCAGGGCCCGGCGGTCGGTTCGGTGACCTTCAACAACCTGAGGCTGAGCAACAACGCGACGAACGTGAGGAACACGACGTCGACCTTCACCATCACCACCAACCCGTAGGGAGAGCGGAGCCGGTGGAGGCGCCGCGGGGAGGTCCGATCTCCCGGCGGCGCCTCCGTCCGCGCAGCGGGCGCCGCACCGAAGACGTCCATCGGGCGGGCAGACCTCCGCGCCGCCGTACCCTGGACACGTTCAGGGCATTTCGTCCCCTCCGATTCTTGGCCATCATGAGTCGCCGGATCCGCATACCTGGTAGGACAGAGGGAACGCCCGCCCTGTGAACTGCGGGTCTAAGGAGTTCCCGATGTCAACCGAAGATGTGGCCACGCTCCTCATCTTGTCCGGATCGCACGGCGGCGCCATCGTCGTCCGTGCGATCGGCGAGCTCGACTACGACTACGCGCCGACGTTCCGGCGAGAGCTCAGCCAGGCATGGACCAGCGACACCGGCGACTCACCGACGCTCGTCCTCGACCTCGCCGGACTCACCTTCTGCGACTCCACCGGGCTCGCCGAACTGCTGTGGATGCTGCGCCGGAGCCAGGAGAGCGGGACCCGCCTGATCCTGGCCGGGGTGAGCCGCACCCTGCGTCACATGCTGACCACCACCGGGGTCCTGCCCTATTTCACGCTCTCCACCTCCGTGGAGGAGGCCCTCCAGGGCGGGTGACCGGGTGGCCGGCGGTCAGACCGGAGCGATCACGATGTGCAGGCGGACGGTCGTGCCGGTCCCCTGAGCGGAGCGGATCTGCACCAGGTCGCACAGCTGGTGGACGAGCCACATGCCCCGGCCGCTCAACGGGCGGGGGCTCGGGAGCCTACGGCCGATCATGGGATCGGTCATCACCCCGTCGTCGTGGAACTCGCAGACGAGCGTGCCCCCCTGCACCCAGGTGCGGAGGGTTCCGTGGCCGCCGCCGTGGGCGATGCTGTTGCCGGCCACCTCGGTGACCGCGATCATGGTCTCCCTCAGCCGCTCCCCCTGCAGGCCATGCGGAACGGCACAGGCCGACACCTTTTCCCGGACGGCCGCGAGATCCCCCCTGCGGTAGGGGAACTCCTCGAACGGGTCGCACGCCGGCTCCAGGTCGTCCCAGACGAAGGGCTCCTGGACGTAGTCCGGATACTCCCGGTGAACGCCCTGCTCCAGGACGAACGGATGGCACTGGCTGATCGCCCGCATGGTCGTGGGGTCGACCGTGTCGGTGTCGTAGGGGCACAGCAGCCACCATGCCGGCGAGCCGGTGAAGGCGAGATTCAGCAGCCACTCGTGATAGCGCAGCTCCGCGATCTCCGCCGCGCCACGCCCCCTCCAGTCGGTCTCGCCGATGCCGCGCACCGGACGCCCCTCCTCCGCCCGCTCGCTGATCCACCGCTGCCAGGCCGGGATGAGCCGGGCGGGATTGCGGCCCAGCGTGGAGACGTCCATGAACACCACGCGAGGGTCGGAGCCGGCCGGCTCCGCGCGGATGATCTGTTCCCTGCTCTTGGGGACGGACACCAGGACGACCTCGTCGGCCGCCAGCGCGTCTTCGATGAAGGACAGGGTCCCGTCGAGGAACTGCCTCTCCCCCGAGTAGGAGTAAAGCTCGTGGCGGAGTCCTGCGGTCCTCTCCGCTCCGGTGACTTGAGTGGTCATGGCGTCAGCTCCACGGGTGCCTCGTAGGTGCTGTAGCCGAGCATCTCCCAGCAGGAGCGCACTGTCGGGTTCGCGCCCTCGACCGTGATGCTGCGGACCGGGGCCCGGGTGGCGGCTTCCACGAGCGCGCGCATTCCGGATGCGTCCATCAACTCCAGTTCGTCGAAACGGAGCCGTAGCGCCGGCGAGAGCGCCGCGGCGGCGGTCAGTGCGGCGCTGAACGCCGCGGCGCCGTCGGAGTCGACCACTCCGCACAGGCTCCAGCTGTCCGGCCCCGAGTTGAACATCCGAAACGACGGCCCCGCCCATTCACTGCCCAGTTCACGAGGGTGAACACATGCCACGTGGTCCAACGTGGCGGCGCCGAAACGGTCACGGCCGTAGGCGCACACCATGATGGCCGCGCTGTCCGCCACGAGCTCGTCAAGGCGCAGCTCGTGGTCGATCAGCGTGTCCACGCCCGCCCCCGGCGGCACGAGCTGGTCCATCACGGCGAGCACGCGAAGGGCGCGGTAGCCCTGGCGCCCCGCCCGGTCCGCCTCGCGCCGCACCAGGCCCAGTATCGAACTCATGTCGGGGGTGGGGCCCGCGCCACGGATCAGCCGCGGATCGACGACCACCGCCCCGCGGGGAGTGCCGGCGGCCGGAGAGGGCTCCAACGCCGAACCGAAGATGACCACCTTGTCGCCGAAGAGCTCGCCGTCTGCCAGGAACGTCGAGGTGGCGGCCGTGTATCCCTGGTCCGGATCAACGACCCAGCACACGTGCTCGCCGACATCCACCAGATCAAGCGTCTGCATGATCCCTGACTTGCGCACCGCGAACTCACCTCGCCCTCGCTGCGACACCGGTGCCAGCTTATTGCGTCCGTACGGCACCGCAGATCATGCGCCGGACAGCCGGGAGCAGAGGAACAGAGGGGAACAGAGGGATAGAGGGAACACGGGCCTCAAGGGACACGGGCCTCAAAGAGCACAGGTCGCAGAGGACACGGAGTCCGGAGGTCGGGGAGGCGGAGTCCGAAGGTCAGGGCGTCGGAAGTCGGGGAGGAAGGGGGTCAGGGGCATGGAGGTCAGAAGGGCGGATGGGCGGAGGGGCGGGAGTCCTGAGGTCAGGGGCTGGAGGTCAGGGGGATTCCAGCGGGATGACGTCCTCGTCGTAGGCGGCCAGAAGCGCGGCCGCGACCTCCGTCACATCCAGTTCCACGACGATCTCGTCACCCGAGGCGGTGCCGCGATCCGCCACGGCGAGGCCGATCAGCGCCAGGGACGCCGCACGGTCCCGGACACGGGCCTGTTCGACGGTCTCCTCTCCGACCTCTCCCTCCTCGTCGCGGTCCCACGCGGCGACCGCGGCCCGTGCCAGGTCCCCGGAGAGCCGGACGGTGAGACGTGCGACCTGGGGGTCGAGAAAGCGTCCGATCTCGGCGAGCACCGCCGAGTCCTGGCGATACCTGGTGTACTCCTGGCTTTCATCCACAGCAGGAGCCTACGCAGGGCACCGCCGTCCACAGCCTCAAACCCCATATGTGCGGTGGACCGTCCGGGTGGGAACCGCCTGCCTCTCCCCATCGCCACCGATCTCACCGCCACAGAACTCACCACCGCAGAACTCACCACCGCAGAACTCACCACCGCAGAACTCACCACCGCAGAACTCACCACCGCAGAACTCACCGATCATGGGTCTCATCCACCGCAGGTCTCACCGCCACGGATCTCACCGATCATGGGCCTCATCCACCGCAGGTCTCGCGATAGGTGATACCGGGGATGAGGCGCTCCCACTCGGCTGCCGACAGCCCGGAGCCCACCCGGGCGCAGACCGACTCCGCGACCAGGGAGGGTTCCACCGGCAGATGGCTGACCGAGCCGTCGCGTGCCACCGCGTTGAGGATCCGGCCGTCCGGGCTGAAAGCCAGATCGAGGGCGGTCACCGCGATCGGGAGGGCGCCGATCTCACGCTGGGTGGTCATGTCCCACAGGTGGACACCGTCTCCCGCCGTGACGAGCACCCGGCCGTCGGGAGAGAACCGCAAGGGCGGCTGGAGCCCCTTGACGCTCAGGACACCCAGGCGCGCACCGCGCTCGACGTCCCACAGAAGGACGCGCTGGTCGGCCAGCCCCAGGGCCAGGACGCGGCCGTCGGGGGTGAAGGCGGCGGACCGGACGTCCGGGCCGCTGACCCCGGTGGGCGTGCGGACCGTCCTTCCGCCGGGGAGCGCGACCAGTTCCGCCCCGACCGCGATCACCTCTCCCCCTGAGCCGTCCCCACCACCCACCGAACCCCCACCCGAGCCGCCGACGCGTTCACTCTCCGGAGCGCCGCCCGAGCCGCCGTACGGATCTCCCGCCGGCTCCCCGGTCCGGCCGTCGCCCGGATCCCCGCCCGGACGGAAGGCCAGGCTCTCGATGAATCCCCGGTGCACCGTCCCGGTGATCCTGCCCGCGCGCACGTCCCAGATCTGGATCTCCTTGCCGCCCGCACCGCCCACACCGGCCGCGAGCCTCCGGCCGTCCCCGCTGAAGGCGAGGGCCATGACCGGCCCGGCCCCGGTCTCCAGGGTGGTGAGGCTCCGGCGGGTGGCGACATCCCACAGGGTCACCGCCGAACCGTCCCTGCGGGGGATGGCGAGTGTCCTGCCGTCCGGGCTGAACACCCCTGCCGAACCCGCGTCGGCGGTCAGCGGACCGCCGATCGGGGCCAGCCGGGTGGGGTCCCAGAGGCGGGCCACGCCCAGGTCGGCGTAGGCGAGCACCCGGCCCCCGGGGGCGAACGCCGCGCTCTCCCAGCCGCTGCGCTCCCTGGGCACGTCCAGTGTGTCGGTGTGGGTGACGGTGCTGATGTCGACCGACACCACCGAGCCGTACTCGGTCGGGTACCGCAGCGTGCGGCTGTCGGCGGTGAAGCGCGCTCTGCCGAAGGTCGCCAGGGGGAACTGCGCGGATATGGTCCGGTCGGCCACCTTCCAGAGGTAGAGGGTGTCGTCCGCCTGCTCGGCGAGGAAGCGGCCGTCCGGGCTGAACCTGAGCGAGCCGCCGCCGGTGCTCGCGAAGTGCTCGCCGCGCTGCTTCCCGCCGGCGGGGTCGAGCAGCACGATCGAGGTGTCGCCGCCGACCGCGAGGGTCGCGCCGTCCGGGCTGAACGCGATCTGCGGCGCTCCCCGCTCCCCGCGGAGGCTGACGGGGCCGTCGATCCTCCGGCTGAACGTCCGTCTCCCCGCGGTCAGGTCCCAGACCTCGACCGTGCCCTGACGGCCGGCCACGGCGGCCCACCGGCCGTCCGGCGAGACGGTCCCCTCCAGTTCGGTCCCGGCCACCGAGACCAGCGGATCGCCCCCGGCCGGCGGGCGTATCACCAGCCGGTCGGGGCCGATGATCGAGATCAGCCGCCGCTCCGGCTCCAGCTCCGCCCTCGCCCCCTCGGGAAGCGCCGGGCCGACGGCCTTGCCCGTGGCGCTGTCCCAGAGCCGCTCGCCGACCTGGAGGATCGAGCCGTCGGAGCTCGCCGCGGTCACGGCGGCGCGGTCTCCCACTCCCCGCAACGACCGGACCGGCCGGTGCGTGGCCACGTCGTACATGACGACCTCGCCGCCGTACGCCCGCACGAGCGTCCGCGCGTCGGGCGTCAGGACGTAGGAGGCCCTGGAGGTGGCGTCGGGGTCGGTGAACATGTCGATCTTCGTCTGGGCCAGCGCGGCCTGCAGCGCGGAGCGCGCCTCCGGCACCTGGGCGATCCGCCAGGCGGCCACGCTGAGCCGCATGGCGGTCCCGGGGTCGGAGTCGCGCAGGTCGTCGGCGCGTGCGGCGGCGGCCCGGGCGGCCGACTCGTCGCGCTGCCGTCCCAGATCCTCGGCCTGCCCGGCGAGAGTCTGCCGCTGTCGCAGGGCGATCGCGGTCACGCCCAGCGAGAAGGCGAGCAGCACGGCCATCCCCGCGGTGACCAGCCGCCGCCTGCGCTGGCGCCGCCGTTCCGCGGCCGAGGCCGTGTCGAGGAACTGCCGTTCCCGGCGGTTCATCCCGAGGTAGCGCCGCTCGGTCGCGGCCCAGTGCAGCGCCTCCCGGAGCGACGCCCCCTGGTAGAGATCTCCGGGGAGGCGCCCGCGCTCCTCCCAGACCCGGGCCGCCTCGGCCAGCCGGCGATGCACCGGCAGCCCGTCGCGCTCGGCCGCCAGCCACTCACGCAGCCGGGGCCAGGCCCGCGACAGGGCCGCTCCGGCCGGAACGACGGTGGCGCCGTCCCTGACCAGCAGCCCGGCGGCGGCGAAACGGGCGATCACCGGCTCGTCCTCGGGCCGGTAGTCGACGCTCTGGATCGAGTCGTCACCGATCATGCGGAGCAGCACCCCGGGGGCGTCGGCCTGCGCCTCGGGCGACAGCCCGGCGAAGGCCTCCTCGGCGACCACGCCGAGCGCGGGCGCGCCGGATCCGGCCGGCAGGACCCCCCGGGCAGCCCGCGCCCCCGCCACGAGGTCCTCGGCCACCCCGTCCTCCGCCACCCCGCCGAGCAGGCCCGTCAGCAGCTCGTGCGCGGTCGGCCGGGCCGTCGCCTCCTTGGCCAGCGCGGCGGCCATCAGCGAGCGCAGCGGTTCGGTGACGTCACCGAGGTCGGGGTCGACGGTGAGCACCCGGTGCATCACGCCGCCCAGGGTCTCGGCCTGGAACGGGTCCTTGCCCGTGGCGGCGAACAGCAGCACCCCGCCCCAGGCGAACACATCGGCCGGCGGACCCGCCCGCTGCCCGACGAACACCTCGGGCGCCATGAACGTCGGCGTCCCCGCGACGATCCCCGTCGTGGTCGGCGGCATCTCCCTGGTCCTGGCCACGCCGAAATCGATCACCCGGGGTCCGTCCGGGCCGAGCAGCACGTTCTCCGGCTTGACGTCGCGGTGGACCACCGCCGCGCGGTGGATCGCGGTCAGCGCCGTGGCCAGCGCGATGGCGAGCCGGTGCAGGGCGTCCCCGGCGTACGGCCCGCCCTCGCGGACCGCCCTTCGCAGGTCGGGCCCGGCGACGAACTCGCTGACGATGTACGGCCTCGGCGCGTCGAAATCCACCGCGAGGATCCGGGCGGTGCAGAACGACGCCACCCGCCGCGCCGCCTCCGCCTCCTTCATGAACCGCGTCCGCAGTCTCGGGTCCGCAGCCACGTCCCCGTGCAGCACCTTGATCGCGGCTCGGCCGCCCTCGGCGTCGTATGCCTCGTAGACGATCCCCTGACCACCTGCCCCCAGCCGTCCGGCCAGCCGGTACGCGCCCAGCCGTACGGGATCACCCGGTGCGAGCGCCGTCAGTCCCATGGTGAGAAACCCCCGTCCCCGGCAACGTCACCCCTTAGATGCCGGATGGCTCAGAGAAGTTGTGAGAGATGTGGCGAATCACGCGCGCGCGACTGACATGTGGGTCAAAATCTTCTTACCGCGCAAGTCCGCCAGCCCCCGAGAGTGGGTCCCGATGCGGAAGATGTTGCCGCGCATGACCGCGGAGTCGCTGCCCGAGAGGCTCGACGACCTGCCCGTGGAACCCAAGGACTTCCTCCAGCTCGTGGCCGTGGACTTCAGCGGGACCTACCACGTCTACCTCGCCGCCAAGGACGAACGGCTCAAGATGACCAGGCTCTCCATGAGCCTGCTCGCCGCCCCGTTCGCCGCCGCCATCGCGCTGGCGAGCGCGAAGGTGATCAACCCCGGGGCGCTGACCTCCTGGGACGGCGTGCCGTGGTATCTGTTCGCGACGATCGCCGCGTTCGGACTGCTGAACATGTTGCCATTCCTGCGGCTGATCGAGGCGGTGAACGCGCACATGCGGACCGCGCGTGCGCTCAACAACTTCCGCCTGCTCTACGTGGTCCAGCTCAAGGACCACTTCTCGGCCCTCGGCTGGACCCCCAACCTGCCGGTGGACCCCCGCTATCCCGAGACCTACGCGCCGCTCGCCTGGCCGGGGATCAACGTGATGATGCTGGCCCTCGTCAACAGCTCCTACATCGCGGTCGGCGCGCTCGGCATGGTGGGGGCCGACCCCAACACGGCCCTGCTGCTGGTGGTCATCGGGCTGCTCGCACTGCTGCACTACGCCGTCTACTACGTCCGCGCCAACGTCTCCCGACAGCGCAGACTCCCACACAACCCCTTCCATTTCCCCAACGTGGAGACCTGAATGCCCGACCTCCTCAGATTCGCGTCTTGTGGGGAGACGTGGATCTGGCTGATGCGACACGTAAGGACCAACGGCAGGGCCGCCGAGGACGACCGGGGCCCGATCATCGAGGCCCAGGCGGTGCTGTTCGAGATCGCCGGGCTCAGCTGGGACGATCCGATCCTGGAGTCCTACGGCGACTCGGGGAAGATCCCCCTGTACGCCGGCAAGTTCAGCGAGTGCGCGGTCATCCCGCCCTTCAAGTACAGCTACGGCGGCCGGCTCCGCCGGCTCCTCGGCGTCGACCAGCTCCGCTGGGTCGTCGACGTGCTGCGCGCCAAGCCGTACACCAAGAGTGGCTGGATCTCCCTGACCGTCCCGGGCGAGTCTCCCGACGCGGTGCCCTGCCTGACCAGCCTGGCCTTCCGGCTGCGCGACGGACGGCTGGCGATGACCGCCGCCTTCCGGTCGCAGAACGTGTTCACCTCCTATCTGAACTACGTGCCGCTGCGTAGTATCCAGAAGGAGGTCGCCGACGACCTCGGGGTGGGCTGCGGGTCAATGAGGGTCTTCGTCGACGTTCCTCACATCTACGTCGCGGACGCGGCGGCGGTCGGGGAGATCCTCCGGCTGTCGGAGCGCGATGGGCTCGGCGAGGGAGCATCGGTACCAGGTCCTGCTGATCGACTTGGACGGGACCGTGGTCGACTATGCCCGGACCGAGCGAGGCGCGCTTCATGAGGTCCACCACCGCTTCTTCCGGATGGGCCGCGCCGAGTTCCTGACGCGGTTCCACGCCGCCAACGAGCCGCTCTGGGCCGCCTACCGCGAGCACCGGATCACCCTGGCCGAGCTGCGGCTGGAACGCTGGGCCAGGATGGGCGCCCTTCCCTCGGTCGCGGTCGCGTTCGAGGACGCCCTCGGCCGGAACGTGACCCTGTTCCCCGAGGCCAGGGCCGCCCTGCGGCACCTGTCCCGGAGGTTCAGGCTGGCCCTGGTGACCGACGGCATCGCCCATGTCCAGCGGGCCAAGCTCCGCCGTACGCGGATCGGCGGGTTCTTCGAGCACGTGGTGATCGCGCCCGAGGTCGGCCTGCGCAAGCCCGACGGGGAGCTGCTCCACCACACCCTGGACCTGCTGGAGGCCGAGTCCGGCGACGCGCTCATGGTCGGCGACTCCCCGGCGAGCGACGGCGGCTGCGCGCAGGCCGCCGGAGTGGACTTCTGCTGGGTGAACCGCACGCAGGCGCCGCCCGCCCCCGGCATCCCCGTCCACCGGACCGTCGCCTGCCTCCGCACCGTCTAGAGCCGCCCGTACCACCCGGAGCCGCCTGCCTCCGTACCCTCTAGATTCGTCCCCATGTGGTCAACAGAGGCGATCAGGCGACTGGACGGCGAGACGGCCCCGACCCCCCTGCTGAGACTCCCTCTGCCGGGCCTCCGGCTCAAGGACGAGTCCGCGCACCCGACCGGCACCCTGAAACACCGGCTCGCCCGGGCCCTGTTCCGGTACGGCGTCGCCTGCGGGCGCATCCGCGAGGACACCGCGGTGGTGGAGGCCACCGGAGGCGGCTCGGCCGTCGCCCAGGCCTACTTCGCCCGGCTGCTCGGGCTCCGGTTCATCGCGGTCATGCCCGGAGAGCCGTCCCCGGCCCGCGCGGCGGCGGTGGAGGAGCTCGGCGGCGAATGCCGGTTCGTGAACCCGCCGCTGGCGATCTACGACGAGGCCCGGCGGCTGGCGGCGGAGCTGAACGGCCACTTCATGGACCAGTTCGCCTGGGCGGAACGGGCGGTCGACTGGCAGTCCGGCGGGCTCGCCGAGGAGCTTTTCGACCAGGTGAGGCAGGCCGGCGGGGAGCCGGGTTGGGTCGTCGTGGGCGCGGGGACGGGCGCCACCGCCGCCGCGCTCGGCCGTCACATCCGCCTGCGCGGCCACGCCACCCGGCTGGCCGTCGCCGACCCGGAGAACTCCGCCTACTTCCCCGGCTGGGCCTACGACGTCGCCGACTACAGCACCGGCATGCCTTCCAGGATCGAGGGCATCGGCCGCCCTCGCCTGGAGGCCGGCTTCATCCCCTCGCTCTACGACCTGGTGATACCGGTCCCCGACGCGGCCAGCGTGGCCGCCGCCCGGCTGGTCCGCGAGATCACCGGGATTCCGGTCGGCGGGTCCACTGGGACGAACCTGTGGGCCGCGTGCGAGCTGGTCTCGCGCGGCTCCGAGGTCGTCACGCTGATCGCCGACGCCGGGCCGCGCTACCTGGGGACCGTGCACGACGACGGTTGGGCGGCGGGCAGAGGTCTGGATCCCCGGCCCTACACGGTTGCGCTGGAGCGCTTCCTCGCCGGCGGCCCCTGGGCCCCTCCCGGTGCCGCGGGCATGGATCGATGACGGCGTCCGCCGTGAACATCTAGTGGCCCGTCACGCAACCTTGGCCGGGTAACTGGTCCAGCTTCGGATGGGTGAGCTGGCGGCGAAGCTGGTCTTCGGTTGCGCGCGGGTGTTGCGCCAGCGGACGTAGCCACCGATCGCCGCGTTCTGCTCGTCATGAGTGCGATGATCGGTGCCGTTGAGGGCGTAGTAGCGCAGCGCGGCGAACTCGGACTCGATCCAGTTCAGCCACGAGCCGTAGGTGGGCAGGAACACCAGCTCGACGTCGTTGTCGGCAGCCCAGGCGCGGACCTGGGCATGCTTGTGCGGCGAGTAGTTGTCCATGATCACGTAGAGCTTCTCGCCGGGCCAGCGTTCGCGCAGGGTCTTGAGAAAGGATAAGAACTCGCGCCACCGCTTACGTTTGCGGATGCGGTAGTACAGCTTGCCGGTGGCCAGGTCGAGCGCGGCGATCATGTGCATGACGCCGTGATAGCGGTTGTAGGTGGCCCGCAGCCGGGCCGGACTTCCGGCCGGCCGCCACCGTTTGCCCTTGCGGGGCATCAGGTTCAGCGGACCGAATTCATCGATGCAGATCACCCGCCCGTCGGCGGGTGGGTGATCGTATAACTCCAGCACCCGCTGCATCTTGGTGATGAAGTGTGGGTCGTTGGAGGCCTTCCACGTTGTGGTGGTCTGCCAGCTCACTCCGCCCTTGCGCAGGATGCGCCGCAGGTGCTCGCGGCTGATCGCCGCCACCACACCCCGGGCGAGGAGATGTTCGGTCAGGGTGTGCAGACTCCAGGTGGAATGGCCGATGATGCCCCACTCGGCGGGGACCGTCCTGGCGATCAGGCAGATGTGCTCGCGCACCTGTTCACTGATCGCCGGTGGCCGGCCCCCGCTCCATTTTGGGTCCAGCGCGTCGAACCCCCGCTCGTTGAAGGCGTGGATGACATCGCGCACGTAGTCGTCGCCGACCTGCATCAATGAGGTGATGTCCGGGACGCTTTGACCCTGACCGGACATCATCACCACGATCGCCCGGCGCAGTTTGACCGGGTCCTTCGCGGTCCGGGTGATGCGCTGGATTTTCCGGCCCTCTTCCATCGACAAGGGCCGGACGAACACATCCGGTGGGCGAGCCACGACTACCTCCCAGGTTCCAGAGGCAGTCAGCTTTACGGGTTCACCGGCTGAGATCAATTACCGGGTCAACGTTCCGTGACGGGCCACTAGACCTTCACGGCACGCAGGCGGTTCTGGCCGATGGCCGTGATGTCCTCGACATCGGAGGTCAGGACGGTCACCGGTCCGGGAAGGCGGAGGGCGGTGGCGCACACCATGGCGTCGACGGCGTGTCTGTGACCATGGAGCCCGGCCGCGGCGAGCAACCGGGCCGCGTCGTGGGCGATCTCCCGGCTGACGGGTTCGACGCTCAGCCGGGAGAGAGAGTCCAGTCGTAGCGAGCCCGGTTGAGCCGGGGGTGGGACACCTCGACGAGAGTGGCGGCGCTGACGACGACGCGGACGTCCTCCTCCTCGGCCGCCACCAGCCATTCGGTCAGCTCGGGAACCTGGAGGATCGCCTTCGACAGGCCTTCGCGGTCCAGAACGAGTGATCCGGGCATCACACGGCCGGCGTGCGGCTGTCGCTCCGACCCTCGGGTCCGGTTCGCAGGAGAGCGCGTTTGCCCTCCACCCCCGCGCGATCCACGGGACCGTGCTGGGACTCGGCGGCGGCGACGATCTCCCGGAGGTTGTCCCGCTCCACCTGCCGGGCCAGCGCCTTGGAGACGTACGCGGAGAAGCTGGCACTGCCGATCCGCGCCTGCACGGTCGCGGCCAGCTCCTCGGGAATCGTGACGGTCAGCTTCTCGGCCGTAAACGACCGAGCTTGCAGCTCCTCGCCGTCGATGGGTTCGACGGTTCAGGCCGCGTCGTCGGCAGCGTGACTCACTGCCCAGCCCGCCACACCGCGCAAGGCGATGTTGCGGGCCGCGTTGACGTCGGCGTGCTCAGCGAAGCCGCACGACGTACAGCGGAAGGTCTTCTGGTCCGGCCGGTTCTTCTTGTCCACGTGCCCGCAGGCCGAGCAGCCTTGCGAGGTGTAGGCCGGGTCGACGTACACCACGGCGACCCCGGCACGACGGGCCTTGTAGACGACGAACCGGCCGAGTTGGTGGAAGCTCCACGAATGCAGCGTGACCCGCTGGGGCTTACGGAGCCGTACCCGGTCGCGGATGCCCTGGAGATCTTCCAGGGCGATCCCTTGCCCGGTGCGTGTCGCCTCGGTCACGATGCGTTTGGCGATGGTGTGGTTGGTGTCGGCGGCGAAGCGCGCTTCTTTGCGGCGGCGTTTCCTCAGCAGCCGCTTGGCGGACTTGGTCTGCTTGGCCTGCAGGCGGCGGCGCAGCTCGCGATGCCGGTGACGGACCGCGTTCAGCCCCTTGCC
>NZ_FOQY01000064.1 GCF_900113865.1 Streptosporangium canum | reverse complement strand
GACCACGCTGTCGGCGAGTGCCTTCTTGCGTTCGATCATCTCGTCGATCCGTTCTTCCAGGGTGTCCACGCAGATGAACTTGCGGACCTGGACGTTCCTGCTCTGGCCGATCCGGAAGGCCCGGTCGGTGGCCTGGTTCTCCACCGCCGGGTTCCACCACCGGTCCACGTGGATCACGTGGTTGGCGGCGGTCAGGTTGAGGCCGGTGCCGGCCGCTTTCAGCGACAGCAGCAACAGCATCGGCTCGTCGTCGTGCTGGAAGCGCTCGACCAGTTCCTCGCGCCGGTTCTTGGGCAGTCCGCCGTGCAGCCACAGCACCGGCCGGTCCAGGTGGGCGGTCAGGTAGGGCTGCAGGAGGGAGCCGAACTCGGTGTACTGGGTGAAGACCAGGGCCTTGTCGCCCTCCTCGACGATCTCCTCGGCCAGTTCCTCCAGGCGGGCCAGCTTCCCCGACCGGCCGGCCAGCCGCGAGCCGTCCTTGAGCAGGTGGGCGGGGTGGTTGCAGATCTGTTTGAGCCGGGTCATCGTGGCCAGCACGTTGCCCCGCCGCTCGATGCCCCGGGAGCCGTCGATCCTGTCCAGCATGTCGTTCACCACGGCCTTGTACAGCTCCGCCTGCTCCGGCGTGAGCGTGCACCACACCTTCATCTCCAGCTTCTCCGGCAGGTCGGAGATGATCGTCTTGTCGGTCTTGAGGCGCCGCAGCACGAACGGCCCGGTGGCGCGCCGGAGGGCGGCGGCCGCCGTCTCGTCGCCGTCCCGCTCGATCGGCTCCTGGTAGCGCTCCCTGAACGTCCTGGCCGGGCCGAGCAGCCCGGGGTTGCAGAACTCCATGATTGACCAGAGCTCGGCGAGGTGGTTCTCCACCGGGGTGCCGGTCAGCGCCAGCCGGGTGCGGGCGGGAATCGACCGCACCGCCCGCGACTGCTGCGCCGCGCTGTTCTTGATCGCCTGCGCCTCGTCGCAGACCACCCTCGCCCAGGTGAAGCCCGTCAGGGCCGTCCGGTCCCGCAGGGCGGTGCCGTACGTGGTGAGGACGAGGTCCGCCTGCCCCACCCGCCGGGCCAGCTCCTCCGCACGCAGCCGGGCGGTGCCGTGGTGCAGGTAGACATCCAGGGACGGGGCGAACCTGGCGGCCTCCTTCTGCCAGTTGCCGAGCAGGGACATCGGGCAGACCAGCAGTGTCGGTCCGGGCCGGGCGCCCGCCGCGCGCTCGGACAGGAGCAGGGACAGGGTCTGGGGGGTCTTGCCCAGGCCCATGTCGTCGGCGAGGATGCCGCCGAGCCCGATGTCCGACATGAAGGCGAGCCAGGACAGCCCGCGCTGCTGGTACGGCCGGAGCGCGCCGTGGAAACCAGCCGGGGTCGTGGTCGGTCCGAGGCGGCGGTCGGCCTCACCGGACAGCAGGTCACCGAGGCGGCCGTCGGCGTCCACCGCGACGATCGGCAGCGCGTCGTCGTCGCGGTGGACGACCTCCTGGATCACCTCGCCGACCGTCATCTCGCCCGTCCGGTGCCTCTCGACCGCCCTCAGCGCGGCGTCGAGCTGCCGGTCGTCCAGCTCGACCCAGCGGCCCCGCACCTGGACCAGCGGCAGCTTGAGCCTGACCAGCTCGGCCAGTTCCTCCTCGCTGACCGGCTCGTCGCCGATCGCCAGGTCCATGCGGAAGTCCACGAGCTGGTGCAGCCCGAACCCCTGGCCGACTGCCGCTTTCGGGCCGGTCCGCTTCGAACGGGCCGTGAGCTTGAGCCCCAGCCCCGTCCGGCCGGCCCAGGCGGGCAGTTGCACGCCGAACCCGGCCGCCTGCAGGAGCGGGGCGGCCTGGCGGAGAAAGGTGAACGCGCCCGCCGTGTCGAGGACGAGCTCCGACGGCCGGGGACCGCGCAGCGCCCTCTCCACCTCGGGGTACAGCCGTGCCGCGCGGCCGAGCCCCGCGAGCAGGGTCTCCTCGGGGCGGGCGGGGAGGCCGGGGGCCGTCTCGCCCGCCCACAGGAGCGGCGCGGGCAGGTAGAGGCTCGGGTCCTTCGACGACTGGACGGCGAACTCCACCCGCCACAGGGGCCGTCACGCTGTGGGGTCGGGCGGCCGCCGTACTCCGCGACGAGGTCGGCGTCAGGTCCGGGATCGGGCCCGGGGCCGGTCTCGGGTTCGGGCTCGGTCAGGCGGAAGCAGACCCTGGCGGGGCCGTCGAGCAGGTGCGCCGACCTGAACCATTCCTGGAGCGGCTTGGCCAGTTTGTCCGCCTCGGCTCGCGTCAGACCGGGAAGCGCGGCGTCCTCTCCGGTGAGGGCGGCCATCCAGCGGTCCGTGAGGGGGCTGCGGAGCCCCGGCCGGCGCCCGCCGAGCAGCCGATCGGGGAGCGCCTGCCGTACCGCCGCGTCGGTCAGACCGGCCAGGGCCTCGATCAGGACATGGGACGAGGGCCGCTCCTCGGTGACGGCGCGGCAGACGGGAGGCATCGCGGTGGCGAGATCGCGGAAGCGGGCAGCGTGGGGGCCGGTCAGCACGGGACGCCACCGCGCCGCGTGGCCGCCTCCCTCGGCGACGAGCTGGGGCAGCACCCGACCATGGCGGACCAGGCTACGGGCGTAGGCGGCGACGACGGTGAGATACCGCAGGGAGGCCCCCGGGGCCGGCGTCCGCGGCCCCTCGTCCGGAGACTCGCCGGGCCCGTACGCCTGCGCGGGGAGATGGGTCATCTCGTCAACGGAGCCGAGCAGGCCCAGTGCCCGGCCCGGCTCGACCAGCAGGGCGGGCACCCGCCAAGCGCTGATCTTCGGCTGCCGCGCGGTGACCTCCGCCCCGGACTCGGGAGAGGGCAGCGGGCTCCGCGCCGAGCTGGGGAGGAGCAGGGTGAGCTCGTCGGCGACGGCCGTGCCCGCGGCGGTCACCGCGGCCTCTCCCCAGAGCGACAGCCCGTCGACCAGGCCGGCCGCCGAAGCCGCGAACGGGTGCGGGCGGACCTTCGCACGAGAGGCGCCCGGGGCGAGACCGGCCGGATCCTCCGCCCACAGCGCCAGCCTGTCGCCGACCCAGGCCCCGTGGATCACCAGCACCGCCATGCCTCCTTCACTCCACGAAAAACCGTAACAGCCGCGTGCGGACGGCCGGTCCTTCACCGCGGCATCCAGGGCCGAGGCCGCACAGCGCCGCGACCGTGACCGTGGGTGCCCGGGGCGGAGGCGCCGGGGTCGTGCCGGCGGCACCCCGGACACGGGGGTGATCGGCGTCGATCGCCGGACGGCGTGCCGGTTACCCTGGGGCACGTGAGCGATCCTCTGGTGGCGCGGATGCGCGAGTTCGGCACAACGATCTTCGCTGAGATGTCGGCGCTCGCCGTACGGACCGGCTCGATCAACCTGGGGCAGGGCTTCCCCGACACCGACGGGCCCGCGGCGATGCTCGAGCGGGCGGTGACGGCGATCCGCGGCGGCTTCAACCAGTATCCCCCCGGCCCCGGCGTCCCCGAGCTGCGCCAGGCCGTCTCCGAGCACCGCAAGGACCACTACGGCCTGGTCTACGACCCCGACGGCGAGGTCCTCGTCACGGTCGGAGCCACCGAGGCCGTCGCGGCCGCGATCCTGGCGCTGTGCGGTCCCGGCGACGAGGTGATCGCCTTCGAGCCGTACTACGACTCCTACGCCGCCTCCGTCGCCCTGGCCGGAGCCGTGCTCCGGCCCGTCACCCTGCGCCCGGTCGAGGGCCGCTTCACCTTCGACCCGATGGAACTGCGCGCCGCCGTCGGCCCGCGCACCCGGGCGATCCTGGTCAACTCCCCGCACAACCCCACCGGCACGGTCTTCACCCGTGCCGAGCTGGAGGAGATCGCCCTCCTGTGCCAGGAGCACGGCCTGATCGCCCTCACCGACGAGGTCTACGAGCACCTCACCTTCGACGGCGTCGAGCACATCCCCCTGGCCACCCTCCCCGGCATGCGCGACCGCACCGTGATGATCTCCTCGGCGGGCAAGACCTTCTCGGTGACCGGCTGGAAGACCGGCTGGGTCTGCGCCCCGCCCGAGCTCGTCCGCGCCGTCCAGACCGTCAAGCAGTTCCTCACCTTCACCGCCGCCGCGCCCTGGCAGCTCGCCGTCGCCTACGGCCTGCGCCACGAACTCGGCTGGGTCTCCTCGCTCCGGGCCGACCTGCAGGCCAAGCGCGACCGCCTGACGGCCGGGCTCTCCGCGGCGGGCTTCGACGTCTACCGCCCGGCCGGCACCTACTTCGTCCAGACCGACATCCGCCCGCTCGGCTTCACCGACGGTCTCGCCCTCACCCGCGAGCTGCCCTCCCTGGCGGGCGTGGTCGCCATCCCCACCCAGGTCTTCTACGCCCATCCCGAGCGCGGCAGTCACTTCGTCCGCTTCGCCTTCTGCAAGAAGGACGAGGTCATCGACGAGGCCGTGAGCCGCCTGACGCGACTGGGTAAAGCAGGGGACAACTTCGAGTAACGAGACTTGTGCTCTCCGTAGTGGTATCGCTCTGATACCAATGGCGTTCTACGATGGGAGGCATGGCTATGACTCTTCGCTTGAACGACGAACAGACCGAGGCTCTGCGCAAGCGCGCCGATGAGGAAGGGCGCAGCATGCAGCAGATCGTACTCTCGGCGTTGGAGGAGTATCTCGCCCGGCGCAGCGACGATGAGGAGGTCCACCGTCTGGGTGTGAAGTCCGTCGAGCGCTGGCGGACAGTCCTTGATCGGTTGGGGCAATGACCAGATACCTGACACTGGAGCAGGTCCTCGATCTCGCGGAACTCGTCATCGGAGACGTCCTTGCGATTCGCGACCTGGGACTGCTGGACTCCGCTGTGCATCGGCCGGGCGCGTCCATGTTCGGGCAGGACGCCTATCCCGACCTGTTCACCAAGGCTGCGGCACTGCTGCAGTCTCTGGCCATCAATCATCCCCTCGTCGACGGGAACAAGCGGCTGGCATGGCTGGCCACGGACACATTTCTCCGATTCAACGGTGTCGAGGTCAACGCCGGTGACGATGAGGTTTATGACCTGGTTGTCAGTGTGGCGGCCGGAGATATCGGTGATCTCAAGCTGATCGCGGCAGCGCTCGGATCGTGGGCCTGAACCACGCCGATCACGAGGTGACACGGACCGGGAGGCGTCTGGCGCGGATCGCACCGCGGACGGCCTTGGCGAGCTGGGCGTATTCGGGGGTTCGGGCGGAGCTCGCGCGGTAGGCCAGGCCGATGGTGCGGCCGGGGACCGGGGGCTGGAATCGGCGCAGCGCCAGCCGTACCCGCTTGCCCGTCTCCACCGGGACGGCCGACTCCGGGAGCAGGGTCACGCCGAGGCCGCCGGCGACGAGCTGGACCAGGGTGGGGAGGCTGGTGGCGTAGGTGGCCGCGGTGGCGCGGGCGCCGACCTCGCGGCAGACGTCGATGGCCTGCTCGCGCAGGCAGTGCCCCTGGTTGAGCAGCACGATGTCCAGCCCCTTGAGCACGTCCCGGTCCAGCGGCCCGTCCCCCTCCGCCAGGGGGTGGTCGGAGGGGAAGGCGAGCAGGAAGTCCTCGTCGTAGAGGGGCTCCTCGACCAGGCCGGCCGTCTCCGTCGGCAGCGCCAGCAGCACCAGGTCGAGGCGGCCCTCGCGCACCTCCTCCAGGATGGTCTCGGTCTTGGCCTCGTGCACGGTCAGCTTGAGCCGCGGGAACCGGCGCGCGAACATCGGCAGCAGCGCGGGAAGCACGTAGGGGGCCACCGTGGGGATCACTCCCAGGTGCGCCGGGCCGTGGAAGGGCTCCCGGCTGTGGGCCACCTCGCCCATCAGGTCCCCGACCGCCTTGAGCACCCGCGCGGCGTGCACCGCCACCCGGTCGCCCGCCGGGGTGAGCAGGACCTTCCTGGTGGTCCGTTCCAGTAACTGAGTGTGCAAAGTCTCCTCAAGGGCCGACACCGCACTCGACAAAGCGGGCTGGCTCATCCGGAGCGAGACGGCGGCCTCCCTGAAGTGGAGGTGATCGGCGACCGCGAGGAATGCCCGCAGCTGGGCCAGGGTGGGCGTGGGCTCATTGATAGGAAACACCTCTCAGATTGCTCTGACTGCTCGATTTCTCTGATCAATGCTAGATGCGGCAGGGTAGGGCCCGACAACGACGTCCTCTTCAAAGGAGATCCGGACTTGCTCACCGTCGGTGACCGCTTCCCTGAGTTCGAACTGACCGCCTGCGTCTCCCTGGACGCGGACAGCGCATTCGCCGAGATCAACCACAAGTCCTACGACGGCAAGTGGAAGATCTACTTCGCGTGGCCGAAGGACTTCACCTTCGTCTGCCCGACCGAGATCGCCGAGTTCGGCCGTCTGGAGGGCGAGTTCGCCGACCGCGACGCTCAGGTCCTGGGTTTCTCCGTCGACTCGGAGTACGTCCACCACGCCTGGCGCAAGGACCACCCGGACCTGCGTGACCTGCCCTTCCCGATGCTGTCGGACGTCAAGCGCGAGCTCTGCGCCGAGCTGGGCATCCTTGGCGCCGACGGTGTCGCCCAGCGCGCCACCTTCATCGTGGACCCCAACAACGAGATCCAGTTCGTCATGGTGACCGCGGGCTCCGTCGGCCGCAACGTCAAGGAGGTCCTCCGGGTCCTCGACGCGCTCCAGTCGGACGAGCTCTGCCCGTGTAACTGGAACAAGGGCGACAAGGGTCTCGACGACAAGAAGCTGATGGCCGGATGAGCGTCGACGCTCTGAAGAACGCTCTTCCGGCGTACGCCAAGGACATCAAGCTCAACCTGGGCTCGGTCGTGACGACGTCGTCGCTGACCGACCAGCAGCTCTGGGGTGCGGTCCTGGCGTGCGCGCTGGCCACCAAGTCGGCCCGCGTGATCGCCGAGGTCTCCGCCGAGGCGGCCGGCAACCTGTCGGACGAGGCCTTCCAGGCGGCCAAGGGCGCCAACGCCATCATGGCGATGAACAACGTCTACTACCGGTCGGTCCATCTGATCGGCGACGAGACGTACGCCACCATGCCGGCCAAGCTCCGCATGACGATCATCGGCAACCCGGGCGTCGACAAGGTCGACTTCGAGCTCTGGTGTCTCGCGGTGTCGGCGATCAACGGCTGTGGCCGCTGCCTGGAGTCCCACGAGCAGGTGCTGCGCCAGTCGGGCATGTCCCGCGAGCAGATCCAGGAGGCCCTCCGGATCGCCGCGGCGGTCAACGCCGTGGCGGCCACGCTTGAGGCCGAGGCGGCTCTGCTCACGGTCTGAGCCCCGGGGGTACGGGTCTTCGAGATTCCGGGCCCGCCGGGCTCTCCGGCGACGGGCGGGTGTTCCACGGAACACCCGCCCGTCCGCGTATCGCGCCCCGGCGCGCCGGACGGCCCGCGGACGGCACGAAAAGTGCCCGGGACCGGCGGAGAGGGCCGGGCCCGGGCACTGCGGGGATGGTCCTATTCGGCCGGGACCGGAGGAGCGGTCGGGTCGGCGGGGGTGGCGGGGGTGGTCTGGGACGAGCGGAGCGGGATCTCCTTCAGCATCAGGGTGGCCACCGCGGCCAGGACCGCGATGGGCACGCCCACCAGGAAGACCATGTGGATGGCCCGGGTGAAGGCCTCCAGGACCACCTCCAGCACCGGGGCGGGCAGGTGGCGGATGGCGTCGGGGGAGCCGAGGCTGGGGGTCGCGCCGCCGGTGAGGGGCAGGTGGGCGGCCTTGGCCAGGGAGATCAGCTCCGCGCTGAGCCGGTTGGACAGGATGGCGCCGAAGGCCGCCACACCGACCGCGCCGCCCAGGGAGCGGAAGAAGGCCACACCCGAGGTGGTGGAGGCCAGGTCGGCGCGGGTCACGGCGTTCTGCGCGGCCAGGATCAGGATCTGCATGGAGGCGCCGAGGCCGATGCCCAGCACCGCGATGTCGAGGCCGACGACCACCAGCGAGCTGTCGACGTGCAGCCGGGAGAGCAGGAACAGGCCGAGCGCGACCAGCAGCATGCCGGCGACGGGGAAGATCTTCCACCGGCCGGTCTGGCTGACGAAGCGGCCGACCAGGATCGAGGAGACGAGCAGGCCGAGCACCATGGGCAGGGTCATCAGGCCGGAGCCGGTGGGGCTCATGCCCTTGACGATCTGCAGGTACTGCGGGAGGAACATCAGCGCGCCGAACATCGCCGCGCCGACCAGCAGGGATGCGACGCTGGTGAGCACGAAGGTGTGGTTGCGGAACAGGCGCGGAGGCAGGATGGGGTCGGCGGCCCGGCGTTCGGCGACGACGGCGAGGCCGAACATCACCAGGCTGAGCGCGCCCAGGCCGTAGGACCACGGGGAGTTCCAGTCGAACTCCTTGCCGCCCAGGGACAGCAGCAGCATCAGCGCGGTGGTTCCGCCGGTGATGAAGGTGGCGCCCCACCAGTCGACCTTGGTGTCGTGGCGGACGAGCGGCAGCTTGAGCACCTTCTGGATGACGACGAACGCGACCAGAGCCAGCGGCACGCAGATCCAGAACGTCCAGCGCCAGGACATGTTGTCGACGATGAATCCGCCCAGCAGCGGGCCGGCGACGGTGGAGACGCCGAAGACCGCGCCCATGTAGCCGGAGTAGCGGCCACGCTCGCGGGGCTCGACCACGTCGCCCAGGATGATCTGCGGCAGCGCGGCGAGTCCGCCGGCGCCGATGCCCTGCACGGCCCGGGCCGCGATGAGCTGGCCCATGTCCTGGGAGAAGCCCGCGGCGATGGAGGAGACCGTGAAGACGACCAGGGAGACCTGGAACATGAACTTGCGGCCGTAGAGGTCCGACAGCTTGCCCCAGAGCGGGGTGGAGGCCGTCATGGTGAGCAGCGTCGCGCTGGCCACCCAGGCCAGCTGGTCCTGACCGCCGAGCGTGCCCACGATCGTCGGCAGCGCGGTTCCCACCACGGACGTCGCGATCATCGACGTCAGCATGGCGAGCATCAGTCCGGCCAAGATCTCCAGCACCTGCTTGTGCGTGAAGCGCGGTGCGGCCTCGGCCTGGGCCTGTTGTTCGGTCAGCATGAAGCATCCCCCAATGTGTGTACGATACATGTGAAGTTAGTAGACGCTTGTTTACTGGTCAAATCTGGAAGGATCGGACGGGTGGATGAGGTACGGCAGCGCGACCGGGCAGGCACCCGGCGCCGCATTCTCGACGCCGCCCGGAAGCTGTTCACCGAGCTGGGCTACGACCAGGTGACGATGCGGCTGATCTCCGCGGAGGCGGACGCCAACGTCGCGCTGATCAACCGCTACTTCGGTTCCAAACGGGAGCTGTTCGCCGAGGTGCTCGCCATGCAGGGCCGCTTCCCCGGAGTGCTGGACGTTCCCGAGGAAGAGCTGCCCCGGCGCCTGGCGGAGTACGTCGCCGAACGCCTCCGGTCGGAGCAGGCGAGCCCGGTCATGGCGGCGCTCATCCGGTCGGCGTCCTGCTCGGAGATCCACGGGCTCATCCGGGACCGGGTCAGCTCGGCGATCCTGGAGCCGCTGGCCGCACGGCTGCCCGGACCGGAAGCGATCTTCCAGGCGGCTGTCGCGACCGCGCTCATCACCGGCGCCGGCACCCTGAGCCAGCTCTACGGCCCGGACGCGTTCGACGCGCCCGACCGGGAGACCGTGATCAGACGGCTCACCGCGGTCTTCGAGGCCTGCCTCAGGGCGTGACCGCCTCCCGCCGGGACGTCCGCGCCGGCCCCGTCCGCGGTTCCGCGGCCGCGGTGCTCCGGCCCGCGGCGGAGCCCCGTCCGTCCGCGGCGACCTCCGGCGCGGGAGGCGGCGCCGCCCGTGGCGGCGCCCGGTTCAGGAGGCGACGCCGGCCGCGGGAGGGCTGCCGGGGGCCTTGACGATCCGGCAGGCCGTACCCGGCACGTGGTCGACCTGCAAGGTGGTGTGGTCGATGTGGAAGCGCTCGTGGAGCAGCTCGGCGAGCTCGCGGCGGATCCGGTGGCAGTCGCCGCCGGTCTTGACGATCACGTGCGCGGACAGCGCGGGGAAGCCGCTGGTCACGGTCCACACATGAAGGTCCTCCACGCCGGTGACGTCGCCGTGGGCGGCGATCGCGGCACTCACCTCGGCGGGGTGCACGCCGGGGGGCGCGGCCTCGAACAGGATGCGCCCGGCGTCGCGCAGCAGGCCGTAGGCGGATTTGGCCATCAGCGCCGCGACGACCAGGGCGGCGATCGCGTCCGCCCGGCCCCAGCCGGTGAGCCAGACGACCGCGCCCGCGATCGCGGTGGCGATGAAGGCGTACATGTCGTTGAGGATGTGCTGGAAGGCGCCCTCCACGTTGAGGCTGCTCCGGTCGGCCCTGGCGATGAGCCAGGCGGCGACCGCGTTGACCGCGATCCCGGCCAGGGCCGTGCCGAAGACCAGCAGCCCCTTGACCTCGGGCGGTTCGATGAGCCGGCGCACGCCCTCGTAGACGAAGTAGACGACGAGCAGCACGAACGTCAGCCCGTTGATCGCCGCCGACAGGATCTCGGCGCGCTTCCAGCCGAAGGTGTAGGCGCCGCGGGCGGGGCGGGCGGCCATGCTCATCGCGATCAGGGCGAGCGCGATGGAGGCGGCGTCGGTGAGCATGTGCCCGGCGTCGGAGATCAGCGCGATGGAGTTGGCGATGACGCCGATGACGACCTCGGCCGCCATGAAGACGACCAGGAGGGCGAGCGCCGCCGCCAGGTAGCGGCGGTCCGAGTCCGCGCCGTGCCCATGGCCGTGGCCGTGTCCGTGACCCATCGTAAGATCCATTCCATCAACACTTGAACAGTTGCTCAGATGTTAAGCAAGTTAAGCCTAACAGGGCAACATCCCGCTCTGTGTCGACGCGGATTGAAGGGATAATTCGCTGGGGGCAAAATACTAACTTTCCGCATAAAACCGAGCGGTAGCTTGTGCGGCGCAGGCCTGGGACCGGCTGATCTTTCCTCCTATGTTGGGTTGTCTTGCCGTCACGGGAGATGACCAGATGTCCTTTGTGGAGCGGGTGCGCACGCAGGCCGACCGGTACGGGCACGAACGGTCGTACACCTTCGTGGAGGACCGCAGGGGCGAGCTCGCCGAGAGCCGCCTGACCTTCGCCGAGATCGACACGCGGGCCAGGTCCACGGGAGCGTGGCTGGCCGGGCGGCGGGCGGCGGACCAGACGGCGCTGCTGCTCTACCCCGCCGGCCTGGAGTTCCTGACCGCCTTCCTCGGCTGCCTGTACTCCCGCGTGATCGCGGTGCCCTCACCGCTGCCGCAGACCGACCCGCGCGCGCTGGAGCGGGCGGAGGGGATCATCAAGGACGCCGACGTACGGTTCGTGCTCACCGACTCGGCCAACCAGGCCATGCTCACCCGGTGGCTGCGCGACGTCGGCCTGGACGGCGCGGTCGAGTGCGTGGCCACCGACACCCTGGACCTGCCCGGCCCCGGCGAGTGGACGATGCCGGAGATCGGGCCGGACACGCTCGCCTACATGCAGTACACCTCCGGCTCCACCAGCGAGCCGCGCGGCGTCATGCTCACCCACGCCAACCTGCTCCACAACGAGGATGAGATCTGGCGGGCGATCGGCTCGCCGCGGGAGGGCGTGGGGGTCGGCTGGCTGCCGCACTACCACGACATGGGCCTGATCGGCATGCTGCTCCAGCCGATCTACTCGGGCGGCGACCTGTACTTCGCCTCGCCGATCGCCTTCGTCATGCGCCCCGCGCTCTGGATGGAGATGATCAGCCGCTACCGGGCCGGATACACCGTCGCGCCGAACTTCGCCTACG
This sequence comes from Streptosporangium canum, assembly GCF_900113865.1. Taxonomy (GTDB): domain Bacteria; phylum Actinomycetota; class Actinomycetes; order Streptosporangiales; family Streptosporangiaceae; genus Streptosporangium; species Streptosporangium canum. Next base: position 7,043 of record NZ_FOQY01000064.1, on the reverse strand, counting down.
AGTGGTGCGCCACCCGGGTCACCGACGGGCAGGCGGCCGGCCTCGACCTGTCCAGCCTGCGGTTCGCGCTCAACGGGGCCGAACCGGTCCGTACCGGCACGCTGCGCGCCATGGTCGGGCGCTTCGGGGCCGCCGGTTTCAGCGAGAAGGCCTGGGCGCCGGCGTACGGCATGGCCGAGGCCACCCTGGTGGTCACCGCGACCCCGCTGGGGCACGGGCCGCTGATCCGCCGCTTCGACACCGGCGCGCTGGAGCGGAACGAGGCGGTCCCCGCGCCGGACGGCGTGGAGCTGGTCGGCTGCGGGCGGCCGATCAGCATGACCGTGCGCATCGTCGCCCCCCAGACCCGCGCGGTCCTGCCGGACGGGAGCGTCGCCGAGATCTGGGTGCGCGGCGCGAGCGTCGCGCGGGGCTACTGGCAGCGGGGGGAGGCCAGTGGCGACACCTTCGGCGGGCGCACCGCCGACGGCGACGGGCCGTTCCTGCGGACCGGGGACCTCGGCTTCCTGCTCGACGGGGAGCTCTACGTCACCGGCCGGAGCAAGGACGTCATCATCGTCAACGGGCGCAACCTCTACCCGCAGGACCTGGAGGAGGCGGCCCGGGAGGCGCACCCGTCGCTGGGCGCCGCGGCGGCCTTCGGGGTCGAGGCGGGAGGCGAGCACGTGGTGCTCGTCCAGGAGGTCCGCCGGCAGCGTCTGGGCGGCGTCTCCGCCGCGCAGGTCGCCCGCATGGTGCAGGGGGAGCTCGCCCGCGTGTTCGGCCTGCCGTCGATGAGCGTCGTGCTGGTCGAGCGCGGCGGGGTCGGCAAGACCACCAGCGGCAAGGTCCAGCGTTCCCGCACCCGCGACCTGCTGCTGGGCGGGTCGCTGCCCGTCGTCCACGCCGAGCTCACGGCGGCCGTCGCCGCGCACGCCGTACCGGCCGGACACGCCGTACCGGCCGGACACGCCGTACCGGCCGGGCCCGGCGCGCCGACCCCGCACCCCGTACCGACCGCGCACGCCGTAGCAGAAGGAGTGTGAGCATGTCCGCCGACGCCGGGATCGCCACCGACCTGGACGCCATTCGGGGCTGGCTGCGGGCCCAGGTGGCCTCGTACGTGATGCGCGCCCCCGAGGAGATCGACCCGCTGGTGCCGATCGCCCAGTACGGCATGGACTCGGTCTACTCGCTCAGCCTGTGCGGCGACATCGAGGCGGAGTACGGGCTGGAGATCGAGCCGACCCTCGCCTGGGAGCACCCGACGGTCGCGGCCATGGCGGACCACCTCCGGGGACGGTTGAGCGCGGGCTGATGACCGCTCTGCTGTGCGGCCGGCGCACGAAATGGGTGGTGCTGGTCATCTGGCTGGGCATCATCGGGACGGCCGTCTCCTTCGCCGGGCGGCTGGAGTCGGTGCAGAAGGACGACATCGCCGCCTACCTTCCCGAGAACGCCGACTCCGCGCGGGCGGTCAAGCGCATCCTCGGCATGCAGGGGGAGAACCTCTCTCCGGCGACGATCGTCTACGAGCGGCGTGAGGGCGTCACCACGGCCGACCGGGACGAGATCGCCCGGGACATGAAGGCGTTCGCCGGGATCGACGGGGTGGTGGCGGAGCTGCCCACGCCGACCGGGGGCAAGTCCTTCGGGCGGGCGGAGTTCGACAGGGAGCTCAAGCCGTACCGGGACGCCAGGGGGCGGCTGCCCGAGCAGCTGCAGGTGGTCGAGCGGAAGCTCCAGATGCCCAGGCTGACCAAGACGATCAAGCTGATCGCCGCGCAGCGGTCCAAGGACGGTCAGGCCGTCCAGGTCGTGGTCATCGTCCGGGACCAGGGCGGCAGGGAGACGGCCGAGGTCGTCGAGCGGGTGCGCCGGGTCGTCGACGCGGACCGTCCCGCCGGGCTGGCCGCGCACATCACGGGCATGGTCGGGTTCCAGGCCGACGCGCTCGCGGTGTTCTCGACCGTGGACACCAACCTGCTGCTGGCCGCGATGGGCGTGGCGGTGGTGGTGCTGCTGATCACCTACCGCAGCGTGATCCTCTGGCTGTTCCCGCTGAGCGTCGTGCTGGTGGGACTGGTCGTCGCGATGGGGGTCAACTACCTGCTCGCCGCCGCGGAGGTGATCACGGTCAGCAGTGTAGCGGTCTCGCTGCTCATGGTCCTGGTGATCGGCGCGGGGACCGACTACGCGCTGCTGCTCATCGCCCGCTACCGGGAGGAGCTGGGCAGGCACGAGGACCGGCACGAGGCGATGGCGGTCGCGCTGCGCCGGGCCGGGCCGGCGGTGCTGGCGAGCGCGGCGACCGTGGTGGCCGGGCTGCTCTGCCTGCTGGTGGCCGACCTCAACTCCACCAAGGGGCTCGGGCCGGTCTCGGCGGTCGGCGTGGCCGGCGTGATGCTCGCCATGATGACGCTGCTGCCGGCCGTGATGGTCGTCTTCGGGCGGTGGGTGTTCTGGCCGCTCATCCCGCGCTGCCGGCCCTCGGCGCGGCCGGACCACGCCCCGGGAGGCGAGAGGGAGGGCGGGGCGGGCCGGTCCGGCGGGCGGGGGCCGGCGCGGCCGTCCGGCACGGCGGGGGAGCCGGCAGGGGAGCCCCCTGCCGACGCCGGAATCTGGGGCTCTTTAGGCCGAAAAATCGCGAGAAATCCCCGGCTTGTGTGGGTGGTCACCGTCATCGGGCTGGGCGTGTGCGCGTCCGGGCTGGCCTCCTACAAGGCGGGCGGGCTGAGCAACGCCGACGTGTTCCTCGGCAGGCCGGACTCGGTCGTCGGGCAGGAGGCCGCCGCGAGGCACTTCCCGGCCGGAGCGGCCGACCCGGTCCAGGTGGTCACCACCGAGCAGTACGTCAGGGACGTGATCGTGGACACCGCCCAGCGGCCCGAGGTCACCGCGATCTCGCTGGGCGCGGCGGGAAACGGCGACATCCTGCTCAACGTGACCGTGCGCGCCGGCGACGGCGAGGAGTCCGAGCAGCAGGAGGTGCTCGCCCTGCGCGACCGGCTGCGGGCGGTGGCCGCCCCCGACGTCAACGTCGGCGGGAACGTGGCGCTCGTCGCCGATCTGGAGCGGGGCGCGCAACGGGACCGCGCGCTGATCATCCCGCTGGTGCTCCTGGTGGTCTTCGTGGTGCTGGCCCTGCTGCTGCGCTCGCTCGTCGCGCCGCTGCTCCTGCTGGCGACCGTCGTGGTGTCGTTCCTGGCGACCCTGGGGATCAGCTCGCTGGCCTTCGCCCACCTGTTCGGCTTCGCCGGGGTCGACCAGGGGTTCGTCCTGCTGGTCTTCGTGTTCCTGGTGGCGCTGGGGGTGGACTACAACATCTTCCTGATGCACCGGGTGCGGGAGGAGGCGCACCGGCACAGCACCGCGCACAGCGCGATCCTCGGCCTCGGCGCGACCGGCGGCGTGATCACCTCGGCCGGGGTCGTGCTCGCGGGCACCTTCGCGGTGCTCGTGGTGCTGCCGCTGACGCAGACCGTGCAGATCGCCTTCGCGGTGGCGGTGGGCGTGCTGCTCGACACGATGATCGTCCGCTCGGTGCTCGTCACCGCGCTGACCCTGGACGTCGGCGACGCCGTCTGGTGGCCGAGCCGGCTGGCGAGGGGGCTGTCCTGGTGGCACCGCGCGGGGCGGCCGGTCCGGCGGCAGGGCCCCCGGGTGCGGCCTCAGGTCATGCTCCGGCCCCGGGGTCTGGTGCGGCCGCGCGTCATGCTCAGATCCAGCCGGGTCGTCTTGATGAAAGGCGAAAAAATGGAGGGTGAGTTTAGCGGGAAATGACAAATTCCATTATTGCGATATAGATCACACCTGTGGTTTACTGCCAGGTAACAAACGTGGGGCAGATAGTCGCACACAATGCGTTTCTTCCCCTCTGAGGTGCTGATACGCACCCATCAGGCATTTCTTCGGCCAAGGTGGAAAGCGTGGCGACGGTGCTTGTTCCGGGTTCCTTCCTGCCATTGTCCGCAGCGCAGAGTGGAATGTGGCACGCCCAGCGGATCACCCCTGGGGACCCGATCCATATCGCCCAGTACATTGAGATCTCGGGGCCGGTGGACCCGGTGCTCTTCGCCTCGGCCGTCCGCCTGGCGGCCCGGGAGGTCGACGCGATCCATGTCCGGATCGTCGAGGGCGGGCAGATCGTCGAGGAGCGGGAGCCCGCCTGCCCCTTCCTCGACCTCGGAGACGAGCGGACCGCCCTGGCGTGGATGCGGGCCCAGCTCGCCTCCCCCTTGGGCGAGGACTCGCTGCTGGCCACCGCCCTGCTGCGGGTCGCCGACGACCGCTACCTCTGGTACCTGCGCTGCCATCACGTGATCATGGACGGCTACAGCGGGCCGATGATCGCCCAGCGCCTGGCGGAGGTCTACACCGCGCTGGCCGAGGGGCGCGACCCCGAGCCCGGCGGCCTCGGGTCACTGGCCACCCTCCTGGAGGAGGACGCCGCCTACCGCGCCTCCGGCCGCTTCGAGGCCGACCGCCGCCACTGGCTGGGCAAACTCGCCGACCTGCCCGCCGTGCCCGCCCTCTCCTCCGGTACGGCCGTCGCCACGTCGCGCTTCCACCGGTGGAGCGCGAGGCTGGGGGAGCGTGACGCCGCCGCCCTGACGGAGGCGGCCCTCTCCCACGGGACGGCCGTGTCCGGACTCATGATCGCCGCTGTCGCGGCCTTCGTCGGACGTCTCACCGGGGCCCAGGAGGTGGTCCTCGGGCTGGCGGTCACCGCCCGGACCACGCCGGCGGCCCGGCGCACCCCCGGCATGGTCTCCAACGTGCTCCCGCTCCGCCTGGCCGTACGGCCGCAGACGACCTTCGGGGAGCTCGTCGGGCAGGTCACCCGGGAGGTCGGGCGGCTGCTGGTGCACCAGCGCTACCGGTATGAGGACCTGCGCCGGGAGGTGCGCGGGCGGCTGTTCGGACCGGTCGTCAACATCATGCGCTTCGACTACGACCTGAAGTTCGCCGGCCACGCCGCCACCGCGCACCCGCTGTCCACCGGGCCGATCGAGGACCTGTCGATCAACCTCTACGACGGTTCCGACGGGCGCGGCGTCCGCATCGACTTCGACGGCCACCCCGAGCTGTACGGCGAGGCCGAGCTGGCCGACCACCACGACCGGTTCCTGCGCTGCCTGACCCAGATCGCCCAGGCCGGGCCGGACCTGCGCGTCGGCGCGATCGAACTGCTCGACGAGGCCGAGCGGGCACTCCTCGGCGACTGGGGCGGCGCGCCGCGCGGGGTGCCGGGCGGCACCGCCGTCACCCTGTTCGAGGAGCAGGTACGGCGACGCCCTGAGGCCGTGGCCGTCGTGGCCGGGGACACCGAGGTCACCTACGCCGAGCTGAACGTCCGGGCCAACCGGCTGGCGCACCACCTCATCGCCCGGGGCGCCGGACCCGACCGCTACGTCGGGCTGTCGGTGCCCCGCTCGCTCGACATGGTGGTCGCGTTCCTGGCGATCCTGAAGTCCGGTGCCGCCTACCTGCCGCTGGACCCCGACTACCCGCGGGACCGCCTCGCGGTGATGCTCGCCGACGCCGCGCCGCCGATCGTGGTCACCTGCGCGGCGGCCGGGCTCCTTCCGCCGCCCGGGGCGGAGGTCGTCATGATGGACACCTGGACCGGCGACGGCCTCCCCGATTCCGATCCGGTGACCGCGCTGCTGCCCGGCCACCCGGCCTACGTCGTCTTCACCTCCGGCTCGACCGGCCTGCCCAAGGGCGTGCTGGTCACCCACGCGGGCCTGCCGGGCTACGCGCGGACCGAGATCGACCGGTACGCGGTGACCGAGGACAGCCGGGTGCTCCAGTTCGCCTCGATCGGGTTCGACGGGGCGGTACTGGAGTGGCTGATGGCCTTCTCCTCGGGGGCGGCGCTCGTGCTGGCCCCCGCCGGGATCTACGGCGGGGAGCCGCTCGGACGCTTCCTCGCCGAGGCGCGCGTCACCCACGCCTTCGTCACCCCGGCCGCGCTGGCGACGATCCCGGAACGGCCGCTCCCCGACCTGAGAACGCTGCTGGTCGGCGGCGAGGTCTGCCGCCCCGAGCTGGTCCGCCGCTGGTCCGCCGGCCGCCGGATGATCAATGTGTACGGTCCTACCGAGACCACGGTCGTGGTCGCCACCAGCGATCCGCTGACCTCTCCTGACGACACCCCGATCGGCCGCCCGGTCTACGACACCCGCCTGCACGTCCTGGACCCCGGCCTGCGTGCGGTCCCGCCCGGCGCGGCCGGCGAGCTGTACGTCGCCGGTCCGAGCGTGGCCCGGGGCTACCTCAACCGGCCCGGCCTGACGTCCGAGCGGTTCGTCGCCGATCCGTCCCAGGTCGGCGGGCGGATGTACCGCACCGGAGACCTGGTCCGGTGGGGGGCCGACGGCCAGCTCCAGTACCTGGACCGGGCCGACCGGCAGGTCAAGGTGCGCGGCTTCCGGATCGAACTGGGCGAGATCGAGAGCGTGCTCGCCGACCACCCCGGCGTCGGTCAGGCGGCCGTGCTGGCCCGCGACGACCAGCCCGGGGACCGGCGCCTGGTCGCCTATGTCACCGGTACGGCGGACGCCGACGAGCTCCGGCGGCATGCCCGGCTGGCCCTGCCCGACTACATGGTCCCGGCCGCGATCGTGGTGCTGGAGGCGATGCCGCTGACGGCCAACGGCAAGCTGGACCGGCGGGCCCTGCCCGCGCCGGAGCGGGAGACCTCCGGCCGGGAGCCCGCGACGGATCGGGAACGGCTGCTGTGCGGGCTGTTCGCCGAGGTGCTGGGGGTGGAGCGGGCCGGAGCCGACGACGGGTTCTTCGACCTGGGCGGCGACAGCATCCTGGCGATCCAGCTCGTCGCCCGCGCCCGCGAGGCCGGGCTGGGACTCACGCCCAAGCACGTCTTCCAGCACCGGAGCCCGGAGGCTCTCGCGCTCGTCGCACACGAGGCCGTGGAGACGGCCGTCACCGGCGACGACGGGATCGGTCCGCTGCCGGTCACCCCGATCATGGCCTGGCTGGCGGAGCGGGGCGGGCCGATCGGCGGGTTCAGCCAGACGGTGGTTCTGCGGGTGCCT
>NZ_FOQY01000041.1 GCF_900113865.1 Streptosporangium canum | reverse complement strand
GTCGGGGTGACAGGATTTGAACCTGCGGCCCCCTGCTCCCAAAGCAAGTCTTACCGATCCGATGACCTGCTCTGGAGAGAGTTTTTCCAGTTCGGGCGGGGTGAACCACCTGGAATGACCGAGGTTCGCGGGGACCGGCCGGGAGCGGCTTGCTCCCAGCCTGCTCCCACTGACCAAACCTCGTGATCAAGGTCACATCGCCCTAGACTGGGCATCGGGTTAGTTGTTCCACGAAAGAGCCCCTCGGCAAGCCGCACTAGCCGAGGGGCTCTTTGTTACCTAATTGGGACTAGTCGAACTCGCCCGCCTTCACGCCGGCGATGAACATCTGCCACTCGTGAGCGGTGTAGCGCACCCGGGGCCCGTCCGGGTCCTTGCTGTTGCGGACGATACGGCCGCCGTCTTCCAAATCGGCCACGTCCACGCAGCCGTCGTTCGCTCCGCTGAAGGAGCTCTTGCGGAATTTCGGGTCGGGCTGGGTTAGGTCCACGATCCTCACCTACCTGTTCAGTTGATCCACCAGGGACGCCGCGTAGCGGATCGACTCCTCGGGCGTCATGGCCGAAGCCACCACGCGGGTAAAGATGAGCGTATATTCGTTCAGCTCTTCCGCCTTCTCGAGGTAGAGAGAATCCGTCGCCGTCTCCAGGTAGACCACCGATGGGTCCAGGTCGGCGGCGAAGTCCATCAGGATGAAGCTGCCGGCGGTGCCTGCGTGAGCGCCAACGGAATCCGGCACGATCTGCAGGGTGATGTTCGGCCGGGCGGCCATCTCGATGAGGTGGCGCAGCTGCTCGACCATCACCTCTTTCCCGCCGACGAGTTTCCGCAAGGCGGCCTCATCGACGATCGTCCACAGGCTTGGCGGATCGGGCCGGTGCAGGACGTCCTGGCGGGCCAGGCGCGCTTCCACGCGGCGCTTCACTGCCTCGTCGCCGAGGACCTGGCCGCCCCGGAACACTGCGGCCGCGTAGTTGGCGGTCTGGAGTAGGCCGTTGATGAGCATGCCGTCGTAGGCGCGAATCTGGGTGGCGTCAGCCTCGAAACCAGGCAGGGACCCTCGGAAGACATCGCTGTATTTGGCCCAGCAGCCCTTCTCGCGGGAGCGGCGGGCGAGATCGAGGATGGCGTCGCGGACCTGCTCGTCGGTGACGCTGTAGACATCAAGCAACGCGCGGATGTTTCCCAGGTCGGGGCGGACCCACTTGTTGGTCTCCATGTGGTGGAGGCGCCCGCGTGACCATTCGAGGCGTTCGCTGACTTCTTCAGCGGTGAGGCCGGCTTCTTGGCGGAGCCGGATGAGTTCGGCGCTGAGTCGTCGCCGTTGGACGGTGGGGCTGCCGCTCATGCGTCTCCTTGTGTGCACTGAGGGTGAGCGAATCATACGGCTGCGTTGCCTTATGAAGAACTAGACAATTCCGGCATCATAACTTCGGCATTGAAAGTTCGGCAGACCCAGTGCAGTATTGGGGCACCGGACATGTGAAGTGAGGTCCCAATGACGCTCACGAAAAATCGCGCAGCCGAACTGCGCGCGCTCTACGCCCTCTGGACCATCTGGCAGTCGGAGCTCGGCCGCTGGTGGGCCATGAGGGCAGGCAACCTCACCATGGATCAGGTCGCTGGCGGCGCCACGGCCACCGTGGATGCCGACGATCTCGACCAACTCGCCGAGCGGCTGGCGTTTCAGGAGCAGATTAGGACGGCAACATGATGCCGCTACTCCGCTCCGGCGTTCCAGTCCTCTCGCGGCCGCACGAAGGTGCCCTTGCCCGCGATCGCGTTCACGTAGCCCTGGCTGGCGAGCTTGGCCACGACCTTCCGGACGGTCTGCCGGGCAACCCCGAGCTCCTGCTCCAGGTGGACGATGCTCGGAATCGGCAGCCTTTCCTTGTAGGTACCGTTCTCGATCCGCTCACGCAACAGGTCGTAGACCTGGGCCCATACGGTCCGATCCGGGTCGAAGTCGATCATGGAGCAGACCGTAGAGGATCATGCCCGAGCGCATCCCTTCAGACCCGGGCATGCCCGGGCATGCCCGGGTTCATAATCCTGCGCATATTGCGTAGTCAAATGGGCACAAAGAGTTGCAGATTTCCAAGCGAGCACGGCGGTGGTGGCACGAAAGTGCCCATCATCCTCGCCACGGGAGCCACCGCCGTGCTCTCAGTGTGCACCTCCGGCAGCGCGCCCGCCGGAAGTTGCACTGGCCGTCTCCGGACATCTCCTCTCCGGGTGGGAGATGTCCGGAGATGCCGCCGACCGGCGGTGGCAGCATGAGCGCCGAACCTCAGGCAGCCGAGCTGACCATCGACCAGGTCAAAGCCGACCTCGCCGAAACGAACCCCCGATGGGTGATCTGGCGATCCACCACCGGCCGCTGGTGGGCCGACTGCCCCCACCTCACCCCAGAGGAAGGGAAAGCCGGCTGCATCCGCATGGTGTACGGCGACACCGTCGACCGGCTCAAGAAGCGGATGGACGCGCAGGACGCCCGCGCCCAGAACGCCCGTACGCGGAAGGCGGAGACGTGGTGACCCTCCTCGAAGAACTGGAGCTCGTCCTCAACCCGGACGAGCGGCGCCGCGAGATCCTCGAAGCCACTTACCCCGGCTGGCACATCGTGTACATGGCCCGCCCCGGGCACTGGTACGCGCGCCGCACCCTGCCGGTGAGCGGCACTCTGCGCGCCGCTGGCGTGGTCGAGTCGTTCATCCGCGGCACTTACCCGGCCTTCCTGCAAGCCCTGGATCAGCAGTCCTTGATCATCCAGAGCCACGGAGGCTACACCCCATAGATGCCCTGGCTGCCGTGACTGCTGCGGGCGCGGCAGCCAGGTGCAAAACCCCCGGGAGCAGAGCGCGCGCAGGCGCTACGTGCCCGGGTCGGGTGGCCCGCTGAGATCTGGAGGGGCGGGCGGGCCACCCCCACACACGTCCGGCAGGTGTGACTCGTCCTCCACCTACCCGGACAGGCCCGGCAGAGAGGTCGCCCCCGTACCTCCTGCCGGGCCAGGCCCCGGGTCTCTGTCCCCGCAGAGGCACCGGGGCCACCCTCCGGCCGGGCCCACACCCAAGGTCCTGCCGGACCCCGGCCTCTGCCCGCGGGCCGCTCCCGGGCAGAGGCCGGCCCCACACATCAGCAAGGAGACCAGCGTGGAAAAGCCCAAGGATCCCCCGCACCGCCCAGGCGGTCAGCTCCCCCTACTCGTCACCGCCGCCCCCGCCGCCCTGCGCGCCATGGAGATCATGCGCTCCCCGACGAAGACGGACGAGCTCATCGACGCGGCCCTGAACGACCTGCCGGACCCGGACGGCGACGAGGACGGCGAGAACCTCATCCGCCGCGGCCACTAATCCCACACGCAGAAGAGCCCCACCAGCGGCCAGGCCGGTGAGGCTCCCCTACTTGTGGTCCCACCCCTGCTCTGAACAGGACGCAGAACCGATGCAAGAAGTACAGCACCAGCCCACCCCCGCGCCAGCCGCACCGGGAAACCCGCCCAGACGCCTGTGGCGCACCGCCGCCGAACGCACCGCCGACAAGGCTGCCGCCGCGGCGCTCGCCGCCCGCGCCGGCATCGAAGCCCAACGCGCCCGCGACCAGCGGGAGATGGAACGCCTCGAAGCCGAACGCGAGCACCTCAAGCTGCAGGCCGAGCTGGCGGCCGAACGCAAGCGGCTGGACGACGAGGCCACCGTCGAGCGCAAGACCAAGTCCGCGGCGCTCCGCAAGAAGATCAGCCTCGCCGTCGTCCTGGCCTTCGCCAACGTCGGCGTCAACGCCGCCGCGATCCTCGGCCAGGTCCTCGCGCTCGTGCTCGGCCTCAGCTGGCCGTGGTGGGCGGCGGTGCCGCTTGCCCTGGTCGTCGAGTCCGTCGCGATCAACGTCGGCTACTTCGCCCATGACAAGCTCATCAAGGGCTACTCCGCGGTGTGGCTGCGCCTGCTGTCGTACGGCATCGGCGCCGGCGTCGGCTGGTTCAACTACGAGCACAACCACGCCCTTGAGGCGACCGGCGACTTCGCCGGCGTGTTCGGCGCCGCCTCGCTGCTGTCGCCGGTGCTGTGGCAGATCTACTCCCAGTGGCGCCACTGGGAGGACATGCGCAGCCAGGGGCTGCTGGAGGAGCGGGCGCTGCGGTTCCCGTGGCCGCGCCGCGTCCTGTGGGCGGGCGAGACGTTCTACATCTACCGGCGTGCGATCCGCCACGGCGTCCAGGACGTCGCCGAGGCAGACCGTCGCTTCCGGCCCGACTACGAGCGGATGCGGCGGGCGAAGAAGCAGCCGGCCCCGGTGGAGATGCCCGCCGATGTGGCCAGCCTCGCCGGCGCCCTGAACCGGTACACGGAGACCCGCATCCGGCCCGGTGAGCCGCTGGGGCCGGTCGCGCTCGACGACCAGTCGGCGACCGCCCTCGCGACCGGTCGCGATGTCGAGCCGCCTCTGTCGGGGCTGGGCCGGATGGTGCGTCCCGGGGACCCTCGGCCGGTCGGCCATCTGGTCGCGTTCGAGCTTCCTCGGCGACCGGTCGCGCAGCCGTTCGGCGACCGCCTCGTGCTGCCGCCGTTCATCGGAACGCTGTCGGTCGACGAGGGGTTGCCGGTCGTGGAGCCGGTCGCCGATCAGGGGGCGGACGCGACCGATTCGCGACCGGTCTCCGACCGGAAAAGGCCCACTGAGCAGGACCGTAAGCGGGCCGTCCGGTTCTACATCAACCGCGCCAAGAAGCTCAACCCGCCCTCGAAGCGGGACCTCGCCGACTGGACCGGCTTCTCCGAGACCTGGGCGCTGGACCGCATGCAGGAAGGCCGCCAGATCATGGCCGAGGAGGGGTGGACCTTCGACAAGAACGGCGCCCCGACGCCGCCACCACCGGTCGCCGAACCGGTCGCGTCCACCTCGGCGCCCGCGACCGTCAACGGCTCGGTCAACGGCCACAGCTCGACAGGCGGTGACTCGTGACGCACTCGATCGACGACGAGGCGGCCGAGCGGGTCAGCGTCTCCACCCGCCCGCCCGAGCAGGCCGACCCGGACCCCGTCCCGGACGAGCAGGAGGAGCCCTCCGCCGAGCTGCCTCGCCAGCGCAGCCAGCGCGGTGAGGCGCCTGTCGAGTACGGCACCCCGGCCGGACAGATGGCGCTCGGCGCCGCCTCCGTCCTCACCCTCGGCGGCCTCGGTCTCTACCAGGCCGTCGGCGTCCTCGGCCTCGTGGCCGGCGGCGGAGTCGCGGTGGCCGGCGGCAGCGGATACGCCTACTGGCGGTTCCGGAAGGCCCACCCCCGCAAGAACCATGAGCGGCGCGATCGGGCGCCGCGAGCCAGCCGCTCCGGCCGGGACCTGTTCGGCGATTCAACCTCGCGGTCGGGTCGCCGAGCGGTGTTCTCCGCTCCGAGCTCGTCGCGTGCGGGCCGTCCGCCTACCGGCCGTTCCATAGGAGGCCGGGCGGCACCTGGGGCCGCGGCGCGTATGCCGTCGCTGGGCAGCAGCCGTACCCGAGGCCTGGCAGGCAGCAAGCGGATGACGTTCCCCACCGGCCGGGGCTCCGTGCCCCGCGCTGGCAGAAGCCGCATCCCGAGCGCCCGCCCCGGCCGTCGGGCTGCCGCGCAGACCGCCGCCCACGCCGCCACGGCTCCGCTGCGCGCCGCCCGCCGAGCAGGCCGGGCCACCAGGCAGCGCGTTGCCCAGGCCGGGCGAGCAGCCCGCGCCTACGCCTCCCCCCGTCTGGCCCGTACCCGCGCCGCCTCCCAGCGGCTGGACGCAGCCACCGGGCACCTGGCCTCCCGCGCCGGGCGGCGGGTCGCCCAGGCGGCCCGGGCGGTGGACCAGCGCGCCGGCGGACGCCTGCGCCGAGTCTGCCGGGCAGTTCGGCCGCAGCACATCCGCAGCCTCTGGCAGGCGATGCGCCGACTGGACAGCGAGCTCACCAGTGACCTGGCCGCCTCCACACACCCTCGGGTCAGCGCAGCCTGGCGCCGCATCCGCGGCCTGGCCGAGCGGTTCGGCCTGATCAAACCCCGGCTGGCCACCCCGGAGCAGACCCCTCAGCCAGCCGCCGCCCAGCCCACCCCTGAACCCGCGTCGGCCGCCCCCGAGCAGCCTGCGCCCATCCGTACGTTCCCGGTGCGCGCCCCGAGCCGCACCCTCGCAAGGAGGCACTTCCGCATGTCGAATGGTTCCCCGCTGGTCGTCGTGTCCGCCGACATGATCGGTTCGGTCTCCCGCTACCTGCCCCAGGACATGTGGGACGTGGCCCGCGACCTCGACCAGCTCAACCAGGTGCCCGAGAACGTCGCCATGGCGCTGCGCACCTACACCACCAACCTCGATACCGCCTACCCGATCGACGGCCGGGTGACGTCGATGATGGGCGAGTTCTACGCCTCGATCGCCAAAACCTCTGCCATGGCCCAGGAGATCGCCCGGGGGTTCCGGAAGATCCACGCCGATGACATCAAGCGCAAGGAGGCGCCGCGCGCCGGCGAGCACTTCTGGAACATCTGACCAGCTCAACCAGCACCGCCAAGGAGTACCTGTGACCACCACGACGAAGACCAGGCCGATGGCCGACTGGTCGCTGGCGCCGCGCGGCGCGGTGTCCGGCGCGGTCAACGGCTTCCTCGGCGTGGCCGCGCTCGCCGCCGCCGCCCACGCGGTGGAGCTCGCCCCCGTATGGGCGGCGGCTGGCACCGCCGTCTCGGCCATCGGGTCCATCGCCCACAGTGCCGAGGTCGGCACGCACACACCCACCCTGCTGTATCGGTTGTGCTGCGTGCTGGGTGCCGGGTCCTGGGTGGCCTACACCGCGGCGACCACGCCGTGGACCTCCGGCGCTTTCTACACGCTCGGCCTGGGCGCTCTGGCCGCCGGCGCGTTGGCCCCCTGGTTTCGCATCAAGGAACCCGCCGCCACCGCCAGGACGACGCGCGCCGCGGTCATCCCGCGGCGCGTCGCCCAGGTCGCCGCCGAGTGGGAGCAGCGGATCCTGGACGTCACCCGCATCCGGGTGGAGATCACCGACGTGCGGACCTGGGACAGCAAGGCCGGCTACACGCTGACCGGGCTGCTGCCGCTGGACGGCACGACCCGCCAGCAGCTGGCCGGCGCCTGCGACCAGCTCGCCGCCGCCGCCCGCCTGCCCGACGGGTGCGGGGTGGAGGTGGCCAAGGGTCCGCACCGCGGCTCCTTCGTGATGCACGTGATGACGGTCAACCGGCTCACCGAGGACGTCGACTGGCACGGCGACCTGTCCGCCCGCGACATCCACGAACCGGCGTGGCTGGGTGAGCACCGCGACTCCAGCCCCATGACCGTGCCGCTGCGCGAGGAGTCGGTCATCCTGGTCGGCCAGAAGGGATCCGGCAAGACGACCGTGTTGCACGGCCTCATCTGGGAGGCCGCTCGCTGCTTCAACGGGCTGACCGCCGTCATCGACGTCAACGGCGGGTCACTGGCGCAGCCGTGGCTGCACCCCTGGCTGGAAGGGGAGACCGAGCGGCCGGCGATCGACTGGGTCGCCTCCGATCTCGACGAGGCGCTGGAGATGACGCGGATCCTGGTCGAGATGGCCATCGACCGCAAGACCAGCTACCGGCACCTGAAGGTCAAGCACAACCTGTCTCTGCTGCCGCTGTCGGCTGGGCTGCCGTCGTATCAGCTCCTCGTCGACGAGGGCGGTGAGCTGATGTCGACCACCACCCGCGACCCGATCAAGAACGAGATCCGCGACAACATCGAGGAGCTGCTGCGCATCGGCCGCGATGCCGGGTTCAACACCATCATCAGTTCGCTGCGGGCTGTGCAGGACATGGTCTCCCCCGACGTGATCAAGCAGTCCCGGGTGAAGATCGGCATGTTCTGCGACGACGAGGCCGAGCTCGCCTACCTGTTCGGTTGGAACAAGGGTGCCGACCCTGACGAGCTGGCCGGACCCGGCACGGGCTTCTACCGCGTCCCCGGCGCGACGGTCCGCCCGTTCAAGGCCGGTTACCTCAAGCACGGCGACATCGCCCGGGCTGCGGTGACGATCGCCAACAACCGGCCTGACCTGGACGCTGCCGGTATCGCGGTCGGCGGCGACGTCTACCGGGATCGGCTGACGCGGATGCGGAAGGCGTTCGGTGGCGGCAAGGAGGTGGCTTTGCCCGCAGAGAAGCTGCGCGCCCCGCAGCCGCCGGCCGAGCCTGCTCCGTCGCCTGCTCGGACCAGCGCCCCGCATCTCACCGTGCTCCGCGGTGGGGTGGCGTCCTGGCCGGATCCTGCTGAGATTGCCGCCACCGCGGCGGCCGGCTCCCTGTTCGCCGGCCAGTACGACTTGGAGCCTGAGCGGGTCGAGACGCTGCGCGCCGAGCAGGTCCATGAGGTCGAGGCCGGCCGCCCGCTGCCGGAGCTTCTCGTGCGTGCCCTGCAGGTGATCGGCGAGGACCGGCGCATCCACTCCGTGGCGCTGGCCCGCGCCCTCCGACTGGAGCAGGGCGAGCTCGCCGCGCTCCTGGGCGCCCTCGGCGTGCGGACACTGCCGAATCCGTTCGAACGCGGCGGCGAGAAGCTCCGCGGCTACGAGCGCCAGCACCTCGAAGAGGCGGCCAACGCGATCCGCCGCGGCGAGCTCCAGGTGCCGCCCGAGGTCGCCGACTGGCCGGCCGCGTGACCCCCACACCCCCCACGTGGGAGTACCACGTGGGGGTCCCATACCCCCACACCTGCCCCGTGGCACCCCCACACCCGCCCCAACTGCGGATACTCACCCGTGTGGGGGTCGTGGGGGGCACCCAGACCCCCCCCTTTCCGCTCCCCGAGCACGTTCAACCCCCACCCCTACCCGACCCCCCACACCCCCACGGAGGCGCCCGTCATGAACATCCCACCGTTAGTCGGCAAACCTCTGGCGCACGCCTGGGCCGAAACCCTGTTCTTCTCCATCGGGGCGATCATCGCGGCGACCCTCATCCCCCGCGCCGACACCCTGCCAGGCCTCACAGGGCTGACCGGTCTCGCAGTCGCCACGTTCTCTGTGGCCGCCTTATCGGCGATGTACGCCGTCACCCGATCTCCACGGCCCGGGCTCCTGCGGGTGTGCGGGTACGGCTGCGCGGCAATCATGCTCGCGGCCTGGCTGGCCCTGTAACCGCCGCATCTCGTCCTACGACAACGAGGGCCCCGATGACACCTGATGCCCTACCGTGGCGGCCACGCGGCCCACCCACGCCCCAGCCGCCCCACCCGATCCACTCCGCACCTTGGAGGAACCACCCATGAACTGGACCATGCTCGACCACCCCGGATGGGACACCATCTCCGACGCCGCACCGGTCCGCGCCATGCGCGCCCCGGCCGGCACCTGGCTCCTCACCCATCCCGACACCACCACCCTGCTCGGCGGTGACGGCGCCGCCCCGACCCTCGACGTCTACACGCCCGCAGCCCTGCACGACACCCCCCTCCCGGCCGAGCTACGCACCGCCCTGAACCAGCTCGGCCCCGTCCAGCGGTGGCGCAACGCCGACCTGTGGGAAGCCCTGGCCACCGCGATCATCCGACAGGTCATCCGCGCCGGACAGGCCCGCAAAATGCACGCCGCGTTCCGGACCGCCGCCGGCCAGGCGGCCGGGCCGACCGCGCTCATCCCCACCCCAGAGGAGGTCCTGGCCCTCAGCCCAGAGCAGTTCGCGGCGCTGGGGATGGCGTTCAAACGACGCCCCCTCCAGGCCGCGGCCGCCGCATACCTCGCCCACCGCGCCGAGTGGGCGGAACTCGCCCCTGACGTGCTGGTCAAGGCCGTGCAAGCCGTACCCCGCATCGGGCCCTGGACCGCCGGGGCCGCCGTCGCCGACTACAGCGGCGACTTCACCCTCTACCCCTTCGCCGACCTCGCCGTCCGCACCTGGGCGGCGCTCGCCGACCCCGCCACCACCTGGCCCACCGACGAACCCTCATTCGCCGGCCTGTGGCAGGAGCTGGCCGGGCCGCACCTATCCACTCTCACCGTTCTCACACTCGCCTGGGGAGACCACCATGCACGCACTGATCAAGGGAGTACGCACCACTGAACAAGGCACCACACCTGCGCAGCTCGACCTGCTCCTCGTCAACGCACCCCTGCGGGACTACACCCTCCGGCCCCGCATCAACGACTACACCTTGCCGGTGCTCGGCATGGCCTACATCGCCACCTACGCCGCCAACCACGGCTACCGGGTCGGCATCCTGGACGCCGAGGCCGCCGGCCTCCCCATCACCGACACCATCGACCTGATCAACCAGGTCGCCCCCCGCTGGGCCGGGTTCAACCTGCTGGCCCCCACCTACGAGATCAGCGCCGACATCGCCGCCGCCCTCGACCCGAGCATCCGCATCATGGTCGGCGGCCACCACGCCAAGGCCATGCCCGTCCCGATCCTCACCGACCCGCGGCTGGCCCGCTGCGACGCCCTCATCCTCGGCGAGGCCGAGACCCGCGTCGTCGAGCTCTTGGACGATCACCGCAACCGGGCCGACCTGCCCGGCGTGATGTGGATCGATCCGCTCCTCGGAGCCCCGGTCACCGGCGGCCGGCCCGGCACCAGCCACCACCTCGCCCCGAACATCAACAGCCTGCCGTTCGTCGACCGCGTCTACCTCGCCCAGGACCCGTACCTGGCCGGCGACGGCAGAGTCGAGGCGAACATGGTCGGGGCGCGCGGCTGCCCCTACGACTGCTCGTTCTGCGGCGCCGCGGTCAGCGCGAACCCCGACATCACCATCCGGGTCCGCGACCCGCTCGACATCATCGCCGAGATGCACCAGCTCCGCGACGAGCACGGGGTGACGGCGTTTCGCTTCGTGGACGACTTGTTTTTGGGGGCCAGGCGGGTGATCGACCAGATGATGGCCGCGTTCGCCGCCGAGAAGGTCGGCGACTGGGCGGTGTGGGACGCCACCGGCCGCATCAACGTGCTGCACCGAGTCCCGGACGCAACACTCGACCTGCTCGCCGCATGCGGGCTCCGCGAAGTCGCCCTCGGCGTCGAAAGCGGCTCGGAGCGGATGTTGAGCTACATCGACAAGCGCATCACCCGGGACATGATCCTGTCGGTGGTGCAGCGGCTCACCATCCGCGGCATCCGCATCAAGGGCTACTTCATCCTCGGCTTCCCCACCGAAACCCGGGCGGAGCTGGGCGAGACCGTCGACCTGATTCACCGCCTGTGGGACCTCACCGCCACCACGCCGGGAACGTTCCGGGCATCGGTGTTCCAGTTCCGCCCCTACCCCGGCACCCCCGAGTGGACGCGGCTCATGGCCACCGGCCGCTACACCGCCGAGCAGCTCCTGGACTACGCGCCCGTCGACCTCGGCAGCAGCGAGGAGCTCCGCGGCCGCGACGAGTTCAACTTCTCCTCCGGCATCCAGTTCGGCGAGGCCACCGAGCAGGAGATCCACCAGCACCTGGCCGACCTCGCCCGCGCCCAGCACTCCCGGAGGACCGCATGAGCCTGTTCGTCACCCTGGACGGGCCCGGCGGCGCCGGCAAGTCCACACTCGTCGCCCTGGTCGCCGAGCAGCTCGCCGCCGCAGGCATCCCAGTGTTCGCTACCCGGGAGCCGTCCGACGGCCCCCTCGGCACGGTGGCCCGCCACCAGACCGCAACGTTCTCCGGCACCGCGCTGGCCTGCCTGGTCGCCGCAGATCGCTACCACCACCTGGCCGCCGAGATCCACCCTGCGCTGGCGGGGGGCGCGGTGGTGGTGTGCGACCGATACGTGCCCTCCTCCTACGTGCTCCAGGTGAGGGACGGCGTCCCGCTGGACTACATCCGCCAGCTCAACGCTCTGGCCGCCCGGCCGGACCTGTCCGTCCTCGTCACCGCCGCCCCGGCCACCCTGGAGCAGCGGCTCACCGTACGAGGTGTGCACTCCCGGTTCGAGCACGACGGGTCCAGTGCGATCGAGGCCCAGCTGTACGACGAGCTGGCCGACGTCCTCGCCGAGGACGGGTTCCCGCCGTACTACCGGATCGACACCGGGGAGGTTCCACCGCAAGTCGCCGCAGCGGCCATCACCGACCGCATCCGTCGACTATCGTCACGCGGGTAACGCTCGCACCACCAGGAGGCCCACCATGGCAGAGCGGTATCAAGTCACCGTCGACGTCCACGTGATCCTGCAGCGCGGCGATCAGATCCTGCTCTCCCTCCGGGAGGGTACGGGTTACCGCGACGGCTGGTACTGCCTGCCGTCCGGCCACCTGGAGCCCGGCGAGACGGTGGTGGAGTGCGCCATCCGGGAGGCCTTCGAGGAGGTCGGCGTCACCATCAGCCCGGCGGACCTGCAGCCGGCCACTGTCATCCACCACCTGTCACCGGAGGGGCTCCCGCGGATCGGGGTGTTCTTCGCGGTGTCGTCGTGGGACGGCGACGTGGTGAACGCCGAGCCGCACAAGTGCGGCGGGCTCGCCTGGGTGCCGGCCGACCAACTGCCGGACAACACGGTGCCGTACACCGCGGCGGGCGTCGAGGCGTATCGCAGCGGCGTGGGGATCGGCGTGCACGGCTGGCATGAACCAGCGCTGGCCTGACCGAGCATGACGAAGAGCCCCGCCGTCCCGAAGGATGGCGGGGCTCTTCTGTTGCAGAGCGACTGCGGACGATCAACCCGCAGAGCGAGCATGAACGACAGCATCGACGGCCTGGTGCCCGCGCTCGCCCGCCTCGACCGCGACGCCGCCCGGGCCCGGCTTACCCTCGCTGCCGGCGGCACGCAGGAGGACGCGGAAGCCGTCATGAGCGGTGATCTCCGTACAGACTCGCCGGACAACCTGAGGGGCGCGTGAGACGTCTGAGGTGATAGGTCCCGGCTCCGGCGAGGGGAGCCGGGACCACCTACAGAAAATGCTGAGCAAGTAACGACATAACGGCGTAACGTCATCACCCCATGAGTAACGCCAACATGCAGTTCCTTTCCGAACTCTTTGAGATCGCGGAATCCCTCACGGAGCACACCGAGCAGCAGATCAGCTTTGGCTTGGACGAGGTCGGCCCGACCAGCTCGCTGGCACAAGACGATGTCGGCATGGGGGGATACAAGGTTTCCTCTCTCGTAACGAGCTCCATCGGAGCGGCAGTAGACCATGTGATCGCCCTCCGCTCCCTTGTGATGAAGGCTGGAGAAGTCACCAACGCCGCCCCATGGACGCTGCTGCGTGGGGTGATCGAACCCAGCTCGCTCGCTGTGTGGATCCTTGATGACCCGAACCGCGCCCACCGTCGAGAGCGGACGCTGCGCGTCTGGCGCCACGACATGACCGAACGCTCCTATTGGGAGAGGACCACTGGCCATGTACCGTCTCCGCCTGGCCAGAAGGCAACGGACCGTATAAAGCAGATTGATGGAATCGCGAAGGAGCTAGGGCTTCGCATGCAGCAGGTAACAGAACGTTTCCGCTATTCCCATACCGTGCGTGCCGCTGGTACGGCTGTGAACATGCCAGAGGCCTTGGCCCGATGGCAGGAGTGCTCCGGCTTTGCGCATGGGCGCACCTGGGCCGCGGTGAGATTCAGCCAGCCCGTGAGCGCCGCACGCATGCGCGACCCCGACAGTGTGATGCTCGGGTTGGCACTAAACGAGACGCTCCTGGAGCAGGCCGCTGACCTGGCCACTGCCCTGCTCAACAAGGCGTTGGGCGACTACGCCGACGCCGCCAACGGATAGCGCGACCAGCGCACATATGACGAAAGAGCGCCCGCCCCCTACGAAGGGGACGGGCGCTCTGATGTCTGGGTGGGGCCCCGAGCCGTGTGTCCGCACGTCAGGGGCCCCCACCTCCAGTATGCGGGGTAGGTAGTGCTCTCGGCCTACAGGCTCCTCAGGTCCTGACCGGCGTGATCACCAGGGTGATACCCCGACGTCCCCACCATCGCACCGGCGCCCTGGGCCCGGACGAAGCCCGGCGCCGGATCCGCCGCCGGCGTCACCGAGTTCGCGAGCACCAGCGCCAGCACCATGTTCAGCGCGGCCACGATCGCGCCAGAGGTCTCCTCCGACAGCGGGAGCCCGAAGAACACCAGCCCCGTCAGCACAGTCCGCACCGCGCCCGTCAGCGCCGTGACGACGAACGGGCGGGTCATGGCGGCTTCCGCCATCGCGAATACGCCGGAGACGATGACCATGATCCAGGCCGCCGCATCCGCGGTGAGACCTATGGCCGGGACCGTGACGAGCACAGCCAGGACAGCCGAAATGGCACCCAGCCAGACGACGGGTTCGCGTCCGAAGATCTTCATGCGCCCCTCCTGAGGGGAATCGCCGCCCTCAAACTGGGGCGGAAAACTATAAGAGCCAGCACGTTTGTGCTGGCCAGGGCAACGATCAACTGAGAGTTGAGAGTTCGTCGGGTCAGTTCGTCTCATCGACCTCGCCCGGCGTCGGCGGCCGCCACGACCACGCCGAATCCCACGTCGCCTCATCCACTCGACCCGTCACCGGCAGGCCCACAGCGCGCTGCCAAGACCGGCACACCGACCGGGACTGTGAGCCGTACCAGCCATCCACGTCGACCTTCCAGCCGCGCCGCGCCAGGCGGGCCTGCCACGCGCGCACGTCCTCGCCCCGCATCATCGGATCCACCAGCTCGAGCACACGGCCCGGCCACACAGCGATCCCGTTCTTGATGACGACCTCGATCGGCTTCTCCTCCGGGGCGTCCGGCCGGCGCGCACCCGCCTTCACCCACCGGTACAGCCGATCTCCCGGGCAGCTGGTGGCGTAGCCGTCGCGGTGCCCCTTCACCTCTCGGCCAGCGCCGTGGTTGCGCAGGTAGCCGATCGCGTCGACCAGGCCGTTCAGCAGCTCGTCGGTGGGCTCGACCAGTCCTTTGTCGCCGATCAGGGCGCAGACGGCGTAGTGCCCTCCGTTGAGGCCCTCCCCGTTGGCCGCCGACATGATGCCCTTGCCGCGCCCCTCGAACACGGTGCCGTGCTCACAGACGAGCAAGTTGTAGGCGATCGTCGACCAGCCGTTGCCGTCCATGTGATGGTTCTGGATGCCTCGGACCATGTCCCGGCAGTGGGCCCCGCAGGTCTTCGTGGGGCTGGGGTTCACCCGGGAGCCGACGTAGTGCACCTTCACGCCGCGGGCGGATGGCAGTGCTGTCAGGCCCCGCTTCGCCGGGCGGGCTCCCCACTGCGCGCGCGTCACCAGCTTCATCGGTGTTCCTCTCGCTGACGGCGCCCCTTGCGCCAGGTCTGCAAAATGATCAAAAAACGCCAGCCGAGCACCCACGGCACCAAAGTGAACGCCACCAGGCGGGCCACCTGAAACCAGTCGCCATCCGGGATGAGCAGCCGCAACGCCCACAGGCCAGTGCACAGCGCCAGCACGAGCTGGAACACGAACACGTGTCGGCCGGCGGACGTCTGCCACCACCGCGCCAGCAGCACCTGGGCGATCACACACGCCCACGCCAGCAACGCCGTCACCACCACCAGCAAACTGCCGATCAACCTGAGCCCTTCACCCACGACCGCCTCCAAATGCCTCATCCATGAGCCGGCCGAACCCGTTCTCCTCCCGCAGCCGACGCAACAGCCGCGCGATCGACAGCGAACGGCCCGCAGCCTCACGGGCCCGCGCCTGCTCGGCAGCAGCACGCCGCTGGGATTCCTCCACCAGCCGGGTGGCCTCGTCGATGTCCGGCCGCTGATCCTCAGGTCTGCTCATGGCTGGGCCTCGATCTGCCGATTCCTGATCTCCGTCAGCAGCGCCGCGGCGATCTGCGCCCCCTCGGTCGAGGCGACCAGCGCGGCCCGGGTCTCCTCGGCGTGCGCTTTCCTGGTGGTCTCGTGCGCCTGACATTCGCTGATGTACAGCTGCTGCCACTGGGTCGCGTCGTCGTTCGCTTCTGCGATCCGGGCGTCCCGGTCGGCCCGCACGTCCTCCAGAGTGGAACGGGGGACGAGCCGGCCGAGGGCGATCAGCCAGATGATCGCCAGCACGAGGCCGACCGCCCCGCCCTGAACGATCGGGACCTGCGCCCACTCCACACGACCTCCTGATATGAGTACGGCCCGAGGCCGAGAAGAAGAGAGGGTGTCGCCTGCGCTCCCTCAGGGGCGCACCATCCCAGCGCAGGCGACACGATTCAGGGGTGGCCGGATCCGGCCACACGTAACCCAGGGCGGCGTCTCAGGCGTCTCACACGCACCCCCAGGAACGTGGAGAATCCGTGAGCTACCCGCCCAACTACGGCCAGCAAGACCCCTACCAGCAGCAGGGCTACGGCCAGCCGTACGGCTACGCCCCCCAGCAACCGTCGCCGACCAAGACCAACGGCCTCGCCGTGGCCAGCTTGGTGCTCGGGCTGACAGGGTTCATCACCTGCGGATTCACCAGCCTGCTGGCCATCGTGTTCGGCCACGTCTCCCTCGGCCAGATCAAACGCGACCGCACTGACGGACACGGCATGGCGCTCGCCGGCGTCGTCCTCGGCTGGATCCTCACCAGCCTGTGGATCCTCTACTGGGTCCTCGTCATGGCCGGCGCCATCGCCGGAGTCGGCACCACGGCGCTGAGCACCCCGACCTCAGACTCCAGCAGCTCCGCCGTACAGGGCAGCGGAAAGCACACCGTGGTGTTCGAAGCCATCGGATCCGACGGCGCGACCAGCGCGCTGAACATCACCGGCAGTGCGAACTACCGCATCACGCAGGACAACGGCGTGCCGCTTCCCTACCGGAAAGAGCTGAAGGTCGACGAGCTCCGGCACTTCTACTTCTGGGTGCAAAACGCCAGCGACAAGGGGACCGTGACGTGCCGAATCATCATCGACGGCAAGGTGGCCCGGGAGGAGACCGAGGACGGCCCGTACGGGGTGTGCCGGGTCACCGCCGACACCCCCTGATCACGACGTGAGCTGATGCGGGGAGCCATCGGCCTCCTTGCACCACAGATGCCCGGCGAGCGCGTACAAGATCACACCAGACGCCGGAGCAGCCGGATGCCCGGCCAGATTCGGCAGAATCAACCCCTTCGACGCCTGGACGAACTCCACCCGATTCTGCGCGGCCGCCTGCGCCTCGATGATGCCCTGCCGAAGCTCCCGCTGAACGTCACCGTTGCTCTTCGGGTAGTTGGGTGTCGCCATCAGGTGGCCCCCTCGAACAGCAGCTCAGCGCTTGCTTCCTGGTCCTCGCCCTTCGGCGTCTTCAGATCCATGCCGACGATCCGCCAGTCCCGGCTGAACGTCGGAGCCCCGGTGTCGTCGAGCGGGTAGTAGTCGTTGAGCAGCGTGAACCTTGCCCGATCGCCGAGATAGTTCGGGTCGATCGAGAAGCTGTCATCGAACCGCACCCGGATCTGCGGGACGGTGACCGGCCCGGACCGGGTGTCACGCAGCTGCTGCGCGTACGCGTTCAACGTGGACTGCAGCTTCACCGAGGAGTACGTCTCCGTCCGGTCCAGCAGCGGTTCACCTGCTGCGAGACGTGCGGCGTCCTCGTAGACGAGGCTCATGACCGGCTCGGACGGCGTGCCGAGGTCGTCGTTGAGGGTGTCGCCCATCGTCTGCCAGGCGTTGCCGGCTTCGGTGCCGTCCTGCGGCATGGCCCACGATTTGATGTGGCCGGGCTGGGTGATGTCGCGGACGACCTCGGGAGAGCCGAGCGTGGGATAGCCCCATACCCAGTCGTAGCGCAGCTGGTCGGTGTCGGGGTCGAGCACGGTCCTGACCATGTACTCGAAGCCATTGATGACGTTGGCAAGCTGCTCCAGCCGGGTGCCGTAGGAGGCGTTCTCACCCGCCTTGTAGGTGCGGTCGCGGGTGACGCCAGACAGGCCGGCCATGAGGTTCAGCCCAATATCGCTTTCGGGTCGGCTGGCCATGTTGTTGAGGAGCGCGCGGGCGATGTCGAGCTGGTCCATACCCGCATAGTTGAGGGTCGTGCGGATTTTACGGAGGTAGGGGTAGACCTCCAGCGACTGGCCCGTGATGCGGAGTGTGAGGTTGCCTTCTTCGTCTTCTTCGGGTTGGGCGTATCTGATGAAGTACGTGCCCCAGGGGATGTTGTCTTTCCACATGTGGATTTTCGTGCGGTTGACGACGATCTTCCGCGCCTTCGCGGCCTCGTCCCGGTTCGTCAGCGGCGCGGTCGCAGAGAACTGGCCCGGCACGATGATCCTGCGCTGGCAGGTGTCCACCGCAAGATCCATCTCAGTGAGCGTCGTGTTGCTCAAGAAGTCGGCGACGACGCAGCGATGCAACGCCACGTCAGGCGACCTTTTCCAGCCGAATATAGCTATCGGCATAAAGAGTAGTGGCAGACGCATTACCTATAACCTGACTCCAGATAAGAGTCACATTTCCAGCCGTACCACCAGTACGAATTATCCCCCTAGGCATGGAAGCCGCATTGCTCGCCGCCGCCCCCATGAAGAAAACCGATGGGGGAGCATAGACACGCATGTCTATATCGCCGTACGTCGCCCCAGCAGTGTCCGCAAGAGTATGGGCAGCGAACTGTGACGTAGCGCCACTGGGCAGAGTAAAACCGAAAGCGAAGTCGGCTGCGGTGGGCCCGGAGTAAATGAGAAACCCGTCAAACAGATACGTGGAGTTCGCCGCCACCGCCAACGTCAGATGAGGGTCAGCCGTCTGCGACGCCGCGTTCGACCGTGCCGTGTCCGACGTTTTACGCACGAATGACACCTGAGACGTCGGGGCGGCGACCGGCAGCAGGGTTCGCCACGCGCTCGACCAATACTGCTGGATGTCGCCCGTGTCGAGTCGGGTCACCTCCAGGCCCGGGATGGCGGGCAGTGCGTCGCGCTCGGTGGAGGAGTTGACGGGGATCCGCATCGGCGTCGCGATCCATTGCCGCCGGTCCGTCCGGGCCGACGAGAACGTGATCGATGACGCGCCGATCGGGACGACGACCTCCCACAGCAGCAGGCTGCTGGCCGGGACTGCAGTAGCCGCGCCCGTCGAGGTGTTGCCCTTCACGATCACGACCCTGGCGTCTGTGCTGCCGGAGGCGTCGAAGGTGTTGTCCCTGACCTGCAGCACCACCCGATCGGTACGTGCCACAGCGGCCTCGCCCGCCGCGAAAGTGAGCGTCTCGTTGGCATCGGCCACCACAACGACTTGTCCTTGCAGGCTGTTGCTGGTGCCGTCCACAACGGCTACGAAGGGCGTGACGTTCGCCTGCAGGGCGGACGCGCTCACCAGGTCAGCTGCGCCTGGGTAGTAGTAGATGCCGCCCCGGCGCTCCAACACGGTGCTGCCAGGGCCCATGAACGCACCCAACGCAAGGCGGTGGTCCTGGATGCTGGTGGCGGCGGATGCGAGCGCCAACGTACGAATCGTCACAGACGCCTCCTCAACAAGTCGGGGGTGGTCAGTAAGTGGAGCGCCACGTCACGGCGAGCTGCGCGCCCGCCCCGAACGACGCGGCCAGCAGCGTGAGGTTGTTGTCGCCCGGGTCGAGTTGAAACGCCCGCACCGGCACCGAGCTGTTGGTACGGGCCGTCAACCGGTCCGTTACCCCGTCCAGCAGCACCGTGCCGCGGCCCACATCAACCGTCAGCGTCTGCCCCGCGCCGAGGGTGATGTTGAACTCCAGCGCCCGGGTCAGCGTGCTGTTGACCACGCGGGGCGTCGTCAACGGGCCCACGAAAGTCAGCATCGGATCTGCGGGCTCGGTCCCGAAGTTCGTGCACGTCGCGTTGGATGGGCCGCCCGCGGTGCCGTACGTGATCGGATACGACAGTGGGTAGGTGAGCCCCCCGGACCCGGCGGTCGGTGCGGCGATCGTCACCGACCGCTCAGTGAGCTCCAGCTTGGCCGGGTTGGAGGCAACCCACTGCAGGCCGCACTTGACGATGCCGGCGGCGAACAGCTTGTCGCGGGGCATCACCAAGCGGGTGCACTTGGCATACACCATGCGCGTCGCCGTCCGGTCAGCGATGACCAGCGGATGCTCCGTCGCATCGCGCACGGTCGCAGCCATCTGCTCCACCGCAGCCACCGCCGCCGCGAACTCAGCGGCGGCGGGGTGCATCTGGAAGGCCCAGACGATGGCCCGCTCCGGCCGGCGCCCGTTGCCTGGGTAGGAGCCGTCACCGCTATTTCTGGGCTTGTTGCCCACGGTGACGGTTTGGTCCCAACCTTCCAGGGTTTGCCAGCCGTACGGTGTGGTCGACCCGAGCAGCAGGCCCCGGAACTCGATCTGATGGTCGCGGGTGATGAGGTCGCCGGCGGCCATTACCACTTCGCTCCGATCGCCTCGACGCGCAGGTCCGACATCAGCCGCTGCGGCGACTGGCCGGGGGCGGCGACGTAGGTGCCGATGAGCGGCCGGTCATCCCATCCCGGACCCGCCACAGCGGCTGCTGGGGCAGCATTGGCGCCGGCCAGGGCGAGCGGCCTGGCGGACAGGTCCGGCACCTTGAAGTGATGCGCGAGCAGGTCGGTGAGGCCGGACTGTTCGGCCAGCTCCACCGCGCGGCGCGGCCGGGTCAGCGGGATGACGACCTCCCGGCCAGCTTCGCCGATCATCGCCATCGTGGCCCGGTCGACGATCGCACCGTTCGCCAGGCGGGGGAAGTGCACCTGGCCCATGCCGGGGACGCCGGAGGCGAGGATGTTGATGATCGCTTCAAACCATCCGATCACACTGTTGGCCCAGCCCTTGATCGCCTGACCCATGCGGCCCAAGCCGGCATCCACCTGACCGGGGAGGCCGAAGAACAAGCCGATGAAAGTTTGGATCGCCCCGACCGCGAAGTTGATCGCGTCTCGCACCAGCCCGAACGCGAGGATCATGTTCTGCGACCCGATCTTCACGATCCGCGCCACCTCCTCCGACTCCAGGAGTTTGCTGATCAGCGGCGTCGCCTTGATCAGCAGGTCAGTGAAAACCCTGGCCAGCTCGATCAAGGGCGGCAACAGCTTCGGCAGCTCAGGTATGAGAGGCTTGACGATCTCCAGGAGCAGCTTCAACAGCGGCGGAATCAGGGGGGTGAGCTGCTTGAACACCTCCAGGAACTGCAGCGCCAGATCCGTGATCATCGGCACCAGAACCGGCAGCTGCCGAATCAGCGCGACGAGAACCTCGCCCCCGAACTTGATCAAATCCGGTAGGACCTTGGCCACCTCGACGAAGACCTCACTGAACGCCCTCGCGAGCGTTCCCAGGTGTGGGGTGACCTGCGGCAACACATCCCGCAGCGCGGTCAGAATCTGCCCGCCGACCTCGCGCAGCGCATCCATGATCGGCTGGATATGAGGCATCAGCTCCCGCAGCGCGCCCGCGAGCTCGTTGCCGAACTGGGAGGCGACCGGTAAGAGGGCGGAGCTGACCTCGGAAAACAGGCGGGCAATCTCCGGCAGAATCGGTGCTAGCGCATCCACCAAGGCGGAGATCACCGGGGTGAGCAGAGCCGCCAGCGTCGTCAGACCAGAGCCGAGCCGTTCAACCAGAATCGCCGCCAGCTCGATCAGCGGCGGGATCAGCGGCGCCACCGCGATCAGCAGATTCGCGATTCCCTCACCGAGCGACAGCAGCGCCTCGGACACGGCCGGGTTGGCGAACGCAGTCGCGAGGGCCTCGCCGACCGCGACCAGACCAGGCGCCAAAGCCGCCAGAGCAGGCGCCAGGACGCCAATGAGGACAGACACAAGGGGTGCGAACGCCGTCACCACCGTGGCGATCTGCGGGGCGAGCAACGCGATCGCCTGACCGATGGCGGCGAACACCGGACCGATAGCGGTGAACGCCTGGCTGATCGCCTGACCGATCGGCACCAGCGCTGGCACCAGCGCGGCGAACGCCGACGCCAACCCGGTGGCCATCGCCGAGATGCCGGGCATCAGCGCAGTGATCGCCGGGCCCAGCTGTGCGAGCAGCGGCGCGAAGGCTCCGGCCACCTGGCCGATCGCCCGGCCGAGTGGCGCCAGTGCAGGCGTCACTTTCGTGATCGACTCAGCCAGGGCGCCGAACACCGCCGCCGCGGCGGGGCCGACTGCTTCGAGGGCGGGCTTGAGTGCCTTCGCGAACGCTACGACTGACGGGATGATCGCCTTCAGCGCAGCAGCAAGGCCACCCGCCAGGATCGCCGCGATCTCCGCGACTACAGGGATCAGCGGCGAAACCGCGCCCAGGACATCTGACAGCGCCCGGGCGAGAGGCACCAGGGAGGGCGCCAGGGCGGCGACCCCATCGCCGAGCCCGCGGACCACAGCCGTTATGCCGGGGCCGAGCGCGGCGAGCGCTGGCGCGAGCGCCTGGACCGCCGAAGTGAGGACTGGGCCAAACGCGACCGCGATGTCCGCCACGACCGGGGCGATCGCCCCCAGCGCGTCGAGCAGCGCCCTGATCACAGGGCTGAGGGCCGCGCCGACCTGCTGCAACGACTCGAAGATCTTGACGAGGCTGGCCTGTCCCTCCTGGGACGACAGGGCGGCGTTGATGTTGCGCAGCAGCCCGATGAGGCCGCCCAGAGCGTCTCCGCCGGCCTTGCCCGCCGCGCGGAACACCGCTTCGAAGATTCCGCCGACTTGCAGGACGACCTGGCCGAGCTGCTTGAGCACGGCCAGACCGGTGGTCATCCACTCCAGCGCCCGCCCAGACGCCGACGCCTGTGACAGGAACTCGCCGAACTCGGCCACCGTCCGGGCAATGCCCGGCGCCAGGCCCGCGAAGAACCCCGACCCGACGACCGCCAGGTCACGGAATCCGGCCAGCAGCGGCGTCAGCGCTGGCGTAACGTCGGCGATCGACCGGCGAAGATCAGCGAAGATCGCGCCGATAGCAGCCACTGACTCCGCCGACCGGGCGAACTCGGCAAGCTGCAGCGCACCCCGGCCGAACTCGGCGGCCACACCGGCCATGCCGTCCTGCAGCGGCCCAAGCAGCACGCTGAGCTGTGTGATCTGGCCAAGGAGAGGGGTGAAGAAAGCGTCCTGGACCGCAACCCGCAGATCCCGAATCGGGTTGTACAGCTCGTTCAACTCGAACGCCGCCGCCGAGGCCGCCGGCGACAGGTCGGCGACAGCATCAAGGAAATCCTCGTAGTCACCAGAGATGGCAGCCGTGAACGCGTCCGCCACCCCGAGCAAGGCGATCTTGAGGGTGCCCATCACCGCCACGCCACCCGCAATCGCGCCCGGCAGCGCGGCGAACAGCCCCGACGCCGGGGCGATCGCGCCGGCCAGCGCCACCATGCTCGCTGTGGCCGACGCCGCAGCCGCGGCGAGCGTCGACAGGGCTGCGGCGCCGACGCCCAGCTTGGTCAGGCCTGCGGTGAGGCTGGCCAGCGCGGCGCCTCCGGTGATGCCGAGCTTCCCCAGGGTCGTGGTCAGGCCGGCCAGTGCGGACGTGCCGGTCACGCCGAGGCGGCCTATCCGCTGGCTGAGGTCGCCGACGGAGTCGCCGATCTGGCTGAACCCGCTGACGAGGTTGGGGATGTTCGGGGTGATCGCGGCGAAGGCGCGGCGGATGATGTCGCCGAATCCGCCCCCGCCTCCGCCCCCGCCTCCGCCCCCGATCTTCTTGGCGAAGCCCTTGGCGGCGCCGTCGCCGATGCCTTCGCCGAGCTTCTCGCCCTCGGACACGAACTTGCCACGCTCGTCCCGCAGACGCCCGTTCGCGTCGCGGGTGAAGCGGCGGCCGAAGGCGTCGCCGGACTCGCCGCCGGTCTTCTCGAAGTCGCGGCGGACGTCCTCGCGGACACCGGTCGTGTCCGCGCGGACCCGCACAAACGCCTCGGCCAGGGCAGCCACAAGCCACCCCCGTCCAATCTCTTTGAGTTATCCGGCGGCGAGTTGGGCGATCAGCGCCTGCCGCGCCTGCGGGTCTTGGACCACGCTGGGCTCGTCCTGGGCGGCGAACTCGGCGAGCACGTCAGGATCGATGTCGCTGTCCGCCGCCCCAGCGAGACCGAGCAGCAGCGTGTTGCGCAGCACGGTGTCTCGCCGTTCGATGTAGAGCGCCTCGACGATGTCGAGGTAGTCAACAAGCGGCAGGTCGGTCAGCCGTAGCGGACCAACTCCGGCTCTGCCGTCACCGTCTCGGCTGGGACCTCCTCCACGGTGCCCCGCGAGAGCGAAACGACCCTGGCAGTACCCTCGGTGCTCGGCGGCCCATCGGAGGAGTCCGAGGGCCTGCTCGTAGGGCGCGCGGAGAAGTCCTGGATGAGGTCGCCGATGATCGCGACGATCGTCTCGCCGTCCGTCTTGTGCTGGCGGCAGTGGCGGCGGAACCGCTGGTAGGTGACGTCGCCCAGGATCGCGGTGAGGAACTCGCCGATGGCCGCGATGCCGTCGGGGCTGTCGGAGTCCAGGCCTTGGGAGGCGAGGCGGGCGAACTCCGACAGGTCCAACAGGGCGAGCTGGTCGGTGCAGGTGAAGGTGACGCCGTCCAGGGTGAAGTACGGCAGAACGACACCAGGCTGGGGCTTGGCCGGGGCGGAGGTGTAGGTGCGGCGTGCCATCAGAGCCTCGTCGGGGACGACATCAGCGCCGAGAACGGGGTCCCGGACGACGGCTTCTCGACGCGGAACTCACAGCCGAGCGTGGCCTTGGCCGAGCCCTTGCGCCGCTGTATGCCGATGTTGCCGACCTGCAAGCACTGCCGGTACACCCACCGCTCGGTGTGGTCTTCGGACTCCCAGCCGAGCATGGTGCGCACCTCTTCGCCGAGCAGCGGCGGCTCGAACTTCACCAGGCCAGCGCCCGGGGTGGTGATGGTGCCGCCGTTGAGGGCCCGCTTCAGGTTGCTAGCGGTGATCTCCGCCAGCGCGAACTCCACGCTGAGCTCGCGGCTGGTGAGGGCGTAGCGGACGGGGTCGAGCTCCTCGGCCACCTCCACCGTTTCGCTGTTCACGCTGTAGTTGAACGTCGAGCCTTCGTCGGTGTAGCCGAGCTGCAGCCAGTTCGCGGACACGCTGGACCAGGCCGTGACGAGGTCGGCCGGCTCCGGGGTGGCCAGGACCGCGATGTAGAGGATGCCGGGGCCGAGGGCGATCGCTCCGGGGTTACCACGCGCCATCAGGCACCGTCCTTCTCTGTGGTGGTGGCCTGGCCGGTGCGGCTCTCAGGCTCGTTCGTGGGGGTCTGCTCGGGGGCGTGCACCTGGTCGTGCCAGCCGTACCGGGTGACGTGCTCGACGGGCACCCGGTCGCCGACGTTGAAGGCGCGGGCGAAGTCGATGAACAGCGCGGCGTCGGCGATGTAGTACGGCGGAGCCTCGTCGGCGGCTGGGGTGACGTCGTGGACGGACTGCTCGGTGGGCTCCGGCTTCGGAGCGCGGGTGGTCATCAGCCGACCTTCACAACCGCGATCGTCACCGACGTCGTCGGCGAGCAGGCCACGTCCGCTTGACCGTCCGTCTTGGCGAACGTCCGCGCGGGCAGCGGTCCGATCATCCGGTCGCCGGTGGTGGCCGGCACGGTGACGGTGAGGTCGGCGATAGCAAGGCCGTCCACGGTGCCCGGCGTGGTCACCGTGACCGTGCTCGGTGAGCCGCCCGCGTTCTTGACGTGCAGAAACACGTGATCGCCGGGGGTGAAGGAGTCGCCCGACCCGCCGACGGCGGCGTAGGTCGGGGCGATACCGGTTGGCGTGAGGACCTGTGTGGTCAATGCCGCCATGAATTCCTCCAGGTCAGGCAGGTATCGGGGTCGAGATGAGGACGAAGGTGGCGTCGACCAGGTACTGGTACTGCTCCCTCTCGCTGTCGTGGTTGTCGACCAGCAGCGGCCCGACGATGTCCTCGGCCACCAGGCAGCTGGTGTCACCCATGGCGGCTGGGGCGCCGCGGAGGCCGTCGAGGGCGTTGCAGTAGGCGACGGCCGCGATCTCCGCGGCCTCGTCGGTGCCCGCGTAGATCGACGCGGAGATGCGGGGGCTGTCGACGAGCTCCTCGGCCACCAGGTCACCCGCGCGGCCGATGCGGGACAGCAGCACGTAGGCGCCGTCGGCGGGCGAGCGGGGGTGCTGCCGGAAGGCGCCGCGGGCGATCGGCCGGCCGGGGCCGACGAGGTCGTTTCGGGAGTTGAGCCAGTTGCGGACGGCGGTGACGGCGATGATGTAGGCCATCAGGCGCCTCGGAGGTCTTCGAGCGCTGGGCGTAGGTGCGGCTGCGGGCTGGTGCCGGGGTGGTTGACCTGGCGGGCGAAGTGCACTTTTCCGCCGGAGACCCAGCGCAGCCAGCCGCCGGGCTTCTTCGCGCGGATGATGTGGGCTCTTGTGCCGACTTCCATGAACAGCCCGTACGGCTCGCCCTGCGGGGTGCGGGCTGGGGAGGCGATGTCGACGTAGAGGCCGATGGTGTCGCGGCCGAGCTGCCAGCCGATCTTCGACCGGAGGTAGCCGGATGGTCGGCCGCCGGACCCGCGCGGCGACACCGGCGCCCTGCGTTTCGCGCCCTGGGTGACGATCTCCCCGTAGCGGGCCATCTTGCGGGCGACGGGCCCGTCAGGGCCGCGCAGGAGCCGGTCCAGCTCAGCTTCGTTGAAGTGGATGTCGATCCCACGTCCGCCAGCAGCCACGAGGACCTCCTCAGAGGGGGTAGTCGCCGGGCCAGCCCGGATCCGGGAATGCGTAGACGGGCAGCAGGCTGCCTTCGGTGCCGGTGCCGCCGGCGTCGCTGACCGCCTCGACGAGCCGGGCGAGGGCGTCCTTGGCGCGCTGGTCGAGCTGCTCGAACACGCGGACGTCAGCGTCCCGATCCGGATACGCCAGCTCGATGTCGGCGGCCGCGCGGAGGCTGGCCGCCTTGCGGGCCAGGCCGGCGAGGTAGGTCGGGGTGGCGGGCACGGTTCCGGCGACGGCGCCCATAACCTCGGCCACTGCGGAGGCGATGTACCGGCTGGCTTGCTCGGCGGTCGGGGTGGTGTGCTCGTTCCAGGTGCCGAGTAGCGCGTCGCTGCCGGGGGTGGTGGCGTCTCGGGTGCGGGTGGGGATGTGGTCGGCCACCTGCTCCAGCGTGGGTGCCCATGGTTCGGCCACGATCCCCTCCTCGGTATGTGGTTGTGGGGGTGGCCCGGCCGGGCCAACGGGGCTCACCCGGCCGGGACCACGTCTCTACTGCTGGCGGACGTACCGGGCCAGCAGCTCGTCGCGGTTCAGCTTCTCCAGCTCGGCGCGGCCGCCGCCCTGGGCGACGCCGTGGTCGACGAGCTCGGCCTTGCTGGAGCGGGAGTTGACCGTACGGCTCTCGCTGGTCTCCTCGCTGCCGACGCCCTCGGGCTGCGCGTCCGCGCCGACCTCGACGATCAGCTTGGAGTCGAGCAGGTGCTTGATCCGGTCCTCGTCGACGCCCTCGGGCAGCACGGCGTCGACGTACAGCGTGGTCAGCGAGATACCGCCGGGGCCGGGCACGGGGATGTGGGTCACGCACGGGGCGGTCACCTTGTACTTCGTCATGGCATTGTCCTCACGTGCCGGTGATCTTGATGCCTGCGGAGGGCTCCTGAATGACGGGCACCGTCTTGCGGCGCCCCCACATCTCCCAGCCGTCCCGCTCGGCGATGCGCTGGCTCTGCACCTGGATCGCCATGTCGGTGACTGTGTAGCCGGGCGCCGAGTCGGTCTCGTCGGCCATGCCGCCGAGCTGCTCGGTGTCGAACACCCACACGTCGTCGCTGCCGCCGGGCATGGACGACAGGGGAGCGACGACGACGGTCAGATCGTCGAGGATGTCGATCTGACCGGAGTAGACCGGGTTGTTGGTGTCCTCGCGGCGGCGCAGCGTCGCGATCGTCGGGTCTGACGCCATGAGCGCGTACTTGTTGCTGCTCATGAGGAGCGTGTCGGGGTTGTAGCCCGCGTTCAGGTCGTAGATCGCGGCCTTGGCCTTCTCGATGTCCCGCAGGATCGTCGTTGCCGACGCCCACACGCCGACCGCCGCCGACGTCGCGGTGACCGCCGATGCGACCGCCGACAGGGTGATCGAGTCCACCTGCTTGATGATCGAGTTGACTGTCTTGCGCAGGTTGCGGTCCACGGCCGCGCCGGCGAAGACGTTCCGCAGGATCTCCTCATCCGACATGAAGATCTTCTGACCCCACTTCTGGACGGCGGCGACAGCGGCCGCGCCCGTCTGCGGGGTGTCCAGCGGGTATTCCGAGCCGGGGCCGACTGCCTCGACCGGACGCGAGTTCAGGATCGGCTCGCTCACCTGGTACATCACCGCGCCGCCGGTCGAGCGGAAGCGCTGCTTGAGGATCTGGTCGGACACGAATCGCAGGTCGGCGAACGTGCGCAGCCGCCGATTGATCTGCGTCGGCGACTGCAGCAGACGACTGATGGAGAGCAGGTCGCCCGAAAGGCTGGGCGGCGCGGCCGGGTAGGAACCAGGCATGCTCTATCTCCTTTCGGGGAGTTTTAGCGGCCGATCCAACGGCACTTGGCCGCGGAGGCTGCGGTGGACAGGGCGGTACCGATGAGCGTGCCGGCGGCCGCCACCGTGGCGAGGGTGCCGGAGTCGACGCCGCCCGCGGTGGATGAGGTGAGGGCGCCGCCGGCGGTGACACCGGCGGGGGTGACGGACTCGTGGACGACGCCCGGGATGGGCCACACGGTGACGCGGGCGCCGGACGCGGCGTCGTGGGCGGCGACTCCCACGTAGGCGCCGTTCGCTCCGGCGGTGGGGGCGACGGTGCCGACGCCGGACGCGAAGAGCACCTGGCCGCCGGTGACCGTGGCGGATGCGGTCATCGTGAACGGTGCCGCGCCGCCGGTGTAGACGGGGCTGTAGTCGGCCATGACTCAGGCGCCCTTTCTGTAGGTGGGGAACATCCGGTCGAACTCGGCGTCGCCGTTGGTGTCCTCGTCGCCGCCGGGGGCGCCGATGTCGGCCAGGGGGATGGTGCCTTCGGCGAGGCTGTTGAGGGTCTGCCGGGTGCCGTCGGGGTCGGCGTCGTACAGGCGCGCCCAGTGCTCGCGGCGGGCGGGCGGGAACTTCCCGGCGCGGACGGCGTCGTCGAGGTCGCGGTCGCGGGCCTCGATGCGCTGCTGGGCGCGGGCGGCGACGCCTTCGGCGGCCTGCCGCTCCAGCTGGGCGAGCCGCTCGGAGTCGACGAGCACGGTGCCTTCGGGCAGCTGCGCGGCGACCGGCTCGGCCGCCGGGGCGGGGGTGGTCTCGGGCTCGGCGCGCTCGGCGAGTGCCTCGTCAACCGCAGCCAGGATCGTGGCCTCGTCGGCGTCGGCGTTCAGGCCGAGCCGCTCACGCAGGCCCTCGTCCAGAGCAGGCATGGGTGCCTCTCCTTCGGGTGTTGGGGTGGGCCCCGCGGCCGGCTCGACCGGGGGAGTTTCGGGGGCCGGGTCCTGGGCGGTGGCCAGGATCGGCGGCGGGGCGTGTTCGCGGCCCGCGTAGTTGAAGATCGACAGGTCCCAGCTGTTGGTCGCGGCTGGGGTGTCGGTGTCGCGGCGCGGTGCGACCTCGTCCGCCAGGCCGGCGGCGACCGCCTCGTCGGCGGACATCCACGTCTCCGCGCGCATCCGCTCGCGCCACTCGGCGAGGGTGCCGCCGGCGCGTTCGACGTAGACGGCGGCGATGTTGTCGGACTGCCGGTCGAGCATGGCGGCCATGTCATGCATGTCGGAGCCGTTGCCGATGCACATGCCGGCCGCGTCGTGGATCATCATCTGGCTGTGGGGCTGCATGATGATCCGGTCGCCGGCCAGGGCGATGACGGAGGCGATGGATGCGGCCAGGGAGTCCACGTGGGTGGTGACGGTGGCCGGGTGGTTGCGCAGCACGTTGTGGATGGCGATGCCGTCGAACACGTCGCCGCCTGGGGAGTTGACCCGCAGCGTGATCTCGGTGGCGGCGACGGCCTTGAGGTCGCGGATGAAGTCCGCAGCCGTGACTCCCCAGAAGCCGATCTCGTCGTAGATGACGACCTCGGCGGCACCGTCGGCCAGGTTGGTGATGCGGTACCAGTCGTTGCGGCCCTGCCGCAGGCGGGCCGTGGGCCGCGCGGTCTTCAGCCTCATGGCTCTCCTTCGTCGGACCAGATCGCGATGACGATGCCGCGGCAGCGCAGCCGACCGTCGCAGCCGATGAATCCGCCGCTGATGTAGTTGGCCTTGGCTTCGGCGAGGCTCTCGAAGGTCGTGCCGTCGAGGTCAGCGCAGGGCTTGCAGGTGTTGCGGTCGAGCACCTCGGAGGAGGCGTATTCGGCCTCCGGCGCGGCGTCGAGGACGCTGAATCGGCCGTCCGTCTGGGCGACGCTGAGCGCTCCGCCGAGCTGCTCGCGCAGCCACGCGTCCGACAAGCCCTCCAGGTGAGCGACCACCGCCGCGGCGACCTCGTCCCCCGGCCGGTCCGGTCCGGCCTGCCGGATCGTCTCCCGGGCGGCTGCGCCGGCGAGCCATCCGGCGAGGAGTTCGGCCAGCGCGCGGGCGACGTCGCCGAGGTAGCTGTCGTTGACGGGCGGCGGCTCGACGATCACGCCCTGGGAGGCGGCTTCGCCGATCATCTGCATGGCGGCGCGTTCAGCCAGGTCGATCATTGCGTCGGTGAGCAGCAGCGCCGCCTCAGCCGAGTCGAGCACCATCCCCGCGAGCCCGGTCAGGTCACCGGCGTCGACCAGTACGCGGATCTGCTCGGCGAGGTCGTCCCGCCAGGCGACGCTGATGTCGGCCCAGGCGGTGAGCAGGTCGTCGAGGGCGGTCTCCCACGCGGTTTGGATGGCGTCGGGGTCCATCCCCGACTGCGCCTCGGTCAGGGTGAGTTGGCGCCGGTCGCCCTCCGATCCGGCGGCGCGTACCTCGCGGGCGCGGGCCCGGGCGGTGCGTCGGCGGCGGGCCTGCACCGGGGGGTCCGGGGCGGGCGGCGCGTCTGGCGAACGGGCCGGGAGTCGCCAAGCGCTGCGGACGTACGCCTCCAGCTCGGCGTCTGGGGTGATGGCCCCGGATGCGATGAGCGACTGGAGCGACTCGGCGTTGACCTCGTGCCGGTCACCGACGTCGGTCGCGACGATGCGCGGTGCGGCTTCGGTGTCGCCCCAGTTGAGGTCGACGATGTTCACGCTGGTGCCGAGGGTGGCGGTGTCGGCCAGCTCGTCAGCGACGGCCTGGAGCGACAGGAAGAACAGCTCCAGCATGGTTTCGCCGAGCGCGCGCGACCCGTTGCGGGTCTGGCCGAGGTCGAGCAGTCCGGCCAGCGCGCTGCGGCTCATCTGCTGGTCGAGGTATTCGATGAACGCCATCGCGTCCGGCACCGACCCGGTGAGGCCGGTGAGCTTGAAGGTGAATCCGTTCGGCAGGCCGGCGCCGGACTGGTCGCCCACCCGGGCCGCTGATGCCATGCGCTGGGCTTCGGCGACCTGCGCCGGGGTCCCTCCGGGCGGTGCCTCCACTGAAGGGACGCCCATGCCGAAACGCCGGATGGACGTGGCGTGGACTCTCCACACCTCGTGCTTGAGCAGCCACGCCCCATAGCTCGCGCGGAGGACGCTGCGGCCGGTCCAGTTCGCGCCCTCCCGCTCGTGGCTGTACCAGAGCAGCCGGTCGGCCGGGATGGGCTTGCCGGCGGCGTGGTCCTGACGGACGGCGGCGAGGGTGCCGTCGCGGTTGATGTCGATGGCGCCGATGGTGTGCGGCATCCGCTCGCCCAAGTTGATCAGGCGGGCCTGCCCGTTGCGGATCTCGTAGCGGCGTTCGAACGGCATGTGACCGTAGACGAGCGACAGCAGGGCCAGGCGGAGATGCTCGGCCCAGCGCACACCCCTCCTGCGCGCCGGGCCGGGCGCCTGGTCCGCGCCGAGGATCGGCAGGCCGAGGTCGTCGGCGACGGTCTGGACGACTTCGTCGCGGCAGCCAGCCGGGTCAACGGCCCAGGTGGCGCGGCGGATGGGCAGGGTGTAGGCGGCGAGGATCGCGGTGAGCTGAGGGTCGTGGCGCATCCGCTGGTAGGTCTGGACGGACAGCGGCCACATGAGGTCGGGGATGATCTCCAGGAGATCGGTGTAGAGCGTGCCGTAGAGGCCGTTCTCCAGCGAGCCGATGTCCCGGGTGGGGGCGCTGACCATCGTGGACCCCCTGCTCAGTAGTTGATGTTCATGAAGTCGAGGCCACTGGTGCCGCCGGTCGCCGCGGCGTATGCCTGGCCGATCACGCCGTCATCGCGGGATGCTCGGCGGGCGTCGACCAGGACGGCGGGTTCCTGCCGTAGCCAGTGGGCGCCGGCCACGCGGGCGGCGTAGGCGACCACGTCCACGCAGTCGTCGTGGCTGCCGTTCGGGAAGGCGAGGAGTTCGTCGCGCCAGTCGGCCACCTCGGGGAACCGGTCCTGCGGCGGGAACCACAGGTGGCCGGAGTCCGCGCGCGCGGTGGCCGGTAGGGCCCGGGTGACCTTGTCGGCGTCGGCGTGCAGCTCCTGCACCGGCACCCCGGCTTGGCCCGCCTCGTAGACGAGTGTGGTGCCGAACATCCTCGATTCAACGAACACGACGTCGGCCGACCATCGCTCGCGCAGGGAGCGGACGGCAGGCCAGTGGCCAGCCGGATCCATGCGCTCGCGGATGCCGTCGAGCATGACGAGGTCTCCGTCGACTCCGATGGCCCAGACTGCGGCCGCGGTGTAGTCCGCGCTCGTCTTGGTGGATGCGGCAAGGTCGACGGTGAGGAACCGCCAGCAGTCGCGCAGGTCGATCATCCGGTCGCCGAGCAGGAGCCGCTGATCGGCGCCTGGGCTCCAGTGGCGGAGCCCGGCCCGTTTGAACAGGCCGCCGTCGGCCGGCGCGGGGCGCTGCTGGTAGAGGGCGGCCCACACGTACTCTCCGACGTCGCGGCGGATCCGCGCCCAGTCCCGATCGCCGCGGGCCGACACCATAGCCTCGCCCGGCTGCCGGCCGAGCGGGTCGTCGACGGATTCGGCGATCGCCGGGATGCTGATGACGCGCCACCGGCCGGGGTCCTGCTGCAGCAGCCGCCCGGCGGGGTCGTCTTCGTGCCATCGGGTCTGGATGAGCACCACCCGGGAGCCCGGGCCCAGTCGCGGGACGGCGACGCCTTGCCAGAATCGCCAGGCCCGGTCGCGGTAGGCCGCGGACTGCGCCTGCTCCAGGTCCTTGATCGGGTCGTCGATGACGAGCACGTCGACCGGTTTGCCGGTCAGTGCCCCACCGACGCCGACGCAGTAGACGCCGCCCTTGTGGCCGTCGATCTGCCACCGTCCGGCGGCGCGGGAGTCGGCGCGCAGGCGGATGCCGAGGTCGATGGTGTCGTCGATGCCGGTGAAGGTCTGGGCGTCGAGCTTGATGTCGGATCCCCAGCGGCGGGCCATCTCGTCGGCGTAGGAGACGATGCCGACGCGGAGGTCGGGGTTGTCGACGAGGAGCCATTCGACGAACCGGTGGGAGGCGCGGACCGACTTTCCTTCCTGCGGCGGCATGAAGATCATGAGCCGGTCGCCGCTGCCGTCGGCCAGGGCGACGAGTTCGGCGTCGATGAGGTCGAGGGCCGGGGTCTGCACGGTGGTCGGGTCGAGCTCGGCGGCCATGGCTCCGGGGGTGGCCCAGCGGCGGCGGCGCGGCAGGAACTGGGCGGCCGCGTGTTCCCACGCGGTCAGGGTGGTCATGGGGTGCCGATGGTCAGCAGCCCGGACCGGCGGACCGGGCGGCGGGTGCCCGCGGTGAGGCGCCCCCAGACGACGTACTGGCCGGGGGTGAGGACGACGTCGGTACCTGCGCCGATCAGCAGCCTCGCTTCAGAACCGTCCCAGGTGGCGTCGTGGTAGTCGCCGTCGGCCGGCTCGTCCTCGGGCGAGACGCACGGGATGATCGCGATCTGCACGGGCAGACCAACCGCCTCGCTCCCCCAGGCCACGTACACGTCCTCTTTGGAAGAAGCGGCCATGTACGCCATGTGTCATGACCTCCCGATCCGGGGCGGGCTGGTGGACCAGCGGGTGCTCGGCGGGCTGACCGCCCAGACGAGGCGGGGCGGGCCCACACCAATGGGCGGCACTTCGACTTCGGAGCCGTCGCCTACTGTCACGGTTCCGGCGCGGGCCAGGACGCGGATCGCGGCGGCCGCGCCGACGAGGATGGGCTGCTGTGTGGTGATGACCAGGCCCGGCGCGGTGCGGACGCGGATGGTGCCGGGGCTGCCGGTGAGGAGGACGCCGTCGCCGAGGTCGACGGCGGTGACGGTGCCTGCGCAGGCGCGCAGCCGTACGGTGCTGAGGCCGCCGGTGAGCGTGGTCTGCTGAGCGGCGACGAGCTGGCCGCCGCCTGGGCGGAGCCGGATCGTGGCCGTGCTGCCGGTCAGGGTCTGCTGCTGGGCTGCGGTGACGGCCGGTGCTGCAGTGCGGAGCCGAATGGCAGCGGCCGGGCCGGTGAGCGTGACGGACACGCCGCCGGCGACCGTGGACACCGTGCCGGAGCCCGCCCGGATGGCGGCCCGGGCCGAAGTGCCGGCGAGCGGCGCGTGCTGGACGGTGGCGGCCTGGCCCGCGCTACTGCGGAGACGGATGGCGGCGGCTGGCCCGGCGGCGGTGATGCTGATGCCGGAGGTGACCTGCCCGGCGGCGGCGCGGGTGCGGATACTGGCCGAGGCGCCGGTGACGGGCGCGGCCTGGGCGGCGGTGACGGTTCCGGCGCCCGCGCGGATGCGCAGCGCCCCGGGGCGACCGGTCACGGTGGCGGCCTGGGCGGCCGTCACGGTTCCTGATCCGGCGCGGATACGGATGGCGCCCGCGGTTGCGGCGAGCGGGGCGTGGCGGGCTGCGGTGATGGTTCCGGCGGATGCTCTGATCCGCACGGCCCCGGCGGCAGCAGACTGCGGTGCGGCGCCGGCGGCTTGGATTCGGCCGGATCCCGCTCGGACGCGGACCGCCCCACCAGCCCCGGGCAGGGAGACGGCGCGGACGGCGGTGAGCAGCCCGGCCGAGGCGCGGACGCGGAT
Organism: Streptosporangium canum; assembly: GCF_900113865.1. Taxonomy (GTDB): domain Bacteria; phylum Actinomycetota; class Actinomycetes; order Streptosporangiales; family Streptosporangiaceae; genus Streptosporangium; species Streptosporangium canum. Next base: position 28,665 of record NZ_FOQY01000041.1, on the reverse strand, counting down.
AGCTCCGGCGGCTCCGGCGGCAGTGACGGTGGCCGAGTCGGTCAGCGTGCTGGACGAGTTGCCTGCGGTGCCGTCCCAGGTGGCGCCGCTGGTGTCGCCGTCGAAGTAGGTGTCGAGGGCGGCGACCTGCTCCAGCAGTACCGCGGTGGCGTCGACGCTGTTGACCGACATGTTGATGCCGTCGACGACGACTCGGCAGCCGACCGCGTTGGTGGGGGCGACGGCGGTGACAGAGGCGCGGCCAACAGTTCCGGCGGTGAGTGAATAGCTCGCGGACGGGTAGCCGAATCCGCCGCCGCCGGAGTTGAGCCACTCGATGTAGATGTTGCCGCCGCCGTTGGTGGTTGGCCGCAGGTAGATGCTGACGGTGTAGGTGAGGCCGACGGTGACCGCGCTGAGGCTGGTCGGCGCGCTGGCCGCGAACGTGCCGGCCGTGTATCTCGCGGCCCAGGACCGAGCGAATCCGCTGACCGCAGTCCGGGCGGGTGTCGACCCGCCGCCCCAGCCGGTGGTGTTGTTGCCGACCGCTGGGTTGAGGCAGAGGTTACGACGCGTCGCCACGGGCCCCCCTCAGCACAGCTACGCCGGACGTCGGAGGGGGTCAGCTTGTGAACATGGTCAGCAGGCCCTCGGTGCTGTCCAGCGTGGCGGTGAACGTTCCGCCGTTGCTGGCGGTCTGCGTGCCACCGAGGTCCCACAGCACGATCACGGGGCTGGTGGCGGGGGTGCCGGTGTCCTTGTAGAACACGACGTGGCTGCCCGCGAGCGTGCCCGGGTTGATAGTCGTCCACGATGGGTCAGCGGCGTCTACGACGAGCACACCGGAGCCCTCGGCCACCCAGGTCACGCCGCCATCGGTGAAGTCGTCGCCCACGACCGTGGTGTACGTGGGGATGCTGCCACCGGTCGTGCCGGCGACGACGCACCGGTACACCAGGCCGTTGCCGGTGGCGGGGCGCACGACGTCGCCGACGGTGTAGGCCGTGCTGTTGGCGCGCTGCGTGGTCCACGAGTTGGCCGCGGTGTAGGTGACGGTCTTCGAGGCCAACGTGGCGCCGCCGGCGGTGTAGCCGGAGCCGGTCGCCTCGGTGCCAGCCGCGGTCACGGTGTTCAGGAACTGGGCGCTGTCCAGCGTCGTGCCGACGGTGTAGGCCGACAGCAGCATGGCCTTGATGGTGTCTGAGGTGAAGTTGATCAGGCCGGACATCAGGCTCTTGTTGAGTTGTCCGTAGACGTAGGCGGTTACGGCCATGGTGGGGCCCTCCCTGGGCGTGTGTGTGCTGGGCGCCCAGGAGGGCGACGGTCAGATCAGGGCTGGTATTCGGGGTCGCCGCCAGCGACGCCGCTCATGGGGGGCAGTGTGGACACGTAGAGCGTCTCGATGATCGGAGTACCGTTCTCGTCCTGCTCGAACAGGGTGAACTCGGCGCGGATCGGGTCCTCGTCCCACACGGTGATGCTGCTGCCACGGGTGCGGTCGATGTTCTCGGCGAGCAGCCAGGCGGTGAACAGGACCTGCGGCGGGCTGGTCATGTGTTCGGGCATGGTGCGGATGCCGGCGATCAGGTACGGCTCTGCGGGCATGCGGGATCTCCCGGTGTGGTGGGGTGTCAGGCGGCGTTGCGGTAGCCGGCGCGCAGCTGATCGCGGTCGGCGGGGGTGGCGGGGACGGGGTCGCCGCGGTGGATGCAGGCGTCGATGGTGGCCAGGTCGCCGAAGTCGTAGTAGACGGCGCGGTTCTGTCGACCGAGCTGGGCGGCGTGGTAGCGCTCGGCCCATTTGCGGATCGTCGCGGGCGTCTTGCCGAGGCGGCGGCCGGCGGTTGCGGCGGTGACGGGTTCCGGGGAGGTCACGTTCACCCCCTGGATACGCGAAATGCCCCCACCGGCTGGGTGAGGGCATACGTGTCTTGTCTGCGCGAAGTGTGACACGGAAACGATCAGGGAGACAAGTCGGCGCCTTGGAGTGCGGGTAGGCGCGCGGCGAGTTCGTGCTGCTGCTCGGGTGTGAGGCGTGCGGAGATGAGGCCGCGGGGGATGAGGATGACGTCTCCGCTGAGGCAGGGCAGGACGTCGAGGGGCAGAGGGAGGGGTTCCGCCATGTTGTTCATTGTCCCAGGTGATTGTGGGGCGTGGGGCCCCCTGGTTCGGGGGCTCGCGGGCATCAGGGGTTCCACTCCTGGCGGTAGTCGGGGTGGTCGGCGTACAGCAGGCCGAGCAGGCGGAGAGTTTTGCAGGGTGCTTCCGCAGGCCGAATGAGCCTGTCACCGATGCTGCGGTCGTCGTCTCCCCGGTAGTCGCTGCATCGGGTGCACACCGTGTAGGCGTGGCCCTCTTTGAAGCCGGGCAGGGCCGGGTGCTCGTTGATGATCTGCCGTTTGGCCTCGACCTCGCGGAGCACGCGGGCCGGGTCGTGGCGAGCGATGTGGGCTGCGTCGGCCCGCGTCATCGCGGACACGACCCACTCGTCGCCATATGCGACATCCCGCTTCTCTGCGTTCCAGTTCGGGCCATGAGCGGCTCGCGCTGTCTGCTCGTCTTCGTCGAGGCGGGCGCGCAGGAACGCCACCAGGTCGCTCATGCCCGGGTTTCCAGCTTTTTGATGCCGCCGCGCATGTTCACGATGGCCTTGACCGGCACGTCGTCGGCTGCGTCCTCCCGCAGCGCCGCCTGGACGAATGCGGCCAGCTCGGCGAGCGTCATTCCTGCCTTCGGGTCGGTAGCCGTGGCACGGATCGTGCGGTCGATCACAGCAGTCCCTCCAGCGTGTAGGTCCGGTTTCCTCCGGGCGCAGTGTCCACCTGGATGAGCCGCTGACGCTGCATGGCGCGGGCGAACAGGTCCCCGGGAACGATGACCTGGCCGCCAGCCATCTGGACGAAGCAGGCGAGCGCGGCGTTTGCCTCGTGGAGTCGCTGCTCCAGTTCGGCTGTCCGGTCGGCGGGGTGGTCTTGGGTCATGACGCGTGCGCCTCCTGCTCGTGGATCTGGTCGGCCTGCTCGCTGTATTCGCGGTCGTGCTCGGTCTGCGTCATCAGCTTCTCGCAACTGCCGCACTGGTAGTAGCCGTCATCACGGCGGCTGATCTGGCGTTCGGAGCAGCGAGAGCAGCGGATCGGGGAGCGGCGCGCGAGCGGGTCGCTCTTCGTCAGCCCGCGGAGGCGCCGTTGCCAGGCGAGTGTGGCGGTGCCGAACGCGATGCTGCCGGGGTGGAGCAGGATGGCGTCGAGTTCGTCGAGGAGCCAGGCGATCGTCAGCCGGCGGGCGTGGCTGCCGCGGGCCCGGCGCGGCCGGTCCTGGTAGCCGCGGTATTCCCGCCACTGGTCTTCGACTTCGACGAGGGCGCCGTAGAGCTCGTCGAGGGTGTCGGTGACCGGTGACGGCGACGAGGCATGCACCTTGGAGACAGCGCCGGTTTTGCCATAGCGGGCGCCGGCGTCGCGGTGGCCGTCCACCTGCGCCTGGGCGACGCTGGCGAGGTCGTCAAGCTCGGCCAATGCCTGCCTGATGTAGCGGGTACAGCGGGAGTCCCAGACCGGGTTGGCGAGGTAGGGGCGGATGGTGGGCAGCGCGAGCGGCGCGGGCCGCGCCGGTGGGGCGGGGTACAGCAGAGGAGCGTGCCAGGCGGCGACCACGCCCGGGTAGGCGTCGACGGCCTCCTGGTAGGCAGCGATGGCCAGACAGTGGGCGATGAAGGCTCGGTCGTAGGCGTCGACGGCGTCGCGGTAGGCGCGGTTGCAGGGGCCGGGGCAGGCGTGCGGGTTGATGGGCAAGGTTGTGTCCCCCTTGTGGTGCGGTGGTTCAGCGGCGGCGGCGGTGGTAGGTGGTCTTGGCCCTGCGCGCGGCGGGGTGGGTGGTGCCGGTAAGGAGTCGCCAGGCGCTCCAGGGCCAATGGCCGGTGCAGCGGGTGAGGGTGAGCGTGAAGGACGGCCAGTTGAACGGCACGTGTTCGTGTGGGAGGTCGTCGAGGATCTGGAGGCCGTCGTCGGTGAGGTAGCCGAGCGGCCGCCAGTCGGGGCTGTTGGGGGGTGTGTCGGAGGGCGCCCACCAGGCGCGGATCTCAGCCACGGCTCGCCTCCCGGCGCAGTCGGGCGTGTGCCCACTTCACGCAGTAGGCGTAGCGGCCGATGACGAGGGCGAGGCCGATCCACGCGGACCCACGGGATTCAGGGCCTCCCTCCTGGGTGGGGGCGCATGGGTAGACGTTGCGCGCCAGCCGGTATCCGGCGACGTCGTCGGCCACCCGGTACCGGTAGAAACGGGGCCAGTGGGGCTCGGCGTAGTGGCGCCAGATCAGGTCAGTCACGGGGCTTCTCCTCGGTGATGGTTACGGGCGGGTTGCCGGCCGAGAGCAAAGCGGTCCACGTTCGGCAAGGCCAACGCGTCGTGCAGGTGCCGCACCAAGGGCCGTGCGGGTTGCTGTCGTCGGGAGAGTGCAGCGCCTCCGCGCGAGCGATGGCGGCCTCGGCCTGCTCGGCGCGCCGGCGAAGCTCGGCCAGTTCGGCGGTGGGGATGAGCGTGTGGTCGGTGACGGGCGGCTCGGGGTTGAGCATGCGGACGATGTGACGGCCGCTTCCGTCCCACGCTTCGACTTCGACCTCGTCGGGTTCAGCCACGGCTGGTCTCCTCGTTTCGTGTGTGACCTGTGTTGCGTATGGGCGCGTCTGTGGCTGCGTGTGGGGCGCGATCACCGCTGTCCGCGTGTTCGGCTGGCGGGGCGGGCGGAGAGTCGCTCACAGCGCCGCGCCTGGCGAGTGCCGTCCGTGCTTGGGCGGCGCCGTCTGGGGTGAGCCGGTAGTAGCGGCGCAGCGGCCGACCGCCGGGCGGCCGGTCCTCCCACCTCGAGGTGGCCCAGCCGCGTGCTTCGAGGCGGGCGAGGATCTGGTGGATCGTGGGACCGGGCAGGCCAGTGAGGATGCGCAACTCGAACCCGTACATCTCCCGCTCCTGCGCCTCGAGGAGCTTGTTGAGGATGAGCCGGGTCGGCAGGGTGAGGCGCACGACGGCGGTCACTGGTCGGCTCCCTCGATCTCGTCGGCGACCGCGAGCAGCACGGCGACGATGCTGGTCCCCTCGCGGAGGCGGGGGTGGCGGTCGATGAACTTGCGTGTGGCCGTGCGGAGCGGCTCGTCGTCTTCGGGGATCGCACGGATGTGCCGAGTGATCTCGCGGCGTTCGTGCTGGCGAACCAGTTCGCGGTATCTGCTCGTCATCTCCGAGGTGAGCCCGCACGTGTCGCAGGAAGCCAGGTCGCCCGTCCAGGTGACGGCCTTGTGTGCCTGGTTGAGGCACGTCCAGAACCGCACGCGGAGGTTGGCGAAGAGTTCGAGGAGATCCCACTCCTCCTCGGGGATCTCAGCCATGGTTCCTCCTGTCCCACTTCACGACCAGCAGCGGCAGCGGGCAGACATAGACGGCGGCCGGAGCGACGTACACGCCGACCCAGATGTCGCGGGGCTCCATGTAGATCGACAGGCGGCCCAGACGGATACGGCGGTCAGACATCGGCTCTCCTCATGCCTCGGAACGGGCGGACGACGAGCTGCCCGTCAGGGCGGCGGATCAGAACATTGCGGGGTGCGTGATCGCTGATGCGATCCATCGGAAACCTCTGCGGCGGCCGGTTCTTCCACCGCTGGTTCGGGCGGATCAGGACCTCGACGAGCTCGCCGGCCAGCAGGTAGCGATCAGCCACGGTCGCCACCCCCAACGGCGAGGAGCACGCCGGGCACAATCTCCGGCACCCGCGCCCGCTGCCCGGCGGTCAGGTCGAGCGCGTCGAGGATCCGCGCAATGGCTTGGGCGAGCAGCATGCCCTGGCCTTCGGCGAGGCGGATCTCCCGGTCGGCGATACCCATGTCATGGGCGACCTTCGCGAACCGGACGCACCGGTCCCGCTCGGCCGCCTCGAGCTGGGCGAGGCCGCGGACTGCTTCGCCGGTCTCGTACACGCCGACATCAGCGGACGCCGACCGGGTGTGGCCGATCAGCCCCTCGCCCTGGCCGGTCCCTCGCGGGTCGTCCCGCTCGGCGTCGGCGACCTGCCGCTCGAGCAGCGACGCGTAGACGTGCACACGCGCCCACGACATCTGCAGCATCGCCATGACGGCGTCGGCCGGCGACACCTCGACATGGCCAGGGACAGCCCGCCACGCGCTGAGCGCCTCACCCTTCGCCTTCAGCACCTCCGTGGACTGGCCGCCGTGGCTGCGGCAGGCGTCGATGCCCACGATGGCGATGCCGTGGCAGCGGGACTGGCTGCGCTTCGACTGCTTCGAGCACTCCCACCGCCGGTGGGTGTCGCACCATGTGGCGCCGGCTCTTCTCATGCGGTCGTCGCCGCTCATGGGGTCGGTCACTGGGCGGCCTTGCATTCGGTCTCGCCGTTGGTCAGCGGGGCGTCGTTGGCCACAGTCCAGGTGGCGTTTCCGGAGATGGCGATGCGGTGGCCTTCGGGCCAGACGGCGAGGGTGGGGTCTTGGCCTTCGGGGACCATGACCTGGCGGCCGGTGTAGTCCTGGAGGACGTGACCGCAGCGGACGCATGCCTGGTAGAGGCCACTGAGTTGGGGTGGTCCGGCGAGGTGGATGGTGGCGATCACGCTTCGGCCTCCGGGGCGGCGGTGTGGACGATGTAGGGCTTGCCGCAGCCGCTGATGCGGTACGGGCTGGCGGCGGTGGCGCTGTGCCAGTGGGTGTGGGTGCACCAGGGGCAGGTGACGGCGATGAGCCGGTCGCCGGCGGGGCGGGCGGTGACGTGGGTGGTGGTGAGGCACACCTCGACGGGGACGCGGAGCAGTGGCCGGCGGCAGGTGATGGCGCAGGGGTTGCAATGGCCGTCGCCTTCGTCGTGGCCGCAGGTGAGGCAGCGGGGGTCGCAGCGGCTGGGTTGGGGGGTGGGGAGGTCGAGGACGTGGAAGCGCCTCGTCTTCTTGAGCGGGGGCGGGGCCTGCGCGGGAACGGCCGGCGCGGGGATCTCCCAGAGGGCATCTTGGGCTGGGGCTGTGAGGGTGCGGGTCATGCTTCTTCCTGGATCTGCGAAGTGAGTTCGTCGGCGAGGGCATGGCAGGCGTCGCGGAGTTCGTCGTCGAGCTGGCCGAGCACCTTGCGGGCGTGCTCGTCGCTGCGGGTGGTCGAGTAGGCGACGACGATGCAGCCGGCCGCCCGGCGGGTGAGGCTGCCGCCTGGGGCTTGGTCGGCGATGGTGCGGGCGCGGTCGGCCACGGCCGGGTTGGGGGTCATGGCTTCTCGCCGTGCTCGAAGCGGGCGGAGCGGGCGGCCTGGAGCGCGTTCCGCATCTCGACGGGGACCGAGTTTGACCAGGTGCCGCGGAGCAGCGTCTGGGTGATCACTTCAGGGGTGAGCCCGTAGCGTGCTTCCTCGTAGATGTCGTCGCCGCCGACGTCGGCGGCGATCCGTTTCCCGTAGGGGCTGCAGAAGGCTCCGTCGCCGTCTGTCATCCACGGCGACCATTGAAGGTCGCCCTTGTGCATGTGGAGCCGGGTGGGGACATGCCCGCCGTTCTCTGAGTGGCTGGGGATGTTGCCGAACACCACGAGGTCGTTACCGCCGTTGTCGTGGCAGCCTCCGCCGTTGTTGCCGGACAGGGACGCGGCCACGTTGAGTAGCCGGGTGAGGGCTTCTTCGCTGAGGTGGCCTTTGACCTCCCCCCACATGTTGAAGTCGGGAAGCCAGAAGTCCGGAAGGTATGGGATCGATTCTTCGCTGAGGGTGAGCCGAGCTGAGCACTCGAACCCTTCGGGCTCGTACTCCCAGCGGGTGCCGATGTGGTCGAAGAAGACGGCCCAGCGTGCTTCGAGGCGGGAACGGAAGCGGTGGCCGGCGTGGTGGGTTTCTATCGCTTTGATGATCATGCTCTGGGTCCGTTCGGGGGTGGCCTGTTCCCTCGCCTGTCCCCCTGTCCCCTCCTCTATAGGGAGGGGACAGGGGACAGGTACTGGCCAGGGACAGGCGGGGACAGATGTGGGGACAGGCGTGACCTGGGGTTTTGTGTTGTCAGGGGACAGGTGGGGACAGTCAAGGGGACAGGTGAAAATGCGATAGTGACGGGTACAGACATTTCGAGACTTTTCGGACACAATTCGAACGCTCATGAGGTCACCTTCTGAGCGGCTTTCAGAGCCGCGACGATCTCCGAAACGGCCTCGGTTTTCCCGGGCAGCGTCACCCGGTTGTCGCGCGCCCACTTCTTCAGCCCGTCCCGGCCGAGACCGTTCGGAACCCCCCGCATGACAAGATCGTCAACGTAGGTTTGGATCTTCATCCGGTGCGCGTCGGCGACCGTCGAGTCGGTCAGCTCGTGCCGGGTACGGCCGGGCAGCCACGCCCCGCCCCGCTCCTTCTCACCGCGCCGCGTCACGTGGAACGCGTCATCGCCCAACCCGGTCCGGGTGTGGGTGCGCAGCATCTTGAGCCGGGTGGTGACCGTCTCGACGGTCTCGGTGTAGGCGCGGGTCTCGTCGTAGGCGGTGAGCTCCCACACGTGGTCGACGTCCTGGGTTTTCGCCGAGGAGCCGCGACTGCCCTTCTCGGTGTCCTTGCCGAAGTGGTCCAGGCGGACGCTGGCGATGCCGTCGCCCTTGAGCGGGGCATGGATGCGGCTGTACAGCTCCAGCCAGGTGTCGGAGTCGTTTTCCTTGCCGGAGATGTAGCGGCTGACGGTGTCGAAGATGACGACGTCGCGCGGCCGTTCAGCGACGATGCCGAGCAGTTCGCCGGCGGCGGTCTCGGAGGTGTTGAGGGCGCCGCTGAACCGGGGGAACAGCCGGTAGTCGAACCGTTCGTGCAGCACCTGGAGGTCGTCGGGTGTGGCGCCGAAGGCGGTGAGCCGGGTGACGATGTCGCGGAGGCTGTTTTCCCGGTCGAAGTACAGGACGTTGATCGGTTCGCGGCGGATGTCGCCAAGGCAGGACCGGCCGGTGATGGCACACCAGATCCAGTACAGGGTGAAGATGCTCTTGCCAACTTTGCCGTCGCCGACAAGGGCGGCCTGTTGGCCGCGTTCCATGAATCGGCCGGGGAGCCAGTCGATTTCGGTGAAGTCGGTGGCGAAGGCGTCTTCCCAGTTGATGCGAGGGAAGCGGTCTTCGGTGTCGGCGGGCCGTTCGGGGGCGAGGTCGTCGGCGGTCTTAAGGAGCCGTTCGCCGAGGGCGCGCAGCCGGTCGGGCCCGTCGTCGGGGTCGAGGGTTTGCAGCTCCTGGATGGTGCGGTGCGCCTGGTAGATGCTTTCGCGGTTGCGCCAGTGCCGCAGGACGATGCGGGCGTGGTAGGCGGGGTCTCCGGCGATGAGTGCGGAGCGGTCGATGGCGAGGAGGTATTCGTGTCCTCCGGCCTGGCCGAGGGTTTTCGCGCGTTGCAGGTGGTCCTTGACGGCGACGGTGTCGGTGGGGCCGTCGTGGTCGACGAGGTCGAGGATGGCGGTGTAGATGATCTGGTGCTGGGGGCTTCGGAAGGCCCGCGGTTCGGGGAGTATGGCGCGGATGTGGCCGACGATGTAGGGCACGGTCATGCAGGTGCCGAGTACCGTCTGTTCGGCTTCGCGGTCCCAGAGCGGCGCGTCGGTCTCGGTGGTCAACCGGTCCCCCATGGTGCTTGTGCTGGTTGGTGGGCTACTGGATGCGGGGCTAGGCCTGTCTTCGTGGGGGCTGCCTTCTTATAGATCTCCCTGGTCTCACTGCTGTTTTATGGCAACATCCTATGCCACACCCTGAGGCATTGCCTATGGCGCAGAATGTGGCACACTCGTTGTCATGGACGCAGGCCACCAGGTAATGCCGCATGCCTTGTGCGAACATGTGGGTATGGACAGCGAGCGCCGAGCACGGCTTCAGCGGCTTGGCCGCACGTACCGACGCGCCATGGATGACGAGAAGAAGGCCCGCGAGGCGCTCGCCCGGGAGGTGCTCGACGCCCTGGCTGCTGATGAGCCGGTGGGTGAGGTGGCGCGGGTGGCCGGCTTCGACCGGGAGTGGGTGCGCCGGGCTCGGGTGGCCGAGGAGAAGCGGCTCGCCGAGGAGGCAGAGGCCGAAGAAAAGGCGAGGTCGGAGAAGTGGGGATTCGACCACTGACCTCAGAACAGTGCCGGTTGCGCCGTCTCCCGTAGCTGTTCCTCGGTGACCGGTCCGGCTTCGCGAGCTTTGGCCCGGTGCTTGGGCGCGCATCCGTCGCAGGTCAGCGCGGTGTACAAAGTCAGGCCTGGTCTGCGGCCGGTCACCACGAGGGTGGCTGGCCGTCTGCATGTGGAGCAGGTGCTGACCCAGGTCATGGGCGTCTCCAGGAGGAACCGGGGAGAGATCCTTTCGGGTTGTGCCCGTTCCGGACCCGTTCCGCGCCTGTTCCGGGGCGTTCCGGATCGTTCCGGCTCCGTCCGGGATCATCCGGTGGCGTCCGTGGAGACGGCTGGGGGCCCGGCCGCGGGTGGCGGCCGGGCTGGTGGTCGACGACGGGTCAGACACAGGCGTCCTGTGCAGCGAGCTGCGCGCGCACGGCCGCGTCCGCATCCGCGGAGAGCGGCCAGAGGCCGAGTCGCCCCTTGCATGGCACTGGCTCAGGCAGCTGGCGGACGTCGGCAAGTGCCCAGTGGTGTTGGCCGGGCACTGACCAGATGGAGCAGCGGCCGGTGCAGGAGTGGATGCTGACCAGGTGGGCGACGGCGATGACGGCGCCGGTCACGTAGTTCGGCTGCTGTCCGTGGTCGCGGATGGTGGCGCGGATGCGCATGTCGTCGAGGGCGTCGCGGTCGATGCGGGCGCTGGTGTGGATGGCGAGGGGGCCGCGGTGTTGGGTGGTCCAGGCGCGGTTTTCGATGCGTTTGGTGCCGTGGGTGATGGCCCAGGCCCAGGGCTGTTGGATGGTGAGGGCCATGATCGGGTCAGCCACGGTCGGTCTCCTCTTCCTCGAGGGCTGGCTGGTCGGTGCGCGCTTCGTTGCTGGCGTGCTTCTCAGCCCTGCGGATCTCCGCGACGGCCTCGAGGACCTGGTGCGGCCGGATCAGCACCTCTCGGGCCTTCGACCCCTCTGCCGGCCCGACTACGCCGTGCTGCTCCAGCAGATCCATGAGCTGGCCGACCTTCGCGAAGCCGACGCGCATCTTGCGCTGCAGCATGGACGGCGACCCGAACTGGGTGGAGATGACCAGCTCTGCCGCCTGCACCAGCAGCTCCAGGTCCGCGCCTGCGGCCGGGGCGTCGCGCGGCTCCTGGGCGGGCGGGGTGCGGAGCACATCCCCTTCCTGCTCGTCGTCGGAGTCGTCGGTGTCGTCAGCCAGTTCGCGCGCCCACGGGCTACCAGTCGTCTCCTCCCCCGCGTCCAGGTGGCCGGCGGGCATCCACACGCCGATGAATCGGTGCTCGACCTGCAGCAGCATCGGGTCGGTCGGGTCCGGTCCGATGAACACCGATAGGCGTTCGCCCTTCCGGGCCGCCTTGGTCCACCTGGGCAGGTAGGAGGGGGTGAGGAACAGTGCTGGCGACGCAGGGGCGAGAGACCGGTCCACGACTTGGCGCAGCAGCTTGCGCCAGGAGCGCAGCACACCGTGGCCGCGGCCGTGCAGGACGAGGCGGGTGCCGTCTTCGGAGTCGACGGTCAGGCCTAGCGATTGGACGGTGTCGCCGCGTCCGTTGACGGGGACGGGGACTTTGTCGATGACGAGGCGGAGTTGCGGGTCTTGCTTCTTGGAGTGCTTGAACAGCTTGAGCATCGCGGCGGCGTCTTCGCGGTCGATGGAGACGGCGATGTCGGCGGCCGGGTCGTTGAGGGGGTGGCGGGCGGCGGCCATGGTGTAGCGGTCGGTGGCGATGGCGTAGAGCACGTCGCCGCGCACCTCGAGGCGGATGATGCCGAGTTCGGGTACTTCGGGGTCGGTGCCGGTGTGTGGGAGGACGGGGGCGAGGAGTTCGTGGAGTTCGCGGGTGGTGAGGTCGATGCGGGTCATCGGCTGCTCCAGGTAGGAGGGCCCGGCGCGCGGCCGGGCCGTGGGCGGGTTAGGAGAGGCGGAGCGCCATGACGAGGTACCGGTAGTCGGGATCGTCCGCACCGGCCGGGAGGATGAGGGCGGGTTTCGCTGGCGTCGTCATGCCGATACGGGCGCGCCCGTCGACTCCGGCGAGGCCGTCGAGGAGGAGTGGAGCTTGGAAGGCGATCTCGATGGCGTCGCCGTCCAGGTCGGCGTCGAGGACTTCGGTGCCGCGGCCGGTGTCGGCGCCGCCGGCGCGCACGGTTACCTGGCCGTCGGCGAAGGCGAGCCGCACCCCGTTGTTGCCTCGCTCGGCGACCAGGGTGACCCGCTTCACTGCGGCCGTGAGTTCGGCGGCAGTGACCTCGGCCCAGATCGGATAGTCGATGTTCAGGCGGGCCCGGTAGTCGATGAACTGGGGGTCGAGGAGGCGGACCGTAGTGGTGCGGCCGCTGGTCTGTAGGGAGGCGAGGCTGTCGCCGACGCCGATGGTGGCTTCGCCGGCGGGCAGGCTCTTGGTGATGTCGTGCAGGAGGCGGCCGGGGATCATCACGCCTACGCCGGCGCCGGGGGTGGTTGGCTGCCAGGTGAGGTCGCGGGCGGCGATGCGGTAGCGGTCGGTGGCGGCGAGGGTGAGGTGTCCGGCGTCGGTGTCGACGCGCATGCCGGTGAGCATGGGGAGGGTCTCGTCGCGGCTGGCGGCGGGCGCGACTTGGGCGACTGCGGCGGCCAGCTGCTGGGCGTCGACTTCGCCGACCGCGTCCGGCGGTTCGGGCAGCTTCGGGTAGTCCTCCACAGGCATGGTGAGCAGAGCGAATTCGGCGTTGCCGCAGCTGATGGTGACCTCGGTGCCGGACAGGGCGATGGTGACCTGCTGCTTCGGCAACGCTTTGACGACCTCGGCCAGGACCCGGCCGGGCAGGAGGACGCGGCCGGGTTCGGCGACGTCGGCGGCCGTGGTGGTGCGGCGGCTGGTGTCGTAGTCGAACGCGCTGATGGTGAGCCCGTCAGCGCTGGCGTCGAGGAGCAGTCCGGCCAGGACGGGCGCGCTGGGCCGGTGCGGGAGGGCGTGGGCGGTCCAGGCGACGGCGTCGGCCAGGACGTCACGGTCAATCGTGAGTTTCATCGGGGGTTTCCTCGTCAAGGTCGTCGATGGCCATCTGGCCGGGGATGCAGGGCGGCGTCTGGTCGTCCCGGGCGGGGGTGGCCATCAGATGGCTTCCTCGAGCGCCGGTTGCGCGCTGCGGAGGGCTCGCCGTTCTCGGGGTGTCGTGCCGCCCCAGATGCCGTCGGAGGCCCGCTCCGGGTTGTCGAGGGCGTAGCGCAGGCAGGCGGAGGCGATTGGGCAGCGCCCGCATACGCCCTTCGCGACCTCGATCTGCCGGGCGGCGCCGGTGTAGGAGATCGGGAAGAACAGTTCTGGGTCTTCTCGTTTGCATCCGGCCAGGTCTTCGCGGTTCACGACCCGCTCCCCTGCTCGGTGGCGATGACGACGCGCTCGTCGGCGCGGATGACGGTCTCCCAGCACTGGCCGCACGCGATCTGCCCGATGCGCCGGCGAGCGTTGTGCTCGCGCGCCACGCACAACTTCGCGGCTTTCTTCGCGAGCTGGTGGGTCTTGGTCAGGTGGTCCGGCTCCCACGCCCATGGCTGAATCGCGGACCCGGCGGCGCGGGCTTCTCGGGCCTTCTTCCTCAGGCGGCGAACCGCGGCGACGGCGTCGGTCACTCCCAGCTCGCCGGATCGGACGCGTTCCTTGGAGGCGTCGTCGAGCTCCAGGAGGGCGAGGAGGCCGGAGATGGTGCCCTCGGGGATGCCGGTGCGGGTGGAGATGCGGACGTTGCTGTAGCCCTGGGTGCGGAGTTTGCCGACGGCTTCGGCTTTCTCCATGGGGTTGAGGTTTTTCCTCTGGACGTTCTCAACGAGCATCACTTCGATGGCGATGGCGTCGGTGACGTCGTAGCGGATGACGGCGGGCACCCGCTCCAGGCCGGCAGCACGGGCGGCGGCGGCGCGGCGGTGTCCGGCGAGCAGCTGGTACTGGTCGGACAGGGTGGGGTGGGGGCGGACGGTGAGCGGCTGGAGGAGGCCGTGGGCGCGGATGCTGGCGGCGAGCTCGGTGATGTCGCCGATGTCGGCGCGGACGTTGCCTGGGTGGTCGTGGAGGCAGGTGAGGGGCAGGTCGGTGGTGAGCGGCCCGTCGATGGCGGCCGCGCCCTTCACCGGCTTGGCGGGCGGGGCCGGCGGACGGACCACAGGCGGCGCCGTCGGCTTCGCGGGCGCCGGACTGACCGCGGGGGTTGCCTCCTTGAATTGGATGCTGCGCGGTGCGCCGTTGAGAAGGTTGCGGGCCCAGACCAGGTCATCGACGGGGACGTCGTCGGGCAGCTGCACCTTGTACTGGGGCTTGCTGGGGTCGTAGACGCGGCCGTTCTTGTCGATCAGCCAGCCCTTCTGGCCATTGATGATCGCGTTGATGTGGGCGATGGGCCAGCCGGTGATCTCGGCGGCTTTGTGGGTGGGGTGGCCGGCGGCGAGGAGTGCGAGGACCTTGGACATGTCCGGGCGCACGATCGTGGTGGTCATCAGGCGGCGGCTTTCTGCTGGGTCTGGGAGGTGAGGTGGCGGTGGGCGGCGGCGTAGCGTTCGATGGTTCGCTCGCACACCCCGAAGTCGCGGGCGATCACCTGGATGGGGATACCGCGGGCACGCAGGTGGCCAACGCGGCGGACACGAACCTGGATGCGGTCTGTGACGGGTAACCAGATGCCCTGAAGACGGGCCAACTTGGGCGTGACCGAACGTGGGCGTGGTGGCCCTTCGGTGGGTCGTCCCGCTTTGCGCCAGCGCTTGGCGCAGGCGTCGACCCACCCGTTGACGTCGATGCGGCCGGACCGGCCGCAGCAGGCACAGATGATGTGGGGGCGAGCCATTAGCGCACCCCCACGAGGTCAAGGCCGGGCAGTTCGACGGCCTCGTAGCGGATCGGGCGGGCCGGGTTCTTCTCGGGTGCGTGCCCGGGGACGTGGGGGTGTCTGCAGTCGCAGCGGCACCACCAGGCGCATCGCCGGTCGGCGAGCCACACCTGGGCGGCGGTGGTGTAGTGCCAGCCGGTGGCCGAGGCGCTCGGGTGCCGGTAGGGCGTGGTGAACGCGGCGACGCCGCCGTGCCGGGTGCTGATGTGGCATTCCGGCATGGGGAGCGGCACGCCGATGTGGCAGGTGTCGTGCTGTGGGAGGCGGCCAGAGCAGGGGCCTCCGCCGTACTGGCAGGCGCAATGGGTGTAGTAGCCGGGCACCTCCCGGTGGGTCTTCCGCATGCCGGCGGTCCACGCGTGCTCGCGGACCCAGGCGGCCTCGCCCGGAGTCATACCGCCACCGCCTCGGGCCAGGCGACCTTGGCGAGCGCGTCGCGATGCTTCACCGGCATCGGGCACAGCGGCGCGCCGAGGTGATCGAGGCCCATCGCCATCAGTGCGACCGCGTCGGCCGCGTTGTCGTTGCCCGCGGTCTGCCACGTCGGCCACCGGCGGGCAACAGCGTCGACGACCTCGGTCTTGGCTGCGCGTGCTTTGCCGGTGGCGTAGGCGGAGCGCAGGTTCGGGAGGACCTCGACGACGGGGACTTCCCAGGCGAGGAGGCGGTGGACGACCCGCCACCACAGGCCTGCGCGTTCGTGGGCGCCGCCGCCGCGGCGGGAGTAGGCGGGGGCTTCGATGACGACGAGGTGCGCGTCGGGGCCGATGAAGTCGACGATTCCGTTGGTGAGGTGCTGGATGGCGGCGTCGCGTTCGGCGAGCGGCAGGGTGGTGATGCCTCCAGCGCCGATGACGTCGCACCAGCCGCTCGAGGAGGCGATGCCTGTGCCGGTCAATGAGAGATCGAGGCCGTAGACGCGGGGTGTGGTGCCCGCAGGGCCCGGGGGAAGGTCGGGCCCGGCGGAGGTCAGGGCGGTCATGTCAGGCCTCCAGGACGGCGGCGGGAGCCCGGACGGGCTCGGCGGGGCGGAGGGTGTAGGCGGTGCAGGCCGCCGCCGCCAGGAGGACGGCGACGGCGAGGGCGGCACCCCAGAGGGAGCGGGCTTGGACGGCCCAGATGGCGGTGCCGGCGGCGAGGACGGTGACGACGCTGTACAGGTAGGTGGCGATGCTCACCGGGTCCTCCTGCGGATCGTGTCGAGGCCGTCGGCGACGGGCAGCTGGTCGGCGAGTGCTCGGGCTTCGACGAGGGCGAGTTCGGCGTCGACGTCGTCCAGGGCGGGTTTCGGGTCGGTCATGGCCGTCTCCCGTCGCGCAGCCACTGCTGGTCGCGGGTCTCGGCGAGGGCCTGCTCAATGAGCTGGTCGACGCGGTCCGGGCGGCGGGTGGCGGCGCGGCGTTCCGCCGACCACCACAGGGCGGCCAGCACCGCCGACACGATCAGCAGGCCGCCGGCGGTGCGGCTTCCAGCGATGAGCTGGTGGATGGCGATGCCGGGGAAGAACCCGGTGGCGGCGGCCGCGGCCAGCGGCAGGCGGTTACGCACCGGGCGCCGCCTCGGGGTGAAGCACGGCGAGGGCCTCGCATGCCGGGCACTCGTCGTCGTACGCCGCAGGGCTCCGCTGGCAGGGGCTCAGAGCCTCTTGCCGGGCCGCACGCTCCCGACACAGAGTCGAGTCGCCGTCATGGGCGGCGGGGATGAGACGCTCGAGGAGCGCGCGCAGCTCGTCCCGCTCGGCCTCGGCCTGTCCTAGCGCCGCCTCGTGACCGCACTCGATGGGGTCCGAGCAGTGCGCCTGCTCCCCTGCCGAGGTGCCGAGCGCTTCGGTGATCTCGTGGACGAACACGAACTCGCGTCCATCGGCGGTTGTGTACGCCCGGGCCTTGATGGCGGCGAGCTGGTCAGGGGTGATCGGCTCAGCCACGGTCGCCCCCAGCGGTCTTTGCCTCTCCCTGAGCAGCGGAAGCGCGATGGGCCTTCTCGATCGCCGCACGGCGCGCGGTGATGATCTCGATGGCCTCGTCGTCGGTCACCCCGGCGGCGCGCAGCGGCGGGCACGGCCACATGACGTTGTCGTCTGCGTCGGCGCAGTCGTCCGGCGTGCAGTGCGTGCAGTAGACGCCGCCGAAGATTAGTTCGTCGTACTCGTGCAGCTTGATCAGGTCGGCACGGGTGACCCACTCGTGGACCTGGACGACCCGCGTCTGACGAGCGATCGGCTCGAAGCAGGCGATGGTGTCGCACTCCCACGGGCGAGTGTCCTGGTACTCGGTCAGGCCCTTGCTGTAGGTGGCGCCGAAGTGCTCGCCCGCCTCGCTGCGGATGACCAGCCAGTGATGGGACTCCCAGCGAGAGGTATCGATGTCCTCGCGCTCGACGACCGTCCAGCCCTCGAAGGTCTTCCCGATGCTGGTGTAGGCGAGTTCGCGGGCGACGTCGACGTCGAGATCGACGCCCTCGGCCGCAATCGGCGGCGCCGGAGGGACCTGGAAGACGTGCGCCTGGAAGTTCATCCCGGGCAGCAGCGGCTTGTCATCGGCACCGAACGGTCCGATGCCGATCTCCACGACGTTGCCGTCTTGCGACAGGTCCCAGCCGTAGATGTGGAGCGCGTCGGACGCCATCGTGGCGACGTCCTCGGGGGTGGGCGGGGTCAGGGGGGTGCTCATCGGGTGCCTCCACGGCGGAAGAGAAGGAAACGGCAGACCAGCACGGCCGCCCAGAACGCGACCTCGAAGACGCTCACCGGCCACCGCCCCGGGCCAGAGCCGGACGGGTAATCGCCACGTCGATGACCGGGTGCGCCGCGGCCTCCGTCACCAACCAGGCCAGGCCGCCCCAGCCGGTGAACGAGCCGCGACGAGCGTGACGGGCGGAAGCCCTGCCGCGGGAGACGGCGCCGCTGCGACGCTGACCCCGGCTCACGACTCCACCTCGCTCAGCAGCGGGTGGACGCCGGTCAGCGCCGGATCCTCATACGGCGGCCGCCCCAGCACTGCGGCGCGCAGCCCCAGCCCCTCCACAGGCGCCAGCAGTCCGCGGCGCCGTTCCACGACCGCGATCAGCTCCTGCCACTCCTCCACCGTCTGGCGGGCCTCCACCGCCAGTTCGTCGAATCGATCCGCCCTCGCCAGGTGCTGGCGGGCGGTCTCCCGCTCCTCGCCGCCGCGGGTGGCGTACTGGTCAGCCAGGGCGGTCGCCTTAGCCAGGCAGTTCCGCAGGTGAGCGAGAGTGTCGTGGCGGAACTCTTCGGGATCGGCCGCCGGTTCGGGGTGGCCGGTAGGGTTGTCGAGCACGTTGTTCTCCAGGTCTGAGGGGCCCGCCGCAGCCACGGCGGGCCCGCTTGCTTCAGGGGGTCAGGGCCGGTGCGGCCTGGATCGGCCACTCACCGGAGATCACCGCGTTGACGTCGCGCTTCTCGCCCGCCTTCGGGCTCCGCAGCCACTCCTGGTAGCTGGCCGCCTGCTCCGCCGCCCACCGCTTCTGATTGGCGAACAGCGTCGGCAGATCCACCGCCAGGTCGTCGAACAGGTGCCGCCGGTCATCACGCCCCGACAACACCCGAGGCCGCTGAGCCAGCGGCATGTGAGCGATCCGCCCCATGTGCCACGCCACCCGGGCCGCCACCAGCGCGTCGTAGCGGGCGCCGTGCGCCTCCTGGTCCACCCAGGAGACGCCGAACACCTGCGCGGTCGTCTTCAGCACGTGTGCGCCCTGCTCGGCCGACACACGGCGACGCCACCGATCCAGGTACTTCGACAGCACGAGCGTGTCGATGACCAGGCTGATCGGGCGGCCCGCCAGTTCCGCCAGCGACGGGTACTCGTACCGGGCCAGTTCGCGTTCCAGGACTGTGAGGTCGTAGCGGATGTTCTGGCCGACCAGCGGCACCTGCGCGCGGATCGCGTCCGCTACCGCGGTCGCGATGATGTACACGCCGGCGTCGGCCGGGTCGCCGTGCTCGCGCAGGTGTTCGGTGGTGTAGCCGTGGATCGCGGTTGCTTCGGCCGGCACCTCGATCCCGGGGTCGACGAGGAGCGGCTCCCGGTCGATCGGCTCCAGGCCGCCTCCGACGTATCCGACGTAGGCCTCGACAATCCGGGCCTCCTCCGGGTTCGGAGCAGTCGTCTCGAGGTCGAACGGGGCGAGCCTTCCGAGATACCAGGGGGCGGTCACAGCGCCACCCCCTGCGTCTGCGCGCACTCCCGGCAGGAGCCGTTGGCGACCGGGATGTGATCGACGCAGCCCTCACGTCTGGTGTCGACGAAGAACCGATCAGCGGCGGCGGCCTGGTGGCCCTGGGCGGCGCGCACCTGCTCGTCGTAGACCTCTTCGCTGATGACGCCGAGCGCGCGCTGCATGTGCAGCACCGCGATGGTGTCGACCAGCCCCTGCCGATGCCAGCCGCCGAGCACCTCGAGCGCGGCCGCCCGCTCGGCCTGCAGCTGCTCGTAGCCGTGCAGAATCAGCTGCAGATGCCCGGCGGGCAGGGCGACGTCGGATCCGCCGGCCCGGCGGACGGCGTCGACCACACGCCGCCAGTCGTCCGCGGCCCGGTCGTAGGCTTCGCGGGCCATCAGGATGCCTCGCTGTACTGGTCGGGGGTGTCGTCGACGATGTCGCCGTCGACCACCTCGTCGTCGGGGACGGTGGGCGGCGGCGCCGACTCCAACGTGTCGATGACCTTGCCCGCCTCGGCCATGGTCAGCTCGTTGCGGGAGGTGACCGGGCGGCCAATGACGTCAGCGACGAACGCCAGCGCCGTGTCCCGGTCCGTGATGTTGTGCTCCCGCATCAGCGCGCCGAGCTTCTTCTGCTGCGGCCCGCTGATCATCCGTTCGGCCTCGGCCACCGGCTCCGGCGCCGCGGTCGACGCGACCTCAGAGACAGGCTGGGCGACCGCGTCGCGGATCGTCTGGCCCGGCTGGTTCGCCCGGGCCGGCGCGGTCGTCACGACCACCGACCCGTCGCTGTTCACCTCCGCGCCGAGCTCCTCCGGCGTGTAGCCCACACCGGATAGCTCCTCCTCACACGCCTCTCGCGCCACCTCAGAGACCGCGCGGGCCTTGAGCATCGCCTCCGGGTAGTTCTTCCAGACGCTCTTGTTCGTCAGCCCAGCCGAGGTCGCCCGAGCCATGGTCCAGGTGGAGCGGAACTCGAAGTCGGGGTCGTCCTTGCGGATGATCGTGGCGATCGCGGCAAGCAGGGTGCCGTTGGCGTCGCGCTCGACCCACACGCGGAGCCGGTGCCCGGCCCGGCGCACCAGCGCCGAGATCAGGCCTGACGACGCGGACGGCTTGCCCTCGATGATGTGGACGCCGGTGATCGCGGCGATCGGCTCGATGCCGAGGCTGCGGCCGAACTCGATGGCGTACAGGACGTTCTCCGGCTTCCCCCGGTACTGGGTGGGCAGGAGATTGGAGACCGCGAGGGCCTGGGAGTACTGGATCCGCTCCGGCAGGGAGTCGGTGCGGTTGGCGGGCAAGTCGATGGTCATGCGGCGGCTCCCATGAGCTCGATCGGGTCGGGAAGTTTGCGGCCGGCCACCAGGTACGGCGTGCCGCCGCCCTTGGCCTGCCGGGTGGCGATCGTGTAAGTGCCGCACCGGGCCCGCTTCGCGGTGCCCATCGCGGCGGCCAACGCGGTGCGCGCCTTCGTAGCGCGGGCCTCGGCGCCCTTCGCGTCCGCAGTCGCGGCGATGAACTCCGCAGCCAGGCCCGGGTCGATGTCGACGTCGTCGCCGTCGATGTCCGGGTGAAGCTTGCGGACCGTCTCGTACGTCGCGGTGTGCGCGTCAAGGTCCGGCATCTCCCGCCACAGCAGCGAGTCCAGGAACTCGTCTGCCACTCCACGCATGT
Source organism: Streptosporangium canum (assembly GCF_900113865.1). GTDB lineage: Bacteria > Actinomycetota > Actinomycetes > Streptosporangiales > Streptosporangiaceae > Streptosporangium > Streptosporangium canum. The sequence goes on along the minus strand of NZ_FOQY01000041.1, from coordinate 7,858 downwards.
GCGCGGCGTCGGCCGGGTCGTAGTCGACGACGTACTCGGCGAAGTTCAGGCGCCCGGTCAAGACGGCGATGTAGGCGCGTTCCAGGCCGAGGACGTCGAGGTACCACTGCACCTGCGTGCGGTAGTAGACGGGGATCTGGTCGGTGCCCGGCTTGCCCCACCCGGACCCGTCGGCGTCGGTCTTGATTTCCAGCAAAGCAGCCGCCGTGCTGGAGCCGGGGGTAGCGAGCAGCCGGTCGGGGTTGGCCAGGTGCTGCGGCCGGTTGGCGTGCACGTATGTGCCAGCCTCGGCCACCATGAGCTCCGGGTGCTGGTCAGCGAACCAGGCCGCGACCGCAGGCTCGAGGTAGTGGCCGCGGGACTGCTCCTTTGTCTGCTCGTCGGGCTGGACGAGGTCGGCCATTTCGCACCAGGTGGAGTACGGGGACTCCCACGGTGAGAGGCCGAGGACGGCGGCCATGCGGGATCCGCTGAGCCGGGTGGCCCGGGCCGCCCGCCACTCCGGAGAGCCGGTTTCCCAGCGGCCGAGGAGGACGCCAGCCGGGGTCGTGAGGTCGATCACCGGTCGTCTCCTTCCGGGGCGGGGTCGAGTTGGGCCTGCTCCTCAGCCGGGGTGGCGCGGCTGGCGTGGACCTCGACGAAGAAGAAGTCGCCGTCGACGGTTCGGATGCCGATCAGGCCTTCGTCTTCGCCGAGGTCAGCCGCCGCCACCTCAGGGATACGGCGGATCTTGTGGGCGACCTGGGCGGTGAAGCCGAGCCGGGTGGGCGCCATCGTCCACAGGTCGCCGGACTCACCGCGCGGGGCGAGCAAGCCGCTGGCGACGAGCTGGTCGAGCATGGCTCGCGCCTCGTTCGAGCCGACCAGGCCGTCGAGGGCATCGATGGCCCGGCTGACGGCCCACATGCCGCAGTGGCGGGTGACGATGCGGCGCAGCTGCTCGGACAGGGTGGGGGAAGTCATGCGGTCCTCCCGGTCTCGTACGGGTTGGGGCCGGCGTGCTCGGCGGGGAGGATCCCGGCGAGGTGCTCAGCGGCAGCTGACTCCTGCTCAGCGGTGGAGCGGCGCCAGGCGTCGAGCCGGTCGAGCACGGTCCGCTCGAACCATGTCGGGCGAGGCGGGCGCGGAGTGCGGGCGGTCACGATCTCGCCCCCTGCCTGCCATGCCGCTTCTTCTGCGCCTCGGCCGCCTTCCGGTTGGGCACTCCCAGCTCGGCCAGAAGCGCTTGCACCTGCGGCCACCAGAACAAGGGGCCCCGGCCGAGCTCCACGACGATCAGGTCCGCGAACTCCGGGTAGCGGTCGACCCACTGGGACACGGCCTGCTTGGTGACCTGGGTGCGCTCGGCGATTTCGGTAATGCACACCAGGTGCTCGCGGATGAGCTGGGTGACGTGGTCCGGCACCAAGAAGGGGACACGCTCGGGCTCCGTCATCGGGTCCTCCCGGCCTGGCAGCCGCCGTCCACGAGCACCAGCTCGAAGCCCGGCGCCACCGTCGTCACTCGCGCCGGCTGGTGAGCCCACACGTCCTGGTAGCGGACACCGACACCACCTGCGGTGATGTGGGCGTTGAGGATGCGGACCGGGTTGCCGTCGTTCCATTCGGGGGTGGAGACGACCAGACGGGTGTGCAGGTCAACGGCGACCATCAGCCCTCACCGCCCTCAGGCCGCTCAGCACCAGCGCGGACCCGAGCGACCCGGTCCAGCGCCTCCTGCGCGGCAGTCTCCGACCGGTGCCGGTACATCAGGTCGCCAGCGCGTGCGGCCAGCTCGTCGAACCGGTCCGGCCACGCGCCCATCAGGAACCCGAGCAGGGCGCGGCACTCAGAGCCGCCGTGCTGGGCGAGGTACTCGCGGCGCTCGATCGGGGTCAGCAGCTCAGCCACGGTCCACCGCCTGCTCCGCGAGGGCCAGCATCTGCCGTGCCTCGTTCCATGCGGCCCGGGCCCGCTCATCGCGGGTGTCGTTCACCGTCAGTTCGGCCGCCTCGCGCGCGGTGAGGTCGGGCTGCTGGTGGGCGAGCACAGCGGCGGCCATGATGACGCGGGAGTGCTGGATGTCGCCCAGCTCGGTGAGCACCTCGGCCAGGGCGGCGAGGACCCGCTCAGCGGGCTGCGGGGTCCCGGCCGGGGTGACCTCGACGCCGTCCGCGCCGGGCAGCACGGTCAGCTCCTCGCCGTCGGCGAGCTCGACGTCGATGAAGTTGCCGCCGATGTCAGTGATCTGGGCGCCGCAGAAGGTGATGTTGACTTCCTGGCCGAGCGCGAAGCCGGGGAGGAGGATACTCATCGCTCACCTCTCGCGCGCTGCTCGGCGCGGGCCTCACCCATCAGGGCGTCCGCTGCCGCTGCCGCGACGTTGTAGGGCCCGAACGGGTACAGCAGGTTCTCCAGGTCGATCCGCAGCCGGTGCTGCTCCGAACGGAGCCGCTGCGGGAGGGAGAGATAGTCCTGCAGCTCCAGCTCGGCGATCCGCCGGGCCAGCGTCATGGGATCAGTGCGGTTCTCGGTGGGCCGCTCGGCGGCGGGGGCGCTCATGCCTCTACCGCCGGGGCCTGCTCGGGGGCGTCGGCCAGCAGCGCCGTCAGCGGCGCGATGGCCACCTCGGTCTGCACCTGGTCGTCGTCTACGACGCCGTACAGCTCCACCAGGGCGGGGCACTCGCCGCTGACCGGGTACCAGAGCCACTGGTCGGCGCAAACGCCACCGATCGAGGCCTCGCCCAGCCGCTCGGCGAATGTGGTCGCCTCGAACTGGTCGCGCAGCGGCAGGATCGGGTTCCAGCTGGTGACGGCGCCGTACACCGGCCGACCGTCCGGCGTGGTGGTGATCTGTGCGCGGTCGCCCACCAGGACGACCCACGCCAGCGCGAGCGTCGAGCCCTCGGGCACGAGCAGGTCGAGCATGTTGCGCGGCAGGCGCACGGTGATCGGGGAGTCGCTCACTGAGCCACCCCCTGCTGCCCGGCCAGGCGCTCCTGCAGGTAGGCCAGCGCTTCCCGCGCCGACGCCGTCATGCATCTGCCGTCCGGTCCGGGCAACTCGCCCGCGTCGATCAGGGCCTGACGCTCCTGTGTGAGGTCCTCAACGGCTTCCGTCGCACTGTGGAACGCGTCCCGCGCCTTGGCGGCGTACTCGCCGGCCTCATCAGTCGCGATCACCACCGGGTCGGCGGGTGTGCCGATCAGCTTCGGGTGCTCAGCGGCGACGGCGGTCGCGATACCTGCGGCGGTGTCGAAGATGTGCTGCATTGCCGCGCCCAGGGTCGCGAGCACGGCGGCCCGCTCCTCCGGGGTGACGGTCAGGGTCGTCAGCCGCTCAGCAAACGCGGCCAACTCGACGACGGTCATCACGGTGACCGAACCCGCGAGGGTGGTGGGTGGGGATTCTGCGAGACTGGTCATTGAGACTCGCGTCCTTTCTCAGTGGGGATTGCGGGTCGAGCGGGCTCATCCGGGTGCACGGGTGGGCCCGCAGGCATGTCAGGAGGCGTCGCGGCGCAGACGGTGCGTCGGCAGGCCTCGGTCGCGCAGCGGCGCGGTACCGCTCGGGATCGTCGGCAGCGGGCGAGACGCCCGAGTGCGGCGCTGCAGCGCCGGCGTGGGGGCCGGGGCGGGTGCGGCGGCCGGCTGCTCCTCTGCGGGGCGGCGCTCGTGCATCGCGAGGATCTCGGCCACGTGCTGTTCGGTGAACGCGTACTGGCCAGCGATCAGCAGGTGAGGGATGCGCCGCTTCCGGCACTGATCCTCGACCCAGCTGACCTTGAAGTCGTCGCCGAGACGCTCAGCGAGCTGGCGCTTGTTGATGGTGAGCCGCGCGGCCATCAGGTGTCCTGCAGGTCCGGGTCCGGTACGACTTCGAACAGGTCGTAGAAGTCGATGCCGAGCTTCTCCGCCGCGATCAGCAGTCGGGCCTGGAAAGAGGGGCCAGGACTCGTCCGGCCGTTGAGGATGCGGCTGTAGTGGCCCTGGTCAACGCCGATGTGGTTGGCGAGAGCCGTGTCGGTGTCCAGAGCGAACGCCTTCTTGAGGCGTTCGTCCGCTCCATCGCGGAGCCGGATCGTGGGGGGCATTACAGCTCCTTGCGTCATGTACATGAGCATAGCTATGTACATGACGCAAGAACAAGGGTTCGAGGATGGCCAACTTCATGGATCATGCGAGTCAGGAACTGTAGTTATGTATGTGACGCAATGCACTCATGCGCTGACCTGGGCTGTTGCAGATATGCATACTGGACAGGTCATGCACATAGCCCTATGGTCATGTACATGGTCAAGACGCCTAGCTGGCCTGTCGACCTCCTCAGGGCGCTCATAGACCGCATCCTTGACGAGACAGGCATGTCACAGTCCCAGCTCGCCGCCCTGGTCCCCATGGACCAATCGCAGCTCTCCCGATGGAAGTCGGGAGGAAGTCGGCCGCGCTTCGAGAGCCTTGAAGCCCTAGGGAGGGCTCTACGCGAAAAATATTCGCATTTGAATATCGGTCCGGACGAATTAGTGATAGCCGGTGGCTACAAAATCGACCACGACCAAAATCCCGAAAAGCTTGAAACGGAAAATATTTCCCCACCACAAAGCGTGATCGAGGCAGCTCTTAACGAGCAGCTCGAGGCGCGCCTGGCCGCCATGCAGAGCAACCAGGACGAGCTCCTGCGAGAGATCAAGAAGCTCAGCAGGCAGGTCGACGACCTTCATAGGAAGCATGAGCAGGGACGTAGCGAAACAGACAACCGTGAGTCAGCGTGATGAACACACAGTAACGACGCTTCAAGCATGTAAGGGTAGGCATCACTTACACGGGTAACAAGCTCGTCACAAACGCCCAAATTGGTAGTAAAAATTTGAACGTTCGCGTCTTATGGACGGACAAAATCCTTGTGGCGAGGGTGTAAACAAACGTGCTTGCTTTCTGCGCACACTTTGCAGGAGGTGGATTTGCAATCCCGTGGAACGATCCCGCTCGACCTCGCCAGGCTCGCCAGAAAGGCCATTGGGGCGGCCTCTGCCAGCAGCAACTCTCGCGCGGCCGGACTCGTTCCGGTCCTCGACGCCATGGAACAGCGGGAGCGAGCTCTCACGGCCATCCGTGACGCGCTCCGCCATGAGCTCGCCTGCAGTACTCCGCCCGCCGAGCTCGTCGACGCCCTCCGCCGCCCGGCCGGGACTCCCTGCCCGGTGCATCTGACTGTCGACGGACGCCACACGTTCACGGTCGTGCACCCCATCGGGAAAGCTTCCCCTGACCGGGAGATGGCCGTGTGGCAGTCCATCGTCCGCTACGTTCACGGTCATGCCGCGTGACGGGCGTGCACGGGTTCGAGCACGCAGAGTTTGAGCCCGAGGTAGGCGTCCTCGAACTGGACCCGGCCACCGGTGAGATGCCCGTCGTCGTCGTCAACACCGAGCAACCGCACCTTGCGGCGATGCAGGCGATCCGGACGTGGAAAGACCGTCTTCACGGCGCGCTGCCGCTGCCGGTGTTGGCTCTGGTCGATCTCATCAAAGAGCATCCGATCGGCGCGCTGCTCAGCCTGCCTGCCGCTGTGGCCATGGCGACCGGGTCCGTCGCTGTCGCGGTCGACCCCACGCTCCTCCAGCCCCGGCCGCCCGAGGTGGTGGTCATCACGGAGCGGCCGACGCCGCGTCCTGCCGTCACAATCACCCAGTACATGATCGTGCCGCCCAAGGTCCGGAGCCGTAAGGGGGGACCGCGGCGGGCCGGGGAAACGCCGACACCTCGCCCTACTCCAAGAGTGCCGATGAGGTCGAGCTCGTCGCCAGCCCCCTCGGTGTCGGCGAGTCAGCCGAATGTGCTCCCTCCGGAGCCGTCGAGCATCACTCTGGAACCGGGCATCGACGCGTCTGCTCCGATAGGGCCGCCGCCGTCCCGAGAGGTTTCGGTCGACACCCAGCTCGGCGAGTCGGCTCCGTCGGAGATATGCGCGGGCGGGTGCCCGACTGGCTGAGACCCGCCACCAATAGGAGGAACTAACCCATGTCCCTCACCACCTGGCCCCCCGCGAGGGGGGCCTGATGGGCTACGCCGAAAAACACGGCAAGGGCTACCGCGCCCGCTGGCGCGACCCGCTCGGCAACCTGCAGAGCATGAGCGGCTTCCCCACCAAGCGGACCGCCGAGGTCTACGCCAACGATCAGGAAGCGGACGTCCGCGCGAGCCGCTACTTGGATCCGCGCGCCGGCCAGATGCCGGTCAACGACTGGATCGACACCTGGTACGCCTCCTTGGATCTGGAGTTGTCCACCATGGAGCAGTACCGCTACTTCCTGGAGACCTGTGTCAGGCCCTTCTTCGTTGGCCGGACGCTGGCCAGCCTGACGCCGGAGGAGATCAACGTCTGGGAGCGGGACCTGGTCAAGGTCTACGGCTACGCCCCGAGCACTGCGCGCGGTGCCCGAGCTCGCCTCGTCTCGGCGCTCGAGGCGGCCGTGCCGTCGAAGATCGCACGGAATCCAGCGCTGCGGCCGCGTGCGAAGGGCAAGCGGGCCGACAGGCGGATCGCCCGCGTGATGGAGCGGCGGCGGACGTACGCGACGCCGCTGGAGATCCTGCTCGTGGCCGAGCGTGTCGGCCTGTTGGCCGGGCAGGGCGCGTTCGTGCAGACGATCTTTCACGCCTGGACGGGCGCCCGCTGGTCCGAGGGTGTTGGGTTCGACCCGGCCTGCTACCACGGCACGACGATCGACATCGACTGGAAGCTCTACGAGCTCAATGGCCGCTTCTACCGCGGCCGGCCGAAGGACGGGTCGATCAGGACGATCGACGTGCCGCCGTTCCTACAGTTCCTGCTGGATCGGCACCTGAAGGACCAGCCGACCCTGCGCTGCAAGTGCAAGAAGGACATGCCCGCCCCCTACTGCAGCGGCAGGGAGTACGTCTTCCTCGGCCCGGAAGGCGGGCACATGCGGCGCTCGTCCTGGTCGCGGCGTGTCCTGCGTCCTGCGGCTGATGGCGCCTACCCGGGACAGCCGAAGAAGGGCGTCCCGTCGCGGCCAGTGATGGCCAATCTCTCGGTGGGCTGGCCCGGGGCGCCGATTCCCAAGGTCTCGCGTGGGCCTGATGGGGTCTTCGAAGTGCCGGCGTTCCGTGGGTTCCAGCCGCACGGCTCCCGATCTCGGGCGGCGGGGGTCAACAGTCGGTCCCCGCGGGCCCAGTTGGTGGCCTACGCCGTCGAGCAGGGTGCCCGGCTGAAGGACCTTGAGGGGGTGAGCCGCGAGGTCCTGCTGGATCGGTACGTCCGGACGGCCTACGTAGCCCAGGACGCGCCAGTGGTGGCATGGCGGCCGATCCTGTCTGGGCTCGTGAATCACGAGAGCCGGCACTCGCAGGAGACCTGGATGAGCGAGGACGGTGTCCCGGTGGTGATGCGGGATGACCGGAGCGGTCATACCGGGTCCGGTCACGTGCGGGAGCGCTACGAGCATCCGACGGACGTGATGCGGGAGCTGGTCGTGACGACGCAGCAGCAGCGGTGGGAGGCGGCGCTGATGCAGCGGGCGGCGATGGAGCGGCACTGGAGTCTGGAGGCTGGCACGCCGGGCTCGGCCCTGCCGCTCTTGGATGAGTCACTGGCGCCGTTCCGAGAGTCGGTGGCTCCGATCCGGCCGCTGCGGTTGCGGTCGCGTCCGCAGCCGATGCGGGATCGACGATCGGCGGCCGGCTTGTGAGCGGGCGGCGGGTCGGCGGTGGGCGCACCGTCGAAGATCCACTCCCATTCTGCTCCCAAAACGGGGTTTTGATCTCATGGAAAGGGGCCGTTCCTCAACGAGAAACGGCCCCTGACCTGCGGTCGGGGTGACAGGATTTGAACCTGCGGCCCCCTGCTCCCAAAGCA
>NZ_FOQY01000001.1:194876-520745 GCF_900113865.1 Streptosporangium canum | reverse complement strand
CGTGACCGAGGCGACACGCACCGGGCAAGGGATCGCCCTGGAAGATCTCCAGGGCATCCGCGACCGGGTACGGCTCCGTAAGCCCCAGCGGGTCACGCTGCATTCGTGGAGCTTCCACCAGCTCGGCCGGTTCATTGCCTACAAGGCGGCCCGTGCCGGTGTCGCTCTGGTCTACGTGGACCCGGCCTACACCTCGCAAGGCTGCTCGGCCTGCGGGCACGTGGACAAGAAGAACCGGCCGGACCAGGAAACCTTCCGCTGTACGTCGTGCGGCTTCGCTGAGCACGCCGACGTCAACGCAGCCCGTAACATCGCCGCACGCGGTGTCACAAGCTGGGCAGTGAGTCACGCTGCCTGACGCGGACCAAACCGTCGAACCCATCGACGGCGAGGAGCTGCAAGCTCAGCCCTTCAGGGCTGAGAAGCTGACCCTGAACATCTCCATCGATCTCCACGACACCCCGCTGCTCGACCCGGAGACGTGATGTGACAGGCGTCACCGACACTCTCATGGCAATCGGTGCACGCTGATCGCGGTCTGTCGGGACCGGACCGATTCCTTTTCTGGACAGGCACCGTCACATGGCTAGGAACACGACGGAACGCCTGAGACGGAGAGCCGCCGACCGCGCCGCAGCTTCCAACACCTGGACCTGGCTGGGCGGCGGCTTGCGTTCACCATGACAAGGATCAAGTCTTGACTGACACCACGACCACGAAGCGACTGCTGGCCGCCGGCGTGATCGCGACCCCGCTGTTCTTCACGGTGGCGTTCGCCCAGGCCTTCTCCCGGGACGGCTTCGACCTGTCCCGGCACATGCTCAGCCAGCTGGCGATGGGAGACCTCGGGTGGCTGCAGATCGCCAACTTCATCGTCACCGGGACGCTGTTCATGGCGGCGGCCGGCGGGATCGTCTACACCGTGCTGCCGCAGACCAACCCCGAACTGATGAGCCTGCTGTTCGCCGTCGCGTCACTGATCGGCTGGGCCTGGATCTCCACGATCTGCATCCACCTCGTCATCACCGGCACGGCCGAGACGACCGCACCCCGCGATCTGGTCCGCCCCTCGTAACGGCTGAGACGGCCGCCCCCCGCGAGCCGGTCCCCTCGTAGCGGAGGCATTCCCGCCCGGCTCCGGTGGTCGTCCCACCGGAGTCGCGGGCCGAGGTGAACGTCGCGCCGACCCTCGGCAGAGTGCTCAGAAGCCGAAGGAGCGGCCGATGATCTCCTTCATGATCTCGGTCGTGCCGCCGTAGATGGTCTGGACCCGGCTGTCGACCCAGGCCTTGGCGACGGGGTACTCCATCATGTAGCCGTAGCCGCCGTGCAGTTGGAGGCAGCGGTCGATCACCTTGGTCTGCAGCTCGGTGGTCCACCACTTGGCCTTGGCCGCGTCGACGACGGTGAGCTCCTTGGCGTTGAGGGCCCGGATGCACTTGTCCACGTAGTGGCGGGCGATCTCGACCTCGGTGTCCAGCTCGGCCAGGACGAAGCGGGTGTTCTGGAAGCTGCCGATGCTGCGGCCGAAGGCCTTGCGGCTCTTGCAGTACTCGATGGTCGCCTGCAGGACGGTCTCGGCGGCGGCCACGGCCATGACGGCGATCGACAGCCGCTCCTGCGGGAGGTTGCCCATGAGCTGGAAGAAGCCCTGGCCCTCCGCCGCACCCAGCAGGTTGGCCGCGGGGACCCGGACGTTGTCGAAGAACAGCTCCGCGGTGTCCTGGGCGTGCATGCCGATCTTCTCAAGGTTGCGGCCCCGGCTGAAGCCCTCCATGCCCCGTTCGACGACGAGCAGGGACGTTCCCCGGGCTCCGGCGGCCGGATCGGTCTTGGCGACCACCACGACCAGGTCGGAGTTGATGCCGTTGGTGATGAAGGTCTTCTGGCCGTTGAGGACGTAGTGGTCGCCCTCGCGCACGGCGGTCGTCCTGATGCCCTGCAGGTCGCTGCCCGCGCCCGGCTCGGTCATCCCGATGGCCGTGATCAGCTCGCCGCTGACGAACCCGGGCAGCCAGCGGGCCTTCTGCTCATCGTCGGTGAGGTCCACGAAGTACGGCGCCATCACGTCGTTGTGCAGCGAGTAGCCCAGGCCGGACGCGCCGATCCGGATGACCTCCTCGACGATCACGGCGTTGTAGCGGAAGTCCGTGATCCCCGCCCCGCCGTACTCCTCCGGCACCCCGAAGCCGAACATCCCGATCTCGCCGGCCTTCTTCCACACCTCGCGGGGGACGATGCCGTCCTTCTCCCACCGGTCGTGGTGGGGCGCGACCTCGCGGGCCAGGAACTCGCGCACGGTCTCACGGAAGAGCTGGTGCTCCTCCTCGAAGAGGTCTCGCTGCATTGACTGCCTCCTTGGGGGTTCCGTGGACCAGAATACGATTCTGTTACTTTCAGGTACACCCGTCCTGTGGTGCCGGTACGGCTGTTGTGCCCGGAGTGGCCAGATCACAAGTCCGCCACAGTCACCTGGGGGTCTTGTCATCCTCCTGCGGGGGGAGATCGTGGGACGGTACGATCCGGGCCTAGTTGTGGTTGGATGACCAGTTTTGCGGCCAGATCCCGGCGAATCGGAGTGTCCAGTGGTGCGATGGGGAGCGGGGCTCCGCAGAACGGCTGCGACGTCGGCCTTGGGGTTGGCGGTTGGCTCCCTGGTCGTTCTTGCCAGCTCGCAGAGCCTTGCCGATGCGGCGAACAATTACTATTACAGCTACACCTGCACTGGTAATCTTGCATCTGGCGCCAACAAAACCGTCAAGGTTAAGCTGTCCATTCCGCAGAGTATCCAGCTCGGCAAGCCTCTAGAGGTGGGTTGGGCTCTTTCTGAGTCGCCGTTTGTATCGCCTGGCAACTATGCCACCACTAGCCAGCTTGCGGCTACGGGTACGGTGGGTATTTCAGGTCTCTGGGATGGAACGCTGGACTCGTCCGGTACTAAAGATTTTGCGACCCTGAAAAACGGCGACAAGCTAGAGCTTCCCGCGATGTCCATCGGGTCTGCTGCTACCGGGAAGGAGGGCGAAATCAAGGTTAAGCCGGGGAATCTAAAATTTTCCTTCTCTTTCACTCCGCCAGAGTCGAACGTAAAGGTCAATGACACCGACAATCCGAGCGAGACTGCGCATGGCCCTTCTGGTGGGGCGCACGGCCCGATCACTTATATAGGTAACTGGGATTATTCGTCGAAGCGGAAAGCTACGAATCCCGAAATTTTTGCACCCAATGATCCAGGTGATCACCTGGATGATATTCATTACTCCACGGTGAACGGCAACTTTGCGTCGGTCAAATTCGTGGGTACGGGAATCGAATACATTTCTGAACGTGATGACGACATGGGTATGGTCAATATCACTGTCGATGGGGCAGCTACGCCCGTCACGGTCGATGCCTCCAAGAAGGCTGACGGCAGTGCGATGCCTGCTGACAAGGCGGGGGACAAACTTGGGCAGCAAGTTCTCTGGTCGCGCACGGATCTGCCGTACGGCGAGCACACGGTCAAGTTTGAGAAGGCCAGCGGCAAGCACATGCTGGTGGATGCCTTCAACCTGATCACCAAGAAACACACGTCCCCCGTGGAGTTGGTCGAGGCGACCTGTATCCCTCCCTCAGACCCGGAAATCGTGACGGTCAAGGTTGAGAAGGCGCCGGCCAGTCCAACTCCTACCCCGACGACTCCCACTCCAAGTCCCACCACCGCTGCGCCGAAGCCGACGACGACCGTTACGACCACGCCCGCGTCGACTCCCAAGCCGACCCTGACCGTCACCGCGACCGTCACCCCCACCAGGGCGACGCCGACGACTCCGCAGGTCGTTGTGACACCGTCGGGTGGCGCCCAGACCGGTGAGGCTTCCGATGACGGCCCTTCGGGGATGGGGCTGATCGGTGGCGGGACGGCCATGGTGCTCGGAAGCGTGCTCGGCGGAGTGGTGTTGAAGCGGCGGAGGGCGGCGCATGTGCGCGGCCGAGGTTAGGTAAGGAGGCGCGCCGGATGTATCCAGGGCCTTCGAACGGTGGTCCCGATCCCTATTACGGCGTCGGTCGTCCACCCAAGCCCCCCAGGTCTCCCAAGAGCATGCTGCTCCCGGGGCTGCTCGTGGTCGGGTCGCTCGGCGGAGTGGTCGCGATCATGGCGGGGCTGCTCACATACCTGACTCCGGCGGCCGACGAGGAGCCCTACGGGCCTCCGGTCGCGCAGGCGGCGGACAGCTCGGTGGTGGAGAACGTCCCGGCACCGGGGGAGCAGCCGGTGCAGCCGCCGCAGCAGGAACAGCAGCAGCAGGAGCAGCAGAATCCGGCGGCGGCGCTGCCGCCTGCGGTGGGACCGGGCGGGTTGGATGTGCCGTTGACGGCCGCCGCGCCCACCGCGCCGCCGCCGTTGCCCGTCGTCCAGCCGCCGGAGCCGCTCAAGAGCGCCGGGGTGAGGCCGTACCGGATCGCCATTTCGAAGATCGGGCTGCTGGCTCCGCTGATGGCGCTGGGGGTGGACGCCAAGAAGGAGATCCAGACCCCTCCGCTGAGCAAGCCGAACCAGGCCGGCTGGTACAAGCACGGGCCGATCCCCGGCCAGCAGGGGCCTTCGGTGGTCCTCGGGCATGTGAACACCAAGCGCGGGGCCGCCGTCTTCAGCCGTCTGAAGGAGATCAAGCGCGGGGACACGATCAAGGTGTCCCGGTCGGACAAGACCATCGCGGAGTTCACGGTCGACGGCGTGGAGCAGGTCAGCAAGAAGGCGTTCCCGTCGAAGCGGGTCTACGGCAACACCGGTGAGGCCACCCTGCGGCTGATCACCTGTGGCGGCGTCTACAACCGCAAGACCGGCCACTACACCGACAACATCATCGTCTACGCGACCCTGTCGAAGACCCGCCGCGTCTGATCGCGCCGTCCCCACCGGTATCGGAAGGATCCGCACCCCGTGCAGGCATGGCGTACGCCCGACGGCCGCGTGCTGGTCGCCGGGCCGGTGGGCCCGCTGAGCGACACCCTGCTCGGCCCGCACGGCATCCTCGGCCCGGACGGCGCGTTCCTGACCGAGGAGCGCACCTACTACGAGCTGGACGCCTCCGGGGCGCTGCGGCATGTGTACGAGACGACTGTCTCCTCGGTGGAGTACGAGCTGTACGCGACGACCTATCGTGTCGAGGGGACGGCGCTCCACGGCTACGAATCGTCGTGCGACGCCTCCTCCGGCGAGAGCAGGCACAGACACACGGTCAAGTTCACGGGCCTGACCCCTCTCGCCCCGGCGGAGACGCCGTCGGAGGAACGGATCCACGCCCTGCTCGCCGACGAGGCACGGATGCGGAATGAGCGTGGAGCGGGACGGCTTCCCGGATGAGCCTCCCGCTCCACGCGGCTTTCGGGCCTCTCAGCCCGCGTGCTGTCCGCTGTGGGGGAGGGCCGGGTGCTGGGCTTCGACCTCTTCGATCAGGGTCAGCAGGTCGTCGGCGTGCCTGGCCTCGACGGGTTCGGGGCCGGTGGTGATCCAGCAGGGGAAGGCCCAGTAGCGGCACGCCCAGCAGCGCCACAGGACGACCCATCCGGGGTGGCGGCCCTCCAGCTCACGGGCCACGTCGGCCGGAAGGGGAAGGGCTGCGTCGGCCGGGAGGGGAAGAGGTGTCACCGGCTGCGGCCCGTCGGGGTCAGGACGTGGCGGATCTTCCGTACGACGGCGTCCGATTCGGCGACGGGCGCGATCTTTTCGTGCCAGGACCACCAGTACCACCAGGTTCCTTCCTGTGGTGCCGCGTAGACGATCTCGGAGAGGGCGGGGGCGTCGGGGTTGACGACGGCCAGCGCCGGGGAGTGGCAGGAGGCCACGCGGACCCGGGCGTGCAGGCCGTGTTCGTTGAGTCGTTCGATCAGGCGGGTCAGGTGAGCGGTCGCCGTGGTGTCGGTGGTGTCGGTGACGGCCATGGACGGCCTCCGGTAATGGGGTGGGCGGGCTTGCCGTACTCCAGTTGTCGGGATGAGGGCGTGGGGCATCCGCGCACGGCGGATCGGTGCGGGTGGGAGGCCCCCGACGGGTTGTGGGGAAGCACGTCGGGGGCCCGGTCCGGCCGGGGCACGGGGGTGACTCCGGGCCGGAGGTCTGCGGAGCGGCTCCACCACCACCCCTCCAAGAAGAGGTGGAGCCGCCCCTCCCGGATCGTCGGCGGTTGCGCACACCGTGTCTCCGGGGTCATGCACCGGCCGCCGCCGCGCGTGCTCGCAGTGGCGACCAGGTGAACCCATGGATGTGAATCGTGACTGTCGCATCACTTTCTGTGATGCTGGCTCCATGGTGGACGCTGATCGGCGAACTTTCAATAGTGAAATTTGATTATCCGAAATGTCCCTTACCTCGAACGATCGCGTAACCGTATGATGCGGTCACTCACAGTGCGCGGGAGGGTGGCATGGGCGGAAGTCCTACCGTCAAGCGGCGGCGTCTCAGTGCCGAGCTGGTCCGGCTCCGCCAACAGGCGGGACTGACCGTGGAGGAGGTCAGCCAGCGCCTGGAATGGTCGACGGGGCGGTTGACCCATATGGAGACCAACAAGTGGGTGAGACCCGATCTGGGAAACATCCGCGCGCTTCTCGATGTGTACGGCGTGGCGGACCGGCAGATCCGTGACGCGATCGTCGATCTCGCCCGCCAGTCTCGGGAGAAGGGCTGGTGGGCCAAGTACAACGACGTGTTCCGAGGTTCCCTGCCGGGATTCGAGGCCGACGCCACCCAGATCCGTGCTTACGAAGCGCTCTACATCCCTGGCCTCCTTCAGACCTCTGCTTACGCGGAAGCGGTATTCCGAGCCGAACAGGTGCTGGACGACGAGACCGTGAAGCGCAGAATCGAAGGACGTCTCGTCCGCCAGAAGACTCTCCGGGGAGAGAAACCGCCGGAGTTCTGGGCTGTGATCGATGAGGCGGCATGTCGCAAGCTCGTCGGCGGCATGGAGGTGATGCGTGACCAGCTCCGCCACCTCATCGAAGCGGCAGCCCAACCGCACATCACGATCCAGATCGTGCCCGACTCTGTCGGGGCGCATGCCGGGATGGCCGGGTCGTTCGTGCTGCTCGACTTCGCATCGGAGCAGGACCCGTCTGTCGTCTACCTGGAGACGGCGACCGACTCCCTGCATCTGGAGAAGCCGGGGGAGATCCAGGCATACAGCTTGATTTTCAATCGGGTGGTAGCAATCGCGCTGTCTCCGGAGGAATCTATTGATTATCTGGCAGCGCTGGTGGATCGACTGCGGGAGTGAAGACGAAGATGGAATCGACCCCGACTGGGCTCGTCTGGCGGATCAGCACTTTCAGCGGCGCGAATGACAACTGTGTCGCGGTGGCCGAACTGCCCGGCGGTGGACGGGCGGTACGCAACAGCAAGCATCCGGACGGCCCGGTCGTCACCTTCACCGCGAGTGAATGGGACGCGTTCGTCAAGGGCGTGAAGGCCGACGAGTTCGACGGCTGACGGATCTATCCATGGTGTCCGGCGTGGTCACGGCCACGATCGGCAAGCGCCGCGCCGGGACCCTGGTGAGGGGACGGCGGAGCGTCCCTGGACGATCTCCGTCCTGCCGCATGGTGGAGCGGCTCGATGGGGGGCGGGACGGAAAAAGCGAGAACCCCGCTGGGAAGGTCGCCCGCCTGCGCGCTTCCCGGCTGAGGAGCGTGGTCGGCTGACGGGAAGTGCACGCCCCCGGCGTCACTTGCCTGTGCACTTCCCGTCAGACGATCCCGGGCGAGACGTCATCTGCCGTCCCGGGTCTCTTACTTGATCGCCGCCAGGTCCAGGACGTACATCTCGTCCTTGATCGGGTAGGTCATCAGCCGGTCGAGGCCGCCGTCGGGGATCCCCATGGCTCCCTTCGCGTCCGGCCGTATGCCGAGATCGGCGGACCTGCCGGTGTCGGCGTCGTAGAGCGTCAGGACGGGCTGGTCTCCCGGCCCCATCACATCGACCTTGAAGAAGCGCTCAAGGCCGGCGTCGTCACCTGTCTGGAAGTTGGTCGGCAGCTCACGTTCCCCGGAGCCGTCGCGGTCGCGGACGAACCTGCGCAGGACGGTCTGGGTCCGCTCCGTGTCCGGGCACCGGCGAGTGCCGCACTTGATCTCCTTCCCGGAGCGGTCGCGGGGGCGTTCGACCTTGACGGTCTTGTATCGCACCGCCATGCCCGCGCACCGCTCGACGCCGCACCTGACCTCCTCGCCGGCCTTGAGCACGGCGTCGCGCCGCTCACCGGTCTCGGCGTTGAGCAGCTCGCTGAAGATCGCCTTCCCGTGGTGGACGCCCACCCACGGCCACCGCAGGACGTGGTGCCGCTCGGCGCCCTTCACCGGCTGCGGACGGCCCCCGCTCAGCGGCACCCGGTAGACCCCGCCCTTCTCGTAGGCGAAGACCACGTCGGAGCCCGCCACCGTCAGCCCGTTGATGTGCCCCTGCTTCATGACGTTTCCGAGGGGGACGTCGGTCACCGGCCGAGGCCGGCCGCCGGTGGCCGGCACCGTCCAGATCCGGGCGACCCGTGGGCTACCCGCCTCCTTGTAGGACGCCCACCAGACGATGTCGCCGCCACCGGCGGCGACGTCATCGGCGAAGATCGCCGATCCCTTCGTCGGGGGGATCTCGGCGATCTGCCTGGGTGCGCCGGTCTCCAGGTCGTAGCTCCACAGGAACTGGCGGTCCCCGTCGGGGCCGCCCGTCATGACCAGCAGCGTGCGATCGTCGAGGAGGAGCTGCGGGTAGTACGCGCGGCCGTCGGGCAGCCTGGCCGGGATCTTGTGTACGGCCTGCGGCCACACCTTCTCGATGGGCGGCGGGAGCTCGCCCGCCGACGGCGTGGCCTCGCCGGTCGCGCCGGTCGCGGGCTGCGGCGCGGCCGTCGCGCGCAGGGCGCTCACCGCCGTGCCCGCCCCGCCCGCCACCACGACCACGGCCGCGGCCGCGAGCACGGCGGCGGCCCGCGCCCGCCGCCGGTGATGGCGCGCCTTGACCGCCGCGGTCAGCCCGGCCGGCGCCTGCGGCGCACGGTCCGCCGCCCCGGAGAGGACGCGGCTCAGCTTGTCTTCCAGATCGGTCATCGCATGCTCCCGTGGGTCGCCGGTGCGGGGGAGAGGGAGGAACGCAGATTGTCCAGGCCCCGGGAGGCGTGGCTGCGCACGGTGCCGGGAGAGACGCCGAGCACTTTGGCGATCTCGGCGTCGGCGAGCTGCTCGTAGTAGCGCAGCACCAGTACGGCACGCTGTCTGCGGGGCAGCGCGGCCAGCTCCTCCCAGAGACCCTGATCCTCGTCGGGAGGGAAGACTTCGTGCTGAGCCCGCTCCGGCGGCTCTCCGGTGAGGTGTTCACGCCTGCGCCGCCGCCAGACGCTGATGTGCAGCCGCGCCATCGTGGTCCGGGCGTAGCTGTGCGGGCTGTCCTTGCGTCTCACTCGCGGCCAGGCGCCGCGCAGCCGTACCAGGGCCTCCTGGACCAGGTCGGCGGCGTCGTGCGGGTTGCCGGTCAGGACGTATCCGTAGCGGAGCAGCGCGTCCGCCTGCTCGGCCACGAATGCGTCGAAGCCCGGTTCGTCATCCACTTGTCGTCCCTTCGGTCGTCATGTCCCAGACGGCCGAAGGGACGAAGATGTTGAACCGCGCGGCGAAATATTTTCTCGTGATCCCGGATGCCTCGGACCGGATCGCCGGTGTCCGCGCGCACCGTGTGATGCCCGGCCCAGGCCGGCGCGGAGAACCTGATCACCTGGGACATCAACGACGCGGTGTGCCGGCAGGGCCCCGGCGTTGATTCGTTCTGTCGCATTTCGTCGGGTTGATCAGGCGATTTTCCACTCCCCGGTGCGCAGGACCACCTCGTGCGCGTGGAGTTCGACGCCGAGCCCGGCGAGGACGCTCGGGCGGCCGGGCTGAGGCACCTCGACGTGCGGTCGGTCGCTTGCCGGTCGATCATGGCCACCGGGGCGGCGACCCCCGCTCACCATGAACGCGGTCCTCTTGGGGGATGACCCCGATCGCGACCTCCGGAGGATCTCGTCGAGACCTGACGACGACGTCCAGGGCACCCCCGCGGTGGCAGATTGGCGGAGCCGTAGAACGCAATCCACCGAGGGAGTCGCGACGTGACCGATACGAAAAAGCTGTGGAGACGACGTGGAATCGCCGGACTGGCTGCCACGCTTGCGTTGATCACCGGAACGGCGACGGCGTCCTTCGCCGCAACCGCGCCTTCCGACTCTGAGCCCCGGCTGTCCGGATCCGCGGGCGGCAAACTGACCAAGTCGTTCGGACCTTGGGCCGGGGACCCGGTGAAGTTCCAGATCGAGGCCCGTGGCGGACCCGGCACCACGAAGGGGACTTTCAAGGCGTTCCACGGGAAGGGTAGGACCGGTGGCGTCGTCGCCGAGTTCGAGGGGAAGATCACCTGTCTGCTGGTGGGCGGTGAGGTCGCCGTCGCCACCGGCGTCATCACCCGTGGTTACGCGAACCTTACAGATGAGAAGAACACGGACGTCACCGGCCAGAAGGTCTCGTTCACCGTGCACGACAACGGCCGTTCCGACAGGCTCTACTGGATGTGGGGGTTCATGAACGCGCCGATCAACGATTGCCAGGGCACGGCGCCGATTCTCGAGACGAGCCACGGGGACTTCAAGGTCCATGACTGACAGGGCAGGCGATCTGGCGCACGTCGGGTGAGGTCGCGCTCCCTGTCGGACTGATGTGACACCGGAGGATGTGTAGACCCTGTGTGGCAGGAGTAGGGCGTGAACGGCATCCTCATCGAGGACGGGGCGCTCGTCGGCCAGGTTCAGGCGCAAGACGGAAATCGCCCCGCTCTCCCGTGACGGAGAGCGGGGCAGCCACCTCCGAGTTTCAGACGTTGTCCCACCGGTTGCCGGCCCAGAAGGACCGACCGACCGTTCGAACCGAGAGGTGGAAGGCAGACGCCTGGCGCTTGCACCAGGTCGCGAGAGGCGGTGAGTCGCGGCATGCTCACCGGCACTCTCAAATCGGCGCAGGCGCGGCGTAGCAGTGCACGGTCACTGTCTGAGCCGGACTCCACCGCTGGTCGACCGTGGCCAGCAAGCGCCAGCCCAGACGTTCGTACAGAGCGGCTGCCGCCGTGTCAGTGGCCACGACGTCGAGAACCGGGTGCAGATCACGCTCCTGTGCCTCCCTCACGACCTCGGCCATCAGCAGGGCGCCGATTCCGTATCCACGAGCCGTGGGTGAGACGAACAGACGGCTGACCACCGCAGTGGACCGAACAGGCCTGCCTTCGAGACGGCTCCAGTGGATCGGTGCCACGTCCCCGGCCCCGCCACAGGACAGACCGATGTGTCCGACGACGCGCCCGTCCAGTTCCGCCACCCAGGACGCGAACTGGGAGGGCTCCATCAGCCACTCGCCGGGCCGGTCCGGCCAGTTCACCGGATAGCCGTCACCGTCATGGACCTGAGCGAGCACCCGGACGCACTCATCGATGTCAGACGCGTCACGCGGCCTGACAACGCAAGCCGCCGGAGATCCATCAGCCGTGGAAACAGTCAGTCGAATCACCGAAGCATCGAAGCACACACGGGAACCGGGTGGCCCTAACCGGTCCGTTGCAGGGCTTTCTCACGGCGTGCGGCCACGCTGGAGCCCGATTCCCCGCGCGCCATCCTGCGCAACACGATCGGCGCCAGGACCAGGCCGAGCACGGCCCAGGCGCCCAGCACCCCGATGGTCTCCAGGTGCCGCCAGGATTCGCCGATCTCCGTGATGACCGCGCTGTCGGGCAGCAGCGCCGACCGCATGCCGAGACCGAGCCAGTAGACCGGGAACGCCTGGGCGATCCATTGCACCCACTCCGGCAGAGCCGTGATCGGGTAGAAGATCCCGGAAATCGCGATCATGGCGAGGATCGGCAGCTGGAGTAGTCCCTGGCTGCGTGCGCTGACGAACACCGACCCCAGCACCGCGCCGATCGGAAGGGTGGCCACCAGTCCGAGCACCAGCACCCAGATCAGCGTCAACCAGGAGCTCGCGTCGTCGACGGCCAGGCTGGAGATGATGAACAGGCCGGGAACCAGGAAGATCGCGAGATCGACGACCAGGCCGCCGGACACAGAGATGATCTTTCCCGTCAGGTAGCCGATCATGCCGTTCGGCGTCGCTTTCGCCCGCAGCAGGGTCCCGTCCTCACGGTCGGCGGTGAGCTGCTGGCTCATGCTCACCATGGACATCGCGGCGTTCATGCCGAGGATGCTCGGCAGGGCCAACGCGCCGAGGGTGAATCCGCTCTGCCCGAAGGACACATCGCGCATGAAGAACGTGGCGCCCAACATCAGCACAGGCCAGAAGAAATGGTTGAACAGATCCCCGGCGTTGGTGAGCGACTGCCGCAGCTCGATCACGCCGCGCGACCAGCCCGCGCGCCATGCCATCACGGTCGGATTCATCGAGCCGCTCCCTCGGATTCGGCCTGGCGCACCAGGGACAGATAGGTGTCCTCCAGTGAGGCGCGACGGACCTCGAGGTCCCCGATCGCCTCGCCGTACTCCTTGAACAGCTCGAACACCAGCCGGGTCGACTCGGTCGTCGACTGCCGGAAGCTGCGCCCGCAGTGAGTCCAGCTCACCTCGTCCTCTCCGGCGATCTGCCGGGCGAGCTCGGCCGCCGTGCCGTCCGCGATGATCCGGCCCCCTTCCAGGACCAGGATGCGGTCGGCGAGCTTCTCGGCTTCGGCCAGATCGTGGGTGGTGAGCAGGATCGTGGTCTCGCCCTCCTCGGCCAGACCCTCGATGAGCTCGTGGAAACCGTGCCGGGCCACCGGGTCGAGCCCGGCGGTGGGCTCGTCGAGGAACACCAACTCGGGCCGGCCCACGAGACCGATCGCGACATCCAGCCGGCGCCGCTGCCCTCCGGAGAGCATCCTCACCTTCTTGTCCGCCTGCTCCGTCAGGCCGACTGCGGTGATGAGCCGCTGTGCGTCCCACGGCCGTGTTGTCGCCTCGGTGGAGTAGGCGCGGTAATACGACCCCAGATGCTCCAGCAGCTCGCGCACCCGCCACTTGCCGTGGTCGCGCCAGGACTGCAGGACGATCCCCACCCTGGCCCGCCAGTGCTCGTCACCGCGGGCCGGATCGGTGCCGAGTACGTCGACCTGGCCTGCCGACCGCAACCGGAACCCCTCCATGATCTCGATCGTGGTGGTCTTTCCTGCGCCGTTCGGCCCGAGCAGGCACAGCACTTCTCCTTGGCGCGCTTGGAAGCTCACGTCGCGCAGGACGTCAGTCGTGCCGTAGCGCATGCGCAGGCCTTCGACATGGAGCACGACGGCCCTGTCCGTCATCACCGCCTTCCTGTTTCAGTTATTACAAGCTTGAACAGAGGGTTGTTCACGTCGTCTCATTTCTTCGCGGACCCCAAAATCGGATCGCCCGAGGCGTCGCAACGCCGGTCCATCGGCGGCTCGACGCCATACAAGCAACCGTAGTTGACTAATTTCAGGTTAGTCAACCCATGTTGCTTATGGCGGCAAAATCCCCGGCCTGGCGGGTATGTGTTCGGCGTCGCGAAGTGGCGGCGGTCGCCCTTGTGTGCGGCCGGATGTGATCGCGGCCTCAGGCCGCGCCGCCCTGGTGTCACGCCAGGTCATGTTTGGCAACTCAAGTTGACTATCGTGCGCTGTCAACTATAGTTGCTCACATGCCGGCACAGGACATACCCGTTCCCCAGGACCCCGCCGACGCGCTGGCGGCCGTCGCCGCGCTGCGGCATCTGGCCGATCGGCTCGAGGACGCCGCCGTGGAGCAGGCCATGCGCGCGGGCTGGGGCTGGCCGGACGTCGCCGAGGCCCTCGGTGTCACCCGCCAGGCGGTCCACAAGAAGCACGCCAAGCGGCTCATCGCCGCCGGCGTCACGCTGAGGAGACGACGATGAGCGCGATCGACCACTACATCAACGCGATCATGGAGGAGGGGGCGGCGGAGGCGCGGGAGGACGGCTCGGCGGCGACCGAGGCCCATCACCTCCTCCTGGCGCTCGCCGCCCACGAGGGCACCGCCGCCTACCGCGTACTGACCACGGCGGGATTCGGACGGCAGGCGATCAGGGAGGCGCTCGACCGCGAGTTCGAGCACAGCCTGGACGCGGTCGGAGTGAACCTCACCGCCTTCGACCTCCCGAAGCCGAGCCCTGCCCCCGAACCACCGAAGATGGGCGCCTCGGCGCGACTCGCGCTCGAACGAGGCTTCGCCGCCTCCACCGGCAAGAAGGACCTGCGTCCCGCACATCTGCTGCTCGGCGTCCTGGGCGCCGAGATCGGCGCTGTACCTCGCGCGCTGGCCCTGGCCGGCGTCAACCGGGTGGACCTGATGGCACGCACCCGGCAGACGCTCGCCGGCGAGACCTGGTAAACCCTCACCCACCGCGCTATGTGCCGGCGTGAACCGGCTCTGTCATGGTCCGGTCGGCACGCACCCTTCCCGCCGCCCCTCACCCGCCCGCGCGGCGGGGAGCACCCCGTACGGCGCCGCGCGGAAGCGCCGAAACCCCCGCCTGAGGTGTCCCGGCGGGGGTTCGATGGTCGCGTAGCGGTGTGCGGGGCGCCTCGCGGCGGAAGGCCCGACGCGGCTCCGGCCGTACGGAAGCCCGTGGTGGCGCGGGCCCGGGGGACCCGGTCAGGTGGTCCGGTAGTCGAGCAGCACCACCTGGCCGAAGGTCCGCGCCTCGGTCAGCGACAGCTTCGCCGAGAGGCCCTCGCTCCAGAACCGCTGCCCGTGCCCGCGCACCACGGGGTAGACCCAGATCCTGTACTCGTCCATCAGGCCGGCCTCCAGCAGCGCGTCGGTGAGCCGGCCGCAGCCCCAGACGATGATGTCGCCGCCGGGCTCCTCCTTCAGCTTGGTGATCGCCGGCACCAGGTCGGCGGCGGGGATGACGGTGGAGTTGGCCCAGTCGCTCTTGTCGATCGTCGACGAGACGGTGTACTTCGGCATCGAGTTGATCTTGTCGACGAACGGGTTGCTGGGCATGGCCGGCCAGGTCTGGGCCATCCCCTCGAACGTGACCCGGCCCATGAGCAGCGCGCCCGCTTCCGAGAGCTGGCCACTGGAGTACGCGGCCCACTCGTCGTTGTTGTGCTCCATGGACCAGGTGTGCGGCTCGTCGATGAAGCCGTCGAGGGTGCTGAACGTGGAAGCGATGATCTTCCTCATGACTGTCTCCTTGGGTAGGGGTGTGCGGCCCGCGCGTCCCGGAGGGCCCTGGCCCACCAGGCCAGCCGGTCCAGGACGGCGGGCAGTGCGGTGTTGCAGTCCGCCGACGCCTTGGGCCAGCCGCCGTCCGCGGCGAACAGCTCCCAGTAGCGGGGCAGCGTGATGGCGTCGCTCAGGACGGCGGCGTGTAGTTCGGTGAAGATCTGACGTAGCTGGTCGATCGCGTACAGGCCGCCCGAGTCGCGGCCGTAGGCGACGAATGTGACCGGCTTGGCCTGCCATTCCTCGTAGTACCAGTCGATGGCCGTCTTGAGCGCGGCGGGAAAGCTGCGGTTGTACTCGGGGGTGATCACGGCGAAGGCGTCGGCCGCGGCCAGCCGCCCCGACAGGGCGACGACCTGGGGCGGGCGCGGCTCGCCCTCGTCCACCAGCCGCTCCGGCAGGCCCGTCTCCGCCAGATCGACCATCTCGATCTCAAGATCGCTCCGCCGCGCCGCCCGGCCGGCGAACCAGCCCGCGACGGTCGGCCCGAACCGCCCGCTCCTGGTGCTGGCGATGATCACCGCGACCCGCAACGGGGCGGCCTGCCCGGTCTGCCCGCTCATCGCGTCCTCCCTCCTGCCGTGTGAGTCCACTGTGCCGGAGGTGCTTTACGGGATCTTTCCGGTTGTCTTACGGCCCGGCTATCGTGGCCCGCATGCGCTTCGGGATGCTGGGGCCGGTGGCGGTGTGGACATCGGCGGGGGAGCCGGTCGCGGTGCCGGGGCTGAAGGTCCGGGCGCTGCTGGCCGACCTGCTCCTGCACGAGGGCCGCCCGGTGCCGGCCGACCGGCTCATCGACGACCTGTGGGGCGACGACCTGCCGGGCAACCCGGCGGGCGCGCTGTCGGCGAAGGTGTCACAGCTGCGGCGCGTGCTGGAGGACGCCGAGCCGGGGGCACGTGAGCTCGTGTCCCACCAGCCGGCCGGATACCTGTTGAAGGCCGAGACCGACGCCGTCGACTTCGACGCCTGGCTGGAAGCCGCCGGGCGGGCCGCCGCCGGTGAGCGGGCCGAGCTGCTGGGACGGGCGCTGGGCCTGTGGCGGGGGAACGCGTTCGCCGACTTCGCCGACGCGCCGTTCGCGCGCGCGGCGGCGGCCCGGCTGGAGGAGCGGCGGCTGGCCGCCGTGGAGGAGCTGGCCGAGGTACGGCTCGCGCTCGGCGAGCACGCGCTGCTCGCCGGTGAGCTGGGGGAGCTGGTCGCCGCCCACCCCCTGCGCGAACGGCTGCGCGCCGCGCACATCCTCGCGCTGTACCGGTCCGGGCGCCAGAGCGAGGCGCTCGGCAGCTACGAGCGCCTGCGCGCCGTGCTGGCCGAGGAGCTCGGCCTGGACCCCAGCCCGGACCTTGTCGCCCTGCACCGGCAGGTCCTCACGCAGTCCGTCGCGGGCGGCCCGTCCCCAGGCCCGTCCCTCGACCCGTCCCCAGGCTCGTCCCCCGCCCCGTCCCCCGGCCGGACGAATCTGCCGACGCCGCTCGGCGCGCTCATCGGCCGGGACAGCGCCGTCGCCGAGCTGCGCGAGCGGCTGGCCGGCGAGCGGCTGGTGACCTTGACCGGGCCCGGCGGCGTCGGCAAGACCAGGCTCGCCGTCGAGGCCGCAGCCGGCCTCGACGAGGTGTGGTTCGTCGAACTGGCCGTCCTCGACCGGCCCGGCGCCGTGGACGCGGAGACCAGGCTGGCCGAGGCCGTCATGGCGGTGCTCGGGATCAGTGAGGGCGCGCAGCCCGCGGACCGGCTCGTCGAGGCACTGCGCGGGCGCCGCACGCTGCTCGTCCTCGACAACTGCGAGCACGTCGTCGAACCGGTGGCCGCGCTGGTCGCGCGGTTGCTGGCCGCCGCGCCGGGGCTGCGGGTGCTGGCCACCAGCCAGGAGCCGCTCGGGCTGCCCGGCGAGGTGGTGTGGAACGTACCGCCCCTGGACGTGGCCGCTCCGGACGCGGGTCTCGGCGAGCTGGCCGCCTCCGGGGCGGTACGGCTGTTCGTGGCCAGGGCGGGGGCCGCGTCGCGGGGGTTCACGCTGGACGAGGAGAACGCGGCCGATGTGGCCGTGCTGTGCCGCCGCCTCGACGGGATCCCGCTGGCGCT
This sequence comes from Streptosporangium canum, assembly GCF_900113865.1. GTDB lineage: Bacteria > Actinomycetota > Actinomycetes > Streptosporangiales > Streptosporangiaceae > Streptosporangium > Streptosporangium canum. The sequence continues at coordinate 503,418 of NZ_FOQY01000001.1, read as the reverse complement.
GGAGCTGGCCGCCACTCGCGTGCGCTCTCTCGGCGTACGCGAGCTGGTGCGCCGCCTCGATGATCGCTTCAGGCTGCTCGCCACCGGGCACAGGGGCGCGCCGCCGCGTCAGCAGACACTCATGGCGATGATCGACTGGAGCTGGGAGCTGCTGGGCGAGACGGAGCGATCCGTGCTGCGCCGGCTGGCCGTACACGCCGACGGCTGCACGCTGGAGGCCGCCGCCGCCGTCAGCGGGCACGACGTGCTCGACCCGCTGACCCGCCTGGTGGACCGCTCGCTCGTGGTCATGACCGACGATCCGGCCGGGCCGAGATACCGGCTGCTGGAGTCCGTCGCGGCCTACAGCGCCGACCGGCTGCGGGAGGCGGGCGAGGAGGAGCTGATACGGCACCGCCACCTCGCCTACTACCTCGATCTGGCCGAGCAGGCCGAGCGGCGGCTGCGAGGCGCCGACCAGCGCGAGTGGCTGGGCCGGCTGGACGCCGAGGCCGCCAACCTCAGGGCGGCCCTCGCCACCGCCGCCGGCCCGGCCGTTCCCCCGGTCCCGGCCGGCGAGTCCGCGTTGCGGCTGGTCAACGCCCTCGCCTGGTACTGGTTCCTGCGGGGGAGGCTGGCCGAGGCCGGGCGGTCGTTCGCGGTGGCGCTGGCCGTGCCCGACTCCGGTGAGCCGGCTCTGCGCGGGCGGGCGCTCGCGTGGGACGCCGGGATCGCCTTCCTGTACGGCGACGGCGACGACGGCGACCGCGACCGGCGGAGAGAGGTCGCGTTGCGCCTGCACGACGACCCCGGCGGGCGGGCCAGGGCCGCCTGGTTCCTGGCCTATGCCGGCAGCGACCTGGGTGACCTGGTGGCGGCGGAGGAGCTGGTAGGCGAGGCGCTGCCGGTGTTCGAGCGGCTGGACGACCGGTGGGGCACCGCCGCCGCGCTGACCACCAGGGCCAAGCTGGCCCACATCCGCGGTGACCTCGACGGGCTGGGGCGTGACGCCGGGCGCGCCGCGGCGCTGTTCGCCGAGGCGGGAGACCGGTGGGGGCAGCTGGAGGCCACCGGCTGGCTGGGCGCGCTGGCCGAGCTGGCCGGAGACCACGCCGAGGCGGAACGGCTGCACCGCCAGGGCCTGTGCTGGGCCGAGGAGCTGGGCCTGTGGGCGGAGGTGGCCGGGCGGGTCGCCTGGCTCGGCTGGCTGGCGCTGCAACGCGGGGATCTGTCGGTCGCGGCCGAGACCTGCGAGCGCGGCCTCCGGTTGTACGCCGAGCAGGGGAACCGGGCGGGCGAGGTGTTCGCGACGATGGGGCTGGCGTTCTCGCTGCGCAGGCTGGGACGGCTGGACCAGGCCGAGGCGCACCTGCGTTCCGTGCTGGAGCGCAGTCCCGGTACGGCCGTGGAGGGCACGCCCCCGCCGTACCTGCCGATGATCCACTGCGAGCTGGGTTTCGTCGCCGAGCGGCGCGGGGACGGGCCGGAGGCGCTCGCCCGCCACCGGGAGGCGTTCGACCTGGGCACGGCCTTCTCCGGCGGCAGGGAGCTGTCGGCTCCGCTGGACGGCATGGCCGGCGCCCTTGACCTGCTGGGGCGGCATGAGCAGGCCGCCCGGCTCCTCGGCGCCGCCTCCGCGCTCCGCGCCGGGCAGAGCGTCGCGCCGGCCGAGCAGGCGGACATCGACCGCATCACCGCACAGGTGCGTGAGCGGCTGGGCGAGCCGCGCTTCACCCTGGCCCACCGGCACGGCGCCGCCCTCACCCCGGCCGCCGCCCGCGCGCTGGCCGGTTAGGGCCTGTTCGGTGGACCCGGCGGGGCCGGGTGGGCACTGCGATCCCGCTCCGGCGTGTCTCCGGCCTCGTGGACCCGGCCCGAAACGGATGTGACGCAGATCACTCTCGCGCGCCGCTCCCTTTCCGCCGGCCCGCCGGTCATATGAGCGACACCGTAACGACGCGGGGAACGGCAGGAAGGAACGATCATGACGGAGAGCGCCGAGAACACGCAGGCCGCGCAGCCCGACGAGCAGGTCAGGGCCCTGGACCGGCTCGTCGGCTCCTGGCGGGTGAGTGGAGGAGCCGAGGGGACGGTCACCTACCGCTGGCTGGACGGCGGCTTCTTCCTCATCCAGGACGTCGAGCTGGAGCAGTACGGCCAGAGCATCACCGGCTTCGAGGTGATCGGCCGTGAGAAGACCTTCGGCGCGGAGAAGGCCAGTGAGGACATCAAGTCCCGCTTCTACGGCAGGGATGGCAGCACCTTCGACTACGTCTACGAGCTCGACGGTGACACCCTGACCATCTGGGGCGGCGAGAAGGGCTCACCCGCGTACTACCGGGGGACCTTCGGCGCCGACGGCGAGACCGTCTCCGGCGCGTGGGTCTACCCCGGCGGCGGGGGCTACGACTCCAGCATGACCAGGATCAAGTAGGTCCGCTGACCGGTCCGCACCGGTCCGCAGGGGAGGGCCGGTCGCGGTCGGCCCCCGTCGGTCCTCCCCGGGCCGGGGTGTCAGGTGTGGACGGGGCGGTCTCTCAGCGGCGCAGGACCATCCGGGCGATCCGCCGGCGGGCGTCGCGGACGAAGCTCTCACTGTCGTTGAGCCGGGGGAACGGCTCCGTGGGGACGGGGAGGCCGAGGAAGGCGCAGAGCGGCTCCCAGCCCTGCATGACGTCGTAGACCAGCACCCGGTCCGGCGGGAACGACGCGCGCACCGTGTCGGTGTGGTCCTTGAAGACCTTCAGGACGTGTTCCTTGTCGGTGATGTCGCCGTCGAAGACCCGCTCGACGACCACCTCGCGGGTCATCCTGGTGAACGTGGCGAAATCACCGCTCATCCGGCACAGTACGGCGTATCCCGCGCGTCCGGCCAGGGTCTCCCTCGTGCGTGCCTGCTTGAAGATCGTGGCCTCCATGCTCCTGTACCACCGCTGGGGGTCCCGGACGTTCAGCAGGATCTTGGCCTCGGGGTAGTGGTCGGCGAGCTCGCGCCAGTAGGACGCGCCCGGCCAGTCGACCGTGGCCTGGTAGCCGCCGAACACCGCGTCCCAGTCCGCCGACCGTCCCTCCGCGATGTCCAGCCACTGCCCGGCCATCTCGGGATGATCGAAGATCTCCAGCATGTGGTAGCAGGGCCGCAGGCCCAGATGCTCCAGCGCCGCCTTCAGCGAGGCGGTCCCCGTACGGCCGAACCCCGCTCCGATGACCTGCATGTGACCTCCCGGCCTTCCGGCCGTCCCGTCGTCCCATGTGGCGGCGGGTCCGGTCGGTGACCGCCGGCCCGCCACCTCCTGGATGCCCGGAGCTGTGGCCCGCGGAACATCGGGCCGCCTGGGAGCAGGATCATGATCACCTCGTGTGGCCTGTCCGCCGCCCCTGAGGCGTGGGCCTGACGGCCGGGCCCGGCTCAGCCGGCCTGCCCCCGGGTGTAGTGGGCGCGGGCCTTGGCGCGGTTGCCGCAGCCGGTCATGGAGCACCAGCGGCGGCGGCCGTTGCGTGAGGTGTCGAGGAACCAGAGCACGCAGTCGGGCCCGTCGCATTTCCGCACCCGTCCGGCGGGCGCCGTCCGGATGAGGTCGAGGAAGGCCCGCCCGGCCTCCCAGGCGGGTAGCCACGCCGGGTCGTCCAGCTCCGGGCGTTCCGCCGGTCCGTGGCCGTCGATGCTCAGCCGGAGCCGGCCGTGGGCGAGCACGGTGTTGAGCTCGCCGTACTCCTTCTCCTCAAGTGCCCGCCGGATCGCGCGCCGTGCGTGTCGCAGTGGTCCGAGCGGGGGCCGGTCCTCCGGATCCACCGGGCCGAGCTCGTCCTCGTGCTCGGCGAGCCAGGTCCGCAGGCCGGCGGGGTCGGCCAGGTAGTCCAGCATCCGCCCGTGCTCGGGCCACTCGGTGTTGACGAGGTCGAGGGCCAGAGGCTCGCCGGTCAGCGGTCTGTGGGTCACCGTCCAATCCTAACCCTCAAAGCCGCATTGACAAGTTAGGTTCGCGGTCGTACGGTCTAACCGACAAGAGCGATTTAGATGGTTAGGTAATGATCGGGCGTAGCCCGTGTGATCCCTGCTCCTCGGGTCACCCTCGGGCTGCTGGACGCTCTCGGCGTCGGCCGGTTCGCCCTCTACATCCAGGACTACGGCGCGCCGATCGGGCTGCGCATCGCCGGCCGGGAGCCGGAACGGGTGACCGCGATCATCAGCCAGAGCGGCAACGCCTACCTGGAGGGCTTCACTCCCTTCTGGGAGGTCCTGTTCGCCCACGCCAAGGACCGGGCCGCCAACGAGGCCGAGGTCCGTACGCTCCTGGAGGCGGAGGCGACCCGGTGGCAGTACACCCACGGCGTTCCCGCAGACCGGCTCGACCGTCTGACTCCGGACACCTGGACCCTCGACCAGGCCTACCTGGACCGGCCGGGCAACAAGGAGATCCAGCTCCAGCTCTTCTGGGACTACCAGTTCAACCTCGACGGCTATCCCGGCTTCCAGGAGTACTTCCGTACGCACCGGCCGCCCGTGCTCGTCGCGTGGGGGGAGAACGACGAGATCTTCGGCGCCGACGGGGCTCGGGCATACGCCCGCGACCTGCCCGACGCGGAGATCCACCTCCTGGACGCCGGGCACTTCGCCCTGGAGACCCACGGCGCCGAGATCGCGGCGCTCATCCGCGACTTCCTCGGCCGGAAGGTCTCCTGACCGCTCGCCCCGTCCGGCGCGCCGAGCGCGCCGGCGGCGCGGAAGCCTTCCCGGGCCCGGCTTCCCGGTGTGCGGAATTGATTCCCGGGGAGGCGCGAATGGATGCGATCAGGTAAGTGCGATATCTCTCAGCCGCCGGCCGGTCCGTTCACATCTCGTTGAGGCGGTCTCGGCGGCTTTTACCTGGGTCTGCTGTGCTCGAAACGGGTGAGGGCAAGAATGCTCGTCCGGCGGGAACGGCCTTCGGGGGGAGCCGGGCCGGGGGTGACGGAAGAATTCACGTGACAGGCCAAGGCCGTTTTGCGGAAATTATTCTGTGTGATGATCGGCGCGACCCGGTTATGGTAGGGACGGTGGGATCGGCCCAATGTGGTAGGGGCGCATCATCTCGTTGTCCTCATGCTCGACGATGTGACAGTGCCAGACATATTGGCCGGGCAGGTCGAATTTCGCCTTCACCCGTGTGATCTCTCCGGGGTAGGCGATGACGGTGTCTTTGAAGCCTCGCTCCCACGGTTCCGGTGGCCGTGGACTACCGTCGATCGGCTGCCGGTCGAGGACCTGGAACTGCACCTCATGGATATGGATCGGATGCGCGTCCGCCGTGAAGTTGTACATCTCCCAGACTTCGATGGAGTTCAGTGCGGGATTCTCGGTGATCTTGTCTTCCCACCTCAGCGGGACAGCCGCGCCGTTCTGCACTGTGCCGAGCAGCGTTATGACCGGGCCCACATCCGGCAGGACGGCCGAATCCTGCTCGTTGAGAGAGACCTGTCTGCGGTTGGTCTCCGCGCCGAGCGGGGAAGGCGCCGGCAGCTTCAGCCGGTCCGGCGGAGTGCTGGTGTCACGCGAGGTGAGCGGCACGACCTTGAACTTCATGACCTGGCCGGTGGTGGCGGGATCGGCGAAAGTCCCCGGCTGGCCGTTGAAGGGCTCGTCCGGCCCCTCGTTGATCAGATAGATCTCCGTGCCCACCGGCAGGCCGGTGAAATCCACGATCACGTCAGCCCGTTCGGCCGGCGACAGCAGCAGATTGTCGAGTGATACCGGGGCGGGCAGGAAGCCGCCTTCCGCGCCGATCACCCAGAGAGGCAACACCGCTGGAGCGGGACGTGGCGCCAGCGGGTTGGATACCAGCTTGAAGATCAGGAAACGGCTGTTGCATCCGTTGAGGACGCGGAACCGGTACCGTCGCGGCTCCACCCCGAGTGCCGGCCAGGTCTTCCCGTTGACGACGATCGTGTTGGCGAAGAACTCCGGGTTCCAGATCGGCGGCACGTCGCTGTCCGGCGCGTACGGGCCGGTGAACCCATCGAAAAAGGCCCGGCTGTCGGGGTAGAACAGGGAGCCGTCGTTGTTGAACGAGCGGTCCTGGACGGCCAGCGGGATCTCGTAGTAGCGCTTGCCCGGCCGGTCGCCGACCTGCGGCGCGGGGCCGGGCAGGCAACCTTGCGGCAGGTCGTTGGGGCCGCCGCGGAGCAGATAGAAGCCGGCCGGTCCGGCGTAGACGTTGGCCCTGGTCATTCCAAGCGTGTGGTCGTGGTACCACTGCGTGTTGGCCGGTTGGTCGTTGCCGTATTCGAAGACCACCTCGCCGGTGTCCCAGTCGTGGCCCAGCGGCGACTTCTTCTTGAAGAAATTGTAGAAAGAGCCTTCGCGTGCGTATCCCTTCGGAATGTTGGAGGCGTCCGGCAGATACCACGCCTCGGCGTATCCATCGCTGTAGTCGAAGGTGTGGTTGCCGTGTACGTGGGTGACGAGCGGCACCGGTCCGCGGTAGGGGGTCTGGTCGGTGCCGTTCGAGTCGCGGTGCTGCTTGCCGCCTGGGGGGTTCGCCCAGTGCAAGGTCTGGTCGATCGGCAGGAGGTGCGGCAGGAAGCAGCCGTGCTTGTCGACGAGATCGTTGATCCACTTGACCTGGATCGACCGCCGATGGCGAGCTTCTATCGTGAACGCCGGATAGTTGAATGAGCTTGGATGATCGACCGATCCGTAGCTCCATACCGTCGTCGCCGGTAGACCCGGAGGCAGGATCTGCTGCCTGAACTGGCGCACGGCGATCTCGTAGTAGTCGAACTTGTGCTTTGTCTTGGCCGGTGGCATCGCCGGCGGGATCACCAGCGGCGTCACATACTTTCTGATGGTGGTCGGGTCGACCGTTCGTCCCGGCAGGGATCGCGCGAAGGACGTTTCGGCGAACCGGATCGGAGCCAGCAAGGAGGCTCCGGTAATCGCGCCGATCTGCAGGAATCGTCGCCGTACAAGCTCAGACATGTGTCTTCCGAACTCCTAACGAAAATGGCAATCTCCGCCATGGGCTGCAAATATGGACATTTGCTTATTTTGCAAGGCGGGCGTGTGCCGGGCCCTGTCTCTTCTGTGCGAGATAAACCATATTGAGGGGCCGCCGTCTGGTTGTCGCGACTCGTCTCATTGCTTGGCAAACGGTCGGTCAGTCGCCGTATATCGGGCTGTCGATTCCGAAATATGCCAATAATTCAATGCGCCGATGCCCGCTTCACCGTGCGCGCCCGCGTTACCCGGTCGCGCGCCGATCGACCGGGTAAACCGACGCGCGGGGTTCGCCGAATCGGATCAGGAGGAGCACTTCTCCCAGCTCCGGGGCGGATGGATCCTGGCCGGCGCCAGGTGAGCCGGCCGGCGAGCCTCGCCGACCCCCGGCCGGGCGGTGGTGGGGGACAATCGACCTCGTGCAGTTCGGCATCCTGGGCCCGCTGGTGGTGCGATCGGCCGACGGCGACCTGATCGCCGTCGGCGGTCCACGGCCGCGCACCCTGCTCGCGCTGCTGCTCCTGGACGCGGGCCGGACGGTCGGCGTGGAGCGGCTCATCGACGGCCAGTACGGCGAGCGCCCGCCCGCGGGCGCGGCCAACGCCGTCCAGGCGCAGATCTCCCGGCTCAGGCGCAACCTGCCCGCCGACCTGATCGAGTTCCACGGCGCGGGCTACCGGCTGGCGATCGACCCGGAAGACGTCGACGCGCACCGGTTCGAGCGGCTCGCCCGCGAGGGACGACGCCTGCTCGCCGCGGGCCACCACGCCGGCGCGGCCGGACTGCTCAGGGAGGGGCTCGGGCTGTGGCGGGGGCCCGCGCTCGCGGACGTCGCCGCCGCGCCGTTCGCCGGCACGCAGGTCAGCAGGCTGGAGGAGCTCAGGCTCACGGCCGTGGAGGACCTCGCCGACGCGGAGCTGGCCCTCGCCGAGACCAGCCCGGTGGCCGAGCTGCAGGAGCTGGTCGCCGCGCATCCGCTGCGCGAGCGGCCGCGTGGGCTGCTGATGCGGGCGCTGCACGCGGCCGGGCGGCAGGCCGAGGCGCTGGCCGTGTTCGACGACGTGCGGCGGCTGCTCGCCGACGAGCTCGGCGCCGACCCCTCACCGGAGCTCGCGGCGGTGCACCTGGCGGTCCTGCGCGGCGGGCAGCCGCGCGAGCGCGCCGCACGGACGGGCCTGCCCACCCAGCTCACCAGCTTCGTCGGCCGTGAGCGGGAGCTGGAGCGGATCGACGCCCTGCGGTCCGTCCGGCTGGTCACGGTCATCGGCCCCGGCGGCACCGGCAAGACCAGGCTGGCCGTCGAGGCGGCGGCCCGCCGGGGCGGCGACGCGTGCTTCGTGGACCTGTCCCCGCTCGACGACGGGGACCAGGCCCCGCAGGCGGTGCTCGGCGCGCTCGGCCTGCGCGAGACCGGGCTGCGGCCGCCCACGTCCGGCCCCCCCGATCCCACCGACCGGCTGGTGGCGGCGCTGGCCGAGCAGGAGCTGCTGCTCGTCCTGGACAACTGCGAGCACGTGATCACCGGGGCCGCCACGCTCGCCCGCCGGCTGCTCGCCGCCTGCCCCGGCCTGACCGTCCTGGCCACCAGCAGGGAACCGCTGGGCATCACCGGCGAGCACCTGGTCCCGCTGGCGCCCCTGGCCACCCCGCCGCCCGACGACGTGCCCGACGACCCGCTCGGCTATCCGGCGATCAGGCTGTTCGCCGACCGGGCGGCGGCCGTACGGCAGGGCTTCGCGCTGGAGCCCGGCAACCTCGGCGCGGTCCTGCGGATCTGTGCGGCGCTCGACGGCCTGCCGCTGGCCATCGAGCTGGCGGCGGCGCGGGTGCGCACGTTCTCGGTCGAGGAGATCGCCACCCGCCTGGCCGAGCACGGCAGGTTCAGGCTGCTGTCGCGCGGCGACCGCACCGCCGCCGCCCGCCACCAGACCCTGCACGCGGTCGTGGAGTGGAGCTGGGACCTGCTGGACACCGACGAACAGGTGCTGGCCAGGCGGTTCTCGGTGTTCTCCGGGGGTGCGAGCCTGGAGGCGGTCGAGCGGGTCTGCGGCCGGGACACCGCGGAACTGCTGGCCGATCTGGTGGACAGGTCGCTCGTCGAGACCGATGGCGACCGCTACCAGATGCTCGACACCATCCGGCTGTTCTGCGCCGAACGGCTGGCGGAGGCGGGCGAGGAGGAGCGGCTGCGCGCCGCCCACGCCGCCTGCTTCCTCGACCTCGCGCGGCGCGCCGACGCCCACCTCTACCGGGCGGAGCAGCTCCGCTGGCTGGCCCGCCTGTCGGCCGACAACGCCAACCTGCAGGCCGCGCTGCGCTGGGCCGTCGGGCACGACCAGCCGACGGCGCTGCGGCTGATCGCCGCCATGGCCATGTACTGGTGGCTGAGCGGGAGGCGCGGCCAGGCCACCCAGCACGCCGTGCGGCTCCTCGACGCGATCGAGTCGGAGCCGCCCGCGGAGCTGGCCGACGAGTACGTCATGGCCGTGCTGCACGCCGTACCGAACGCGGGGCCGCGGCACTGGGAACGCGCGGAAGCGATCATGCAGTCGCTGGACCGGCCGATGCGGCACCGGTTCGCCCCCGCCCTGTGGGGGATGACGGCGGGGCCGCCCGAGTCCACGCCCGAGGCGATCGAACGGCAGCGGCGGCTGCTCGGCTCCGATCCGTGGAGCCAGGCGCTCGAAAGGCTCGGCGGCGCACTGCTGTCGCTGCAGGGCGGCCGGGTCGCCAGGGCCGAGCGGGAGTTCGAGGCCGTGGTCGCGGCCTTCGGCGCGGTGGGCGAACGCTGGGGAAAGGCGCAGGGGCTCGACTGGCTCGGCCTGATCGCGAGCTGGCGCGGTGAATGGGCGCGCTCCATGGAGCTGTGGCAGGGCGCACTCGACCTGCTCGAAGAGCTCGGCGCGCTCGAAGAGATCGCCGACGTGCTGTGCAGGCGCGCCGAGGGGCTGCGGCGCCGGGGCGACACCGCGGCCGCGACCGCCGACTACCTGCGCGTGACCGAGCTCGCCCGCAGGACGGGCAGGCCGGAGACGATGGCGGCGGCCCACCTGGGGCTGGGTGAGCTCGCCCGCTTCGAGGGCGACCACACCGAGGCGGCGTGGCGGCTCGGGGCCGCGCTGGCGGCCTCGGAGAGCGGTGGATTCATCGTCGAGACCACCGGTTCGCGCGTGCTCACCGCGCTCGGACGGCTGGCCGAGGCGACGGGCGACACGCGGGAGGCCATGATCAGGCATCGCCAGGCGCTGGCCACCGCGCTGCGCTCGACGCCGGCGATCGACCTCGCCGACATCGCCGAGGGCCTGGCAGGGCAGGCCCTGCGTGCGGGTACGGCGGAGCGGGCCGCACTGCTGCTGGGCGTGGGCGTGGCGCTGCGCGGCATGGCCGTGACCGGTGACCGCGACGTCGCCCGGACCGCCGCGGGCGCCACGGACGTCCTCGGCGCCGAGGCGTTCGCGACGGTGTTCGCGCGGGGCGCGGCGATGGGCCGGCAGGAGGCGCTGACAGTCCTGGGCGGCTCCGGCGGGTAACTGTCAGCCGGTGGTCGCCGGGCTGTCAGCGGCCTCGGCGAGGCTCCGGGACATGAAGAACACCAACGTCCTCATCTCCGGCGCCAGCATCGGCGGCCCCGCGCTCGCCTACTGGCTCGACCGCCACGGCTTCAACGTCACCGTCGTCGAGAAGGCCCCGGCCCTGCGCACGGGCGGCCAGGCCGTCGACTTCAAGGGCGAGACCCACCTCACCGTGCTGCGGCGGATGGGCATCCTGGAGGATGTGCGGCGGCTGCAGACCGGCGGGACCGACCAGGAGATCGTCGACGCCGACGGCCGCAGGCTGGCGGTCATCCCCGGCGAGTTCACCGGCGGTGAGATCGAGATCAGGCGCGGCGACCTGTCCAGGCTGCTGTACGACAGGACGGCCGCTAGCTGCGAATACGTCTTCGGCGACTCCATCACGTCCCTGACCGAGACCGCGGACGGCGTGCACGTCACCTTCGAGCGCGCCGCGCCGCGCACGTTCGACCTGGTGGTAGGGGCGGACGGGATCCACTCCAACGTGCGCCGCCTGTCCTTCGGCCCGGAGTCCGACCACGTCGCGTTCCTCGGCTACTACTACGCCCTGGCCGATCTTCCCGAAGACTTCGGGCCCGTGCCGAAGATGTACAACGAGCCCGGCAGGATGGTCACCGTCGGCGGGCCGAAGGCGCCCGGGTTCTTCGTCTTCGCCTCCGAGCAGCTCGACTACGACCGCTACGACGTCGAGCAGCACAGGCAGATCGTGGCCAAGGCCTACGCGGGCATGGGCTGGCGGGGCCCCGCGATCGTCGACGCGCTACGGCGGGCGGACGACCTCTACCTCGACTCGATCAGCCAGGTCAGGATCGACCACTACGCCAGGGGCCGGGTGGTGCTGCTCGGCGACGCCGCCTACGGCAACACCCTGGGCGGCTTCGGCACCGGCCTGGCCTTCGTCGGCGCCTACGTCCTGGCGGGCGAGCTGGCCGCGGCCGGCGGTGATCACCGCCTGGCCTTCGAGCGGTACGAGCAGGAGTTCCGCGGCTACGCGAAGATAGCCAGGAGCGGCAACGCCGGCCCCTTCCTCGCGCCCGGCAGCCCGGCCAGGATCCGCATGCGCAACTGGACGTTCAAGTACGGCTTCCTGCTGGGGCTGATGCTGAAGATGACCGACATGTTCGCCACCCGCATCGCCCTGAAGGACTACGAGCCCGTACGGCAGGCCCGCTGACGGTGTCATTCCCGGCAGCCCCCAGGGCCTGCCGGACGTAGGGGGCGAGAAGGGGGACGGCGGATGGGCGACGTCGCCGGGGTGCCGGGAGGTCCCGGCACCCTCTGAGGCGAGGTCACCTGACCGGTGCGTGCTTGTCGCGGCGAGGGGCGAGGAACACTCCGGCGAGCACCGCGCCGACGAGGACGACGGCGGAGTTGACGAGGATGGCGAGGGAGACGCCGGACAGGACGGCGCCGGGGCCGCTGCCGTCCAGGGCGGTCATCCGGGCGGTGGCGATGGCGCTCATGATCGGGATGCCCATGGTGATGCCGACCTGCTGGGTCATCGTGGCCAGACCGGTGGCCAGGCCCTGCTCACGGTCGGGCAGGCCGGAGGTGGCGGTGACCATGAATCCAACGATCATGAACATGTTGCCGACGCCGCCGATGAAGGTGGCCGCCAGCAGCAGCCAGATCCAGGCACCGGAGGTGCCGAGCGCGACCAGGGAGACGGTGGCGACGGCCTGGACGACGCCGCCGATGACGATGGTGGCGCGGTTGCCCATCCGGCCGACGGCCCTGCCGCCGAAGGTGCCGCCGATGACGGTGCCCAGACCCAGGACGCCGAAGGCCAGTCCGGTGGCCAGCGGGGAGTAGCCCAGCACCTTCTGCAGGTAGAGGGTGAGCAGGAAGACCAGGGAGGTCTCGGTGACGAAGGCGATCAGGCCCACGGCGTTGCCCCAGACCACGGTGGGTCGCTTCATGATCTGCACGGGGACGAGCGGATCGGCGGAGCGCTTCTCGATGAACCAGAAACCGGCCAGCAGCGCCGCGCCGGCCACCAGGGCGGCCAGGGTGGCGGGGTCGCCCCAGCCGGTCTCGCCCGCCTGGGTGAGGCCGTAGACCAGGGTGAGCAGGCCGCCGGTGACGGCGACGGCGCCGGGCACGTCCAGCCGGGAACGGCCGGCGGGGCGGGAGTCGGGAATGACGGACGGGGCCAGGACCACCACGAGGACGGCCACCGGAACGTTGATCAGGAAGGCCCAGCGCCAGGACAGCAGATCGGTCAGCAGCCCGCCGAGGATCGCGCCGGCGGTGAACCCGGCCGACATCAGGGCGCCGTTGAGGCCGAGGGCCTTGTCCCGCAGCGGCCCTTCCTTGAAGGAGGTGGTCAGCAGGGACAGCCCGGCCGGGGTGACGGCCGCGGTGGCCAGCCCCTGCAGCACGCGGGCGACCAGCAGCATCCCCGGCGAGGTGGCGAGGCCGCCGAGGGCGGAGGACAGGCCGAGCAGCGCCATGCCGCCCAGGAACAGGCGCTTACGGCCGAACAGGTCCGCCACCCGGCCGAACAGCAGGGTGAAGCCGGCCGCGGTCAGGGCGAAGGCGGTGGCGATCCACTGCAGGTCGGCCAGGGAGAAGCCCAGACCGGCGCCGACCACGGGGAGGGCCACGTTCAGGATGGAGAAATCCACCGCGACCATGAACTGGGATCCGAGCAGCAGGGCGAGCACCAGTTTCTGGCGCCCTGTCATGCGCGCCGCCTGTCGCCGGCCTGGCGGCGTGGTCGCGTTCGCCGGCGGGTCCGATGGGTGGGGCGTGGTGACCGGCGGGGCCTGGTCGAGTGTGGACATGGTTTTCCTCCGCGACGGACCATCTAATGGGACTTTTATTCCGTTAAGATGTGGCGACAGTAGCACGAGGAGATGGCTTAATGGAACTGGAGAACCGTTATTGGGGTAAGGGTGCGGAGCCCGGCACGTTGCGCCTGGCACGTCGCGGCGCGGCGGGCGCACGGCCCGGATGCGGACGGCGGTGCTCCATGCCCGTGACCTGGGCGATGTTCACATCTGATCGTTAGTCGTGCGGCCAACTCGGGTAGAGATCCGTCTGACCAAGTGTGCCCCCCGGAAGATCGGAAAGCGGGGGGTGTGCTCGGATGGGCATCATGAGGGCCGGTGTGCTGGCCGTACTCATAGGGGTGGCGGCGGTCGGCGCCGTCCAGCACTCGAAGCCGACATCAGGTCAATCGTCGAGCTGGGTGGTCAAGCGACCGGGACACTCCTCCGTCAAGCGACCTGCGAGCTGGACGGTCAGGCGGCCGGACTCGGCCGGCAGACGCGACCGGGACCGGGGGTTCGGTCGCTTGGGAGGGTCGGGCGTGAAGCGGCCCGGTGACTGGAGGACCAGGCGGCCGGGCGTGGATGCCAGGCGCGACCGGGAGTGGGCGTTCGGGCGGCCCGGAGGGCCGGCGCCCAAGCAGTCCGGTGGCCGACGGGCCAGGCAGCAGGGCCCGGACGCCAGGTACGACAGGGACCGGGGATCCAGGTACGACAGGGACCGGGGGTACGGACGCCCCGACGGCCCAGCCGCCAACTGGGGCAGGGACCGGGGATACGGGCGCTCCAACGGTCCGGACGCCGGGAGCGACAGGGACTGGGGATACGGGCGCTCCAACGGTCCGGATGCCAGGGACCGGGGATACGGGCGCTCCAACGGTCCGGATGCCAGGGACCGGGGGTACGGACGTTCCAATGGTCCGGATGCCAGGGACCGGGGGTACGGACGTTCCAACGGTCCGGACGCCAGGTACGACAGGGACTGGGGCTACGGGCGGCCGGACGGCCCAGTCACCGGGCGGCACAGGAGCCGGGCGTTCGGACGGTCCGAGGACGGGAACGTCAGGCGTCCCGGGGGAGGGATGATCAGGCGGCCTTCGCGGGCAGAGGCCGGCTCCCGGTCCTTCCGGCCCGGGAGAGGGCAGGGTCGGCCGGACCGGTCTCGGACGGAGCCGGAGTGGTGATCCGGCGGTGATCCGGCGGTGGTGATCCGGCGGTGATCCAGTGGTGGTGCGGCGGTGATCCGGCGATGGTCCGGTGGTGGCGATCCGCTGGCGTTGGTCCGTCGCCGGCGGCAGGTGGGGGCCTCCGGCGGATCCGCCGGAGGCCCTTGGGGTGAGCCGGAGCTCACCATGCCCTGGGCGCATGCCCTGCCAACTGGGCGACGTCCTCGGCGCCGTCTCTCATCAGCTTGCCGGCCATGTCGGCCAGAGCACGCCCCGCCGCCAGCTCGTCACCGATCGCCGGAACAGGCTGGTCCGCCGGGTTGCGCCGGGCGTATGCGACGCACTCGCGCCTTCTGCCGTCAGGCGTCGTCAGCACCGCCTTGGCAGTGGTGACGTCGTCGTTGTCGTCCTCACTGATGAATATCTGCACATCCCATTGCTTTGAGTCCATTACGAACACCTCCCGTTCAAGCTTCCTCCTCCGTCGGCGTGACCGGAAGGGGCATTAGTCCTGTCATGGCAGGGTTTTGCCGCCTACGTCCTGCTAAAAGAGAAAATCTCCTACTCACAGATGGTCTGTCCGTTGACGGGGCGCCCGTACGCTGGCCGTCTTCGACGACCTCGCCCAGGAGGGGCTCAAGCCGGCGGGGTCGCCGCGTCGATCAGGCGGTCCGTCACGGCTGCCGGCGCCTGCCCGCCCGTGATCGCCGGAACTCGGGGGGCACGTGAACAGGGGCCGCGTCACTGGGGTGGGCCGAGCCCAGTAGTCCTACTGATGGCGCCGGCGCGCCGGTAGACCAGGCTCATGGCATCGGCAGACGACAACCTCTGTGAGAAGGAGCCGGTTTATATGTCTCAGGGACGCATGGTGAACGTCGGCGACGTCGAACTGTGGACCGAGGAATTCGGCGATCCGGCGCACCCCCCGGTGCTGCTGGTGATGGGCTCGATGTCGCAGGGGGTCCTGTGGCCGGACGAGTTCGTCGGGCGGCTGGTCGCCGGTGGCCGGCGGGTCATCCGCTACGACCACCGTGACACCGGCCGCTCGACCACCGTCGACTTCGACTCCCACCCCTACACCTGGGCCGCCATCAAGGACGACGTCCTCGGCCTCCTGGACGCCTACGGGATCGGTGCGGCCCATATCGTCGGGCACTCGGCGGGCGGCCTGCTCGGCCAGTGGATCGCGGCCGAGCAGCCGGACCGGGTGCTGACGCTGACGGTGATCGGGGCGTCACCGCTGGGCGGAAGGGAGGGGCAGGTGCTGATGCGCGCGCTGATGGGTCAGGAGCAGCCTCCCGGCAGCCTGCCCCCGCCCACGCCGGAGTTCGTGGAGTTCTTCACCAAGGCGGCGGTGAACCCGCCGCCCGCCGGGCGGCGCGAGCAGATCGACTTCCAGATCGAGCTGGCCCGGGTGCTGCACGGCCCGGCCCTGCCGTTCGACGAGGACGGGCAGCGGCGCGTGGAGGAGCGGCTCCACGACCGTGCCGCCGACCCCGCGGCCGTGACCAACCATCAGCGCGCCGGGGTCTCGGCCTCCGAGTTCGAGCCCGCGGGAATCCTGCACCGGGTGGTCGCGCCCACGCTCGTCATCGAGGGCACGCACGAGCCGGTCAAACCGGGTCACGGAGCACTCATCGCTCAGGAGATCCCGGGGGCCGAGCTTCTTATGATCGAGGGGATGGGCCACACCCTGCCCCCTCAGGTGCACCGGCAGCTCGCCGACGCCATCCTGGAGCACACCGGCGACCGCCCGGAGTGATGATCGGCGAGGTGTCCGTTACGGGACCGGCCCCCTCGGGCGGCCGTCCCCGCGGACCCGCCGTACGGCGAGCGGCCCGCTCGCGAGGGGCGAGGGCCCGCCCAGGACGGGGATGGCGGCGAGGAGCCGGGCCGTCGCCGGCGCACCCTCTTACCCGGAGGGCCGCGACGACGGAGAGGTAGGCGCGTCCGTTAGCCGTTCGGCCACTCGGGGTAGAGCTGTTTGTACCAGTGTGCCCCCCACAAGGCAGGAAAGTGGGGGTGTACCCGGGTGGTCGGGAAAACACGGATCAGTGTCCTTATCGTGCTCGTAGGAGGGGCGGCGGTCCTCGCCCTCCATCCCGCCGGTCCAGCCCGGCCCACCGGTCCGGATCGATCCGTGACCTCCGCTCCGGCCGTGGGTTCCGCTCGGACCGCGACCTCCGGTCCGGCCGCGGGTTCCGCTCAGGCTGTGACCTCCGGTCCGGCCACGGGTTCCGCTCAGGCCGTGGGTTCCGGTCAGCCTGCGACCTCGGTGCAGCCCGCGACCTCAATCCAGCCCGTGGGCCCTGTCCGGCTCGCGGGTTCCGCCCGGTCCGCCCGTATGACGCGTTCCGCGGTCAAGGCCCGGACCACCCGCTCAGCCCGCTCGCCGAGGGGGACCCGCTGGCCGAAGGCGAAACGGTCCGTCCGAACGGCGAGGTCCGCGCGTACCGCCCGGGCCGCCCGGGCCGCGCGCGTGGCCCGGCACCTGAGGGCTGCCAAACCATCGGCGCCCGCCCAGCCGCCGAGCCCGGCTCAACCCCCGAGTGCGGCCCGGCCCACAGGCCCCTCGCCCGCCCTGCTCGGGGGCGGCGCTCGCATGCCGATCGTCGTCGGGCATCGGGGGGCCAGCGCCTTCCGGCCCGAGCACACGCTTCTCTCCTACGAGGTCGCCATCCAGCTGGGCGCCGACTACATCGAGCCGGACCTGGTCTCCACCAAGGACCACGTCCTGGTCTCCCGGCACGAGAACGAGCTCTCGGCGACCACCGACATCGCCGACCACCCCGAGTTCGCCGCCCGCAGGACGGCCAAGACCATCAACGGCGGCCGGACGACCGGCTGGTTCACCGAGGATTTCACCCTCGCCGAGCTGCGTACCCTCCGTGCCAGGGAGCGCTTCCCCCGGCGGCGGCCGGCCAGCGCGGCATACGACGGGAAGGCGCAGATCCCGACACTGGAGGAGATCGTCCAGCTCGCGCAGAAGCACGGCGTGGGCATCTATCCCGAGATCAAATATCCGAGCTACTTCGCCTCGATCGGGCTGCCGATCGAGGGACCGCTGCTGGAGACCCTCCGGCGGTACGGCTGGGACGACGCCTGCGACCCGGTGTTCATCCAGTCCTTCGAGACGGGGAACCTCAAGCAGCTGCGGTCCGCCACGCGGTTGCGGCTCATCCAGCTCATCGGGGCCGGAAGCGGCACGCCGTACGATCTGCTGCAGAGCGGTGACCCGCTCACCTGCGACGATCTCATCACCCCGGCCGGCCTGCGGCAGATCGCCACCTACGCCGCCGGCATCGGCGTGACCACCACGCGGGTCGTGCCGGTCGGCCCCGACGGGAGACTGGGTGCTCCCACCTCGCTCGTCCAGGACGCCCACCAGCAGGGCCTCCAGGTTCACGTCGCGACGATCCGCGACGAGAACGCGAGCCTCCCGGCGAACTACCGGCGGGGTGATCCCGCCAGACCGGCGTACTCCCGCGCCGCCGGGGACGTGGCGGGCTGGCTGGCACGGCTGTACGGGCTCCAGGTGGACGGGGTGCTCGCCGACAACCCGGGTGCCGCGCGTGCCGTACGGGATCGCCTGATCGCCGGCGGCTGATCCGGGTCAGCGCGGTGACCGGAAGAACTTCCGGATGCCGGTCGTGAGGCCGGGGGCAGGCATGTGGCTAGGGTGAGAGCTGTCCTAGCTCGATGGGAAGCTCGCATTCATGTTGGAAACCTCGGCCCGGTTGCTCCGCCTGCTGTCGCTGCTGCAGACGCCCCGTGAGTGGACCGGCGCGGATCTCGCCGACCGGCTCGACGTGAACGTGCGTACGGTCCGCCGTGACATCGAGAAGCTGCGCACCCTCGGTTATCCGGTGCACGCCACCGCCGGCGCCGCCGGTTACCTGCTCGGTGCCGGCGCGAAGCTGCCCCCGCTGCTGCTCGAAGACGACGAGGCGGTCGCGGTCGCCATCGGCCTGCGCACCGCGGCCAGCGGCACCGTCGCCGGCATCGAGGAGACCTCGCTGCGTGCTCTGGCCAAACTCGAACAGGTCCTGCCGGCACGCCTGCGGCACCGCGTCAGCACGCTGCAGTCGGTCACCGTGACCGTGCCTTCCGGCGGCCCCGTCGTGGACCCCGACGTGCTCACGGCCGTCGCCGCCGCCTGCCGCGCGCACGAGCAGTTGCGTTTCGACTACGCCGGCCACGAGGGCGGGTCGAGCGTCCGCCGCACCGAGCCGCATCGCCTCGTGCACGCCGGCCGGCGCTGGTACCTCATCGCCTGGGATCTCGACCGCGACGACTGGCGGACCTTCCGCGTCGACCGGCTGCGTCCGCGCGTTCCCACCGGGCCGCGGTTCACACCACGCCGGCCGCCGGACACCGATCTGGCCGGCTACACCGCACATGGGATCTCCACCGGGGCCTACCGCTATCAGGGCAGGTTCACGCTGCATGTGCCCGTTCACGTCGCCGCGGAGAAGATAGCGCCGACGATCGGCGTGCTTGAGGCCATCGACGAGCACTCCTGCACGTTGCGCGCCGGCTCGAACTCCCTCGACGAACTCGCGCTGTACGTCGGCCTGTTCGGCTACCGCTTCGAGGTGCACGAGCCACCTGAGCTGGTGGGGCGCATCCGCTCGCTCACCGCGCTCCTCGCCGGTTCCCTCCCGCCGTCCCCGCCGCCGAGCTGAGCCGGTGACGGCCGGATCCGCTCCGAGCCCGCACGCGAACCCCGGCGACATCCTTCCCGGGCCCGCCCGCGAACCCCGGCGACATTTTCTCCGAGCCCGCACGCGATCCACGGTGACCAGGGACGACGCCGCGCGTCGATGTCCGGCTATGCGCGCTTCCGGGGAGTAAGCTGGGTCTACCGAGGACATGTCCTCACCGACGCCCACCGGTGGGCCTCAGCCGTCGCCTCGTCCGTACGAGGCGACAGCCGGGCCGCCGGGGAGAATGAGGGCGGGCATCTCGCCGACCGCGTGCCCGCGACCTGACCACAACGGCCTGGGCGCCGCCGGGCACCCGGCTCCGAGCGGCATCCGCGCCACCGCGCGCTGCTGACCGGTCGCCCGGGTCCCGCCTCTTCTCCGATCGGAGATCCCATGACCATTTTCCAGACGAAGACCCAGACCCGCCACGGGGCGAGCCCTCGGACCGCGCATCCCGCGCATCCCGCCACCACCATCGTCCCGCTGTACGGCGAGATCGACATCTTCACCAGTCCGGCTCTCCGCGAACGCCTGCTGCGTGTCCTGCGGCTCAGTACGGGTCCGCTCGTCCTGGACCTGTCCAGAGCGTCGTTCTGCGACGTGTCGGGGCTGGCCGTACTGGTCGGCACCCAGCGCCGCGCCAGAGCGCTCGGCATCACCCTGCGGCTGGCCGCGCCCCGCTCCCAGACGGTCCGGCTGCTGCGCGTCACCGGACTGGACCGGGTCCTCACGACACACGGGAGCGACCAGGGCGAGCCGCGGCCGTACAGCCTGCCGGCGCAGACGCGGACCGGAGACTGAACCGGCCGGTGATCGAAGCGCTCCCGCCCGGGGCGCCTCGCGAAATCCGCTGGGCGGGGTGGGGCGGCCGGAGGTAGAGTCGGCTCCATGACCTGGCGACATTGATCCATCACCAGAGGTCGACGCGGAACACGCTGTCGCGGACCGCCCGGGATGCCGAGCATTCCGGGCCCGCACAGTCTCCCCCCGCGTGAAGGACCTCCTGATGATCTCTTTTCTGCGTGACCCCGGCGCGCGCGTGAAGCGCCTGGCCACGACTCTCTACGGCTACACGTCTCTGTACGACTTCATCCTGCTCTACCCGGTCTACGCACTGCTGTTCGTCGACACGGGCCTGTCGACCGCCGAGATCTCCTCGCTGTTCGTGATCTGGTCGGTCACCTCCCTGGTGTTGGAGGTGCCCTCCGGGGTGTGGGCCGACGCCGTCTCGCGGCGGCTGCTCCTCGCCCTGGCGCCGCTGCTGGCCGCCGCCGGTTACGCCCTGTGGAGCATCGCTCCCTCCTACTGGGCGTTCGCCGCCGGCTTCGTGCTCTGGGGTGCGGCGGGAGCGCTGCAGTCGGGCGCTCTGGAAGCGCTGGTCTACACCGAGCTCGAACGCCTGGACGCCGCCGACCGCTACGCCACGATCATGGGGCGTGGCCACGCGTTCGGCACCGGCGCCACCATGGTGGCCACGGCTGCCGCCGCCCCCGCGCTGGCCGTGGGCGGATACCCGCTGCTCGGGGCGGCCAGTGTGCTGGCATGCCTGCTCTGCGCGGCCGTCGCGACGACCTTCCCCGAGCACCGGGTGAAGAGCCCGGAGGAGACGCCGCGCGGCTACGCCGCCATCCTGCGGGAAGGCGTGCGGGAGATGCGCGCCAGCCGATCGGTACGGCGGGCGGTGCTGCTGCTGGCCGTGGTGTGGGCGGTCTGGGGCTCGCTTGAGGAGTACGTCGCCCTGCTCGCGGCAGCCACCGGCGTCGCCGCGTACGCCGTACCGCTCCTGGTGCTCCTCGTCTCCGCGGGGGTCGCGCTCGGCGGTGTGCTCGCGGCGACCGGGCGGCGCTTCACGGACCGGGCGTTCGCCGGGATCCTCGCCGCCGGGGCACTGGCGCTCGGCGCGGGAGCGATCAGCGGGGTCCCGGCGGGATTCGCCGCGATCGCGGCGGCCTTCTGCCTCTTCCAGATGGCGACGGTGCTGGCCGGCGCGCGGCTCCAGGATCGCATCACCGGTCCGGCCCGTGCCACGGTGACCTCGCTGGCCGGGCTGGGCACGGATGTGACGGGCATCCTCGTCTACGGCGGCTACGCCGCGGCCTCCACGGTGGCCGGGCACGGCGTGATCTTCGCCGTTTTCGCCGTGCCGTACCTCGTCATCGCCCTGGCCCTGACCCGCGGCGCCGGGCCGCGCTCCGGCGGTGAGCGGCGCCGGGAGCGACGGGCGTCCGGCGAGAGGCGCGCATCCCCCGACCCGGCGCCTCCCGCCGGACGATCTTCCTGAGATACCGGCCGGGCCGCGGGGTTATCGTGGGCACGTGAGCAGCTCATCCGCCTTCGACGGTGTCGATCCCGAGATTCGGGCGCTGAGAGCGTCGTCGTTCGGCGGCCAGGCGGCCGCGTACGCGGAGGAGCGGCCCGGCTATCCCGACGCCGCCCTGCTGTGGGCACTCGAACCCGTCTCCGGCCGCGTGCCGCTGCGCGTCCTCGACCTGGGAGCCGGGACCGGGAAGCTGACCGAGGCGCTGTTGCGGCACGTCGCCGACGTCGTCGCGGTGGAGCCCGACGCGGCCATGCTCGCCCAGCTCCGTCACCGGCTGCCCGGAGTCCGGGCACTGGCCGGCACGGCGGAGCGGATCCCGCTGGAGGACGGCTCGGTCGACGCGATCCTGGTCGGACAGGCGCTGCACTGGTTCGACCTCGACCGGGCCGTCCCCGAGATGGCCCGGGTCCTGGCGCCGGGCGGGGTCCTGGCAGGACTGTGGAACCTCGACGACGACCGGGTCCCCTGGGTGAAGGGCCTGAAGGAGGCGGCCGCCAGCACGGTGTCGTTCAAGCAGTGGCGGCGCGGCTCGATCCCCCTGGAAGGGCCGCACTTCCGGGTGGTCGAGCACGCCGAGTTCGCCCACGGCCAGCGCCGGACCGCCGAGTCGATGGCGGCGACGATCGCCACCCACTCCCACGTGCTGACCCTCTCCGAGGCCGAGCGCGCCGAGCTGCTGGCCCGGGTTCTCGACTACCTGCGATCCACTCCCGAGACCGCGCACGGCGAGTTCGAGCTTCCGATCACCACCGTGACGGTCCGCGCGCTGCTCGGCTAGCGTCCGGACGCGACGCGACGCGACGCGACGCGGTGCGATGCGTTGCAATGCGACGTGGTGCGTTGCGACGTGGTGCGTTGCGTTGCGGACGCGACGCGGTGCGGTGGGGTGCGGTCTGTGACGCGGTGCGCCCCGCGACCCGGCGCCTCGGGGGAGGGTACGGCGGTGGGCGGAGTAGGCAGTGATGGGACGGAGAGGAATTTATGCCCGTTTTGCCGAGTTGCGCGCATCTCGCGGTCTCTGTTCATAGGATCTATGCCGGACCGTGACCATCGCCTGGAATCGTGGACAACCGCCCAAAGCGCTCAACTGTTCCGAAGTGGAGAGAGACTGTGCTGAAGTCCAAGACGCGCCGCCGCGTCGCGGTCAAGACAGCCGCCATCGCAGCAGTGTGCGGAGGTCTCTTCTTCGGCGCCGTCCCGGCGATCGCCTCCATGGCGGCGGCCCCGCAGCCGGTCTCCTACAACTGCACGGCCGGGGCCGCGGGTGCGCCCACCCCCTACAAGCTGCAGATGGACATCACGGGCCCGCTGGCCCCGACGCCCAACTCCACCGTCGTGGCGACCTGGGCGATCCGGCAGCCCGCCGCCTCGCCGTCCCTCCTCGCGCCGTCGGCGATCCCCGTGACCGAGCGCCTCGTGTTCGACGGGGACGCGCTCGTCACCGCCAACCCCTCGATCGTCCCCTCCGAGCTCCGGACGGTCGGGGCCACCGCCGCCGCCGTCGCGGTGGCGTCCGGTGCCCCGCTGCAACTGCCCACCATGTTGATCACGATGACCCCCACCGCGACCGGCGTCATCGCGGTCCAGCCGAGCTCATTCGGCCTCTACCTGGAGCCGGCCGCCGGGCCGGGCAGCGGCACCGAGGCCACGCTGTACGACTGCACCGTCGCGAACGCCGCGGAGGCGAGCGCCGCGGCGTTGCTGATCACGGTCAAGCCGTCGGTCGCCGGCACCGGGACGGGCACCCCGACCCCGACCCCGACTCCGAGCAACACGAACACGGGCACCCCCAGCCCGACGGCCACCGCGCCGAAGCCGACGATCACCGTCACCCGGACCAAGACGTCCAAGCCCACCAAGGACCGGCAGATCGACGAGACCCCCGGCGGCGGCGCCTCCACGGGCGGTGGCGGGGACGCCGGTCCGGACGCTCGGATGATCATGCTTGGTGGCGCGTTGATGATGGCGGGCGCGGCGGCCGGCGGGCTGGTGCTGCGGCGCCGTACGGCGACCCGAGGCTGACCGGGTCGGCCGGATGACCACCCCGACGCCTGACAACTGGCCGCCGAGGGCTCCCGCCCAGGGCGGGAGCCCCCAGGGGCGTCCCCGCGGGCCGGTGCCGCCGTACGGGCATCCGTCCTACCAGCAGCAGCACCCCGGATACCAGCAGTACGGCGGGCCGCACGGGGAGTGGCCCGACGAGCGGATCGACGGCGGCCGGGTGATGCGGTCGGTGCTCATCCTGGCGGGGGTCGCCGGGGTGATCACGGTGCTGGTCGGCATGCTCTACATGGTGGCGGCGCCCGAGCAGTACGGCCTGGCCGACCAGCGCACCACGCTGCCGCCCCGCAGCCAGGCGAACGCCACCGGGCCGGCGGACCCGTACTTCCAGGCCGAGCCGACCGAGCCGCCGCCCCTGCCGAACATCCCGGCGGCCCCCGCCATGCAGCCCTCGACCCCGGTACGCGTGGTCATCCCACGCCTCGGCGTCAACGCGCCGATCAGGTCGGTGGGACTCGACAAGCAGGGCGCGATCGAGGTGCCGCCGGTCACCAACCCGAACCTGGTCGGCTGGTACCGTTCCGGGCCCACGGCAGGGGAGGCCGGTCCGGCGATCATGCTGGGGCACAAGGACACGAAGTCGGGGAGCGCGGTCTTCAGCCGCCTCGACGAGATCCGCAACGGCGACGTCATCGAGGTGCACCGTAAGGACGGCATCGTCGCCGTGTTCACCGTGGGAGGCCTCGAACAGGCGGAGAAGGCGGTCTTCCCGACGCAGCGGGTGTACGGCGAGTCGCCCAATCCCCAGCTCCACCTGATCACGTGCGGCGGCACCTACGACCGCGCGACCGGCCACTACACCGACAACGTCATCGCCTACGCGACGATGACCAGCACGCGCAAGGCATGAGCGCCACCGCTCCGCCCGAGGCCGTGGCCCCGGTGATCCCGGCCGTCATGGACCTCCTGCGGAGGCGGCGGCACGGACTGGCGCTGGGCGCGCTCGTGGTGCTGGCCACGGCGGCCTACTCGCTGCTGGGCCTGGTCAAGTTCGCGACCTTCCGGGCCACCACCTTCGACCTGGTCATCTTCGACCAGGCCGTGCGCGGTTACGCCGGCTTCGGGGCGCCCACCGAGCCCTCGGTCGGCATGCAGTACGGCATGGGGATGGACTTCATCCAGCTCGCCGACCACTTCTCGCCGATCGTGGCGCTGCTGGCCCCGCTGTACTGGCTGGGCGGCGGCCCGCAGTCGCTGATCGTCGCCCAGGCCGTGCTGTTCGCGCTGGCCGCGATCCCGATCTGGCACTACGCCGAGCGCCGTCTCGGCGCGGTCCCGGCCCACCTGGTCGCGGTGGCCTACGCGGTGTCGTGGCCGATCGCGCAGGCCGCCGGGTTCGACTTCCACGAGGCGGCCTTCGTCCCGTTGCTGAGCGCGATCATGATCGAGCGGTTCGACGCCCGCCGGCCGCTCCTGGGGGTGCTCGCCGCCGCGGGCCTGCTGCTGGTCAAGGAGGACATGGGCCTGCTGCTGGCCGGGTTCGGGATGTATCTGGTCGTCACCCGGCGGCGGCTGGAGGGGGTCGCCTTCATCCTCTTCTCGCTGGGCGCGCTCGTGATGATCCGTAGCGTGTTGATGCCCCTGGCGGGGGCGAGCACCACGGGATTCCACTGGGCCTACGGCAACTGGGGCGCCACCCTGGGCGAGGTGGCGGTGGCCATCCTGCGAGACCCACTGGGCGCGCTGGCGCAGTCCGTCAGCCCGATGGTCAAGGTGAACACCCTGGCCTTCCTGCTGTGGCCGATGGCGCTGACCGCGCTGCTGTCGCCGCTGACGCTGGCGGCGGTGCCGCTCGTCGCGGAGCGTTTCCTGGCCGACCGGCCGCAGTGGTGGGAGGCGGGGCACCACTACAACGCCTTCATCGTCGCGATCCTCGTCTGCGCCGGGGTGGACGGGGCGGCCCGGCTCGCGAAACGGTTCCCGGAGCGGGGCGTGGCCACGCACTGGGCGGTCGCGGTCTGCCTGATCGGTCTCACCCTCGTCCCGCGCTTCGAGCTGGGCAAGCTCCTGGATCCGGGCTACTACGACGGCGAGCCGCACATCGCGGCGGCGCGGGAGGCCGTGACCATGGTCCCGGACGGGGTGATCGTCGAGGCGGCGAACAACGTCGGCCCCGCGCTCACCGCGCGGACGACTGTGCTGCTCTGGGGGCCGCAGGGCTATGACGCGCCCTGGGTCGTGGCCGACGTGGCGCGGTGGTCCTATCCGTTCGGCGACTTCGGCGCGCAGCAGCGGCGGGTCGACGAGGCGCTGGCGAACGGCTACCGCAAGGTGTTCGACCGCGACGGGTACATCGTGCTCAACCGGCCCTCCTGAGCACGACACGGACAAAGATTCTGTTGTAACCTCCTGATAACCGAACAATGCTCGGTTTCATGAGCAGGAGGCATTGTGGCAGAGGCGTACATCGTCGGGGCGGTCCGCACCCCGGTCGGTAAGAAGAAGGGCGGCCTGTCCACCGTCCACCCCACCGATCTGGCCGCGCACACCCTCAAGGCGCTCATCGACCGCACGGGCGTCGACCCGGCCGCGGTGGAGGACGTCATCATGGGCTGCGTCATGCAGTTCGGCCCGCAGAGCATGGACATCGCGCGCAACGCCTGGCTGTCGGCCGGTCTTCCGGAGAACGTCGCCGGGGTGACCATCGACCGCCAGTGCGGCTCCTCCCAGCAGTCGATCCACTTCGCGGCCCAGGGAGTGCTCTCCGGCACCCAGGACCTCGTGGTGGCCGCCGGAGTGGAGTCGATGAGCATCGTGCCGATGGGCTCCTCGATCACCGCGGCGCTGGAGAAGGGCATGCCCTTCCCGTTCGGTGACATGTGGGTCGAGCGGTACGGCAAGCAGGAGATCTCCCAGTTCCGCGGCGCCGAGCTCATGTGCGAGAAGTGGGACCTCTCGCGCGAGGAACTGGAGCGGTTCGCCTACGAGAGCCACCAGCGGGCGGCCAAGGCCATCGCGAACGGCTACTTCAAGGACCAGATCGCCCCGGTCAACGGCGTCGAGGACGACGAGGGACCGCGCGCGGACAGCACGCTGGAGAAGATGGCCTCCCTGAAGACGCTGCGGGACGGCGGCCGGATCACCGCCGCGACCTCCTCGCAGATCTCCGACGGCTCGGGTGCGCTCCTCATCGCCTCCGAGCAGGCGGTCCGCGACCACGGCCTGACCCCCCGGGCCCGCATCGTCACCCTGGCCCTCACCGGCGACGACCCGGTCTACATGCTGACCGCGCCGATCCCGGCGACCCAGAAGGCGCTGAAGAAGTCCGGCCTGTCCATCGACGACATCGACGTCACCGAGATCAACGAGGCGTTCGCCCCGGTCCCGCTGGCGTGGATCAAGGACATCGGCGCCGACCCGGCCAAGGTCAACCCGAACGGCGGCGCGATCGCCCTGGGCCACCCGCTGGGCGGGACCGGCGCGATCCTGATGACCAAGCTGCTCCACGAGCTGGAGCGGACCGGCGGCAGGTACGGCCTGCAGACGATGTGCGAGGGCGGCGGCCAGGCCAACGTAACGATCATCGAGCGGCTCTGAGCGGAGCGCGCGGCGAGGGCGGCGGCCAGGGCTGCGAGACCGTCACGATCATCGAGCGGCTCTGAGCGGAGCGCGCGGCGAGGGCGGCGGCCAGGGCTGCGAGACCGTCACGATCATCGAGCGGCTCTGAGCGGAGCGCCCGGAGACGGACGCCCCGGCCCGGGAAGACCGGGGCCGGGGCGTCCGCCGTCTCAGCGGCCGCCCTTGCCGGGGATCCGGCGCGGCTGCTGGGTCGGCCTCACCGGCATGTGCGGCCTCGGCATGTGCCGGGGCGCCGCCGGGGGCAGATTCCGCTCGGGCAGCGGGGTGCGGGGCTTGGGGGTCTTGCTGCCGTCGTCAGGCTTTTGACCAGCATGAATTCGCATATGGACTCCTTGAAGAAGATGACGACGCGGCCGAAAGCCGTGCCAGAAACTCAGCTGCCGCGTCAGACGAACGGGGCCAGAGGGCTGAGTGCGCGGGTGGATCAGTCGGAACTGATCGACACCGGCTCTTAGGAGTTAATCCACATGCGATCACCGTACGGCGGCCGCATCGGGCGGTGCAACCCATTTATCCGGCTCCGCCCCCGGAGCCCGCCCCCCCGGAGCCCGCCCCCCCGGAGCCCGCCCCCGGAGAGGCGGGCGTCCGTACCTCATCAGCGGATCGACCGGTGCACATTCCCGGTGGCGGAGGGGCCGTGAGCGGTGGCGGCGATCCACGGGCCGTCGATGGAGGCGTCGAGGATGCCCTCCTCCAGGAACGTGTAGCGGCCCCGCAGCACGTGGCGCGCCAGCCGTACGTCGCGGGCGTCGCTGTTGTCCCACAGCCGGTCGAACAGCGCGTCCGCGCGGAGCCGGGCCTGGTGGCAGAAGGTGTCGGCGATCTCGGCGGGCTTGCGGCCCAGCTCGGCCTCATCCTCGCGGGCACGGACGCAGGTCGCGGTGATCGCGAAGAGCTCGGCGCCGATGTCCACGATCCGGCCGAGGAAGCCCTGCTTGTGCTCAAGCCTGCCCTGCCAGCGGGACATGCCGTAGAAGGTGGCGCGGGCGAGCTTGCGGCTGGTCCTCTCCACGTAGCGCAGGTGCCGGGCGAGCGCGCCGAACTCCGGGTAGGAGCCGGGCCGGTTGCCGGTCCCCGCGACCAGCGTCGGCAGCCAGCGCGCGTAGAACCCGCCCGCCTTCACCGCGGCGCGGGCCTTGGCCCTGCCGCCCAGCGACGGATCGATGAGCTCGCCGGCGACGGTCAGGTGCGCGTCGACCGCCTCGCGGGCGATCAGCAGCTGCATGATCTCGGTGGACCCCTCGAAGATCCGGTTGATCCGCATGTCCCGCAGCACCTGCTCGGCGGGGACCCCGCGCTCGCCACGGGCGGCCAGCGACTCGGCCGTCTCGTAGCCCCGCCCGCCGCGGATCTGGACCAGCTCGTCGGCCACCTGCCAGGCCATCTCCGACGCGTACAGTTTGGCGAGCGCCGCCTCGATCCGGATGTCGTTGCTCTTCTCGTCGGCCAGGCGGCAGGAAAGGTCCATCACCGCTTCGAGGGCGTAGGCCGTACCGGCGATGAAGGCGATCTTGCGTGCCACCGCCTCGTGCTCTCCGATCCTGCGCCCCCACTGCACCCGCGCGTCGCCCCACTCCCTGGCGATCTTCACCGCCCACTTGGCGTTCCCGGCGCAGACGGCCGGCAGCGAGAGCCGCCCGGTGTTGAGCGTGGTCAGCGCGATCTTCAGGCCCTGTCCCTCGCGGCCGATCAGGTTGGCGGCGGGGACACGGACCCGGTGGAACCTGGTCACGCCGTTCTCGATGCCGCGCAGGCCCATGAACGCGTTGCGCCGCTCGACGGTGATCCCGGGGGTGTCCGCCTCGACGACGAACGCGGAGATCTTCTTGCCGGTGCGGGCCATGACCACCAGCAGGCCCGCGACGACCCCGTTGGTCGTCCACAGCTTCACGCCGTCCAGCACGTAGTCGTCGCCGTCGCGCACCGCCGTGGTGGCCAGCCGCGCGGGGTCGGAGCCGACATCGGGCTCCGTCAGCAGGAACGCCGACACCTCGCCCTTCGCGCAGCGGGGCAGGAACCGCCGCTTCTGCTCCTCGGTGCCGAACTGCTTCAACGGCTGCGGCACCCCGATCGACTGGTGCGCCGACAGCAGCGTGCTCAGCGCCGGGCAGTACGATCCGACGAGCATCAGAGCCCGGCCGTAGTCGAGGTGGCTCAGCCCCAGCCCGCCGTACTCCTCCTCGATGGTGATCCCGAACGCGCCCAGCTCCGCGAGCCCCTTGACCACCTCGTCCGGCACCTGGGCGGTCCGCTCGATCAGCGCCGGATCCACCCGCCTGTCCAGAAACCGCCGCAGGGCGCGCAGGAACTCCTCGCCCTTCTTGGCGTCGGCCTCGGGCGGGGCCGGAGCCGGATGCACCAGGTCGAGGCGGAAGTTTCCCAGGAAGAGCTGCCTGCCGAAGCTGGGACGCGCCCACTCCTTCTCCCTGGCCTGCTCGGCCACCTCGCGTGCCTTGGCGTAATCGGTCATCGTGACCTCCTCGGGCGCGGATGACTTCGACGTTACGCCCGAGTCACCGGCCCGGGAAGGAACCGGCGCGGAGGGAGCCCGGTGTGTCGGATCCGCCCCCACCTGGAAGGATGCCGCCGCCGGGTGGCCTGCCGTACGGCCGGGGAAGCTCGCACGGCGGCACTGTCGGAACCCTTGAAGGGTCTCCGTTCACGGCTACTTCGGGACGCGGGCCACGCAGAAGACGGTCTGCCCGAAGGGCGGGCGGACGAAGCGCTCGATGAAGCGCGTCATGGGGACCACGGTGCGGTCGTAGATCTTGACCAGGCGGGGGTCGGGGTAGCCGACGCCGCCGCGGCGGACGGCGGCCCACCAGGCGATGCCGCCGAGGAAGTTGATCGGCTTGAGCACGTCGATGTCCAGGCCCGCCTTGGAGACCGTGCTGCGCAGGGTGGCGGGGGTGTAGCGGGTGACGTGGCCGACCTTGCGGTCGAAGTCGCCGTAGAGCTGCATGTAGCCCGGGACCCAGATGATGATCCGCCCGCCGGGGAGGGTGACCTTGGCGAGGGAGCGCAGGGCCTCGACGTCCTCCTCGATGTGCTCCAGGACGTTCATCATCACGACGGTGTCGACCTTCTCACCGATCGGGATGTCGGTCGGCAGGCCGAACTGCAGCACGTCGATCTCGTCGCGCCCGGCGAAACGCTTGCGGAGCTGGTCCACGCAGTAGGGGTCGAAGTCGCTGACCACCAGCCGGTCCAGGCGGGGCAGGAACGCCTCGGCGAAATGGCCCAGGCCGGAACCGATCTCCAGCATGGAGCGGCCCACGTGCGGGGCGACCATGTCGAGCTCGTACTGCCGGTAGTTCTTGGCCTCGTCCCCACCCAGGTGGTTCTCCAGGGCCTCGTCGCCGGCCGCGGGTTGCACTACGCGGTCATACCCAGACATGCGGTTCCGTCCAGATCGCTAACAGAAAGCCGTGGCGCGGGGGCCACGGCTACGGACAGGCTGAGTCTAGTGGCGGTTCCCCGGGAGCGGCCCCCCAAACAACTCGCCGCGGCCTAGCATGGGCACCCCCATGGAAACTACCTTTGTCGGCCGCCGCGCAGAGATCGCCCAAGTGGTCCGCCTGATCCGGGAATCCCGCCTGGTCACGCTCACCGGGTTGGGCGGCGTCGGCAAGACGCGGCTGGCGGGCCGGGCGGCTGAGGAGGTCGCGGAGGAGTTCCCCGACGGCCTCTGGCTGGTCGAGCTGGCCTGCCTGA
Source organism: Streptosporangium canum (assembly GCF_900113865.1). Classification (GTDB taxonomy): domain Bacteria; phylum Actinomycetota; class Actinomycetes; order Streptosporangiales; family Streptosporangiaceae; genus Streptosporangium; species Streptosporangium canum. Next base: position 472,574 of record NZ_FOQY01000001.1, on the reverse strand, counting down.
CGGATCCGTACCTCCTGGCCGAGACCGTGGCCGACAGCATGGGCCTGGCCGACCAGTCCGCCCGGCAGCAGGAGGAGGTGCTGGCCGACTGGCTGAGCCCGCGCAGGTCGCTGCTCATGCTGGACACCTGCGAGCACCTGGTCGAAGCGGTCGCCTCGCTGGTGGACACCCTGTTGCGCCGCGCGCCCGGCCTCCGGGTGCTGGCCACCGGCCGCCAGCCGCTCGGCGTGTCGGGCGAGCATATCTACCCCGTCCCGCCGCTCCCGGTCGAGGACGCGGTGGCCCTGCTGCGCGACCGCGCGGGCCTGGCCGGCGCCGGGACAGCCGGTGGCGACGTGGAGGGCGGCGGCGGGGACGAGGGCGGCGGCGCGGCGGGGGGCGACGGTGCGGCGGGCCTGGCCGAGCTCTGCGAGGGGCTCGACTGCATCCCGCTGGCGATCGAGCTGGCGGCCGTGCAACTGCGCACCATGTCGCCCGCGCTGCTCACCCCGCAGCTCCACGACCGCTACCGCCTGCTGACCGGGGGCGACGGCCCGATGCGGCACGAGTCGCTGCGCGCGGCGATGGGCTGGAGCCACGAGCTGTGCACCCCGGCCGAGCGGCTGCTGTGGGCCCGGCTGTCGGTGTTCGCCGCGGGGTTCGACCTGGAGGCGGCCGAGCGGGTCTGCGCGGGCGGGCCGCTCCCGTCCGGGCTGGTCCTCGAAACGCTGACCGGCCTGGTCGACAAGTCCCTTGTGCAGCGGGAGGACCATCCCGCCGGGGTACGGCTGCGCATGCTCGACACCGTCAGGGAGTTCGGCGCCGAGTGGCTTCTGCTGCTGGGCGAGACCGGCGCGGTCCAGGGCCGCCACCGCGACCACTATCTCCGGCTGGCCAGGCGGTGCGCCGCCGAATGGCCCGGCCGTCAGGTGGAGTGGTACGGACGGACACGCGCCGAGCAGCGCAACTTCCGCAAGGCGTTCGAGCTGTGCCTGACCGACCCGGAGTGGTCCCGGACGGGGCTGGACCTGGCCGGGACCCTGTGGTTCCTCTGGGTCTGCTGCGGCATGTTGCGCGAGGGCCGCCACTACCTGGAGACGGCGCTGGGGATGGACACCAGGCCCGGCCCGGAGCGCGTCAGGGCGCTGTGGGTCTGCGCGTGGGTGGCCGCGCTCCAGGGTGACCTCGATGCCGCGGCGGAACGGCTCGACCGGTGCCGCGCCGAGGATCCCGGGGGGAGCGCCGCCGGTTACGCCACCCAGATCGAGGGCCTGATCTCCCTGATGCGGGGGGACTACCCCCGGGCGGTCGAGCTGCTGGACGAGGCCATGGCCTGGCACATGGCCGAGGGCGACGTGCTGTCCGGGCTGCTGCCCTGCTACACGCTGGCGGCGCTCAGCCTGCTGGCCGCGGGCCGGCCGGAGGAGACCATGGAGACCCTGTCGGAGGGGCAGGCGCTCTGCGAGGCCCACGGGGAGGAGTGGAGCCGCGCCCAGATGGAATACGTCTTCGCCTGGGCCGAGCATGTCAAGGGCGACACCTCCGGAGCGCTCCGGCACGCCAGGGCGGCGCTCACCGCCGCGCGGCTCTTCGACGACCTGCTCCTGAGCGTCGTCTGCATGGAGATGATCGCCTGGGCGGTGGCGGTGGAGGGCGCCGCGGGCAGGGGGGCACGGCTGCTGGGCGCGGCCCAGGCCGTCTGGGACTCCTCGGGGCTGTCGCAGTTCGGTTCGCCGATCTTCATTCCGATCCGGAAGCGGGCGGTGAACCAGGCCGTGAGAGCCCTCGGCGGTGGAGAATTCGACACCCTGTATGCCGCGGGAAACCGCCTTGACCTGGGCATCGCTGTGAAATATGCGCTGGAGGAGAAGATCTCGTAACCGGGGGCGCCGCACCTCGCCGATTCCGTGGCCGGTTCCGTGGTTGGCTTGCCACCTCACGCGGAGGGGCTGGAGATCGGTGGCGGAGACGCGGACGCGCCGGGACAACGTCCCGGCGGAGACGAGCAGTCTCGTCGGGCGGCGAGCGGAACTCGACGAGATCGCCGGGCTGATCGCCCGCTCACCGCTGGTGACCCTCACCGGGGTCGCCGGCGTGGGCAAGACGAGGCTGGCCGTCAGGACGGCCGACCGGCTCCGTGACTCCTTCGCCGACGGGGTGTGGGTCGTCGAGCTGTCGGCCGAGCAGAACGGCGACCTGATCGGTCACGCCATCGCCGAGGCGCTCGGCCTGCGCGAGCAGTCGGCGCGCCCCCAGTCCGAGGTGCTGGCCGACTTCGTCGCCGACAAGCGGCTGCTGCTGGTCCTGGACACCTGCGACCATCTGGTCGACGCCTGCGCGGCGCTGCTGCGCCGGGTGCTGTCGGAGGCCCCGCACGCGCGGGTGCTCGCCACCAGCCGCCAGCCGCTCGGCCTGCCCGGGGAGCGGGTGCTGCCGATCGGACCGCTGGCGGTGCCCGAGCCCGGGACCACCGGCGCCGCCGGGACCGACGCGGTCCGGCTGTTCACCGAGCGGGCCTCCGCGCTGGTGCCCGACCTCATCCTCGACCCGGCGGCGGTCGCCCAGGTCTGCCGCCTGCTGGACGGCATCCCACTGGCCGTCGAGCTCGCCGTCCGGCGGCTGCGGGCGCTGTCGGTCCAGCAGATCGCCGAACGGCTGGACGACCGCTTCGCGCTGCTCGTCGGCGGGAGCCGTACCCCGTTGCGACGCCACCAGACCATGCGCACCGCGGTCGGCTGGAGCCATGAGCTCTGCACCGCCGAGGAGCGCCTGCTCTGGGCGCGGCTGTCGGTCTTCGCCGGATGGTTCGACGCCGACGACGCGCGGGCGGTCTGCGCCGATGAGCGGCTGAGCTGGCTCCCGCTGCTCAGGCTCGTGGACAAGTCGATCCTGATCGCCGAGGGGTCGCGCTACCGGATGCTCGACACGATCCGCGACTACGGCAGGGAGTGGCTGCGCCGGCTGGGCGAGGAGAAGGCCCTGATCCGCCGCCATCGTGACCACTACCTGGCGCAGGCCCGCAGGGCGGAGGCCGAGTGGTACGGCCCGCACCAGCTCCGGTGGGCCGACTGGGCCCACCGCGAGCTGCCGAACCTGAAGGCGGCCCTCGACCACGACGACGGGTTCGAGCTGGTGACGGCCCTGTGGTTCGTCTGGTGCTGCCTGGGCCAGGTACGGCAGGGCCGCTACTACCTGGACCGGCTGCTCCGGCGGCACAAGCGGCCGAGTCCGGCACGGACCAAGGCGCTGTGGACGTACGCCTGGGCCGCACTCAGCGCGGGCGACACCGCCGCGGCCCGCGACCGGGCGGCCGAGGCCTACGAGGCGGCGATGGCCGCGGGCGACTTCGCCGCCGCCGGGTGCGCCCGGCAGAGCGCCGCGGCCGCCGCCCTGGTCTGCGGCGACCTCGACGGGGCCGAACGTCTCGCGGCCGAGGCGGCGGAGCTGTTCGGGCGGGCGGTCTCCGTCCACATCGGGCTTCCCCTGGCCGAGGTGACGCTGGCCATGGCGTTCGGCGTCCGGGGCGAGTTCGACCGGGCCGTGGAGGTGCTGACGCGGCAGTGGGCGCGGTGCGCCGAACGCGGCGAGCTGTGGGCGCGTTCCCACGGCGACCACGCGCGCTCGCTCGCCGAGCTGGGCCGCGGTGAGCCCGGCATCGCCGAGGTCTACGCGCGTGCGGCGCTCGACGGGAAGTGGCGCCTGGGTGACGCGATGGGCAGCGCCATGGCGATGGACCAGCTCGCCGCCACCGCCGTGGCGCGCGGCGACGGGCGGCGGGCCGCATGTCTGCTCGGCGCCGGCCGGCGGATGTGGACGGCCTTCGGGCTGCCCCGGTCCGGCGCGCCCGAGCCCGTGACTCCGCCCGCGCGCGGCGAGGGACGCCTCTCCCCGTACGAGGGTCCGGCCCCGTACGAGGGTCCGGCCCCGTACGAGGGTCCGATGGCCTCCCCCTACGAGGGGCCGGTGGCGTCCCGCGGGGGTCCTCTCCCCTCGCACGAGGTTTCCCCGCCGCCGCGCAGGGGCCCCGTGCTGCCCTCGCGGGAGGGCTCTCACCTGTCGCACGAGGTTTCCCCGTCGCCTCGGGAAGGCTCTCCGTCCTCTCGCGGGGGCCCCGTGCCGTCCCGCCAGGGCTTCCTGATCTCTCGTGAGCTCACGGAGAGCCGGGCCAGGGCTCTCGTCGGAGACGCCGTCTACGAGCGCCTGTTCGCCCGGGGGCTGGCCATGGATCCGGGCGCGGCCGTGGCGCGGATCCGGGATTAGCTGCCAAATGTGAGCGATTCGGAAATTTCGCTGCGCGTGGGAGGAAATTCGACCTCGCGACGGCGGTGAGTTTTGCACCGGGTGAGAAGGAAACCCCACCCGAGGAAGGGCGTCCAACCGGTTCGTGACCCTGGCGGAGTGCGATTCCCACCAGAGTGGAAGGAGCGCGAACCAATGGAACGCAACCCATGGTGGCGCGGGAACCTCCCCGCGGAGACGAGCGGTCTCATCGGCCCCGAGACCGAGATCCGGGAGCTGCTGAAGCTTCTGGCCGCCACCTCACCGGTCACGGCCACCGGCACCGGCACCCGCACCGGCACCGGCACCGGCACCGGCACCGGTGTCGGCGGCGGCGGCACGTCACGGATCGCCGTCAAGGCGGCGGAGGAATGCCGCGACTTCGTGGAGCCCGGCGTCGAGCCGGTGCGCGGGTGTTCCCACAGCTCCGGCGGCGCGACCGCCGGTGAGCCGCTCGCCCTGGTGACCGCGGCGATGGCGGCCACCTGGCGCGGCGCGTTCACCGAGGCCGTATCCGTGCTGGAAGAGGTGCAGCGGCTCTGTGACGCCCGAGGTGAGCGCTGGACCCGCGCCTGCGGTGACTACGTGCTCTCCATCGCCCAGCTCGGCCTCGGACGGGTGGCCGAGGCGACGGTGTCGGCCCGGCGGTCGCTCGACGTCAAGTGGCGCTTCCGAGACGCGACCGGCGTGGCCCTGGCCGCCGACCAGCTCGCGGTGATCGCCGCGGTCCAGGGGGACGGCTACCGCACGGCCCGCCTGCAGGGCGGGGGAGCGCGGCTGCGGGCCGTGTTCGGGCTGCGGGAGTTCGGCTCGGCGGGCATGTCGGAGCCCAGGACGGTCGCCGAGCGCACGGCCAGGCAGCTGCTCGGCGACGACGGCTACGACGCGGCCTTCGCCGAGGGCCACGACGACGACCCCGACTCGACGATGGCCTACGCCCTCGGCTGAGGGCTTCCCCTCGGGCGCTCCCGTGCGGCGGCGGCGCGGCCCCGGTGCGCCTCCGCTCAGCCCTCCGAGTCCGCCGGACCCTCCGACGCCAGCCAGCCGTCGACCTCCTTGAGCAGGTCCTCGCGCACCGAGTCCGGGGCCGCCGACGCCCGGATCGACTGCCGGGCCAGCTCGGCCAGCTCCGCGTCGCCGAAGCCGTACACCTGCCTGGCCAGCTCGTACTGCGGCAGCAGCCGGGCGCCGAACAGCAACGGGTCGTCGGCGCCCAGCGCGATCGGCACCCCGGCGTCGAACAGCCGACGCAACGGCACGTCCTCGGCCCGCTCGGCCACCCCGAGCCCGACGTTGGAGGTGGGGCAGATCTCACACGTGATCCGCCGCTCGGCGAGGAGCTCCATCAATCTCGGCGACTCGGCCGCGCGCACGCCGTGCCCCACCCGGTCGGCGCCCAGCACGTCCACGCACTCGGCCACGCTGTCGGCGCCCAGCAGCTCCCCGCCGTGCGGTACGGCCAGCAGCCCGGCCCGCTTGGCGAGCCGGAAGGCCCCGTCGAAGTCGCGGGCCCGGCCGCGGCGCTCGTCGTTGGAGAGCCCGAACCCGACCACGCCCTGGTCCATGTACTGCGTGGCGAGGCGGGCCAGCGTCTTGGCGTCCAGCGGATGCCGGGTCCGGTTGGCGGCCACCACGACCGCGATCCCTATCCCGGCGTAACCGGCCGCCTTGTGCGCGGCGTCGAGCATCAGCTCCAGGGTCGGGGTGAGCCCGCCGAAGCGATGGGCGTACCCGGACGGGTCCACCTGGATCTCCAGCCACCGCGACCCCTCCGCGGCCTCGTCCTCGGCGGCCTCGCGCACCAGCCGGTAGACGTCCGACTCCCGCTGCAGGACCGTCCGCGCGATGTCGTACAGCCGCTGGAACCGGAACCAGCCCCGCTCGTCGGTCGCCCGCAGCCGGGGCGGCCAGTCCTCCTTCAGCGCGTCCGGCAGGTGCAGGCCCTGCTCCTGGGCGAGCTCGATCAGGGTGGAGTGTCGCATCGAGCCGGTGAAGTGCAGATGCAGATGGGCCTTGGGCAGTTCGCTGAGGGGACGTGGCATTTCCATATGGTGCCGTACGGCCGGCACTCCCCGGCCCCGATTGTTCGCAACCCGACGGCACGCTCGTGCGTTGGGGCGGCCACGTACGGCCGGCGGCCCCCTGGTACGGCTCGCGGCCCGCTGCGGCTCACCGCCCCGGTACGGGCCGACGGCCCGGTACGGCTCGCGCGGCCCGGTGCGGGCCGTACCGGCATGTCGCCTCTGGCGCCGATGACGTCTCTACTACTTCATCGGCTTATGACGTCTTAATTCATTTGAAGAACGAATGTGTCCCCTACCACGGCACACATCTCTGACTCAAGACGTGACCCGAGGAAATGTGGCCAACGGGGTTTCAGCCGACCGTTCCGCCGTGCGACCGTAGGAGCACGTGTAGTCAGTACGGATCTGGGGCTGCAATGAGAGCGGACGTCTTCGTCGGCAGACAGACAGAGCTGGCCGAGGTTTCCGCCCTGCTGTCGAGAGCCCGGCATGTCACGCTGACCGGCACCGCCGGGGTGGGGAAGACCTGCCTCGCGCTGCGCCTGGCCCGGACTCTCGAAGACGAGTTCCCCGGAGGCGTCCACGTCGTCGACCTGTCCGACGCCCCCGCGGACCTCACCTCCCTGGCCGGGACGCTCGCCGACGTGATCGGCGTCGACCGGCGGCCGGGCGTGCCCGTGCTGGAGGCACTGGTCAACGGCCTCGTCCCGCGCCGGAGCCTGATCGTCCTCGACACCTGCGACCGCGTCGTCGGTACGGCGGGCATCCTGGCCGGCCTGCTGCTGCGGTCCGTCGAGGAGCTGCGGATCCTGGTCACCAGCAGGCAGCGGCTGGGGCTGCCCGGCGAGCACCTCTACCAGGTCGACGGCCTGCGCCCGGACGACGCCGTCGAGCTGCTCGCCGTTCTCGCCGACAGAAGGCTCGACGGTGTGGAGCCGGCGGAGATCTGCGGACGGCTCGACAACCTGCCCCTGGCGATCGAGCTCGCCGCCGCCGGCCCCGATCCGGCCACCACCGACGTGTTCGCCGCCGCCGCCGACACCCGCCGGCACAGCTCCATGCGAGCCGCCTACGGCTGGAGCCACGAGCTGTGCAGCCCGCAGGAACGCCTCCTGTGGGCCAGGGCGTCGATCTTCGCCGGCACGTTCGACCTCGAAGCCGCCAAGGACGTCTGCGCCGCCGACGGCCTCGGCGCCGACGAGGTCCTCGACACCCTGCTCGGCCTGCTCGACAAGTCCGTCCTCACCCGGGAGGAGGGGGAGTGCGGCGTCCGCTACCGCATGCCGGGCACCGTCCGCGAGTTCGGCGCCGGCTGGCTGGACCTCCTCGGCGAGACCGGCGAGATGCGGCGGCGGCATCGCGACCACTTCCTCGCCCTGTCGGCCCGCGCCGAGCTGGGCTGGCAGTGCCAGCAGCTGGAGTGGTACCGGAGACTGGTCCTGGAGTGCGCCAACGTGCGCCAGGCCATCGAATACTGCTACTCCAGGCCCGAAGAACACCGCAAGGGCCTCGACCTGGTCGGCAACCTGTGGTTCCTGTGGGCCTGCTGCGGCATGCACGCCCCCGGCGACAACTTTCTCCAGCAGGGTCTGGACCTCGACCCCACCCCCAGCCCCGAGCGGATCAAGGCACTGTGGGTGCACGCCTGGGTGTCGATCCAGCGCGGCGACCTCGTACGCGCGGAGCGCACCCTGGCCGAGTGCGTCGCCGAAGACTCCCAGGGATACGCCACGGCCTACGTCAGCCAGTTCCAGGCCCACCTGGCGGTCCTCCGGGGCGACGTGGGCGAGGCCCTGCGGCTGATCAGGAACGCCCGGGTACGGCACCGCTCGACCGGCAACGTCTTCCCCGGATTCCTGCCCACCTACACGGTCGTGGCCACCGCCATGATCCTGGCGGGCAACCACGGGCAGGCCGTGTCCGTCCTGCAGGAGGGCCGCGACCTGTGCGACTCCTGCGGCGACCAGTGGACCCTCATCCGCCTGGACCTCCTGCTGGCCCTGGCCGAGCACCTTCTCGGCAACACCGCCGAGGCCGTCGTGGCCACCCACGACTCCCTGCGCGGCGCCCGGCTGTTCGGCGACACCTTCTCCATGCTGGAGGCGCTGGAGGTGTCCGCTGTGATCGCCGAGGCCGGTGTGGACGACGCGCTCGCCGCCCTCCTGCTCGGCGCCGCCTACGCCGCCTGGACGCGCGCGGAGGTGCCGCCCAGCCGCTCGCCCATGCTCACGAGCCTGCTGCGCACCGCCAAACTGCGGCTGCGCGGGCGCATGGGCAGGGCGGAGTTCGAGCGGCTGATCGGTCTGGGAGCGTCGACCAGCCTGGAGACCGCCGTGGAGCACGCGCTCCGGGAGACCTTCTCCTGACCCCCTGCGGGAGCCGGCCTCTTCTTCCGGTCCCCGTACGGGAGCCGGACTCTTCCTCCGGTCCCCGTACGAAATTCGGGGGGCCTTCATCCGGCCCCGCACAGGAGAAGGCCCGGAGCGCCGGGCTCCGGGCCTTCTGCCGTCGACGTGCGTGCGGGGTCAGCGGGCGTCGCCCAGGAACTTGGCCACCCGGCTGACGCCCTCGACGAGGTCCTCGTCGCCCAGCGCGTAGGACAGGCGGAAGTAGCCGGGGGTGCCGAAGGCCTCGCCGGGGACGAGGGCGACCTCGGCCTCCTCAAGGATGATCTCGGCCAGCTCGGCGGACGTCTGCGGACGCCTGCCGCCGAAGTCCTTGCCCAGCAGCTCCTTGACCGAGGGGTAGGCGTAGAACGCGCCCTTCGGCTCGGGGCAGAGCACGCCCGGGATCTCGTTCAGCATGCGGACCATGGTCTGGCGCCGGCGGTCGAAGGCCTCGCGCATCTTCGCCACGGCGGCCAGGTCGCCGGTGACGGCGGCCAGGGCGGCGGCCTGGGAGACGTTGGAGACGTTGGAGGTGGCGTGCGACTGCAGGTTGGTCGCGGCCTTGACGACGTCCTTGGGGCCGATCAGCCAGCCCACCCGCCAGCCGGTCATCGCGTAGGTCTTGGCGACGCCGTTGAGGACGACGACCTTGTCGCCCAGCTCGGGGACGACGGTGGCGATGCTCGCGAAGGTCGCGTCGCCGTAGGTGAGGTGCTCGTAGATCTCGTCGGTGACGACCCACAGGTCGTGCCCGGCGGCCCAGCGGCCGATCGCCTCGACCTGCTCGGGGGTGTAGACCGCGCCGGTCGGGTTGGACGGGGAGACGAACAGCAGGACCTTCGTGCGCTCGGTGCGGGCGGCTTCGAGCTGCTCCACGCTCGCGAGGTAGCCGGTGGTCTCGTCGGTCACGACGTCGACCTGGACGCCGCCGGCCAGCTTGATGGCCTCGGGGTAGGTCGTCCAGTAGGGGGCGATGACCAGAACCTCGTCACCCGGGTCCAGCAGCGTGGCGAACGCCTCGTAGACGGCCTGCTTGCCGCCGTTGGTGACCAGGACCTGGGCGGCGTCCACCTGGTAGCCGGAGTCGCGGAGCGTCTTGTCGGCGATGGCCTGCTTCAGCTCCGGGAGGCCGCCGGCCGGGGTGTACTTGTGGAACCTGGGGTTCCGGCACGCCTCGACGGCCGCCTCGACGATGTAGTCGGGAGTCGCGAAGTCCGGCTCGCCGGCGCCGAAGCCGATGACCGGGCGGCCCGCCGCCTTCATCGCCTTGGCCTTGGCGTCCACGGCGAGCGTGGCGGACTCGGAGATCGCGGAGATGCGCGCTGAGATGCGAGGACGGGTCATGCCTCCATGGTTACAGACCTGTGCGGCTGTTTTCCCCGCTTATCCAGGATGTGGACGAGCCGTGGGGAAGCCGTGCAAGACGCGACGAAAGGGGTCCGAGCGGGTGCGGCTTCTGCCGGTTCGACGTAGGGACCATTCCCACGTAGACTCCGGCATGGTCTTTCCGCCGTATGCGTGAATCGGCGGTCAAGACCGTGAGCCACGGACAAACTTCGGTCCAACCGATGTATGGTGGTTCATGTCTTAGGGCACTAGCGCAATTGGTAGCGCACCGGTCTCCAAAACCGGCGGTTGGGGGTTCGAGTCCCTCGTGCCCTGCGAGGAGCGGTCCGCGCATCAGGGCGTCTAGCGCGCCGCAGACATGCGTTGGATACGACGGATCAGGTGAGGACTGTGGCGATCGACACGCGCGGCGAAACCGCAGACAAGCCGAGCGGTGAGAAGAAGGCGAAGCGAACTTCTCCCGCCCTCTTCTACCGGCAGGTTGTCGCTGAGCTGCGCAAGGTCATCTGGCCTACGCGCAAGGACCTTATTTCCTACACCATCATCGTCCTGGTCTTTGTTCTGATCATGGTCGGGATCGTGTCTGGGCTCGACGCGGTGTTCACCGAGGGTGTGCTGCGGATCTTCGGCGGAGCCTGAGCCGGCATCCGGCGTGTCATCCCGCGGTAAGTCCATCAGCCCATCGACGGAAAGAGAATGAGCCACCGTGTCCGAGTCTTCACAGTCGGCCGGCGAGTCCCGCGAAGAGCGGACGGGCGAGCCGGAAGAGGCCGTCGACGTTACGGAGGACTCGCTCGTCGAGTCCGACGAGTCTGACGTCGACGCCGAAAACGAGGCCGAAGAGGCCCCGGCCGACACCGACGAGGCCGAAGAGGCCCCGGCCGGCGAGGTCGACGAGGACGGTGACGTCCTTCCCGACGTCGACCCGGTCGAGGAGTTCAAGCGCCACCTGCGGAGCCAGTTCGGCGAGTGGTACGTCATCCACTCCTACGCGGGTTACGAGAACCGCGTGAAGTCGAACATCGAGACCCGCACGCAGTCCCTCAACATGGAGGACTACATCTTCCAGGTCGAGGTGCCCACTCACCACGTGACCGAGGTGAAGAGCGGCAAGCGTCAGCTCGTCAAGGAGCGGGTGCTGCCCGGCTACGTGCTCGTCCGGATGGACCTCACCGACGAGTCCTGGTCCGCGGTGCGCAACACGCCCGGCGTCACCGGCTTCGTCGGCCTGTCGAACAAGCCGAGCCCGCTGAGCCTCGAAGAGGTCGCCAAGCTGCTCGCGCCGGAGCCGTCCGAAGAGGTCAAGAAGTCGACCGCCAAGGCCTCCGCCGCGACCGTCGACTTCGAGATCGGCGAGTCCGTCACGGTCATGGACGGCCCGTTCGCCACGCTGCCCGCCACGGTCAGTGAGATCAGCGCCGAGTCGCAGAAGCTCAAGGTGCTGGTGTCGATCTTCGGTCGTGAGACCCCGGTTGAGCTCTCGTTCAACCAGGTCTCGAAGATCTGACCGGATCACATAAACTAAGTCGTTCGGCGGCCGTGCTTCGCGAAGCACGGCCTGCCGACATGCTCCCCGTGTCTGCGTGGGAGCCGCATCACCCCGATTAGGACCCGGAGAGAACCATGCCTCCTAAGAAGAAGATTGCGGCACTGGTCAAGGTCCAGCTTCCCGCTGGCCAGGCCACGCCCGCTCCGCCGGTCGGTACCGCCCTCGGTCCGCACGGCGTCAACATCATGGACTTCGTGAAGCAGTACAACGCTGCCACCGAGGCCCAGCGCGGCAACATCATCCCCGTTGAGATCACCATCTTCGAGGACCGCACCTTCACCTTCGTCACGAAGACGCCTCCGGCGCCCGAGCTGATCAAGAAGGCCGCCGGTGTGGCGAAGGGCTCGCCCGTCCCGCAGAAGGACAAGGTCGGCAAGCTCACCAAGGAGCAGCTGCGCCAGATCGCCGAGACCAAGATGCAGGACCTCAACGCCAACGACATCGAGGCGGCCGAGAAGATCATCGCCGGCACCGCCCGGTCGATGGGCATCACGATCGCCGACTAGTCGGAAAACGGCGAGCCGGGCCTGAGGGCGGCGGCGCGGATGCCGGACACGATCCGCGTGACCGTCGAAGGTCCGACAGCGGACGCGACCGTGAGGTCCGTCATCACAACTTCGAAGTAAGTGGAGGGGCCAGGCGCTGGCCCGCACCACGAACACTCGGATCCACAGGAGTGATCAAGTGAAGCGCAGCAAGGCTTTCCGCAACGCAGCGGAGAAGGTCGACAACGAGAACCTCTACAGCCCGGCCGCGGCGGCCAAGCTGGCCAAGGAGACCTCGGTCACCAAGTTCGACGCGACCGTCGAGGTCGCTCTGCGACTCGGCGTCGACCCCCGCAAGGCGGACCAGATGGTGCGCGGCACCGTCAACCTCCCGCACGGCACCGGTAAGACCGCCCGGGTCCTGGTCTTCGCGACCGGCGACCGTGCCGAGGAGGCCCGCGCCGCGGGTGCCGACATCGTCGGTGCCGACGAGCTGATCGACGAGGTCGCCAAGGGCCGCCTCGACTTCGACGCCGTCGTCGCCACCCCGGACCTCATGGGCAAGGTCGGCCGCCTGGGCCGCGTGCTCGGTCCGCGTGGTCTGATGCCGAACCCCAAGACCGGCACCGTGACCCCGGCCGTCGGCAAGGCCGTCACCGACATCAAGGGCGGCAAGATCGAGTTCCGTGTCGACCGGCACGCGAACCTGCACTTCATCATCGGCAAGGTGTCGTTCGGCGAGCGTCAGCTCATCGAGAACTACGCCGCCGCCCTCGACGAGGTGCTGCGTCTCAAGCCGTCCGCGGCCAAGGGCCGTTACGTCAAGAAGGTCGTCTTCTCCACGTCCATGGGCCCCGGCATCCCGGTCGACCCGAACGTGACGCGGGCGATGACCGCCGAGCTCGACGCCTGATACCAGACGTCTCCGTAGGGAGGCCTCAACCGAATGGCCATTCGGTTGAGGCCTTTCTTCGTTCTCCGGGAGGACGCGCCCCGGCCCGCCGCCGCGTAGTGTCATAGGCAAGTTCATCGGGGGACACGAAGGGGTGAGGACGGATGCGCCGATTGGCTCCCGCACTGGCATTGGGAGCGGCCGCTCTGGTCGCGGTCACGGGATGCGGTGCGCAGAGCACCGGTTCCCTCGGAAACATCAAGCTGGCCGCCGCCGAGGCGGTGCAGCAGAGTGCGCAGAGGGCCGGAGAGGTCACCTCCTACTCCGCGGACCTGGTGCTCGACGCCACGGGCGGAGACAAGGGCGCGAGCAAGGTGCAGGGCAGCCTGCTCTACCAGGGCAAGCCCCAGCTGGCCACCGACATCAAGCTGGACACGATCACCTTCGGCGGGCAGAACGTGCCGGGCGGGGCACGGGCGATCCTGACCGGCGAGACCGTGTACGTGAAGTCGGAGCTGCTCAACAAGTTCGCCGGCGCGGCCAAGCCGTGGGTCAAGGTGTCGCTCAGCGACCTCGAAGCCAATGAGCAGGCCAAGGTCAGGGACTTCATGGCCCAGGTCCAGCAGTTCGACCTCGCGGGGACCGTCAAGTTGCTGACGACGTCGAAGGACGTCAAGGCGGTCGGCACCGAGACGGTCGGCGGGGTGGAGACGACCCACTACAGCGGCACCTTCCCGGTGGCCGAGGCCGCCCAGGTGATGGACCCGGCCAAGCGCGAGCAACTCCAGGAGAAGCTCTCGCGGATCAAGAACGTCACGTTCGACCTGTGGTCCGACGCCGAGAACCTGCCTCGCAAGGTGACGCTGAGCGGCTCCGAGCAGAATGCGACGTTCAACCTGGCGGCGTCCTTCAAGGGCTTCAACGAGCCCGTGCAGATCGTCGCCCCGCCCGCCGACCAGGTGGGCGACCTGCCGGAGAACCACCGCGGAAACTGATGTCCGTCACGGCCCGCGCCCCCGGTCATCCGGCCGGGGGCGCGGGCTTTTCCGCTTGATTTGGCGTATGACCCGACAGGGCGTAAGCTACCAACGCCGAAGACCGCCGGTCGTCGTCAGGCCTCATGGCTTGACGGCCCAAGGATCCACATCAGTGGACGGCCCGCGCAGGTGTGATGTGAGTTTTCATTTGGACTGATCTCCTTATGTGAGCCCCGTGCGCCAGCGCCGGGGCTTGTTCGCGTTTATGGGCCTTTGCCGGCGGCACATCTGGAAGGAGGCCCATGGCGAAGGCGGAAAAGGCAACGGCTGTAGCCGAGCTCAAGAGCAGCTTCGAAGGCTCTAGCGCTGCCGTTCTGACCGAGTACCGCGGTCTCACCGTCGCCCAGCTCAAGCAGCTGCGCGTTTCTCTCGGTGAGAATGCGAATTTCGCCGTGGTGAAGAACACGCTGACCAAGATCGCGGCCAACGAGGCCGGGATCAACCAGCTCGACGACCTGCTCGCGGGTCCGTCGGCGATCGCGTTCGTCAACGGCGACGTGGTCGAGGCTGCCAAGAGTCTGCGTGACTTCGCCAAGGCCAATCCCCTCCTGATCATCAAGGGTGGTGTCGTCGACGGCAAGTCGATGACCCCGGCTGAGATCAGCAAGCTTGCCGACCTTGAGTCGCGTGAGGTTCTCCTCGCGAAGCTGGCCGGCGCTCTGAAGGCGAAGCAGGGCCACGCGGCCGCCGTCTTCAACGCGCTGCCCACCAACATGGCTCAGCTGGCCGAGGCTCTGCGCGCCAAGCGCGACGAGGCCGGCGAGTAGGTCCGCGCAAGCGGTCGCAGGGGATTAGCGCATACAACCGCGGTCCCAATTCTTAATCGTTAGATCCATACGGAGGAACCACCATGGCGAAGCTCAGCACCGACGAGCTGCTCGACGCTTTCAAGGAGATGACCCTCCTTGAGCTGTCCGACTTCGTGAAGCTCTTCGAGGAGACCTTCGACGTCAAGGCCGCCGCTCCGGTCGCCGTCGCCGCCGCTCCGGGTGCCGGTGGCGCTGCCGCCGCCGAAGAGGTCGAGGAGCAGGACGAGTTCGACGTCGTCCTCGAGGCCGCCGGCGACAAGAAGATCCAGGTCATCAAGGAGATCCGCGCTCTGACGAGCCTGGGCCTCAAGGAGGCCAAGGACCTCGTGGACGGCGCCCCCAAGCCCGTCTTCGACGGCAAGGTCAACAAGGAGCAGGCGGAGAAGGCCAAGGCCGCTCTCGAGGCCGCCGGCGCGACGGTCACCGTCAAGTAGTTCAGCTTCACCGGGAAGAGCGGGTCCACCAGGTGCCGGTGGCCCGCTCTTTCTGTGTCTCCACCCCCGTGTCTTCGTGGGCGCGGGGGTGTTGTGACTTCTGTGTCTCCGTCCCTGTGTCTTCGTGGGCGCGGGGGTGTTGTGACTTCTGTGTCTCCGTCCCTGTGTCTTCGTGGGCGGGGAGGTGTTGTGACTTCTGTCTCTCCGTCTGCGTGTCCTCGTGGTCGCAGGGGTGTCGTGACGCGGATCGCGGCTGTTTCCGACGTCCGCTCGCATGCCACGATCGGACCGGTCCGTAACCGCCACGGTCGGATCCGGTCCGTAACCGTGTCGTAACGATCACCGGATCTTATTGGACCCTCTTCCAATTCGGGGGATCGTCGCTACGGTTGTGTCATCCGTGGGTGATTCCCCGTCAAGCTATCGACCGGTCACGGTCCGTAGTCTCTGGAGGGCGGCACGTGGGCGTCGAAGTCGTGGTCGAGGGCCTGACCAAGTCCTTTGGCAGGCAGGTCATCTGGGAGGACGTCACGTTGACGCTCCCCGCCGGGGAGATCTCGGTGCTGCTCGGCCCTTCGGGAACCGGCAAATCCGTCTTCCTGAAGACCCTGGTCGGCCTTCTGCGGCCCGAACGCGGCCACATCTGGATCGAAGGCCACGACCTGGCCAACTGCAGCGAGAACAAGCTCTACGAGCTCCGGAGACTGTTCGGCGTCCTGTTCCAGGACGGAGCCCTGTTCGGCTCGCTCAGCCTCTACGACAACATCGCCTTCCCGCTGCGCGAGCACACCAGGAAGAGCGAGACCGAGATCCGCCGCATCGTCATGGAGAAGATCGAGCTCGTCGGCCTGGTCGGCGCGGAGGCGAAGCTTCCCGGAGAGATCTCCGGGGGCATGCGCAAGCGGGCCGGCCTGGCCAGGGCGCTCGTCCTCGATCCGGAGGTCATCTTGGTCGACGAGCCCGACTCCGGCCTGGACCCGGTCCGCACGGCCTACCTGAACCAGCTTTTCGTCGATCTCAACGCGGAGACCGAGGCGACGTTCCTCATCGTCACCCACGACATCAACACCGCGCGCACGGTGCCCGACGGGATAGGCCTGCTGTTCCGGCGGGAGCTGGTCATGTTCGGGCCGCGCGAGATGCTGCTCTCCAGCGACGAGCCGGTGGTCCGTCAGTTCCTCAACGCCCGCAGGCACGGCCCGATCGGCATGTCCGAGGAGAAGGACGTCTCCGAGCTGGAGGCCGAGGCGCAGATGGGGCACGACCCGGGTGGCCTGCCGCCGATCCCGCCGCAGCTCATGCCCAGCGAGAGCCGGATCCGGCGTACGCAGCGACCACCGGGCTCCTGGCTGGCCGCCAACGGCGTCATCCCGCCGCCCAACTCCTTCGTGGACGAGCGCGGCCGGAACTGGCTGGAGGAGTATCCCCGGCTCGTCGCGGCTCACGTCAACGGCGTGCGGTGACTTCGATCATACAGATGATCTTCCCGCGGGCGTCCTTCGCGTAGGTGTCCTCTCCGCCGGTGCCCGCCTCGCCGGGTTCCGGCCGGGTCTGAAACGGCTCGGGAAAGCCTCCTGCGGCGATCGTGCGGCGGGTTATGATCCGGCGACCGGGGGCTTGCCGGCCTGGGCGGTCCGCGCCGCGCGGTCACCGGCCGGTGCGCCGGAGACCGCGCGATGGGAGGCGACGCATGGCGGTGAGAACTGCTCGGCCCCTCCGTCCGCTGAGGATCATCGGGCCGGCGCTGGTCGCGCTGATCGCGGCACTGCTAGGCGCCGCCTTCTGGATCGGCGGTGATCTGCGTGAGGCTCAGACGGCGGCCGACGACCGCGGGGCGGCGGTCCGGGCGGCGGGAGCGCACGCGGTCGATCTGCTCTCGGTCAGCCACCAGAGCGTCGACGCGGACGTCAAACGCATCCTCGACACCTCCACCGGGCCGGCCAGGGTGGAGTACACCGGCAATCTCGCGAAGCTCAAGGAGACCACCGTCAAGAACAAGGTCGTCCAGACGGGCGCGCTGCGGGCTTCCGGGCTCGTCTCGTTGAAGGGGAACACGGCCCGGGTGATGGTGGTGGGCGACGCGGTGATCCGCTGGGAGGGGAGCAAGAGCGCCCCCCAGGAGCGCTTCTACCGGTGGAACATGGAAATGACCAAGGTCGAGGGCGTCTGGCTCGTGTCAAAGGCGGAGCTGGTCCTGTGACCCGGGTCTCCCTGCTGGTGACCGGGGTGCTGACCGCTGTGGCGTTCGCCCTCGCGGCCGCGGTCTGGGTCATGTACGCCGACCTGAGCCGCCTGCGCGGCAACGAGGCCGCCGGGCAGGAGGCGCTGACGGCGGCGCGCCTGGTCGCCTCCGACATGCTGTCATACGATTATCGTACGATCGAACAAGATTTCGCACGGGCCGGGGGACACACCACCGGCACCCTCACCGAGCACTACAGGCAGCTTGCCGCGACCCTGATGCCGCTGGCCAGACAGCAGCACACGGTTCAGCAGGTGACGGTGGCCGGGGCGGCGGTGGAGTCGGCGGAGCCCGACCGGGTCGAGGTGCTGATTTTCATGAACACGGGCACCGTGAGGACCCTCGCGGGAGAGAAGGAACCCCGGCGCCAGGTCAGCCAGAACCGGGCCCGTCTGGTCATGGTCAAAAAGGACTCACGCTGGCTGGTGGCGGAGCTGTCCACGCTGCTCGGAAACCCTCCGCCGGGCTAGTCGGCGTGGCGGGTTACCCAATTGTTAGTAAAGACCGTGTTTGGGTTTGGCGTGCCTCCGGGTACATCGTCCATGGCAACGTCGATCGTCAGCCCGAACTCGGCTAGCGTTCGAACCGCCGTGTGACTGAGCGTTAGCCACACCAGGTCGCGGGTATCGTCTTGGATCCAGTGGTGTGCGCAGGTCACCCGGGGGGAAACTCCCAGCGTCACGGCTGTTCCTCGGCCGAAATGTCGGGTCACGGGCTTGACGTTTCGGCGCTGACGGGCGATGCTGCGACCAACGTGGAGCATGCAGCAAGACTGAAGTGGACAGGTGTATGCCGTTCGGCTACACTGCCCCTTTGCGCTGCCCTTTGACGACCCGCTTCTTTTGGTGCTCTGATGCATGGTCGTCTGGCGTGCGTGTAGTCAGTCCGCCGCGAGCCCTCGGAAGGACATCTGTTGGCAGCCTCGCGCAACGCCTCCGCCGTACCCGCTGGTCCCCGTCGTGTGTCTTTCGCACGAATTCAGGAGCCGCTCGAAGTTCCTGATCTTCTCGCTCTCCAGACCGAGTCCTTCGACTGGTTGCTCGGCAACGAGAAGTGGAAGGGGCGGGTCGAGGCGGCTCGCCAGGCCGGGCGCAAGGACGTTCCGGCCCAGTCGGGTCTCGAAGAGATCTTCGAGGAGATCAGTCCCATCGAGGACTTCTCCGGGACCATGTCCCTGTCGTTCCGGGACCACCGGTTCGAGCCGCCCAAGTACTCAGTCGATGAGTGCAAAGACAAGGACATGACCTACTCCGCCCCGATGTTCGTCACGGCGGAGTTCATCAATAACACCACTGGTGAGATCAAGAGCCAGACCGTGTTCATGGGCGACTTCCCGCTCATGACCGGCAAGGGCACATTCATCATCAACGGCACCGAGCGTGTCGTGGTCTCCCAGCTGGTCCGGTCCCCGGGCGTCTACTTCGACCGCAGCGTCGACAAGACCTCCGACAAGGACCTCTACGGCTGCAAGGTGATCCCCTCCCGGGGCGCCTGGCTCGAGTTCGAGATCGACAAGCGTGACAGCGTCGGCGTCCGCATCGACCGCAAGCGCAAGCAGGCCGTCACGGTCCTGCTGAAGGCGCTCGGGTGGACCAACGACCAGATCCTTGAGCGTTTCGGGCAGTACGAGTCCATGCGCGCCACCCTGGAGAAGGACCACACGGCCGGCCAGGACGACGCCCTGCTGGACATCTACCGCAAGCTGCGCCCGGGCGAGCCGCCGACCAAGGAGTCGGCGCAGACGCTGCTGGAGAACCTGTACTTCAACCACAAGCGTTACGACCTCGCCAAGGTCGGCCGATACAAGATCAACAAGAAGCTCGGGGTCGACTCCGAGATCACGCAGGGGACGCTGACCGAAGAGGACATCGTCGCCACGATCGAGTACATCGTCAAGCTGCACGCGGGCGAGACCTCGATGGCGGGCGCCGATGACCGCGAGGTCGTCGTCGAGGTCGACGACATCGACCACTTCGGCAACCGCCGCCTGCGCACGGTCGGCGAGCTCATCCAGAACCAGGTCCGCCTGGGCCTGGCCCGGATGGAGCGCGTCGTCCGCGAGCGGATGACCACCCAGGACGTCGAGGCGATCACGCCGCAGACCCTGATCAACATCCGTCCGGTCGTCGCGTCGATCAAGGAGTTCTTCGGAACCTCCCAGCTGTCGCAGTTCATGGACCAGACCAACCCGCTGGCCGGCCTGACGCACAAGCGGCGTCTGTCCGCGCTGGGCCCCGGTGGTCTGTCCCGTGAGCGGGCCGGCTTCGAGGTCCGTGACGTCCACCCGTCCCACTACGGCCGGATGTGCCCGATCGAGACGCCGGAAGGACCGAACATCGGTCTGATCGGCTCGCTGGCCTCCTTCGGCCGGGTCAACTCCTTCGGCTTCGTCGAGACGCCGTACCGCAAGGTCCTCGACGGTCGGGTCACCGACACGGTCGAATACCTCACCGCGGACGAGGAGGACCGTTACGTCATCGCCCAGGCGAACACGCCGATCAGCCCCGATGGCACGTTCCTTGAGGACCGGGTGCTCGTCCGCCGTAAGGGCGGGGAGTTCGAGTCCCTGCGGGCCAACGAGGTCGACTACATGGACGTGTCGGCGCGCCAGATGGTGTCCGTCGCGACCGCGATGATCCCGTTCCTGGAGCACGACGACGCCAACCGCGCGCTCATGGGCTCCAACATGCAGCGCCAGTCGGTGCCGCTGCTCAAGAGCGAGGCGCCGCTGGTCGGCACCGGCATGGAGTACCGTGCCGCGACCGACGCCGGCGACGTCATCACCGCCGACAAGGCGGGCGTGGTCGAGGAGGTCTCCGCCGACTACGTCACGGTGATGAACGACGACGGCACTCGCACGACCTACCGCGTCGCCAAGTTCAAGCGCTCCAACCAGGGCACGTCCTTCAACCAGAAGCCCATCGTCGCCGAGGGCGACCGGATCGAGGTCAACCAGGTCGTCGCCGACGGTCCCTGCACCGACAACGGTGAGATGGCGCTCGGCAAGAACCTGCTCGTGGCGTTCATGCCGTGGGAGGGCCACAACTACGAAGACGCGATCATCCTGTCCCAGCGTCTGGTCCAGGACGACGTCCTGTCCTCGATCCACATCGAGGAGCACGAGGTCGACGCCCGCGACACCAAGCTGGGCCCCGAGGAGATCACCCGGGACATCCCGAACGTCTCCGAGGAGGTCCTGGCCGACCTCGACGAGCGCGGCATCATCCGGATCGGCGCCGAGGTCGTGCCCGGCGACATCCTGGTCGGCAAGGTCACCCCGAAGGGCGAGACCGAGCTGACGCCGGAGGAGCGGCTGCTGCGCGCGATCTTCGGTGAGAAGGCCCGCGAGGTCCGCGACACCTCCCTGAAGGTGCCGCACGGCGAGCAGGGCAAGGTCATCGGCGTCCGCGTGTTCAGCCGCGAGGAGGGCGACGAGCTGCCGCCGGGGGTCAACGAGCTGGTCCGCGTCTACGTGGCCCAGAAGCGTAAGATCACCGACGGTGACAAGCTCGCCGGCCGTCACGGCAACAAGGGCGTCATCTCCAAGATCCTTCCGGTCGAGGACATGCCGTTCCTGGAGGACGGCACGCCGGTCGACATCATCCTCAACCCGCTGGGCGTGCCCGGCCGGATGAACGTCGGCCAGGTCCTGGAGACCCACCTGGGGTGGATCGCCGCCCGAGGCTGGGACATCTCGGGGGTCCAGGAGGCGTGGGCCGAGCGGCTGCGCGACAAGGGCTTCGCCGAGATCGACCCGCGCACCAACATGGCCACCCCGGTCTTCGACGGCGCCAACGAGGAAGAGATCGTCGGGCTGCTCGACAACACCCTGGTCAACAGGGACGGCGGGCGCATGGTCGGTGCCAACGGCAAGGCCCAGCTGTTCGACGGCCGCTCCGGCGAGCCGTTCCCGCACCCGATCTCGGTCGGCTACATCTACATCCTGAAGCTGCTCCACCTGGTCGACGACAAGATCCACGCGCGTTCGACCGGCCCGTACTCCATGATCACCCAGCAGCCGCTCGGCGGTAAGGCCCAGTTCGGCGGCCAGCGTTTCGGTGAGATGGAGGTGTGGGCGCTGGAGGCGTACGGCGCCGCCTACGCCCTGCAGGAGCTGCTGACCATCAAGTCCGACGACGTGCTGGGCCGGGTGAAGGTCTACGAGGCGATCGTCAAGGGCGAGAACATCCCCGAGCCGGGCATTCCGGAGTCGTTCAAGGTCCTCATCAAGGAAATGCAGTCGCTGTGCCTGAACGTCGAGGTGCTCTCCAGCGACGGCATGTCCATCGAGATGCGCGACACCGACGAGGACGTCTTCCGCGCCGCGGAAGAGCTCGGCATCGACCTGTCTCGGCGTGAGCCGAGCAGCGTCGAAGAGGTCTGATCTAGAAGCTGAGGAGGGGAATACAAGTGCTGGACGTCAACTTCTTCGACGAGCTTCGGATCGGCCTCGCGACGGCTGACGATATCCGCCAGTGGTCGCACGGCGAGGTCAAGAAGCCCGAGACCATCAACTACCGGACCCTCAAGCCCGAGAAGGACGGACTCTTCTGCGAGAAGATCTTCGGCCCGACCCGGGACTGGGAGTGCTACTGCGGTAAGTACAAGCGCGTCCGCTTCAAGGGCATCATCTGTGAGCGCTGTGGCGTCGAGGTGACCCGCGCCAAGGTGCGTCGTGAGCGGATGGGCCACATCGAGCTGGCCGCGCCCGTCACGCACATCTGGTACTTCAAGGGTGTCCCGTCCCGTCTGGGATACCTGCTCGACCTGGCCCCGAAGGACCTCGAGAAGGTCATCTACTTCGCGGCCTACATGATCACGCATGTCGACAAGGAAATGCGTGAGCGTGACCTGCCCTCGCTCGAGGCGAAGATCTCGGTCGAGCGGCAGCACGTCGAGCAGCGGCGCGACGCCGACATCGAGGCCCGGCAGAAGAAGCTCGAGAACGACCTGGCCGAGCTGGAGGCCGCCGGCGCCAAGGGCGACCAGCGCCGCAAGGTCCGTGAGGGCGCTGAGCGCGAGATGCGCCAGCTCCGCGACCGGGCCCAGCGCGAGCTGGACCGTCTGGACGAGGTCTGGAGCCGCTTCAAGAACCTCAAGGTCCAGGACCTTGAGGGCGACGAGCTGCTCTACCGCGAGATGCGCGACCGCTTCGGCCGCTACTTCCGCGGTGGCATGGGCGCCCAGGCCATCCAGGAGCGTCTGACCAACTTCGACCTCGACCTCGAGGCCGAGAACCTGCGCGAGACGATCCGCAGCGGCAAGGGCCAGAAGAAGGCCCGCGCGCTCAAGCGTCTCAAGGTCGTGTCCGCGTTCCTGAACACCCGCAACTCGCCCAACGGCATGGTTCTGGACTGCATCCCGGTCATCCCGCCGGACCTGCGCCCGATGGTGCAGCTCGACGGTGGCCGGTTCGCGACCTCGGACCTGAACGACCTGTACCGGCGTGTGATCAACCGGAACAACCGCCTCAAGCGGCTTCTCGACCTCGGCGCCCCCGAGATCATCGTGAACAACGAGAAGCGGATGCTCCAGGAGGCCGTCGACGCGCTGTTCGACAACGGCCGCCGCGGCCGTCCGGTCACGGGTCCCGGCAACCGCCCGCTGAAGTCCCTCAGCGACATGCTGAAGGGCAAGCAGGGCCGGTTCCGCCAGAACCTGCTGGGCAAGCGAGTCGACTACTCCGGCCGTTCGGTCATCGTCGTCGGCCCGCAGCTGAAGCTGCACCAGTGCGGTCTGCCCAAGCAGATGGCGCTGGAGCTCTTCAAGCCGTTCGTGATGAAGCGCCTGGTCGATCTCAACCACGCGCAGAACATCAAGTCGGCCAAGCGGATGGTCGAGCGTGCCCGCCCGGTCGTCTGGGATGTCCTCGAAGAGGTCATCACCGAGCACCCGGTGCTGCTCAACCGTGCGCCCACGCTGCACCGCCTGGGCATCCAGGCCTTCGAGCCGCAGCTGGTCGAGGGCAAGGCCATCCAGATCCACCCGCTCGTCTGCACCGCGTTCAACGCGGACTTCGACGGTGACCAGATGGCCGTGCACCTGCCGCTGTCGGCCGAGGCGCAGGCCGAGGCCCGCATCCTGATGCTGTCGACCAACAACATCCTGAAGCCGGCCGACGGCAAGCCCGTGACCATGCCCACCCAGGACATGATCATCGGCCTGTACTCCTTGACCACCCTCAAGGACGACGACGAGAACGCTCCCGGCCAGAGCAGGGTCTTCGGCTCGGTGTCCGAGGCGCTCATGGCCTATGACCGGCGCGAGCTGGACATCCAGGCCAAGATCCAGATCCGGTTGAAGGGCGAGGTCCCGCCGCCCCGCGGCTGGACGGCTCCCGAGGGCTGGGAGCCGGGCGACAGCTACCGCCTGGAGACCACGCTCGGCCGCTGCCTGTTCAACCAGACGCTGCCGGCGAACTACCCGTACGTGAACTCCCAGGTCGGCAAGAAGCAGCTCTCGGCGATCGTCAACGAGCTGGCCGAGAAGTACCCCAAGGTGGAGGTGGCGGCCGCGCTCGACGCGCTCAAGGACGCCGGCTTCTACTGGGCCACCCGGGCCGGTGTGACGATCTCCATCGAGGACGTCATCTCGCCGCCCAACAAGGCCACGATCATGGAGACGTACGAGCGCAGGGCCGACAAGGTCCAGCGCGAGTACGAGCGGGGTCTCATCACGGACGAGGAGCGCCGTCAGGAGCTCATCGAGATCTGGACGCACGCGACCAGTGACGTGACCGACGACATGCAGAAGGCGTTCCCGAAGACCAACCCGGTCTGGATGATGGTCCAGTCGGGCGCCCGAGGCAACCTGATGCAGGTCCGGCAGATCTCCGGTATCCGCGGTCTGGTGTCCAACACCAAGGGTGAGACGATCCCGCGTCCGATCAAGGCCTCGTTCCGCGAGGGCCTGTCGGTGCTGGAGTACTTCATCTCCACCCACGGACAGCGGAAGGGTCTGGCGGACACCGCGCTGCGGACCGCCGACTCGGGTTACCTGACCCGTCGTCTGGTGGACGTCGCGCAGGACGTCATCGTCCGTGAGATCGACTGCGGCACCGACCGCGGGGTCCCGCTGCACGTCGCCGACCGCGACTCCCAGGGCAACCTGGTCAAGGCGGAGAACGCCGAGAGCAACGTGCACGGCCGCATCCTGGCCGAGGACGTCGAGGTGGACGGCAAGGTCATCGCGTCCGCCGGGGTCGACATCAACGACACCCACGTCACCGCGCTGGTCGAGGCCGGAGTGGAGACCGTCAGGACCCGCAGCGCTCTCGTCTGCGAGGCCAAGATCGGTGTTTGCGCCACCTGCTACGGCCGTTCGCTCGCGACCGGCAAGCTCGTGGACGTCGGCGAGGCGGTCGGCATCATCGCCGCCCAGTCGATCGGCGAGCCGGGCACCCAGCTGACGATGCGTACCTTCCACACCGGTGGTGTGGCGGGTGCGGACATCACCCACGGTCTGCCCCGTGTGCAGGAGCTCTTCGAGGCGCGCGTCCCCAAGGGCGTCGCCCCGATCAGCGAGGCCGAGGGCCGGGTCCGGGTCGACGAGACGGACAAGTCCCGCAAGATCGTGATCGTCCCGGACGACGGTTCGGAGGAGGTCGCCTACCCGGTCTCCATGCGGTCGCGCATGCTGGTCTCCGACGGGCAGCGCGTCACGGTCGGTCAGCAGCTGATCGCCGGTGCCGTCAACCCCAACGAGGTGCTGCGCATTCTCGGCCCCCGGGCCGTGCAGCTGCACCTGGTGGCCGAGGTTCAGCAGGTCTACCGCTCGCAGGGTGTGTCGATCCACGACAAGCACATCGAGATCATCGTCCGGCAGATGCTCAAGCGCGTGAACGTGCTGGAGTCGGGTGACGCCGACATGCTTCCCGGTGAGCTGGTCGAGCGGCCGCGCTTCGAGCGGATCAACCGCGAGTGCGTGGCCGAGGGCGGTACGCCGGCCTCGGGCCGTCCGGTGCTGATGGGCATCACGAAGGCCTCGCTCGCAACCGAGTCCTGGCTGTCGGCGGCGTCCTTCCAGGAGACCACCCGAGTGCTCACCGACGCGGCGATCCACGCCAAGTCGGACTCGCTGCTCGGTCTCAAGGAGAACGTCATCATCGGAAAGCTCATCCCGGCCGGTACCGGCATGCCGCAGTACCGCAACATCCGGGTCGAGCCCACCGAGGAGGCCAAGGCCGCGATGTACACGGTCGGCGGCTACGACGGCTCCGCGGCGGACTACACCTTCGGTTCGGGCTCCGGTGAGGCCGTGCCGCTGGAGGAGTACGACTTCGGTCAGTACAACCGCTAGACACCCGGTCGGCACGACCGCCGAGTGACGAAGCCGGCGCCCGGTCCCTCCCAGAGGGGCCGGGCGCCGTCGCGTGTCCGGCCCGAGGTCTGTGGATCTTTCTTGACCGGAACGTTGCGGGGAAAGCCGCACCTTGAAGAAGAGAACGGCCGGAGAAGTCCCCTACTGCCGGTAAACTCGTTATGGACCCAGCAGCAGTCGGCCGGAAACCGATCGCAGGAGTCATGACACGCACGCGGGCACTCGTAATGGTGCCCGATGGGCGCAGCCGTTTTGACGTGTTGCGTTGGACTAGGTAGTCTTTCCCTTCGTGCCCGTGGCTTCATGGGCTCTCATGCGTGCGCGTCGACAGGTTTCCCGCGGGGAGTCGGCAGAGGCGCCGTATGGCCTCCTCCACTGGCCTGGCCGAGGATGTGGCGCGATACATGCGCGACACGCCCGAGCGCGTGGGTCGGAGTGGACGGAAAACTCGCAGGTCATGACACCGGCAGTGCCTGCAAAAGCACAACATTCGAATCACCGGCAAGCACGAACGGAGACGCGGTGCCTACGATTCAGCAGCTGGTCCGCAAGGGCCGCCAGGATAAGGTCACCAAGACCAAGACCCCGGCGCTCAAGGCCAGCCCCCAGCGACGCGGCACCTGCATGCGCGTTTACACCACGACCCCCAAGAAGCCGAACTCCGCCCTCCGCAAGGTCGCGCGTGTCCGGCTCACCAACGGCATCGAGGTCACGGCCTACATCCCGGGTGTCGGCCACAACCTCCAGGAGCACTCCATCGTGCTCGTCCGTGGCGGTCGTGTGAAGGACCTGCCGGGTGTTCGCTACAAGATCATCCGCGGCTCGCTGGACACCCAGGGTGTCCGCAACCGCAAGCAGGCCCGTAGCCGTTACGGCGCGAAGAAGGAGAAGTAAGAATGCCTCGCAAGGGTTCTCCTGGCCGTCGTCAGCTCATGGCTGACCCGGTCCACAACTCGCCGCTGGTCACCGCGCTCATCAACAAGGTTCTCCTGGACGGCAAGCGCTCCATCGCGCAGTCCATCGTCTACGGCGCCCTCGAAGGCGCCAAGGAGAAGACCGGCAACGACCCGGTCGTCACCCTGAAGCGCGCGCTGGACAACGTCAAGCCCACCCTTGAGGTCCGCAGCCGCCGTGTCGGTGGCGCGACCTACCAGGTCCCGGTCGAGGTGCGCGCCGCGCGCAGCACCACCCTGGCCCTGCGCTGGCTGGTGCAGTACTCCCGCGCCCGCCGCGAGAAGACCATGACCGAGCGCCTCATGAACGAACTGCTCGACGCCAGCAACGGCCTCGGCGCCAGTGTCAAGAAGCGCGAGGACACCCACAAGATGGCCGAGTCCAACAAGGCCTTCGCCCACTACCGCTGGTAACAGCGGGTTCGACGAGACGACGAGGACGCGAGAGAAGTGGCCACCACGACCGCTCTTGACCTGGCCAAGGTCCGCAACATCGGGATCATGGCCCACATCGACGCGGGCAAGACCACGACGACCGAGCGCATCCTGTTCTACACCGGTATCAACTACAAGATCGGTGAAGTCCACGAGGGCGCAGCCACGATGGACTGGATGGAGCAGGAGCAGGAGCGTGGTATCACCATCACCTCCGCTGCTACGACCTGCGAGTGGCTCGGCCACACGATCAACATCATCGACACGCCGGGTCACGTGGACTTCACGATCGAGGTGGAGCGTTCGCTCCGCGTCCTCGACGGTGCCGTCGCCGTGTTCGACGGCGTCGCCGGTGTCGAGCCGCAGTCCGAGACGGTGTGGCGTCAGGCCGACCGCTACGAGGTTCCCCGGATCTGCTTCGTCAACAAGATGGACCGCGTCGGCGCGGAGTTCCACCGCTGCGTCGACATGATGATCAGCCGCCTGAACGCGACCCCCGCGGTCATCCAGCTTCCCTGGGGCGTCGAGGCTGACTTCAAGGGCGTCATCGACCTGGTGAAGATGAAGGGCCTGCTCTGGAGCGCCGAGGCGGCCAAGGGCGAGATGTACGAGACCGTGGACATCCCGGCGGAGCACGCCGAGACCGCCCGCGAGTGGCGTGACAAGCTCGTCGAGACCGTCGCCGAGAACGACGACGAGCTGATGGAGCTCTTCCTGGAGGGCGTCGAGCCCACCGAGGAGCAGCTGGTCGCGGCCATCCGCCGCGCGACGCTGGCCAGCGCCATCAACCCGGTCCTGACCGGCACCGCGTTCAAGAACAAGGGCGTGCAGCCCCTGCTCGACGCGATCGTCGCCTACCTTCCCGCCCCGATCGACATCCCGGCCTTCAAGGGCCACGCGGTCGGCAAGGAAGACGAGATCATCGAGCGTCACGCCGATGTCACCGAGCCGTTCTCCGCGCTCGCCTTCAAGATCGCGGCCGACCAGCACCTGGGCCGTCTCACCTACATCCGCATCTACTCGGGCACGCTCGAGACCGGCACCGCCGTGGTCAACTCGGTGAAGGGCCGCAAGGAGCGGATCGGCAAGATCTACCAGATGCACGCCAACAAGCGCGAAGAGCGCCCGTCGGCCGTCGCTGGTCAGATCGTCGCCGTCATGGGTCTGAAGGACACCACCACCGGTGACACCCTGTCCGACCCGGCCAACCCCGTGGTCCTGGAGTCGATGAACTTCCCGGCGCCGGTCATCAGCGTCGCCATCGAGCCCAAGACCAAGAGCGACCAGGAGAAGCTGGGCACCGCGATCCAGCGTCTGGCCGAGGAGGACCCGTCCTTCCAGGTCCGTCGTGACGAGGAGACCGGGCAGACGGTCATCTGGGGTATGGGCGAGCTCCACCTGGAGATCCTCGTCGACCGGATGCGCCGCGAGTTCAAGGTCGAGGCCAACATCGGTCGTCCGCAGGTGGCCTACCGGGAGACCATCCGCCGCAAGGTGGAGAAGGTCGACTACGTCCACAAGAAGCAGACCGGTGGTTCCGGCCAGTTCGCCAAGGTCATCATTGACATTGAGCCGCTGGGCGACGGAAACGACGGCTACGAGTTCTCCAACAAGGTCTCCGGTGGCCGCATCCCGCGGGAGTACATCCCGTCGGTCGACGCGGGTGCCCAGGAGGCCGCCGAGTTCGGTGTTCTCGCCGGCTATCCCATGGTCGGGGTCAAGGTCACCCTGCAGGACGGTGCCTACCACGAGGTGGACTCGTCCGAAATGGCCTTCAAGATCGCCGGCTCGATGGCCTTCAAGGAGGCCGCGCGCAAGGCGGACGCCGTAATCCTGGAGCCGATGATGGCCGTCGAGGTCACCACGCCCGAGGACTACATGGGTGATGTCATCGGTGACCTCAACGGTCGCCGCGGGCAGATCCAGGCGATGGACGAGCGCTCCGGCGCCCGCATCGTCAAGGCGCTCGTGCCGCTCTCTGAGATGTTCGGCTACGTGGGTGACCTCCGTAGCAAGACGCAGGGACGCGCGAGCTACAGCATGCAGTTCGACTCCTATGCGGAAGTGCCTGCGCACATCGCCAAGGAGATCGTCGCGAAGGTGCGGGGCGAGTAAGTCCGGCATCCGTTTCGGTGCGGGAGGCGAGAAGATCGCCGCCCCGCCACCGAGGGGGTGCGGGGCGAGTAAGTCCGGCATCCGTTTCGGTGCGGGGGGGGCGAGAAGATCGCCTTCCCGGCGCCGAGGGGGTGCGGGGCGAGCAGTCACTCGTCGGCCGGTCCTGAAAAGGCCCGGCCTCCCCAAGCCCAAGTACGAAGACGCAAGTCAAGTCAGAATCTCTAAGGAGACAGAGCAGTGGCCAAGGCCAAGTTCGAGCGGACCAAGCCGCACGTAAACATCGGCACCATTGGACACATCGACCACGGCAAGACCACTCTGACCGCGGCGATCACCAAGGTGCTCCACGAGCGTTACCCGAACCTCAACGAGGCGACCCCGTTCGACAAGATCGACAAGGCGCCCGAGGAGAAGGCTCGTGGTATCACGATCTCCATCGCGCACGTCGAGTACCAGACCGAGCAGCGCCACTACGCTCACGTGGACTGCCCCGGTCACGCCGACTACGTGAAGAACATGATCACCGGTGCGGCTCAGATGGACGGCGCGATCCTCGTGGTCGCCGCCACCGACGGCCCGATGCCGCAGACCAAGGAGCACGTCCTCCTGGCCCGCCAGGTCGGCGTCCCCTACATCGTTGTCGCCCTGAACAAGGCCGACATGGTGGACGACGAGGAGATCCTGGAGCTCGTCGAGCTCGAGGTCCGCGAGCTTCTCTCGGCTCAGGAGTTCCCCGGCGACGACCTGCCCGTCATCCGCGTCTCGGCGCTGAAGGCGCTTGAGGGCGACGAGAAGTGGGGCGACAGCATCATCGAGCTCATGACCGCTGTGGACGAGAACGTCCCGCAGCCGGCTCGTGAGACCGACAAGCCGTTCCTCATGCCGATCGAGGACGTCTTCTCGATCACCGGTCGTGGCACCGTCGTCACCGGCCGTATCGAGCGCGGTATCGTCAAGGTCAACGAGACCGTCGACATCATCGGCATCAAGGACACCAAGACCACGACCACGGTCACCGGTGTCGAGATGTTCCGCAAGCTCCTCGACGAGGGCCAGGCGGGCGACAACGTCGGTCTGCTCCTGCGCGGCATCAAGCGTGAGGACGTCGAGCGCGGCCAGTGCATCATCAAGCCGGGCACGACCACCCCGCACACCGAGTTCGAGGCTCAGGTCTACATCCTGTCCAAGGACGAGGGCGGCCGCCACACGCCGTTCTTCAACAACTACCGTCCCCAGTTCTACTTCCGTACGACTGACGTGACCGGTGTTGTGAACCTGCCCGAGGGCACCGAGATGGTCATGCCCGGTGACAACACCGAGATGTCCGTCTCGCTGATCCAGCCCATCGCGATGGAGGACGGTCTCAAGTTCGCCATCCGTGAGGGTGGCCGCACCGTCGGTGCGGGTCGAGTGACCAAGATCATCAAGTAGTACGATCGCGGAGTGGCGGTCGGCCCTCGACGCAGGGTCGGCCGTCGCACCACGAGGGGGTTCGCGCCGTACGGCACGTGCCCCCGGCAGCACCCCCACGAACCGTGATCTCGCAGTTGGTTCGGCCACGGAGTGACCGAAGTAACTGCCAGATCACGGAAGAAAGCGCAGATCCACAGTGTCTGCTACGTGGGGCTGGGAGAAGAAGCCGAGCCGGCGACGGCGGGATTCCGGAGACGGACCCGCGGGACACCGGACGAGGCGGACTCGACCTCATACAGCGGCAACAGGCCGCACGTAACTTTTTCAGACGACAGCGAAGGACACCGAGGCCATTATGGCGGGACAGAAGATCCGCATCCGGCTCAAGGCCTATGACCACGAGGTCATCGACAGCTCGGCCAAGAAGATCGTCGAGACGGTGACGAGGACTGGCGCTAAGGTCGCGGGCCCGGTGCCGCTGCCGACCGAGAAGAACGTGTACTGCGTCATCCGCTCGCCGCACAAATACAAGGACAGCCGCGAGCACTTTGAGATGCGCACGCACAAGCGGCTGATTGACATCATCGACCCGACGCCGAAGACGGTCGACTCGCTCATGCGACTCGACCTCCCCGCCGGCGTTGACATCTCGATCAAGCTCTGAGGGAACGCACTGACATGGCTAAGCAGATCAAGGGCGTCCTGGGCAAGAAGCTCGGCATGACCCAGGTCTTCGACGCGGACAACCGGATGGTCCCGGTGACCGTCGTCGAGGCTGGTCCGTGCGTCGTGACCCGCGTCCGCACCCCCGAGAAGGACGGCTACTCCGCCGTGCAGCTCGGCTTCGGGCAGGTCGACCCGCGGAAGGTCAACAAGCCGCTCGGCGACTACCTGCGCAAGCACGACATCACCCCGCGCCGCTACTTCGCGGAGATCCGCACCGATGACGCGGGCGACTACACCCTGGGCCAGGAGCTCTCCGCCGACACCTTCGAGGCCGGCCAGTTCGTCGACGTGACGGGCAAGAGCAAGGGCAAGGGTTTCGCCGGTGTCATGAAGCGCCACGGCTTCAAGGGCCTCAGCGCCTCGCACGGTACCCAGCGCAAGCACCGCTCGCCGGGTTCCATCGGCGGCTGCGCCACCCCGGGCCGCGTCTTCAAGGGCCTGCGCATGGCCGGTCGGATGGGTAACGTCCGCACCACCATCCAGAGCCTCAAGGTCCACGCCGTGGACGCCGAGAAGGGCCTCATCCTGATCAAGGGTGCGATCCCCGGCGCCAACGGCAGCCTGGTTCTCGTCCGTACCGCTGCCAAGAAGGGGGCTGCCAAGTGAGCACCATTGACGTCCTCGACGTGAGCGGCGCGAAGACCGGCACCGTCGACCTGCCCGGCGACATCTTTGACGCCAAGGTCAACATCCCGCTGATCCACCAGGTCGTCGTGGCCCAGCTCGCCGCTCGCCGGCAGGGCACCCACAAGGCCAAGACCCGCGGTGAGGTCAGCGGTGGCGGCAAGAAGCCGTACCGCCAGAAGGGCACCGGCCGCGCCCGTCAGGGTTCGACCCGCGCTCCGCAGTTCGCCGGCGGTGGCACCGTCCACGGACCGCTTCCCCGGGACTACTCCCAGAAGACCCCCAAGAAGATGAAGGCCGCCGCCCTGCGTGGCGCCCTCTCCGACCGGGCCAACGGCGGTCGCGTTCACGTGGTCAGCGCCCTGGTCCAGGGTGAGACCCCGAAGACCAAGGCGGCTCTCGAGTCGCTGCGGAAGATCACGCAGACCCGTAGCGTCCTCGTCGTCGTCGACGAGGGTGACGAGCTCACCTGGATGAGCCTGCGCAACGCGCCCGAGGTCCACCTGCTGGACGCCGGGCAGCTGAACACCTACGACGTGCTCTGCTACGACGACGTCGTCTTCACTCAGGAGGCGTACGACCAGGTCGTCACTCGCCTGAGCAAGAGCGGGAAGGAAGACGCCTGATGCAGAAGATCGCCGACCCGCGCGACATCATCATCAAGCCGGTTGTGTCGGAGAAGAGCTACGGCCTCATCGACGAGCACAACAAGTACACGTTCCTGGTGCGGAAGACGGCCAACAAGACGCAGGTCAAGATCGCCATCGAGCAGATCTTCGGTGTCAAGGTGGCCAGCGTCAACACCATCAACCGCCAGGGCAAGCGCAAGCGGACCAAGGCCGGTTACGGGCAGCGTCCCAGCACCAAGCGCGCGATCGTGAGCTTGGCCGAGGGAGACCGGATCGACATCTTCGGCCAGGTCGGCTGACCCGCTCGCTCAGTAAGTAACAGGTAGAACGCCCCTCGTCGACAGGCGAGGGGCATTCGACCGGATTAACCGACGAAGGATGAACGAAAAAGATGGGCATCCGTAAACTCAAGCCGACGACCCCGGGTCGCCGCGGCGCCAGCGTCTCGGACTTTTCCGAGATCACGCGCAGCACGCCCGAGAAGTCGCTGCTTGCACCCCTGCACAGCAAGGGTGGCCGTAACGTCCACGGCCGAGTCACCACCCGCCACCAGGGTGGCGGTCACAAGCGTGCTTACCGGATCATCGACTTCCGGCGCCACGACAAGGACGGGATCCCGGCCAAGGTCGCTCACATCGAGTACGACCCGAACCGCACGTCCCGCATCGCTCTGCTGCACTACGCCGACGGGGAGAAGCGCTACATCCTCTGCCCGACCGGCCTCAAGCAGGGCGACCTGATTGAAAACGGCCCCGCGGCCGACATCAAGCCGGGTAACTGCCTCCCGCTGCGCAACATCCCGACCGGTACCTTCATCCACGCGGTGGAGCTCCGTCCGGGTGGCGGCGCCAAGCTGGGCCGGTCCGCCGGTGCGCAGATCCAGCTTCTCGCCAAGGAGGGCCAGTACGCCACGCTGCGTATGCCCTCCGGCGAAATGCGCCAGGTCGACGTCCGCTGCCGGGCCTCCATCGGCCAGGTCGGCAACGCCGAGCAGGCCAACATCAACTGGGGTAAGGCCGGCCGTATGCGGTGGAAGGGCAAGCGCCCCACCGTCCGCGGTGTCGCGATGAACCCGGTCGACCACCCGCACGGCGGTGGTGAGGGTAAGACCTCCGGTGGTCGTCACCCCGTCAACCCCAAGGGCAAGCCCGAGGGTCGTACTCGTGCGGCGAACAAGGCCAGCGACCGGCTGATCATCCGTCGTCGGACTAAGCGGAAGAAGCGGTAGGAGCAGCCAAAATGCCACGTAGCCTTAAGAAGGGTCCCTTCGTGGACGACCACCTTCAGAAGAAGGTGGATGTCCAGAACGAGAAGGGCACCAAGAACGTCATCAAGACGTGGTCGCGGCGCTCCATGATCGTGCCGGACATGCTCGGTCACACGATCGCCGTTCACGACGGCCGCAAGCACGTCCCGGTGTTCGTCACCGAGTCGATGATCGGTCACAAGCTCGGTGAGTTCGCGCCGACGCGGACGTTCCGCAGCCACGTCAAGGAAGACCGCCGCAGCCGGCGGTAAGCGCCTGTCGAAGAAGGTAAGAGGAGTAAGCGATGGAAGCCAGGGCTCAGGTGCGGTTCGCGCGCCACACGCCCATGAAGGCCCGCCGTGTGGTGGACCTCATTCGCGGGCTGCCCGCTTCGGAGGCGCAGGCCGTGCTGCAGTTCGCTCCCCAGTCGGCGAGCGAGACCGTGTACAAGGTGCTGTCCAGCGCCATTGCCAACGCGGAGCACAACTTCAAGCTCGACCGCGACACGCTCTTCGTGAGCCGTGCCTGGGTCGACGAGGGCCCGACGCTGAAGCGGTTCCGTCCCCGCGCTCAGGGTCGTGCCTATCGGATCAACAAGCGGACGAGCCACATCACCGTGATCGTGGAGTCCCGCGAGCCGAAGGGGAGGACCCGCTAGTGGGTCAGAAGGTTAACCCGCACGGGTTCCGCCTCGGCATCACGACCGACTTCAAGAGCCGGTGGTATGCCGACAAGCTCTACAAGTCGTACGTTGCCGAGGATGTGGCGATCCGCCGCATGCTCAAGAAGGGCATGGAGCGGGCCGGCATCTCCAAGGTGGAGATCGAGCGGACCACCGACCGGGTACAGGTCGACATTCACACCGCCCGTCCGGGCATCGTCATCGGCCGCCGCGGCGCCGAGGCCGACCGGATCCGTGGTGACCTCGAGAAGCTGACCAAGAAGCAGGTCCAGCTGAACATCCTCGAGGTCAAGAACCCCGAGATCGACGCTCAGCTCGTCGCTCAGGGTGTGGCCGAGCAGCTGTCCAGCCGTGTCTCGTTCCGTCGGGCCATGCGCAAGGCGATGCAGTCGGCCATGAAGAGCGGCGCCAAGGGCATCCGGGTGCAGTGCTCCGGTCGTCTGGGCGGCGCTGAGATGTCCCGTTCGGAGTTCTACCGCGAGGGCCGCGTGCCCCTGCACACCCTCCGTGCGGACATCGACTACGGCCTCTACGAGGCCCGTACCACCTTCGGCCGCATCGGCGTGAAGGTGTGGATCTACAAGGGTGAGGCCCCGACCAGCCGCGCCGAGCGTGAGGCGGCTGCCGCCGGCGCTCGTGCGGGCCAGCGTCGGGACCGCGACGACCGTCGCGGTGGCGGCGCCGGTGGCGACCGTCCCCGTCGTGGCGGCGGCGCCGGTGGCGACCGTCCCCGTCGTGGCGGAGCCGCCCGTGGCGACCGTGCACCCAGGACTGAGGCGGCCTCGCAGGCTGCCCCCGAGACCGGCCCGGCTGCGCAGCCGGGTGCTGAAGGGAGCTGACCATGCTGATCCCGCGCAGGGTCAAGCACCGCAAGCAGCACCGGCCCGACCGTCACGGCGCCGCCAAGGGTGGCACCAGGGTCGTGTTCGGCGAGTTCGGCATTCAGGCGCTTGAGCACTCCTATGTGACCAACCGCCAGATCGAGTCGGCTCGTATCGCCATGACTCGTCACATCAAGCGTGGCGGCAAGGTCTGGATCAACATCTACCCGGACCGTCCCCTCACCAAGAAGCCGGCCGAGACCCGCATGGGTTCCGGTAAGGGTTCGCCGGAGTGGTGGATCGCCAACGTCAAGCCCGGTCGCGTCATGTTCGAGCTGTCGGGTGTCGCTGAGCCGGTGGCTCGCGAAGCCCTGCGTCGTGCGATGCACAAGCTCCCGATGAAGTGCCGGTTCGTTAAGCGTGAAGTGGGTGAGGCGTGATGGCTAAGGGCCTGACCGCCGGTGAGCTGCGGGTGGAGGACCAGGACACCCTGGTCCAGAAGCTGAAGGAAGCCAAGGAGGAGCTGTTCAACCTCCGCTTCCAGGCCGCGACCGGCCAGTTGGAGAGCCACGGGCGGCTGCGTGCCGTCCGCCGCGAGATCGCCCGTATCTACACCGTGATGCGCGAGCGGGAGCTCGGCATTGTTACGGTTGAGAAGGAGTCGATCGATGGCTGAGACAGCTGAGAGCACAACCGAGACGCGGAACTACCGCAAGACCCGTGAGGGTCTGGTCGTCAGCGACAAGATGGACAAGACTGTCGTCGTCGCTGTCGAGGACCGCGTGAAGCACCCCTTGTACGGCAAGGTCATCCGTCGGACGACCAAGTACAAGGCGCACGACGAGGCCAACGCCTGTGGCGTCGGCGACCGCGTTCTCCTGATGGAGACCCGGCCGCTGTCCGCCAGCAAGCGCTGGCGGGTCATCGAGATCCTCGAGAAGGCCAAGTAAGAAACGCGCCTCGTGGGGGGTGACGCAGTCACCCCCCATGCTGGTGTCCAAGGGGGCGAGGTTGATCTTCGCCCCGCCTGCGGCGGCGGCTCGTGGGCGAGAAAGTCACGCCTGGCACGGCGGGAAGGCGCAAGCCGTACCGCGAGGGTGCTGGGGGAGGCGGACTCGGCCAGTCGGAACTGTCGCCGGGGGAACAAGACCACATCAGGTTCCGCAAGGCTCACCGCGGGTGAGAACCAGCGAGACAAACAGGAGTACAAGTGATCCAGCAGGAGTCGCGACTCAAGGTCGCCGACAACACGGGTGCGAAGGAAGTCCTTTGCATTCGTGTGCTCGGTGGCTCGGGTCGGCGCTACGCGGGAATCGGCGACATCATCGTCGCCACGGTCAAGGACGCCATTCCTGGCGGCACCGTGAAGAAGGGCGATGTGGTCAAGGCCGTCATCGTCCGGACTGTCAAGGAGCGCCGCCGGCCCGACGGCTCCTACATCCGCTTCGACGAGAACGCCGCCGTCATCATCAAGGACAGCGGTGACCCTCGTGGCACGCGTATCTTCGGCCCCGTCGGACGTGAGCTGCGTGACAAGAAGTTCATGCGCATCATCTCGCTCGCGCCGGAGGTGTTGTAATGCCGAAGCTCCACGTGAAGAAGGGTGACCTGGTTCAGGTCATCGCCGGTAAGGACAAGGGTGCCAAGGGTCGTGTGCTCGCCGCCCACCCGCGCGAGGAGCGCGTGGTGGTCGAAGGCGTCAACATGATCAAGAAGCACTCCAAGGAGACCAACCAGGGCCCGCGTGGCGCCAAGACCGGCGGCGTGCAGACCATGGAGGCTCCCATCCACGTGAGCAACGTCAAGAAGCTCAAGGATGACGAGAAGCCTGCCAAGAAGGAGTCGGCCAAGGCCGCCTCTGACGAGTCGGGTGAGGACAACTGATGACCGCGAACACCACTGAGTCCGTCGCGACCGAGCGGCAGCTCCCGCGCCTCAAGCAGCGCTACCGCGAAGAGATCATCGCGAAGCTGCACGAGGAGTTCGGGTTCGAGAACATCATGCTGGTGCCCACGATCACCAAGATCAAGGTGAACATGGGTGTCGGCGAGGCCGCGCGCGACTCGAAGCTCATCGACGGCGCCGTCCGTGACCTCACCGTGATCACCGGTCAGAAGCCGGCGGTCGTCCGGGCCCGCAAGTCCATCGCCCAGTTCAAGCTGCGTGAGGGCATGCCGATCGGCGCGCACGTCACGCTGCGCGGCGACCGCATGTGGGAGTTCCTGGACCGGCTGCTGTCGCTGGCGCTGCCGCGTATCCGTGACTTCCGCGGCCTGTCGCCCAAGCAGTTCGACGGCAACGGCAACTACACCTTCGGTCTCACCGAGCAGGTCATGTTCCACGAGATCGACCAGGACAAGGTCGACCGTCAGCGTGGTATGGACATCACGGTCGTGACCACCGCGAAGACCGACGACCAGGGCCGGGCGCTGCTCAAGCTCCTCGGTTTCCCCTTCAAGGAGGCCTGATCATGGCGAAGACGTCGCTCAAGGTCAAGGCTGCTCGCAAGGCCAAGTTCGAGGTCCGGGCGTACACTCGGTGCTCGCGCTGTGGTCGTCCCCGCGCCGTCTACAGGAAGTTCGGCCTGTGCCGCATCTGCTTCCGCGAGATGGCGCACCGGGGCGAGCTGCCTGGCATCACCAAGTCCAGCTGGTAGCCGGCCGCGCGCTCCTGTGGACGCCACAGGCTCGCGCGGGCTCCCAGCCGTACATAGAAGTTCGTATTCACCGGGCGCTGCCTCAAGCGCCCATGACCGCACCGAAGGTCCCTTGTGGAAACCGCGGTGAGGAAGGCCACCGGCCATGACGATGACCGACCCGATCGCAGACATGCTTACGCGTCTGCGAAACGCGAACTCGGCGTACCACGACACCGTGGCGATGCCGTACTCGAAGATCAAGGCGCACATCGCCGAGATCCTCCAGCAGGAGGGTTACATTCAGGCCTGGAGCGTCGAGGACGCCAAGGTCGGAAAGAACCTCGTGGTGGAGCTCAAGTTCGGGCCGAGCCGTGAGCGGTCGCTCGCGGGCCTGCGCCGGGTTTCCAAGCCCGGCCTGCGGGTCTATGCAAAGAAGGACAACCTGCCTCGGGTCCTGGGCGGACTGGGCGTCGCGATCATCTCGACGTCCGGTGGCCTCATGACCGACAAGCAGGCCGGCAAGCGTGGAGTGGGCGGGGAAGTCCTCGCCTTCGTTTGGTAGAAGGGAGAAATCACAGCATGTCACGTATCGGACGGCTGCCCATCCCTGTACCGAACGGCGTGGACGTCGCCATCGACGGCCGGGATGTCACGGTCAAGGGCCCCAAGGGCACGCTCTCTCACAAGGTCGCGGAGCCGATCGACGTCGCCAAGGGCGACGACGGCACCGTTACCGTCTCTCGTCCCAACGACGAGAACAAGGTCCGTGCGCTGCACGGACTGTCCCGCACGCTGATCGCCAACATGGTGACCGGCGTGACTCAGGGTTACTCCAAGACCCTGGAGATCGTGGGCGTCGGTTACCGCGTTCAGGCCAAGAGCCCGACTCAGCTCGAGTTCGCTCTCGGCTTCAGCCACCCGGTGATCGTCGACGCCCCCGAGGGTGTCTCCTTCCGCGTCGAGAAGCCGACCCTGTTCCACGTGGACGGCATCGACAAGCAGAAGGTCGGCGAGATCGCCGCGAACATCCGCAAGTTGCGCAAGCCCGACCCGTACAAGGGCAAGGGTGTGCGTTACCAGGGCGAGGTTATCCGCCGCAAGGTCGGAAAGGCTGGTAAGTAGGCATGGCTGGCAAGACTGCGTTCGGCAAGCACACGGCCGCCCGCGCCGTCTCGCGGGCCCGCCGCCACGGCCGAGTCCGCAAGAAGGTGGTCGGTACGGCCGCGCGTCCGCGCCTGGTCGTCAACCGTTCCACGCGACACCTGTTCGTGCAGATCGTCGACGACGCCCAGGGCCACACGCTGGTGAGCGCCTCCACCATGGAGTCCTCCCTGCGCGCGGACTCCGGCGCGAAGACCGACAAGGCGAAGCAGGTCGGCGAGCTTCTCGCTCAGCGGGCCAAGGCTGCCGGGATCACCGCGGTCGTGTTCGACCGTGGCGGAAACCGCTACGCGGGTCGCATCGCGGCCCTCGCGGACAGCGCCCGCGAAGGCGGGCTGGAGTTCTGATGGCCCGTTCTAACAAGAGCAACGAGAAGAGGAACCACTGATGGCTGGAGCTCCGCGTCGCGGTGGCGCCGCCGGTGGCGAGCGGCGTGACGGTCGTCGTGACGATCGCCGCGGTGGCAACGCTGACAAGGGCGTCTCGTACATCGAGCGCGTCGTAAAGATCAACCGAGTGGCCAAGGTCGTGAAGGGTGGTCGTCGCTTCAGCTTCACCGCCCTCGTCATCGTCGGTGACGGCAACGGCATGGTCGGCGTCGGCTACGGCAAGGCCAAGGAAGTGCCCGCGGCCATCGCCAAGGGTGTCGAAGAGGCCAAGAAGCACTTCTTCAGGGTGCCCCGTATCCAGGGCACCATCCCGCACATCGTGCAGGGTGAAGAGGCCGCCGGTGTCGTCTTCCTCCGTCCGGCCTCGCCCGGTACCGGCGTCATCGCCGGTGGCCCGGTGCGCGCCGTGCTGGAGTGCGCCGGCATCCACGACGTGCTGTCCAAGTCGCTCGGCTCGGACAACCCGATCAACATCGTGCACGCCACCGTGGCCGCTCTGAAGGGCCTTAGCCGCCCCGAGGAGATCGCGGCCCGTCGTGGCCTGCCGATCGAGGACGTCGCGCCCAAGGCCATGCTCAAGGCTCGCGCCGAGGGTATCGCCGAGGCTGCGGCGGCTAAGGCGGTGAGCTAGCCGATGGCACGCCTGAAGATCACTCAGGTCCGCTCCAAGATCGGCGGTAAGCAGAACCAGCGTGACTCGCTGCGTTCGCTCGGTCTGAAGCGAATCGGTGACGTCGTCGTCAAGGAGGACCGGCCGGAGATCCGCGGCATGGTCACCGTGGTGACGCACCTCGTCACCGTGGAAGAGGTCGACTAGACATGGCAGACAACACTCCGCTCCGTCTCCACCACCTGCGTCCGGCTCCCGGCGCCAACAAGTCGAAGGTCCGCAAGGGCCGCGGCGAGGCGTCCAAGGGCAAGACCGCCGGTCGTGGCACCAAGGGCACGAGGGCGCGGAACAAGGTTCCTCTCGGTTTCGAGGGTGGCCAGGTTCCGCTCCAGCGCCGTCTGCCCAAGATGAAGGGCTTCTCCAACGCCCTGTTCAAGACGACCTACCAGGTCGTCAACCTGGACAAGCTCAGCGAGCTGTTCCCCGAGGGTGGCGACGTCACCGTCGAGACGCTGGTCGCCAAGGGCGCGGTCCGCAAGAGGCAGCTCGTGAAGGTTCTGGGAACCGGCGACATCTCCGTGGCGTTGAACGTGCAGGCGCACGCCTTCTCCGCCAGCGCCAAGGAGAAGATCACCGCCGCCGGTGGCTCTGTCTCGGAGCTGTAGGCATAATGCCGGTGGCTCTGTCTCGGAGCCGTGGGCATAATCACGCGGCGCGGGGGCTCATTATGGGCCCCCGCGCCCGTAGTGCGTTAGAGTTCGCTGGATAGTGGGCCTCAACTCATTTCCGTCGGCTCGCTGACTTGAGATAGCAAAGATGGACCACCCCCGAACCATCGCTGACCGACCTCGCCTTTCAGGCGCGCAGGAGGGACCGTGCTGACCGCGTTTACCCGAGCGTTCCGTACGCCGGACCTGCGCAATAAGTTGCTCTTCACACTGGGCATCATCGCGCTGTTCCGGCTCGGCTCGGTTCTTCCGACTCCGGGTGTCAACAACGAAAACATCGCCCGATGCCTCCAGCAGGCACAGGCCGGC
This sequence comes from Streptosporangium canum, assembly GCF_900113865.1. Classification (GTDB taxonomy): domain Bacteria; phylum Actinomycetota; class Actinomycetes; order Streptosporangiales; family Streptosporangiaceae; genus Streptosporangium; species Streptosporangium canum. Next base: position 431,313 of record NZ_FOQY01000001.1, on the reverse strand, counting down.
GATGCCGGCAACATCTACGGCATGGTGCAGCTGTTCAGCGGTGGCGCCTTGCTGAAGCTGTCGGTGTTCGCGCTCGGCATCATGCCGTACATCACCGCGAGCATCATCCTTCAGCTTCTGGTGGTGGTGATCCCACGCCTGGAAGCCCTCAAGAAGGAGGGGCAGGCCGGCCAGACCAAGATCACACAGTATACGCGTTACCTGACGATCGGCCTGGCGATCCTCCAGTCGACCGCCTTCATCGCCCTCGCGCGCACCGGGCAGCTGTTCCCGCAGTGCCGTGAGGACATTCTGCTGGACAAGGACAACGTCTTCGCCATCATCACGATGGTGCTGACGATGACCGCCGGTACCGCCGTCATCATGTGGCTGGGTGAGCTCGTCACCGACCGCGGCGTCGGCAACGGCATGTCCATCCTGATCTTCACCCAGGTCATCGCGGTCTTCCCGGCCGAGCTGCTGAACATCGGCCGCCAGAAGGGCGCCTTCGTCTTCGCCGTGGTGATCGTGACCGGTATCGCGATGATCGCCTTGGTGGTCATGGTCGAGCAGGCTCAGCGCCGGATCCCGGTGCAGTACGCCAAGCGCATGGTCGGCCGCCGGATGTACGGCGGGACCTCGACCTACATCCCGCTGAAGGTGAACCAGGCGGGCATCATCCCGGTCATCTTCGCCTCCTCGCTGCTCTATCTTCCGCAGCTGGTCACGACGCTGTTCAGCAACTCCCAGGAGGAGCCGAACGCGGTCGTCCAGTGGATCCAGCAGAACATGGTCACGGGTGACACCCCGGCCTACATGATCACTTTCTTCCTGCTGATCGTCTTCTTCACTTACTTCTACGTGTCCATTACCTTCAACCCCGTTGAAGTCGCTGACAACATGAAGAAGTACGGTGGGTTCATCCCGGGTATCCGCCCGGGCCGGCCGACGGCTGAGTACTTGAACTACGTGCTCACGCGACTCACTGCTCCCGGTGCGCTCTATCTGGGCCTGATCTCCATGGTGCCGATCATCGCACTGGCGCTCGTCGGCGCGAGTCAGAACTTCCCGTTCGGAGGGACGAGCATTCTGATCATGGTTGGTGTCGGCCTTGACACCGTGAAGCAGATCGAGAGCCAGCTTCAGCAGCGCAACTACGAAGGCTTCCTGAAATAGTGCGTCTCGTCCTGGTAGGGCCCCCCGGAGCGGGTAAGGGGACACAGGCCCAGTTCGTTGCATCGAACCTGTCCATCCCGAAGATCTCGACAGGTGACATTTTCCGTGCCAACGTCTCGGGCGGCACGGAGCTCGGCAAGCTTGCCAAGGAATACATGGACCGCGGCGACCTCGTGCCCGACGAGGTCACCATCGCGATGGTCCGCGACCGTCTCTCAGAGAGCGACGCGCAGGACGGCTTCCTGCTCGACGGCTTCCCCAGGAACGTGCCCCAGGCCGAGATCCTGAAGAAGATGCTCGAGGAGTTCGGCGCCGGGCTGGACATCGTCCTGGAGCTCGTGGTCGACGACGAGGAGGTCGTGCGCCGGCTGGCCGGCCGCCGTACCTGCAGCCAGTGCGGCCGCATCTGGCACGTCGACTTCGACGACAAGAAGGACGACATCTGCGACGCCTGCGGTGGACGGCTCTACCAGCGGGACGACGACAAGGAGCAGACCGTCCGGCACCGCCTGGAGGTCTACCAGGAGCAGACCGCTCCGCTGGTCTCCTTCTACGCCGACGAGGGCATCCTGGTCGGGGTGGACGCGACCGGCCCGGTGGAAGAGGTCACCCAGCGCGCGATGGAGGCCCTGCGTCCCTTCGCGGGCTAGCGACATTCACCCAGCACGCCATCCATGGGCTCCCATGGGTGGCGTGCTGTCGTTTAGGGCACAATCGGGGGAATTGGGCTCCCGGATTGCCCGTTGAACCACCCCAGGGGGTGTGCACGTGTTCAAAAAGAACAAGCATGGAATTCAGGTAAAGACACCTGAGCAGCTGGAGAAGATGCGGGCGGCGGGGCTGGTGGTCGGCCGGACGCTGAAGCTGCTCCGCGAGAGCGTCCAGCCCGGGATGACGCCGCTGGACCTCGACGTGATCGCGGAGAAGGCGATCCGGGACGAGGGGGCGATCCCCTCCTTCAAGGGCTACCAGGGTTTTCCGGCGTCGATCTGCGCGTCGGTGAACGACGAGGTCGTCCACGGCATCCCCGGCAGCGGACGCGCGCTGCGGGAGGGCGACGTCATCTCCATCGACTGCGGCGCCATCCTGGACGGCTGGCACGGGGACTCGGCCATCACCGTTCCCGTCGGCGAGGTGGACCCCAAGCTGACCGAGCTGATGCGGGTGACCGAGGAGGCCATGTGGCGGGGCATCGCCGCGCTCACCGTGGGCCGCCACCTGTCCGACATCGGCCACGAGGTGGAGAAGTACGTCCGTTCCCAGGGCCGCTACGGCATCCCCCAGGAGTACGGCGGGCACGGCATCGGCACCGAGATGCACATGGACCCGTGGGTCGCCAACCACGGCAAGCCCGGCCGGGGGCCGCGCTTCGAGCCTGGCATGTGCTTCGCCGTCGAGCCGATGGTGAATCTCGGCACCGACCGGACCAAGGTGCTGTCCGACGACTGGACCGTCGTCACCGTCGACGGCAAGGCTTCGGCGCACTTCGAGCACAGCGTCGCGGTGACACATAATGGACCTTGGGTACTGACCGCCCTTGACGGGGGTGAGGAGCGGCTTGCCGACCTGTTGGGAGACGCGGGCTGAGTGCGGCGCCCGCCGGTGAGCGGATGTGGTTGATGATGGCGGCTGGGCCGGAGATGCGGGCATCGGACGGAGACCGGGACAAGGTCGCCTCGGTCCTGCGGGAGCACTACGCGCAGGGCCGGCTCACCGTCGAGGAGTTCGACGAGCGGCTGGAGCGGCTCTATACGAGCAAGACGTACGGCGAGCTCGCCACGCTCACCTCCGACCTGCCCGACGTCGACCTGGGCCGGCTCCCCGCGGCCTCCGATCGCCACCCGGAGCGCCGTGAGGCCCGCGACGTCCGTCAGGCGCAGCAGCGGGGACTGACGGCGATGTGGGCCACCTGGGCGACGGCCAGCGGCATCAACTGGGCGATCTGGCTCATCCTCGGGGTGACGGACGGTTTCGACTTCCCCTACCCCTGGCCGCTGTGGGTGATGGGGCCGTGGGGTGCGGTGTTGCTGGTCACCACCTTCTTCGCCGGTCTGGGCGACAGGCGGAACCGGTAATAGTCCACGCTCGGCGCCGAGTGTGCATTCCTTCACAGAAGCCCGGGTCGCATCTTCCTAACGTGAGCGGTGTCCTGAACAGCAGGACCCCGTCTCAGGAGGAAGACATGAAGAAGGCCCGCACCCTTCTCGTCGGCGCCGCTCTCGCCGGTTCGCTCGCCGCCGGCCTCGCCGTGGCCCCGGCCCAGGCCGCCACCGCCGCGACGGCCGGCGCCCAGCAGGCCCAGAGCCCCCAGAAGCACTTCTTCGGCCCGTACTACTCGACGTTCGGCGGTGGCGAGAGCTTCGGCCGTCGCTCCTACTTCAAGGGCTACTGGTACAAGGACGGCGGTCGTTACTGGTTCTTCGGCGACCTGGTCGACCGGGATCGCGACCGCGAGTACAGCTACGTCTGGTTCAAGTGGCATGACAACTCCGGCAGCCACGTGAAGTACTACAAGACCTTCAGTGGCCGGCACTTCGACAAGTTCGGCGGCTTCAAGAAGAGCCGTGGCTTCGACGACTTCAAGATCCGCGTCTGCGAGGGCGACAACCGCTTCGACGACTGCGGCGGCTGGGGGGACGCCTTCTAGGCGTTCGACCAGGCGGACCCTCCGATGATCATGGTCATCGGAGGGTTTTTCGCGTTGTGTCAGAGCTTTACCACCCGTGGCAGTTGTCCTGGACATGACCGGGTAGATGATCGTTGTCCGGTCAGGCCGTGAGGTGGGGGTGGGTGATGGGCCTCGGGCGAGACCCTGTGACGACGGCGAAAGTCATGCTGGGAAGCATGGCGGCCCTCATGTTCGCAGGAGGCATGACCGGCGTCGGGGATGTGGAGGTCACGCCGTCGACCGTCCGGCCGGGACAGACGGTCAGCATCTCCGCCGGTCGGTGCGGCACTCCGGCGACCGCCTACTCGGCGGCGTTCAGCGCCACCGCCGCGCGGCTCATCCATCACGCCCGCGCGATGCAGGGCAGCGCGAGGATCAGCCCCCACGCCGCGCCCGGCACCTACGCCATCACCGTCCGCTGCGTCCAGGGCGGGCCGTACAACGGCACCTTCGTCGTGGGCGACGCCCACCCGACCAGCGGTCCGGACACCGGCGGCGGCGGGCTCGCGATGACCGTCGCCGACCACACCGCGCGTACCGCCTGGCTCTTCGGGTCGCTGATCGCGATCGTGACGGCGCTGGGCGCGAGCTTCGCGCTGGCGCGCGGGCACGGCAAGCGAACCGATCACTAGACCTCCGTGTCCGTCCGGGACCCATCATGCCGCCCATCGGCGGGGCGGCGTTCCGGGCGGGCACGGACCCGGCTGTTGCGTCCGCGTCCTTCTGGGCCTCACGCTCGTCGCGCTCGCGGCGGGGTGCGGCGTCGCCGTACCGGAGGGCGGGCGCGGGCGGCCGGTGACCGTGCCGACGGCCACTGCGGCGGGCGCGCCGTCCGGGCGGGCCGGGCCCGGCGGGCAGGACCTGCCGACGCCGCTCGCGGGGGAGCTGGGCCGTGGTGAGCCGACCCGCATCATGATTCCGCGCATCGGGGTGAACGCCCCGCTGGTGGTGCTCGGGCTGGAGGGCGACGGCACGCTCGCCGTGCCGCCGCTCGACCACGCCGACGTCGCGGGCTGGTACGGCGGGGGCCCGACTCCGGGGCAGCCGGGTTCGGCGGTCATCGTCGGCCATCTGGACACCAGGACCGGGCCCGCGGTGTTCGCCCGGCTCGACGAGCTCAGGCCGGGGGACACCATCGGCGTGGCGCGCGGGGACGGGACCGTGGCGCTCTTCGCGGTGGAGCGGCTGGAGCAGGCGCCCAAGGATCGGTTTCCCGCGGATCGGGTGTACGGCCGGACGGGCGGGCGGCGGCTGCGTCTGGTGACCTGTGGTGGTAGCTTTGACCAGGCCAGACGCTCCTATGACGACAACATAATCGTCCATGCGTCGTACCGTGCGGGATATCTCAGCTCGGATCTGGGGTATCCTGAGTAGCGGTTGTGTCAAGGTACCGGCCGGGTGTTTCGCATTTCCTCGCCCGGTGCCGTACACTCCTTTTTCGGTTCACTATGACCATTGCGCGTCGGCGGTGTCGCAACCGCCGCTCTCATCGAAGCGCTGGGTCGCGGCTGCTTAGTGTTCCGAAGCCTCAGACGACCGATCAGTGAAACGCGAGGGACATGGCCAAGAAAGACGGCGCCATCGAGATCGAGGGCACTGTGGTTGAGTCGCTCCCGAACGCGATGTTCCGGGTGCAGCTCGACAACGGCCATAAGGTCCTGGCCCACATCAGCGGGCGGATGCGGATGCACTACATCCGGATCCTTCCTGACGACAGGGTTGTCGTCGAACTGAGCCCCTACGACCTCAGTCGTGGGCGGATCGTCTACCGATACAAATAAGCGTCTGAGGGACGAATAAGGACTATGAAGGTCAAGCCGAGCGTCAAGAAGATCTGCGACAAGTGCAAGGTGATCCGCCGGCACGGTCGCGTCATGGTGATCTGCGACAACCTGCGCCACAAGCAGCGTCAGGGCTAGTCGCAGTAAAAAAGGTCTTGCAAGAGTCCGCTCCTTGGTGGCGGACTCGACCCATGTGAGGCCACAAAGTAATCGCGCTTCACACCTGCGCAGGCGGCCCACGGCCGTACCCCGCAGGAGACCCCCGGTCGGAGGCCGGGGCCCTCACCCCGGGCATGGGGAGGGGAAGTGAGGCGCAGGACCTCCGCCATAAAGAAGGAGAATGCCCGACCATGGCTCGCCTGGTTGGCGTCGACCTCCCCCGCGACAAGCGGCTGGAGATCGCTCTCACCTACATTTTCGGAATCGGCCGCACCCGTGCGCTCGAGACCCTCAAGGCCACCGGTGTGAACGGCGACCTCCGTGTCCACCAGCTCACGGACGAAGAGCTCGTCCCGCTGCGTGACTACATCGAGGCGAACTACAAGATCGAGGGTGACCTCCGTCGCGAAGTTCAGGCCGACATCCGTCGCAAGATCGAGATTCAGTGCTACCAGGGCATCCGGCACCGCCGTGGCCTTCCCGTGCACGGTCAGCGTACGCAGACCAACGCGCGCACCCGTAAGGGCAAGAAGAAGACCGTGGCCGGCAAGAAGAAGCCCGGTAAGAAGTAGTCCGCGCAGCCGCAGGACCGAAGACCTCAGGAGTGAAGGCAAAGAATGCCTCCTAAGAGCCGCCAGGGTGCCCCGAAGAAGGTGCGCCGCAAGGAAAAGAAGAACGTCGCTCACGGGCACGCCCACATCAAGAGCACGTTCAACAACACGATCGTTTCGATCACCGACCCGAACGGGAACGTGATCTCCTGGGCCAGCGCCGGCCACGTCGGGTTCAAGGGCTCTCGTAAGTCCACCCCGTTCGCCGCGCAGATGGCAGCCGAGAACGCCGCTCGCCGCGCCATGGAGCACGGCATGCGCAAGGTCGACGTCTTCGTCAAGGGCCCCGGTTCCGGCCGTGAGACCGCAATCCGTTCGCTGCAGGCGACCGGCCTCGAGGTTGGCTCCATTCAGGACGTCACCCCCGTGCCGCACAACGGCTGCCGTCCGCCCAAGCGCCGTCGCGTCTGACGCCCAGGAGAAGATAGAAAATGGCTCGTTACACGGGTGCGGACTGCAAGCTCTGCCGTCGGGAGAAGACCAAGCTCTTCCTCAAGGGCAAGAAGTGCGAGTCCGCGAAGTGCCCCATCGAGATCCGTCCTTACCCGCCGGGTGAGCACGGTCGCGGTCGGCCGAAGGAGTCGGAGTACCAGCTCCAGCTCCGTGAGAAGCAGAAGACCCGCCGCATCTACGGCATCCTCGAGAAGCAGTTCCGCAACTACTACGAGGAAGCCAACCGCAAGGGCGGCAAGACCGGCGAGAACCTCCTCCAGATCCTGGAGAGCCGTCTCGACAACGTGGTCTACCGCGCCGGTTTCGCCGAGTCCCGCGACGCCGCCCGCCAGCAGGTCCGTCACGGACACATCCTGGTGAACGGCAAGAAGGTCGACATCCCGTCGTACCGCGTCCGCGAGCACGACATCGTCGAGGTCCGCGAGCGCTCCCGCAACCTCCTGCCCTACGAGGTGGCCCGCGCCACCTCGGGCGACAAGACGTTCCCGGCCTGGCTGGGCGTCGCTCCGGAGGCCATGCGCGTGCTGATCCACCAGCTCCCGGTCCGTCAGCAGATTGACACCCAGGTCCAGGAGCAGTTGATCGTCGAGCTCTACTCCAAGTAGCGGCTCACGCAGGTGCCGTACGGTTCGCCGTACGGCACCTATGCTGTTGTTCGAGCGGCGTCAAATAGCGGGCGTCGCCACGCAAGGGGAGAACCCACATGCTGATCGCTCAGCGTCCGACCCTTCTCGAGGAGTCCCTCGAGGAGACCCGGTCCAAGTTCATCATCGAGCCGCTGGAGCCGGGTTTCGGCTACACCATCGGCAACTCGCTGCGGCGCACGCTGCTGTCGTCCATCCCGGGCGCGGCCGTGACCAGCATCCGCATCGAGGGCGTGCTGCACGAGTTCTCGACCGTGCCGGGGGTCAAGGAGGATGTCACCGACATCATCCTGAACCTCAAGGAGCTGGTCGTCTCCTCCGAGCACGACGAGCCCGTGGTCATGTACCTGCGTAAGCAGGGCCCCGGCGAGGTCACCGCTGCCGACATCGCGCCCCCGGCCGGTGTCGAGGTGCACAACCCCGAGCTGCGCATCGCCACCCTGAACGGCAAGGCGAAGCTGGAGATGGAGCTGACCGTCGAGCGCGGTCGCGGCTACGTCTCCGCGGCGCAGAACAAGCAGCCGGGCCAGGAGATCGGGCGCATCCCGATCGACTCCATCTACTCCCCGGTGCTCAAGGTCACCTACAAGGTCGAGGCGACCCGAGTCGAGCAGCGCACCGACTTCGACCGTCTGATCCTGGACGTCGAGACCAAGCCGTGCATGAAGCCCCGTGACGCGGTGGCCTCCGCCGGCAAGACCCTCGTCGAGCTGTTCGGTCTCGCCCGCGAGCTGAACGTCGAGGCCGAGGGCATCGACATCGGCCCGTCGCCGACGGACGCGGCTCTGGCCGCCGACCTGGCGCTGCCGATCGAGGAGCTGAACCTCACGGTCCGCTCCTACAACTGCCTCAAGCGCGAGGGCATCCACACCGTGGGTGAGCTCGTGGCCCGCAGTGAGCAGGACCTGCTGGACATCCGCAACTTCGGCGCGAAGTCCATCGAAGAGGTCAAGCAGAAGCTGCACGAGATGACGCTCGCCCTGAAGGACTCCCCGCCCGGGTTCGACCCCAGCGCGGTGGCCGGCGGCGGCTACGACGACGACGACAGCGCGTACGTCGAGACCGAGCAGTACTGATTTTTCTGTAACGGGGATCGAGCGATTCCCCGGCCTGACCCCGGTACCTGATACGGCCGGGGCGGGTTCACTCTCAAGGAGAACGAAATGCCTCAGCCCGCAAAGGGTGCCCGTCTCGGCGGAAGCCCGGCTCACGAGCGGCTGATCCTGGCGAACCTCGCCACCCAGCTGTTCCAGCACGGCCGGATCAAGACCACGGTGGCCAAGGCCAAGCGTCTGCGCCCGGTGGCGGAGCGGCTGATCACCAAGGCGAAGAAGGGCGACATGCACAACCGTCGCCAGGTGCTGACCGTTATCCGTGACAAGGGTGTCGTCCACCACCTGTTCACGGAGATCGCGCCGACCTTCGCCGAGCGTCCGGGCGGCTACACCCGCATCACGAAGGTCGGCCTCCGCAAGGGCGACGCCGCCCCCATGGCCGTCATCGAGCTGGTGTCCGAGCCGCTGAACACGGTCCGCACCACCAAGGCCCCGGCCGCCACCGAGGCCCCCAAGGCCGAGGAGCCCAAGGCCGAGGAGACCGCCGAGGTCGCCGAGGAGCCGAAGGCCGCCGAGGAGACCGCTGAGGCCACCGAGGCTCCCGCCGAGGAGACCGAGGCCAAGAAGGACAACGCCTGATCTTTCAGGTCCTGTGAACGGGCCCGGCATCCCCTTCTGGGGAGATGCCGGGCCCGTTCCCGTTTTCCGGGAGGAACATCGTGGTACGGCTGCGCCTGGACCTCGCATATGACGGCACCGACTTCTCCGGCTGGGCGAAGCAGCCGGGCCGGCGGACGGTCCAGGGGGAGATCGAGGAGGCGCTCGGCAAGATCCTCAGGCTCCCTGAGCCGCCGGTCCTGACCGTGGCCGGGCGGACCGACGCGGGGGTGCACGCCCGGGGGCAGGTGGCCCACGTGGATCTGGGGGTCGAGGCGTTCGGCGCGCTGGAGAGCCGGCACGGCCGCCGGGCACCCGCCGCCCCCTCCGCCGAGGCGGAATCCGCCGCCGCACGCTCGGGCGGCGCCGGGTCCGCCGAGGCGCGCTCGGGCGACACCGGGTCCGCCGCCGCACGCTCTACCAGGGCCGGGGCCGACGTCGCCCGCCCCGCCGGCGCCTCTGTCGAGATCGGATCCGCCCTTGCCGGGTCCGCTGCCGACGCCGGGGCGCCGGACGACATGGATGAGCGGCTCTCCAGCCTCCGCAGAAGGCTGGCGGGCGTTCTGCCCCCCGATGTAAGGGTTTATCGCGTTACGGTGGCTCCTAGGGGCTTTGACGCCCGTTTCTCTGCGATGTCGCGCCGGTACGCCTACCGGGTCTCCGACGCGCCGGGTGGGGTGGACCCGCTCCGTCGCCGTGAGGTCGTCTGGTACAGCCGGCCGCTCGACGTCGACAGGCTGAACGCGGCAGCGGCCGCCCTGCTGGGCGAACACGACTTCGCCGCCTTCTGCAAGAAGCGCGAGGGTGCGACCACGATCCGCGAGCTGCAGCGGCTCGACTGGGTCCGGCAGGACGGCATCCTCGTCGCGACGGTGGTGGCCGACGCGTTCTGCCACTCGATGGTCCGGGCCCTCGTCGGATCGCTGCTGCCCGTCGGGGAGGGGCGCCTCGCGGTGGACTGGCCCGGACAGGTGCTGACGCGGGCCGTACGGGATTCCGGGGTGCACGTCGCACCGGCACACGGTCTCTGCCTTGAGGAAGTGCGTTACCCCGAGGCCGGGGAGCTGGCCCGGCGGGCCACGGAGACCCGCCGGGTGCGCACCCTCAGCGCGTGATGGGCGCGTCAGCCGGGCCGGGGCGAGCGGGCCCCGGCCGCACCCTTCCGGTACGGCCCGCGCCCTCCCGCCCCGGCTCCCTCTCCCGTCAGCTCGTCACTCGGCGCTCGACGACCTTGGCCGTCTGGTCGCGGAAGGCGCCGCTGACCTTGCCGAGACTCTTCTCCTTCGCCGTCGGGGTGTGCCCGTCGCTGAAGGTGGCGTAGCTGAAGACGATGTAGCGGCCCCAGACCAGCCCGGCCGCGTAGCCGCCCGCGATGTGCACGCGCTCGGCGCCGGTGCCCGGGGTGCCCGGCAGGCCACGGAACCACAGGTTGCTGTTCAGGTTCTTGGCCTGGTCGACCTCCACCGCGGACTCCCTGGTGGGCAGCACCGCGATCCCGGTGGTCACGGCGTATTTCCGCTTGCTGTCGACGTAGGTGGCCCGCAGCACCCGACGGCAGTCCTTGCTGCGCAGCGCGCTGGCGAACTTGCCCGCCGCCGCCTTCTGGCACTGCTGGGTGACCTCGGTCTTGACCCGGACGAACGTCGTCCCGGCCAGGGTCACCTTCTTGCTGAAGGCGTCGGCCACGGTCATCTTGCCCGGGTCGGTCTTCTCGGAGTTGAGCATCGTGGTGTTGACCGGCTCCGGCTCGGCCGGGGCCGGATCCTCGATGGGATCGATGGGCTCCTCCGCACTGGGGACCGGGTCGGCCGCGCCGGCCGCCTGCTTGGCGTTGAACGACTGGTAGGCGAAGAACGCGCCGGTGCCGATGCCTCCCACCACGACCGCCACCACGGCGGCGATCAGCAAGGTGCCGGCCTTGCTGCGGCGCGGCGGGGCGGGCGGAGGCGGTGCGACCTCCGGCACGACCGCCGAGGGCGGAGTGAACGGGCCGCGCAGCTCCATGACCCCGGTCGAGGGACCCGACTGCTCGTCCGGCGGCATAGCCGGAACGTGCGGGAGCGACGCCACGATCACCGGTATGCCCCCGGGCGGGGTGGCCTGGTCGCCGAGGGCCGGAGGCAGCGCAGGCCTTCCGGACTCGGGACCCGGTGCCGCCGGAGCGGGGGAGGGCATCGAGGCGTCGGTCACGGTTTCGGGGGATGGCGGGGGCACCTGTGGCATCAGCTCCGGCTGGGATGCCGGGTTCTGCGCGACGGGCGCAGGCCCGGAGGAGGGAAGACCCGGTTCGGACGGGGCCGCCGGACCGGCAGGATACGGGCCTGCTCCGGCAGGCGTCGGGCCGGAAGCGAAGGCGTCGGGTCCGGAGGGCGCTGCCGGGCCCGGTCCGGGCGCCGGCGTCGGGCCGGAGGCATGGCCCGGTCCGGGGAGCGGTTCCGGGCCCGGGGCGTGGCCCGCTCCCGGCGGTGGGGTCGGGCCGGGGACGGGCCCCGGGGCGGGGACGTGCGCGTCCGGCCCCGCGGGATCTGGACGACCTGGTACGGCGGGCTCGGATGTGCGGACGTTGACGGTGTTCTCGTCCGGGTTGTCGGGGAAAGCGGCGGAGGGCGGCCAGACGGCGACGTCACCGGGCTCACCCGGACGGGGGGCCGTCTCCTCCTGGTCGGACCAGACCGGCTCCCCGGTGGCCGCGGGCCACTGCGGGGCGCCATGGGCGTCCGGTGCGGACGAGGGCCACACCTGCATGCCCGCGGCGGCGGCGGTGAAGGCCGGAGGCGGCTGCCACGGCGGAGCCCCGGGCACGATCGGCGCGGTGGACAGCGGCGGGTTGTCGGGCGACACCGGCACCGGGGACGTGGAGCCGGACGACGCCGGAGACTCCCCGGCGGGCGCCGGACCGGGCCACGCCGGCGACCCCGGCGGTCCCGCGGGAGTGGCGGCTCCCGCCCACGGCGGAGCGGACGGCCCGTCGGGGCCCGGTGTTCCGGTCCAGGGGGCGGGGTGTGGCCCGTCGGGGATGGTGGGGCCTGCCCAGGACGGGCCGGAGGGGCCTGATGGGCCGCCGGGCGTCCCTGCCCAGGGTGGGCCGGTGGGGGGAGGGGAGCCGGCCCATGGGGGGAGCTGGGGGGCCGGACCGGGGGAGTCGGGCCACGACGCCCCCGGTGGCTCCGGAGACGCGGGATGGTCGGGACGTGGCCCCGGCTGCGGGGAGCCGTGCCATGGGGTGGGGACTTCGTCCTCGGGGTCGGCGAACCAGTCGTAGGGGGCACCGCCGTCACCGGGAACCGTCCACGGCTGGGCTGTCCCGGGCGCCGGCGCCGGCCACGCCGAGGGGTCGTAGGGCTGATCGTCACCTGTGAGATCGGTCCGGGGCACGGGAGGCGAAGGCTGGCCGAAACTCGGCGGAGGCGTCGCCGGTGCAGCCGAACCCTCGGCTTCGCGTTCGTGCTCGGACCCGGATTCCTGGCCACGCATACGTCGAAGCGTAGCGATAGCCGGAGCTCGTCATGCGGGTATGGGCGTTCCTGGCCGTATCGCCCGCCGGTTCTGTGAGGGAAATCGACTCGATGAGCCTTTGCTCAAGGGCGCTTTCCGGTCAGCGAACGGGACTCCAACGCCGGGGTGACCGTCGCGTCGGTGGCTCCGAAAGCCGCCTGGTTGAGCTGCTTGACCTCGGTCTTCTTCGGCAGGTGCCCGTCCTTGTACTGAAACCAGACCATTACGGCATAGTGCCCGTGGCTCCACCCGCCCGCGAACGCCTCGCCCGTGCCGAGAAATTTGGTGACTTTATCCTTGCCTGGAAGCGCCTTGAGGTATTCCTCCCGCGACTTGCCGGCTCCGACCGAGGCGACCTTGGAGGCCGCGGCCGATGTCCTGAGGTTGGCCACCCCCACGGTTCCGATGATCTTCCCTGAGGCGTCCCGGAAGCTGGCGCGCAGGAACTGGGTGCACTTGCCCGCGGTGAGGGCCTTCTGCAGCTTGGCGCCCACCACGGCGTCCTTGCACTTCTTGTCGAGCCTGCTGGTGGTCATCAGGTAGCTCTGGCCGCCGAACGTCACCTTCCTGCGCTTGAACACCTCCTTCAGCCCGAGGGGGTGGCGGTCGGTCGCCCGGGAGGCGGCGAACCCGAACTTGCCCCCCGGATTGCTGGGGATCGGCGCGTCGGAGGCCCGTGCCGGCGGGCTCGCCGTACTGGACTGCGGGGTCGGGTCGGAGTTGGCGAGCATGGCCAGGCCGATGCCTCCGGCGACCAGCACGCCGAGCCCGCCGGCCGCGATGAAGATCGGCCGCCGGGAGCGCGGCCCCTCGTCGTAGGGGCTCCACATCGCCTGCCGGGGCTGTTCCGGCTGGTCGGCCCGGCGTTCGGGCTGGTCGGCCCGGCGTTCCGGCTGCGCGGGCTGCTGGAGCTGTTCGGGCTGCTGCCCGGACCGGGGGGGCTGCGGTGGCCCGGCGGCGGCCGTGGGATCGAGGCCGTACGGGCCGCGCCCGTGCGGGGTGGGCCCGTGCGAGGTGGGCCCGTGCGAGGTGGGCCCGTGCGAGGTGGGCTCGAACCAGTGCTCGCCCTGCGCGGGCGGCGACGCGTCAGGCTGGACGTACGGCTGGCGGCGCGGCGGCTCCCCGGGAAAACCCATGCGCCGAGACTAGTCCTGTATCAGAGCCGATTGGCTCAGGAGTAACCGAAGTCCTGCGTCCACCAGGGACCGCCCGGGCCTTCCATCGTCCCGACCCCGGTGGCGGTCAGTTTGCAGTTGAGGATGTTGCCCCGGTGGCTGGGGGTCGCCATCCAGCTCCGCACCGTCTCGGCGGCCGAGGCGTAGCCGCGACCGATGTTCTCCGCGCCCCCGTCGCGGTAGCCGGCGGCCTCCATCCGGTCCCAGGGCGACTCGCCGTCGGGGGAGTTGTGGGAGAAGGTGCCGTTCTTCGCCATCTCCTCCGAGTGGGTCCTGGCCGACTTGACCAGCCGCCTGTCGACCCGGAGCGGAGCGCAGCCGTGCCGCCTGCGCTCGGCGTTGGTGAGCCGGATGATCCCCTTCTCCATCGGGGTCAGGGGAGTGGAGACGGTGGGGCTGTCCTGCCCTCCCTCCCCGTTGAGGACGTAGCGGGAGTCGTCGTCGGTGAAGTCGTCGATCGAGTCGCTAGGGGCCCGGGTGGCGCGCGGAGTGGGCTGCGGCAGTGTCGTCACGGGGGCGGCGGAGGGGCGGACGACCCGGGAGAGCGGGGCGCGGGCGACGTTGCGCCCGCCGACGTTCGCGGCGGTGGGGGTGGGTGTCGGCGCCCCGGCGTTGTTCAGGTAGATCTGGCTGGGGGTCTCCCTGTTGAGGCTTCCCCGGCCGATGAGGAACCCCAGCAGCAGCACGGTCATCAGACACGCGAACAGTCCCATGCGGCGCAGGCTGGTCCGCTGGGTATGCCGGGGGTGAGGGGGTTGCCACATACCGCTGTTAAAGATAGAGATGTTTGCATTGGGGAAGAAGGGAATGTCGAGAACGTGTCGGAACCGTTCTGTGAAAGCTGAGTGCGCCGATTCCCGACCAGTGCCCTGACGCCGGTAGACTGCCCAGGGACACCGGCGAAGAGTCGCGTCTTTTTGACCCATGCTCGTCCGCGCCGGTATCCTGCTAGTTCGTTGTGTGCGAATTGGTCTCCTCTGCAGACCGATGCGCGGCGCGTCCGGCGTCATCTCCTCGGTCCTAGGGAGACGGAAGGTCCGGGCTGTCGTGTGCCCGCACCTACCGACCACGTTGCTGTCACTTCCGACAGCGCCGAAGACGCGAGCAAAGAAGGCATACGACCGTGCGCACGTACACACCCAAGCCTGCCGAAGTCGAGCGTCAGTGGCACATCATCGACGCCACCGACATCGTGCTTGGCCGGCTGGCCAGCCACGTCGCGATCCTGCTTCGCGGTAAGCACAAGCCGACCTTCGCCAACCACGTCGACACCGGTGACTTCGTCGTCATCATCAACGCCGACAAGGTCGCGCTGACCGGCAACAAGCTCGAGCAGAAGAAGGCGTACCGTCACTCGGGCTACCCCGGCGGTCTGCGTTCCGTGACCTACGGTGAGCTCATGGAGAAGCGTCCCGACCGTGCCGTCGAGAAGGCCGTCAAGGGCATGCTTCCCAAGAACGCCCTGGGCCGGAAGATGATCAAGAAGCTCAAGGTCTACGCCGGCTCCGAGCACCCGCACCAGGCACAGCAGCCGGTGCCCTTCGAGCTCACCCAGATCGCCCAGTAGTCGCTAGCTGCTTATCGCCAGCAGCGTTGGCCGACGGCCGACGCCGAGTAGGAAAGTTAGAGGAGAACCGTGGCTGAGTCCACCGGTGTCGAGACGCCCATCGAGGGCGAGCAGGAGTACTCCCCGGAGGAGTTCCCCTCCGAGTACACCTCCGAGTCCACTGTCAGCGGCGAGGCCGCCGTCCGTAAGCCCATCACCACGGGCAACTCTTACGGCACCGGCCGCCGCAAGGAGTCCGTCGCCCGCGTGCGCATCGTGCCGGGCACCGGCAAGTGGACGATCAACGGTCGCCCGCTCGACGGCTACTTCCCGAACAAGGTCCACCAGCAGATCGTCAACGAGCCCTTCGTGGTTCTCGGCGCCGAGGACCAGTTCGACGTCATCGCCCGCATCAACGGCGGCGGCGTGACCGGCCAGGCCGGCGCCCTGCGCATGGGCCTCGCCCGCGCGCTGGCGATCCTGGACGTCGAGGTCAACCGCGCCCCGCTGAAGAAGGCCGGCTTCCTGACCCGTGACGCCCGCGCCACCGAGCGCAAGAAGTACGGTCTCAAGAAGGCCCGCAAGGCTCCGCAGTACAGCAAGCGTTAAGTTGGGGCGCCTTTTCGGCACCGACGGGGTACGTGGGGTCGCTGGTCGCGACCTCACGGCCGAGCTCGCCATGGATCTGTCCGTGGCCGCGGCTCATGTCCTCGGCGATGCCGGGGCGTTCAATGCCAGCGTCGGGCGGCGAAGCCGCCCCGTCGCCGTCGTGGGCCGGGACCCTCGGGCTTCAGGAGAATTCCTGGAGGCCGCTGTGGTCGCCGGCCTTGCGTCGTCTGGCGTGGATGTTCTCCGGCTCGGCGTGCTGCCCACCCCGGCGGTCGCTTACCTCACCACGGCTCTCGGAGCCGACATGGGCGTGATGATCTCCGCCTCCCACAATCCCGCCCCGGACAACGGGATCAAGTTCCTCACCCGCGGCGGCTACAAGCTGCCCGACGCGGTGGAGAACGAGATCGAGCAGCGGGTCGGCGAGAAGTGGGAGCGCCCTGTCGGCGCTTCGGTCGGTCGCGTGCGCGAAGCGTACGGCGAGGCCGACCGTTACGTGTCCCACGTGCTGTCCACCGTCTCCGGCCGCCTGGACGGCCTGAACGTGGTCCTCGACTGCGCCCACGGCGCCGCCCACATGGTGGCTCCCGAGGCGCTGACCAGGGCCGGGGCGACGGTTGAGACCATCGGGGCCCGCCCCGACGGGCTCAACATCAACGCCGGCGTGGGCTCCACCCACCTCGACAAACTCCAGCAGATCGTCATCTCCCGCAACGCGGACGTCGGGATCGCCTACGACGGGGACGCCGACCGCTGCCTGGCGGTCTCGCACACCGGCGAGGTGATCGACGGCGACCAGATCATGGCCGTGCTCGCCATGGCGATGCACGCCGAAGGGGAGCTGGCGGGAGACACCGTGGTCGCCACGGTCATGTCCAACCTGGGCTTCAAGATCGCGATGAAGAACGCGGGCATCGACGTGGTCGAGACCGCCGTGGGCGACCGCTACGTGCTGGAGGCCATGAAGGCCGGCGGCTACAACCTCGGCGGCGAGCAGTCCGGTCACGTCCTCATGCTCGACCACGCCACCACCGGAGACGGTCTGCTGACCTCGCTCCAGCTGCTGGCGGTCGTGGCCCGCGAGGGCAGGTCGCTGGCGGAGCTGGCGTCGGTGATGACCCGGCTGCCTCAGGTCCTGATCAACGTCAAGGGTGTGGATCGGGCGAAGGCCTCGATTCCGGAGCTGTCCACCGCGGTCGCGGCGGCGGAGGCGGAGCTGGGGGAGACCGGCCGGGTGCTGATCCGGCCGAGCGGCACCGAGCCGATGATCCGCGTCATGGTCGAGGCCGCCTCGGCGGAGCAGGCCGAGCTGATGGCGGGCCGTCTGGCGGACGTCGTCCGTACGGCCTGCGTCTGAACACGGCCGTGACCCTCGCCCGGCGTGCTCCACGCGCGCCGGGCGGGGGCGGGGCCGGCTGGAGCACGCCGGTCCGGTGACGGCGGAGGCCGGACTCCGCTCGCGGGTCCAGCGCCATCCCCGCACACATGGTGGAGTTCAACGATCGGTCAAGGTGCGGGGCCGGGGAGTCGGCTACCGGTCCCCGCCCCACCCCGGTGCCCGCAGGCGCAGGGGCGTGCCCGCCGTGGCGGACGGCCGGAGCGCGGTGCCGTTCGGGCGGGTTGAAAGCGCATTGCCCACACTTCTGGCGTGGCGCCGCGGCCCTGATCGCCGCCCGGACCGTGCCCGGCGAAATGCCTCATCTGACGCCACGCCGACACTTCTCCTTCGTTGACACTCCAAGTGGTTGATCAGACACTCTGAGTGGTCGTGGCGGCGCTCCCTTTCGGGGATGCCGCCGGCGGACAGAAGCGAGGCTCCCTTTCAGGGGTGCCGCTGGCGAACAGATGAGGGACGAATGCTGGCATCCTGCAGAGTTCGACGGGTGCATTCCAGAGGGCCGGCACCCGGGGGCGGGTCCGTGGTCATGACGGGTTCCGCGGCCACGGCAGGCGCGTGGAGGGCCGTGACCCGTTCATCCGCCCAGTCGCGTGGCGGGCCCGGTGACGGTTCCGGAGCCGAGACCCCGTCCGGCGCGCGGCCCGTCCGTCCGGCTCCGGCCACACCCGGACACGCCACGCCCGCCCGGTAGGACGCGCTCCGCCGGGGAGCGCGCCCGCGCCCGGCGGCGTCAACGGGATCCGTCGCGGATCCGGCTCGCGGCCGTCCGCGCACGGGACCGATCCCGGCCCGGCCGCCCTGTGCCGCCACCGAGGTCCGAGCCGCCGCTCTCGCCGCCTCCGGCCGCGCGTACCAGGCCCGTCGCCGGCGCGGAGTCCGGCCCGTCGCCTCATCCCGCCGGTCCGGCCCCGGCCCCCGGCGACCGTCGCAGCGCCCTGCTCCCGAGGGAACTCGCAGGCGGAAAGTCGCCACCATCACGATCAATCGAGGGATTGGCGGTCCTTTGTCCATCGCTGTCCCCGTCCCCGCCTGTGACTCGGCCGAAGGGACGGACCCGCAGGCGTCCCGTTCCTTCACGGGCCGGCCTCGGTCGTCAACCTGCGCGTGCGCGAGCACGGCACCTCGACCTTCCGGTCCCTGTCCACCACCGACCCGGTGCGCGTGTACGACAAGCCGCTCCCGTCGGCGCCGGGCGGGGACGGCATCAGCAACGACTACGAGGTCGACACCCCCTCCGTCCCGGCCGGCCGCTACACGATGACGATCGACTACGTCGCGACGGCCAAATGACGTGCCGCCGGGCGCCGACGACGTCCCACCGCACGCACCCGAGTCCATGAGTTCCGAATCCATGAGTGACACGAAGGAGAAACCATGGCAGAGACCCGTTTCCCGGGCACCGCGCCATCCGGCGCCGCGCGGCGCGCCGCCGCCGTCTGCGGAGCCGGCGCGGCCCTGACCCTCGTCCTCGCCGCACCCGCGGCGGCGTCCCCGGCCAAACCGCACCCGCACGAGGACGGCGGGAAGAAGGCCGCGGAGACGGCCCCGACGCTGAGCATCAGCGTCGACAACGGCCGCACCAGCGCCAAGGAGGGCGACAGGCTCAGCTACACCGTGACCGTCCGCAACATCGGCACGACCGACGCGAGCGACCTCCGTCTCACCCAGAGCCTGCCGGCCGGGCTGAAGCTCGTCTCGGCCGACCGCGACGGCAGGGCGAAGGCGGGGCACGTCATCTGGACCGTCGACCTGAAGGCCGGCGGGAACGCCGCCTTCCACACCACCGCCGAGGTGCAGGCCACGCCGGACGACCTGCTGCGCCTGGCCACCGTCGCCTGCGCGAGCGCCGAAGCGGACGACAAGCCGATCGTCTGCGCCACCCACTCCGACCAGCTGCCGGCCGGCGCCGCGGCGGACGACGCCGCCCGGGCGGCGGCCACGCCCGCGCCCGCGCGCCCGTGGTACGTCCTGGCGGGGGCCGGGCTGCTGGTCCTGATGGTGTTCGGGCTGTGGACCGGTCGCCTCACGAAGCTCGGCGACCGCCCGCGGCGCTCGCCCTCATGACGCTCCGAACCCCCGTGTACGGCCCGCACCCCGGTGCGGGCCGTACACGTTGTTCAGGAATGGGATCGAAGTTGTGTGTCCAAAGTCCAGATGCCGACCTCCACGTTGACGACCCTGGTGCGGTAGAGCTCCCGTTCGGTCAGGATGCAGAGGTCGCCCAGCCCCAGCTTGGCCATCACGTGGTCGGAGAACGGCGTCCCGGTTCCGGCGCCCGCGAGCAGCGAACGGAGGAAGCTCTCGCCCCATTCGACGGTGTGGAGCACCCAGGGGGCTCGGCCGGTGATGACGAGTTCGAGGAGGGCGTGCAGCTTGTCGGCACGGTCCCTGCGGACCCTGCCGTCGGAGAGCTGGGCGATGTGATTGCCGGTCTCGATGACGGCGGTGATGGGCAGGATGAGATCACACTCCTGCCGTCTCTCCTTCAGTTCTCGGGCGACGGCCTCGTAGTCCTGGTTTCTGCCGGGGACGTTGAGGAGATTGCAAAGTACCGAAGTATCGACGAACTCCACTTTTCGAGCCACCGTCAGCCGATCCCCATGAGCCGGTCGAACTCGGTGAAGTCACGAGCGGGAGCGGATGTCCGCTCCAGAAGGCCGGAGGAGACGATCGTGCCGAGATCGCCTTGAGCCATCAAACTGGGGTAGCCCTCCATCTCCGGAAGTTTCCGAAGGTGGGAAAGGCCGGTGTCGCGGTCACGGGAGCAGACGACGACGTGCTTGTGGTCGTCCGCCTCCAGCGCCGAAAGCAGGGCGGGACTGTGTGTCGTGAAGATCACTTGGGAGGCGTCTTCCTGTGTGGCCTGTTTGACGAGGCCAAGTATCTGAGTGGCCTGGGAGGGGTGCAGGCCGTTCTCCAACTCTTCGATCACCAGGGTCGGGGGTCTGCCGTCGTCCTCCGCGCCGCGTCCACCGAGATCGAGGTCCTGTCCTTGACGGAGCAGGCTTGTGGCGATGGCGGCGAACCTCAGCAGGCCGTCGCTCATCTCTCTGGCCGGCGTGACGGCCCCGTCCTCCCGGAGGGCCAGCATCACGTCGTTGAGCGGCGAGCGGATGACCTCGATCCCCGTCACCTCGTGTTCGACGAGCCCCTGCACGCCGGCGACGAGTTGCCGGAACCGCTGGGGGTCGTTCTCCCTCATGTGGCCGACCACAGCGGGGAGATTCTCGGCGGTCCTGCGCAACCGCGTGTCGCGGCTGGGCACGTACTGCCTCATGAGGTGCGGTACGGGGTCCAGGTGGAAGACTCCACGGAGCGTCTCCAGGACATCCTCCGCGGCCCTGATGACGCGCTGCTCGGCCTCCGTCTCCCCCGCGAGCCGGAGTGGGAGCTGGCTGGTGAGCAGGCGGGTGGAGCGGAACTGCGCTCTGGGGTCCCGCCCCCGCCGGCCGTTGTACCAGGTGGCGTCGATGCTGCCGGAACCCGGGGACGGGTCCACTGTCTTGAGAAGATCGTGTGCGATCTGGCCTGCCGGGTTCCGCGTCGAGCGGCGCTTCTCCGACAGGCCGACGAGGGTCTCGCTGATGATCTCCGGTTCCGGGCGCACCTGAACGGTGACGTCGAGCTGGGTGAAGAAGTAGCCGCTTCCGACCCGGCTGGGGGACATAACCGTGCAGCCCAGCCGGAACCGGTCCGTCCCGTGGGGAGGACACCCCTCTATGCCGCCACGCAGGGGCCCTTCGTCGCCTCGCCTGCTGTCCAGGGCGTCAACGAGGTCCGCTCCGGACGCCAGGCGGGACAGCACCTCAAGCCCGTCGAGGGCGTTCGACTTTCCACTGCTGTTGCGGCCGATGAGCGTCGTCATGCCGCCCAGGGGAAGAGTCGCGTCCCGGAAGGTCTTGAACTCGGTGAGGCGCAGTTCCAGCAGGCGAGACTTCATACGTGAACCGTACATGTGCGCCCCCTGTCGCAGGGGGCGCACGCGGGGTCACTCGTCGCCGGTGAGGGAGAAGCTCCGCAGGCGCTGGCCGGCCCAGACGACGGCGCCGACGGTGACGATCAGCAGCGCGGGTACGGCGAAGCCGAGGGTGATCTCGGTGGAGAAGAACGGCGAGGACGACAGCTGGTCGGCGATCGACTGGGCCCACTGCTGGATGGAGAACCTGCGGGCGCCGGGGACGAAGTTGCCCACCACGCCCTCCCAGACCAGCGCGTAGACGATGCCGATCGTCACGGCGTGCCGGGTCAGCACGCCCAGCAGCATGAACACCGCGGCGTACGCGATGCCGCCGACGAGGGCGCCGACGGCGAAGCCGGACGCGACCCCGGATTCGAGGCCGATCAGCAGGTAGGCCGCGGCGAAGGTCGGCACGGCGGCGAACAGCGCGAGTATCGAGGCGGCGACCAGGAACTTGGTCTGCGCGATGACGGGGCGGGAGATCGGCTTGGCCAGCAGGTGGATGATCGTGCCGTCGTCGATCTCGGGAGCGATCACCCCGGTCCCCGCGATCAGGCCCAGCAGCGGCAGCATGGTGCCGATGGCGAAGGTCCGCATGAGCGTGATCGTGGCGTTCTCGCCGCCGCTGCCGATCACCCGCAGGAGTACGGCCAGCCCGATCAGCACCACCGGCAGCATGATCAGCAGCCAGATCCGCCGACGGCCGAGCAGCGCCCGGTAGGAGATTCCGGCGATGACACCGTTCATGGTCAGCTGCTCCTGTTGATCAGATAGGAGAAGACGCTCTCCAGGTCTTCGTCGGCCGGGGAGATCTGCCAGACCCGCACGCCGGCGTCCCTGGCGACCCTGGGCAGCAGCCAGGTGAAGCGCCGGAAGTCGACGGCCTGCACCTCCAGGCCCGTCCCGGTGAGCGAGACCGAGCCTGAGGACGCGTCGGCGATCAGCGCCGAGGCCAGGCGGCGGTCGTCGCTGGAGCGGACCCGGAACACGTGGGGCCGGTCGGTCATCCTGCGGCGGATCTCGCGGAAGTCGCCGGAGGCGGCGTGCCGGCCGGCGACCAGGACCTCGATGTGCTGGGCGACCCGCTCCACCTCCTCCAGGATGTGCGAGCTGAACAGGATGGTCTTGCCCGCGGTGCCCATCGCGCTGATCAGGTCCATCAGGTGCAGGCGCTGGCGCGGGTCCATGCCGTTGAACGGCTCGTCGAGCAGGAGCACCTCCGGGTCGTGCACGAGCGCCGCGGCGACCTTGACCCGCTGGCGCATGCCCTTGGAGTAGGTCTCCACCCTGCGGTCCTTGGCGGGCTCCATCTCGACCATGGCGAGGGCTTTGCGCGCGGCGTCGTCGGGGTTGGGCAGGCGGTGCAGCCTGGCGCTGGACAGCACGTACTGCCAGCCGGTGAGGAAGCCGTAGACGGCCTCGCGTTCGGGGACCAGTCCGATCGAGCGGTAGATCTCGTGGTTGCGCCAGATCTGCGTGCCGTCCAGGGTCACGGTGCCGCCGGAGGGCGCCAGGAACCCGGCCATCATGTGCAGCAGCGTGGACTTGCCCGCGCCGTTGGGGCCGAGCAGGCCGGTGACGCCCGGCCCGATGGTCATGGTGACGTCGTTGACGGCGACCACGTTGCCGTACCAGCGTGAGACCTGGGCCAGTTCGATTCTCATCGTGCGGCCGCCTTCCGGTAGCGCAGGACCAGGGCGGTCACCGACAGTGCGATCAGTGCGAGCATCAGCAGGATCGCCACCGCGACGCCCGCCCCCGCCGGGTAGGTGGTGGGCGCCGAGGGGGCCGCGCCGAAGAGCCCCACCTGCACCGCGGCGTCGACGAGGAAGAACGGATTGATCATCCAGGCCCACGCGGCGGCGGTGTAGTTGTTCACCGACTCCATCGTCGCGGCGACGACGGTGGACACGGCCGAGGTGAGCAGGTAGAAGGCGATGACCGAGGCCACGCCCAGGCCACGCCTGGGGGTGAAGGAGGCGATCGCCACGCCGAGGCAGGCCAGCAGCACCGCGTAGGCGACGGCGCCGGCCATGCTGGTCAGGTAGGCGGAGGTGTGCGCCGGTCCGGGCAGGTCGATGACCAGTTCGCCGACGAACAATACGGTGAGCGGGACCGCCAGCAGCAGGAACATCGCCACGGTCATGGCCGCGAGCTTCGCCCCGACGTAGTCGATCAGCGTCACCGGGCGGGACAGGTAGAGCGGCAGCACGCGGAAGCGCAGGTCGGGCGCCACGGTGTACGGCGACTGCGAGGCGAGGAAGATCGCCAGTACGGCCTGCATGGTGACCGCGTACGTGGTGTAGCCGATCGCCTCCTGCTTGACCAGCGCCATGATCGCGATGGAGACGACCGCGGGGAGCATCATGACACCCGCGAGCAGGAACGGGATGATCTTCGAGCGGGCCGTGCGGCCCAGCCCGAACACCCCGCGCAGGCTGTGCAGGGTCAGCGACAGGGTGGCGTGGGCGCGGCCGAGCCGTACCCCGTCGTAGTGGCGGTATCCGATGTCGTGGATGACACCTGTGGGCTCAGACATTGACCGGCTCCCTGAAGACGTCCTCGATGCGCTGGCGGCCCTGTTCCATGCGGACGAGGCAGAGGTCGAGCTCGCAGACGGCGTCGCGGAGGGTGTCGAAGGTCTCCGGCGCCCGGACGTGGACCAGGAGCATCCGGCCGTGGGCGGTGACGGTCTCGCCCAGCTCGGTGAGGCGTGCCGCCAGCGCCTCCTGGCCCTCCTCGACCTCCACGGTGACGGTCTGGGTGGTCTGGGTGAACTCGGCGATGGACGACGAGCGCAGCAGCTTGCCGCCGTCGATCACGATGACGTGGTCGCAGACCCGCTCCAGCTCGCCCAGCAGGTGGGAGGTGACCAGCACGCTGATGCCGAACTCGGTGCCGATCTTGCGGATCAGCGCGAGCATCTCGTCGCGGCCCTGCGGGTCGAGGCCGTTGGTGGGCTCGTCCAGCAGGACCAGGCGCGGGTCGTGCACCAGGGCCTGAGCCAGCTTGACCCGTTGCTTCATGCCGGTCGAGTAGCCGCCCATCGCGCGGTAGCGCTCCTCGTAGAGCCCCACGTGGCGCAGCACGTCGGCGGCGCGCTCCCGGGCCGCGGTGCGCGGCAGCCCCGACATCTGGGCCATGTGCACGGTGAACTCGGTGGCGGACAGGTCCGGCGGCAGGCAGTCGTGCTCGGGCATGTAACCCACGATCCGGCGGATCTCGGCGCCGTGGGTCGTCACGTCCATGCCGAGCACCTGCGCGCTTCCGGCGGAGGGTTCGAGCAGGCCCAGCAGGATCTTTATCAGCGTGGACTTGCCCGCGCCGTTGGCTCCGACCAGGCCGGTCACGCCGGAGCCGACGGTGACGGTGAGCTGGTCGAGTGCCGTCACCCGGGGGAAACGTCTGGTCAGTCCCTCGGTGGCGAGGATAGTCATGGTCGGACACTACCTACCGGATGGAGCGAATTCCTCCGCCCCACGTAGGAGTCGTCCCTCATCCGCAGGGTAGGGCGCTACCCCTACTTCCGGTCAGGGTCGCGCGGCGGCCGCGCCGGAAGTCGCGTGCCGAACCTGGCCCAGTAGGCCTTCTGGACGACCAGCGTCACCGTGCCGGAGATGACCATGCCCGCGATGTTCACCCCGAGCTGGGCGACCGATGCCGCCATGTCCTCCCAGCGGGTCAGCGCCGCGGCGACCGCGAAGTATCCGGCGGCGGGGACCGTGGTCACCGAGATGAAGACGCCGACCAGGGCCGAGGACTTGCCCGCGGTGACCGAGAGCACCCCGGCCGCGCCCGCGAGCAGCGCCACGATGAAGGACCACCTGTCGGGCTTGACGATGAACTCGATCTCCTCGTGGCCGGTCAGGCTGAACGGCCCGATCCAGCCCAGCCCGCGCGAGACCAGCGCGCAGGCGAAGGTGATCGCGATGGCGGTCGCGAAGCCGATGGCCAGTGCGCGCAGCGCGCGGCCGATCAGGTGCCGGTCACCGCGGAGCAGGCCGAAGCAGATGGCCGCGATGGCCCCGAACTCCGGCCCCAGCACCATCGCGCCGACGATGAGGATGGGCGAGTCGACGACCACGCCTATCCCCGCGAGCTGGGTGGCGATCGCCAGGAACGCCAGGAAGGCCCAGGTGAGACGGGAGTCGTCGCTGACCCGCTGGGCGAGCTCCGCCCAGACCACGGCGTCGTCCCCCTCGCCCGGAGCCTCCCGCTCGGCGCGGTCGGCCGCGTCCGAGAGCGACAGGTCGACCTGCTCGGCCATGATGGAGCCGTCCGCGCACAGGCCGAGCCGCTGGAGCCGCTCGATGACGTCGTTGGCCGCCTCCCTGGCGACGTCGAACTGGACCAGGTCGCCTTCGGGGGAGCGGGCCACGCCGGGGAGCACGACCAGGTTGACCACGCCGACGGCCCCGTCGAGCAGTGCCAGGACGTCGTCCGTCAGCTCAGCCGGACTGATCACGCGTAGATGCAGCACGGGCCAACCCTAGGTCGTGACCGGCGGCTCCCCGAAGCCCGGGACCGCTCCGCGGCTCTCGCGCGGTGCGGTCGAAGCGCCGCGGGGGCGGCCCCGGGGTCAGATGCGGCGCAGCCGTACGCGGCGGATCGCGTGGTCGGCGCCCTTGTGCAGCACCAGGCCGGCCCTGCCCCGGGTGGGGGCGATGTTCTGCACGAGGTTGCGCTCGTTGACGTCGCGCCACACGTTCCTGGCGAACGCGGTCGCCTCGTCGTCCGACAGCTCGGCGAGGTATTTGAAGTAGGACTTGGGATCCTCGAAGGCCGTGCGGCGGAGCTTGTGGAAGCGGTCCACGTACCAGTCGCGGATGTGCTCGACCTTGGCGTCGACGTAGATGGAGAAGTCGAAGTAGTCGTTGACGGCGAGCGCGGCGGGCGGGGCGGGCTGCAGGACGTTGAGGCCCTCGACGATGAGGATGTCGGGCCGGCACACGGTCTGGACGGCGCCGGGCACGATGTCGTACTCCAGGTGGCTGTAGACGGGCGCGCTCACCTCGGGCAGGCCGGCCTTGACGTCGGCGACGAACCTGACCAGGGCCCGCCGGTCGTAACTGTCCGGGAAGCCCTTCCTGTGCATGATGTCCCTGTCCGAGAGGACCTTGTTCGGGTAGAGGAAGCTGTCGGTGGTGATCCGGTCCACCCGGGGGTGCTCGGGCCAGCGGGCCAGCAGGGTGTGGAGCAGCCGGGCGGTGGTGGACTTGCCGACCGCGACGCTGCCCGCGATGCCCAGGATGTACGGGGTGGGCCGCTGGCTGGCTCCCAGGAAGGTGTTGAGCGCCGCGCTGCGCTGCCTGGCCCCGGTGAAGTGCAGGTTGAGCAGCCGGGTGAGCGGCAGGTAGATCTCGGTGACCTCGGCCAGGTCGATCGGGTCGTCGACGCCGCGCAGCTCCTCAAGCTCGTCCTCGGTGAGCGTCAGGGGCGTGTTCTTGCGGAGCTCGCTCCACTGCGCCCGGCTCAGCTCGACGTACGGCGTCGCGTCCCACCCGTTGGCCATAGTCCCGAAGCCTACTGATCGGTCGGAAGTGCTTCCGGGTGGGTACGGCGTTGCCCGACACCGGGCAGGAATCTTGGGATCTCCGGGGGGTTCTCCATAGGCTCAACAGCCGATCTTTCCCATGACAGAGGGGGTTGACCATGTGCGGAATCGTGGGATACGTCGGCCGGCGGCAGGCGGTCGAGGTCGCGATCGAAGGGCTCGGGCGCCTGGAGTACCGAGGGTACGACTCGTCCGGGATCGCCCTGATCGGGGCTGACAGGGCGCTGACCGTGGAGAAGCGGGCCGGGAAGCTGGTCAACCTGCGCTCCGTACTGGCCGCGCGGCCCGCGCCGCCGGCGACGGCGGGGATCGGGCACACCCGGTGGGCCACTCACGGCGCGCCGACCGATCGCAACGCCCATCCGCACACCGACTGCGAGGAGCGGATCGCGGTCATCCATAACGGCATCATCGAGAACTTCGCCGAGCTCAGGGCGGAGCTGGAGAACGACGGCCACAAACTCGCCTCCGAGACCGACACCGAGGTGGTGGCGCACCTGCTGGAGCGGTTCGCCGGGGACGGCCTGGCGGAGGCGATGCGCCGGGTGTGCCGGCGGTTGGAGGGGGCGTTCACGCTGCTGGCGGTCTCGGTGGACGAGCCGGACGTGGTGGTGGGCGCGCGGCGGAACTCGCCGCTGGTGGTGGGGCGCGGGGAGGGGGAGAACTTCCTCGGCTCGGATGTGGCGGCGTTCATCGCCTACACGCGGGAGGCGGTCGAGCTCGGCCAGGACCAGGTGGTCGAGCTGCGGACGTCGGGGATCACGGTCACCGACTTCCACGGCGCCCCCGCCGAGACGCGGGACTACCACGTGGACTGGGACGCCTCGGCCGCGGAGAAGGGGGGTCACGACTACTTCATGCTCAAGGAGATCGCCGAGCAGCCGAGGGCCGTGGCCGACACCCTGCTCGGCCGGGTCGGGGCCGACGGGCAGCTGATGCTGGACGAGATGCGGCTGTCGGACCAGGAGCTGCGGGACGTCAACAAGATCATTGTGGTCGCGTGCGGGACCTCCTACCACGCCGGGCTCATCGCGAAATACGCCATCGAGCACTGGGCCGGGGTGCCGTGCGAGGTCGAGCTGGCCAGCGAGTTCCGCTACCGCGACCCGATCCTCACCAGGGACACGCTGATCATCGTGATCACCCAGTCCGGCGAGACGATGGACACGCTGATGGCCGTACGGCACGCCCGCGAGCAGCGGTCCCGGGTGCTGGCCGTCTGCAACGTGAACGGCTCCACGATCCCGCGCGAGTCCGACGCGGTCCTCTACACCCACGCGGGTCCGGAGATCGCCGTCGCCTCCACCAAGGCATTCCTCACCCAGCTCGTGGCCTGTTACCTGGTGGCGCTCTACCTGGCCCAGGTCCGGGGCACCAAGTTCGGCGACGAGATCTCCCAGATCATCGACTGGCTGGGGCGGATGCCGGCCAAGGTGGAGGAGGTCCTCGGGACCGTCGAGCCGGTCCGCGCGCTGGCCCGCTCGCTGGCCGCCGAGCGCTGCGTGCTCTTCCTCGGCCGCCACGTGGGCTT
The DNA here is from genome assembly GCF_900113865.1 of Streptosporangium canum. GTDB lineage: Bacteria > Actinomycetota > Actinomycetes > Streptosporangiales > Streptosporangiaceae > Streptosporangium > Streptosporangium canum. The sequence goes on along the minus strand of NZ_FOQY01000001.1, from coordinate 402,863 downwards.
CCCCGTGGCGCTGGAGGGGGCGCTGAAGCTCAAGGAGCTGGCCTACATGCACGCCGAGGGCTTCGCGGCGGGGGAGCTCAAGCACGGTCCGATCGCGCTGATCGACGAGGGCCTGCCGGTCGTGGTCATCGTCCCGTCCCCGGCGGGCCAGCGCGTGATCCACGACAAGATCGTGTCCAACATCCAGGAGATCCGGGCCAGGGGCGCCAAGACCATCGTCATCGCGGAGGAGGGGGACGACGCGGTCGTGCCCTACGCCGACACACTGATCCGCGTCCCGGCCGTGCCGACGCTGCTCCAGCCCCTGATCGCCACGGTGCCGCTGCAGGTCTTCGCCTGCGAGCTGGCCGCGGCCAAGGGGCACGACGTCGACCAGCCCCGCAACCTGGCCAAGTCCGTCACCGTGGAGTAGGCGCACGCGCCCGGCCGCCCGCCCGCCCGGGTCGCTCCCCGCCCGGCGCACGGTAATCCACAGCCTGTGGACAACGTCCATGGATTACCCGGGCGCGGAGAAGGGAAGAGGATCGGATCGCCACGCGGTCCGGGTGTTTCCCGTCGACCGGCGGGAGACGGTCGCGGTGCGCGGGCTTCGCTAACCTGGAGCCGTGATCGTGGGCATCGGCGTGGACGTCGTGGACATGGCGCGGTTCGAGGCGGCGCTGGAGCGGACCCCCGAGCTGCGGATGCGGCTGTTCACCGAGGTCGAGCGGGTGCTCGCGGTGCAGTCCCTGGCCGCGAGGTTCGCGGCCAAGGAGGCGGTGGCCAAGGCGCTCGGCGCGCCTCCCGGTCTGGCCCATCTGGAGGCCGAGGTGCGGACCGGCGCGTACGGCCGCCCGGAGCTGTACGTGAGCGGCCGGGTCGCCGAGGTCGCGGCGGCACTCGGCGTGACGCGCTGGCACGTGTCGCTGACGCACGACGGGGGCGTGGCGGTCGCCTACGTGATCGCCGAAGGCTGACCCGCGCCGGGGCGCGCGCGGAGGCTCGGCGGCCTGCCCGCGCCGGGGCACGTGGCCGATCGGCGGCGGCCGGCCCGCGCCGGGGCGCGAGTGGCCGATCGGCGGCGGCCGGCCGTGCCGGAGCATGCGCCGGCGATCGGCGCGGGATAGCGTCGGGATCATGCTGACCGCGTACACCACCGATCAGATCAGAGCGGCCGAGGCGGCGCTGATGGCCAGGTCGCCCGAGGGCGCGCTCATGGAACGGGCGGCCGCCGGGCTGGCGGCGATCTGCGCCAGGACGCTCGGCCGGGTGTACGGCTCCCGCGTCGTGCTGCTGATCGGCGGTGGCGACAACGGCGGCGACGCCCTCTACGCCGGCGCCCGCCTGGCCTCCAGGGGGGCCAGGGTGGACGCGATCCTCGCCGGGGCGCGGGTCCACGGAGCCGGACTGGCGGCCCTGCGGCGGGCCGGAGGCCGCGTGACGGATCTCCGCGCCGCCACCGCCACCGCCGCCACAGCCGGAGGCGGCGGGGCCGGTGGGATCGGGGAGAACACCACAGCCGGAGGCGGCGGGGCCGGTGGGATCGGGGAGAACACCACAGCCGGAGGCGGCGGGGCCGGTGGGATCGGCGGTGTCGCGGGGGTCGGCGAGCTGGTCCGGGCGGCCGACCTGGTCGTGGACGGGCTGGTCGGGATCGGCGGGGCGGGAGCCCTGCGCGAGCCGTACGCCACCCTGGCGGGACTGACCGCCGAGGCGGCCGGCGCGGTGGTCGCGGTGGACGTGCCGAGCGGGGTGGACGCCGGCAGCGGGCAGGTCGGCGGGGCGGCGGTCCGGGCGGACGTCACCGTGACGTTCGGGGCCTACAAGATCGGGTTGCTCGTCGACCCGGGTGCGGAGCACGCGGGCCGGGTGGAGCTCGTCGACATCGGGCTCGGGCCCCACCTGCCGGGCCCCGAGGCGACCGCGCTGACCGGCGCCGACGTGGCGCCGCTGCTTCCCCGGCCGGACGCGGGCTCCGACAAGTACAGCAGGGGCGTCGTCGGCGTCGCGGCCGGAAGCCACCAGTACACCGGGGCCGCGGTGCTGGCCGTCGGCGGGGCGATCCGGGCGGGGGCGGGCATGGTCCGCTACGCGGGGGTCGCCGAGCCGGTGGCCCAGGTGCGCGCCCGCTGGCCCGAGGCCGTGATCACTCCGCTGGAGCCCGGCGAGGGGATCGAGGAGGTGGGCCGGGTGCAGGCGTGGGTGCTCGGTCCCGGGCTCGGCACCGGGCCCGAGGCGCTCGCCGTCGCCCGTTCGGTGCTGGCGAGCGACGTCCCGGTGCTCGTGGACGCCGACGCCCTGACGCTGGTCTCGCGGGACAGGTCGCTGCTGCGCCGCGCCGCGCCGGTGCTGATCACCCCGCACGCGGGCGAGCTGTCCCGGCTGCTGGACGTGCCCCGGGCGCGGATCGAGGCCCGGCGGCTGGAACACGTACGGCGGGCCGCGGCGGAGCTGGGCGTGACCGTGCTGCTGAAGGGCTCGACCACCCTGGTCGCGCAGGAGGGCCGGCCGGTCAGGGTCAACCTCACCGGCAGTCCCTGGCTGGCCACCGGAGGCACCGGCGACGTGCTGGCCGGGCTCGCGGGCGCGCTGCTGGCCGGCGGGCTCGACGGATATGACGCGGCCTCCTGCGCCGCGCACCTGCACGGAATCGCCGGGCGGCACGGCCCGCTCGCCGCCTGGGACGTGGTCGAAGCCCTTCCCTCGGTCATCAGGTCACTCGCCGATCGTCTTCGGGAAGGCGTCTGACCTGCCAGACTGAAAAGATGAGTTTCCCGATGACCCCGGCCGAGGCGCGGGTGGACCTCTCGGCGATCCGGGACAACGTCGCCCTGCTCGGCGAGCACGCACCCGGTGCTGAGATCATGGTCGTGGTCAAGGCCGACGGCTACGGACACGGGATGGTCGCCTCCGGGCGGGCCGCCCTGGAGGGCGGGGCCACCCGGCTCGGCGCCGCCTACATCCGCGAGGCCCTGGAGCTGCGGGCCGCGGGGGTGACCGCGCCGATCCTGTCGTGGATCATCCCGCCCGGCGAGCCGCTGGACGAGGCGGTCGGCCAGGGCGTGGAGCTCTCGGCCGGCACCCCGGCCCTGGTCGACGAGATCGCCGCGGCGGCCGGCCGTACGGGCGTGGCCGCCCGGGTGCACCTGAAGACGGACACCGGCCTCGCCCGCGGCGGCGCGGCTCCCGCCGACTGGCCCGCGCTGGTGGACCGTGCCATGGCCCGGCAGTCCGAGGGGACGGTCGAGGTCGCCGGGCTCTGGTCGCACTTCGCCTGCGCCGACATGCCGGGGCACCCGTCCGTCCACGCCCAGCTCGCCGCCTTCGACGACGCGCTGGCCATCGCGGAGAAGGCGGGCGCCGGAGGCTCCCACGTGATCCGGCACATCGCCAACTCGGCGGCGACGATGCTGCTGCCGCAGGCGCACTACGACATGGTCCGGCCGGGCCTGGCGGCCTACGGCCTGAGCCCCGTGCCCGAGCTCGGCGACTTCGGTCTCCACCCCGCCATGACCCTGGTGGCGCGGATCGCGCTGGCCAAGAGGGTCCCCGCGGGTTCCGGGGTGTCCTACGGGCACCTGTACGTGACGGAAGGCGAGACCACGCTTGGCCTCGTCCCTCTCGGGTACGCGGACGGCATCCTGCGGCACGCCACCAACCGGGCGGAGGTGCTGGCGGGCGGCCGGCGGCGGCGGATCGCCGGACGGGTCTGCATGGACCAGTTCGTTATCGACGTGGGGGACGACCCGCTGGCGGAGGGAGACGAGGTGATCCTGTTCGGTGACGGTTCGCGGGGCGAGCCGACCGCGCAGGAGTGGGCGGATTCCCTTGGCACGATCACGCATGAGATCGTGACCAGGATCGGTTCGCGGGTCCCACGCGTTTACCGGTGAGAGGCATCTCAGGGGGTCGGATGAGCACTACCACTCGGCGCAAGGTCGGAATCGCCGGCGCGATCGTCGGTGTGGCGTCAGCCGGGCTGGCCACCGCGGCCTTCGCCAAGCGGTACGCCGTCGGTCGCATCAGGCTCCGGCCCGACCTTGAGGCGAACGAGCCGCTGGGCGAGCTGCGCGGCCGGCCCGCCACGGTCGTCACCTCCGACGGCGTGTCCCTCTACGCCGAGGTGGACGGCGCCGACGACGCCCCGCTGACCGTGGTGTTCTGCCACGGCTACACCCTCAACCTCGACTCCTGGCACTACCAGCGGCGCGACCTGGGCGACTCCCACCGTCTGGTCCTGTGGGACCAGCGCTCGCACGGACGCTCGCCGCGCACCACCGCCGCGGACTCCACCATCGACCGGCTCGGCGACGACCTGGCCGAGGTGATCACCGCGCTGGTGCCCGGACCGTGCGTGCTGGTGGGGCACTCGATGGGCGGCATGACGATCATGGCGCTGGCCGACCGGCACCCCGGACTGTTCGGCGACAAGGTCAAGGGTGTCGCGCTGATCTCCACCTCCTCGGGCAAGCTGGCCGAGGTCTCCCTGGGCCTGCCCGCGCTGCTGGCCAAGGCGGTGCACAAGGTCACCCCGGGCACGGTCTCGATGCTGAGCCGGGGCAGCGCGCTGGTGGACAGGGGCCGTGAGGCGGGCAACGACGTGGCCTTCCTGGCCCTGCGTCACCTGGGTTTCGGCGATTCCAAGAACGTCAGCCCCACGGTGGTGGACTTCGCCGAGTCGATGATCCGTTCCACCCCGTTCGAGGTGATCGCCGACTTCTACCCGGCGTTGATGTCGCACGACAAGCTGAACGCGCTGAGCGTCCTGGACGACGTGCCCACCTCCATCATGGTCGGTGACAAGGACTGGCTGACGCCGGTGGACCACAGCAGGGCGATGGCCGAGGCGCTGCCCCGCGCCCAGTTCACCGAGGTGCCCGACAGCTCGCACCTGGTGCAGCTGGAGCGGCCGACGGTCGTCAACGACGCGCTGCGCGACCTGCTCAAGCGGGCCGCCGCCGACAGCGCCGCCGACGGCACGGAGCGGTGAGGCGGATCCGGGGCACGCGCGAGCATCGACAGGAGTGATCGAGCAGTGAGAATCGTGGCAACCGCCGAAGAGATGCGGGAGCTGGGCGTGGAGCTGGCGGGGCTGCTCCGGCCAGGAGACCTGGCGGTGCTGTCCGGCCCGCTCGGCGCGGGCAAGACGACCCTGGTCCAGGGGATCGCCGACGGGCTCAAGGTGCGCGGGCCGATCACCTCCCCGACCTTCGTCATCGCCCGGGTGCACCCCTCGCTGTCGGGCGGCCCCGCGCTGGTGCACGCGGACGCCTACCGGCTGGGCGGTGACCTGGAGGTCGACGACCTCGACCTGGACGCCTCGCTGGAGGAGTCGGTGACGGTCGTGGAGTGGGGCGAGGGTCTGGTCGAGGGGCTCGCCGACGACCGGCTGGAGATCTCCATCGAGCGGGGCGAGTCCGGTGAGGAACGGACGGTGCGGTTGCGCGGGATCGGCGCACGCTGGGAGGGCATCGTCTGATTCGCCCCCGTAGGCGCGGGAATCCTGGCACGCTGGCACTCCATCCCACTTGATATAGATCATCGGGATTGATGATCGACTCTTACGCTTTTGCCCATGTTTAATGGGGAAGTGGTGGGAAGTTGTGCCGGGCGAGGGTCGTCGGCCGGACTGCGAAGTGGAGTGCGACGGTGCCAAGGGTCAAGCGTGTCGCGGTTCTAGGGACCATCACCCTTCTCGGGGTGGCGGGCATGGTCGGATGCACGGCCGAGGCCAACTCGGGCAGTCCCGGGGGGACGGCCTCGCCGGCCGTGCCGGAGACGGGGATCAGCCGGCAGGACATCGAGGTCCAGCTGCAGCCGGCCCGTGTCAAGGCGGGACAGAAGGTGTGGGTGCTGGCCAACTGCCCGATCCCCGAAGGGGGGCCCGAGCACCGCGGCACCGCGTCGTCGCAGATCTTCCGCACCCCGGTCACGCTCGATCCGATCCTCACGACGCCCAGCCCGGCGCCGTCGGCGAGCGCCACCCCCGTGGCGAAGCCGTGGGTCCGCGGCCAGGCCACCGTCGCCGCCGGCAGCAAGGCCGGCGTCTACGACGTCAACGCCAGGTGCGAGGGGACCAACGACACCGGCAAGGCCAGCCTCAGGATCGTCACGGACGTCAAGCCGACCCCGAAGGACACCCCCACCTCCAAGCCGACCAGGACCATCATCAGCACCCACGCGCCGGGCACCGGCGGAGGCGGCACCGCGGCCGGCGGCCCCCAGGACTCGGGCATGCCGTTCGGGGTGGGCGGGGCCCTGCTGGCGGCGGTCCTCGCCGGCGGCGTCGGCTTCGCCGTCGTGCGCCGCCGCCGTACGTAGTTCCCGATGGCCGAATCCTCCCGCTGGTCCCGGATCATCGTGGCCGGGGTCATCACCGGCGCCGTCATGGTCGCGTTCAACAGGGGTGGCGAGGACACCCCGCCCGCCCGGTCCTCGGTCGTGCCCAGCCGCATCGACATCCCGTCGCTCGGCATCAAGGCGCCGCTGATGAAGCTCGGCGTGACGGACGGCCAGATCGACCTGCCGCCGTACGAGAAGCCGGACACGGCGGGCTGGGTCAAGGACAGCGCGATCCCCGGTGACCCGGGCTCCGCGGTGATCCTCGGGCACGTGGACACCAAGACCGACCCCGCGGTCTTCTACCGGCTCAAGGACATCCGGGAGGGCCAGGTCGTCAAGGTGGTGCGCAGTGACGGCAAGACCGCCCAGTACCGCGTGGACTCCGTCGAGCAGGTGAGCAAGAACAGCTTCCCGGCGGACAAGGTCTACCTGGAGGACGGCCTCCGGCTGATCACCTGCGGCGGGAATTTCGACTGGGACAAGCATGAATACCGCGACAACGTGATCGTCTACGCCACCCTGGTCAGCCCGGCCGGCTCCAAGGCCTGACCGCCTCTGTGCCGGTGGAGTGGGCCCGGGTGCCGCCCGACGGACTAGGCTAACTGTTCGTGCTGGTCCTGGCCTTTGATACCGCAACCCCCGCCGTCACCGCAGCGCTGCACGACGGTGAGAGGGTCCTCGCCGAGTCGACGACCGTTGACGCGCGTCGCCACGGCGAGCTGCTCGTGCCCACGATCGAGACGGTCCTGCGAGAGGCGGGAGTCGCGCTCGGCGACGTCACCGCCGTCGTCGCGGGCTCCGGCCCCGGCCCCTACACCGGCCTGCGGGTCGGCCTGGTGACCGCCCAGGCCCTCGCGACGTCGCTCGGCGTGCCGGCCTACGGGGTGTGCACGCTCGACGCCCTCGCCTACGGCAGCGGGCTGGCCGGGCCGTTCCTGGTGGCCACCGACGCGCGGCGCAAGGAGGTGTTCTGGGGCCACTACGAGGATCCGAGGGTCCGCCTGTCGGGTCCCTCGGTGGACAGGCCGCAGGACCTGCCCGGGGAGCTCCCGCTCGTCGGCGCGGGCGCGCGGATGTACGCCGAGATCGTCGGGCCCTCCCGCGTGACCGGCGCGCCGGAGTATCCCTTCGCGGGGGCGCTGGCGGCGCTGGCCGCCGAGCAGCTCGGCGAGCCCGACGTCAGGGAGGTCGTGGAGAGCGGCACGCACCCCGTGCTGAGCCTGCCCCGCCCGATCTATCTGCGCCGTCCCGACGCCCAGGTGCCCTCGGCGCCGAAGAAGGTCTCCGCATGACCGCGGTGCTACGCCAGATGACCTTCGACGACCTGCCGGCCGTGATGAAGATCGAGAGGGAGACCTTCCCCCGCGACGCGTGGAGCGAGGGCATGCTCCGCGCCGAGCTCGACGACCAGCCCAGGACCCGGCACTACGTGGTCGCCCTGGTGGACGATGAGATCATCGGCTATGCCGGGCTTTTCGCGGCGGGGGACCAGGCGGACGTGCAGACCATCGCCGTCGCGGCCGACCGGCGGCGGGCGGGGGTCGGCGCGGCGATGCTGTCGGAGCTGCTGGCGGAGGCCGTACGGCGGGGCGCGCGCTCGGTCTTCCTGGAAGTGCGTGCCGACAACCCGGACGCGGAGGCGATGTACGACCGGTTCGGATTCGAGCGGATCGGCCTGCGCCGCCGCTACTACGAGGACGGCACCGACGCGATCACGATGAAGAAGGATCTCAATGCGTGACGAACCCCTGGTCCTGGGAATCGAGACCTCCTGCGACGAGACCGGAGTGGGCATCGTCCGGGGGCACACCCTGCTGGCCAACACGATCGCCTCCAGCGTCGAGCAGCACGCCCGGTTCGGCGGCGTGGTGCCGGAGGTGGCCTCCCGGGCGCATCTGGAGGCGATGACCCCGACCGTCGAGCGGGCCCTGGAACAGGCGGGCCTGCGCTTCGCCGACATCGACGCGATCGCGGTGACCGCCGGGCCCGGCCTGTCCGGCGCGCTGCTGGTCGGCGTCGCCGCGGCCAAGGCCTACTCGCTCGGCCTGGGCGTGCCGCTGTACGGCGTCAACCACCTGGCCGCCCACGTGGCCGTGGACCAGCTCGAACACGGCGCCCTGCCCAAGCCGTGCATCGCCATGCTGGTCTCGGGCGGCCACTCCTCCCTGCTGCTGGTGCCCGACGTCGCCAAGGACATCGTCTCCCTGGGGTCGACGGTCGACGACGCCGCGGGCGAGGCGTTCGACAAGGTGGCCCGCGTGCTCGGCCTGCCCTTCCCCGGCGGCCCCTACATCGACCGGGCGGCCCAGGACGGTTCCGGCACGGCCATCGCGTTCCCGCGCGGCAAGCACGACGACGGGACGCTGGACTTCTCCTTCTCCGGGCTGAAGACCGCCGTGGCGCGCTGGGTGGAGGCGCGGGAGCGGAACGGCGAGTCGATCCACGTGCCCGACGTGGCGGCGTCGTTCCAGGAGGCCGTGGTCGACGTGCTGACCCACAAGGCCCTGCAGGCGTGCCGCAGGCACGGCGTCCGGGACCTGCTGATCGGCGGCGGCGTGGCGGCCAACTCCCGGCTGCGCGCCCTCGCTCAGGAGCGCTGCGACGCGGCCGGCGTACGGCTGCGCGTCCCCCGCCCGGGACTGTGCACGGACAACGGGGCGATGGTGGCCACACTCGGCTCCGACCTGGTGGCGGCCGGCGTCACCCCGTCCCTGCTGGACATCCCCGCCGACTCCTCGCTGCCGATCACCACCGTCCACGTGTGACCTCCCGCTGTGCTCCCGCCCCTGCGCGGGGGCGGGCTCTCACGCGGGGTGGACGGGGTGGAGGGCGAGCGTCGGGTAGTCGGTGTAGCCGCGGTGGTCGCCGCCGAAGGCCGTGGTGAAGTCGGGCTCGTTGAGCGGCGCACCGAGCCGGAGGCGGAGCGGCAGGTCGGGGTTTGCCAGGAAGGACGCGCCCAGCGCGACCAGGTCGGCGCCTCGGCCCAGCCAGTGGGCCGCCCTGGCGGCGGGGTCGCCGAGTGAGGGGTCGTTGACGATGAGCGTGTTCGGCCACAGCGCGCGGATCCGGTCGCTGAGCTCGCCCGGACCGCCCGCGACGAGGTGCAGGTAGGCGAGGTCCAGCTCGGAGAGCGCGGAGACCAGCGCGGGGTAGACCACGTCCGCGTCGTCCTCCCGCAGGTCCTGCACGCCGGTGGCGGGGGAGAGCCGGATGCCGACGCGGGAGGCGCCGATCGCGTCGGCGACCGCCCGGGCGGTCTCCACGGCGAAGCGGATCCGGCCGTCCACGGACCCGCCGAAGCGGTCGTCGCGAAGGTTGGCGTTCTGGGACAGGAACTGGTGGATGAGGTAGCCGTTCGCGCCGTGCAGTTCGACCCCGTCGAAGCCGGCGTCGATCGCGCGGACGGCGGCGGCGGCGAAGTCCCCGACGGTCGCCTCGATCTCGGCGGTGGACAGCTCCACCGGGGTGAGGACGTCCTGCATGCCGGCCGGGGTGAAGATCTGTGCGGCCGGCCGTACGGCGGACGGCGCGACCGGTAGCGCGCCGGTGTTGTCGGGGTGGCCGATCCGGCCGGCGTGCATGATCTGGGCGAAGATCCGCCCGCCCGCCGCGTGGACGGCGTCGGTGACCTCGCGCCAGCCGGCCACCTGCTCGTCGGTGTGCAGGCCGGGCGTGTCCATGTATCCCTTGCCCGCCGGGCTCGGCTGCACGCCCTCGGTGACGATCAGGCCGGCCGAGGCCCGCTGGGCGTAGTAGAGGGCGGTCAGCGACGAGGGGATGCCGTCGACGTAGGCCCGCGAGCGCGTCATGGGGGCCATCACGAGCCGGTTGGGCAGTTCCAGGTCGCCGAGTCTGAACGGGGTGAACGGCATGGCGGAATCCTTTCTTGGCCGACCAACTTGGCCAGCCAATGGTTAGTTCTACAACTTGGTCGGCCAACTTGCAAGCGGTAGGCTCAGGTCCGGAACGGGAGGTCTGAAATGACCGAGGCGGACGTGCGGGAGACCGGAGCGGGCGAGGACCACGACAGCCTGAACTGCCTGATGGCCCAGACGACGCGCGGCCACCGCGTGCTGCTCGCCGGACTCCTCGGGGAGATCGACCTCTATCCGGGGCAGGAGCGCGTGATGGCCGCGATCTGGGAGAACGGCCCGCAGTCACAGAACGCCCTGGCCAGGATCGTCGGCATCGACGTGTCCACCATGACCAAGTCCCTGCAGCGCCTGGAGCGCAGCGGGTTCGTCAGGCGCAGCCCGTGTCCGACCAACCGGCGCGTCAGCATCGTCGACACCACGCCGGAGGGCGACGCGCTACGACCGCGGATAGAGCGGGTGCTGTCCGAGGTCCACGCGCGGATGACCCGGGGGCTGACGCCAGAGCAGACGGATCAGCTCTGCTCGCTGCTGGGGGTGGTCCGGGGCAACCTCTGCCGCGAGGTGGAGCCGGCCGCCGGCCCGGCGGGGCCGATCCCTCTGGGAGGCTGCTGAGAGGGGCGCGGGCCTGCGGTTCGGAGTCCGGGCCCACGGCTTGTCGGCGGCTCCGGGGCTGCTGAGAGGGGCGCGGACCGCCCGTACCGACGATCAGTCCTTGTCGTTGCGCGTGGGGCGCAGCAGCGCCTCGGCCAGAGCCAGCATGGTCTCCTCAAGGGCGCCCAGGCGGCGGGTGAGGTCGGCGCGGGTGGGCTCCATCGTCTCGCTGAGAGCCTCGGCGAGTTGCTCGCGGTCGGGCTGGGCGCCGAGCATGTCGGCCAGGGGGAGGAGGGCCGCCTGGCTCTGGACGACACGCTCGTCCAGGGCGGCGAACCGCCTGGCGTGGTCGTCGGTCTGGGCGCCGATGATCTCGCTGATGTTCAGGACGGCCGGCAGGCGGCCGACCCGCTGGCCGACCGCCTCGACGTGGTCGTCGACGCCTTCCAGCCGCAGCCCGATCTTCTCCACATGGCCGTCCAGCGTGCACAGGCGGGAGTCGACGACGTCGACCCGGCCGGTGACGCGGCCCTCGACGTCGTCGAGACGCTCGTCGATCAGGTCGACCTTGCCGTTCACCTGCTCGACCGCGGCGAGCAGCCGGCCGGCCGCGTCGCCGACGGCCTCCCGCACGCTCGCGGACAGGTCGAGCATCCCGGACTCAAGGCGTTCGGCGCGCTGGGCGAGGTCGGCCAGCGACCTGTCCAGGCGGGTGAACCGGCCGGCCGCGGCCTCCATGTTCGTCTGGATCCGGCCGAGGCGCGTGACGACGTCGCCCACCCGGTCGCCGACCCCCCGGGTGCCGTCGGCGATCGACTGAAGGCGGACCAGCGCCTCGTCCACGCTCTCGCCGACGGTGCCGATGTCGGCCCAGAGGCTCGGCAGCTCGCCCACGGGCGTGACCCGGTCGCGGACGGAGTCGACCCGCTGGCCCAGGGAGCCGACGCGCTCGCCCACGGCGTCCACGTGGTCGCGGACCGCCTCGACGTGCTGGGCGAGCCCTTCGGCCCACGCCGGCGGGCGGACGGCGATGTCGTCCAGGCGGCCGTGGACGGATGCCATCGTGCCGCTCAGCCCGCCGAGCTCGCGCTCCCTGACCTCCCGCAGCAACCACTCCATGCCCTCCAGGCGCCGGCGGATCTCGTCCAGCACGGCGCCCTGGGTGCGCTGTTCGTACACATGGTCCTGAGCGGCGCGGGCGAGGAGCTCACGCATCCGGTCGGAGATGGCGCTCTGACTGCCTGCCTGGAGCAGGGTGTGGTCGGAGTGATCCACCGAAAGCTCCTTCACTCGCCGACGGTCAGCCGCGCGGTGGGTTGGTCCTTTTGCTAATAGACGCGTTGCTAATAGACGCGGTTCGACCGCAGGCGGGGGAAGAACTCCCGCGCGACAACCCTAGCCTCTGGATCAAGGTTTTTCGGAGCGGAATTTAAAAGATCGTGATTGCCAATACAATGTCCGAATTCACTGTTTCGGCAGGTCAAGAAGGGGTGCAGATGAGGGCGAAGGGCCTCTCGATAATCCGGGTGAGAATGACAACCATGGATTTGTCGCCAGAAAGTCTCAGGTCTTTCCGCAGGCGTTCGATGTCGACCGCCGAGCCGCGCTTCTTGATCGTCACGTTGCCCGCCCCGCGCTCGCGGAGCGCCGCCCGCAGCCGCTTGAGCGAGAACGGCAGCACCTCGTGGACCTCGTACCGGGACGCCCACGGCGTCTCCACGGCGAGGTCGCCGGTGATGTAGGCGATGTGCGGGTCGAGCAGGTGGCCGCCGACCATCGCGGCGATCTCCGCGACGAGGTGGGCCCGGATGGCCGCGCCGTCCGGTTCGTAGACGTAGCGGCCGACGGGGCCGTGCCCGGCCTGGCCGAGTGCCGGATCGGGCGTCACCGTCGCGCCCGCCGGCAGGATCGTGGCCCTGCGCCCGGTGTCGCCGGCCAGCCCGCCGCACCAGATCACGGCTTCCTTGACGTCGCCCTTGTAGGAGACCCACTCGGCCTCGGCTCCGCCGGGGATGAACTCGTAGGGGATGCCGGGGGCGACCTTCAGGCAGGCCGCCTCCGCCTTCGCCACCATCTCCAGCACCTCGGGCCACGGCGGCGAGTAGGCCATCGGGTCGAAGGTCCTGCCCCGCGCGGTACGGCGGGCGGGGTCGGCGAACAGGACGTCGAAGGCGGCCGGGTCGACCGTGGCGGCGTCGGCCGTACGGACCGAGACCCGGTCGCCGAAGCCGAGGGCGTCGGCGTTGGCCCGGGCGATCGCCGCGGTGAGCGGGTCGGCGTCCACGGCCTCCACCGCGCACCCGGCCCTGGCCAGCGCGAGAAGGTCGCCGCCGATGCCGCAGCAGACGTCGGCCACCCGGGAGCCCGGGGCGATGCGGCGGGCCCGGTGGTCGGCCACCTCGCGGCGGGTGGCCTGCTCCAGGCCGCCGGAGGTGAAGTACATGAGGTCGGCGTCGGCGCCGAACTTCTCCCTCGCGCGCCGCCTGAGCGTGGCCTGCGTGAGCGCGGCCGAGGTCAGGCGGGCGTCATAGGTCTTCCTGAGCCGCGTCACCGCCGCCACCGGGTCGTCGCCCACGAGCTCGGCCGCCGCTCCGAGGGCCTCCTGGCCACGCGGTGTCAGCAGCTCCCGGAATGCGTCAAGGTCCACGCCACCCGACGCTACCGCCTGGCAGGGGTGCGGCCTCCCTCTCAGTCCGGCAACTCGGCGAGGTCGATGTCGATGGGGAACGGCTCGGTGAGCTTGAGGCGGTTGTGATGGATGCCGGTTACGGCATAGGTGTGGGTCACCGGATCGAGCTGGTAGACGTGGACCACCGGGTCGTCGGCATTGTTCTCCACCAGCCAGAAGTGCGGAATACCGGCTCTGGCGTAGCGCGACGGCTTGACCTCGTGGTCGCGGAACTCGGACTCGGGCGAGACGACTTCGATGACGAGGCACACCTCGTCGGGCGTGTAGGCGGTGCGCGACCGGTCTTTCGCCGCCTCCCTGTCGACGACCAGGACGTCAGGACAGGGGCGCTGTCTGGGGCCGATGATGAGATCCATCTGCATCACGGCTTTGAGATGGTCGGGGGCCTGCGCGTTGAGACTGGTCCGGAGTCCGTAGAGGACGTACTCGTGGAAGCGCTTCTGGGGGGACATGAAGATGAGGGCTCCATCGACGAGTTCGACGTGCTTGAAGAAGTCCAGCTCGCCGTTCGGGCCCTCTTGGGGGAGACGGTCGAGATCGTCGGCTGTCCACCCTCCGGCTGGGGGATACGGCCAGTTGGCGAGCAGATCCCTGACCTCGCTCGACGTATCCGTTTCCTCGCTTATCGTGCTGGTCACGTCGTCCACCGTAGCGTCGTCGTCGTCACCGTGTGTGGTCATCGAGTCACATTCCCGTCGGAGTCCGCCTCGTCCCCCTGTATGTTCCCCGAATCGGCGGGATGTCGTCCGGAAACCGCGCGGTTCGCGGCCGTGGCCTGCGGGCGCGGGGCGTCCGGCGGCCTCTCGGGAGGGGGTGGGCCGCCCGGTGGAGGGGACGATGATGTTCGCGGGAAGCGCATCAGGGCGGTTCGTGTTGACTGTCAAGGCCTACTTGCATACTGTTCCGTATTGGCACTCTCCCCTTGAGAGTGCCAAATAATATGCGACGAGGCAGGTCTGACACCCGCGACGGCAGACCGCTGGTCGCCTCTTCTAGATCATCCAAAATCTGAAGGGGAGGTCCGACGTGACGACCGCCACCAAGGTTCCCGTTAAGCCGCTCGGCGACCGCATTGTGGTCCAGCCGCTTGAGGCCGAGCAGACCACCGCTTCCGGCCTCGTGATCCCGGACACCGCCAAGGAGAAGCCGCAGGAGGGCAAGGTCCTCGCGGTGGGCCCCGGCAACTGGGACGAGGACGGCGACAAGCGGATTCCGCTCGACGTCAAGGAGGGCGACATCGTCCTCTACAGCAAGTACGGCGGCACCGAGGTGAAGTACGGCGGCGAGGAGTACCTGGTGCTCTCCGCTCGCGACGTGCTCGCCATCATCGAGAAGTAATCAAGCTTCATAAAAGATGACGTATCGAGCCCCGGGCCGCGTGAGCGCCCGGGGCTTTGATGCGCCGACGTACTTCAGAGAGGATTGACATGCCGAAGATCCTGTCGTTCGAGGAGGACGCACGCCGCGCTCTTGAGCGTGGTGTGAACGCCCTGGCGGACGCCGTGAAGGTGACCCTCGGCCCGCGTGGCCGCAACGTCGTCATCGACAAGAAGTTCGGTGCGCCGACCATCACCAACGACGGTGTCACCATCGCTCGCGAGGTCGAGCTGGAGGCTCCGTACGAGAACCTCGGCGCCCAGCTCGCCAAGGAAGTCGCCACCAAGACCAACGACGTCGCCGGTGACGGCACGACCACCGCGACCGTCCTCGCCCAGGCGATGGTCCGCGAGGGTCTGCGCAACGTCGCCGCCGGCGCCCAGCCGCTCTCTCTCAAGCGCGGCATCGACCTCGCGGCCAAGGCCGTCAGCGACAGGCTGATCGAGTCCGCCCGTCCGGTCGAGGACAAGAAGGAGATCGCGAACGTAGCGACGATCTCCGCGCAGGACTCCAAGATCGGCGAGCTGATCGCCGAGGCGTTCGACAAGGTTGGCAAGGACGGTGTCATCACCGTCGAAGAGTCCAACACCATGGGCCTGGACCTGGAGTTCACCGAGGGTCTCCAGTTCGACAAGGGCTACCTGTCGCCCTACATGGTCACCGACCAGGAGCGCATGGAAGCGGTCCTGGAGGACCCCTACATCCTGATCACCCAGGGCAAGGTCTCCTCCGTCGCCGACTTCCTGCCGCTGCTGGAGAAGATCGCGCAGACCAAGAAGGCGCTGCTCGTCATCGCCGAGGACGTCGAGGGTGAGGCCCTGGCCGTCCTGGTCACCAACAAGATCCGCGGCACCTTCACCTCCGTCGCCGTCAAGGCGCCGGGCTTCGGCGACCGCCGCAAGGCCATGCTGCAGGACATCGCCATCCTCACCGGCGGCGAGGTCGTCAGCGAGGAGGTCGGCCTCAAGCTGGAGAACGTCGGCCTCGAGGTGCTCGGCACCGCCCGCCGCGTCGTGATCACCAAGGACTCCACCACGGTCGTGGACGGCGCCGGCGACCAGCAGGCGATCTCCGACCGGGTCCGGGAGATCAGGCACGCCATCGAGCAGTCCGACTCCGACTGGGACCGCGAGAAGCTCCAGGAGCGCCTCGCCAAGCTCGCCGGCGGTGTCTCCGTGCTGAGGGTCGGCGCGGCCACCGAGGTGGAGCTCAAGGAGAAGAAGCACCGTCTCGAGGACGCCATCTCCGCGACCCGTGCGGCGATCGAGGAGGGCATCGTCTCCGGCGGCGGCTCCGCGCTCATCCACGTCGCGAAGGTCCTGGACGACCTCGGCCTGTCCGGCGACGAGGCGACCGGTGTCGCCGTGGTCCGCAAGGCGCTCATCGAGCCGGCCCGCTGGATCGCCGAGAACGCCGGTCTTGAGGGCTACGTCGTGACGACCAAGGTCTCCGAGCTCTCCGGCGGCCAGGGGTTCAACGCCGCCACCGGTGAGTACGGCGACCTGATCGCCCAGGGCGTCATCGACCCGGTCAAGGTCACCCGCTCGGCCGTCCAGAACGCCGCCTCCATCGCCGGCATGCTGCTGACGACCGAGGCCCTCGTGGTGGACAAGCCCGAGGAGGAGGCCCCGGCCGCCGCGGGCGGTCACGGTCACGGCCACGGTCACGGCCACTGATCCTCGACGGACCGTACGGCCCGCGTCCCCCTCGGGGCGCGGGCCGTTCTGTTTTCCGGTAAACCGAAAGGGGCCCCAAAGCGTCACCGCCTGTCGGGTGGAATCCCAAATGTTCTTCTAGCAAATAGCCGACATATTCGGCTATCCAATGAAATATTTGCGCATACCAAGGTCTTTGCGGTCGCCATTCGATTACGCTCGGTTATCTCCGCCTCAATGTGACCAATCCGTAGCCGTTTGCCATGACGACAGGCCGGATCGGGGCGGGCATCATGCCTAACGTGACCGAGGGATGCGTCGCCGACGCCAAAAATGGGGTAAGGCTTGCGACGAGATCTGACGGGGTCGCCCATAGGGATGATCTCAAGGATCTGACGAGCCTCGCCGTTCAGGGGGATCGCACCGCGATCGAAACCCTGATCGCGCAGTTACGGCCAATGGTCGTCCGTTATTGCCGTGCTCGTCTCGGCCGGGTTTCCGGTCAGTATCACATCGCAGACGACGTGGCCCAGGAAGTATGCATCGCGGTGCTGTCCGCACTGCCCCGTTACCGGGACATGGGGCGGCCGTTCGCCTCCTTCGTCTTCGGTATCGCCTCTCACAAGGTGGCCGACGCGTTGCGCAGCTCCGTGCGCTCCGCCGTACCCACCCAAGACCTCCCGGACGGGCCCGACGAGGGTCCGGGGCCGGAGGAGACCGTGGTCCGCTACATCGAGGCCGAGCACGCCCGCAGGCTGCTCTCCAGGCTCCCGGACAACCAGCGCCAGCTGCTCATGCTCCGTGTGGTGTCGGGCCTCTCCGCGGAGGAGACGGGTAATGTACTGGGCATGTCACCAGGTGCGGTCCGTGTCGCCCAGCATCGGGCGCTGGCCCGGCTGCGGGCGATGGCCGAGCTGGAGTCGATAGCTTGACCGCGGAGCAGCCGAGCCCGGTCCGGCGGCGGAGGCGTGGCTCGTGCAGCGGCGCCCGCGGCCCCGGCGAGAGCCCCGAACGGACGGGGCCATGACGGCGGTCCATCCGCGACGTCCGGCCCGGAGATACGGGCCGGAGGAGGACCCGGCGGTCGCCGAGACCGACGCCGTCCTGGCGGCGCTCTCCCGCAGAGAGACCGTCTCCACGTCCGACGTCGCCGTGAACCTGTTGTCCGCCCTGATCGACGACGTCGATCAGCGGTGCTCCTCGGTGTCGATCACCCCGTCCACGTAACCCCGGGCATACTCCCAGGTGACGTAGTCCGCGGGAGTGGGCTGGTAGGCGGGCTCGTGCACCTGCGGCCGGCCGTTTTCGATCATCTGACGCAGGTTGCCGCGCAGCAGCTCCCAGTCGAAGTAGTGCTGCTCGCCGCACTCCGGGCAGTCGAGGACCAGGCCGAGCACCCCCTGGGGCTCCAGCAGGGAGCGGAAGACCTCCACGTCGGCGAGGTCGGTCATGGCCTCGTCGCGTTCGGCCGGGGTCAGCGGTTCGGGATCGCCGGGCTCTCCCAGCGCCGCCGCCGGGTCGTCGGGGTCATCCGCGAACGGGTCGCGAGGGACATCGTCGAGCACGATCCCACCTTATGACCTGGATGCGGCCAACAGGGGCTGAACTACACCAGCAGCCCATGACCATGCCCGGAACTACACCAGCCACCCGCGGCGGGCGGCCTCCACGCCCGCCTGGAACCGCGACTGCGCGCCGAGCTCGGCCATGGCGTCGGCGAACCGGGAGCGCACCGTCCGGACCGAGAGCCCGAGCTGCCTGGCGATCATCTCGTCGGAGACCCCCTGGGCCGCCAGCCGCAGCACTCGCGCCACGCCGTCGCCGCGGTGCGTCCACGGCAGCGGCGCCGCGCGGGTCCACAGCTCCTCGAAGAGCGAGCGCAGCGCGGCCACCACGATGGCCGCCCGGACCAGGTGGAAGTTGTAGGCGTTCTCCGCGAGGGTGCCGCCCCACTGGGCGGGCATGCCCGCGGCGTCACCGCCGGCGACCAGGAACCAGCTCGGCACCACGTCGAGGGTGCGGACCTGGGCCCCCGCCCGCTCGAACTGGTCCAGCCTGTCCCGCAGGCCGGGGATCTCCAGGGTGTGGACCGGGATGATGGTCCGGGAGGAGAGCAGGCCGGTGCGCTGGGCCGCGATCCACTGGTCGGCGTAGCGGTGCGCGAAGTCGCTCACCGTCCGGCTGTCGGGGACGGCCGAGAGCATTTCCAGCGGCGGCGCCTGGACCGCCATGCCGATCACGCTGTCGTAGAGCTCGTCGGCCCCGCCGACCAGGTCCACCGCGAACTGGCCGGTCTGGTAGTCGAGCCCGGCGTCGTACTGATGGATGAAGCCCCGGATCGATCCGAGCACGGTGTCGATCCTGCGGCTCTCCGCGGCGAGCCGGTCCAGCCGCTCGGCGACCAGGTGGCCGAGGGCCGCGGCGGGGTGCCTGGCGAGATACTCCCCGCCCTGCTCGTCGACCACGCCCAGCCGCACCAGGCTGGTCAGTTCGCGCCGCAGCGCCTCGGGCGAGCGGTCGGTGGCGTCGGCGAGCTCGGCGCAGGTGGCGCGGTGCAGGCGCAGCACCGTGTTGTACAGCGTGGTCTGCCCCGGGGTGAGACCCAGGGTTTCGAGCGGATCGGGCGGGGCGGATGTGTCGGTGCGCATCGGGGAGGGGCTCCTGAGGTGACACGATCCCGAGAGGATAACCCGGCGAATCATCTCTGTCCGGGCGTTGCCGTGACTGGGGTGCCCGGTGCTGCGGGGTGATGTCCGGAGTGCGGACCCCGCCGCGAGCGCCTGGTGCCCGGGGCGCGGATCCCGTCGCGAGCGCCTGGTGGCCGGGGTGCAACTTCGTGCAATTGCACGTTTGCCCATTGCGGCGAGGGCGGAGGGTGACGCAGGCTTTACGCAGCGTCGGCATCGGATGCGGGCAACGCCGCCGCCCGGACGCGGAGGGGGGTCCGGCGGCACGCGGGCGCCCCGTGACGATGCCGGTGACCGGGGGACCGGGCGGGTCACCGACCGCTCGGTCCCCCGCTTTTTTACCCGGTGTCCTCCAGGTTTGGAGCCAGACTCTAAACTGAGACCCAGGGGGCCGGCGCCTTTCCCCACTTATGAGAGCGCCGTGGCAGGAGGGTTGCAGATGGCCAAGTTCACCGAGCCGGGGCTCACGTTCGACGATGTGCTCCTGGTGCCCGCGTATTCGGACCTGCAGCCAGGTGAGGCCGATACCAGTACGCGGCTGTCCCGCGGGATCAGCCTGCGGATCCCGCTGGTCTCGGCGGCGATGGACACGGTCACCGAGGCCCGCATGGCGGTGGCGATGGCCCGTCAGGGCGGCATCGGCATCCTGCACCGCAACCTCTCCATCGAGGACCAGGCGCAGCAGGCCGACCTCGTCAAGCGCTCCGAGGCCGGGATGGTCACCAACCCGGTCACCTGCTCGCCGGACGACACCCTCGCCGACGTCGAGCGCCTCTGCGCCACCTACCGGATCTCCGGCGTCCCGGTGACCGACCCGACCGGCGTGCTCGTCGGCATCGTCACCAACCGTGACATGCGCTTCGAGACCGACCAGCGCCGTCCGGTGCGCGAGGTCATGACCCCGATGCCGCTGGTCACCGCGCCGGTGGGGGTCTCCAGGGACGGCGCGTTCGAGCTGCTCAGGAAGAACAAGATCGAGAAGCTTCCGCTGGTCGACGCCGGCGGGCGGCTCCGCGGGCTCATCACGGTCAAGGACTTCACCAAGAGCGAGCAGTATCCGCTCGCCACCAAGGACGCCGGCGGCCGGCTCATTGTGGGGGCGGCCATCGGCGTCGGGGGCGACGCCGAGCAGCGGGCGACGGCCCTGGTCGAGGCCGGCGTCGATGTGATCATCGTGGACGTCGCCCACGGTCACTCCAAGGGGCTCGCCGACATGATCGCCAAGATCAAGGCCAACAGCCGGGTCGAGGTGATCGGCGGCAACATCGCCACGCGCGCGGGCGCCCAGATGCTGATCGACGCCGGGGCCGACGCGGTCAAGGTCGGTGTCGGGCCGGGCTCCATCTGCACCACCCGCGTGGTCGCCGGCGTCGGCGCGCCGCAGGTGACGGCCATCCACGAGGCCTCCCTGGCCGCCGGTCCGGCCGGCGTGCCGGTGATCGGCGACGGCGGCCTCCAATACTCCGGAGACATCGTCAAGGCCATCGCGGCCGGCGCCGACACGGTGATGCTGGGCTCGCTCCTGGCGGGATGCGAGGAGTCCCCGGGTGAGCTGATCTTCATCAACGGCAAGCAGTTCAAGTCCTACCGGGGGATGGGCTCGCTCGGCGCGGTCCGCAACCGGGAGCGCGGCGGCGCCTCCTTCAGCAAGGACCGCTACGCCCAGGCCGACGTCGGCGGCGAGGACAAGTTCATCCCCGAGGGCATCGAGGGCCAGGTGCCCTACCGCGGCCCGGTCGCGGCGGTCGCCCACCAGCTCGTCGGCGGCCTGCGCCAGGGCATGTGGTATTCGGGGTGCCGCACGATCGCGGACATGCACACCAGGTGCGAGCTCATGCCGATCACGTCGGCGGGTCTCAAGGAGAGCCACCCGCACGACATCCAGATGACGGTCGAGGCTCCGAACTATCACCGTCGGTAGAGTCCTGTCGCGGATACCGAGGACGGACCCGGGGATCCGCGCCAGGCTCGGCGAGCAGGCGGGCCACAACGGCACTGTACGGCTTGCGCCCGCTTGGCGTGAGCCGTACACGCATGGAATGGGAAAGACAGACATATGACTCAGGTGGAGATCGGGCGCGGCAAGAACGGCCGTCGCGCCTACGCCCTCGACGAGATCGGCATCGTCCCGTCCCGTCGCACCCGCGACCCGGAAGAGGTCTCGATCGCCTGGCAGATCGACGCCTACCGGTTCGAACTGCCCGTCGTGGTGAGCCCGATGGACAGCGTGGTCTCGCCCAGGACCGCGATCGAGGTCGGCCGGCTCGGCGGTCTCGCCGTGCTCGACCTCGAAGGCCTGTGGACCCGTTACGAGGACCCGACGCCGTTGCTGGCGGAGGTGGCCGAGCTCAAGGGTGAGGCCGCCACCAAGCGGCTCCAGGAGATCTACGACGCGCCGATCAAGGACGAGCTGATCGGCCGGCGCATCGAGGAGATCCGCGCGGCGGGGGTGACCACGGCCGTCCGCCTGTCGCCGCAGCGCACGGTCCAGCACCACAAGGCCGTCATCGACGCGGGTGTGGACATCTTCGTGATCCGCGGCACCACGGTCTCCGCCGAGCACGTCTCCGGCCGGGCCGAGCCGCTGAACCTCAAGCAGTTCATCTACGAGCTCGACGTCCCGGTGATCGTCGGCGGCTGCGCCACCTACACCGCGGCGCTGCACCTGATGCGGACCGGCGCGGCCGGCGTGCTCGTCGGCTTCGGCGGCGGCGCCTCGCACACCACCCGCACCGTGCTGGGCGTGGTGGTGCCGATGGCCACCGCGATCTCCGACGTGGCCGCGGCCCGCCGCGACTACATGGACGAGTCCGGCGGCCGCTACGTGCACGTCATCGCCGACGGCGGCATGGGCACCTCCGGCGACATCGCCAAGGCGATCGCCTGCGGCGCCGACGCGGTCATGGTCGGCTCGCCGCTGGCCCGGGCCGTCGAGGCCCCCGGCCACGGCTTCCACTGGGGCTCGGAGGCGCAGCACCCCGAGCTGCCCCGGGGCAAGCGGGTCGAGTTCGGCACGGTCGGCACGCTGGAGCAGATCCTGCACGGCCCGTCCTCGGTAGCCGACGGCTCGATGAACCTGATGGGCGCGCTCAAGCGCACGATGGCCACCGCCGGATACTCCGACCTGAAGGAGTTCCAGCGGGTCGAGGTCGTCGTCGCCCCGTACACCTCCTGACGTCGGCGGACGCCTCACGCGGAGGCCCGGCCCGCTGGGCCGGGCCTCCGTCGTCCCTCCGGGGCGTCCCGCGCGGGCGCGGCGTGCCGGGCGGCGGGAGGGGCGTAAGGCATCCGCGAAAGTGACGTATGGGGGAAAATCTGTGAACATGCCCATGTGTCGGATGATCGCGAGCTCCGGGGCGCTCTCAGCGAGGGCCCGTTCCACGTCGCGCTCCGCGCCGCGGTGGAGGCGCGCGGCCTGACTCTCGACCGGCTCCGCCAGCGCCTGGAAGAGCGCGGCCTGCGGGTCGGGATGACAAGCCTGAGCTACTGGCAGCAGGGGCTGCGCCGTCCCGAGCGGCCGGAGTCGCTGCGCGCCGTACGCGCGCTGGAGGAGATCCTCATCCTGCCGCCGCGCTCGCTGATGGGCCTGCTCGGACCGCCCCGGCCTCGGGGCCGGGGGCAGAGCGCCGGATCTCAGCCGGACGCGGCGTCCCGCTCCTCGATCATGGAGCCGGCACGTGCCCTGTCGACCCTGCTGCACGAGCTGGACGGGGTGGCCGACGACCGCCGGCTGCACATCGCCGGGATGTACGAGTCACTGCAGATCGGGGCGGACCGCAGCACCACCCGGCGCGAGACGCTCCAGGTGGTGCAGGCGCACGAGGACGCCGCCGACCGCTACATCATGGTCTACCGGGGCGACATCGGATGCGACGTGGAGCGCGTGCGGATCCGGGCCCTGGAGGACTGCCGGGTCGGCCGGGTCCGCCGTGACGGGCCGACCGCCCTGGTGGTGGCCGAGCTGCTGTTCGACCGGGCGCTCCGGACCGGCGACACCCAGGTGATCCGCTATGAGCTGGCCGACCCGAGCGGCGTGGAGACCACCGAGTACGAACGGGGCTTCCGCTTCCCGGCGGGCCAGTACATGCTCCGGGTGAGCTTCGCTGCCGCGGCCCTGCCGGTGGGCGTCCGCCGCTTCGCCCGCCACGACTCCGCCGCGGGCGAGCACGATCAGGGCGAGCTCACCCTTAACGCCCACCACGCCGTCCACCTGGTGACCGGCTCGCTCCAGCCCGGTCTGATCGGCATCCGCTGGAAGTGGTCGTGATCAGCCGGCCAGGACGCCCAGGAGGCGGGTGACCTCGGTGGCGACGGCCGTACGGCCCGCCCCGACGTACTTGCGGGAGTCCACGACCTTCTCGTCGGCGGTCAGGCGGTCGCGGATCGCCCGGGTGAAGGTCTTGTTGAGATGCGTGGAGATGTTGATCTTCTTCATACCGTGCCGTACGGCGGCGCGCAGGGTCTCGTCCGGCACGCCCGAGGAGCCGTGGAGCACCAGCGGGACCGGGACCGCGGCGCGCAGGGCGGCGATCAGCTCCAGGTCGAGGACGGCGTCCCTGGTCGTCATCGCGTGGGAGCTGCCCACGGCCACGGCCAGCGCGTCCACGCCCGTCCTGGCCACGTAGTCCACCGCCTCGTGCGGCCTGGTCCGCGCCCCCGGCGCGTGCACGCCGTCCTTGCCGCCCACCTCGCCGAGCTCGGCCTCCACCCACAGGCCCCGCCCCTGGCACAGGGCGGCCACCTCGGCCGTGAGCGCCACGTTCTCCTCGTCGGGCAGGGCCGAGGCGTCGAACATCACCGATCCCAGGCCAAGCTCCACGGCCTCCTCGACGAGCGCGCGGTCGGTGGCGTGGTCGAGGTGCACGGCCACGGGCACCGCCGCCGCCCTGGCCACCGCGAGCGACGCGGCGGCGATCGGGGCGAGGGCGCCGTGGTAGCGGACGCAGTTCTCGCTGATCTGCAGCACGACGGGCGCGCCCGCCGCCTCCGCCCCCGCGACGATCGCCTCGGCGTGCTCCAGCTGGATGACGTTGAACGCGCCGACGCCCGCCGGAGCGTCGCGGATGATGTCGCCGATACCGACAACAGGCATGATGACCCTTTCGTATATGGGATTACCGGTCCGATGCCGAGCACCGGCCGCTCTACGGGCGTGCCGGTTCCACCACGATCTCCGGGTGGATCCGCTGGAACGTCTCCCGGTCGACGTCACCGGCGACCGGGGCGGCCACGGCGGCCGCGCCCAGCGCCGCCGCGCGGCGCAGCCGCTCGGGCCAGGGCGTGCCCTCCACCAGGCCCAGCGCCAGCCCCGCGACGAGCGCGTCACCGGCCCCCGTCGGATTCCCCTCCACCCGGTACGGCATGGCGGCCCGCCAGGCTCCTTCGGGGGTCACGGCCAGCAGCCCGCCGGCGCCGAGGGAGACCACGACCGCCTCGGCCCCGCCCCGCCGGAGCGCCTCGGCTCCCGCGAAGGTCTCGCCGTGCTCTCGCGAGCCGGTGATCGGGCCCGTCCCCGGGCCGGCGGGGTTCTCCCCGGGGGCGCGCGGGCCGTCCTCCTGCGCTGCCAGGGCGCGAGCGAGCTCCTCGGCGTTGGGCTTGACGATCGAGGGACGGCCGGCGGGGGCGTGCCTGAGCGGCTCGCCGTCGGCGTCCACGATCGCCGGGACGCCCCGCCGCCGGGCCAGGGCCGCGAGCTCGGCGTAGAAGGCGGCGGGCACCCCGAGGGGGAGGCTGCCGGAGATCACGACCGCCCCGGCCCGCCCGAGCCGCGTCTCGTAGTCCCGCAGGAAGCGCCCGAGCTCCTCGCCGGTCACCGCCGGTCCGGGCTCGTTGAACAGCGCCGTGCGCCGCGCGGCCGTACCGGACGGGGCGGGGCCCAGGTCGCAGACGGCCAGGGTGGCGCGTGACTCGGCGGCGATCGGGGTGAGGGCGGCGGGCAGGCCCGCCGCCGCGAGGTCGGCTTCGACGGCGCGGCCGTTCGGGCCGCCGGACAGGCCGGTGACGAGCACGTCCCGGCCGAGGGCGGCCAGCACCCTGGCGACGTTGACGCCCTTGCCGCCCGCCCTCCGGTGCACGGTCCGCACCCGGTTGACGCCGTCCCAGTCGACGCCGTCGGCCACATAGGTGACGTCGAGGGCCAGGTTCAGTGTGACGGTGAGGATCGGGCCGCGGACGGCGGGAGGTGAGGTCATCGGGGTTCGGTGATCCAGTTTCCGTGCTTCATGACACCGGCGACCTCCAGGTCGCCGGTGAGCACCACCAGGTCGGCCTGCTTGCCGACGGAGACGGAGCCCAGGCGGTCGGCGAGGCCGAGCACCCGGGCGGGGGTGAGCGAGGCGACCTCGGCCGCCTCCGGCAGCGACAGCCCGACCTGCTGGACGCTGCGCCGGAACGCGACGTCCATGGTCAGGGTGCTGCCCGCGATGGAGCCGCCGTCGGCCAGCCGGGCGACGCCGTCCACGACGTCGACCTTCATCGGGCCGAGCCCGTAGACGCCGTCGCCCATGCCGGCCGCCGCCATGGCGTCGGTGATCAGCGCGGTCCGGCCGGGCCCCGCGACGTCGTAGGCCAGGCGCATCATCGCCGGGTGCAGGTGCACGCCGTCGTTGATCAGCTCGATCGTGACGCGCTCGTCCTGCAGCAGGGCGGCGATCGGGCCGGGGTCGCGGTGGTGCAGCGGCGGCATCGCGTTGTAGAGGTGGGTCGCGACGCTGCCGCCCGCGTCGATGCCCGCGATGGTCTGCTCGTAGGTGGCGTCGCTGTGCCCGAGCGCGGCGATCACGTTGGTCGCGACCGCCTCCCGGATGGTGTCCAGCGCGCCGGGCAGCTCGGCGGCGATGGTGAGCATCCGCACGTGGCCGCGCCCGGCCCTGAGCAGGTCGCCGAACTCCCGGGGGGAGGGCTCGCGGAGCAGCGCCGGGTTGTGCGCGCCGCAGCGGGCTTTGGAGATGTAGGGGCCCTCGAAGTGGATGCCGGCCAGCAGGCCGTCGTCGCACAGGTCGGCCAGGGCGGAGGCCGCCCCGGCCAGGTCGTCGAGGGTCGCGGTGACCAGGCTGGCCATGAGGGTGGTGGTGCCGTGCCGGGCGTGCAGGGCGGCGATCCGGCTCGCCTGGTCCGGATCGCCGGTGGGGAAGGAACCGCCCGCCCCGCCGTGGTTGTGGATGTCGACGAATCCCGGCACGACGTATCGGCCCGCGAGGCTGTGGCCGGGTCCGGGGGCGGACCCCTGGCCGATGTGGGTGATACGGCCGTCTTCTATGGTGAGCCAGCCTCCGTGGACACCTTCGGGGGTCACGATGCGGGCGTCGGCGAGTGTGATGCTCATGGCACCATCCTCTCCGGTTCTCGGGAGGACCGGTCGTCAGGAGGAGAGGATCACCGATCTGGTGAGGTGGAGCGGCTCGTCGGGGTTGAGGCCCTGGGCGTGCGCCCGGGCCACGGCCACCCGGTGGACCCTGACGAGCTCGGCCATCGGGTCGAGGGCGCTCTCCAGGAAGGTTCCGCCGGTGGCCTCGACCTCGCCCCGCAGGCCCTCCGGGGCCTCGCCGAGCATCCAGGTGACCCGGTTCGGCCCGGCGATGCTGATCGGGCCGTGCCGGTACTCCATCGCGGGATAGGACTCGGTCCACGCCCGGCAGGCCTCGCGCATCTTCAGCCCGGCCTCCACGGCCAGGCCGTACGTCCAGCCGCGGCCCAGGAAGGTGAACTGCTCGGCGGCGAGCAGCTCGGCGGGGAGCGGGTCGGCGACCGCGCGCTCGGCGTCGGCGATCGCGGCGGTCAGGTCCTCGCCGAGGTGGGCGCGGAGCAGGGCGAGCTGGGTGGTGGCGAACCGGGTCTGCACGACCGACTTCTCGTCGGCGAAGTCGAGCACCACGACCTCGTCGGCGAGGGACATGACCGGGGTGTCCGGGTCGGCGGTGATCGCGGTGGTCGCCGTGCCGGTGCTCCTGAGCAGCTCCAGCACCTCGGTGGTGGTGCCCGACCGGGTCAGCGCCAGCACCCGGTCGTAGGAGCGGCCGGCGGGGAACTCGGACGCGGCGAACGCGTCGGTCTCGCCGTGCCCGGCCCGCTCGCGCAGGACCGCGTAGGCCTGGGCGATGAACCAGGAGGTACCGCAGCCGACGACGGCCACGCGCTCGCCCCGCCGGGGGAGGGCGCCGGTGGACACCTCGCTGACGGCGCGGCGCCAGCAGTCCGGCTGGGACGCGATCTCGGCTTCGGTGTGCGTGGTCACGACGTGCCTCCCCATTTTGCTTCGTTTATGAGTGATTTATAGCAGAAATGAGCATGATTGTGCAGAGGTAGGTTTTGATCCCTTGCTGTGCCACGCTGTTCACCGTGAGTCGATATGAGCGCTGGAACGCGATCCTCGAACTGCTCTCGCAGGAAGGACGCCTGTCGGTGGAGCAGGCGGCCGAGGCGCTCGTCGTCTCCACCGCCACGATCCGGCGTGACTTCGACCAGCTCGCCCAGCAGCAGATGCTCATGCGCACGCGCGGCGGCGCCGTCGCCCAGAGCGTCAGCTACGACCTGCCGCTGCGCTACAAGACGGCACGCCACGCCGGGGAGAAGCAGCGGATCGCGGAGGCCGCGGCCGGGCTGGTGACGCCCGGGACCATCGTCGGCATGAACGGCGGCACGACCACCTCGGAGGTGGCGCGGGCGCTGGCCGTCCGGGCCGACCCGGAGATCGGCTTCACCATCGTCACCAACGCGCTGAACATCGCCGCCGAGCTGACCGTGCGCCAGCACGTCAAGATCGTGCTGACCGGCGGCGTGGCCAGGCCGCAGTCCTACGAGCTGATCGGCCCGCTGGCGTCGGGGGTGCTGGAGCAGGTCACGCTCGACATCGCCTTCCTGGGGGTGGACGGGATCGACGTCGAGACGGGCGCCTCGGCCCACCACGAGGGGGAGGCCAGCGTCAACAACCTGCTGATCAGCCGGGCCGCCCAGGTCGTCGTGGTCGCCGACACCTCCAAGGTCGGCCGCCGCGCCTTCGCCCGCATCTGCCCGCTCGGCGCCATCGGCACGCTGATCACCGGAGAGGAACTCTCCGACGAGGCCGCGGCCCGCTTCACCGACGCGGGCGTCAAGGTCATCCGCGCCTGAGCCCGCCCGGCGAGGGCGTCACCGCGCGGCCGCCTTGGTGGTCCGCGCCCGGTGCCGGAGGACGCGCGGGCACCCGGTCTCCGGGGGAGGTGCCGCCCGGAGACCGGGCGTCCGGGTCACCGGCCGGGCTCCATGAGCGCGAGGTAGCCGTCTTCGAGGGTCGGCTCGGCCGGCTGGGCGGAGGGGCCGGGGGCGGTGGGCGTGATGACCCGGTAGCGCGTCCCCGCGCCCTCCGGAAGCGCGGCCACGATCCTGCCCTGCGAGGGCGCGGGACCGGAGGTGGTCAGCGTCCACACCCGCCGCTCGGCCCGCGAGACCAGCTCCCCGACCTCTCCCCGGAACACCAGGCGGCCCTTGTCGAGCACCGCCAGGGACCGGCAGGTCTGCGCCACGTCCTCCACGATGTGCGTGCTGAGCAGGACCGTGCGGTCCCCGGCGAGCCGGGAGAGCAGGATGCGGAACCGGATCCGCTCCTCGGGGTCCAACCCGGTCGTCGGCTCGTCCACGACGAGCAGGCGGGGATCGGCGAGCAGCGCCTGCGCGATGCCGACCCGCCGCAGCATGCCGCCGGAGAAGCCCTTGAGCCTGCGGTCGGCGTCCGGGGTGAGCGCGACCGTCTCCAGCAGCTCGCCGATCCGGCGGCGCCGCGAAGGACGGGAGTCGAGCCCCTTGAGCAGCGCGATGTAGTCCAGGAACTGCCGGGCGGTCAGATCCGGGTAGACCCCGAGGCTCTGCGGGAGGTAGCCGAGCGTCCGCTGTACGGCGAGCCGCCCGTCGGCGGCGGTGATGTCGTGCCCGCCGACGCGGACCGTCCCCGAGGTGGGTCTGAGCAGCCCCGCCAGGATGCGCATGAGCGTGGTCTTGCCCGCCCCGTTGGAGCCGAGCAGGCCGTACATGCCGGTCGGCACGTCGAGGTCGAGCCCGTCGAGGGCGCGGACGCCGCCCTTGTAGGTCTTGGTCAGGCGGGAGATCTCGATGCGCATGTCAGGACTCCGTCCGGGCGGTGTGGAGACGGGCGAGGAGGAGGACGGCGGCCGCGAGCGCGATCATCACGCCGATCCACAGCAGGGCGACGGCCGGGCTCGCCTCGGGCCGCAGGAAGTTCAGCGCGGCGCCGGGCCACGGGCCGTAGACGATGCCTCCGGGCGGCAGGATGACGTTGGGGGGAAGCTCCCGGTAGTGGCCGAAGCCGAGGAGGCCGTAGGCCACGTACTGGCTGTTGGCCGACAGGATGCTGTGGGACAGGGTCGGCATCATGGTGGCGGGGATGATGTTCCCCCAGAACCAGTAGACGACGAACAGCACGCGGAACAGCAGCGGCGGCATCAGCAGCGGACCGGCCAGGGCGAGCGCCCCCACGAAGAGCAGGGCGGGCACGACGGTCGTCACGAGGATCACCGCCGCCCAGCCCAGCGCCGCGGGCTCTCCCTCGGTGACCGCGTAGGCCGCCGCCCGGCCGAGATAGGCGAGCACGAGCGGCACAGCGGTGGCCGCGCACACGCCGAGGTATTTGCCGGCCAGTCGGCCGGTGCGACCGGCCGGGGTCGTGTCCAGGACGTCGGTCATGCCGAGCCGCCGGTCCCGGACGAGCCGGTCGGCGAGCAGGCACCCGTAGACGATGGGCAGCAGAGACGTGAGCAGGATGGCCGACACGATCATGGCCGGCCTCGGTTCCCGCCCCTCGTCGCCGCCCAGGTTCAGGTCCAGGTACGTATGGCCGAAGCCGGCGACGGTTACCGCGAAGGTCAGGCCGTAGACGATCCACAGGACGGGCCGGCGGATCTGCATGCGGAACTCGTAGCGGAAGGTCGCGATCACTTGGCCTCACCTTCCAGGGTCCGCTCGGCGTCGCCGAGCAGGAGCCAGGCCGCTGCGGCGAGCAGCAGCGCGGTCGACAGCAAGGTCAGCCGGTTGGGCAGCCACTCGCCGGGCGCCGTCCCACGCGTGGTGGCGAACAGATGCAGCAGCCGGAACACCGGGCTCTCCCGGAAGACGGAGGAGAACACCTGCTCGAACACCCAGACGGACGCGACGACGGTGGCGGCGGCCGTGGTGCCGCGGAACGCGGCCGCGGCGAGCAGTCCCAGGGCGGTCAGCCACAACGCGGGCGACAGCCAGGCGAGCTGGCCGGCCGGACCGTGCGGCGCGCCGGGCGGCAGGTCCCACCAGCCGGTGACGATGAGCAGCGCCGAGGCGGCCAGGGCGCACAGGCACGACCAGCCGGCCGTCACGGCCAGGCGGCGCAGCAGGGTCGAACGATATCCCGTGGGCAGGGTGAGCTGGACTTCCACCGCGCGGTCCCGGCCGATCAGTGAGGCGGCCGCGATACCGGACACGAGCGGGATCCCCGCCTCCAAGGCGATCATGAGGAACCAGGCGGTGTTCCCCTCCCGGGAGCCGAGCCGCGTGCCGAACGCGGCGAGCAGCGCGATGAGCACGACGAGGACCGGGGGTGCCAGCAGGGCCGCGGGACCGGCCCTGCGTATCTCGTGCGACCAGAGGTCGAGGGGTCTCATGACCGGTGGGTTGCGCGGGCACGCCGGATCGGTTCACCCGTGCCCGTCGCGATCACGGCGGCGAGCGTGAGGGCCAGAGCGAGGCCGACCGTGGCCGGGCTGGTCGTCCAGAGGTGCCGCAGGCCGTCCGGGACGGGTATGTCGGTGGCGGTCAGCGCGTACAGCCCCCACACCGTCAGCGCGCAGCCCATCGCGCCGGTCGGGCTCCAGCACACCGACAGCAGCAGGGTGAGCGCCGAGAGCGCCGCCATGGGGCCCAGCCACGCCGTGATCAGGGATGTCAGACCCGTGTCCATCGAGCCCAGCGGGGACAGCACCACCGAGGCGAACAGCGCCAGCGCCAGGTCGTAGCCGAGCACCAGCGTCATCCGGGCCAGCATGACGACGCGCGGCGACGTCGGCGTGACGGCGACCATCTCGAAGGCGGCGTCCTGCTCCGGACCCTGGGATCCGGCGACACCGGCCGCGGCGATCAGCGGGACGGCCAGGGCGAGCACGAGCTGGGCGGTGTCCTCCTTGGCCAGGACGAAGCCCACGCAGGCCGCCATGACCAGCGCGGAGACCAGCCAGAGCGCCGGATGCAGGATGCGGGCCTCCATCGCCAGCAGCGCCCACGCCCGGTACGGCCTCGGCGCGGCCGGGGCCGGGGCCTCCGCGGCGTCGAGCGCGGACCTCATCAGAACGGCGCGCACGACCTCCGGCCCGGGGGGAGGCGGAATGTCGTCGCGGATCCCGGACAGTTCAGGCCAATCGTTCAACGATGCACTCCCTCAGGGTCGCTCGGGCGTGATGCAGGCGGCTTTTCACCGTGCCGACCGGGATCCCCAGCACCTCGGAGATCTCCTGGTGGCTCAGGTCGTTGAGGAAGGAGAGCACGACGACCTCGCGTTGCGCCAGCGGCAGCCGGGCCAGCGCCGCCTGCACCCGCTCACCGCCCACGGCCAGCTCCTCCGGGCCGGGCAGCGGGTCGGCCCCGTCGGGCGGTTCGGCCGCGAGCGGGGGCGGGACGCCGCGCAGCCGGTTGTGCGCCTGCCTGCGCGCCACCCCGAACAGCCAGGTGCTGACGGCGGAGCGTCTCTGGTAGGTGCCCGCCGAACGCCACACGGCCAGCAGCGTGTCCTGGAGGATCTCCTCGGCTGTGCCCCGATCCCCGGCGAGCCGGTAGAGGAAGGCGGACAGCGGTCCGCAGTAGCGCTCGTACAGCTCGGTCAGCGCGCCCGCGTCGCCGTCGGCCACCCGGGCCAGCACGAGCGTCTCCTCCTGCCGTGCGCGGGCACGGCGGCCCGCGACCGTGAACCGGCGCGACGCCATCCCCTCGGCTCCCCCATCCATGACCGGTGTGTAGCGCCGGACCCGTCCCGGGGTTCACCGGAAGGCCTTTCCCCGTCGGGGACCAGCGTTTCCCGGAGGGTCTTCCGCTGTCCACGGGGGTGTGGCGTGAATCTCGTCCGCCGTTCTTACCGGTCGGTAGTGATGCCTAGGGTGGATGGGTAGATACCCGACGCAAGGTGACAACCCGTACCCCAGGGGGATGCAGCATGACGGCGCGAATGGGCACGGCACGGCTCGGTCCGGCCGAGCGGACCGCCGCACTGACGCAGATGGGCGCTCAGGAACTCGACGTGGTGGTGATCGGCGGCGGCGTCGTCGGCGCCGGGGTCGCGCTGGACGCGGCGACCCGAGGGCTGAGCGTCGGGCTGCTGGAGGCGCGCGACTTCGCCTCGGGCACCTCGTCCAGATCGTCCAAGCTGATCCACGGCGGGCTGCGTTATCTGGAGCAGCTCAACTTCGACCTGGTCAGGGAGGCGCTCCGGGAGCGGGCCCTGCTGCTGCAGCGGATCGCCCCGCACCTCGTGCGGCCCGTGCCGTTCCTGCTCCCGCTCACCCATGTCGGGTGGGAGAGGCCGTACGTCGGGGCGGGCCTGGTGATGTACGACTCGCTGGGCTTCTCCTTCGGCTCCACCCGGGGTGTGCCCGGACACCGGCACCTGTCGCGCGGCAGGGCGCTGCGGATCGCGCCCTCGTTGCGGCGGGCGGCGTTCTCCGGCGCGGTCCAGTACTGGGACGCCCAGGTGGACGACGCCCGCTACGTGATGACCATGCTGCGGACCGCCTCCTCCTACGGGGCGCACGTGGCGTCGCGGGCCCAGGTGGTGGGCTTCCTGCGAGAGGGTGAGCGGGTCACCGGGGTCCGGGTGCGCGACCTGGAGGCCGGGACCGAGATGGACGTGCGGGCCCGCCAGGTGGTCAACGCCACCGGCGTGTGGACCGACGACATCCAGGAACTGGTCGGCGGCCGGGGGCAGATGCACGTCCGCGCCTCCAAGGGCATCCACCTGGTCGTGCCGCGCGACCGGATCCACTCCCTCACCGGGATCATCCTGCGCACCGAGAAGTCGGTGCTGTTCGTGATCCCCTGGGGCCGTCACTGGATCATCGGGACCACCGACACCCGCTGGGACCTGGACCGGGCCCACCCGGCGGCCTCCCGCTCGGACATCGACTACGTGCTGGAGCACGTGAACGAGGTGCTCTCGGTGCCGCTCACCCGCGACGACGTCGAGGGCGTCTACGCCGGGCTGCGCCCGTTGCTGTCGGGGGAGTCGGAGGAGACGTCCAAGCTCTCCCGCGAGCACATGGTGGCCCACCCGGTGCCGGGGCTGGTCATGGTGGCCGGCGGGAAGTACACCACCTACCGGGTCATGGCGCAGGACGCGGTGGACGCGGTGGCGCACGGGCTGGACCAGCGGGTCCCGCCCTCGTGCACGGACCGGATCCCGCTGGCGGGGGCGGAGGGGTACCAGGCGCTGTGGAACTCCCGGCAGCGGCTGGCCCAGTCGTCCGGGCTGCACGTGGCGCGGATCGAGCACCTGCTGCAGCGGTACGGGTCCATGATCGACGAGGTGCTCGCGCTGATCGAGGCGGACCCGTCGCTGGCCCTCCCGCTGGCCGGGGCGGACGACTACCTGCGGGCGGAGATCGTCTACGCGGCCACCCACGAGGGCGCCCGCCACCTGAACGACGTGCTGGCCCGGCGCACGCACATCTCGATCGAGACCTTCCACCGCGGGCTGGGCGTGGTCGAGGAGGCGGCCGGGCTGCTCGCCGGTCCGCTGGAGTGGGACGACGAGCAGGTCAAGCGCGAGGTGGAGTACT
This sequence comes from Streptosporangium canum, assembly GCF_900113865.1. Taxonomy (GTDB): domain Bacteria; phylum Actinomycetota; class Actinomycetes; order Streptosporangiales; family Streptosporangiaceae; genus Streptosporangium; species Streptosporangium canum. The sequence goes on along the minus strand of NZ_FOQY01000001.1, from coordinate 368,888 downwards.
ACACCAAGCGGGTCGAGGCCGAGCGGCTCTCCCAGGAGCAGGACACCGACCAGGAGGCCGACGCGATCCGCCTCGGCGCCCCCGACGTCGTCCCCGTCGCGAGTCCCAAGAACGCCTGAGCACGGCTGCCACCGGCACCGGGAGCAGGCGGCGTGTGGCTCCCACCCGTCCGGGACGGGTAAGCGGAGCACGGCTCCCGCCGTGGAGGCGGGAGCCGTACGGGAGCCCTTCGGCGGGGGAGGGGCCGGAACCCGGCGGCCCGCCCGGCCGGGCCGTACTAGGAGGTCTGGTCGAACGGGATCCAGGCCTGGTCGGCGAGGTCGTTCAGGGCGTTGACCTTGAGGCCCAGGTCGGAGACCGTCCAGAGGCTGTCGCCGATGACGATCGAGCGGCGGATGCCCGGGTCGTAGGGGGCGAAGCGGGCGTTGCCGGCGGGCTTGGGCCTGGCGTGGACGATGGTGCCCACCTTGGTGACGGCGGATTCGTCGATCTTGAGGACGAGGGCGGCGCCGTTGGTCTGCTCGGTGCCGTTCCAGGTGTTCAGCGGCAGGACCGCGGTGCCCGTCTTAGCCCAGTAGAGGAAGGCGTGCGGGTCCCACTCGGCCTCGGAGCCGGAGTCCTTCTGGAACATCTGCGACAGGCGGCGCGGGTTGGCCGGGTCGCCGACGTCGAACAGCGAGACCTGGGTGCCGAGCGTGCGGCCCTTCTCACTCGCCTCCTGGCCGAGCCCGATCAGCCGTCCGTCGCCCGCCGGGTGCAGGTAGGCGGAGTAGCCGGTGATCTTCAGCTCGCCGGTCTTCCTCGGCGCCGCCGGGTCGCGCAGGTCGAGGGTGTAGAGCGGGTCCACCTGCTTGAACGTCACCACGTAGCCGACCGGGCCGATGAACCGGACCGAGTAGATCCGCTCGCCGGCGCCCAGGCCGCCGACCTCTCCGACCTTGTTCAGGGTGTCGGCCTTGAGCACGTAGACGGCGCTGGAGCTGTCCTGCCCGGAGGTCGAGGTGGTGGCGACCCGCAGGTGCCCCTCGTGCTCCGACAGGGAGTACTGGTTGAGCAGCCGGCCGGGGACCTTCCCGGAGGCGACGTAGCGGGGCGCGCCCGCCGCGCCGATGTCGAAGCGGTGGACCTCGGTCTCCTCCGGCGGCTCGACCGGCGTCTTCACGGGCTCGGGAGTCGGGGGGGCACTGGTCGGTGCCGGCGTGACGGTGACCGGCGCGTCCGTGGGGGCCGGCGTGTCGGTGGGCGCCGGGACCGGCATGACGGTGACCGACGCGTCAGCGGACGGCGTGCCCGTCGGGACCGGGGCCGGGGCCGGTGTGACGGTCACCGTCGGCTCCGTCGGCGCCGGCTCGACCTGCGGGGCCTGCGCGGTGGCCGTGGCGGCCGGCGCGTCGTCGATCACCGGCGACTCGATCGGCCGGGGCCACCACCAGCGCGGGTTGCTGGTCACGTACAGGCTGGAGCCGGTGCCGTAGACCGTGTCGCCGTCGGCCGCCACGCTGATCGGGGTGGTCTCCGCGAGCCCCTGGGACAGGTCGAAGCTGTGCACGGTCAGCATCGAGCTGCCGGTGTACTCCGCGGGGTGGCTGACCTGGTCGCACTTGACCGAGCCGGTCGAGGTGACGCCCTTGGCGTCCGTCGTCTCGAACTTCGGCAGCCACGCCTCCAGCGGTGCCTTCTTGACGATGTCCGCGTTCAGGCGGGTCCGCTCGTTCTCCGAGACGTCGGGGCCGGCGTCCGGGAAGTTGATCTCAGGCTGGCTGCGGACCACGAGCCGCACCGTCGAGCCGATCATCCTGGCGTCCACGTGGGAGCCGTTCGGCGTGAGCGAGCCGATCACCTTCGGCTCCCCGGACAGGTCGATGAGGACGTAACGCGGCCCCGGGCTCGCCGGCCGCTTGGCCATCGCGCCGAACGGGATGATCCCGCCGCCGGAGAACAGCACCAGCGCCCGGTCCCCGCTGACCAGCAGGTCGGCCGGGGCCCACGCCTGCTCGGGGTCCACCAGTTTGAGCGTGCCGGTGACCTTCCTGGTCGCGGCGTCGACCACCCGCAGCACGCCGCGGTTGACGGTGATCACCCGGTTGCCGTCGGTCTTCACCAGGTCCGGCTCGTCGACCCCGGCCTCATGCACGTTCGTGGTGGAGTGCTCGGGCGCGGAGCTCTTGCCGCGGGCCGTGGCGACATCCGAGCGCGCCTCCATGTACATGATCTGCGGTCCGCCCAGCCCCCACGGCCCGACCTGCTTGGCCGTCGCCGCCCGCAACCCGGCCAGCATGTCGTCACAGCCGCGGTAGGAGACCAGCTTGATGTTCCCCAGGTCGACCGGCGTCGTACGGCTCGCGCCGGGCTCCGTCTCTGTCGGGCTGCACGCCGTGGCGAGCAGGGCGGCGGCGAGCGTGACGGCGCCGGCCGTACGAATCGATGTCCTCATGCTCCCTACGACGGATCACCGTCGTGACCGGTTCAACCCGTTACCGACCGGTAGCCACGGGCGGTCACCCCAGAATATTCTTCGCGCATGGCTGTCACTCTCGGAGCTACCCGGACACTCGACCCGACCATGATCGAACGCATTGTCCGGCAGGTGACCTCCAGCGGGAAGACGCAGGCGATCACCGCGCCGTTCACCGGCGAGCCCCTCGCCGAACTGCCCCTCTCCACCGCCGAGGACGTCCGCGCCGCGCACGCCAGGGCCCGCGCGGCGCGCGAGGCGTGGGCCGAGCTGCCCGTGCGCGAGCGGATCAAGCCCTTCCTCCGCCTGCACGACGCCATCCTCGACCGGCGCGAGGAGATCCTCGACGTGGTCCAGTGGGAGACCGGTAAGGCCCGCAGGCACGCCTTCGAGGAGGTCCTCGACGTGGCGGGCTGCACGCTCTACTACGTACGGCGGGCGCCCGGCCTCCTGGAGCCCCGGCGCCGCGCGGGCATCTTCCCCGTCGCGACGAAGACGGTCGAGGTGCGCCGGCCCAAGGGCACCGTGGCGCTGATCTCCCCGTGGAACTACCCGCTCTCGCTCGGCGTCACCGACATCGTCCCGGCCCTGCTGGCGGGCAACGCCGTGGTCCACAAGCCCGACACCCAGACCGCGCTGTCCACGCTGTGGACGATCGACCTGCTGGTCTCCCTCGGAATGCCCCGCGAGATCTGGCAGGTCGTCCTCGGCGACCCCGCCGAGATCGGCGAGGCGCTGATCGACGACGCCGACTACGTGGCGTTCACCGGCTCGACCCGGGGCGGCCGGAAGATCGCCGAGGCGGCGGCCAGGCGGCTGATCGGCTGCTCGCTGGAGCTCGGCGGCAAGAACCCGATGGTCGTCCTCGACGACGCCGACCTGGACGTGGCCGCGCAGGGCGCGCTGCGCGCCTGCTTCACCAACGCCGGGCAGCTGTGCATCTCCATCGAGCGGCTCTACGTGCACGACGCCGTGTACGACGCGTTCGTGGAGAAGTTCGTCCGCCAGGCCCGCAACATGAAGCTCGGCGCGGGGCTCGACTGGAGCGTGCAGATGGGCTCGCTCACCTCGCGGCGCCAGCTCGACGCGGTCGGCGCCCACGTGGACGACGCCGTCGCGAAGGGGGCCGAGGTCCTCGCCGGCGGCAGGGCCCGCCCCGACGTCGGGCCGCTGTTCTACGAGCCCACGATCCTGGCCGGGGTGGACGAGAGCATGGACCTGTGCCGCGAGGAGACCTTCGGCCCGGTCGTCTCGGTCTACCGGTTCGCCGACGAGGACGAGGCGGTCGAGAGGGCCAACGACACCGTCTACGGCCTCAACGCCTCCGTCTGGACCCGCGACCTGTCCCGCGGCCGGGCGCTGGCCTCCCGGATCCAGGCCGGGACCGTCAACATCAACGAGGGGTACGGCTCGGCCTACGCCTCCTACGACGCCCCCATGGGGGGCATGAAGTCCTCCGGCCTGGGCCGCCGCCACGGGGCCGAGGGCCTGCTGAAGTACACCGAGGTGCAGACCATCTCCAGCCAGGCCTCCTGGATGGGCTTCGAGCCGATCCTCGGCATGACCTACGACAAGTACGCCGACACCCTGTCGGGCCTGCTCAAGACCATGAAGAAACTGCACCTGAAGTGAGGTCCGCGGCGGTCGCGCCCCACGGGTGACCGTCACGACGCCGCGGGAGCCGGCGAGCGGCGCGGGCGTGACGGCGCCCGCCGCGGTCCGGCCGCCGCCCGAAGGGAGTCCGCTGATGTTCGACTACGACGTGCTGGTGATCGGCTCGGGGTTCGGCGGGAGCGTCTCGGCGCTGCGGCTGACGGAGAAGGGCTACCGGGTCGCCGTGCTGGAGGCCGGGCGGCGCTTCGACGAGGGCACGCTGCCCAGAACATCCTGGCGGGCCCGTGACTTCCTGTGGGCGCCGGGACTCGGCCTCAGGGGCATCCAGCGCATCCACGTGCTGCGCGGTCAGAAGGGCACCGGCGTCATGGTCCTGGCGGGCGCGGGGGTCGGCGGCGGCTCGCTGGTCTACGCCAACACCCTCTACGAGCCCCTCGACCCGTTCTTCGAGGACGCCCAGTGGTCGGGAATCACCGACTGGAAGGCCGAGCTCGGCCCCTACTACGACCAGGCCCGGCGGATGCTGGGGGTGGTGGTCAACCCGACCGTCACCCGCGCCGACGAGGTGATGCGGAAGGTCGCCGACCGGATGGGCGTGGGCGACACCTTCCACCTGGCCCCGGCCGGAGTCTTCTTCGGCGAGCCGGGCGTCGAGGTCGACGACCCCTACTTCGGCGGCGCCGGGCCGCGCCGCAGGGGCTGCACCGAGTGCGGCGAGTGCATGACCGGCTGCCGGCACGGCGCCAAGAACATGCTCGTCAAGAACTACCTCTACCTGGCCGAGAAGGCCGGGGCCAAGGTCCATCCGGAGACCACGGTCACCTCGGTCCGCCCGGTGGGCGGCGGCTACCGGGTCGAGGTGAGCAAGACGGGGGCGCCCTGGCGCCGCCGTACCCTCACCGCGGAGCAGGTGATCTTCGCGGCCGGCACGTACGGCACGCAGCGCCTGCTGCACCGCCTCAAGGCCACCGGCGCCCTGCCCCGGCTCTCCGACCGGCTCGGCACCCTGACCAGGACGAACTCCGAAGCGCTGCTCGGCTTCGAGCGGTTGTCCGTCAAGGGAGAGAAGCTCAACCACGGCGTGGCGATCACCTCCTCCATCCATCCGGACGCCCACACCCACATCGAGCCCGTCCGCTACGGCGACGGCTCCAACGCGATGGGCATGCTCCGCTCCCTCCTGATCGACGGCGGCGGCGCGCCCCGCTGGCTCAAGTTCCTCGGCGAGGCCGTGCGCAGGCCCCATCTCGTGCCGAGGCTGTTCAACCACCGCCGGTGGTCGGAGCGCGCGATCATCGCCCTCGTCATGCAGGCCAAGGACAACTCGATCACCCTGTCGGCCCGGAGGGGGCTGTTCGGCTGGGGGCTCCGTTCCAGGCGGGGGCACGGCGACCCCAACCCCACCTGGCTCCCGGCCGGCCACGAGTTCGTCCGGCACGCCGCCGAGGAGGTCGGCGGCATGGCCGGCGGCTCCTGGCTCGACCTGTTCGACATCCCCGCCACCGCGCACTTCCTGGGCGGCTGCGCCATCGGCGCCGGCCGCGACACCGGGGTAATCGACGCCTACCACCGCGTCCACGGACACGAGGGCCTGCACATCGTCGACGGCTCCGCGGTCTCCGCCAACCCCGGAGTCAACCCCTCCCTCACCATCACCGCCCAGGCCGAGCGCGCCATGTCGCTCTGGCCCAACAGGGGAGAGGCCGACCCCCGGCCCGCCCCGGGCTCCCCCTACGTCCGGCTGCCGCCCGTCGCCCCCAGGAATCCGGCCGTCCCCGCCGCCGCCCTCCGCCTGCCCATCGTCGACATCACGTAGCGCGGGGTGTCGGTGTAACTGGCGATATGTCGTGGATTCGACCAGTATCCCGGTGTGATCTGGAATGTTGAAGAGTTCGCCCGCGCCGCCGCGGTGACCGCCGACGGGCTGGCCGCCTACGTGGACGAGAGCCAGCGGGGACTGCCGCCCGTCATCCGCGGCCGGCCGCCGCGGGAGGTGGCCGAACGGCTCGGGCTCGTGCGGTGGATCCGCGAGGGCGGGATGACGCCGGACAGCTACGCGGAGTTCCTGGCGGCCTACCTGGACGAGGGGACCCGGCTGCACCACCCCGCCTACCTCGGCCACCAGATCGCCGCCCCCGACTTCCCCGCCGCGCTCGCCGACTTCGTCCACGGCGCGACCAACAACCCGATGGCGGTCTACGAGATGGGCGCCTCGGCCGCCACGGTCGAGTTCGAGGTCCTGCGCTGGATGCTGGGCAAGGTGGGGTTCGGGGAGAGCGGCGGAGGGGTGCTCACCCACGGGGGTTCGCTGGCCAACCTCACCGCGCTGCTGGCCGCGCGCGCGGCGGCCGCGCCGGAGGCGTGGACCGACGGGGTCCCCGCCGACCTCGCCCTGCTCGCCCCCGCCTCGGCGCACTACTCGCTCACCCGCGCCGCCGCGATCCTGGGGCTGGGGGAGCGGGCCGTCATGCCGCTGGACGTGGACGGGCTGGGCAGGATCGACGTCACGCGCCTGCCCGAGGCCCTGGACCGGGTACGGCGGGCGGGACGGCGGCCGATGGCCCTGGTGGCCAGTGCCTGCTCGACGGGGACCGGGCTCTACGACGACCTGCGCGGCATCGGGGACTTCTGCGCCGCCAACGGCGTCTGGTTCCACGTGGACGGCGCGCACGGGGCGTCGGCGCTGCTCGCCGAGGAGCACCGGCACCTGCTCGACGGGATCGAGCTCGCCGACTCCCTGATCTGGGACGCGCACAAGATGCTGCGTACCTCCAGCCTGGCGGCGGCGGTCCTGACCAGGAGGGAGGGCGATCTGGACGCGGCCTTCCGGCAGCAGGCGAGCTACCTGTTCTACGGCGACCAGGGCTTCGACCTGATCGGCAGGACCGTGGAGTGCAGCAAGGCCGAGCTGGGCCTGAAGGTCTTCCTCAACCTGGCCTGGCGGGGCGAGCGGGGACTGGGTGACCACGTCGCGCGGCAGTACGCCACGGCGCACCGATTCTGGGAGCTGGCCCGGGAGCGGCCCGGCTTCGAGTGCCCCTACGAGCCGGAGAGCAACATCGTCTGCTTCCGGTACGGCGGCGCCGACCAGGCGGAGATCCGCGAGCGGCTGATGGCGGACGGCGCCTTCCAGCTCACCTCGGCCGAGATCGGCGGCATCCGCCACCTGCGGGTCACCGTGATGGCCCCCGCCACGGACGACAAGACGCTGGAGGCGCTGCTCGACCGGATCGGCGAGCAGGAGCTCGGCCCCGGCGGATGACGGGGGCGGGCCCGTCAGGTCAGCCGGTGGCGGACCCAGACGTTGGGCTCGACGTAGACGGCGTGGTCCTGGTCGACGTCGCAGTGGACCGGGACCAGGGCTCCGGGCACCTCGACCGGGCCGCTCTCGTCGAAGGCGCAGCCGGACCACTTCCGCCACTCGGCGAGCGTGCCGGCCACCGTCATCGAGCGGGGCGCCACCTTCGCGATCGTGCCGCCCGCGCGCACGTGGACCCGTAGCCACGGATCGGCCGGCAGGCCGTCGGACCGGGTCAGCGCGGCGTACTCGGCCATCGGGGTGCGCGGCTCCAGGTGCTTGGCGTTGGGCCGTACCGGGGCGAGCAGCTCACCGAACCCCAGGCGGGCGGCGTTGTCCCGGATGGCCCCCAGCATGAGGGGCGACAGCCCGGAGCCGATGTGGTCGGGCCGGATGGTGATCTCCAGCGCGGAGACCGCGGTGGGTTTCTCACCGGTCCGCCGGGTGTGCCACGACGACAGGACCGCCGCGTCCCAGCCGTCGTCGGGCAGGTCCTCGTGCTTCCAGGCGAAGGGGACGCTGAGGCCCTTGGCGACCAGGCGGCCCGGGGCGGCGTCGTCGTCGGCGACCAGGACGAACTCCGGATAGACCGTCGTGCAGACTTCGAAGTAGAGGGCCGCCATCGGGTCGTGGAACATGAACTCGGGCCACGAGCTGTCCATGGCCCACAGCTGTCCGGTGAGTTCCGGACGTTCGGCGAGAGTGGTGATGCGGACGGACACCCGGTCATCGTTCCACCGATGCCGGACTGGTACGACCCGTTTTCAGTGGATGCCGGAGCCGGGGGGGCGTCCCCGCGGTGACGGGACTCGGCGGCGGCCGGAGGGAGCCGTTCCGCCGGGACGCGTCCGGTCCGATCACCCGGGCGTGTCCTGATATAGCGTCGCGGTCATGACCGAACTCGACAGCCGCCTCCGCGCGGTGTGTGACCTGGCCGTCGCCGATGTCCGGGAGATGGCCGGACGGCACGAGTACGACGGCCGGATCCAGGACCTCTCACCCGAGGGCGTACGCGCGGGACTGGCCGCACTCGGCGGGGGGACGCCGCCCGCCGACCCCTACGACGCGGCGCACCTGCAGATCTTCGAGGAGGCCACCCGGGTCCGGTTCGGCGAGCTGGAGCTGCACCGCGGCAGCCCGCTCGAACACGCGAACAACCTCGACCTCGCCACCTACGACCGTGACTACGCCCCCGAGGCCGAGCGGGCCGCCGCCAAGCACGCCCATCTCGCCCGGTGGCCGGAGGCCGTGGAGAACGCGATCGCCTCGCTCGACCGTCTCAGCGCCCCCGTCGCGAGCGCGCTGCTCGGAGCCGTGCGCGGCTTGGCGGCCGGGGTTCCGGCGGACGCGGAGGAGTCCGTGCGCGAGGCGGCGCTCAAGGCCCACGCCCGCCTGGTGGAGCACGTCGAGGAGGCCGCGCGCACCGGCGACCCGGAGGCGGCCCTCGGCGCCGGAGGGCTGACCCGGCTGATGAGCGCGGGCGACGGCCTCGCGGTGGATCTGGGCCGGCTCGCCGAGCGGGCCGACGCCGAACGCGACCGGCTCATGGCCCGGCTGACCGAGGCCTGCGCCAGGCTGGGCTCGGCCGGCCGGTCACCGCTGGAGGTCTCGCGCGAGCTGGTCAGGCAGCACCCCGGCGTCGACGGCGTGATCGACGCCGCCAGGACCGGCACCGAGCGGGCGATCGCCTTCACCCGCGAGAAGGACCTGGTGCCCTACCACGACGGCGAGTGCCTGGTCGGTCTCGCACCGGAGTCGCGCCGGTGGGCCATGGCGATGATGAGCTGGTCGGCGCCCGGCGAGCCCGACGGCCCGTCCTGGTATCACATCACCCCGCCCGATCCCTCCTGGCCGGAGCGCGACATCGAGGAGTGGCTGGAGGTCTTCAGCGAGACCACCCTGCCCGCGATCAACGTGCACGAGGTCGCCCCCGGGCACTTCTCCCACGGCCGCGCCCTCCGCCACGCCCCCTCCGACGTGCGGCGGACGCTGATGTCCATGGCGTTCGCCGAGGGGTGGGCGCACTACGCCGAGGAGCTCTGCGTCGAGGAGGGCTTCGCGCCCGACGACCCGCGCTTCGAGATCGGCGTGTGGCTGGAGGCGCTGATCCGGGTGACCCGCCTGGCCTGCGCCATCGGCGTGCACACCGGGACGATGACCGTCGAGGAGGGCGCCCGGCGCTTCGAGGCCGACACCCACATCGCCGGCCCCGCGGCCCTGTCGGAGGCGGCGCGGGCCACCTTCGACCCGACCTACGGCCGCTACACCTGGGGCAAGCTGGAGATCCTCGACCTGCGCGAGCGGGCCAGGGCCGAGTGGGGCGCCGGATTCACCCTCAAGCGCTTCCACACGGCCATGCTCGACCTCGGCTCCCCGCCCCTGGGCCTGCTCGGCCACGCGCTCCGGGCCTAGAAGATCACTGAAGATGTTGGGGGTTGGTTTCGCCGCAAATGATGGCGGGGCCAGACTGGTTGTTATGCAGGGTCAATGGACTGGAGAGCTGGTCGGGCCGGATGTGTGGGCCACCTGCCGGGAGTCGCGCTGCGGCCCGGCACCGGCGCCGACCACCACGAGGCCGCCGTCGCCGCCGATCTGCCGGCCGGCGAGAACGGACCGGTCACCGTGCTGGGGGATGCCGCCTACGGCACCGGCCAGGCCCGCCGGGCGCTGACCGACGCCGGGCACACCACAGCGCTGGGCCGCCTGCAACCCAACGGCGCCCGCATCGCCCAGTTCAAGAAACCCTGCACGCCCTGCCCGCTGCGCTCCCGCTGCACCACCTCGGCACCATCAAGAACAACGCCTGGCTCCACACCCGCGCCGCCGCCCTCAACCTGCGCGCCCTGATCAACCTCGGCCTCACCCACCCGAACGACACCTGGGCACTGGCCCCTGCCCCCGTATAGGAACAGGGCGGCTACGCCCTCGACCGGGAGGCAACACAACAAGATCTTCAGTGGGTTTCTAGATGCCACATTGCGCGCTTGTCCTCATGCGCGAGGAGTAGCGGCTGCCGCAAGGGGCATGACGTCTCGGTGAGTGAGTCCTCGGAGTCCGGTTACCGTCATGGTGACGGGCTGACGCAGCCCCCGGTGGAGCCGGAGCCCGATCTTGAGGATGCCTTCGACCGTCTGGTCAGTGAGGGTTCGGGGCGGTTGGCGCGGCCGTGGTCGACGTTGGTGGTGACCGGCCTGCTCGGTGGGATCGATGTCGGCACTGGGGTGTTGGCGTACCTGCTGGTCAAGGAGGAGACCGGGTCGGCGATTCTGGCCGGACTGGCGTTCAGTATCGGTTTCGTCGCGCTGTTGCTGGCCCGTAGCGAGTTGTTCACTGAAAACTTCCTGGTACCGGTGGCCGCGGTCGCGGCCCGGCATGGATCTGTGGGCGGACTGGCCAGGTTGTGGGCGGTGTCGCTGGTGGCCAACCTGATCGGCGGGTGGGGAATCGCCTGGTTGATCATGCAGGCCTTTCCCCGGCTGCATCCGACCGCTGTGGAGGCCGGCACCCACTTCGCGGATCTGGGGATGAACCTGCATTCGTTCTCTCTCGCGGTGCTGGCCGGCATGGTGATCACGTTGATGACCCGGATGCAGCACGCCACCGACAATCTCGGGGTCCGGTTGGTGCCCGCCGTGTTGTTCGGTGCTCTGCTGGCCGGCGGTCAGCTGTTCCACAGCGTGCTGGACTCGATCCTGATGTTCACTGCCCTGATCACCGGCCAGGCTCCGTTCGGCTACCTGGACTGGTTGGCGGCGTTGGGCTGGGCCGTCATGGGCAACCTCGTCGGCGGTGTCGGGCTGGTGACCTTCCTACGGCTGGCGCGGGTGCCGCACCGCCTCGCCGAGGAACGCGGCCACCACAGCTGACAGCGTGACACGGCCCGTCCTGGTCCCCGCAGAGGCTGGCGCCGCGAAGCCGTCGTCCTGCGGCGTATGACGCAGCCGGCGACAACGATGACCCGTTCGGCCATGTGGCCCTCGGTGATGAGGACGCCTCATCGCTCATCGGGAACCTATGGCCGAGGCCTCCCGGGACGGGGACGGACCGGGCGTTCCACCCACGTTTCGCACCTACGAGTAACGATGCTGACAGGCGCCGATAGACTGGATGCACCGCTGTGTTTCCTTTGGGGGTCTTGGTGTCTGAGTTCGACACGGTCCTGGTCGTCGACTTCGGTGCGCAGTACGCGCAGCTGATCGCGCGACGGGTGCGTGAATGCCACGTCTACTCCGAGATCGTCCCGTCGACGATGCCGGTGGAGGAGATGCTGGCCAAGAAGCCCAAGGCCATCATCCTGTCCGGCGGCCCCTCGTCGGTCTACGCCGAAGGCGCCCCCGCCGCGCCCGCCGGCCTGTTCGAGACCGGGGTGCCGACCTTCGGGATCTGCTACGGCTTCCAGGTCATGGCCCAGGCCCTCGGCGGTCAGGTGGCCAGGACCGGCATCGCGGAGTACGGCGGCACCCAGCTGGAGGTGACCCAGGAGGGCGTCCTGTTCTCGGGGCTGCCCGCCAAGCAGTCGGTCTGGATGTCCCACGGCGACAGCGTCGCCGCCGCCCCCGAGGACTTCCTCGTCACCGCCGCGACCTCCGAGACGCCGGTCGCCGCCTTCGAGCACCCCGGCAAGGGCCTGTACGGCGTGCAGTTCCACCCCGAGGTCCTCCACTCCGAGCACGGCCAGACCGTGCTGAAGCACTTCCTCGACGCGGCGGGCTGCCGTCCCTCCTGGACGATGCTCAACATCGTCGAGGACGCCGTCGAGGCGGTCCGCGCCCAGATCGGCCCGGAGGGCCGCGCCATCTGCGCGCTCTCCGGCGGAGTGGACTCCGCGGTCGCCGCCGCCATGGTGCAGCGCGCCATCGGTGACCGTCTGACCTGCGTGTTCGTCGACCACGGGCTGCTGCGCAAGGGCGAGGCCGAGCAGGTCGAGCGTGACTTCGTGGCCGTCACCGGCGTCCGGCTCCGCGTGGTGGACGCCCAGGAGCGCTTCCTCAAGGCGCTCGACGGGGTCACCGACCCGGAGGAGAAGCGTAAGATCATCGGCCGCGAGTTCATCCGGGTCTTCGAGGACGAGCAGCGCGCCATCATCGCCGACGGCCCGGTCGACTTCCTCGTCCAGGGCACGCTCTACCCCGACGTGGTCGAGTCCGGCGGCGGCACCGGCACCGCCAACATCAAGTCGCACCACAACGTCGGCGGCCTCCCCGACGACCTGCGGTTCTCCCTGGTCGAGCCGTTGCGCGCGCTGTTCAAGGACGAGGTCCGCCGCGCCGGCGAGGAGCTCGGCCTGCCGGCCGCGATGGTCTGGCGCCAGCCGTTCCCCGGTCCCGGCCTGGGCATCCGGATCGTCGGCGCGGTCACCCGCGACCGCCTGGAGATCCTCCGCGAGGCCGACGCCATCGCCCGTGAGGAGCTCTCCCGCGCCGGTCTCGACCGGGACATCTGGCAGTGCCCGGTCGTCCTGCTCGCCGACGTCCGCTCGGTGGGCGTCCAGGGCGACGGCCGCACCTACGGCCACCCGATCGTCCTGCGCCCGGTCTCCAGCGAGGACGCCATGACCGCCGACTGGTCCCGCGTCCCCTACGACGTGCTCGCCCGCATCTCCACCCGGATCACCAACGAGGTCCGCGAGGTCAACCGCGTGGTGCTCGACGTGACCAGCAAGCCCCCGGGCACCATCGAGTGGGAGTAGGCAGGACCGACGGCGCGGCCCCCGGAGATCGATCTCCGGGGGCCGCGCCGTTCTCCGTCCTCACCCGGCCTTGCGGAGGCCGAGCCACTGCAGGGCGGCGAAGCCGCCGACGACGGCCGCCTGCATGACGACCCAGACGGCGCCGAGGGTGGTGGCCTCCAGGCCGCCGGCCACCAGTTCGGCGACGCTGGCCACGGTCCACAGGGCGTTGAGGGTGACGGCCGCCAGGACGGCGGTCCGGTTGACCACGGCCGGCCGTGCGATCAGCCAGACCGCGACGCCGTACACGGTGAGGAACGCGCCGATGCCGTACTGGAGGGCGACCGGCAGCCCGAGCAGGTCGTTGATCGGAGCGGCCAGGGCGAGGTAGGCGAGGCCGTTGACGGTGGTGACGACGGCGTCCAGGCGCAGGGCCAGGCGCACGAGCCGGTAGGGGTCGGTGGTGGGGACGGCGGCGACGGCGGTCATCTCGAAGAGCCTTTCCGGATGGGCGGACGGGGTGGGGCCGGCGCTCAGAGGCCGGCGGGGACCTGGTCGAGGAAGCCGTGAACGGTCCGGATGCGGCCGTCCTCGGTCAGGACCGCGACGTCGAAGCCGACCACGATGGCCTCGCCGCCTTCGGGGCCGAGGTTCCAGGTGAAGCGGGCCAGGTCGTGGTGGGCGTCGACGTCGCCGCCCGGGGTGAACACCAGACCGGGGAACTGCTGCTGGACGGCGGCGATGGTGGCGTCGATCGCGTCGCGGCCCGCGGCGTCGACCAGGGGGTCGACATAGCGGGCGTCCTCGGCCCAGATGGCGTCGATCTCCGCGCGGCGCTCGGCGGCGTCGGTGATGTTCCAGGTGGCCAGGTAGCGCTCGACCAGCTTGGCGGTGTCGTTCATGTCGCTCGTCTCCTTGTTTCCTGCGGTTGTTCCTGCAGGTCATAAAGTTACGGAGATCGGCGGGCCGGGGAATCCGTCATCCACCGGTACTTCCGGGACCCGTTATAGGTCGGCTGGGGTGCTCCGTTCCTTACCCGCCGGTCGTTTCGGCGGGGGACGGCCCCGTGCGTGACCGCCGGAGTTGTGGTCTGTCCATTGCGCGGTGGGAAGAGGGTCCGTATCGGGATAGATAGCCGTTAGGCCGGTTTCACTATTTCTGTCCAGGTAAGTTGGGGCGGGTGCCCCCGACAGTCATCGATGCCAGATCTTCCACGGCCACTCCCGCCGGCCGGCTGGCCTGGCTGGACGCCCTGCGCGGACTCGGTGCCGTCGCGGTGCTGCTGGAACATCTGCTGCCCTGGTTCATGCCCGCCCTCCGGCCGTACTGGTTCAACCTCGGCATGTACGGCGTCCTGGTCTTCTTCCTGGTCAGCGGCTACATCATCCCGGTCTCGCTGGAGGGGCGCGGCGACGTCCGCGCCTTCTGGATCAGCCGGATCTTCCGGCTCTACCCGATCTATCTGCTGGTCGCGGCCTCCGTCCTGCTCATGGCCTTCTGGACACCGGTCCGCGAGCAGGTCCCCCGTGACCTGTCGGCCGTGTCCGCGCACGTCACGATGTTGCTGGACGTGGTCCACCTGGGCGGGCTGGCCGACACCATGTGGACGCTCTCCTACGAGATGGTCTTCTACCTGCTGGTCACCGCGTTGTTCGTCCGCGGCCTGCACCACCGGAGCGGGACCTTCGCGGTGGGGTTCGGCGCGGTGGCGGTCGTCGCCGGGCTGGTGCTGTCCGCGCCGCTGCTCAAGGGCCCCTGGCCCGCCTACGTGTCCGGCGTGCTCTTTCTCGTCGGCATGGTGTGCCTGATCAGCGGCCGGTTCCGGACCGCGGCCGCCTACGTCCTCGGCGGGATGTCCGTGGTGTTGCTGATCTTCGGCAGCTTCGTGCCGTGGCTCGGGGCGGCGATCCTCGCGGTGATGTTCATCGGGACCGCCGTCCGCCGGTGGGAGCAGGGCACGGGCGGGCTCTGGCCGGTGGCCGTGGCGACCGTTCTGGTGGCCTTGGCCCCGGTGTGGTCGGGCCAGGCGGGGTGGTGGTGGGTGCAGCCGGGCGTGTGGTTCACCACGATGGCGCTCGCGGGGGCGACGTTCGCGGGCGCGATGGCCCTGCGCCGCCGGCGCCTGCCCGGTTTCCTCGTCCGGCTCGGCCTGATCAGCTACTCGCTCTACCTGCTGCACCACCCGCTGCTGAGGCTGGCGAACTCCCTCCTGGGAGACGTCCGGTCCATGCAGCCGGTGGTGCAGGTGTCGCTGTCAGCGGGCTTCGTCGCGGTGGTGGTCGGCCTGAGCTGGCTGACCTACCGATACGTCGAGCTGCCGATGCAGCGGCTGGGCAGGCGGGTGGCTCACTGGCCGTCGGAGGGCGACTCGGCGCTCTCGGCGCCCTCGGCGGGCGTGTCACCCGACAAGTCCTCGTCCTTCTCACTGCCGACGGGGTAGATGTCGGCGGCCTTGAGGTCCTTCGCGCCGCGCAGGGAGGAGACCGCGACGACGTGGTAGCCCTGCTTCTGCAGCGCGGTCAGCAGCTTGGGCATCACCTTGACGGTCTGCTCGACCCAGTCGTGCATGAGAATGACGCCGTCACGCTTGGCGTTCTTGAGCACCTCGTCGTAGATGGCCTTCTCGTTCTTGGTCGCCCAGTCACGTGAGCCGCCGTTCCACAGCACGATCGGCATGCCCATCTCCGCCGCGATCGCCTTGACCCGGTCGTCCATCTCGCCGTACGGCGGGCGGATCATGGTCGGCGACTTGCCGGTGACCTGCTTGACGATGTCCTGGGTCTTGGTCAGTTCCTCGCGGATCTTGTCCTCGGAGACCTCCCGCAGGTGCGGGTGGGTGTAGCTGTGGTTGCCGAGGTCGTGGCCCTCGGCGGCCATCCGCTTGGCGAAGGCCGGGCGGGACTTCACGTACTGGCCTTCAAGGAAGAACGTGCCCTTGGCCTTGTACTTCTTGAAGGTGTCGAGCAGTTTGTCGGCGTACTTGCCGGGGCCGTCGTCGAAGGTCAGCGCGATGCACTTGACCTTCACGCAGTCCACCGGCGCGACCTTGGCGGCGGACTTGGCCTTGTCCGTCGTCGTGGCCGTGGTGGTTTTGGCCGTGCTGGTGGGCTTGGCCGTGCTGGTGGGTTTGGGCTGGTCCGCGCTCCAGGCGGTGGTCGGCGCGGCCACCAGGGCCAGCGCGCAGGGGACGGCCAGCAGCATTCGAGCAGGAGACTTCATGAGGGGAGCTCCGGGTGTGACGAGAGATGCGGGCGGGACAGAAAAAAGCATCCTATCCGGACACATCGCCCGAATGTGGGGCGATCGCTCGTCTGTCAGCCGACGTTCAGGCTTCTGCCAGCCAGCACTCAGGGAGAGCCGTCCCGCGTGCACCGTTAAAAGCTCGGCAAGAGCACGGTGTGCGGGAGGCGAATCGCGGGGGTCCGGCCCATCCCCGGAAAGATCATCGTATCCGGGGCGCGCACCACCTGAGTCCGCGGGGTCGTGCATGAGGGACGGGTGAATCCATGGATACGGCGACACTGGCCGCGGGGGCGGAGCACGGTGAGGCGGCACCGGGACCGCGGCCACGGTCACGGCTGCTCGCCGTGGTCCCGGGTACGGCCGCCGCGGCGGTGACCGTCGGCACGTTGCTGGCCTACGGCACCCCGCCGGCGACGATCGGGCTCTTCGCGGCCTACGTGGCGTTCGGCCTCACCCTCCCGGGGACCCTGCTCTGGCGTGCTCTCGCCCGGCTGCCGTCCCCGCCGGCCGTCGACCTCGCCGCGGGCACCGCGCTGGGATACGCGCTGGAGATCCTGCTCTACCTGGTGGTCCGCGCCGTGGGCCATCCCGGACTGATCCTGCTCGGCCCGCCGGCCGTGATCGCGGTCTTCCTCGTTCACCCCCGCCTGCGCCGCCACTGGCGGACCGCGACCGAGCCGCGGATCCCGGTCCGGGCCGCCGCCGCCATGGCCGCGGTGTTCTGCTTCCTCGTCGTCTCCAGCGGCCTCACCTTCTTCGGCGGCCACGGCCTGCGATGGCCGGAGAACGGGAACCCGTACGTCGACATGCCCTTCCACCTGGGGCTCGTCGGCGAGCTGCGCAACCATCTGCCGCCGACCACCCCCCACGTGCTGGGCGAGCCGCTGTCCTACCACTGGTTCGTCCACGCCGACATGGCCGCCACGAGCTGGGCGACCGGGATCGAGGCCCAGACGCTCCTGTACCGCCTCGCGGTCCTTCCGATGATCGCGATCTCCGTCGTGCTCATCCCGGCCGTGGCCTTCATGATCACCGGGACGTGGCGGGCCGGCGTCCTGGGGCTGCTCATCACCTGCTTCGCCGGCCCGCTGGACCCCTACACCTGGACGGGGACGGTTTTCCCGGGAGGCCCGCCGACCGTCTCCCTGGCGTGGCTGAGCCCCACCCAGACGTTCGGAGCCGCGCTCTTCGCGGCTTTCACCCTGCCGGTGGTCGCCCTGCTGGGACGGCGGGCCCCGGGAAAATCGATCTTCGTGCCGGTGGTCGTGCTGCTCGCCGCGCTGGCGGGGGCGAAGGCCACCTATCTCCCGTTGCTGGCCGCCGGTCTCTGCCTGCTCGCCGCGGTGGAGTGGACGCGGTCGAGGCGGCTGGACCGCACTCTGGTGGCGCTCGGCCTCCTCACCCTCGTGACGCTGGCGTTCGCGCATCTCGTCCTCTTCGGCGGGGCCTCGCAGGGGCTGCGGGTCTCGCCGTTCTCCACGGCCGTCAGGTTCGTCATGCGGTCCGTCCCCGGCAGCGGCGCCGGCGATCTCGGGTTCGCGCCCGTGGTGCTCTCCCTGGTCTTCCTTCTGGGGTGGGCCGCCCTCTGGGCGGGGGCCTTCGGGCGCCGGGCCGCTCCCGGCTCCGGGCCGGACCGGGCGCTGACGCTGTTCCTGGGGATCGGGCTGGGCGGCGTCGCCGCGGTGATCGTGCTCGGACACCCGGGCATGAGCCAGATGTACTTCCTCACCGCGGCCAGGCCGTACCTGTCGATCGCCGCCGCGGCCGGCATCCTGGCAGCCCTGGCGGCCGTCCCCCGGCGGTCGCGCGTCCGGGTGGTGTGCGTCTGCGGTGCGGTCGGTGTCGCGGTGGCACTGCTGGTCGCCGCGGTGCGGCCGGAGTCCCCGCCCGGTCTCGCGGCGCTCGGCGGTCCGGCTCTCATCACCGTCTTCGTGCTGCCCGTGATCGTGCCGTGCGCGGTCGTGGGCGCCGCGCTCTGCCTGCTCTGGCGGCTTCGGTGGCGGCGGGCGGGCGTACTCCTGCTGCTCGCGGGGCTCTCGGCGCCCTCGGCGGTCCAGTCCGTGGTCGCCGGCCTGACCTACCGGGTCCCGGTTCAGACGATGGAGATTCCGGCGGAAGGGGTGGCGGTCGCGCGCTGGCTGCGGGACCACTCGGACGCGGACGACGTCGTCGCGACCAACGCCCACTGCCGGTTCACCGTCTCCGGTTCCTGTGACAACCGGCATTTCTGGATATCTGGCTATACCGAGAGGCGGGTCCTGATCGAGGGCTGGGGATACACGGCGCGGACGCTGGCGTCGGTGACCGACGTCGACCGGGAATCCATGGCCGCGGTCCCGTTCTGGGACGCGGAGCTGCTGGCGGCCAACGACGTCGTCTTCACCGCCCCCACCGCGCGGGCGGTCGACCTGCTGGCGCGACGCTACGGCGTGCGCTGGCTGATGGTCGACAGCAGGCGCCCCCCGGTCGCGCCGGACCTCGGGGAGTTCGCCCGGCTCCGCTACGCGGAGGGCCCGTTCGCCGTCTACTCGATCGCCTCCTGAGCGCCGCGCCGTCCGCGTGGCGTCCCGCGATCGGTCACGGGGACATGTCGGTGGTTCACGGGCTGTGTGTCGCATATATGGCGAATGTGCTTTCGTGGACGCCAATGAGCTCCATCCCCTACATTGAGTCTTGATCTTTGCCGATCGCACCGGTGGAGAGAAGGCACTCGTCCCCGGTGCCTCCCGGACGCCACATCCTCCGCCGGCCGGCCGCCTGCACCGAGGGCTGTCGTTCAACCCGCCGAGCGCATGGAAGGTGTATCGAGTGTCCGACGGCGTCTCTCCAAGCCCGACATATCCGGACTCATCTGCGAGTCCTTCGCCGAGTGGCTCCGGGACGCCCGGTCCGTCGCCGAGTGGCTCCGGGACGCCCGGTCCGTCACCGAGCCCGTCGACTGGCAGCCCGAGCCCTTCTCCATCGGGTCAACCCTCGTGCCCGCACGACCCCCCGTGCCTGATCCGCCCGTGCCTGCCGAAAGACAGACTGGACCGCAAGGGGCGCAGCCCCATTTGGCCTGAGCCGAAAGACCACGTTCCCACCCCGGCCCAGCCCGCCGAGTCTGCACCGGATGACAAGGACGGCTACGAGGCGTGGACCGACAAGATCGTCGTATTCGCCAACGTGATGCTTGAGGCCGAGGCGAACGTCGGCAAGCTCAAGGCCAAGGCCCCCATGGTCGACCATTGGAACCCGCTGTTCGGCATCCCCGACAGAGCTGCGCCTTTTGTCAACAAGCTCAACGGTTACATCGGGGAATGGGTCGCAGCCGCGGGAACCCTGCAGCGAGTGCTCGGGGAAGACGCGCCAAACCTCATCCGCGTGGCAAGGACGTACCGCGACGCCAACGAGGACGCTGGAAACGCCGCCGATCAGATCAACCGGTGAAGGAGGTCTAGATGCCGCCACCCTCGGGCAATCAGCCCAACAACGAAGTACTACGTAATCGCGCAGCGCGGCTTGAAGCTGCGAGCGCCGCCAGGGCTGAGAGGGCCAGGGTCGGCGAGCTCATTGAGCGGGACAGGATTGGCTGGCAAGCTCAGCAGCGGATGGCTCTCCGGGAAGCCGAGTGGGCCAAGGCCACCCAGATCAAGGCGGATCCGAAGTTCTTCGAGAGATTGATGACCACGGTCAATGCCAGCAAGCGGCCGTTCCTTACGGGGTGCGCCGGGGCCGGTCTCCTCGCGGTAGGCGGCGCGCTGGCACTTTACGCCATCAGGCACATGGCCGATCCCGGGAAGTTCTTCGACGATCGGAATAGGTGGAACGAAATGCTGGGCGATCTCAAGCTCAGCGCCTGGGACGTGTGGATCACTTACTTCAGTGAGGTCTCGCCGTACTGGAAGGGGCACGCGTCCGAAACGGTCCAGCGGTATCTCCGATTCGAGTTGATCGGCATGTTCGACGAGCTCGGCCGTATCGCCACCGAGGTGAGCGGCATCCTGTCCAGCCTGGCCTGGGATGTCATGGACTACGACATGAAGCTCGGCGAGCTGCTGGTCGGGTCCGTCGGCTTCTTCACGTTGCTCCTGCCGTTCAGGGCGACCATGGCCGGCCGGATGGCCCTGGGGGCGGCCAGCCTCGTGGTCATCAAGCTGCTCTGGAGCCTGATAGGGGAGTTCGTCGCCAAGATCAAAGTACTCGACGGCAAACTGGAAACCCTCGGCCATAAGATCTTCGAACTCCGGGGGCTCTTCAACTTGGGTGAAAAATTGCACCTGAAGCCGATGGGCTACGACCCCAACTTCTGGGTGCCCGTCACCAAGGAAAGCCAGTGACGCACATCGGCGCGGGCGACGAGGAGGACCTCCTGCGGTTGTCCCGCGAGGTCGAGCGCGCGGCCGACACGTTCGCAGACGGGATGCGAGAGCTCGACGAGCGCAAGGTGACAGGTGCCGACAGCAGTGGCCGGGTGGTGGCCACGGTGACGGGCTCGGCGCGGCTCCTGCGCGTGCGCATCGACCCCCGGGCGATGCGTGATCTCGACCATGTGGCGCTGAGCCAGGCCGTGCTGGACGCGGTCGGCGCGGCGCGCCAGGCCGCGGCGGAAGGGCTGGACGAGGTCCTGGACAGGCTGAACGGTGGCCGGCCGCGGCCCGACCCGGACGACGATTCGTTCGCGCCCTACCTCGACGCGTTTCTGCGGGAGGGCTAGGCATGGATGAGACGGACAGACTGCGGATGTTCACAGAGCGGCTGGAGCGGCTGGAGCGACGGTCGGCGGCTCTGGCCGAGACCGGGGCGACGGCGGAGCAGTGGGCCACGCGGGAGTTCACCGGCGAGGTCGACAGGGGTGGGATCACGGCGACCGTGGACGCCTCGGGGAACCTGCTGGCCCTCGACATCAGCCAGTTGAGCAAGCGGCGGCATGACGGCGTGACGCTCGGCGACGCGGTGCTTGAGGCGATCCACAAGGCCGAGCAGGCCGCGAGCGAGGCGAGGGCCACGCTGACGGGCGACCTGGGCGCCGCCTCGGGCGTCGACCTGGGAGACCTGTTCGGCGACGCCAAACACTTCTTCGAGGCTGGTGGCGGCCCGCACCGTTAGGACGTCGTCCCATCGCCTCCGGTGGGTGGCGTTCTGGCGGCGGCCGCCTGCTGACCGATAGGCCACCGGCTGGACGGGGCCACGGCGGGCAGGGCTCCGTCCCGGGCTTCACGCTCCGCGAGCCGAGCACGTCCGACAGGTCGGTGGCCGCAGGCCCGACGGGCACATGGGCGGGCAGCCTCTCACGCATCGTGCCGTTACACTACGCTGTCGCGACGATACTGTGAGCTACTCCGCTGCCTGCCGTGACCGAAAGGGCGAAATCGGTGCAAGATCATATCGACACGCAGATCAGGGCGTTCATCGAGCCGCGCTTCCCCGGCCGGAGCTGGACCGACGACGACGACATCTTCGCCCTGGGGTTCGTCGACTCGATGTTCGCGATGGAGGTCGTGATGTTCGTCGAGCGGACCTTCGAGGTGACGGTGCCCAACGACGAGCTCCACATGGACAACTTCCGCAGCGTCCGCTCCATGGCCGCGCTGGTCCGGCGGATCTCCGCCGGCCCGAGGACGGGGGCGGTGCCCGCATGACCGCGGGCGTCGAGGGGCGGGGGACCGGCCCGATCAAGTGCGTCGTCTGGGACCTGGACAACACCCTGTGGGACGGCGTCCTCCTGGAGGACGGGGAGGTCACGCTCCGGCCCGGGGTCGCGGAGGTCGTCAGGGTGCTCGACGAGCGGGGAATCCTGCAGTCGATCGCCAGCAGGAACCACGGCCCGGCCGCCATCGAGCAGCTGGAGCGGTTCGGCCTGCGCGACTACTTCCTCGCCCCGCAGATCGGCTGGAACTCCAAGTCCGAGTCCGTGGCGGCCATCGCGAAGTCCCTGAACATCGGGATCGACACGCTGGCCCTCATCGACGACCAGCCCTTCGAGCGGGAGGAGGTCGCCTTCAGCCATCCCCAGGTGCTCTGCCTGGACGCCGACGAGGTGGTGAGGATTCCGGAGATGCCGGTCTTCACGCCGAGGTTCGTCACCGAGGACTCCCGCAACCGGCGCTCCATGTATATGGGGTCCGAGCTCAGGGACGCCGCCGAGCGCGAGTTCGGCGGGACGAGCGACGACTTCCTGGCCACCCTCGACATGACCTTCTCGATCTCCGCGGCGGCGGAGGCCGACCTCCGGCGGGCCGAGGAGCTCAGCGTCCGGACCAACCAGCTCAACTCCACCGGCGTCACCTACTCCTACGAGGAGCTGAGCGCGTTCGCGCGGTCCTCCGGCCACCTGCTGCTGGTGGCCGGCCTTGAGGACAGGTTCGGCTCCTACGGGAAGATCGGCCTCGCTCTCGTCGAGCGCGGAGCCGAGATCTGGACCCTCAAGCTCCTGCTGATGTCCTGCCGGGTGATGTCCCGGGGCGTCGGGACGGTCCTGCTGAACCACGTCATGCGCCTGGCACGGGACGCCGGAGTACGGCTCCAGGCGGAGTTCCTGCCCAACGACCGCAACCGGGTGATGTTCGTGACCTACCGCTTCGCGGGTTTCCAGGAGGTGGGGGCCCGGGGCGAGCTCCGGATCCTGGAGTCCGACCTCGGCCGCATCCAGGACCCTCCCGCGTACCTCACGGTACGGACCGGCTGACCGCCGTGCTCAGGGAAGCGGTCGAGCGCGAGTGCGAGATGATCCGGCGGTGGCGCAACCACCCGCGTGTGCGGGGGGT
Source organism: Streptosporangium canum (assembly GCF_900113865.1). Taxonomy (GTDB): domain Bacteria; phylum Actinomycetota; class Actinomycetes; order Streptosporangiales; family Streptosporangiaceae; genus Streptosporangium; species Streptosporangium canum. The sequence continues at coordinate 345,864 of NZ_FOQY01000001.1, read as the reverse complement.
CAGCTTCACCGGCCACGAGATCGGCGAGGTCGAACACCGCAGGTGGTGGCGGACGACGATGGCGGACGGCACGCGCCGGATCCTCGTCTACGAGCACGGCGGCGTGCCGAGCGGAGTGGTGAACATCTCCGACCACGACGCCGGCGCGCGGCGGGCCGGATGGGGCTTCTACCTCGACGTCGACGGGCTCGGCGAGCGGGGCGAGCTGCTGGCCGCCTGGATGCGGATCGAGGCCGAGGCCATCGAGTACGCCTTCGCCGAGCTGGGGATCGGCACGCTGCGCGGCGAGGTGCTGGCCCGTAACGAGGCGGTCAGGACCCTGCACCGCCGCCACGGGTTCACCGAGGTGGGCACCTACACGCGCGAGGTGGGCGGTGTCCGGGAGCCCGTCGTCGTCATGGAGCTGACGAGGTGATCACAGGGAGATCAGGGAGAGCAGGGCGTCGGCGACCCTCGACCTGCCTTCGCCGTCGACCAGCGCGGGCCCCCGCGCGCCGAGCTCCGCACGGGCCCGCGCGGAGGTGAGCAGGTCCCGCAGGCACGCGCGGGCGGGGCCGGCCGTACCGGCCACGGCGTCGAGGTGCCCGAGCCCGGCGGCCAGCCCGCGCGAGACCACCTCCTCGTAACCCGGCCGCTGGTTGGCCGCCACCCAGACGAGCGCGGCGGCCTTCCCCAGGTAGAGGAGCTCCCACATGCTGCTCCCCGCCGCCGTGACGACGAGGTCCGCCGCCGCGATCAGCCGGGGAAGGTCGTCGGTGGGGGGGATCCGTCGGACCGTCTGGCCGCCGGCCGGCCGGAGATGGTCCAGCGCCCGCTCGCGCGGGGTGACGGCCGTCGCCAGGAACGGCACGCCCGTCGCGATGAGCTCTCCCACCACGACGGGAGCCGCCCCGGCCGCGTCGGTGCCGCCGAAGAAGCACAGCACCCGAGGTGGCCGCCCGGACTCCACCGGCCCCCCGCCCGGCGGCAGCACGCCGTCCGGCCGTCCGGGCTCCATCGGCCCCCGCCGGCGCAGGCGCCGTACGTCGTCGCGGAGAAGGGCGTAGCGCACCCCGGCGAGCCGGACCGATCCGGCGGGCGCGCGGCCGGGCCCGCGCTCGGCGCCGAGGTTCTGGTCCAGGTAGATGTCGGCGTCCTGGCCGCGGTCGTCGTCGTCGACGACGGCCAGCACCCGCACCCCGGCCCGGCGGAGCGCTCCCGAGCAGCGGGGGTCGAGATCGTAGGAGTCGACGACCACGGCGTCGAGCGCGAGGCGGCGGGCGGCCCGGACCATGGCCGCCGCGTCGCCCGGTCCGGGGAGCAGTCTCAGGCCGCGCCGGGCCAGCTGCTCCGCGGCCCACTCCAGCCCGCCCATGTCGCCGAGGACGACGACCTCCAGCCGCCGCTCCCGCAGCTCCTCGGCCAGGGCCAGGCAGCGCATCAGGTGGCCGACGCCGCGGCCGACGCCCGCGTCGCAGCGGATGCCGACGCGCCTCACGCCAGCTCCAGGGCCTTCTGCCGCACGGCGGAGTTGAGCGCCACGACCTCGGGCCGCTCCCTCAGCCAGCCGACCAGGGTCCGCAGCGGCACCGGGCCGTCCCCGAAGTGGTCGACGACGGCCCTGATCAGCTCCCAGTCCTCCACGGTGTCGAGCGTGACGCGCAGATCGGCGTCGCCCGGCGGGAACGTGAGCCCGATGATCCGGAAGCGCTCCGCGTGCGTGTAGACGTACGACGTCACGTGGGTGCGGTGGTGGCCGGTGGCCGTACCGTCGAGGCTCCGGAGCGCCCCCGCGGAGACGATCTCGACGTCCAGCCCCCTGGGCAGGGTCCTGGGCTGCGGGCTGGTGCTCAGGTAGTCGAGCCCGGGGGCGGCCCGCCACATGCCCGCCGCCATCGCGATGATCTCCGGGTCGAGCAGGGGGCAGTCGGCGGTGAGGCGCATGACCGCGTCGCACTCCAGCCGGTCGAGGACGCCCAGGAAGCGGGTCAGCACGTCGTCCACCGGGCCGCGGTGCCAGGCGACGCCGAGCCGCTCGCACTCCGCGACGACGGCGTCGTCGGCGGGCTCGGTGGTGGTGGCCACCACGAGATCGTCGAGGACGCCGCGCGGGACGGCGTGCACGACCCGTTCGAGGACGGTGCGCCCGCCCAGCGTCCGCAGGACCTTTCCCGGCAGGCGGGTGGAGCCCATGCGGGCCTGAATGACTCCGGCGATGTGAACGGCCAAAACATTTCCTAACTCGGTTGAGTGATGATGACCCTGCGTTATGCTACGAGCTTGTCACTGAATGACTACCGTAAGTTACGAAAGTCTTGTATGGGGGGCTCACGTGGGGGAGCTTGAAGGGGCGTCGATCCTTGTCACCGGGGGGACGGGGTCGTTTGGAAAGGCCTTCATCCGGCATGTGCTCGACCATCACGACCCGCGGCGGGTCGTCGTCTTCTCGCGGGACGAGCTCAAGCAGTACGAGGTCAGGCAGCTGTTCGCCGACGACTCCAGGTTGCGCTGGTTCATCGGCGACGTGCGCGATCGTAGCCGCCTGACCCGTGCGATGCACGGCGTCGACCATGTGGTGCACGCGGCCGCGCTCAAGCAGGTCGACACGGCCGAATACAATCCGTTCGAATATGTCCTGACGAATGTCAGTGGTTCGCAGAACGTCGTTGAGGCGGCCATTGACTGCGGTGTCCGGAAAGTCATCGCGCTTTCCACCGACAAAGCCTCCAGCCCTATCAATCTTTATGGGGCGACCAAGCTGGTAGCGGACAAACTGCTGGTGTCGGCCAATCACTACGCTTCACACCATGTGACCCGGTTCGCCGTGGTCAGGTACGGCAACGTGATGGGCAGCCGAGGCTCGGTGATCCCCTACTTCCAGAAACTGGCGGCCGAGGACAAGAGCCTGCCGATCACCGACAAGCGGATGACCCGCTTCTGGATCACCCTGGACCAGGCCGTCCGGTTCGTGGTCGACTCCTTCGACCTGATGCAGGGCGGCGAGCTCTACGTCCCGCGCATCCCCAGCATGCGGATCATGGACCTGGCCGAGGCCGTCGCGCCGGGCGCCTCGATGCACGAGGTCGGCATCCGCCCGGGGGAGAAGCTCCACGAAGAGATGATCGCCGCCGACGACAGCCGCAGGACGATCCGGCTCGCCGCCCGCTACGTGGTCCAGCCCACCATCGCGACCTGGGGATACGTCCCTCCGCCCGGCGGCCAGAACGTCCCCGAGGGGTTCTCCTACCGCTCCGACGGCAACGACCAGTGGCTGTCGGTCGAGGGCATCCGCGAGCTGCTCGCGGTGAGGATCTGATGCTTCCGTACGGCAGGCAGTCGATCGACGAGCGCGATGTCGAAGGCGTCCTGGGCGTCCTGACCGGAGACTGGCTGACCACCGGCCCGGCCGTCGGCGCGTTCGAGGCGGAGCTCGCGGCCTGGACCGGCGGAGTGCCGTGCGTGTCCGTGACCTCGGGCACCGCGGCGTTGCACACGGCCTACGCGGCGGCCGGGATCGGCCCGGGGGACGAGGTGGTCACCTCGCCGATCACCTTCGTCGCCACCGCGGCCACGGCCGCGATGCTCGGCGCCCGTGTCGTCTTCGCCGACGTCGAGCGGGACACCGCCAATCTCGACCCGGCGGCCGTGGAGGCGGTGACCGGTCCGCGCACGCGAGCCGTCGCCGCCGTCGACTACGCCGGCCACCCGGCCGAGTACGACGCGCTGCGCGAGATCGCCGCCCGCGCCGGGGCCGTGGTCGTGGGCGACGCGGCCCATTCCGTCGGGTCGCGCTACCGCGGCCGGCCGGTCGGCGCGCTCGCGGACCTGACGACCTTCTCCTTCTTCCCGACCAAGACGATCACGACGGCCGAGGGCGGCGCCGTCGCCACGGCCGACGAGGAGCTTCTCCGGCGTGCCCGGAGATTCAGAAACCACGGGCTGGTCAAGGACCCGGCCGAGCAGCGCGAGCCGGATGAGGGCGGCTGGCACCAGGAGGTCCACGCGTTCGGCCTGAACTACCGTCTGCCCGACGTGCTCTGCGCCCTCGGCATCAGCCAGGTGCGGCGGCTGGGCGAGTTCAAGGCGCGCCGGGCCCGGCTCGTCGCGCGCTACAACGAGGCCCTCTCCGGCCTGGCCGGCCTGCGGCTGCCCGCCCGGCGCCCCCACGTGGACCCCGCCTGGCACCTGTACGCCGTGGGGGTCCTCGACGGGCGGCGGCGCGAGGTCTACGAGCGGATGCGGCAGGCGGGCATCGGGGTCCAGGTGAACTACCTGCCCGCCTACCGGCACCCCGTCTTCGCGGACATGGGCTACCGGCGCGGCATGTGCCCCGTGGCCGAGGAGTTCTACGCGCGGCAACTGTCGCTGCCCCTGTTCCCCGATCTCACCGACTCGGACCAGGACCGGGTCATCGAAGCTCTCCACGCCATTCTCGGCTGAGCGGAGAAACGATGCACCACACGAATCACTTCTACGGGCATGCCCACATCTTCGCCCGGTACTGCGGGCTGGACCGGCGGAGGCCGCCGCGTATCAACGGCTACCTCCAGCATGGATGGAACGCCCTGGACGGGTTCGGCCCCCGCGAGAAATACGTCCCGGCGACGCCGAAGTTCGTCTGGACGGACACGATGCGCCGCCGGGGCTGGGCGCGCGGGCGCCGCGACTACTACCCGATCGGCGCCCCGTGGCTCTACCTGACGCAGATGGAGCCCCCCGCCGTGCCGGAGCCGGAGCGGGAGGGCACGATCTGGTACCCCTTCCACGGCTGGGAGCGCCAGCACGTGGACGGCGACCACCGGCGGCTGATCGACGAGATCCGCGAGGTCGAGCGGGGGCCGGTCACCGTCTGCCTCTACTGGCTGGAGTTCGGCGAGCCCGAGATCCGGAGCGTCTACGAGGACGCCGGCTTCCGGGTGATCAGCCACGGAGCCCGGGGCTGGATGAAGAAGGGGACCGATCCGCGCTTCCCGCACAGGCAGCTCGCCGAGCTCCGCCGTCACCGGCGGGTGGCGTCCAACCGGTTGAGCACCGCCGTCTTCCACGGCATCGCGGCCGGATGCGAACCCGCCGTCTACGGCGATCCCATGGTCCTGGCGGAGGAGGACCCGATGCACGGCGGGGTCGCCCGCGTCCGGCGGCTGTGGCCGGAGCTGCACGGCGCGGAGGTCGATCTCGTCACCGCGCGGCAGATCGCGGCAGAGGAGCTGGGGGTCAGGTACCGGGTGTCCCCCGAGGAGATCAGAACCGTTTTCGGATGGTCGGGGGAGACCAATGATCTGTGACGACGCGGCGGCCCGAATACGTCTCCTGGGGGGAGAGATGCTTGAGTGGTCCGACGACGGACCGGGCGGATCTCCCGGAGCCGGGGTGCTCGGCGAGCTGTTGCGCCCCCTTCTCACCGGCGGCCGGGTCCTGGTGGCGGGGCCGCACCCCGCCGAGCTCCTCGACGCGGCGGCCGCCGGGGCGGGCGAGCTGAGCGTGCTGCTGCGCTCCCACTCCGACGCCTGCCGCCTGGCGGAGCACCACGAGGCCACGGTCTACTGCGGCAGCCTGGAGAAGGCGGCGTTCCCCGAGGCGTTCGACGTGGTGATCGCTCTCGACGGGGTCGAGCGCCTCACCTCCTCCGACCACGCGGCCGGCTCCTGGGCGGAGTCGCTGGGACGGCTCACCGCGATGCTCGCCCCCGGCGGAACGCTCGTGCTGGGGGTGGAGAACCCACTGGGCGTCCACCGGTTCGCCGGAGATCCCACGGAGGTCCATCAGCGCCCGGACGACGACTGGGCCGCCGTGGAGCTGGACCAGTCCCGGCCGGTGAACCTGGAGCGGCTCACGGACCTGCTGAACGGCTCCGGCCTCACGGTGGGCAGGAGCTACGCGGCGTACGGCCATGCGGCCGGGCCGCACCTGCTGCTGGACGTCTCGGTCCTGGAGGCGGCCTCGGCGCCGACGGCCCTCGCCGTGGCCGCCTGTGTCGGGGTCTTCGGCACGCCCGCGGCGGGCTACGACGCCCGGCATCTCGGGCGCATGGCGATAGCCGGCGGGCTCGGGGCCAGGGTCGCGACGCGCTGGGTGGTCATGGCGCATGCCGCCGACGGCCGCCCCGTGACCTCGCCGGTGGCGCTGACCGCCGACGCCGACGCCGCTCCCTACTGGCGGCTCTCCTGCGAGCTGGCTCCGGCGGCGCGGGGCGGGTGGGCCCGCAGGGCGCGCGGGGACCGGACGCTGCGCGTGTCAGGACGGGTGACACGGACGCCCGAGCTGCTCGACGGGCCGGTCCCCGAGGGCCGTTTCCTGGCCGAGATCCTCATGGCGGCCTGCGCGCGCAATGACGTCGTCGCGATCCGTGAGCTTCTCGGCCTCTTCGGGCGGTGGGTGGAGGGGCACGGCGCCGACGGGCGGGTGCCCGCGTCGACGGCCTTCGCCGCGGCCGACAACGTGGTCTTCGACGGCACCGGGTTCGCGATGCTCGACGCGAGCTGGCAGCTCCCCGGTGAGCTCGACCTCGACGTGGCCCTGGCCCGGATCCTGCGTCACTTCGCCGTGCGCCTGCTGGATTCGGGTCAGTGGCATCCGTGGTCCTGGCAGGTCGGGGCCGACCGGCTGACGCTGACGCTGCTGGCGATGGCGGGCGGCACGGCCGACCGGCAGACCGTACGGCGGGGCGCCGAGCTGGACGCGGAGATCGGCGCCGACCTGGACGCCGTCCTGGAGGACGGCGCCCGGGACGGGGTGCCCGGCGACGGCGGCCCGCGCGGGGACGCGCCGGAGGGAGGCGCGCCGCACGGCGAGGCCGCCGACCGGGCCGAGGCCATCCCGTACGGCGAGACGCACGCCGGGACTGTGCCGTACGGCGAGACGCAGGCCGGGAACGTGCCGGGCGGGAAGGCGCCGTACGGCGACGTGCGGGTCTGGAGTGCGCCGGGTGAGGACGGGTCGGCCGGGAACGCGTGGGATGAGGACGGTCCGCGCGCGGACGTGCCGGGCCGGGCCGGGCCGGCACGGCACGGGAGCGCGGGCGGGCCGGGGGAGTGGCGGGAGAGCTACCGGGAGCTGTACGCCGCCCGGGGGCGGCTCCGGGCGCGGCTGGAGGAGGCCCAGCAGAAGATCACGATGCTTGAGCGCGACCTGGAGACCTCCGAGGCCAAGCTGGCGAAGGCCGTCCGTGCCGCCAAGCAGGCACAGCGGCGCGACGAGAGGCCCCGGCCCCCGGAGGGCTCCCGGCTGGGGCGCATGATCACGGCTCCGGCGTCGGCTCTCCGGCCGGTACGGCGGATGTTCGGGACCGGCTCGGATGGAAGCGCCGCACGTTAGTTCGACATCTCAGGGGGTGATCCGTATGCCACGACTCAGCGTGGTTGTTCCGTACTACAACGTCGAACGGTATTTCGACGCCTGCCTGGCCTCGATCCAGGGCCAGACGCTCGGCGACCTTGAGGTCATCTGCGTGGATGACGGATCGATGGACGCCAGTGCGGTCATCGCCAAGGAGTACGCGTCACGAGACCCGCGCTTCCGGGTGGTGGTCCAGGAGAACCAGGGCCTCGGCCCGGCGAGGAACACCGGTGTGACGCACGCGTCGGGCCGCTACCTGGCCTTCGCCGACAGCGACGACATCGTCCCCCCGCGCGCCTACGAGCTGCTGGTGGACTCCCTGGAGCGGAGCGGGTCCGACCTCGCGTCGGGCAACGTGCAGCGGCTCACCTCCGAGGGGCTGGTGCAGTCCTGGGCGCACCGCAACGCCTTCAGGAAGACCCAGGTGGGCACGCACATCACCCGGAACGTGCACCTGCTGTTCGACCGGTCGGTGTGGAACAAGGTCTTCCGGCGCTCGTTCTGGGACGACCTGAGCATGGAGTTCCCCGCCCGGCTGTACGAGGACATGCCGGTGACCCTTCCCGCCCACGTGCGCGCGCGGGCCGTGGACGTGCTCTCCGAGGTCGTCTACGTCTGGCGCCTGCGTGAGGGGTCCATCACCGAGCGCCGCTTCCGCGCCGAGAACGTCACCGATCTCGTGATCTCCGTCGCGGAGACCGCGAGGTTCCTGGAGGAGCACGCCCCCGGGCTGCGCCGCGTCTACGAGCGCGACACCCTCCACAACGACCTGCGGGTGGCGGTCGAGGCGCTGGCGGCGGGCGTCGAGCCCGATCTCCTGCTGGACGCCGCCTGCTCCTACCTCGACACGGTGAACCGGAGGTCGTATCTGGAGCTGCCCGCGATCCGCAGGTTGCAGCTCCAGCTGATGCACCGGCGCATGGTCGCGGAGCTGGCCGAGGCGGTCCGGTTCGAGCGGGAGAGCATGGACGAGGCCCGCCTGCGGCGGGGCCTGCTGTCGCGGCGCAAATGGTATGCCGACTATCCCTTCCGGCGCGGCTACGGGATCCCCCGCTGGGTCTTCGACGTCTCGCGGGAGCTCACGATGGCCGGCCGGCTGGAAGGCTGGGAGTGGCGTGAGGGCCGGCTGCACGGCGAGGGCAGGGTGCGCCTGCCGGGCGTCATGGTCGGGACGGCTCCGTCCTGCGCGATCAGCCTGTGGCTGCGCGAGCGCGCGACCGGCACGGTGCTGGAGCTGCCCGTGGAACGCTACGACCTGGGGTTCGGCTTCGTCTGCGATCCCGGCACGCTTCCCGGACGGGCCGCCAAGTGGGAGGTGTGGGTCAGGCTCACCGTGGACGGCATCGTCCGGGAGGCGCGGCTGAGGGGGAACACCCCGGCGCTCGGTCCCGGTGAGACGGATGACGGGATGTGGATCCAGCCGCTCGTGGACGACAAGGGGTTCGCCGTCATCACCGTCAAGCGCCCGCGGGCGGCGGTGACCGGATGCGAGGCGTCCGAGGGCCGGCTGCGGATCCTCGGATGGCACGCCGAGCAGGAGGGCGCCGCGGGCCTCACCCTGGTGATGGGCGTCCCGGACGGTCCCGAGCGGTCCTACCCCGTCACGACCGTCCCGGCGCGGGACGGCCGGCGGGAGTTCGTCGTGGACGTGCCCGTCGAGGACCTGCGGGCCGAGGGGGAGACGGCCGTCTGGAACATGTACCTGTCCGGGATGGCCGACGGCAGGCCGCTGCGGATGCCCGTGGCCCTCCACGAGCTCCCCGGGTGGGAGCTGGACGGGTGGGAGACGCAGATGGCGCGCACATCGCGCGGAAACATGGCGCTGAGAGTCCAACGGAGTGAAGATGATCATTAATGGGCGGCCCGTCGGCGCCGATGCCCCGCCGTACGTCATCGCGGAGATGTCCGGTAACCACGACGGGGACCTCGCCAGGGCGATGAAGATCGTCGATGCGGTGGCGGCGTCGGGGGCGCACGCGCTCAAACTCCAGACCTACCGCGCGGACACGATCACCATCGACGCGGACGGGCCGTCGTTCCGGCTGTCCGAAGGGCACGACCTGTGGGGCGGCCAGCGCCTCTACGACCTCTACGAACGCGCGCACACGCCCTGGGAGTGGCATGAGCCGATCTTCGAGCGGGCCCGGTCGGCGGGGCTGACCGTCTTCTCCAGCCCCTTCGACCCGACGGCCGTGGACCTGCTGGAGAGCCTGGGGGCGCCCGCCTACAAGATCGCGTCATCGGAGATCGTGGACCTGCCGCTGATCCGCCGCGTCGCGCGGACCGGCAGGCCACTGATCATCTCGACCGGGATGGCGAGCCTGGGGGAGATGGACGCGGCGGTTCAGGCGGCCAGGGGGGCCGGCTGCGAGCACCTGATCCTGCTGGGCTGTACGGCGGCCTATCCCGCGGCGGTCTCCGACAGCAACCTGCGCAGGCTTCCCGTGCTGGCGGAGGCTTTCGGGCTGCCGGTCGGGCTGTCGGACCACACCCCGGGCATCGGCGCCGCGGTGGCCGCGGTGGCGCTCGGCGCATGCGTGATCGAGAAGCACGTGACCCTCGACAGGGCGGGCGGGGGCGTCGACGCGGCGTTCTCGCTGGAGCCGGACGAGCTGTCGGCGCTCGTCGTCGAGAGCGACCGCGCGTGGCAGGCGCTCGGCAGCGCCGTGGTCCGCCCCGTCTCCGCGGAGGACGAGGGGATGCGCTTCCGCCGGTCCCTGTACGTCGTGGCCGACGTCCGTGCCGGTGACGCGGTGTCGGAGAGCAACGTCCGCTCGATCCGCCCCGCCGGGGGGCTCCCACCGGACGCGATCACGACGGTCGCCGGCCGGACCTTTCACCGTGACACCCCGCGGGGCACTCCGCTCACCTGGGATCTGATCTGACCTTCAGCCGGAACCTGATTCCCGGCCGGAACCTGATTCCCGGCCGGGATCCGATCCTCAGCCGTGATCTGATTCCCGGCTGAGGATCCGGCCCTCAGCCGGGGGCCGATCCCTGACCGGGGCCCAGCCCTCAGCCGGGGGCCGATCCCTGACCGGGGCCCAGCCCTCAGCCGGGGGCCGATCCCTGACCGGGGGCCGGCCCTCAGCCGGGGTCCGAGCCGACCCGCTCACGGCGCCGACCCGGCGCGTCCCGAGGCCCGCAGGCCGGCCGATCCGCCGGCCTGCGGGCCTCGGCGCGTCACGGCGGCCGTGGCCGGCCCGTGCCCGCGGACAAGCCGCCGGGCTGTCCGAGGCGGTCAAGGCTCGACAACAGCCGCGTCATTTAAACGCATGGCCCGTGCGTCTATCGGACGTTCTCCTCATTCTCGATCTCATCGAGATGGAGCGTCTCCGGAACCGCTCCGGACCCTTCCATGAGGTCACTTCGGTCATTCCGGATTTCGACGACGTTGGAGGCTTACATTTTGTCGCCGCTGCTGAGCGTTATCGTCCCTTTCTTTAACGTGGAACCTTATTTCGAGTGCTGCCTGGCGTCGGTCGCCAGGCAGACGCTCCGCGATCTGGAGGTCATCTGCGTGGATGACGGATCGCTCGACGGCAGCGCTGTCATCGCCAAGGAGTTCGCCGGGAAGGACCGCCGCTTCCGGGTGGTCCACCAGGAGAACGCCGGGCTGGGAGCGGCCAGGAACGCCGGTGCGCTCCATGCGACCGGCCAGTATCTGTGCTTCCTGGACAGCGACGACGTGCTGCCCGCCGACGCCTATGAACTGCTGGTCTCCGCGCTCTCCGAATCGGGCTCGGATTTCGCGTGCGGTAACGTCCTCTATCTCAATTCGACCGAGACCTGGCGGTCCGGCCTGCACTCCCGGCCTTTCAGGGAGACCGTCCGGCGGACCCATGTGAACGCGCGTCCCGAACTGCTCCTGGACCGCACGGCATGGAACAAGGTATTCCGTCATGATTTCTACCGGGAGCACGGTTTCAGCTTTCCCGGGGGACTTTACGAGGACGCGCCCGTCACCCTCCCGGCCCATGTGCTGGCGCGCTCGGTCGACGTGCTCAGCGACGTGGTCTATTACTGGCGGCAGCGGGAGCCGGGGGACCCGTCGATCACGCAGAGCCGGACCGAGCCCGGCAACCTGGAGGACCGGATCGCGTCGATCACGCGGGTCCGGGATTTCCTGGCCGCTCACGCGTCCCCCGCGCTCCAGCGCCAGTTCGACGAACTCGTCCTCCGCAGCGACCTCACCCTCTACGTCAACGCGGCGCTGGACGCCGGCGAGGACTACCGCGGACGCCTGGTGGACAACGCCGGCTCGCTCGTCGAGCGCATGGACCCCGACATCCTGTCCGCACTCCCCTGGGAGCAGCGCCTGGTGTTCGAGCTGCTGAGACGCCGGCAGGCGGACGACTTCGTCGAGGTGCTGGCCGACCGGCGGGAGGGCGCCTTCCACGGTCTGACGCGCCGGGTGTTCGGCTGGTACGCCGACCACCCGATGATGCACGGGGGGGTGCTGCCCCGGAAGGTCTTCCGCGCGGGCGACGGCGACTTCACCCTGGTCTGCCGGGTCGACCAGCTCGACTGGGAGGACGGCGACCGCCTCCGCGTGACCGGTCGCGCCCACATCAAGGGCATCGGCCTGCCGGCGGAGGACTCGTCGGAGATCACGATGACGCTGCGCAACACCCGGACCCAGCGCGTGGTCGAGCTGCCGGTCCGGCGGCGCTTCCGCCCGGACGTGACCGCTGCCTCCAGCCGCGACACGACCTGCTACGACTGGTCGGGCTTCGAGGTCGACATCGATCTCGCCGTGCTGGCCGGGGCCGTCCGGAAGGCCAGGTGGCGGCTGGAGGTCGAGGTCGTCGCGCAGGACGTACGGCGGTCCGGCCCGCTGACCGCCACCACCGGCAGCGACGTCCGCCGGCTCCCCGGCATCCCGGTCACCCCTCAGATCAGCCTGTACGTGGAGGTGAACCCCGACGACGAGGTCCTGTTCAAGGTCCAGCGGGTCCACACCGTGGCGGAGCCCCGGCCGGCCGGGGAGGGCATGATCGAGGTGTCGGGCTGGACGGTCTCCGACGTCCCGGCCGACGTGAGCGGGACGCTGCTGGCACGGCTGCGCCGGGGCGGCAGGGAACTGAGCTTCCCCGCGTCCTGCGTGCCCCTCGGCGGCGGCCGGGTCGGGTTCAGCGCCCGCCTTCCCGTCGCGGAACTGCTCCCGGCCGACCTGCCGGCCGGCGTCACCACCGGCGACACGACCGGCCCGCAGATCGACCCCGACCCCAGGTGGGACCTGTTCGTCGTCGTGGGCGGCGGCAAGCTCCGCAGGCTGACGGCCGGCCTCGCGGCCGTCGAGGAGTACGTGACCGTGGAGGACGGCCGTGAGGTCGGTGTGGTCGCGCCCAGGCTCGGCGCCCTCTGCGCGGTGGTCCGCCCCGTCCGGCCGACGGTGACCGACGTCTGGCAGGGGGCGGGCGACAGCCTGCACCTGGCGGGACGGCGCGCCGGGGTGATGGGCCCGCAGGCCCGGCTCGTCCTGCGGAAGGCGGGCGGCGGCGAGACGCATCACGTGCCGCTGGAGCAGGAGGGGGAGCGGTTCTCCTGCGTGCTCCCGCTGACCCGGTTCGAGCTGTACGGCGAGCACATGCCGCTCGCCGACGGCCGGTGGGAGGTCCTCGTCGAGTCCGGGGCGGACCTGTCTCCCGTCCGGGCGGCCAGGAGCCTGCTCGCCGATCCGCCCCCCGTGCAGACGGCCGGAATGCAGACGGTCCGGGTGCGGACCCACCGCTCGAACGGCGTCGCCATCGACGTCCAGCCGGCGCTCGGCGCCGACCGGGGGGCCCACGCCCAGCGGCGTCTCATGGAGCGGGACTACCCGGCCTTCATGAAGGAGCCGCTCCGGGAGCTCGTGGTGTTCGACTCCTGGCGGGGGCGGCGCTACTCCGACGGCCCGCGTGCGATATACGAGGAGCTGCGGCGCAGGGGTGACGGCCGGGAGTGCGTGTGGATCTCCGCCGACGGCCGGCTGCGGCCCCCCGGGGACGCGCGGGTCGTGCTGCGCGACAGCCGGGACCACTACGAGGTGCTGGCCCGCGCCGGCCATGTCTTCTCCAACGAGCGGGCGCCGGGCTGGTTCACCGGGCGTGAGGGCCAGCTCTACGTGCAGACGGGACAGGGCACCCCGCTCAAGCGGATCGGCCACGACATCGCCGACGGCCGTTTCGGCAGCGGAGCCGACCACCGGCGGCGGCTCGCGCGGGAGGTGGCGAGGTGGGATCTGCTGGTCTCGCCCAGCTCCTTCGGCACCTCGATCCTGCCGGACGCGTTCCGGTACGGCGGGCCCGTCCTGGAGGCCGGACGTCCCCGGAACGACCTGCTGCACCGGCCCGGGAGCCGGCAGGAGGCCGAGCGGGTGCGAACGGCCCTGGGACTCTCCCCGGACAGGCGCGTGGTGCTGTACGCGCCGACCTGGCGGGACGACCAGGTCCTTCCGGGAGGCAGGTACCACCTGGACATCCGGCTGGACTTCGACCGGGCGCTCCAGGCGCTCGGCGACGACCACGTCTTCCTCCTGCGGGGCCATCCGCACACGTCCGAGGCGCCGAAGCCTGCCTGCCGGGTCCGGGGGGTGGTCGACGTCACCGGGTATCCGGACGTCACGGACCTGCTGCTCGTCGCCGACGTCCTCGTCACCGACTACTCGTCGCTCATGTTCGACTATGCCGGCACCGGCCGTCCGATGATCTTCTTTACCTACGATCTGGAGCACTACCGCGACCGGGTGCGCGGCTTCTACCTCGATCCGGCCGGGCACGCTCCGGGACCCCTGCTGACGACCTCCGACGAGGTGATCGACGCGCTGGCCGGTCTCGACGGGATCGTCACCGCCTACGCCTCCGCGTACGGCGGCTTCAGGGACCGTTTCTGCCGGCTGGACGACGGGCGGGCCGCCGCCCGCGTCGTCGACCACGTCTTCGGGAGCTGACCCGCGCCGGCCCCCCGGCATCCACCGGGGCCGCCGCCCGTGGCGCCTGCCGTACGGCCGGGGGCCTCTCTGGACGGCTGCCAGATGGTCTTGCGGGTTTTCACCGGAAATAACGGCAGTCGCCGGGGCGTACCGGCGGGAGTCTCACAGGTGGCGGAACCCCTGACTGACGCTGCTGGTCAAGAACCGGTATGGAGATTCTCTCTTGGCTCCCGAGTGTCAGCCTTCGATCACGCAGGGTGGTCATGCTGGAAGGCATGAGGGCCTATTCGTTGAACGACGTTCACGCGACCCGCAAACGAAGAGACTCCTGGTGGACGGTTTTCGTGGTCGATCCGGTGGCGTGCAGGCTCACACTGCTCGTCGCCAACCACACAGCCATCACGCCCAACGGGCTCACGCGTCTGTCGCTGGTTCTCGGCATGGTGTCGGCGGTCTGCTTCGCGTTCGGACAGCTCGTGGCGGGGGCCGCGCTGTTCTACGTGAGCTTCATGGTCGACTGCATGGACGGGAAGATCGCACGGCTGAAGGAGACCGGGACCGCGTTCGGCCTGTGGCTCGACTACGTGGGCGACCGGATCCGGGTGGTCTGCTGTGCGATCGGGCTGGCGTTCGGGCAGTACATGGCGACGGGGGACGTCGCCTACGTCATGCTCGGCGCCGGGGTCGCCGTCCTCGACCTGTTCCGCTACGTCAACGCGCCGCAGATGAAGCGCGTCCGCGAGGTGGTCAGAGAGAACAGGCCGGAACCCCCGGCGAAGATCGGGCCGGTGCCGCCCCGTGAGCCCAGGGATCCACTGGTGCCCAGGGCGCCCCGGTCGCTCACCCTGCGGCGCAGGCTCAGCCGGTTCCTCACCCGCCACCGGGTGCGGACGCACCTGATCAGCGGCATCGAGTTCCACGCGGCGGTGTTCGTGGTCGCCCCGCTGATCGGGGTGGCGGCGCTGCTGCCCGTCTCGATCGTGGCAGGAGCGCTGCTCCTGCTCAACGAGGTCTTTCTGATCTACCGAATGTGGCTGTTCACCCGGGCCGCGCCCGCCGCGCCGCGCTCGGAGAACGCGCAGCGCGTACCTGTTTGATCGTCTTCTACGGGGGTTCGTTGTCATGCAGTCCGACCGACCGATCTTTGTGATCGGCTGCCCACGCTCAGGCACCACCATGTTGCAGCTCATGCTGCATTCGCATCCGCGCATCGCGGTGCCTCCGGAGACACGCTTCCTGGTGCCCGGCTACTACCGCAGGTTCGTCTTCGGCGACCTGCGTGAGCAGGGGAACCGGCGCAGGCTGGGCCGATGGATCGTGAGCGACAAGGACACCAAGTTCAAGGAGCTCAAGCTCGACGGGGAAGAGCTGATCGAGAACATCGCCGCCGGCCCGCCGACGCTGGGCTCGGCGATGGGCATCACCTTCCGCTCCTACGCCGAGCAGCACAGCAAGTCCCGCTGGGGCGACAAGCGGCCGAGCTACTTCCACCACGTGGACCTCCTGCTGCGGCTCTTCCCGGACGCCCAGTTCGTCCACCTGATCAGGGACGGCCGTGACTGCGTGGCGTCGCTGAAGGAGATGCCCTGGTACACCAAGGACGTCTTCCACGCGGTGACCAACTGGGCCGAGGCGATCGACTACGGCCGCAGGCACGCCAAGAACCTCCCGGCCGACAGCTACTACGAGCTGCGCTACGAGGACCTGACGGCCTACCCGGAGACCGAGCTCGGCAAGCTGTGCGACTTCCTCGGCGAGGACTACGACCCGGCGATGAGCGAGCCGCAGCACGTGGCCCGGGTGGCGATCCCGGAGCACAAGGTCTGGCACCAGAACACCCACGGCGACGTGACCACCGCCCGGTCCGGCTCGTGGAAGTCCAGGCTGGAGCCGTGGGAGGTGTCGGTCTGCGAGACCGTGCTGGCCGAGCGGCTCACCGCCAACGGCTACGAGCTGAGCGGCGCCCCCAAGGCGGCCAAGGAGCATGTCGAGGCGTGCGAGAACGCGGCGTCCAAGCGGCGCTGGGCCCGCCGGCGCAAGGAGTTCCGGGACCGCCTGAACCGGTTCCGCGAGCCGAGTCCGGTGGCCGCGCAGCTCACCACCCGGCAGCTGGGCGAGCTGGCGAAGGTCTGACCATGCAATCGGATCGACCGATCTTCATCGTTGGCTGTCCCCGCTCGGGGACGACGATGCTGCAGCTCATGACGCACGCCCACCCCCGCATCGCGATCCCTCCGGAGACCCGGTTCATGGTCGCCGCCTACCAGCGACGGCTGCATTTCGGCGATCTGAACGATCCGGCACACAGGCGCGAGCTGGCGGAGTGGGTGGTCAACCGCCGCCAGTCGCGCTTCCACGACCTGGGCCTGGAGGGCGAGGAGGTCGTCGAGCAGATCGTCGCCGGGCCGTCGACGCTCGGCTCGGCGCTGGGCATCGTGCTCCGCGCCTACGCGGCCCGGCACGGCAAGCCGCGCTGGGGTGACAAGCGGCCGTCGTACTTCCAGCACATCGACGTGCTGCTGCGGCTCTTCCCCGACGCCCAGTTCGTCCACCTGATCAGGGACGGCCGTGACTGCGTGGCGTCGCTGAAGGAGATGCCCTGGTACAGCGGGAGCGTCTACAGCGCGGTCGCCGCCTGGGCCGAGGCGATCGACTTCGCCCGGCACGGCGCGCCGAAGCTCCCCGAGGGCAGCTACCACGAACTGCGCTACGAGGATCTGACGACGGACCCCGAGGCGCACCTGCGCAGGCTGTGCGATTTCCTCGGGGAGGACTTCGACCCGGTCATGTGCGAGCCGAAGCTGGTGGCCGACATCGCCTGCCCCGCGCACAAGTCCTGGCATTCGCGTACGCACGAGGACGTGACCACCTCGCGGTCGGGCTCGTGGACGGAGCGGCTCGACCCCTGGGAGATCTCGCTGTGCGAGAGCGTCCTCGGCGACCGGCTGGAGACCTACGGCTACGAGCTCAGCGGCGCGCCGAAGACGGAGACCTCGCGGATGGTCGCCTACGAGCGGACCGCGGCCAAGCGGAAGCTGGCCCGGTTCAAGCGGGTGGCCTTCGACCGGCTGACACGGCTCCGCGAGCCGAACCCGCTGGGCGCCCGGCTCACCACCGGGCAGCTCGTGCTGGCCGGGGTGCCCCTGCCGCGCAACGAGCCCGTCAAGGTCGACAACTGACCCGCTCGGCCGTGGAATCCCCGACGGCCGCCCGGCCGGGCACGGATTCTCCCCGGGCCGGCGGTCAACGGCTGACCTGCTCGAACAGAGCCTCCCACCGGTCCACGACCCGCTCCGGCCGGAACGACTCGACGTGCGCGCGAGCGGCGGCGCCCAGCCGCCGCCGCTCCTCCACGGAGGCCATCAGCGCGGCCAGGGCCGCGGCGAAGGCCGGCACGTCGGCCGGCGGCGCCAGCAGGCCGGTCTCCCGGTGGAGGATCAGCGACCGCACCCCGCCCGACACGTCGAAGGCCACCGAGGGCACGCCGTAGGAGGCGGCCTCGCCGAGCACCAGTGGCAGCCCCTCGTGCTCGCTGGCCAGCCCCAGCAGCGACCCGCGCAGGTACTCGCGGCCCATCTCGGCGGCGGGCACCGCGCCGCGGAACACCACCCGGTCCGCCGCCCCGCACGCCCGCGCGTGCGAGCGGAGCCGCTCCAGCTCCTCCCCCTCGCCGATCAGGTGCAGCTCCCAGTCCTCGCCCGCGGTACGGCCGGCCTCCGCGAAGGCCGAGATCAACCGGTCGAACCGCTTGACCCCCTCCAGCCTGCCGACCCCGAGCATCCGGTGGCCGGTCAGCTCGGCGGTCCGCGACGGCCAGGTGGGCAGCGGGTTCGGGATGGCCCAGGTGTTGGGCAGCAGCGCGTGCTCGGAGAACAGCCGGGCGTCGTCCTCGCTGAGGAACACCGCCTTCTCCAGCTCGCCGTAGCGGCCCCGGACCGAGCCGAGGTGCCAGGAGCCCCGCGCGTGCTCGTAGGACCCGTGGTACTGCCCGATCGGGAGCAGGCGCTCCGGGAGCAGGGGCGCGATCCGGGTCACCACGCCCGGCGAGGCGAGGACGGCGAAGCCCGCCCCCAGCTCCCGGAACAGCCCGGCGAGCCTGCGGCGCTCCCGGAGCACGCCCAGCCGGGAGAGCCTGCCGACCGGCGTGCGGTGGATCACGTGGTGCCGGTAGCCGGGCCGGTCCACGTAGCGGAACGGGCTCTCGGCCCGGTGCAGCCCGACCACGTGCACGTCGTGTCCTCGTTCGGCCAGGCCCTGCGCCACGGTGTGGGTGACCCGCTGCGTCCCGCCGAGCGTGTCGGCGTCCATGCAGGCGAACATCACGCAACTCATCCGCCGCTCACCTCGGTCTTTCCGGCGGGGAGAGCCGGACGAGCCGGTCCGGCGGGAAAAGCCGGAACCGCCGTCCCGGCAGGGAGAGCCGGATGAGCCATCCCCGCAGGGAGAGCCGGACCGGTGACCGCTCCGGCCGGGGCAGCCGGATCGGCCGCCGCGCGGTGAAGGGCGGGACGGCCGGCGCCCCGGCCGGGGGCCGCGCCGGGCCGAAGAAGGCGTCCACCACCTTCGCCGAGGCGTGGCCCTTCTCGTCGGCGCACCACGTCCTGCGGAACTCGATGTATCTGGCGGCGAACGACGCGGCCACGTCGTCGAGGTCGCGCAGCGCGCCGATCAGCTCCTCCGTGGTGGTCAGGCAGGGGCCGGGGGCGATCGACGGCAGGTCGTGGTAGACGCCCCGCTCGACACGCCGGTACTCCTCCCAGTCGTCGATCAGGAACAGCATCGGCCGGCCGGTGATCGCGTAGTCGCACATCAGCGAGGAGTAGTCGGTCAGCAGCGCGTCCGAGGCCAGTATCAGGTCGTTGACCTCGGGGTAGTTCCCGGCCGGGCGGACGAAGTGGCGCAGGTGCTGGGGGACCCGGTAGCGCTCGACCGGATGGGGGCGCAGGATCACCACCCACTCGTCGGCCAGCGCCTCGGCCATCATGTCCAGATCGGCGCGGATCGACCGCCCCGAGAACCTGGCCTGGTCCCGGTAGGTGGGGGCGTACAGCAGCACCCTGCGCCCCGGCGGGAGCTCCAGGCTGTCCCTGGCCCGCCGTACCGCCTCGTCGTCGCCGTGGACGAGCACGTCGCACCGGGGCGAGCCGTACCGCAGCACCGGCCCCTCGTACCCGTGGGAGGGCAGGAAGACCCGTTCGAACTCGGCGCTCGGCGAGACCAGCGCGTCCCAGCGCGCCACCGCCGCCCGCCACTGCTCGCGCGGCCCGGGGAAGTCGGCCCGCAGGTCCGGTGAGTCGAAGCCGACCGACTTGATGCCCTGGCCGTGCCAGGTCTGCAGGTAGCGGGTCCGGGCCGGTTTGGGGTAGGCCAGCGGCATGCCGTGGCTGTCCACCCAGTAGCCCGCCCTGGCCATGGTCCACAGGTGGCGCCAGCTCATCCGCCGCACCAGCCTGGCGTCCCCGGGGAAGTTCCGCCTGGCCCTGGTGACGGACCAGACCATGTCGAGGGGCGCCCGCCGCCGCCTGAGCTCCTCGTAGACGTAGCGCGGGTTGCCGGTGTATCCGGCGCCGACGTCGGACTCGAACAGCGCCAGGTCCCGGCGGGGCGGCACGACCTTGATCAGGCCCTTGTAGACGCGGAGCTTCACGTCCGCCCGGCCCACCCGCCGGATCACCTTGCGGGCGATCCGGCCCAGCCGGGGCACCGGCCGGAGCAGGCCCCCGCGCCGCCACTGCACCCGGAGGAACGCGGCCGTCCCCTCCGCCCGGACCGTGACCCGGTGCCCGGGGACGGCGGCGGTGAACGGCCCGGCGGACGGGTCGACGAGCAGCCGGTCGGTGGTGACCCGGCCGTCGGCGCGGACGATCCCGACCAGCGGGTCGTGGTGGCCGCCGAAGCCCAGGGGGCCGTGTCCGAACGCGGCGAGGTCGACGGTCGCCTCGCTCAGATGGCTGCCGTCGTCCTGCTCGCGCGGTGCCAGCGGCACCCGGTGGTCCTTGAGCTGCAAGAACGCGGTCCAGCCCGGGTTGGCGGCGAGCACCCCGAACGGGTCGTAGGTCCTGATCGTCAGCGTGACCCGGGTGCCCTCACCGGTGAAGGCTGCCTCGTGGCGGAGCCGGGCCGCGGTGAAGGGCAGCTCGGCCATCCGGAGCGAGGTGATGTCCATCTTCTCGGCGGGGGCGGTGCCCCAGTAGGTCCGGCCGTCCTGCCGTACGGCGTGCCGCGGGGCGGCCTGCGGCCCGTTCAGGGACCGGGCGGCCACCACGAGCTCGTCGGTCCGGCCGTCGAGGATCAGGCCGCAGCAGACCCGGGCGACCGGCTCGATCAGCCCGAAGGCCTCGGGGGCGATCTCCGCCAGGTAGGGCCGGACCAGCGAGGAGAACTCCTCGGCCCACGCCGGGTCACGCGAGGGCAGCGGGTTCAGGTAGACCCGCAGGTCCTGGCGGAGGAAGCGGAGCTGGCGCGCGGGCAGCAGGTGGGCGAGGCCGTTGCCGCGCAGGATGTCGTCGCTCAGCCGGGCCGCCCTGATCCGGTGCCGGACGTTGTCCATCTCCTTGATGCTCAGCGAGATCGACAGCCGTTCCTCGTTCTTCTCCAGGGCCCGGTGCCAGAGGTAGACGACCCACGGGACCACGGCGAACCGCCGCGCGGCGCAGAGGAGTTCGGTGGTGAAGACGTGGTCCTCGTAGTACAGGTCCTCCCGGAAGGGCAGCCGTCGCAGCAGCTCGGCCGGGTAGAGCTTGTTGGTGCTGAAGGAGTCGAGGAACAGCTCGGGCTCCTGCGCGATCCCCTCGACGGTCCTGCGCCTGGCGTACAGGCCGGGGTAGTAGCGCTGGGTCCTGCCGCTCCACTCGTACAGCCGGGAGATCTGCCCGGTGACGAAGTCGGCGCCGGTCCGCTCGATCTCCAGCACCATGCTCTTGCAGGCGTGCCTGGTCAGCCGGTCGTCGCTGTCGAGGAACATGACGTACGGCGCGCGGGCCGCCGCCACCCCGCTGTTGCGCGGCGCGCCGCAGCCGCCGCTGTTGACGTCGGCGCGCAGGTAGCGGATCCGGGGGTCCTCCCGCTGGAGCTCCCGCACGACCCGTTCGGTGTCGTCCGTGCTCGCGTCGTCCGAGATGATCACCTCGATGTTCCGCAGAGACTGGCCGAGCACGGACCGTACGGCCCTGGGCAGCCGCACGGCGTCGTTGTAGGTGATGACGACCACGCTGCAGTCCGGTGGGTTGATCACATTATGAGGTGTTCCCGTGACTAAGAGTGGTTCCGTCTGGCTTGTGAACTGTTGGAGCTGTTTTTACTGGTTCCCGGCCGGCGGCCCCCCGCTGACCGGGTTCTCGTCCAGGGCCAGGCCGATGACCTCCTCGGTGTGGACGCCGTGCGCGAAGGCGGCCATGTGGGCCCAGGCGCCGAGGAGGGCCGCGGCCATGGCCCGCATCGTCGTGGCGGTGTGGGCGTCGCCGATCTCGCCGCCCCGCCGGAACCGGTCCCGCGCCTGCGTCAGCAGCCGCTGAGCCTCGGCGAGCTGCCGCTCGCGACCGGCGAACGTCGTCATCCCGGCGGGAAGGCCGGCGGGAAGGCCGGCGGCCGGCCGCGTATCACCGACGCGCGCCCTGGCGCGGCGCACCAGGGCGTCGAAGCGGTGCAGGTCGACCGCTCCGATCGCCACGGGAGCGCCGTCGTGCAGCACCTTGAGCGGCCCTAGGACCCCGAACTCGAAACCCGGCCCCGGCGGGGGGCTCTTCCGCTGCGCATCCGCCACGTCACGCTATGTTACTTATCCTTGGCGTTCGGTCACCTGTCGATGACACTGCGTGAGTGATAAGTGACCGTAAGGTGACCGGCGCGACAGCGGCTCCTGACACCGTTTCCCCTGCCGGACACTCCGTTGCCCGGCACTCCGCGCCATTCCGGTAAGTGCGACAGAAGGAACGAGGTCCAGATGCGAAGGCTCACAGCACGTCACCGCTTCGCGCGCATCACCGCCGCCACCGCCGTCTCGGCGCTGACCCTCCTCACCACGGGCACCGCCCTGGGGGACACGGGGCCCGCGCGCGCAGACGACGTCGACGTGACGGTCCGCAACGAGATCCTTCCGGACAAGTGCCTGTCCGCGGACCCGGCCACCCTCGGAAACCCCGCCACCGAGATCCATCTGCTGGAGTGCAGCGGCGGGGCCGGGCAGAAGTGGTCACTCAGCGACTGACCCACTCCCGCCGGGCCGTGGATCGGTGACGGCCTCCGAGACCGTGCGGCCGACGTACCGCCCCTCCCCCCCTCCGGCGGTCTCGGACTCCGGCGACGTCCGGGGAGAGGCCCTGGCCCGTACGGGCCAGGGCCTCTCCCCGGAAACAGGGAAGGGTGGTGCGACCATCGGGCAACAAGGGGTGTCCTGATCCTTCCGGCAGGGGAGACCCTTGCATGATCGCTGTCCCTGACGCCGCCTCGGTCGTCGATCCCGAGCGGTTCGGCACCGTCTTCGACGCGCACTACGAGGAGATCCGCCGCTACATCGGACGGCGGCTCGACCTCGACACCGCCGAGGACCTGGCCGCCGAGACCTTCCTGATCGCCTTCCGCCGGCGCGGCCGGTTCGACCCCGCCCGGGGCGCGATCCG
Source organism: Streptosporangium canum (assembly GCF_900113865.1). Taxonomy (GTDB): domain Bacteria; phylum Actinomycetota; class Actinomycetes; order Streptosporangiales; family Streptosporangiaceae; genus Streptosporangium; species Streptosporangium canum. The sequence continues at coordinate 323,019 of NZ_FOQY01000001.1, read as the reverse complement.
GCCCTGGCTGTACGGCATCGCCACCAACCTGATCGGCCGCCACCGCAGGGCCGAGCTGCGCCGCTACCGGGCGCTGGCCAGGACGGGGCCGCCACCCGACGACGACGGCCACGACCAGCGGGTCGTCGACCGCGTCGCGGCGGGGGTGACGGTCGGCCGGCTCTCGGGGGCGCTGGCGGGGCTGTCCACGGGCGAGCGTGACGTGGTGCTGCTCGTCGCCTACGGCGGGCTGACCTATGACGAGGTCGCCGAGGCGCTCGGGGTCGCCTACGGCACCGTCGCCTCCCGGCTCAGCCGGGCCAGGGCCAAGCTGCACAAGTCGCTGGGAGTGGAGGTCCGATGAACGAGTTCAAGCTCATCGACGACGTGATGCCGGACGTCCCGCCCGCTGGGCATGGGAAGACGGCCGAGGCCAGGGCCAGGGTGCTGAACGGCGGGCGGCGCCGGCGGATTTCCGCGTGGACGGGGGTCCTGGTCGCGACGGCCGCGACCGTCGCCGTGATCGGCGCCATCGCGGTCGTCCCCAGACTGGGCGGCGGCCCGGTCGCCACGGTGACCCAGACGAGTGCCGAGGAGGTGCTCTCCACCGCCGCCGACCGGATGGCCCGGCGGCAGGAGGCGACCGGCGGCCGATACTGGCGCAGGGAGATGGAACAGGTCTACCGGCAACGGATCAGCGTCGGGGGACGCGAGTTCGTCGCCGAGGACCGCGTCAGGGATGTCCGGTGGAACGGGATCGACCGGAACCAGGTCATGGTGTTCAGCGGGCTCGGTACCCGGCCCTTCACCGCCGCCGACAGGGCCGAGTGGGAGAAGGCGGGCTCGCCCCGGCTCTGCGGATCGGACACCGACTGCCGCAACGACATGATTCCCATAGGGAAGACCCGGTACCTCTTCACCGGTAAGAAAGGCCTCGAACAGTCGACCTTGGAGTTGAGCGTGAGGGAACTCCTTGACCTGCCCCAGGACCCGGCGGAGCTGAAGGAGAAGCTGCTGTCGTACTGGCCCGCCGCGCGGGAGGCCATGAAGGACACGCAGTCCACGCAGTCGGCGCAGGTGAAGCTCCCCGAGCAGGACTACTGGCTGTGGGGGCTGGGCGAGCGTCTCCTCCTGGACGCCCCCACCACCCCGGGAACCAGGGCGGCCGTCTACCGGATGCTCGCGGGGCTGCCCGGGGTCCGGGTCGTGGACGGGATCCGGGATGTCGAAGGGCGGGTGGGGGTGGCCATCCTGCGCGGAGGAGCCAACGGCGAGTCGGAGGAGCAGATCGTCATCGACCGGGAGACGGGCGACCTGCTGGCGACCCAGGACGTGCTGCCCGTCCCGACCGCCGACCAGGGGAACATCCCGCCGGGCATCGTTTACATGTCCATGGTGATCAAGAAGCTCGGCTGGACCGACGACGAGCCTGTCATCCCCGAGGGGTGCGGGCCGGACCAGAAGGAGGAATGCCTGCGCTGAACCGGCCGCGCACGTCGGCGTCGAGCCCTGTCACAGGCCTCAGCCGTACCGGCGCCACGGGTGAGACGCGTATGACGGCCGGCGGAGACGGGCCGGCTCAGCGGCGGCGCAGGGTCCGGCGGATCAGCCAGCCCGCCAGGACGATCCCGGTCAGCGCGGCGGCCACCAGCGGGGCGACGCGCTTGAGCAGGGGCAGGCCGGCGATCTCCATCAGGTCGAGCGCCTCCTCCTCGGGGGTGAGGGAGGTGCGGGAGGTGCCCGCCGGGTGGGCGTCCAGGCCGAGGGCCTTCTCCACCGCGGCCCCCTCGGGTGAGGAGGGCACGGCGGTGAGGTGGCGGACCGGCTCGTGCCGCCCGGAGACCCCGCCGGATCCCTCGCCCCCCGAGCCCGGGGAGCTTGTAAGGCCCGAGGTCTCCGAGGTGTCTCTGGAGGCTGTGGGGTCCGGGGCGCCCGTGGTGTCCGGTGATTCCGGCCGGTCTTCCACGCCGGCGGTGACCTGCTCGGCCGTGCCCTGCGCGGGGACCGCCGAGGGGAGGGGCGAGACGCTCGCCGACGACACGTCCGGCTCCGCGACCGGGCTCTCCCCGAGCAGTTCGGCCAGGTTGGCCGCGAACCTGTCGATCAGCTTGCCGCCGATCTCGGCCATCACCCCCCGGCCGAACTGGGCCGGGCGGCCGGTCACGTTGAACGAGGTCTCGACGGTCACCCGGGTCTCCGCGCCGGCGGGGTACAGCCGGGCGACGACCGTGGCGCCGGCCGTCCCCGCGCCCCGCGTCTCCTTGCCGGAAGCCTTGATGGTCAGGGCGTGGGCGTCCTTGTCCACGTCTTCGAACGTGGCCTCGCCCTGGTAGGTCACCGTGATCGGCCCGACCTTCACCCTCATCCGGCCGGTGAAGGAGTCGCCCTCCACCGTGTCGAGGGTGGCCCCCGGCAGGCAGGGCGCGACCCGCTCGACGTCGAGCAGCACCGACCACGCCTGCTCGATCGGCACCGGAACCGTGAACTCGTGCTCGAATCGCATCGCCATCGATCCGCTCCTTGTCGATCGGCCGCTTCTGCGACATTACGACCGCGCGCGGCGGCTGTCACAACTCTGCCTGCCCCACCGGCCGGAAGCTGAACTTCTGACCGGCGCGGACGCCCGTCCACCGGCCGGAGGGTTCCCGGCCGGTGGGACGGGGCTCAGCCGGTCGCGGCCCTGACCGCCCGGTAGGTCAGCACCCGGGCCAGGTGGCGGCGGTAGTCGGGCTTGGCGTGCAGGTCCGCCGGGGGCGAGGTGCCGGAGTCCGCCTGGCCGCAGGCGTCCCTGACCTGGTCCCGCGCGCCGTCGCCGGCACCGCCGACCGGCGCGGGGCTCAGGCCGCGCAGCGCGGCCTCCGTCGCCCGCGCCCGCACCGGTGTCGGCCCCATGTTGGTCAGCGCGATCCGGGCCTCCCCGATGGTCCCGCCGTCGCGCCGTACGGCCGCCGCCACGCCGACGATCGCCCAGGCCTGCGCGGTCCGGTGGAACTTCTCGTAGTGGAAGCCCCAGCCGGGGCCGAGCTTAGGCACCCGGACGCCGAGCAGCACCTCGCCGGGTCCGAGCGCGGACTCCAGGTAGTCGACGAAGAACTCGGAGGCCGGGATCTCCCGCTCTCCCTCGCTCGACCTGACGACGAACACGCAGTCCAGCGCCAGGGCGACGGCGGGCAGGTCGCCGGCGGGGTCGGCGTGGACCATCGACCCGCCGAACGTGCCGCGGTGCCGTACGGCGGGGTCGGCCACCGTGGCGGTGGCCAGCGCGAGCAGCGGAACCTGCTCCCTGACCACGCCGGAGCGCAGCACCTCGTCGTGCGTGGTGAGTGCGCCGACGAACACGTGGTCGCCCCGGTCCTCCACGCCGCGTGGCTCCGGCAGCCGCCCGAGGTCCACCAGCGCGGCGGGATAGGCCAGCCGCAGGCGCAGCAGCGGCAGCAGGGACTGGCCGCCGGCCAGCACCTTGACGTCGTCGCCGGCGGCGTCGGCCTCGGCGAGCACGCGGCAGGCCTCCTCCAGCGAGGCGGGCCGGATGTAGTCGAACGCCGCGGGGATCATCGGGCGCCTCCCTCGGAGCTGGACGTGGCCTCCCCGGACCCGGACCCGGGTGTAGATGCGGGGCCGGGCGTGGACGCGGGGCCGGGCGTGGACATGGGGCCGGGGCCGGACGTGGGCGCGGGCGCCTCCGCGGATGCCCCAGCGGAGGCCCCTGCGGGCGCTTCGGCCGCAGCGGATCCGGACGCCGGCGGTCCCGCCTCGGAGACCACCCGCCAGATCCGCTCGGGCGTGCACGGCATCCGCACGTCGTGCACGCCGTACGGGCGCAGCGCGTCCACGATCGCGTTGACCACGGCCGGGGTCGAGGCGATCGTGCCGGCCTCGCCGACGCCCTTGACGCCCAGCGGGTTGCTGGTCGCCGGGGTCTCGGTGCGGTCGGTGGTGAAATCGGGCAGGTCGGCCGCCGTCGGGATCAGGTAGTCGGCCATGGTCGTGGTGAGCAGGTTGCCCTCGGTGTCGTGGACCGCCTCCTCGAACAGTGCCTGGCCGATGCCCTGCGCGATGCCGCCGTGCACCTGCCCCTCGACGATCAGCGGGTTCACCACGGAGCCCACGTCGTCGACGGCCACGTAGGAGCGGATCGCGCACGCGCCGGTCTCGGTGTCCACCTCGACCGCGCACAGGTGGGTGCCGTGCGGGAAGGAGAAGTTGTCCGGGTCGAAGGTCGCGTCGGCGTCCAGGCCGGGTTCGACGCCGTCGGGGAGGTCGTGTGCGGCGAAGGTGGCCAGTGCGAGCTCCTGGATCGTCCTCCCCTCGGCCGTGCCCCGCACCGTGAACGACCCGGCGGAGAACTCGATGTCGTCGGCGGAGGCCTCAAGCATGTGGGCGGCGATCAGCCGGGCCTTGTCCTTCACCTTCTCGCAGGCCGCCAGGACCGCCACGCCGCCCACGACCAGCGAACGCGAGCCGTAGGTGTCCATGCCCTTGTGGGAGATCGCCGTGTCCCCGTGGAGCACGGCGACGTCGCCGAACGGCACGCCCAGCGCGTCGGCCACGATCTGGCTCCAGGCCGTCTCGTGCCCCTGCCCGTGCGGGCTCGTGCCGGTGACCACCTCGACCTTGCCGGTGGGCAGCATCCGGACGGAGGCGTGCTCCCAGCCGCCCGCGCCGTAGCTGAGGGAGCCCAGCACGCGCGAGGGCGCCAGCCCGCACATCTCGGTGTACGTCGACACGCCGATGCCGAGCTGCACCGGGTCGCGCCGGTCGCGCCGGTCGGACTGCTCGGCCCTGAGCTTGTCGTAGCCGAACAGCGCGAGCGCCTTCTCGGTGGCGGCCTCGTAGTTTCCGGAGTCGTAGGTCAGCCCGCAGATCGTGTCGTACGGGAACTCCTGGTGGGTGATCCAGTTGCGGCGCCGTACCTCGACGGGGTCCAGGCCGAGCTCGTGCGCGAGCTCGTCCACGGCCCGTTCGATGGCGAACGTGGCCTCGGGGCGGCCGGCGCCCCGGTAGGCGTCGGTCGGCATCTTGGTGGTGAAGACGCCGGTGCAGGTGAAGTCGTAGGCGTCGATCTTGTAGATGCCGTTGTACATGAACGCGCCGAGCAGCGGGATGCCGGGCGTGACCAGCATCAGGTAGGCGCCCATGTCGGCCAGGAGGTCCACCCGGACGCCCCGGACGCGCCCGTCCCGCTCGGCCGCCAGGGAGATCCGCTGGAGCTGGTCGCGGCCGTGGTGCACGGTCAGGTTGCCCTCGGAGCGCGACTCGGTCCACTTCACCGGCTTGCCCAGCCGCCTGGTGACGAGCAGGCCGAGCACCTCCTCGGCGGTGACCTGGAGCTTGGAGCCGAAGCCGCCGCCGACGTCGGGGGCGACCACGCGCAGCTTGTGCTCGGGGATGCCGGTCGTCAGCGCGAGCATGACCCGCAGCACGTGCGGGATCTGGGTGGCGGAGTAGAGGGTGAAGCCGTCGCCGTCGGTGGTGGCCACGACCGCGCGGGGCTCCATCGCGGTCGGGATGAGCCGCTGCTGCACGTAGGTGCGTTCGATCACCACGGGGGCGTCGCGGAAGGCCGCGTCGATGTCGCCCCCGGCGAACTTCCAGGTGAAGGCCCGGTTGCCGGACTCGTGGACCAGGGGGGAGCCCTCGGCGAGCGCCTCGGTCATGTCGACGACCGCGTCGAGCGGCTCGTAGTCGACCTCGATCGCCTCCAGGGCGTCGGCGGCCTTGTAGCGGTCGGTGGCGACCACGCAGGCCACCGCCTCGCCGGCGTAGCGGACCTCCTCCACCGCCATGGGCGGGTGGTCGGGGATGACGATGTCCTCGGTGACGGGCCAGGCGCACGGCAGGCTGCCCTGCTCGTCGGCGAGGTCCCGGCCGCTGTAGACCGCGACCACGCCCGGCCGGGCACGCGCGGCCGAGGTGTCCACCCGGGTGATCCGGGCGTGCGCCATCGGGCTGCGCAGGAACGCCATGTACAGCATGCCGGGGAGCTGGATGTTGTCGGTCCACGTGGTCCGGCCGGTGACCAGCCGGGCGTCCTCCTTGCGCCTGCGGGCCCTGCCCACCTCGTGCGCGCCGGAGGGCTCGCCGAGCTGGTCGCTCTCGGCGATCTGCTCGGCGATCAGGCCTGCGTCGAGTTGCTCGCTCATGGCGTCCGCACTTCCCGCCGCTCCCCGGCCTGTGCCATCTCCTGGGCGGCGAGCCGTACCGCCCGGACGATGTTGCAGTAACCGGTGCACCGGCACAGGTTGCCTTCGAGCCCCTCGCGGACGGCCTCCTCCGACGGGTCCGGGTCGTCCCTGAGCAGGTCGATCGCGGCCATGATCATGCCTGGGGTGCAGTATCCGCACTGCAGGGCGTGTTCGGTGTGGAAGGCCTTCTGCATGGGGTGCCACTCGTCCCCCCGCGCCAGGCCCTCGATCGTGACGACGTCGCTCCCGTCGGCCTGTACGGCGAGCACGGAGCAGCTCTTCGCGCTCCTGCCGTCGAGCATCACGGTGCAGGCGCCGCAGTTGCTGGTGTCGCAGCCGACGGGCGTCCCCGTCTTGCCGAGCCGATCCCTCAGCAGGTGGACGAGGAGGAGACGCGGCTCGACCTCCTCCTCATAGGTGACTCCGTCGACGGTGACGGTGATTCGGGGCATACGTCCTCCAAGAACATCCGCAGGGGACATAGGAGAAGTGAGAGCCGACAAAAGTGAACGTACGCCCCTGTTGTGCCCGGTCAACCCCCTGGTATCACGCCAGCGGAAGTTCCTTCGGTGTGCGGTCGCCGAGGATGCGGCGGTCCGCCTCGTCGATCCGGACGTCGTTGATGCTCGCCTCGCGACGCCGCATCAGCCCGTCGTCGGCGAACTCCCACAGCTCGTTGCCGTAGCTGCGCCACCACTGGCCGTCCGCGTCGTGCCACTCGTACTGGAACCGTACGGCGATGCGGTTGCCGCCGAACGTCCACAGGTCCTTGCGGAGCGCGTACTCCCGCTCCCTGGCCCACTTGCGGGTGAGGAACTCCCTGATCTCCGCGCGGCCGGTGACGAACTCGTCCCGGTTGCGCCAGACGGAGTCGGGCGTGTAGGCGAGCGAGACCCGCTCGGGGTCCCGCGTGTTCCACGCGTCCTCGGCGGCCTGCACCTTGGCCCTGGCCGTCTCCTCGGTGAAGTTCATGCTTCCTCCAGGAATATCGCCTGCACGGGGCAGGCCCGCGCGGCCTCCTCGACCGCGTCGATCAGTCCGTCGTCCGGTTCGGCGACGTAGACGAGCCGGTCGTCGTCGTCCAGCTCGAACACTTCGGGCGCGGCGAACACGCACTGCGCGTGCACCTGGCACAGCGCCCGATCCACGATGACCTTCATCGCGGCTCTCCCTCCTGGCCATCCTGGCCATCCCGGCCGCTCTCCGCCGCACCGGCCCCCGCCTCCGCGGGGGCGGGCCGGACCGGCGGGTTGAAGCGGGAGTATCCGTCGAGCGTCCAGCGCAACGGGCTCGCCCCCCGCACGTGGACGGCCCGGTCCACCTCGAACTCGACCAGCCGCTGCGCCCCCGGGACGTCCCCCGGATCCCAGTCGACGCGGGCCCGCCCGGTCAGGTGCAGCGCCTCGCCGCTCTCCCAGCCGAGGAAGAGCAGGCCGCAGCTCTCGTCGAGCTCCAGGTTCCCGAGCGTCATGTACATCGAGTTGCCGGCGTAGTCGGGCCAGACCAGCCGCCGGCGGCCGGCCACCCGGACGAATCCCGGGTTGCCGCCCCGGTGGGACAGGTCGGCGCCGAGATCCGGGGCCCGGGTGGCCACGAAGAAGGTGTCGGCGCTCTCGATCCACGCCCGGTGCTCGGCGGTGAGCGTCCGGGCGGCCGAGGCGGCCGCGGGAGAGGCGGCGGCGGGCTCGTCGGAGATGTCCCGCGTCTGGATGTATTTGGGGCAGTTCGCGTATGTCTGCTCGGTGCGGACGGTCAGGCGCCCGCCGTCGCGCCGGACCGTGCCGTTGACCCGCATCCTGCGTCTGGTCGCCGGCTCGATCGCGAGCATCCCGATCTCGCCGCCGGTCAGCCCCGCCAGCGGATCGTGCTCGCCCGGGACCGCCTCGATCACGATCGTCCGCTCGTCCACGGCCTCGGCGAACCCCGCCGCCCCTGTCAGCGCGCTCGCCCACAGCCGCCCGTCCCGGCCTTCGGCCCCGATCAGCAGCATCCGCTGTCGCGCCAGGAACGCGGCGGCCGCGGCCGGGATCTCCGGCCTGGCCGAGGCCGAGCCCCACGTCCCGGCCCGCACCCCGGCCCGCCGCTGCACGGCCAGCTCTCCCGCGTGCCTCATGGGTTTAGAAGAAGCCGCAGGTGGGGGCGGAAGCGGTCGGGGCGGGCCGCTCGCCGGCGCCGCTGGGCGCGAAGATCTCCAACCGGATCCCGTCCGGGTCCTCGAAGAACACGCCGCCCGAGGACGCGCCCTCGCCGTGCGGCACCACGCCGTCGTGGTGGAGCGTGGCCCCGAGCTCCCGGATCACGGTCTCGGCCCGGCGGACCGCCTCGATGTCCGGCACCTGGAAGGACAGGTGGTGCAGCCCCGGCAGTCCGGTGGCGAAGCGGCCCTCGCTCTGCTGCCAGAGGGTCAGCAGCAGCTTGCCGTCGGAGCCGAGGAAGGCGTAGCGGCGGTCCGGATCGGCCGACTCGCCGAAGACCTCGAAGCCGAAGATCTTCAGGTAGAAGTCCTTGGACCTGTCGAGGTCGGAGACGTTGAGGCCGACATGGCCGGTCTGGAAGGTCATCTCATCTCCCTATCACGGTTCCCAACGGATTTGCCCGTTAGGTCTGGAAGACAATCTAATGGAGTTGTGAGATTTTTGACGTTAGAAAAATGTGATCTGAATCACTGTCAAGAAGGATCGCGACGGTCCCGCCCGTCTGGCCGCCGCACGCCGGAGCCGCCGTGCAGCCCCGCGGGGTCGCCGGTGCGGCCGTACGGCTACCGCCCGGCACGGCTGCGCGGGCATGGGGAGCCGGCCGCGCGGCTGCGCGGACATGCTGGAGCCGCCGTACGGCTGCGTGGGCATGCGGGAGCCGGCCGCGCGGCCGTGCGGGCGCGCCGCACGGTTGAAGGCCGGCCGGACGGTGGGGGTGGGGGGCTCGCCGGGCGGGCGGGCCCGGAGATCACCGGCCCTTGTGCTGGTGGTAGTGGCGGGCGGCGCGGGCCCGGTTGCCGCACCCGACCGAGCACCACTCCTGGCGGCTGTGCTCCTTGACGAAATAGAGCACGCAGCGGGGGGCCGGGCACGCGCGCAGCTGCTCGCGGGCCGGTCCGGCCAGCAGCTCTATCGCCGACGTGGCGAGGGCGGCCCGGATGCGCGGGGACTGCGCCCTCTCGCCCGCCGGGACGCTCGTGGCCACCGGGGCGCCCTCAGCCGGCCAGTCCAGCCGGGGGGCCAGCGGCGCGGCGAGCGCCGTGGCGTTGACCAGGTCGAGCGACTCGGTGAATCCCGGCAGCCGGTCGGCGTCCGCGCTGCTCGCCGGGCCCGGCGCGACGGCCCTGGCGAGCAGGGCCCGTACGGCCTGCCGCAGCTCCACCACCTCGCGCCACAGGTCCTCGGTGGCGGTGAAGCCGGCGGTGATCCCCAGCTCGGCGGCGTGGGCCCGGCCCCACTCGGTCATGCCCTCGACGTCCGGGAGCGTGTCCAGCAGCCCGCTCCGGGTCGCGCGGACCGTGCTGACGAACTCCAGGACCAACATGCTCCAAGTCTAACGCTTGGGTTGAATGAAGGCCGTGAGGTCGGTCTAGCGCCGGACCGCCCGGACAAGGATGGCGACCAGGCCCGCGAAGCCCAGGCCGCACAGGACGACCGGGATCATGATCACCGGTTCGATGTCCGGCCGGCTGATCAGGACGGTCCCGACCGCGATGAACAGCACGCCGCTGAGCAGGGCCATCCAGTCCGTCCGGTGCAGCCTGCCGCGCTCCGTCGTCCGGTCGACCTCAGGCCGCACGGCGCACCTCCACGTCTCCGATGCCCGCCTTGACGTTCAGGACGACGGTCGCCACGTCGCCCTTCGGAGCCGTCTCAGGCTCCAGGATCTTGTCGTGCCGGATGTCGGCCCCGCCCTCCACCGCATGGTCGATCTTGACGTCGCCCAGTTTGGTGTATCCGTTGACCTCGACCCGGACCGTCGGCGGCAGGATCACGCTGAGCTGCCCCACCGAGACGGAGGCGTCGACGACGGTCCGCGAGCCCGGCGGGAACGCCAGGTCGCTGAGGTCGAGGGTGCCCTCGCCGACGCCCACGTCGTAGTCCGCGGCGATCTCGGACAGTTTGGTCGGCTCCCAGTGGTAGCTGCCGAACCTCTTCGGCATGTCGGTCAGCGTGGACCCCGCGACCAGGGCGATCGAGATGATCGTGCCCGCCGCGACCAGGGCCGCGCCCCGGCCGAACCAGGCGGCGACCAGGAGGCCGGCGCCGATGGTGATCAGCATCGCGCCGCCGGCGATCGTCATGTTGACCGATCCCGACGTGGCTTGGATCGCCATGATGATCCCTCCAACGATCATGGCCAGGAACAGGGTGACGCCTCCGACGAACGACCGGGGCCGCTTCGGCCGGGGCGCCGTCCGGACCGGCCCGCCGTACCCGGAGAGGTCATAGGGGGAGTACTGCTGCTGCCGCCTGCGGGGGTCCAGGGGCTGGTAGGGCCCGTAGGGCGAGAACGGCTCGCCGGAGGAGTCGAACGACGGCCGGGGGGCGGGCCGGGGAGGCGGCGGCATGCCCCCGGCCGGGAACGCGCCCCGCGGCGGGCCGCCCGCGACCGGCGCCGTGCCCGCGTACGGCGGCGCGTTCTCCGGTGACCGGGTGTCCGCGACCGGAGCCGTCTCCGTGTACGGCGGCGCGTTCTCCGGTGACCGGGTGTCCGCGGCGGAGGGCGGGTCGGCGGGGAGCGGCGTGCTTTCGGCGGACGGGATGTCGCCGGCCGGCGCTGTGCCGCCGCCCTGCGGGGCGGGGACCGGCGCCGGGTCCGCGGCCGGGGCCTGAGCCGCGTAGGGGGCGGTGGACATCGATCCGGTCTGCGGGGGCGCGGCCGGGTAGGGGTGCGCGACGGGCGGGGCGGGGGCGAAGGCCGCGGGCGGCGGCCCGGACGGGCGGGGAACGCGACGGCCGCGGAGCCGGTCGGGCAGCGAACGGGCCACGGCCAGCAGGTCGACGCCGCGGGCGTGGGCGGCGAGCAGGACGATGGCGAACAGCGTGCCGACCACGACCGTGCCGGTGCCGATGCCGTCCGAGGACAGGTTGATGATCAGCCCGAAGGCGAACACGCCGGTCAGCAGGGCCAGCACGGTCTCGCTGTCGAAGGTGCGCCGGGTCCACTGCTCCATGTATCCCGGGCCGCCGCTCGCCTCCCGCATCAGCAGGAACGCCGCGATGTAGAGCATGATGCCGATCCCGGAGCCGAGGACCAGCACCGCGAAGCCGACGCGGAACAGCACCGGGTCGATCCCGGCGTAGCGGCCCAGGCCCGCGCAGACGCCGGTGAGCATGCGGCCCTCGTCACTGCGGCGGAGCACGCGCTCCTCAGTAAGGGGGGATGCGGGCGGCGAGTCGGACGAGGTGCTCGCCGGGTCCTGTGCGTTCCCGGTGTCGGTCATGTACCAATCGTGGCCTTCCCCGGCGGAGATCGCATCCGGGAGACCCCTGAGTCCTCCCGGAGCGGGAAGGCCCCTCTCAGGGTCGCGTCAGGGGAACGCCGGATGCGAAGAGGCACCCCGACATGTGACGATGCTGACGATATGGCTGACCGACCGACAATTCATGACGCGGCGCCCGCGCCCCCGGAAGAACCCGCCCTCCCTCGGCTGATCAGGCCGGTGGAGGGTCGTCTGGTCGCCGGGGTGGCCCAGGCCGCCGCCGCCCAGCTCCGGCTCGACCCGGTCGCGCTGCGGCTGGCGTTCGTGCTGCTCACCGTCCTGGACGGGATCGGCGCCGTGGCCTACGCGGCGCTGTGGATGTTCACCTCGCGCGAGCTGTACGAGGGCAGGGAGCCCTCCCGCGACTGGAGCCAGGTCGCCGCCTACGGCGCGATAGGGCTGGCGCTGATGGCTCTCGGCTGGCTCACCGGGGCCTCGGCCGGCGGGATCGGCGCGTGGCCGATCGCGGTCGGCGGGATCGGCTCGCTGATCCTGTGGCAGCAGGCCGACCCGGACCGGCGGCAGCGCTGGATGAACTCGACGGTCGGCCAGGGGCGCCAGAACCGGGTCCGCACGCTCGCCGGGCTGGCGCTCGTCGTGGTCGGCGCCATCGGCTTCCTGGTGGTCACCGACGAGCTGGGCAGCGCCCGTCCGGGCGTCATGTTCACGCTGGTGGTCGTGGGCGGCGTCGCGCTGATCGCGGCCCCGTGGCTGGCCGCGCTCTGGAAGGAGCTGCAGCGGGAGCGCCGCGAGCGCATCCGGCAGGAGGAGCGCGCCGAGTTCGCCGCGCACGTGCACGACTCCGTACTGCACACGCTCACGCTGATCCAGCGCAGCGCCAATGACTCACGTGAGGTGATGCGGCTCGCCCGCTCCCAGGAACGTGAGCTGCGCAACTGGCTCTACCAGCCGAAACAGGACGCCGACGCCTCGGTGGCCGCGGCCGTGCGCCGGGTCGCGGCCGAGGAGGAGGACGCGCACGGGGTGCCGATCGAGGTCGTCTGCGTCGGCGACTGCCCGCTGACCCCGGAACTGTCCGCGATGATGCAGGCCGCACGGCAAGCTATGGTCAACGCCGCGAAATACTCTGAATCATCGGTCATCTCCGTCTACGCCGAGGCGGAGCCGGAGGAGGTCACCATCTTCGTCCGGGACCGTGGTGTCGGGTTCGACATGGGACAGGTGCCCGAGGACCGGATGGGCATCCGCCAGTCGATCATCGGCAGGATGGAACGCCACGGCGGCAGCGCCCGGGTGCGGACCGAGGCCGGCGAGGGCACGGAAGTGATGTTGACCATGAAGCTGGAGAAGACGTGAGCGAGCGAGCCAGGAAGAACGGCAGTGCGGGAGCGCGGACGGCGGGGGAGGGCTCATGAGCGCGATCAGGGTTCTGATCGTCGACGACCACCGGTTGTTCCGCTCCGGTGTCCGCGCCGAGCTGGGCGACTCCATCGAGGTGATCGGGGAGGCCGAGGACGTCGAGTCCGCGGTCAGGACGATCGCGGAGCTCCAGCCCGACGTGGTCCTGCTCGATGTGCACATGCCCGGCGGCGGCGGCCAGGAGGTGCTCCGCCGCGTCCTCGGCTCCGGCTCCTCGGTCCGCTTCCTCGCGCTGTCGGTCTCCGACGCCGCCGAGGACGTCATCGGCGTGATCCGCGGCGGTGCCCGAGGGTATGTCACCAAGACCATCAGCGGCCGCGAGCTCACCGACGCCATCCGCCGGGTGGCCGACGGCGACGCGGTGTTCTCCCCGAGACTGGCCGGCTTCGTGCTGGACGCCTTCGCCTCCAGCGAGGCCCCGCCGATCGACCCCGAGCTCGACTCGCTGACCCAGCGCGAACGCGAGGTCCTGCGCCTGATCGCCCGCGGCTACGCCTACAAGGAGATCGCCAAGGAGCTGTTCATCTCGGTCAAGACCGTGGAGACCCACGTCTCGTCCGTCCTGCGCAAGCTTCAGCTCTCCAACCGCCACGAGCTCTCCCGGTGGGCCACCGCGCGACGCCTGGTCTGACCTGTACTATCTGTAACTTATGTGCGACTCTGCGAAGTATGGGTCGCGATGTGCCTGCGATGGTGTTCAGCCGGGAGGACCGACGGCGATACCGGGACAAGGTCCGCCGATGTCTTGACGTCTTCGCGCAGATGCTGCGCGAGGCGAGGTTCGAGTTCGACCAGCCGAAGGCCGGGCTGGAGATCGAGCTCAACCTCGTGGACGACCGCGGCGATCCCGCGATGAAGAACGCCGAGGTGCTGGCGGCGATCGCCGAGCCGGACTGGGCCACCGAGCTCGGCCAGTTCAACGTGGAGATCAACGTCATGCCGGAGTCCCTCGAGGGGGACGGCCCCGTGCGGCTGGAGAAGGTCGTGCGGGACCGGCTCAACCACGCGGAGAGCCGGGCCCACACGGTCGGCGGGCACCTGGTGATGGTGGGCATCCTGCCCACCCTGCGGGAGAGCGACGTGCACGAGGGCACGCTGTCGGCCAACCCGCGCTACAAGCTGCTCAACGAGCAGATCTTCGAGGCCAGGGGCGAGGACCTGCACCTGTCGATCGACGGTGAGGAGACCCTCGACACCTACGCCGACAGCATCACACCCGAGGCGGCCTGCACGAGCCTCCAGCTCCACCTCCAGGTCAGCCCCGCGGCCTTCGCCGCCCACTGGAACGCGGCCCAGGCCATCGCGGGCGCCCAGGTGGCGGTGGCGGCCAACTCCCCGTTCCTGTTCGGCCGGCAACTCTGGCAGGAGACCAGGATCCCGCTGTTCGAGCAGGCCACCGACACCCGGCCGGTGGAGCTGAAGACCCAGGGCGTGCGGCCGAGGGTGTGGTTCGGCGAGCGGTGGATCACCTCGGTCTTCGACCTGTTCGAGGAGAACGCGCGCTACTTCCCCGCGCTCCTGCCCATCTGCGAGGACGCCGACCCGCGTGAGGAGCTGGCCCGCGGCGTGACCCCCGCGCTGGACGAGCTGACCCTGCACAACGGCACCGTCTACCGGTGGAACCGGCCGGTCTACGCCGTCGTCGGCGACATCCCGCACCTGCGGGTGGAGAACCGGGTGCTGCCCGCCGGGCCGTCGGTCGCCGACGTCGCCGCCAACGCCGCGTTCTACTACGGCCTCATGCGCGTGCTTCCCCACGCCGAACGGCCGGTGTGGACGCGCATGTCCTTCGCCGCGGCCGGGGACAACCTGCACGCCGCCGCCCGGCACGGGCTGGAGGCGCGCCTCTACTGGCCGGGACTCGGCGAGGTGGCCGCCGCCGAGCTGATCCTGCGCCGGCTGCTGCCGCTCGCCTACGAGGGCCTCGACCTGTGGGGCGTGAACCCCGAGCCCAGGGACCGGCTGCTGGGGATCATCGAGCAGCGGTGCGTGACCGGCAGGACCGGGGCGAGCTGGCAGATCGACACCGTGAAGGAGCTGGGGGACCTCGACAGGCACGAGGCGCTGCGCCGGATGACCCTGCGCTACATCGAGCACATGCACACCAACGAGCCCGTGCACACCTGGCCGTCCCCCTGACCCCCGCGGCGGGATTCCGGGAGGAAACCGGTCAGCGGTGGGAGAGCTGTCGCACGGAGCGGCCGGCTGGGTCAGGATGAGGCGCATGAAAGTCCGCCGCTGCCTTCTGCTGCTGCTCCTGATGGCCACAGCCGTGGCCTGCGGGAGCGACCGGCCGGGCCCCGACGCCGCCACGCCCGCCCCGCTGGGGCAGACGTTCGAGTCCGACCTCCGGCTGGCCAAGGAGCTCAGCGAGGCCTACTGGCGGCAGGCCTTCGCCGCCGACGGGCTGGCCTACCGCCCGGTCACCGCCTTCACCGCCTACCGGGGGGACGACGGCCCCGACTGCGGCGGCCTGCCCTCGGTGCCGAACAACGCCTTCTACTGCGCGGACGGGCACTTCATCGCCTACGACGAGCGCTGGATGCGCAAACTCTACGACGAGATGGGCGACGGCTCGGTCTACGTGATCATCCCGCACGAGTTCGGGCACGCCGTACAGGCGCAGCTGAACAGCGGCTTCCGGCTCAACGTGGAGCGCGAGCTCCAGGCCGACTGCTACGCGGGCGGCACCCTCGGCGCGCTCGTCGCAGGCGGGTCGCTGGAGGCGGAGCCGGGCGACAGGGACGAGCTGTTCCTCAACCTCGCCGCGGCGGGAGACCCCACCGACGACTGGCTGCGCCCCGACGCCCACGGTACGGCGGAGCAGCGCCAGGCGCTCTTCGCCAAGGGATACACCGAGGGCGCCGCGGCCTGCTGAGATACACCCCGGCGGTTACCCCTGAATCCGCCGGGAGGCTGATGCCGTACCGCTGGGATCCGCCTAGTCTGAGGGCCGGCGATCCATCAGGGGGCGATGTCATGCGGCGGAAGGTGCGCGAGATCGGCTGGGCCATACGGGGCGCCTGTCGCGCGAGCGATCCCGAGCTGTTCTTTCCACTGGCGCAGTCGGCCGAGCAGGAGGCGCGGGCGAAGGCGGTCTGCGCGGGATGCCCGGTGCTGGCGGACTGCCGGGCCTACGCCGTGCGGGCGGGGGAGCCCGAGGGGATCTGGGGCGGCCTCACCGTCCAGGAACGGCGCAGCCTGCGGTTCCCCTCCGGATGGCGGCAGCCCGCCGCGGGATGAGCCCGCCCCGCATAGCCTCGGACCCGAGGCTGAGGAGGATCAAGGTGCGCGGATCCGGGACGCGGAGCGGGCGGAGCAGGGTGGCACGGCCATGACGGCGGACCGGAGGGCGGTGCTCGCGAGCGCGGTGGCCGTCCTGACGGCGGACCGGAGGGCGGTGCCCGCGGGCGCGGTGGCCGTCCTGACGACGGACCGGAGGGCGGTGCTCGCGAGCGCGGTGGCCGTCCTGGCGACGGCCAACGTCCTCAACAACCGCGTCGCGCCGCGCCTGGCCCCCCTGACCTCGACCGCCGCCACCTGCGCGCTGCTCGCCCTGGCCCGCCGCTCCGGGCTGTCCTGGTCCGAGCTGGGGTTCCATGAAGGCCCGCGCGGCCTGCGGATCGGCGGCGCCCTCGCCTCGGCCGTGGCCGGGGTCTACGCCGTGGGGATCGCCGTCCCGGCCACCCGCCGCTTCTTCCGCGACGAGCGGGCGCTGTCGCTCTCCCGGGCCCGTGCGCTTGAGGAGGCCCTGCTCCAGGTGCCGGTCGGCACGGTCCTGCTGGAGGAGGTCGGTTTCCGCGGGGTCCTGCACGCCCTCCTCGCCCGCTCCCACGGCCCCCGTACGGCCACCGCCGTCTCCTCGGCCCTGTTCGGCCTCTGGCACGTGCTCCCCGCGATCGACATGATGGCCGCCAATCCCGCGCTGAGCGGACTGGCGGCGGGGGAGCCGCCCGGCGACGGGCCGCGGAGGGGCGACGGGCGGCGGAGGGAAGATGAGCGCCAGGGGGAAGACAAGCGGCGAAGAGGAGACGGGCCGCGAAGGGAAGGCGGGTCGCGGAGGGAAGGCGGGTCGCGGAGGGAAGACGGGTCGCGGAGGGAAGACGGGTCGCGGAGGGAAGACGGGCGCCAGGGGGAGGACGGGCGGGGGGACGGGGCCGCGCCGGGCCCGCCGGTGCGGGCGTCGCCGTGGGAGGCGGCGCGGGTGGTGGCCGGGTCGGTGGCCGCCACCGGGGTGGCCGGGGTGTTCTTCGCCGAGCTCCGCCGCCGGGGAGGCCTGGCCGCCCCCTCGCTGTTCCACGTCGCGACCAACTCGCTGGGCTACCTGTTCGCCCGCCTCGCCCCCGCCGAGCCCGGCTCCGGGGGCGGCCGTCTCACCGGCGCGCCGGGAACCGGCCCCGAGCCGCCAGTTCGATCGTGACGAGTACGGCCGTGGCCTCGGCCGCCAGCAGCGCGACCAGCACGACGAGCTGGACGACCCCGGCCTGGAGCGGGCTCGCCCCGCCCAGCAGCATCCCGACGAAGGCCCCCGGCAGCGTGACCAGTCCCACGGTCGAGGTCTGGTCCAGCGCGGGCACCAGCGCCTGAGCCGCCGCCGGGCGGCAGATCTCCAGCGCCGCGTCCCGCTCGGAGAATCCCAGCGCGAGCGCCGCCTCGACCTCGCCGCGCCGCTGGACCAGTTCGTCCACCGCCCGCCGTCCGGCGAGCGCGGTGACCGTCAGGCACCCGCCGAGCAGGATGCCCGCGACGGGGATCAGCGTGATGCCCTTCAGCGGGACGGTCCCGGTGCCGACGAGCAGCGCGAGGACCGGCAGGGCCCCCACCGCGACGGGTACGGCGGCCCACCGGACCGCCCGGCCCGAAGTGATCCTGCGCCCCGCGGTCAGGCTCGCGACGCCGTACATGACCAGCACGAAGGCCGCCACCGCGAGCGGTCGATCGACGGCCCAGACGATGATCAGCGCCACCGCGCCGAGCTGGACGGCCGCCCGCAGGCACGCGGTGAGCACGGCGCGGGCGTGCCCGAGGCGGCCGAGCAGGGCGACGGCGGCGCCCGCGAGGGCCAGGAGGACGACGGCGACGGCGGTGACCGGTGACAGCTCGATGGGGCTCACGGAAGTGGCTCTTCTCCCGCCGGCCGGGCGATCCTCATCGCCGACCGGCTCAGGCCGTGGGGACCCGCTGGAAGGCCTCGGCGTACCGGCCCTCCCCGAGGCCCGCCTCGGCCGCGACCTGTGAGAACCGGGTCCGGAGGAAGTCGTCGAACCCCTCCATGTGGCTGGTCTGGCTCACATGGGCGCGCAGCGCGGAGAGCTTGCGTTCGAAGGTGTCGGTGATGTCGATGTGATGGTCGGGGGTCTGGCCGCCGTTGAGCCAGACCTCCCGGACCGTCCACGCCTCCAGGCCCTCCTCCAGCAGGAGCGAGGGGAAGGTGTAGGGGTTGCGCGCGTCGGGGTAGACCGCGTCGAGCGCGGAGCCGCCGACCGCGCGGTGGTCGGGGTGGCTGGGGGCGATGAACCCGTAGTTGCGCTCCGGGGTGTGGGTGATCACCAGGTCGGGCCTGACCTGGCGGATGACCCGGGTGATGTCGCGCCGCAGGTCCAGGCTCTGCACCACGGTCCCGTCGTGGTAGCCGAGGAAGCGCAGGTCGGTCACGCCGACGATCTTCGCCGCGTTGGTCTGCTCGGTACGGCGCAGCCCCGCCATGCCCCCGTTGTCCAGCTCCCGGTCGAAGCCGCCCGCGTCGCCGTCGGTGACGACGCAGTAGGTCACCTCGACGCCCCGGTCGGTGAACCGCGCGATCGATCCCGCGGCGGCGAAGTCGACGTCATCCGGGTGCGCGGTCACCACGAGCACCCGGTTGATCTCGTTCTCAGACAGCATGAGAGGCCCCTCTGTTCTCCGCGTATCGATCAATTCTCACAACCACTGACAAGTCTGTCGGCATTCCTTTCCTCGGCTGGACCCGGTTGTCGGCGGACCGCCATAACCTAGGGAGCGTGTCGATCCCAGCCGCTTCCCTGACCCACCCGTTGCTCGACGGGCTCAACCCCCAGCAGCGGGAGGCCGTCGTGCATCACGGCAGCCCGCTGCTCATCGTCGCGGGCGCCGGATCAGGCAAGACACGGGTGCTGACCCACCGCATCGCCTACCTGCTGGGCGAGCGGGGCACGCAGCCGCAGGAGATCCTGGCGATCACCTTCACCAACAAGGCCGCGCGGGAGATGAAGGACCGGGTCGACACCCTCATCGGCCCGCGCTCGGCGGCGATGTGGGTGATGACCTTTCACAGCGCGTGCGTGCGGATCCTGCGGCGCGAGGCCAAGCGGCTGGGCTTCCCGTCGAGCTTCTCCATCTACGACCAGGCCGACTCCCAGCGGTTGATGGCGATGGTCTGCCGGGAGATGGACCTCGACCCCAAGCGCTACCCGCCGCGCTCCTTCTCCGCCCAGGTCAGCAACTTCAAGAACGAGCTGATCGACTACGAGACGGCGGCCGGGCAGGCCTCCAGTCACCTGGAGCGCACGCTCGCCGAGGCCTACCGCAACTACCAGCGGAAGCTGACCGAGGCCGGGGCGATGGACTTCGACGACCTCATCATGCTGACGGTCACGCTGTTCCAGATCTTCCCCGACGTGGCCGAGCACTACCGGCGCCGCTGGCGCCACGTCATGGTGGACGAATACCAGGACACCAACCACGCCCAGTACACCCTGATCCGCGAGCTCGTCGGCGCCCCCGAGCTGCGCACCGCCGACGGCGACCTGGTCAGGGAGGGCGCGGTCGCCCCCGCCGAGCTCTGCGTGGTCGGCGACGCCGACCAGTCGATCTACGCCTTCCGGGGCGCGACGATCCGCAACATCCTGGAGTTCGAGCGCGACTACCCCAACGCCAGGACGATCCTGCTGGAGCAGAACTACCGCTCCACCCAGACGATCCTGAGCGCGGCCAACGCGGTGATCTCGCGCAACGAGAGCCGCAAGCCGAAGAACCTCTGGTCCGACCAGGGCGCCGGCCCGAAGATCGTCGGTTATGTCGCGGACAACGAGCACGACGAGGCCATGTTCGTCGCGCAGGAGGTCGACAAGCTCACCGACGACGAGGGCGTCGTGCCCGGCCAGGTGGCGGTGTTCTACCGGACCAACGCGGCCTCCCGGGTGTTCGAGGAGATCTTCATCCGGACCGGCCTGCCCTACAAGGTGGTCGGCGGGGTGCGCTTCTACGAGCGCAAGGAGGTCCGTGACCTGCTGGCCTACCTGCGGGTGCTGGCCAACCCCAACGACGTGGTGTCGCTGCGCCGGATCCTGAACGTGCCCAAGCGCGGCATCGGCGACCGGGCCGAGGCGATGGTGGAGGCGTTCGCGTCCCGCGAGCGGATCCCGTTCTGGGAGGGGCTCCGCCGGGCGGACGAGGCGCCGGGCATGGCCACCCGGTCGCTCAACGCCATCAGGGAGTTCGTCGCGCTGATGGAGGAGCTGATGGCCAAGGCCGCCGGCACGCCGCCGTCGGAGCTGGCCCAGGAGGTGCTGGAGAGCACCGGTTACCGGACGGAGCTCGCGACCTCGGGTGACCCGCAGGACGAGAGCCGCCTGGAGAACCTGGACGAGATGATCTCGGTGGCGTCGGAGTTCGAGGAGGCCAACCCCGAGGGCACGCTCGTGGAGTTCCTGGAGCAGGTCTCCCTGGTGGCCGACGCCGACCAGATCCCGGCGGGCGACGGCGGCCAGGGCGTGGTCACGCTGATGACCCTGCACACCGCCAAGGGGCTGGAGTTCCCGGTGGTGTTCCTCACCGGCATGGAGGACGGCGTCTTCCCGCACATGCGCTCGCTGGGCGAGCCGAAGGAGCTGGAGGAGGAGCGCCGGCTGGCCTATGTCGGCATCACCCGGGCCGAGCAGCGCCTCTACGTCTCCAGGGCGGCCGTCCGCAGCTCCTGGGGGGCGCCCGCGTTCAACCCGGCCTCCCGCTTCGTCGCCGAGATCCCGGGGGACCTGGTCGACTGGCGCAGCGACCCCGGCAAGAACGCCTGGAGCGCCGGCGCCTCCCGCCGCGAGACCCGTCCGGCTCCCGCCAGGAAGCCCGGCGGGAAGCCGATCCCCAACCTGACCCCGGGCGACCGGGTCACCCACGACCAGTTCGGCCTGGGCACGGTCGTGTCGGTGGACGGCGTGGCCGAGAAGACCAAGGCGAAGATCGACTTCGGCAGCGGCGGGGAGAAGACCCTGCTGCTGGCCTACGCGTCGCTGGAGAAGCTCTGACGGACGCCGGGCGGCCCGGTGAGCTCCGGCTCACCGGGCCTGTCCGGGATCGGCCTGTCCGGAGAGCGGGATCAGTCCTTGAAGACGCGGACGAACGGGTCCTCGGTCTGCTCCTCGCCGAGGACGAGGTCGTCGAAGTCCGCGACCTGGGAGGCGGGCGGAGCCTTGATGGCCGACTTCACGCCCCAGCCGGAGTAGCGGCTGTCGTTGAGGTAGGTCATGTCCAGGCTGGTCAGACCCCGCAGGGACTGCGTCCAGGACGAGACGGCCCGCCGTACGAGCTGGTCGGGGCCGAGGTAGAGCTTCCAGCTCACCGGAAGCGTGGCGGACGCGGCCGAGGGCTTGCCGCTCAGCAGCGCGCGGACCGTGGGGGAGACCTTGTAGAGCTCGCCCAGGGTGATCGTGCCCGAGTGGACGACGGTCCGGGCGCCGTCCCAGGTGCCGCCGGGACGCCTGGTCGCCGTGTGGGCCAGCGCCGCCTTCAGGGTGGCGGGTTCGAGGGGGTTGAGGATCTGCTGCGCGGGGTTGCCCGGGGCCACCGTGCCGCCCTTGGCGCGCAGCCACTTCTTGCCCTCGGGCATGGAGTCGGCGTAGAACCCGCCGGAGGTGTAGGTGGTGCCCTTCACCGTGATCGTGCGGGAGGGGCCGAACAGGCCCTTGAGCTCCTTGTCGGCCCCGGGCAGGGTGAACTCGTCGGTGACGTCCGAGGCCACCACGCCCGACGTGCCGAACTCCAGCACGCCGCCGCGCCGGTTGAAGATCGCTCGCTGTTTCTTGCCCTCGCCGATGATCTTCGCGTTCTCGGCGAGCCTGACGCCGCGGTGGAGCTTGAACTGGCTCTTCAGCGCGGACACCGGGTCGGTCTGCGCGGGCTGGGCGCTCGCCCGCGCGGGCTGGGCGTTCGCGGGAGCGGCGGCGGCCACGAGTGCGGGGGCGATCAGCGCCGCCGCGGCGGCGCCGGTCAGAGTGGCGATCATTCGCCTCATCTAGGGGGTCCTCCTGTATGGGTCCTCGCGTCGTCGCTGAGGGATCACCCGAGATTCTTGCTCAATTAACATCATTTCGGGCCAAAAGCTGATCAATAAGGTGCGCCCGGCAGGCGGTGCCTGCCGGGCGCGGTGGTGCGGTCAGCGCAGGGTGATCAGTTGCCGAGCAGGGGGATGGAGGTGGCGGTCTCCGCGCCCTCCTCCAGCTCCTTCAGGTCGGCGACCTGGTCGGCGGGCGGGGCCTTGACCGTGACCTTGGAGCCCCAGCCGGTGTAGCGGGTGTCGACCGTGACCGCGCTCTCGTCGGAGCCGGCCCCGGAATAGGTCGTCACCAGGCGCTTGGCGAGCCGGTCGGAGCCGAGGAACAGCTTCCAGCTCACCACGGTCTTGGCGGTCTTCGCGGTCGGGGCGCCCATGGAGGCCCGGAACCACGGCGAGACCTTGTTCAGCTCACCGAAGGTGATCTTTCCGCTGTAGGTCCCGGCGCTCTTGGTGGCGTGCGCCAGCAGGGCCTTGAGCGTCGCGGGCTCGGCCGCGTTGACGAACTGGCTCATCGTGCCGGTGAGGCCGAGCAGGCCGTCAGGGAACCGGACCCAGGTCTTGTCCGCGGGCATGAACTCGCCCATGACGCCACCGGAGACGTAGGTCGTGTTCTTGATGCGGACGACCCGCTCGGGCTTGGCCAGCCCTCTGACTACCTTGGAGAACCCCTCGTCCTCCCCGTCCTCCATGAGGAGGCCCTCGAAATCGCTCTCCTTGAACCGCAGCTGGGCGGTCTGGTCGGAGGCGCTGATTCCGGAGGGGCCGAACTGGAGCGCGCCGGTGCGCTTGACGAGGACCATGTTCCCCTGCGTGCCCTGAACCTTCGTGGTGTCGACGAAGTTCACGCCGCGTCCGCTGCTGAACTGGCTCTTCAGCGCGGTGATCGGATCGGCGGCCTGGGCATGCGCGGTCGAGGCGAGCGCGGGGGCGCCCAGTACGGCCGTCGCGGCGCACGCCAGGCCGGCGATGTATCGCTTCAAGGAAAAATCCTCCTGAATAATCCCTCCACCCCGTGTGGGAGAGATGTCGGAATTATTGCGCATCAAGATCACGATGAAATCTCATATGCGGAGTTTTGCCTTGAATGACTTGTGGATATTTCGTGCAGAACCCGGCTCCGTTAACGGTGGAGAAAATCGCTCCGCCCTATCCGATGGGCAGCACCGCGGGCTCGGGGAAGTCGGGGCCGACGCGGCCGGCGTCGGCGGTGTCCTCCGGAGGCGGCGGGGTGAGCGTGACGGGCGAACCCCAGCCGGTGTAGCGGGTGTCGGCGACCGTGGTGGTGTGGCTCCGGGGCCGTCCGGGGAGGGGCTGCTTCCAGGTGGTGGTCAGGCGGCGGGCCAGGTGGGCCCGGTCGAGCCAGAGCCGGAAGCCGATCGGGATCCGGCCGCTGCGCGCGCTGGGCGGGCCGGCGAGCCGGTCGCGGAAGCTGGGGGAGACCTTGTAGAGGGTGCGCAGCGTGACGGCGCCCTGGAGGATCGTCCCGTACGAGCCCTTCTTCCTCGACGTGGCGTGTGACAGCAGGGTGCCCAGGGTGGCGGGCTCGAAGACGTTCACGATCTGGGGCAGCGCGGCCGTCTGCTTGATGTTCGCCGGGCCGATCAGGCCGAGCCAGGTCTTGCCCTCCGGCAGCCACGTCTCGTAGCCGGGGCCGGACAGGTACGCCTCGTCCGGGAAGCAGATCACCCGGGTCGAGCCGAGCCGCTGTCCCAGCTGGTTCTCCAGCTCCCTGACGACCCCCTTGCCCAGCTCCGTCCGCCCCACGGTGTCGGTGCCGTACACCCCGGCCGCGTCGAACTCCACCCGGCCCTTGCGCCAGATGGTGACGGCCGGCTTGCCGTCCCGGTAGACCCGGCCGAGGTCGGAGATCCGCAGTCCCACGTGCTCGCCGAACTGCTGCTTCAGTCTCTGCACGGGGGACGGTGGAGCCTGCGCCTGCGCCACCCCCGTCGACAGCACCGAACCGGCCAGCACGGCCGCCACCGCGGCAATCCACCGTCTCATCGGGATCTCCCTCCCCGGGGTCAAGATCCGCCAAGCTAGCCAACCGCCGGGGCCCCGGCTATGGCGTGGGCCAACAAGTCCCGTCCGTGGATTGCGCGTGCGTGAGCCGTACGGCACCGCGCCGGCCGCCGCCTGCGCCGGCGTCACGGGCCCTGTCGGCTCTATTGACAGGGGGCGGTGGAAATGGTCCCATCCCTCCTATAGTTAGGAAGCCTTCCTAACTAGCTCTCCTCGCTCTTCTTCCCCCCAAGACAACAGCAGGAGGATCGATGAGATCTCCTATCCGGGCGCGCTCGCTGGCCGGCGCGCTCGTGGCCGGGCTGGTGCTCGGCCTGCTGGCCGCGCTCCCCGCGACCGCCGCGCCGACCAGGTACGAAGCCGAAGGCGCCACCGTCTTCCAGGGTGCGGTGGAGGCCAACCACGCCGGCTTCTCCGGCACCGGATTCGTCAACACCGACAACGTCGCCGGTTCCTACGTCGAGTTCGCCGTCGACGCCGCCGGCGCCGGATCCGCGGCCATCGCCATCCGGTACGCCAACGGCACCACCGTCAACCGCCCCGCCGACGTCGCCGTCAACGGCGTCGTCGTCTCGGCCGGCCGCGCGTTCAACGGCACCGGCGGCTGGGACGCCTGGGCGACCTCCACCCTGACCGCGCCGGTGAAGGCCGGGGCCAACACCGTCCGGATCACCTCCACCACCGCGGGCGGCACGCCCAACCTGGACTTCGCCGACGTCGAGGTGACGGTGGCCGGCGACGACTACCAGGCGGAGAACGCCACGATCTCCCAGGGCATTGTGGACGACAAGCACGCCGGGTTCACCGGCACCGGCTTCGTCGACTACGCCAACGTCGCCGGTTCCTCCGTCGAGTTCACCGTCAACGCGGCGACCGCCGGCAACTACGGCCTGGCGTTCCGCTTCGCCAACGGCAGCACGGCCGACAGGCCGATGGACGTCTCCGTCAACGGCGTGAGGGTCTCGGCCGGGCTGTCCTTCCCCGGCACGGGCGCGTGGACCACCTGGGTGGAGAGATCCGTCACCGCGGGCCTCGTCGCCGGAGCCAACAAGGTCCGGGCCACCGCCACCACCGCGGGCGGCGGCCCCAACCTCGACCGGCTGAGCGCGGCGGCGCCGGCCGATGCCGAGCCGCCGACCGCCCCGGCGAACCTGCGCCTCGTCGGCGAGGTCAAGCCGACCTCGGCCGATCTGGCCTGGGACGCGTCCACCGACAACGTGGGCGTGTCGCAGTACAAGATCTACAACGGCGGCAACGTGCTCATGACCGTGGGCGGCAACGTCACCGCCACCACACTGTCCGGCCTGACGCCCAACACCAGGTACGTGCTGAGCGTGCTCGCCTACGACGCGGCGGGCAACGCCTCTCAGGGGGGAAACAACGTCGACGTCACCACGCCGCCGAGCGACGACACCCGGCCCCCGAGCACGCCGGCCGGCCTGCGCGCGACCGGCGTCGCGGCCGCCACGGTCACGCTGGCCTGGAACGCCTCGGCCGACGACATCGGGGTCACCGGCTACAACGTCTACCGTGACGGCACGAAGTTCGCCACCGTGCCCGACCTGACCGCGACCGCGGACGGGCTGGCGCCCAACACGACCTACGCGTTCACCGTCGAGGCGTTCGACGCCAACGGCAACCTCTCGCCGCGCAGCGCGCCGCTGGCGGTGAAGACGAGTGGTACGGCGGGCGGCGGCGATCCCGTCTACGACAGGGACGTCGCCGAACTCGACCTGCCGTGGGGCGTCGCCTTCCTGCCCGACGGCAGCGCGCTGGTCGCCGAGCGGGACCGGTTCGAGATCGTCCGCGTCACCCAGAGCGGGCAGAAGACCGTGGCCGGAAAGATCACCGAGGCGGTGACGACCAGCGGCGAGGGCGGGCTCCTGGGCCTGGCGATCTCGCCGTCCTTCGCCACCGACCACTACGTCTACGCCTTCCACACGGCCGCGTCCGACAACCGTGTCGTGCGGTTCACGTACGAGAACGGGCGGATCGGCGCCCGTGAGCCGCTCGTCACCGGCATCGCCAAGAACAAGTTCCACAACGGCGGCCGGATCAAGTTCGGCCCGGACGGCTTCCTCTACGTCACCACCGGCGACGCCCAGGACGGCAACCGGGCGCAGAACCTCAACTCGCTCAACGGCAAGATCCTGCGCGTGACGCCGACCGGCGCCGGCGCGCCCGGCAACCCGTTCCCGGCCGCGCCGAGGGTGTACAGCCTCGGCCACCGCAACCCGCAGGGCCTGGCCTGGGACTCCCAGGGCCGATTGTGGGAGTCGGAGTTCGGCGACGCCACCCTGGACGAGCTCAACCTGATCCAACCCGGCAAGAACTACGGCTGGCCCAACTGCGAGGGCAGGTGCGGCAACTCGGCCTACGTCAACCCGGTCCAGCAGTGGGACGTGGCCGCCGCGTCGCCGAGCGGTCTGGAGATCGTCAACGGCTGGATCTACATGGCGGCCGTCCGCGGCCAGCGGCTCTGGGTCATGAAGATCACCGGTAGCACCACCGACACGCCCCGGGCATTCTTCAACAGCCGGTGGGGCCGCCTGCGCACCGTCGTCAAGACCCCCGACGGGGGACTCTGGCTCACCTCGACCAACAACGACAAGAACGGCGGCACGCCGTCCGTCCTGGACAACACCGTGGTGCGGCTGAAGTTCGCCGCCGCGTCGGCCGTACCGGCCGGCGGCGCGACCGGCTGATCGAGCCGGGACGGATCCGACCCGGCCGGGCCCACCGGTGTCCGGCGCGGGAGGCGGCCGTCAGCCGGCCGCCTCCTCCACCGGCGCGGTGAGGTTCACCGGGGTCCCCCACGAGGCGAACCGCACGTCGCTGACGCGGGTGACCTTCATGGCGAGCGGCGGCTCCGCCCATGAGGTGACCAGCCTGCTGGGGAGCCCGTCGCGCCCCAGCCACAGCCGCCAGGTCACGGTCATGGCCGCGACCTTGGCGCTGGGCCTCTTGTGGAGGCGTGCCCGGTACGACGGCGAGGCGCGGTAGAGCGCGCCGAAGGTGACCTTGCCCCCGTGCAGGGTCGCACCGGGCTTCTTGGCCGTGCTGGTCGACAGCAGGGTCTTCAGCGTGGCCGGCTCCAGGACGAGAACCGGCGTCAGGAAGGGCGACAGGTCGCGGATTCCGCCGGGCGCCCTCATCCACCTGCGGCCGTCGGGAAGGCCCTCGCCGATCACTCCGCCGCTCGTGTGGACGCTCCCGCCGACGGCGAGGGTGCGCAGCGGTCTGGCGGTCTCCCCGGCGAGAGCGGATTTGGTCAGGATGTCGTATCCCGCCACACCCGAGACGCCGAACTGCACGACGCCGCCGCGCTTCTGCGCGGAGAGGGGGCTGCCGCCGGACGCGGTCTTGCCGCTCTCGACGATCCTGACGCCGCGCTGGGCGACGAACTGCGTTTTCAGCGTGGCCACCGGATCGGCGGGTGCGGTCCGGGCGTCCGCGGGGACAGCGGTCGCGGGCAGGATCAGCGCGCCGGATGCCAAGATGATCCATCGCTTCATGGGGGGTTCTCCTCCTGAGGATAGAAGATCAAAAACCCTAGGGCATG
This sequence comes from Streptosporangium canum, assembly GCF_900113865.1. Lineage (GTDB taxonomy): Bacteria > Actinomycetota > Actinomycetes > Streptosporangiales > Streptosporangiaceae > Streptosporangium > Streptosporangium canum. The sequence goes on along the minus strand of NZ_FOQY01000001.1, from coordinate 295,144 downwards.
ACGTAGCGAAATGTGGAATTAATACTTATAAATGCTAATAAAAGGGTGGAACGGGTGTCCTCCTGGATCGGATGCCGGAGATCCGGCCCGCTGGACGCCGGATGAGGACGCCGGCACGGACGGGACCCCGTCCGCGCGGGCGGTTACGCTGCGTACAGCCCTCATGTTGCGGGTGGAGCGCGGACGAGGAGGTCTGGATGGACGCCGTGCCGAGGATCCGTGTGGTCATCGCCAAACCCGGGCTCGACGGGCACGACCGCGGTGTGAAGATCGTGGCGCGGGCCCTGCGGGACGCGGGGATGGAGGTCGTCTACACCGGCCTGCACCAGACGCCCGAGCAGATCGTGCGCACCGCCATCCAGGAGGACGCGGCGGCGATCGGGCTCTCCGTCCTGTCGGGCGCGCACATGCCGCTGTTCGCCAAGGTCCTCGAACTGCTGAAGGATGACGACGCGGGCGACATCGTGGTGTTCGGCGGCGGGATCATCCCCGAAGCGGACATGCCCGAGCTCCAGCGGATGGGCGTGGCCCGGATCTTCACACCGGGCGCGACCACCCAGGAGATCGTCGAATGGGTGCGGAGTGCCGTTCCCGCCCGCGTTTAAGGACCCGGTGACCTGCTCACGCCTCTCAGGGGGCTAGGCTTCATTGGCGCAAAACACCAGGCTCCCCTTCAGATCATGGAGCCGGTCCGCCGACATCTGTACACCAGCCGGACAAGCAAGGACGGACCCTCGTGGACCTGTTCGAACATCAGGCGAAGGAGCTCTTCGCGGAGTACGGCATCCCGGTGCCGCGTGGCATTGTCGCGCACACCGTGGAGGAGGCACGCGCGGCAGCCGAGCAGCTGACCGGCCGTGTCGTCGTCAAGGCACAGGTCAAGACCGGTGGCCGCGGTAAGGCCGGTGGCGTCAAGGTCGCCGACGACGCCGCCGACGCCGAGCAGAAGGCCACCCAGATCCTCGGTATGGACATCAAGGGCCACACGGTCCACAAGGTCCTGATCGAGGAGGCCAGCGCGATCGCGGAGGAGTACTACTTCTCCTTCCTGCTCGACCGCGCGAACCGCACCTTCCTCGCCATCTGCTCCGCCGCGGGCGGCATGGACATCGAAGAGGTCGCGCACAGCGCCCCGGAGAAGGTCGCCAAGATCCCGGTCTCCCCGCTGGACGGGGTGGACCGCGCCAGGGCCCGCGAGATCGCCGAGGCCGGTGGCCTGCCGGCGGCCGCGCTCGACGGCGCCGCGGAGCTGATCGAGAAGCTCTGGGCGGCCTTCGTCGACGAGGACGCCTCCCTGGTCGAGGTCAACCCGATGATCCTGTCGGCCGACGGCCAGGTGAAGGCCCTCGACGGCAAGGTCACCCTCGACGACAACGCGACCTTCCGCCAGTCCGACCACGCGGCCTTGGAGGACAAGGCCGCGGAGGACCCCCTTGAGGCCGCGGCCAAGGCGAAGGACCTCAACTACGTCAAGCTCGACGGCAGCGTGGGCATCATCGGCAACGGCGCGGGCCTGGTCATGTCGACCCTCGACGTCGTCGCCTACGCCGGTGAGGCCTTCCCCGGCCAGCCCAAGCCCGCCAACTTCCTCGACATCGGCGGCGGCGCCTCGGCCGAGGTCATGGCGGCCGGCCTGGAGATCATCATCTCCGACCCGTCCGTGAAGTCGATCTTCGTGAACGTCTTCGGCGGCATCACCGCCTGCGACGCGGTCGCCAACGGCATCGTCTCCGCCTTCCAGCTCCTGGAGAGCCGCGGCGAGGCCGTCAGCCGCCCGCTGGTCGTCCGGCTGGACGGCAACAACGCCGAACTCGGGCGTCAGATTCTCGCCGACGCCAGGCTTTCCGGCGTCGAGCTGGTGGACACCATGGACGATGCGGCCAAGCGCGCCGCCGAGCTCGCCGCGGTAGGTGCGTAATGGCTATCTGGCTGACCGAGAACAGCAAGATCATTGTTCAGGGCATGACCGGCGGTGAGGGCACCAAGCACACCCGCCGCATGCTCGCCTCCGGCGCCCGCGTCGTCGGCGGCGTCAACGCCCGCAAGGCCGGCACCACCCACGAGGGTCTGCCCGTCTTCGGCACCGTCGTCGAGGCCGTCAAGGAGACCGGCGCCGACGTGTCGGTCGTCTTCGTGCCCCCGGCGTTCACCAAGGACGCCGTCAAGGAGGCCATCGACGCCGAGATCCCGCTCTGCGTCGTGATCACCGAGGGTGTCCCGATCCACGACACCACCGAGTTCTGGGCCTACGCGGTCGCCAAGGGCAACAAGACCCGCATCATCGGGCCGAACTGCCCCGGCATCGCCTCGCCCGGCGCCTCCAACGCCGGCATCATCCCCGCCGACATCACCACCGCCGGCCGCATCGGCCTGGTGTCGAAGTCCGGGACGCTGACCTACCAGCTCATGTACGAGCTGCGCGACTTCGGCTTCTCCACCGCCGTCGGCATCGGTGGCGACCCGGTCATCGGCACCACGCACATCGACGCCCTCCAGGCCTTCCAGGACGACCCGGCCACCGACGCGATCGTGATGATCGGCGAGATCGGCGGAGACGCCGAGGAGCGCGCCGCCGCCTACATCGAGCAGCACGTGACCAAGCCGGTCGTCGCCTACGTCGCGGGCTTCACCGCCCCCGAGGGCAAGACCATGGGCCACGCGGGCGCGATCGTGTCCGGCTCGGCCGGCACCGCCCAGGCGAAGAAGGAGGCTCTGGAGAAGGTCGGCGTCCGCGTCGGCAAGACCCCGAGCGAGACCGCCCGCCTGATGCGCGAGGTCATGCAGGCCCGCTAGTTTCACCAGAAAAGGCGCCCGATGTCCTGCCGGGCGCCTTTCCTGTTCCCCGGCGGTTCCCCGTACGGCAGGCGCCTGTCGTCAGACGGCTGTCCGTACGGCACGCGACACGCGGGGCGAAGGAGTCTCTCCCACGCGGAAGATCCTGAGACCATCGACTATTGTGACGGCCCTTCTCGATCAGCTCCGGACGGCTCCCCGTAACGTCCTCAGCCGTATCCCCCTGCCCGGCGTCACGGGTGACGACGACGACGTCCGTCGGCCGCTTCCCGTCTCCGGGATGCTCGCAGCCGCGTGGACGCTCGGCGTAGGTGTGGCGGTGCTCACCACGCTCACCCTGGTCGGCTGGATCGCCTCCCCCAAGGGCTCGCTCGGTCCGGGCCTGCCGGGGGTGTTCCGCACGGCGGCGCAGATCTGGCTGGCGGCCCACCACGCGGGGTTCGCGATCCCCGGCGGGGCGGTCGGGCTGCTCCCGCTCGGCCTGACGGTGCTGCCGGCCTTCCTGCTGTACCGGGCCGGGATCTGGATGGCCCGCGACGCCGACCTGCGCCTGCGGCTGCCCGCCCGGCTACCCAAGAACAGCCCGAAGGACGAGGCCAACGCCCGGCGCCGGGCCCAGCTCGTGCTGGTCGCCCAGGCGGGCATCTCGCTGGCGGCGCCGTACGCGCTGCTGGCCGGGATCGTCGCGCTGGTCACCCGGAACGAGGTCACCCAGCCGTTCCTCGGCGACGTGCTGGTCAGTCACCTGGTGGTGGCCTTCCTCGCGGGCTCGCTGGCCACCGCCAGGACGATCGGGCCGTGGCGGTCGATGCTGCGCCTGCTGCCCGAACGGCTGCGCTCGGTCGTGGTGGCCTCGGCCGCCGCGCTGGGCATCATGCTCATGGCGGGCGCCGTCATGGTGGTCGGCGCCATCGTGGTCAACTTCAAGCAGGTCCAGGAGCTGTCCGACATCCTGTCGCCCGGCTTCGTCGGCGGCCTGCTGCTCCTGCTGGTCCAGGGGCTCTACCTGCTCAACGCGGTCATCTGGGGGATGGCCTACATCGCCGGTCCGGGCTTCGCGGTCGGCGCCGGCACGCTGGTCGCGCCCACCGGGGTCCAGCTCGGGACCGTGCCGAGCCTGCCGATCCTGGGCGCCCTGCCGGAGGCGGGCCCCACCCCGGCGTGGGTGATGGCGGTGATCGCGCTGCCGTTCGCGGCCGGAGCGGTGGCGGGTGTCCTGGGTGTCAGGATCGCGCCGTCGCCCTCGTTCGAGGGCGCGCCGCTGTGGGGGTTCGTCTGCGGGCTGGCGACCGGCGCGACGGCCGGGCTGCTGGCCGCGCTGTCCGGCGGTTCGCTGGGCGGGACGAGACTCGCCGCGGTCGGCCCGGCGGCGTGGGAGGTCATGCTCTCGGTGACGCTGGAGGTGGGCGTCGCCGCGGGCATCTCGGCGGGCCTGGCCAACTGGTGGCTGATCTTCCGAGGGCAGAACACGGCGGTGACCAAGGCCGCCGCCAAGGTCGGCACGGCCACCGCGCCGGTCCGCAAGGCGGGAGCGAAGATCGCCAAGGCCGCGGGGACGGTGGCGGGCAAGGTCGGGCTCGCCGAGCCGGACAGCCCCTGCATGCTCCCCGGCCACTGGCTGGACGCCACCGAGTGCGACACCCAGCCGATCCCGGTCATCAGGGACGACTGGGAGGACGAGCACGCCTCGGCGGCGGCGGAGAACCCTCCGAAGACCCGCGACCGCGAACCGCCGCGCCCGCCCCGGCGCGACATCGTCGACGAGTCCGACGACAAGGGCGGCCACGTGATCTACCTGGACCCCTACGCCTGGGACCGCGACTGAGTCTCCCGCGCCGGTATCCCCCCGCGATCTGCATCATGGAGATGGAGGTCTGGAATAGCGCGGCGGCATCCGGCCCGGCGGGTCCGCCGTCTGCTTCCGGGCGCGGCTGTCGCATGGGTCGAGGGCTATGCCTTGACCTTTGGCACGCCACCCTTGCGACCGATGGAGAAGGCGATGCGGTAAACGTCGGGAAGGTCAATACGGTCGTCCTTACGGCGTCTCATCACGCCCAGGTCGATGAGTTCCTTGATGAGGCCGGGGTAGCGGTCGGGATACCGTGGGCCGGTCCTCACCGTCTCACCTTCGACGAGATCTGCTGCCTGTCGTTGGAGCGACTTCGTCAGCTCGTGCTCGGTCCACAGGCCGATCACGCTGCTCTCGTCGATCGGTACCTGCTGGCCGGCCAAGGGGGCGATGGCCGTCTGCACCCAGGGCAGGTCCTCCTTGATTTCCGCCACGCGTGTCGTGGAAGCCGCCTGTACGCCTCGACGGATGCCTTCGTGATGGATGGCATATTCATGGGCCGCGTACTGTGAGGTCGTCTCCTCCACGGCCTTGGCCAGCGCACTGAGGAAGCTGCGCGGGCTGACTTGCTCGGCCCCGTCCATCAGGTGATTGGGAAGCCATGTGTAAGTGTGGCCTTTACGGAAATTCGCTCCCATGTAGGGGCCGGCGATCGTCGCGAACAACGCGGACTGCTGCTGTTCGTCACCGAGAAGGGAAGGAGGCGGAAGGTATCGGCCGGCGGTGGGTTCGGTCCAGCCGGGGAGAGTCGCCCGGAATCGTTCTGCCAGAGAGGAGAAGTGATTGCCGAGATATTGGAAGAGCAGGCCGTACAGATTGGGCGGCGACCACTTCAGGCTGGCTGCGTTCGAAGCGAGCTTCGACGCGTCTGGGAAGGACAGCAGCGCTCCATCGAACATGTCGGGCCGAATGAAGATCTTGAAGCGAATGTTGCGAGTGCTCAGCCGTAGTTCTAGAGCAAGCTGAAGGATGCCGGCGACGAGTTGGTCTGCCTGACGGCGGTCGCGGTGGAGATGCTCCAGGGCATCGAAGAGGATCATCCGCAAGACCCCATCGGTTTTGGCCTGGCGATCGGCTTCGGCGATGGTCTGGTCCCGCTCAGCGGGGTGTTCGCGCACCCACCGGATGCGCTCCTTCCAGGAGGGAATGCCGTCGAGGTCCCTCAGCCCGAGTGCGACAAGTAGCACTGTGTCCCACAGATCCCGGGGGGTGATGTCGGCGTCTATCAGGCTGCGCAGTTCCGCGGACCCCGGATAGCGCTCGGGGGCGATGTCTGCACCGTAGCCCGCGTCGACTGTCACCCGGGTGAGCCGGTCGATACGGTACTCGTGGGCCGCCACTGCACGCAGTCGGTCGTTGCGCAGAGACCGGAACCAGAACGTTTTGCCGACGCCACGCCCGCCCATGACGACAGTAGTGTCCACGTCCAGCGCGCGGCGGTGACTATCCGGGGTGAACAGCGTGTTGACGGTCGGCTCGATGGTGTCCGCATCCTGTGCACTCGGCAGCGAGTCGTTGAGCAGCGTGCGGAGTTCCTCGGCTCCGAGAGGAGCGGTCATCACAGCCCTTCGCCGATGAGATGAGTGGCGGTGTTCAAGAATTCACCATATGCGGCCTGCACGAATGTCCGTTGGCTCCATCCCTGGCTGGTCGCTCCGTCAAGTCCGACCAGGTCCAGGGTGAACAGGATCGGAATAGGGGAATGAGGGGCATAGATGTCCTCGGGGCTTGGGTTGAAGCCGGTCTGGTCACCGGCCGGTAGGTCGTCGTAAAGCGTGGAGAAGCACGTCCAGGCATGTTCACGGAACGACTCCAGATAGTCGGCGCGCTGCTTGTCCGGAACCATCGAGGCAACCATCCGCAGTTTCTCGCGGATCGCCACCGCCTGGCCAGATGTTCTCCAGGCGGTGAACAGATCACGGTAACCATTCCACGTCTGGCTGTTGTCGGAGCCGAAGAGCAGCGCAAGGTCGCACAACCTGGAGATGGTGATCGCGGCGATGTCGTGAATACCGGCCCGGCTATCGAGCAGGATGACATCCGGTTGGCGACTCCGTTCGGCGACAGCTGACTCACAGGCTGCCACGGCCTGTTCCAGCCGGTCAGCGAAGGCAGGGAATGCGCTGCCGGGAACATCCGCGTAGACACGGTTGAGCTTGTCGACATACGCATACGGCACCGTGTCGGAGCCGTGCCCTCGCGCTGGAGCAACCCATAGCTCGCCGTTCCCGGTAACCGGTACGCCAGATGCCGGCGCCACCAGGTCTAGCCCTTCGGCGTTGCCGAGGGCGGATTCGACGAGATAGTCGACCAGGCCGTACTTGGGCATCTCATCCTCGATGAGAAGAAGAGGACCGGAGCCTGGTGACTCTAGGTCGAGATCGATTACAAGGACACACCGCCCCTGGTCGGCGAGATGCTTGCCGAGCATGAACGTCGCCGTTGATCGGCCGACGCCGCCCTTGAAGCCATACAGCGCTATACGCGCGGTCCGGCCGCCGGAGGTCTCGGCCGAGGGCGTGGTGACACGTGCCCAGTCCTCACCCACCACGGTGTTGTCCAGCGCGCGGATGCGTCCCTGCTCCGAACTGCCCTCTAGTCCCGGTTCATCGACCAAGCGGGGGGAATCGAAGACGGCCCCTGCCGCGAAGAGATCGGAGGCCAGCAACACCGTGTTGGAGGCGGCGTACCGGCCGAGACCTTCGGTCATGTCAGCGCGCCATCGCTCGACGGAGTCCTGCGAAAGCTCCCTGCGCCGATCGTCGAGAGCGAGGCAGAGACGTCCGAGAACATCGCGCACCAGCACGCTGTCGATGCCCTGAGCGGCTGCCTTCCGAGCTATGGCGACGGCGATGGGCCAAGCCTCGTCGAAGCGGACGGTGACAGAGGAAGGGCTCACTGAAGAACTCCGATAATGAGCGCCTGCTCGTGTAGAGCGAGGATCTGGGTAGCGGCTGCTTTACGTTGGTTCACCGTGGTCGTGCCGAGCGGCGGGTTGCCGTGGTAGCGATCGGCGACATCCCAGGTGGCGAAGGGGGCGGAGGCGGTCAGCACACCAGCCAGTGTGCTACCAGATCGGCCGTGGGCCAGAATCGCCACGTCGGACCAGATGCCGGGAAGATGTCCATGCTTCTTGGGCCTGCCGCTCGCATCGATGGTCGATGGCATACCGTTAGGCGACGCCATGGTCGCGTTGAGGTAACGCAGCAGAAGGCTTTTCAGGGCGCATTCCACCGAGAAGCCGTAGTGGTGGTCGGCGTTGGGCAGTCGGCCGTCGTTGTGTAGATAGACGGCGTCGTCGTAATGACGACGGGCGGCTTGAGCGTAGTTCTGCGCTTGGGGCGGCGGCTGGGACACATTCGGATCTTATTGAGCACCCCCGGAAGGGGGGAGCATTCGCTCGGAACGCTGCAGTCTTCACGAGGCTCCGCCACGGCTCATGCTGCTGCTCGTCCTCTGGCCTGTTCTACCGGGGATTATGTCCGGAGTGGACGATTACGGTGAAGCCGTACCGGGGTTAAGGCAGGAAATGTACGGAGCTCAGGGAGGGAACGGGAACTGCACGTCGCCGGGCCGGACGAAGGGCATCTTCTTCTCCATCGCCCGTTCGAGCTGGTCCACGCACTCGTTCTGCGCGGTGACGGTGCCCGCGCCCCTGCCGCACTCGGTGTAGGCCGCCAGCTCGTCGCTGAAGTAGAACTGCATCGCGGTCACCCCGGCGGAGATCAGCAGTGCCAGCGACGCCACGACGATGCCGACGATCGCGGGGGTCACCGGCTTCGTCACCGAACGCAGGGCCCGGATCGCGCGGACCGAGACGACGAGGGCGAAAACCGACATGACGAGCCCCGCCAGAGGGAGTATCAGAGTCAACACCACCGAGGCGAAGGCGAGCCACAACGCCCGCCGTCCCGCACCCTCCGCCGGCCGTGCCTGGACGGGAGTCGTCACCTGACCTCCTTGCATCGCGTGAGTGGACAGGCCGATACCCTTGCAGCGGCGTGAGTCCCCGTCCGAATGGAGTGCGTCGGTGTCATCCCAGGCCGCTCGGCTTGTGGTCCTCGTGTCCGGTTCTGGGACCAACCTACAGGCCTTACTGGACGCTGTGGCAGATGAGGCTTATGGTGCCCGGATCGTAGCGGTGGGTGCCGATCGCGACGGTATCGAGGGATTGGCCCGCGCGGAGCGCGCCGGTGTCCCCACCTTCGTCGAGAGGCTGGCCGACCACCCGCGCCGGGACGCCTGGGACCGGGGGATCGCCGCGCGGATCGCCGAGCACCGGCCGGACCTGGTCGTCTGCGCGGGATTCATGAAGATCCTCGGCGCGCCGACGCTGACCGCCTTCCCCGTTCTCAACACCCATCCCGCGCTGCTGCCCTCCTTCCCCGGCGCGCACGGGGTCCGCGACGCCCTCGCGTACGGCGTGCGGATCACCGGCTGCACCGTGATGCTCGCCGACGCCGGAGTCGACACCGGGCCGATCATCGCCCAGGAGGCCGTGCCCGTGCTGGACGGCGACGACGAGGCAGCCCTGCACGAGCGCATCAAGACCGTCGAGCGGAGCCTGCTCGTCGACACCGTCGGTCGGATGGCCCGTGAGGGCTGGACCGTGACCGGCAGGACCTTTCGCTTCGGACGACCCGGTGGATGAGCCGGGCGCCCCGGATGAAACCGGAACCAAACAGGAGGACCAAGAAGTGACCCGCATCGCCATCCGGCGCGCGTTGATCGCTGTGTATGACAAGAGCGGGCTGGAGGAGCTGGCTCGCGGCCTCGACGCCGCGGGTGTGGAGATCGTCTCCACCGGCGGCACCGCCGCGAAGATCGCTTCGTTCGGTGTCCCCGTCACTCCGGTCGAGGCGCTGACCGGGTTCCCCGAGTGCCTCGACGGCCGCGTCAAGACCCTCCACCCGCGCGTGCACGCCGGCCTGCTGGCCGACAGCGGCAACCCCGCCCACGTCAAGCAGCTCGAAGAGCTGGAGATCGACCCCTTCGAGCTGGTGGTGGTCAACCTCTACCCGTTCCAGGAGACGGTGGCCTCCGGAGCCTCCGACCGCGAGTGCGTCGAGCAGATCGACATCGGCGGCCCCGCGATGATCCGCGCCGCGGCCAAGAACCACGGCACCGCCGCGATCGTGGTCGACCCCGGCGCCTACGGCGACGTGCTCGCCGCGGTGGCCGAGGGCGGCTTCACCTTCACCGAGCGCCGCCGGCTCGCCGGGGCCGCGTACGCCCACACCGCCGCCTACGACACCGCGGTGGCCTCCTGGTTCGCCGACGTCTACGCGGCCGAGGAGGACTCCTGGCCGCGCTACATGGGCGCCGCCTGGAGTCTCAAGTCGCCGCTGCGCTACGGCGAGAACCCGCACCAGGGCGCGGCGCTCTACTCCGGCGGGCAGGACGGCCTGGCCAACGCCGAGCAGCTGCACGGCAAGGAGATGTCCTACAACAACTACCTCGACGCCGACGCCGCCTGGCGGGCCGCCTGGGACTTCGCCGGGCCCGCCGTGGCGATCATCAAGCACCAGAACCCGTGCGGCATCGCGGTCGGCGCCGACGTGGCCGAGGCGCACCGCAAGGCCAACGCCTGCGACCCGGTCTCCGCCTACGGCGGCGTGATCGCGGTCAACGGCGAGGTCACCGAGGAGCTGGCCCGGCAGATCGCCGAGGTGTTCACCGAGGTCGTGGTGGCTCCGGCCTTCACCGCCGAGGCGCTGGCCGTGCTCACCGAGAAGAAGAACATCCGGCTGCTGTCCTGCCCGCAGGGGCCGGGCAACCCGGCCGAGTTCCGCCGGATCGACGGCGGCCTGCTGGTGCAGACCGCCGACCGGGTGAACGCCCCCGGCGACGACCCGTCCTCCTGGGAGCTCAAGGCGGGCCCCGCGGCCTCCGCCGAGGTCCTCGCCGACCTGGCCTTCGCCTGGAAGGCCTGCCGTTCGGTGAAGTCCAACGCGATCCTGCTCGCCGCCGACGGCGCGAGTGTCGGCGTCGGCATGGGCCAGGTCAACCGCGTCGACTCGGCGCAGCTCGCGGTCTCCCGCGCGGGTGAGCGCGCCCGGGGTTCCGCCGCGGCCTCCGACGCGTTCTTCCCGTTCGCCGACGGCCCGCAGGTGCTCATCGACGCCGGGGTGAAGGCGATCGTGGAGCCCGGCGGCTCCATCAGGGACGGGGAAGTGATCGCCGCGGCCGAGGCCGCCGGGGTCACGCTCTACTTCACCGGCACCCGCCACTTCTTCCACTGATCCCGCCGATCTCCAGGAGGGTGTACGGCCGACGCACACGTGTGGCGGCCGTACACCGGAGACAGGAAAGTGGCGGAGCGGACAGGATTTTCTGGCCGGAGAAGGTTTAAACCCCGGTTAACCTGAAGCGCATCCCTGCCCCCGCCTCTGTGGAGACTCCCTCATGCCTCTGCTCGACGCCGTCCTGAACGTCTTTGTGATCATGAGTGGATTCTGGGAGAGCCCCTGGTTGCTCCTCGTCTTCGCCTTCGGCGCCGCCTACCTGGGGGCCAAGATCGTGGAGATCATCCCCTTCACCCGCAGGATCATCGAGCGCCGGGAAGCGGAGCGCGGATGATCTCATGGAAGGATTGAACCCATGAGCGCGCAGATTCTGGACGGCAAGGCCACCGCGGCGAAGATCAAGGCAGACCTCACGGCGCGGGTCGCCGTGCTGAGGGAGCGCGGCATCACCCCCGGGCTGGGCACCGTCCTCGTCGGTGACGACCCGGGCAGCCAGATCTACGTGGCCGGCAAGCACCGCGACTGCGCCGAGGTCGGCATCGCCTCCATCCGCAGGGACCTGCCGGCGACGGCCACTCAGGCCGAGGTCGAGGCGGTCATCGACGAGCTCAACGCCGCCGGGGAGTGCACCGGCTACATCGTGCAGCTCCCGCTGCCCCGCCACCTCGACACCATGGCGCTGCTCGAACGGATGGACCCGGCCAAGGACGCCGACGGGCTGCACCCGGTCAACCTGGGCCGCCTGGTGCACATGGTCGACGCGCCGCTGCCCTGCACCCCGCACGGCATCGTCCTGCTCCTGCAGGAGTACGGCGTGCCCATCAAGGGCGCCGAGGTCGTCGTGGTCGGCCGCGGCATCACCGTGGGCCGCTCGCTCGGCCTGCTGCTGACCCGCCGCTCGGAGAACGCCACCGTCACCCTCTGCCACACCGGCACCCAGGACCTGGCGGCCCACACCCGTCGCGCCGACATCGTCGTCGCCGCGGCGGGCGTGCCTCACCTGATCACGGCCGACATGGTCAAGCCCGGCGCCGCCGTGCTCGACGTCGGCGTCTCCCGGGTCGACGGCAAGATCGCCGGTGATGTCGCCCCCGGCGTCGAGGACGTCGCGGGCTTCCTCACCCCCAATCCCGGCGGCGTGGGCCCGATGACCCGGGCCCTGCTGCTGACCAACGTGGTCGAGGCCGCCGAGAAGCGGGGCTAGCGGTTCAGGACGCCCGGCGGCTCGCGGTGGTCGCCGCCGCCTGAGGCTCCGGGGCGCCGGCCGCGCGCTGCGGCGGCACCACCGGGGTGGGCCTGACCAGCCCCAGGGCGACCACCTCGTTGGCCAGCCTGGTGCGCCGGTTGGTCCCCTCCGGGATCCGGAACTTCTGGTAGAGGCGGAGCAGGTGCTGCTTGACCGCGGCCTCCGTCACCACCAGATCGTCGGCTATCTCCCGCGCGGTGGCGGGCGCGACGAACGCCTCGTCCGACAGCGCCGGACGGCACAGCGACGTCAGCACGTCCACCTCCCGCCGGGTCAGCTCCGGAGCCGCGGCGCGGCGGAGCTCGACCTCGGGGGCGAAGTCCTCACGCGGGACTCCGCCGATTCTGCCCCGCGCGGCGCCGAAGGAGACGACGTCACCGTCGTCGAGCACCCTCCGGGCGATCGGCCTGCCGTTCACCCGTGTGCCGTTGCGGGACAGGCCCAGATCAACGACATACAGGTAGGGTCCGCGCCGGACGAATTCCGCGTGCAGCCGGGACACACTTGGATCAGTGAGCCGGATGTCAACTCCCCGGCCACGCCCGATCGTCGTGATCTCGGGGCGCAACGGGACCACCTCGCCGGTGTCCTCGATGCGTATGAACGGCCCCTCCACGGCAGTTCCTCCCCAGGTAGCCCGCCGTAACTATTCCTACAGCTCCGGCTTACCCAAACGAGGTGATGGGGAATCGCCTTTGCCAGAAGGAGAATCCCTCGTGAAATTGGTCTGGACCTCTCGGGAGGGTTTCCCCTGCTCACGGGTAGACTTCGGGCGAAGATAAGCGGAGGAAACACTCATGGCGGACAAGCCCACAAAAGGCCTCGCCGATGTCGTAGCCGCGTCCACAGCGCTCAGTGACATCGACGGTCAGGCCGGTCTCCTTTTCTATCGTGGCTACGACATCCACGATCTGGCCGGCCGCACCACCTTCGAAGAGATCGCCCACCTGTTGCAGCACGGCAGCCTCCCCACCAGGGAACAGCTGGCCGCCTACGGGGCCGAGCTCGTCGGGGGCCGTAAGATCGGCGCTCTGGCCGAAGCGAACATCGCGGAGATCGCGGAGAAGCAGGCGCCCATGGAGGCGCTGCGCACGCTGGTCTCCCTGGCCGGGGGCGACGATCCGGACAAGGACTCCAACGCTCCCGAGGCCAACCTGCGCAAGGCAGCCCGGCTGACCGCGCAGCAGCCGATCCTCGTCGCCCGCTACCACGCGGCCAGGACGGGCACCACGATCCCGGAGCCGGATCCCGAGCTGAGCATCGCGGCCAACTTCCTGCTCCAGATCACCGGCCGGACCCCCGGGCGGCACGAGGTCGAGACCTTCGACGCCTGCCTGGTCCTGCACGCCGACCACACGATGAACGCCTCGACGTTCGCCGCCCGCGTGTGCGCCGCGACCCTCTCCGACATGCACTCGGCCATCGTGGCGGCCATCGGCACCCTCAAGGGCCCGCTGCACGGCGGGGCCAACGAGCAGGTCATGCGGACCCTGGAGTCGCTCGACCCGGCCGCGGTCGCCCAGGCCGTGCGTGACAGGCTCGCCGCCGGCGAGAAGATCATGGGCTTCGGGCACCGGGTCTACAAGACCGAGGACCCGCGCGCCACGCACCTGCGCAAGATGTCGCAGGAGCTCGCGGAGGCCTCCGGCGACGACACGTACTACCGGATGTCCAAGGAGATGGAGGAGGTCGTCTTCGAGACGAAGGGCCTCTACCCCAATGTGGACTTCTACGCGGCGACCGTCTACCACTACCTCGGTATCCCGACAGACCTGTTCACCCCGGTCTTCTCGGTCAGCCGCATGGCAGGATGGACGGCACACGTCATCGAGCAGCACGCCGACAACCGCCTGATCCGTCCGGACAGCGAATACATCGGTGAGCGCGGCCAGAAGTGGAAGCCGCTCGCCGAGCGATGAGCCGCGTGCGGCAGAGGAGCCGATGAGTGCCCGAGTGAACGGCGGCCATGGGTGGGAACGGTGAGCACAACTGAAGACCGATGGGGACCGTATCCGCTGGTGCTGGTGGGTGCGGTTCTCGCCGTGACCTTCGCGGTCCTGTTCGACGTCGAGTGGGGAGGGTTCTCCCTCGGCGTGGTCATGACGCTGGGGGCCATGTTCCGGTTGACCGGCGGCGGGCTGCTCGCCGTACGCACCAGATCGACCGACACCGTCACGCTCGCCGCCTTCGGCGTCGCGCTGATGGCCGGCTCGCTGGTACTCCAATATCCGTCGCTTATGCCGCTTTAAGCCGGATGCACGGGTGGGCCGCGAAGCGCTCATACCCGTCCGATAGCCTCAACGGCCAGTGAGCCTCAAAAGGACTGTCTGGCCAGTGTTAGTTCAGAAGGGGAACCACACGCATGCCCAAGATCAAGGTAGAGGGCCCCGTCGTCGAGCTTGACGGCGACGAGATGACCCGGATCATCTGGCAGTTCATCAAGGACCAGCTGATCCTTCCCTACCTCGACGTCGACCTGAAGTACTACGACCTCGGGATCGAGCACCGCGACGCCACCGACGACCAGGTGACGATCGACGCGGCCAACGCCATCAAGCAGTACGGCGTCGGCGTCAAGTGCGCCACGATCACCCCGGACGAGGCGCGGGTCGAGGAGTTCGGCCTGAAGAAGATGTGGAAGTCCCCGAACGGGACCATCCGTAACATCCTCGGCGGCGTCATCTTCCGCGAGCCGATCATCATGTCCAACGTGCCGAGGCTCGTCCCCGGCTGGACGAAGCCGATCATCATCGGCCGTCACGCGTTCGGCGACCAGTACCGCGCCACCGACCTGAAGATCCCCGGCGAGGGCACCCTGACCCTCACCTACACGCCGAAGGACGGCTCGGAGCCGATCGAGCTCGACGTCTACGACTTCCCCGGGCCCGGCATCGCGATGGCGATGTACAACCTGGACGACTCGATCCGCGACTTCGCCCGCGCCTCCATGCGCTACGGCCTGTCCCGCGGCTACCCGGTCTACCTCTCCACGAAGAACACGATCCTGAAGGCATACGACGGCCGTTTCAAGGACATCTTCGCCGAGGTCTTCGAGACCGAGTTCAAGGCCGAGTTCGAGGCCGCCGGGATCACCTACGAGCACCGCCTGATCGACGACATGGTCGCCGCGGCGCTCAAGTGGGAGGGCGGCTACGTCTGGGCGGCCAAGAACTACGACGGCGACGTCCAGTCCGACACGGTCGCGCAGGGCTTCGGCTCGCTCGGCCTGATGACCTCGGTCCTGCTGACCCCCGACGGCCGGACCGTCGAGGCCGAGGCCGCCCACGGCACCGTGACCCGGCACTACCGTGAGCACCAGAAGGGCAACCCCACCTCCACCAACCCGATCGCCTCGATCTTCGCGTGGACCCGGGGCCTCGCCCACCGCGGCAAGCTCGACAACACCCCCGCGGTGATCGACTTCGCCGAGAAGCTGGAGCAGGTCTGCGTCGAGACCGTCGAAGGCGGCCAGATGACCAAGGACCTCGCCCTCCTCGTCGGCGGCGACGCCAAGTGGCTGACCACCCAGGACTTCCTGGCGGCGCTGGACGAGAACCTGAAGAAGAAGATGGCCTAGCCGTCATCGGGAAGGGCCGCCCGCCGGGCGGCCCTTCCCGCTTTTCCGGCCCGTTCTGCTTTCGGGCCCTTCCCGTTTTCCGGCCCTTCCCGCTTTTCGGGCCCGTTCCCGCCGGGCGCGCACGCCGTCCGGTGCGGGCGACCGCGGAGCCGCCGGCGGACCGTCGCCGGCGCGGCTCCGGCGGTCGTCAGGGGACCGTCACGGGAGCCGTCAGGGGGCCGTCACGGCGCCGAGCACGATCATGCTGTCGTCGGCGAGGCCGGTCACGCGGTGCTTCCTGCCGGTGACGGCGTCCATCCGGAAGAAACCGGCGGGGCGGCCGGCGGCCGTGCCGGTCATCTTGACGACCACCTCATGGCTGTTCAGCCAGCCGACGACCTCCGCCTTGGCGGGACCGCCCGGGGAGGGGAGCTGCAGGCGCTTGAACACCCGCCGTGACCGGGCGTCGACGATGTGGAGGCTGCCGGCCCCCGAGCCCTCGGTCCCGATCGCGGCCGCGTGCCTGCCGCTGGGGGAGTCGCGCCAGACGCGGTAGCTCTTACGGAGCCAGTCCGCGGCCTCCTCCACGGCTGTCGCCCGCCCGGCGGGCAGCGACGTCACGGTCCCGGTGGCGAAGTCGGTCCGCAGCCTGCGCGCGCCGAGTTCGACGGTGAAGTGGCGGCCGTTCGGCGAGACGCTCACCCGGGTGCCGGTCTCGGTGTCCGAGGGGGCCAGGACGGGCGACAGATACCGCTTCACGCCGCTGTGCAGGTCGTGGGCGACATATCTTCCCTCGGCCGCACTCAGGTAGCCGATGCGGTGCCCGTCGGGGCTGACGGCGGGACTCAGCCGCCAGGAGCCCCGGCCGTCGCCGTGCGCCAGCAGCCCCGCCGCGTCGGGGACGCTCACCGTGGACTCGCAGCGGTCCGGGGCCGCGCACTTCACCGAGTCGAGCGCCGAGCCGCCCGTGCCGCCGCCGGCCAGCTTCAGCGTCCAGCCCGCGCAGGTGACCTTCCCCGCCTGTGACGGTACGGCTCCGCCGCCCGCAGGGTCGTCGCCGGCACATTTCCCGGGGACCGCGTAACGGATCGCGAAGGAGGTGCGGGGGGCTCGCCACGGCTGGAGGCCGGGGCGCGGCTCCGGGCTGGAGATCACGCCCATGGCCTCCGGAGTCCCCGTCGAACCGGGCTGGTTCCGCTCGCCCCGCGCCGAGTTCCACACCTCTCCCTGCGGGAACAGGACGAAGGCGGTGACGAGGCAGACCGACAGGAGCACCGTGACCGCCGTCAGGAAGGCGCCGCGGTTGCGGCGGCGCCGTAGCGCGCGCATGGACTGCGCGGTGAGGTCGGGGACCGACGCCTCGCCCGCCGCGGTCGCCAGCCGTGTCTTCAGCCGGGCCACGTTGCCCTTGGTGAGCACGGCCACCGCTTCGGTGATCTCCGACTTCACGGTCTCGACCGGGATGCCGAGGACGGTGGCCATCTCGGCATGGGTTCTGCCGTCGTGGAGGCAGGCCACGACGAGGAGGCGCTGGCGGGGCGGGAGCCGTACCAGGGCGGTGGCGCCCGCGGCGGTCGGCTTGTGGAGGAAGCGGCGGTACAGGGTGATGTGGGCGTGCGTGGTGGTGTTCTCCCAGAGGGTCGGGGGCCAGCTGAGACCGACCGTGCGCAAGGACCACAGGGTCAGGCGGATGGCCTGCTCGTGGCTGCCGGTGAGGAGGAGGGCCGTGCCGACGAGGGAACGCTGATCGCGCTGGACGAACTCGCGATAACCGATATATCGGCGCATGAGGGATTTGCTCCGGCTTGCGTAAGGGACGGTCAACGGTAGCGATCTAAGCGGCTGGAGCGCCAGCTTGGGCTGATTGTCGGTAATTGAGGGGGTCGGAGTGACCGCCATGTCCTCCGATGGCCTGGTGGGCGCCGGGGCGCCCGCCGGAGGAAATGTGCGGCCACTTGGGGTGAGGCGGCGGGTGGAAGAGCTACGGCATCATAAAGTTTGGCTGGTCGAAGATTTACTACACCGTAGGGACGATGATGCCGGAGATCGCGCCGCTGGAAGCGGGGGAGCCGCGCCGGCTCGGGCCGTTCCGCATCGTCGGCCGGATCGGTGAGGGCGGGCAGGGGGTCGTCTACCTGGGGGTGAAGGAGTCGGGGGAGCGGGCGGCGATCAAGTTGCTGCACGTGAAATTCTCCGGCGACGCGATCGCCCGATCCCGGTTCGCCCGGGAGGCGCGGGCCGCGCAGCGGGTCGCCTCGTTCTGCACGGCGGGCGTGGTGGCCGTCGATCTCGAAGGCGACACCCCCTACATCGCGAGCGAATACATCGAGGGCAGGTCGCTGCGGGAGGTCGTGGAGACCGACGGCCCGTTCCGGGGTGTGGCGCTGCAGCGGCTGGCGATCGGCACGGCCACCGCGCTCACCGCGATCCACCACGCCGCGATCGTGCACCGCGATTTCAAACCGGACAACGTGCTCATCGCCGCCGACGGGCCCCGCGTGGTGGACTTCGGCATCGCCCGCATCATCGACTCCACCGGCACGATCACCAGCCGGGCGATCGGCACTCCCGCCTACATGGCGCCCGAGCAGATCTCCGGCGCCGACGTCGGCCCGCACACCGACGTGTTCGCCTGGGGGGCGACGATCGCGTTCGCCGCGACCGGGGAGACGGTCTTCGCCGGCGACTCGATCGCGGTGGTGCTGAACCGCATCCTCAACCACGAGGTGGACATCGGCGTCATGCCGGAGCCGCTGCGCGGCGCGGTCCGCTCGGCTCTGGCCAAGTCGCCCGCCGCCCGGCCCTCGGCCGACCAGATCCTGCTGCGGATGCTCGGCCACCCCGAGACCGTGGACGCGTCGCCGGCCGTCCTCAACGAGGGAGCGCAGATCGCGGGCCCGGACCCGGGTGAGCCCACCGCCCCCATCCGGATGCGGCCCCCGGCCACGACCGCCCCGGACGATCCGCCCGTGCCGTCCACGGGCTTCCGTGCCCAGCACCCCGGCCCCTCCCCGGCCCGGCGCGAGCACCCGTCGTCACCGGGCCCCGGCGACCGCGCCTCCTCTCCGGGGTACGGCGAGCGTCTTTCGTCTCCCGGTTACGGCGGGCAGTCTTCGTCTCCGGGGTACGGCGAGCGTCCTTCGTCCCCTGGGTACGGCGAGCGTCCTTCGTCTCCCGGGTACGGCGGGCAGTCTTCGTCCCCGGGGTACGGCGAGCATCCTTCGTCTCCCGGGTACGGGGACCGCGCCTCCTCTCCCGGATACGGCGAGCGTCCCTCGTCACCCGGACGCGGCGAGCCGGCGTCGTCCCCGGGGTACGGCGAGCGGCCGTCGTCACCCGGTTACGGCGACCAGGTGTCGTCTCCCGGCCGCGGTGAGCCTCCGGCGGCCGTTCCGCCGCCGAGCTGGCAGGCCACCGTCCCGGACTCGGCGCCGCCCAGGCGCTCACCCAAGGGGCGCTGGATCGCGGCCGCGGCCGCCGCCGCGCTGCTGGTCGCCGGGGCGGCCGCCGTCGCCGTCACCGGCTGGCCGCCGCGTTTCGGCACCGAGCCCGAGCCCACCGGATCCGCTCCGGCGACGTTCGCCTCCGTGGCGGACAAGGCGGCGAAGACGGGCAGGCTCACCGTCGGCATGCGTGACTTCCTGCCGGGCGTCGCGCTGAACAGCGGCGGCAAGTGGAGCGGGTTCGAGGTGGACCTCGCCACCGAGATCGCCAAGGCGCTGGGGGTGCCCGCGAGCGGCGTCACCTTCCGGGCGACCAGCCGGGAGGAGCGGCCGAAGCTTCTGGCCTCCGGCGACCTCGACCTGGTCGTCTCGACCTACTCGATCAACGACAAGGACGACGTCACCTTCGCCGGGCCGTACTATCTCGCCCACGCCGACGTGCTCGTCAAGGACGGCTCCCCGATCGTCTCCGCGGCCGGCCTGGAGGGCAAGCGGGTCTGCCAGCCCGCGGGCAGCGGCTCGGTCCGCGCCCTGCAGGGCGCGGTGGACCGGCTCGTCCTGATCCCCGCCGACACCTACACCGGCTGCATGAACAAGCTGCTGGCCGGCGAGATCGACGCCATCCCCGGTGACGACCTGGTGCTGGCCGGGTTCGGCAACCGGGAGAGCATCGGCTACAAGGTGGTCGGTCTGAAGCTGACCGACGAGCGTTACGCGGTGGCCGTGAAGAAGGGCGACAGGCGCACGTGCAAGGCCGTGCAGGGCGTGATCGCCGACCTCTACGAGAGCGGCACGATGACGAAGCTGCTCGACCGGCACTTCTCCAGGGTCGACTTCGCCACCCGCGAGGACGGCGTCCCGGCCATGGCTAGCTGCGGGTAGTTCCCTCGATCTCGGCCGCGGTCTCCTCGGCCCAGTCGCGCATCAGCCGCGTCTGGCGGATGCCCAGGTCCAGGGCGTGGTGACCGAAGCCGGGCTCCTTCCACGAGGACTTGGCCGCGCGGATCGCCTCCAGTTCGGCCAGCCTGACGCCGTAGGACGCGGCCTCCGCGCGGAGCAGCGCCGCGGCCTCGTGCGGCTCCAGCGTGGGCAGCAGGAAGGCGCGCAGCACCCCTTCGCTGCGGTAGGACCGTGACGGCCCCTTCTCGATCAGCCACACGCGCAGCTCATGCGCACCCTCGTCGGTGATCGCGTAGGTCTTCCGGCCACGCGGGCCCTTCTCCTCGACCGTGATCAGGCCCTCGGCGGCCATCTTGTTCAGCTCCGGGTAGATCTGGCTGTGCCGGGCCTGCCAGGCGTTGCTGATCGAGCTCTCGAAGAGTTTCGTGAGGTCGTAGCCGCTGGCGGGGCCGGCGGCGGTCAGCAGGCCGAGAAGCGCGATCCGAAGGGACATGCCCTCATCTTACCTATGGATTGACATGTAAAAAGTGACACGTCAATATCAACATGTGTCTACTGATGTATCAGCCCCTCCAGCGGAGACCAGTCCCAAGAACGGGCTGCTCCTCCTCGCCGTCCTCGGCGGGATGTTCCTGGCCATGCTCGACCAGACGATCGTCGGCACCGCGCTGCCCCGGATCACCCAGGAGCTCGGCGGCACGGGCCTCTACACCTGGGCCGTGACGGCCTACCTGCTGACCGCCACGATCACCGTCCCGCTGTACGGCAGGCTGTCGGACACCTACGGACGCAAGCCGCTGCTGCTCACCGGTGTCGTGCTGTTCCTGCTCGGCTCGCTCCTGTGCGGCCTCGCCCAGGACATGAACCAGCTCATCGCCTTCCGCGCGCTGCAGGGCCTGGGCGCGGGAGCGTTGCTGCCGCTCTCCCTGGCGCTGGTGGCCGACCTGTTCCCGCCGGGCAAGAGCGGCCGGGTCCAGGGCGCGCTGGGCGGGGTGATGGCGCTGAGCTACATCGCCGGCCCGTTCCTCGGCGGCGTCTTCACCGACCAGGCCAGCTGGCGCTGGGCCTTCCTGGTCAACCTCCCCATCGGCCTGGTCCTCATCGCGATCATCGTGGCACGGCTGCCGCACGTGGCCGGTCAGGGGCGCGGCGTCCGCCCCGACTATCTCGGCATCGCCGTCTTCAGCGGGGCGATCGGCGCGCTGCTCCTCGGCCTGACCGAGAAGGGCCTGGACGACCATGCCTGGACCAGCGGTCCCGTGCTGTGGCCCATCGTGGCGTCGGTCCTGCTCCTGGCGCTGTTCGTGCTCGTCGAGCGCAGGGCGGCGGAGCCGATCATCCCCCTGGAGCTGTTCCGCGACCGGACCTACACGCTGGCCAACGCGACCTCGTTCTGCACCGCGTTCTGCCTCTACGCCGGGGTGGTGTTCCTGCCGCGCTACTTCCAGGAGTCCCTGGGGCTGAGCGCCACCGAGTCGGGCCTGCGAATCTACCCGCTCATGCTCGGAATGGTGGCCGGCAGCGGGATCGCCGGCGTGCTCATGTCCAGGACCCAGCGGTACAAGCCGTGGCTGCTCGCCGGGGCGGGCCTCATCGCGCTCGGGGCACTGCTCTGCGCCGGGCTCACCGTCGAGACCCCGGGCCTGGCCCTCGCCGGGTGGATGGCGCTCCTCGGCCTGGGCATGGGGCCGATGCTGTCCGGGCTGACCGTGGCGGTCCAGTATTCGGTCCCGCGCCGGTTCATCGGCACCGCCAGCGCGAACCTGACCTTCTTCCGGCAGATCGGCGGCTCGGTCGCGCTGGCCCTCGCCGGGATCCTCTACGCCTCGGTGGTCAGGGACGAGGCGCCCGCCCACGGGCTGAGCGCCGCGCACGCCTCCGCCGCCGCGAGCGTCATCCCCTGGCTCGCCGCCGGCGGGGCGCTCGTCGCCCTCGTCGCGCTGATCGCTCTGCCCGGAGGCCGGATCAAGGTACTCGCCGCAGGACCGGCGACGCTGGACGGGTAACATCCGAGCGTCACAATTCATCCTTCGAGTGGGGGAAGGTCATGGCCCAGACTCCCGTAAAGGTCACCGTCACCGGCGCCGCCGGTCAGATCGGCTACGCGCTGCTGTTCCGCATCGCGTCGGGCCAGTTGCTGGGCGCCGACGTCCCGGTCAAGCTGAGCCTGCTGGAGATCCCGCAGGCGGTCAAGGCCGCCGAGGGCACCGCGATGGAGCTCGACGACTGCGCGTTCCCGCTGCTGAGCGGCATCGAGGTCACCGACGACGCCAACAAGGCCTTCGACGGCGCAAGCGTCGCGCTGCTGGTCGGCGCCCGCCCGCGTACGGCCGGCATGGAGCGCGGCGACCTGCTCCAGGCCAACGGCGGCATCTTCGGCCCGCAGGGCAAGGCCATCAACGACAACGCGGCCGACGACATCCGCGTCCTGGTCGTGGGCAACCCGGCGAACACCAACTCGCTGATCGCCCAGCAGCACGCCCCGGACGTCCCGGCGGAGCGCTTCACGGCGATGACCCGCCTGGACCACAACCGCGCGCTGTCCCAGCTCGCGGCCAAGCTCCAGGTCCCGGTCACCGAGATCAAGAAGATGACCATCTGGGGCAACCACTCCGCCACGCAGTACCCCGACCTGTTCCACGCCGAGGTCGGCGGCAAGGTCGCGGCCGAGCAGGTGGACGAGGTCTGGCTGCGCGACACCTTCATCCCGACCGTCGCCAAGCGCGGCGCCGCGATCATCGAGGCCCGGGGCGCGTCCTCGGCCGCCTCCGCCGCCAACGCCGCGATCGACCACGTCTTCGACTGGGTCAACGGCACCGAGTGGACCTCCGCCGCGATCCCCTCCGACGGCTCGTACGGCGTGCCCGAGGGCCTCATCTCCTCCTTCCCCGTCGCCTCGCGCGACGGCAAGTGGGAGATCATCCAGGGCCTGGAGATCGACGCCTTCTCCCGCGAGCGCATCGACGCCTCGGTGCGCGAGCTCGAAGAGGAGCGCGCCGCCGTCCGTGAGCTCGGTCTCATCTGAGCCCGCGCGAACTCCGCTGAGCCCACGGAGAGGGGCCCCGGTCCGCCGGGGCCCCTTCGTGTGCCCGGAGGCCCCGGAGGCCCCGGAGAACCCGGCCGTGACGAGCCCGTACGGTGAATTGGCGGCGTGTCGATAGTGCCGTGAGACCGCGCCCCGGCGTTAAATGATCATTGAGGGTCGGGGGATCGGTGTTCATGGCGCATGGTGCGGCGCGGGTCGTCGTGGGAATTGTCAGTCTTGCTCTCGTCGGAGTGCCCGGGGTGGTGCTGGCGGAGCCGGGGAAAAGGGACGTCAGCGGAGCGGATCTGTCCGTCCGGCTGGAGACCTCGCCGAGGATCGCGCAACCGGGGCAGCCGCTTCTCTACCGGGCCGAGGTGCACAACACCGGGCCCGAGGACGCCGTGCTGCCCCTGCTCACCATCAATCTGCCCGCAGGGGTGGAGATCCTCCGCGTCGACGTCGCCGAGTGCCGTCCGGGCGCGACGGCCAGCGAGGTGGTCTGCGCCTCGCAGCAGGACGTCATGGCCGGGACCAGCGGCGGGGTGACGATCAGCGGCCTGGTCCGTCCGGGGGCGCGCGGCCCGCTGGAGGCGACCGCGACGCTCTCCTCGGAGATCGTCGACGCGAACGAGGTGAACAACTCCGACCACACGCTGACCCCGGTGGACGAGGGGGCGGACCTGGCGGTCCGGCTGTCGCGCAGGGCGCGTGCCGGCCGGCTGTTCATGATGGGTGCCGTGGTCCGCAACCGGGGGCCCCGGGTCGTCCGTGACGCCGCCCTCTTCTTCCACACCAAGAGGGCGCGCTTCCTGTCGGCGAAGGGGGCGCGGTGCCGGTCGTATCCCGGCCTGGTCGGCTGCAAACTGCGCGCGGTCCGCTCCGGCAAGCGGGTCAGCCTCCGCCTCGCCTTCCGCGCCCCCAGGCGCGCGCTGAGGGCCAAGGCGACGGTCTACTCCACCCACGTGGGCGACCGCCGCCCCGCCAACAACATGGCCCGTATCAACCTGCGCTAGGCGTATCGGCCACGGAGATCGAGGACGGGAGCGGCCGGCGGCGGAAAGCCCCGCGCGGCCCGGGGTCACGGCGCTTGATCATCGATGTCCGGGGACTCGCGGGGCTGCGGTCAGCGGGGCAGGGCGGCCCAGGCGTCGGCGACGATGTCCCGGACGGACGGATGCTCCGGCTTCCAGCCGAGCTCCCGCTGGATCTTCTCCGAGGAGGCCACCAGCACCGCCGGATCGCCGGCCCGGCGCTCGCGCACGACCGCCGGGATCTCGTGCCCGGTGACCTCGCGGCACACCGCCAGGACCTCGCGCACCGAGAAACCCGTGCCGTTGCCCAGGTTGTAGATCTTGTGTTCCCCCGGCGAGCAGGCCTCCAGGGCCAGCAGGTGGGCCCGTGCCAGATCGCCCACATGGATGTAGTCGCGGACGCATGTCCCGTCCGGGGTCGGGTAGTCCGTGCCGAACACATTGACCGACTCGCGCCCGCCGAGCGCGACGGCGAGGAGGTTGGGGATCAGGTGGGTCTCCACGGTGTGCCGTTCGCGGTAGACCCGCCCGTCCCCGCCGGTGTGGGCGCCGCCCACGTTGAAGTAGCGCAGGCTCACCGCGGCCAGGCCGTACAGCCCGGCGAAGGTGGTCAGGGCGGTGTCGACCGCCAGTTTGGACGCGCCGTAGGGGTTGGTCGGCCGGGTGGGGTCGGTCTCCACGACCGGGGAGCGCTCCGGTTCGCCGTAGGTGGCGGCGGTGGAGGAGAACACGATCCGGCCGACCCCGGCGGTCCGCATGGCGTCGAGCAGGGCCAGGGTCCCGCCGAGGTTGTGCGCCCAGTAGAGTCCGGGCCTCTCCACCGACTCCCCGACCAGGGACCTCGCCGCGAAGTGGAGCACGCCGTCCATCCCGGGCAGCACGTCGGCGGCCTCGGTGATCGACCCTTCCACGAAGCGGGCGCCGGCCGGCACCGCGTCCGCGTGGCCGGTGGAGAGGTCGTCCAGCACGGTGACCTGGTGGCCCGCCTCGACGAGTTGCGCCGCGACGACGCTCCCGATGTATCCGGCGCCTCCGGTGACCAGCAGCTTCACGGAGCCTCCTGTTTGATGATGTCTGAATGTGTTTATTTTTGTAAGGCTACTGCCAGCATATGCTGGCACATCAAATATCGGCCACAGTCGGAACGGGCGACGGCCATGACGGAGACAGTCTCGTGAACAGCGTCCTGGCGAACACCGCCTTGGTCATGCTTTTCGTATTGATCGGGGGATTCTTCGCCGCCGCCGAGATGGCCATGGTCTCCCTCAGGGAGAGCCAGGTGCGCAGGCTCGACACCCGGGGCCGTAGAGGGGCGACGGCGGCCAAGCTCGCCCGCGACCCCAACCGGTTCCTGTCGGCGGTGCAGATCGGCGTCACCGTGGCGACCATGCTGTCGGCGGCGTTCGGCGCCGACACCCTCGCCAAGGACCTCATCCCGGTCGTGGACGGCTGGGGCGTGCCCGAAGCCGTCTCGGCCCCCCTCTCCCTGGTGCTGGTGACGCTGGCGATCTCCTACGCCTCGCTGGTGCTGGGAGAGCTCGCGCCCAAGCGGATCGCCCGGCAGCGGGCCGAGGGGATCTCGCTGCTGGTCGCGCCGTTCCTGGACCGGATGGCCGTGCTGTCGCGGCCGATCATCTGGGCCCTGTCCAAGTCCACCGACGGCGTGGTCAAACTGCTCGGCGGCGACCCGGAGGCCGACCGCGAGGAGATCTCCACCGAGGAACTGCGCGACATGGTGGCCGGCCACCAGGAGCTCACCGCGGACGAGCGGCACCTGATCGCGGAGGTCTTCGCGGCGGGCAAGCGGCAGCTCCGCGAGGTGATGCTGCCGCGCACCGAGGTGGAGTTCATGTCGGTCGACACCCGGCTGGCCGAGGCGGCCGTCCTGGCCGCGGCCATGCCGCACTCCCGCTTCCCCGTCTACCGCGACTCCTACGATGACATCGTGGGCTTCATCCACATCCGGGACCTGCTGGATCCGGTGCTGACCGGGTCGATCGAGCCGATCAGCGAGCTGGTGCCGATCCGGCCGGTCAAGCTGGTCCCCACCAGCAAGCGGGTGCTGGCCACGCTGTCGGAGATGCGCGGGGAGGGGCACCACCTGGCGATCGTGGTCGACGAGTACGGCGGCACCGCCGGGATCGTCACCCTGGAGGACCTGGTCGAGGAGCTCATCGGCGACATCCGTGACGAGCACGACGTCGCGGACGAGCAGGTCGTGCTGCCCGCCGGGGAGGTCGAGCTCGACGGGCTGGCCAACCTCGACGAGGTGGCGACCGAGACCGGGATCCGGCTGGCCGACGGCCCCTACGAGACCCTGGGCGGGTTCGTCATGGCGGCTCTGGGGCATCTGCCGACGCTGGGGGAGCGGGTGGAGATCCCCGGGTTCGAGATGTCGGTCACGGACATGGACGGCCGCCGGGTCTCCCGGGTCCGCATCAAGCGCCGGACCGTCCCGCCGGACACACCGGACACTCCCCCGCCGGGCACATCGCACGCTCCTCCGCCGGACTCCGCGCCGGGCACACCGCACGCTCCTCCGCCGGACTCCGCGCCGGGCACACCGGACGCTTGCCCGCCGGACTCCGCGCCGGGCACTCGGGCCCGGGGCGCCTCGCCGCCGGACACGCCGGCCGCTTTCGGGCCGGAGGCGCCGTTCACTCCGGACACCTGACACAATTACCTGCTATGGCCAGTCCCCGTGTCCTCTCCGGAATCCAGCCCACTGCCGACTCCTTCCACCTGGGCAACTACCTCGGTGCCGTGCGGCAGTATGTCGCGATGCAGGAGGGCTACGACGCTTTCTACTGCGTCGTCGACCTGCACGCGATCACGGTGGACTACCAGCCGGAGACGCTGCGCAGGCGCAGCAGGGTCGCCGCCGCCCAGCTCTTCGCCGCCGGTCTGGACCCGGAGCGCTCCACGGTCTTCGTGCAGAGCCACGTCCGCGAGCACAGCGAGCTGGCCTGGGTGCTGATCTGCCTCACCGGCATGGGCGAGGCCGGCCGGATGACCCAGTTCAAGGACAAGTCGGCGAGATACGGCGAGGGCTCCACCAGCGTCGGGCTGTTCACCTACCCGATCCTGCAGGCCGCCGACATCCTGCTCTACCAGGCCGACCAGGTCCCGGTCGGGGCCGACCAGAAACAGCACCTGGAGCTCACCCGCGACCTCGCGCAGCGCTTCAACCACCGCTTCGGCGAGACCTTCACACTGCCCAAGCCGCATATCGTCGAGGGCGTCGAGAAGATCACCGACCTGCAGGACCCGACGGCCAAGATGTCCAAGTCGTCGTCCTCGCCCGGCGGCATCCTGGACCTGCTGGAGCAGCCGGGGCCGCTCCGCAAGAAGGTCATGCGCGCGGTCACCGACACCGGCTCGGAGGTCCTGGCCGACGACGAGAACAAGCCCGGCGTCACCAACCTGCTCCGCATCCAGTCCGCGCTGACCGGCACGCCGATCCCCGAGCTTGAGGCCCGCTACGCCGGGCAGGGGTACGGCGCCTTCAAGAAGGACGTGGCCGAGGCCGTCGTCGACACCTTCACGCCGATCCGGGAGCGGACCGAGAAGCTGCTGGCCGACGAGGCCGAGCTCGACAGGATGCTCGCCGTCGGCGCCGCGCGGGCCCGCGCGGTGGCCGCCGAGACCATGGCCAAGGTCCGCGACCGGGTGGGTTTCCTGCCCACCCCCTGACC
This sequence comes from Streptosporangium canum, assembly GCF_900113865.1. GTDB lineage: Bacteria > Actinomycetota > Actinomycetes > Streptosporangiales > Streptosporangiaceae > Streptosporangium > Streptosporangium canum. The sequence goes on along the minus strand of NZ_FOQY01000001.1, from coordinate 267,361 downwards.
TGCCCGGGGTTCGGTCCGCCGATCCTCCGGTGCTCGTTCCGCCCATCCTCTGACCTGCCCGGGGTTCGGTCCGCCGACCCTCCGGTGCTCGTTCCGCCCGCCGCTCCGCCGCTGCCGGAGATCACCCGCAGGACGTGGTCTCCTCCACGTACGGCGGGGCGGTTATTGGGTAGGTGACGCGAGTGACGAGCGTGCAGGAACGGATCGAGGTGCTCCGTGAGTGGGGCCGGTCGAAGGTCGGCTCCACCCGGGTCCGGTGGCCCTGGTTCGATCATCTGATCAGGACCGTGCATCGGTACCAGATCCAGTTCGGTGACCGGCTGGCCGGGGCGGTGACCTATTTCGCGTTCCTGTCGTTCTTCCCCATCATCGCGCTGGCGTTCGCGGTCTTCGGTTTCTTCCTGTCCGTCCGGCCGGACGCCATCCGGACCCTGCAGCAGGCCATCGACCAGTATCTGCCCGGCCTCGCCGACCAGCTCCCGATCCAGCAGATCGCCGACTCCCGGGCCAGCGCCGGGATCATCGGCCTGGTCGGCCTGCTCTACGCGGGGCTCGGCGCCGTCGACGCCCTGCGCGGCGCGCTGCGCGAGATCTCCATGACCACCGAGCCGCCCCTCAACTTCTTCCTGGCCAAGCTCCGTGACCTGGCCGCCCTGATCCTGATCGGCATCACGATGATCTCCTCGGTGCTGGTCGGCGGTTTCGCCACCCAGGCCAGTGGGATCGTGTCCGAGTGGCTGGGCCTGTCGGAGTCGGTGATCGGCAGCGGCTCGATCTGGCTCGTCGGCCTGGCCGTCAGCATCCTGGCGGACACCGTCCTCTTCGTGATCGTCCTGCGCTGGATGGGCCGGTCGAGGCAGCCGTTCCGGGTGGTGCTGCGCGGCGCGCTGCTGGGCGCGCTCGCCTTCGGTCTTCTCAAGCAGCTCGCCGCGCTGATCCTGTCGAGGACGCTGAACAACCCCATCTACGGGGTGTTCGCGGTGATGGTCGGGCTGCTGATCTGGATCAACTTCTCGGCCCGCGTGATCCTCTACGCGGCGGCCTGGACGGAGACCGCCTCGCTCGGCCCTCCGCCCGAGCCCACCCCGATCCCCACCGGCGGCGTCCCCGTCCAGTAGCGCGGCCGCCGCCTCGGGCGGGGCGGCCGCCGCGCTCCCCGCCCGAGGCGGCGGGGCAGGCGGGAGCAGGTCTAGCGGGACCGCCTGCGGATGCCGTACACCAGCCAGATCACGCCGCCGAGCAGGCCCGCGCCCAGCGCGTAGAGGCCCACGGCGGGGATCCCGCCGGAGCCGGACGCGGCTCCCGCGGTGCCGCCGGTCGGGGGCGCCGAGGCCACCGGACGCGCGGGCGTCGCGAGCGGGGTGGCCGGACCGGTCGGCAGGGGGGTGGGCTCGGGGAGCGGGTCCACCAGCCGGCCGACCGGGACGGCCTTGCCGCGGGTGGCGAAGCCCCAGTCGAGCAGGTCGGCGACCTCGTCCCAGAAGTAACCCTTGTGCCGCATGATCGACACGATGACGGTGTGGCCGTTCCGCCGGGCCGCGCCGACGAAGCTGCCCAGGGCCTTGGAGGTCCAGCCGTTCTTGACGCCGATCATGCCCTTGTAGCGCCAGAGCAGCTTGTTGTGGTTGCCGATCTCGTAGTAGCCCTTGGGTGCGGGAAACTTATCGACCTTCGTGCTGATATATCGCTGGAAATCGTCATTGGCCAGCCCGGCCCGGGCGATCAGCGCCAGGTCGTAGGCGGAGCTGCTCTGGCCCGGCTTGTCCAGCCCGCTCGGCGTCTTGGCCACCGTGTCGAAGGCCTGGAGCCGCTGGGCCTCGGCGTTCATGTCCTGCAGCGTCTTGGCCACGCCGCCGTTGGCCTCGGCCAGCGCCATCGCGCAGTCGTTCCCCGAGACCAGCATCAACGCCTTGAACAGGTCCTCAACGGTGTAGATGGGTTTGGAGACCAGGCCGACGGCGCTGCCCTCCTCGTTCACGGCGCGGCTGCTCGGCTTGACCTTCCGGTCCTTGTCGAGCTTGGGGATGAGGGTGAGCGCGGTCAGGGCCTTGAGCGTGCTCGCCGGGAGGTAGCGCCCGTGGGGGTCCTTGGCGGCGAGCACCTCCCCGGTCTCGGCGTCCGCGATCACGTAGGACTTCGCGGCCGTCTTCGGAGGCGCCTTCACTCCGGCCGGGACGACGAGGCCCCGGCCGCCGAGATCCTTACCGCCGACGGGCCCGCTCTCGGCGTGCGCGGAAACGCCCAGGAAGGTGGTCGCCGCGAGCAGCACCCCAACGGGCGCGACGTATTTCATCCCCATAGTGATCTCAGGGTAGCTTCGTACCGATTCGCATGTGATGACCCACACGCTGACCTGGGAACAGAGCAGGCAACGGAATACTGATGTCATGCAAATGTCGCGAAAGATCGCTGGATTCCTGGTCGCCCTCGCCGCTTTCATGATCTTCGAGTGGATCAGCCTCGGCTTCAACCTCGCGGACGGCCACCCGACGGCCTTCTACGTGGTGCACGGCATCCTGATCGCGGTGAACCTCGTCCTGGCGGTCGTGCTGGGCGTGATCGGCCTACGCGGACTGGTTAAGCGCCCGAAGCGTCCGCTGGTGTAGCTCGGCGGCCTCCTCGGCCGAGTCGCCGATGCTGGTGAAACCGAGCTTGCCGTACTCCGGGACCGCGCCGAGCAGGTGCAGCACGTTGCCCGTGCGGGCCTCGCGGTCGAAGCCGAGACCTCTGTCGTCGATCAGCTCGACGACCTCCGCGGGCGTACGGCCCCGCAGGCAGGTGGCGGTGCAGTTGTCGGTCGCCACGTAGTACTTGGACCGGCCGCCGTGCACGAGCGTGCCGGTGCCGGGGTCGTAGGAGGCGCCGGTGGTGAGCAGGGCGGCGCCGAACGGGTGCGTGGTGCCCCCGATCCGCAGGTTGATCTCGCACAGCAGGGCCCGGTAGCCGGCGTCGGTCTTGACGGCGAAGAAGTCCATGCCGAACAGGCCCACCACGCCCCGGCCGGCGAGGACCCGGGCGATCCGCTCGGCGCACTCGCCCACCTGGGCCCGGTACTCCGGCCGGGCGGGGAAGGCGCAGCCCTGGTAGAGGTCGCCGTTCGGGCCGCCGAGGAGCTGCTCGTGGGTGGCGACCACGTCGTAGGCGCCGCCGGGGGTGATCCTGGCCAGGGCGCTGGGGGAGTACAACGGCCGGTCCTCGATGAACTCCTCGATCACCGCGCCCCGCTCGGCGATCTTCTCGGCGAACGTCGTCCAGTTCTCGTCCGCCGCCGAGAAGCTCGTGTGGCAGGCGGTGAGCGGCCGCTCATCCTTGATCACGACGGCGTTGCCCAGCCCGGAGTAGCTGTTGTTGAGCTTGACCATCAGCTTGGCGCTGGGGCTCAGCGCACGGGCCGCGTGCTCCACCTCGGTCAGCGACCGCAGGTCGGCGAAGCCCCGGGCCATCGGCACCCCCGCTTCCTCGGCGATCATGCGTCCGCCGCTCTTGGAGCCGAGGTGGGCCAGCGAGGTGGCCGGGCCGTAGATCGGCAGGCCGAGGATCTCGGCGAGCCGCTCCTCGGCCTCGCTGACCACGAACGGCACCATCCAGGCGCCCGCCGTACGGCCGAGCGCCGCGCGGATCCGCGCGACGACATCCGGGCGGCGCAGCAGCGACACGGTGAGCGGCCCCGTGTGCGGATCATCCAAACTGATCATTTGCAGGCGGGTGCGCGCCTCGTCGGGGTCGTCGAGGAAGCCCAGGTAGTAGTCCACGATCGCGGTGTCGACCGGAGCCGAGGACAGGTAGACGACCTCGACGTCCGGCTGCCTGAGGGTGAGCAGGAGGAACAGCAGCCGCTCCTCGTAGCACAGGGCGCCGGTGATCCTGCGCAGCTCGTCCTGAGGGAGCGAGAGTGACGGGATGACCACCAGGGTCCCCTCGTTCGGTTCGAAGATGCTTAATCTGGAATGCTTCTCCCCGAACGGGATATTAGTGATCATATGCGGAGTGAAGCACGCATTCTTCCGGTTTGCATCACTCCCTCGGGTTCGATGACTGGCACCTGAGGTCACGTAAATTGCCAGGTCGCCGAGGTTTCAACGGGGCCGGAAGCGGCCACCGCCGCCGCGGCACCACCCGGTACGGCTACCGCCCCTAGCCCATCCGGGCCATCGCCTCTGGTCCGTGTGGGTCAGGAGTCACCGGAGTAGGGGATGGGACGGCAAAACATTTGGCTCAGATGTCGGCGAGGGGCCGTGGAGGAGAGATAAAGTCGATGTCATCGTCAGCACGCCCGGTGGCCTCACACTGGTCCGCCCTCCTGTGCCGACGGTTCATCAGTCGCACTGGCGTGGCCCATGGCACCCACTCCGGCCCACCGGTGCGACGATCACTTTTTTTCGGGCTGTCTCATGGATCACGTGATTCTGGGCAGTGGCACGGTGCGTCGAGGATTCAGGCTGCTGGCGCGGATAGGACGGTGACCAATGCGGGGGCGTAATTTTCGGGGAGAACTCGACACGTTCCTCGCCGGGCGTGAGCAGGAACTGATCGACTTCCGTCGTGACCTGCACATGCACCCCGAGCTCGCGTTCGCCGAATACCGCACGACGCAGCGTGTCGCCGACCGTCTGACCGCGGCCGGTCTCGTGCCCTCGGTCCTGCCGCGTGGCACCGGCCTGATCTGCGAGGTCGGCAGCGGTGACGGGCCGACCGTGGCGCTGCGGGCCGACATCGACGCGCTTCCCGTGCCGGACGAGAAGGACGTGCCCTACAGCTCCACCGTCCCCGGTGTCTGCCACGCCTGCGGTCACGACGTGCACACCACCATCCTGGTCGGCACCGGGCTCTTCCTGGCCCAGCAGGCGGCGGCCGGGCTGCTGCCCGGCCGGGTCCGGCTGATCTTCCAGCCCGCCGAGGAGCTTCCCGGCGGGGCGCTGGAGGTCATGGCCTCGGGCGGCATCAGCGGCGTCGACCGGATCTTCGGCCTGCACTGCGACCCCCGGACGGACGTCGGCAAGGTGGGCCTGAAGACCGGGCCGATCACCTCCGCCTGCGACAGGGTCTCGATCCGGGTGACCGGCCCCGGCGGGCACACCGCCCGGCCCCATCTCACCGCCGACCTGGTCTTCGCCCTCGCCAAGATCCTCACGGAGCTGCCGGCCGGGCTCTCGCGCCGGGTGGACCCGCGCTCGTCGCTGAGCCTGGTCTGGGGCCGGGTCGAGGCGGGCTCGGTGGCCAACGCGATCCCGGACGACGGCGTCGCCGAGGGCACCGTGCGCTGCCTGGACGAGGAGGCCTGGCACGCGGCCCCCGACCTGATCAAGGAGCTGCTCGACTCGGTCGCGGGCGCCTACGGCGTCGAGGCCCGGATGGACTACGCCCGCGGCGTGCCGCCGGTGGTCAACGACGAGGTCAGTGTGCAGATGCTGACCGAGGCCGCGGTCGGCGTGCTCGGCGAGGGCGCTCCCGTGCCGACGCCGCAGAGCCTCGGCGGCGAGGACTTCGGCTGGTACCTGGAGTCCATCCCCGGCGCTTACGCCCGGCTGGGCACCCGTAAGCCGGGCTCGGTCCACCTGGCTGACATCCACCAGGGCACCTTCGACGTGGACGAGACCTGCATCGGCACCGGCGTGCGGTTCCTGGCGGCGACCGCGCTGACCGCTCTCTGGGAGGGGCGGCGTCCCAGCGTCAGCGAGCCGCTCGTGGCACTGAACCTGGACAAGTAGCGCGCTGACCGCCCGGGGTCAACGGGCTTTCATACCGAGGACCCGGGCGGTCATGCCTGACAATCACCGGTGAACCGGATCGGGGATACGCGACCCGGGCCCGTTCTCAGAAGATCTGATAAGTCGCGCTGGTGATGTTGCAGTTATAGTCGCTCGCCGCCACGCTGGAGAAGGGGCCGTAATCCTGGTCCCGGAGTTTGCTCTTGGTCGGGCCGTAAATCGTGATGTTGTACGGATATCTGGGCGAAGCGCAATTGGCTTTCACCCGGTAGGTCCCATAGCCCCCGTTGCACCACGCCGAGGCTTCCTCGCTGTCGTAGGAGACATGGCAGTCCCAGACTTCCGCCTGGGCGCCCGGAGCTGTGACGACGCTCGCCGTCAGAAGCAACCCCGCGCCGGCCAGAGCCGTCATGGCTGATCTGATCTTCCGCATAGCCATAGCCGAATTCCCTTCGGTTGTCGCACGTCCACGAGCGCATGGCCGACCATGTGAACGGCGCTCCGCGGAGGCCATCGCCATGATCAACCTCTCTTATGTAAAAGTGTGGTCCCCGAATTGTCAACGGTATGGGCGTCGTTGCCTGACGTAGTCGTTTCCGTACGGAGAGAGCCTTTCTGGAATCGAATGGTGAATCCGTGCGCGGACCTTTCGCGGAAAGGCCGGAGCGTGTATTAAGAGGCATGTGCCAAGGAAGTGGGCCGAGCCCTGTGCCCGATGTCTCCCGACGGGCCGGCGAAGGTGGAGGGCCGGGCGGTCCGTCGTGGGTGTCATCGGCGGGGAGGGGGCTCGACAGGTAGCGGGATGAGGTGTCTCACGTCGGCCTGGCGGGCCGGGTGGCGGGCCCGCCGTGGCGGATGCACCCCGGCCGGAGGTCCCGTCGGGCGGCGTCCGCTCTGGTCACAGTCGCGAATGAGGTCGGTAACAGGCAGGTTGCGGACTCGGGTGCTGGTTTGGAGTGCTCTATCCGACCAACTATCTTCCGTGCAGGGTTGCCGTGCGTTTCTTCGCGCGTGCACAAAATTTGGTACGGCGGAGAGACGGAGGAGTCACCTTGCTTCGCAGTCGGTTCGGCAAGATGGCAATGGCCACTACGGCGGGGGCCATGCTCATGGCTGCGGCCGCGTGTGGTGGCGGCAGCGGCGATTCGGGAGCGAGCACCGAGACCCAGGGGGCGAGCAGCGAGGCCCCCAAGGCGGCCGGCCTCAAGATCGGTCTCGCCTTCGACGTCGGCGGCCGCGGCGACAAGTCCTTCAACGACTCGGCCTACGCGGGCCTGGAGCGTGCGCAGAAGGAACTGGGCGCCGAGATCAAGGACCTCAGCCCCGCCGCGGACGGTTCCAACCGCGGTGATCTGCTCCGCCAGCTCGCCAACGCGGGCTACAACCCGATCATCGGCGTCGGCTTCGCCTACGGCGAGGACATCAAGGCGGCCGCCACCGAATACCCGGACATCCAGTTCGCGGTGGTCGACTCGGCCTCCAACGCGCCGAACGTGACCGGTCTGCTCTTCGCCGAGGAGCAGGGCTCCTACCTGGCGGGCGTGGCGGCGGCCGACAAGAGCAAGTCCAGCCACCTGGGCTTCGTCGGCGGCGTCGAGAACGACCTGATCAAGAAGTTCCAGGCCGGCTTCGAGGCGGGCGCCAAGTCGGTCAAGTCGGACATCAAGATCGACGTCAAGTACCTGACCCCCGATGGCGACTTCAGCGGCTTCAAGGCCCCGGACAAGGGCAAGATCGCCGCCGAGAAGATGTACCAGGACGGCGCGGACATCGTCTACCACGCCTCCGGCGACTCGGGCCTGGGCGTCTTCCAGGCGGCGGCCGCGGCAGGCAAGCAGGCCATCGGCGTCGACTCCGACCAGTACGAGACGGTCAAGGAGGCCGACCTCAAGAAGGTCATCATGACCTCCATGATCAAGCGCGTCGACGTCGGCGTGTTCGAGTTCATCAAGGCCTTCCAGGGCGGCGCCAAGGGCGGCTCCAACACCGTCTACGACCTGAAGGTCGACGGCGTGGGCCTGTCCACCTCCGGCGGGTTCATCGACGACGTCGCCGCCAAGGTCGACGAGGCCAAGAAGAAGATCGTCGACGGTTCGGTCACCGTTCCGGCGAAGCCGTGAATCCGTTCCCCCGCGTATCCGGCCGGATACGCGGGGGAACGTCCCCCGGAAGGCGAGGGCCACACCCTGGCCCCTCGCCTTCCTCCCTCTCTCCACCACGATTCCGTGAGCCGGCCAGGCTCTCCAGGAGAACGCATTGTCGACGAGCTCGGACACCCTCGCCGCGGCGCCACCCGCCGTGGAGCTGGAGGGAATCACCAAGCGCTTCCCCGGTGTCGTCGCCAACCATGACATCCGGATCGCCGTCGAACCCGGTACGGTCCACGCCATCGTGGGTGAGAACGGCGCCGGCAAGTCCACGCTGATGAAGATCCTGTATGGCATGCAGCGGCCCGACGAGGGCAGGATCCGCGTCCACGGCGAGGACGTCAACTTCCGCACTCCCAGCGACGCGATCGCGGCGGGGATCGGAATGGTGCACCAGCACTTCATGCTGGCCGACTACCTCACGGTGCTGGAGAACATCGTCCTCGGCGCCGAGCCGGGCAAGGGCGGCCTGCTGGACACCGCGGGCGCGCGCAAGCGCATCAACCAGCTGGCCGAGAGCCACGGGCTCCGGGTCGACCCCGACAGGATCGTCGAGGACCTCGGCGTCGGTGACCGGCAGCGGGTGGAGATCCTCAAGGTCCTGTACCGCGGCGCCCGCATCCTCATCCTCGACGAGCCCACGGCCGTCCTCGTGCCGCAGGAGGTCGACGAGCTCTTCGCCAACCTGCGCGAGCTCAAGGCCGAGGGCCTCACCGTCATCTTCATCTCGCACAAGCTCGACGAGGTGCTGAGCATCGCCGACGCGATCACGGTGATCAGGCGCGGTACCACGGTCGCCGCCGTCGATCCCGCCTCGGTCACCGCCCGGCAGCTCGCCGAGCTGATGGTGGGCAGCGAGCTGCCCACCCCGGAGACCCGGGAGTCCACGGTCACCGACCGCGTCGTGCTCGACGTGCGGGACGTGACGGTCCAGCGGGGAGCCGCCAAGCCGCTCCTGGAGGACGTCAGCTTCCCGGTGCGCGCCGGCGAGGTCGTGGGCATCGCGGGGGTCGAGGGCAACGGCCAGTCCGAGCTGATCGAGGCCATTATGGGCCTGCAGACGCTCAGCCGGGGACGGATCGTCCTCGGCGAGGACGACATCACCACCTGGTCGACGCTCCGCCGGCGTGAGGCCGGGATCGGCTACATCCCGGAGGACCGGCACCGCCAGGGACTCCTGCTGGAGGCGCCCCTGTGGGAGAACCGGGTGCTCGGCCACCAGACCAGGGAGCCCGCCCGCAAGGGGATCTGGGTGAACCGCACGGCCTCGCGCAAGGACACCGAGCGCATCGTCGCCGAATACGACGTCCGTACGCCGAGCATCGACACCCTCGCCCTGGCGCTCTCCGGCGGAAACCAGCAGAAGCTGATCGTCGGGCGGGAGATGAGCGGTGCGCCGAAGTTCCTCATCGCCGCCCATCCGACCCGTGGGGTGGACGTCGGCGCCCAGGCCGCGATCTGGGACCACCTGCGCACCGCCCGCGCCGCGGGTCTCGCCGTACTGCTGATCTCCGCCGACCTCGACGAGCTGATCGGCCTGTCGGACAGTCTTCACGTCATCTACAGCGGGCGCATGGTCGCCCGCCTCGACCCGAGTCAGGTCACCCCCGAGCAGCTCGGCGGATACATGACCGGCGCCATCGCCGAGGAGCAGTCATGATGCCCGCGAGGCTGCAACGCACGCTGCTGACCCTGGCGGGCGCGGCGGTGGCGGTCCTGCTGGCCGTCGCGATATCGAGTGTCGCGATCCTCGCGGCCGAGGCCAGCCCGATCACCGCCCTGGAGGCGATGTTCGACTTCGGCGACACCCAGGCGCAGGTGGCCACCGCCGTCGCCTTCATCCTCAACCGCGCCGTCCCGCTGTTCATCGCCGGTCTCGCGGTCGCCATCGGTTTCCGGATGAACCTCTTCAACATCGGCATCGAGGGCCAGTACCGCATCGCGGCGATCGTCGCCGCGTTCGTGGGCTCCCAGTTCGTGCTGCCCGGCCCGATCCAGATCACGTTGATCGTCGTCGTGGCGATGCTGGTGGGCGGTCTCTACGCGCTGATTCCGGCCGTGCTCAAGGTGACGCGCGGCGTGAACGAGGTGATCTCCACGATCATGCTCAACTACATCGCGATCAACCTCGCCGCCTTCCTGGTCCGGGGCCCGTTCACCGGGGAGCGGGAGGCCGGCCAGCTCACGACGTCCACCCCGCAGCTGCCCGAGTCGGCCTGGTTCCCCAACCTGAACTTCCTGTTCGAGATGTTCGGCCTGCCGGCCCCGCGCGGTGGCCTGTGGGGCTTCCTGACCGTCGCGATCCTGGTGGGTGTGATCATCTGGGTGGTGCTCGAACGGACCAGGTTCGGCTTCGAGCTCAAGGCCAGCGGCCTGAACGCCTCGGCCGCCCTCGCCTCGGGGGTCAACCCCAAGCGCATGGTGATCTCCGCGATGGTCCTCTCCGGCGCCATCGCCGGCCTCATCGGCATGCCGGAGATCCTCGGCCGCACCCACGCCTACGGCTCGAACTTCACCGCGGGCCTCGGCTTCCTCGGCATCGCGGTCGCCCTGCTCGGCAGGAACAAGCCGGTCGGCATCGCGGTGGCCGCGCTGCTCTTCGGCTTCCTCGACCGGGCCGCCGCCCCGCTCCAGTTCGCCGACATCCCGCCCTCGGTCATCGCCATCATCCAGGGCACGATCGTGCTCCTGGTCGTGATCGCCAACGAGATCACCAGCCGGATGTCGATGCGCCAGGAGGAACGGCGGGCCGCCCGCCAACTCGACACCACCAGCCAAGCCCAAGCAGAGGTGGCCGCATGACCACGTCCGTGGCAGCCTCCGAGGCCCGCCGTGTGCGCCGTTACCATCTGGCGCTCATCGGTGTGGCGCTGCTCATCCTGCTCCTGTCGCTCGCCCGCGTCGTCGCGGACGCCCCCGATCTCACCTCGTCGGGAACGTTCGCGGCGGCCCTGCTGCTCGCCGTGCCCATCGCGCTGGCCGGACTCGGCGGCCTGTGGGCCGAGCGGGCGGGCATCGTCAACATCGGCCTCGAAGGCATGATGGTGCTCGGCACCTGGTTCGCCGGATGGGCCGGCTACCAGTGGGGAGCCGCCGCGGCGCTGATCGCCGGTCTGATCGGCGGGGCGCTCGGCGGCCTGATCCACGCGATCGCGACCGTGTCGTTCGGCGTCGACCACATCATCAGCGGCGTGGCGATCAACCTCCTGGGGCCGGGCGTCACCCGCTTCCTGTCCGAGGTGCTGTACGCCCAGGGCACGCCCGCGGCCGAGAAGGGCGCGGGCATCACGACGTCGCCCACACTCGCCTCCGAGGCGCCGAGCGTCAGCCTGCCGCTCCTGTCCGACGGTCCCGATCTGCTCGGGAAGCTGGAGAGCACGCACTGGTTCCTGATCTCGGATGTCGCGGGGATCCTGCGCGGCCTCACGCATGATGTGAACGTGCTGGTCATCCTGGCGGTGGCGCTGATCCCGCTGACGTTCTTCGTGCTCTGGCGCACGGCCTTCGGGCTCCGGCTGCGCTCCTGCGGAGAGAACCCGTGGGCGGCGGAGTCGCTGGGTGTCAACGTCTACCTGACCAAATACGTCGCGACCGTCATCTCGGGCGCGCTGGCCGGTCTCGGCGGCGTGTTCCTGGTCTTCGTCACCACCAAGTACGTCGAGGGGCAGACCGCGGGCCGGGGGTTCATCGGCCTGGCGGCAATGATCTTCGGTAACTGGCGGCCGGGCGGTCTCGCCGCCGGCGCCTCCCTGTTCGGCTATGCCGATGGCCTGCAGCTACGCAGCTCCCAGGCCGTCACCGGGCTGCTGCTCTTCGGCGCACTGCTGCTGCTCATCTACACCGGCGCGGAGGTCCGCAGGCGCCTGGCCGCGGGCGAGCCCGGTGTCAGGCAGTACACCGGCGCGGTGGCGGCCTCGCTCGCCGCCATCGTGCTGCTCTGGCTCTGGATGACCGTCGACAAGCTGCCCAACGAGTTCGTTTTCATCACGCCGCACGTGCTGACGCTGCTGGTTCTTTCGGCGGCTTCGCAGAGCCTGCGAATGCCCAAGGCCGACGGTGTGCGCTATCGCCGAGGGGAACAGCACTGATGGACCTGATCGACTGGGCCGCGCTGAAGGCGGAGGCCGTACGGGCCATGGCGAACGCCTACGCCCCCTACTCCAAGTTCCCCGTCGGCGCCGCCGCGCTGGTGGACGACGGCCGGATCGTGTCCGGCTGCAACGTGGAGAACGCCTCCTACGGCGTCGGGCTGTGCGCGGAGTGCGGGCTGGTGTCCGCGCTGCAGGCCACCGGCGGCGGCCGGCTGATCGCCTTCACCTGCGTGGACGGGCACGAGGAGCTGCTCATGCCGTGCGGGCGGTGCCGCCAGCTCCTGTACGAGTTCGGCGGTGCCGGGCTGCTCGTGGAGACCGTGGACGGTCCCAAGCCGATGGCGGAGATCCTGCCGTACGCCTTCGGACCCGAAGATCTGAGCCGGGGGGCTTGAGCATGGACGTGATCGACGTCATCGTCACCAAGCGGGACGGCCGGGAGCTGTCCGTCGAGCAGATCGACTGGGTGATCGACGCCTACACCAAGGGCGTCGTCGCCGACGAGCAGATGTCCTCCCTCGCGATGGCGATCCTGCTCAACGGCATGACCCGGCGGGAGATCGGCGAGTGGACCCAGGCCATGATCCGGTCCGGGGCCCGGATGGACTGGGCGGCGCTGCCCGGCCGTACCACCGACAAGCACTCCACCGGCGGCGTCGGCGACAAGATCACGCTGCCGCTGGCCCCGCTGGTCGCCGCGTGCGGCGGCTACGTGCCCCAGCTCTCCGGCCGGGGACTCGGCCACACCGGCGGCACCCTGGACAAGCTGGAGTCCATCCCGGGCTGGCGGGCGTCCCTGTCCAACCGGGAGATGCTCGACGTGCTCGGTGCGGCCGGCGCGGTCATCTGCGCGGCGGGTGACGGGCTGGCCCCGGCCGACAAGAAGCTCTACGCGCTGCGCGACGTCACCGGCACCGTCGAGTCGATCCCGCTGATCGCCTCCTCGATCATGTCGAAGAAGATCGCGGAGGGCACCGGGGCGCTGGTGCTGGACGTCAAGGTCGGCTCCGGTGCCTTCATGAAGACCGTGGAGCGGGCCCGCGAGCTGGCCACGACCATGGTCGAGCTGGGCACCGACGCCGGCGTCGAGACCGTCGCGCTGCTCACCGCCATGGACCGGCCGCTGGGCCGCGCCGTGGGCAACGCCCTGGAGGTCACCGAGTCCGTCGAGGTGCTCGCCGGCGGCGGGCCCGACGACGTGGTCGAGCTGACCGTACGGCTGGCGCGCGAGATGCTGCAGGCCGCGGGCCTGTCCGGGGGCAAGGACCCGGAGCGGGCGCTGAAGGACGGTTCGGCGATGGACGCCTGGCGCCGGATGATCAGCGCGCAGGGCGGCGACCCGGACGCCCTGCTGCCGAGGGCTGCCGAGACCCTGGAGATCACCGCGCCCTCGTCCGGGGTGCTGGCCGGACTCGACGCGTACGGCGTGGGCCTGGCCGCCTGGCGGCTCGGCGCGGGCCGTGAGCGCAAGGAGGACCCGGTGTCCTTCGGCGCGGGCATCATGCTGCACGCCAAGCCGGGCGACCTGGTCCGCGAGGGGCAGCCGCTGATGACCCTGCACGCCGACGAGACGTCCCGCTTCGAGCGGGCGCTCGCCGCGCTGGAGGGCGCCTACGTGATCGGCGAGACCGCCGACCCCGGTCTGCTCCCCCTGGTGATCGACCGCATCACCGCCTGAGCGACGCCCGACGGACCGCCTCCCCGCCCGGCAGGGCCGGGAGGCGGCCCTGTCCGCGGGGCTGAACGGTCCGGAGAGGGGTCCGGACGCCGGTGGCGCGTCTGGGGCGTCTGAGACTTGTCAAGGCAGGGGAGACGGCCCCACGGAGCCCTCCCGGGGCGTTCTGGCACCCGCCCGGGTACGGCGGCGCCCAGGGGCGGCGGGTCCTGCGGCACGCGTTCGGACGGCGGGCCGTTCGGGCTCGGGCGGTGAGGCGCTCAGGCCTGGACGGCGGCGCGTTCGGACCGTGTGGGCTGCTCGGAGTGTGTGGGCCGCTCGGGGCCGAAGATGTCCGCCAGCACGGTGCGATGGGTGGTCAGCGCCGCCGCGTGACGCGCGCGGCCCTCGTCGGTGATGAGGACGAAGACGCCCCGCCGGTCGGCCTCGCACATGCCCCGGCAGACCAGGCCCGACTTCTCCAGGCGGGCGATCAGCCGTGAGCAGGCGCTCTGGCTCAGGTGGACCGCGTCGGCCACCTCCTGGACCCGGTATTTCTCCTGGCCGCCCTCGACCATCCGCTCCAGGACCTCGAACTCGCTCATCCCGAGCCGGTGTCGCTCGGAGAGCTCACGCTCCAGCGCGCAGGCGGCAGCGGCATGTTTGGCCAGCACATCTCGCCACGCGCGGACGGCGTACTCCTCGCTCATGCCGCGGATCGTACCATGCGCGAACATTAAATGCATGCGAATTAAATTCACTTGCATTAGATGCGTCTGCATGTATTGTTGGCCGACATGATCCCCTCCTCCAACGGCGGGCGCTGGGACGCGCGCCTCTGGGCCGCGCTCACGGTGCTCTGCGCCGTCGTGTTCCTCGACGCCCTCGACGTCTCGATGGTGGGCGTCGCCCTGCCGTCCATCCAGGCCGACCTCGGCCTGTCCACCTCCTCCCTGCAATGGGTGGTCAGCGGCTACGTGCTCGGATACGGCGGTCTGCTCCTGCTCGGGGGCCGCACCGCCGACCTGCTCGGGCGGCGCAGGGTCTTCCTGGTCGCGCTGGCGGTCTTCGCCGTGGCCTCTCTGCTCGGCGGCCTGGTCAGCGACGGCACGCTGCTGATCGCCGCCCGCTTCATCAAGGGGATCAGCGCCGCCTTCACCGCTCCCGCCGCGCTGTCCATCATCACCACGACCTTCGCCGAGGGCCCGGCCCGCAACAGGGCCCTCAGCATCTTCACCGCCTCCGGCGCCAGCGGCTTCTCCCTGGGCCTGGTCATCTCGGGATTCCTGACCGAGCTCGGCTGGCGCTGGACCTTCCTCATGCCGGTCCCCGTCGCGATCATCGCCCTGGTCGCGGCCCTGAGGTTCCTGCCCAAGCACCGCGAGGAGAGGGCCGAGGGCGGCTACGACCTCATCGGCGCGACGACCATCACCGCCTCGATGCTGCTGCTGGTGTTCGCCGTGGTGGAGGCCCCCGAGGTGGGCTGGGGCTCGGTCCGCACGATCGCCACCCTCGCCGCCGCCGTGGCCCTGCTGGTCGTGTTCGTGCTGGCCGAGCAGCGGGTCAGGCACCCGCTGGTACGGCTCGGCATCCTGCGCTCGGGGCCGATCGTCCGGGCCAACCTCGGCCTGGTGATCCTGTTCGGCTCCTACGTCGGCTTCCAGTTCGTGGCCATGCAGTACTTCCAGAACTTCCTGCACTGGTCGGCGCTGGAGACCGCCCTGGCGTTCCTGCCCGCCGGACTGCTGGTGGCCGTGACGTCCACCAAGATGGGCAGCCTGGCCGACCGGTTCGGCACCGCCCGGCTGATCGTGATCGGCTCGGCCGCGCTGGCCGCCGGATACGCCTTCTTCCTGCGGGTGGACGGCGCCCCCAGCCTGGCCACCCTCATCATCCCCGGCATGGTCCTGCTGGGCATCGCCTTCGCCCTGTCCTTCCCCTCGCTGAACATCCAGGCCACCAACGGCGTCGCGGACGACGAGCAGGGGCTGGCCTCCGGCCTGCTCAACACCTCCGGGCAGGTCGGCGGCGCGGTCGTGCTGGCCATCGTGACGGCGGTGCTCACCTCGAACACGAGCGCCGACCCGATCGACGGCTTCCGCGCCGCGATCGCGGTCTCCGGCATCCTCGGGCTGGTCGGCCTGGTGATCGCCCTCACCGGTCTCCGCCGTCCCCGTACGGCCGCCCCCGTCGAGGACGAGAGGGTGCTGGAGACCGTCTGACGGCACTCGCGCGCCGCCCGGGGCACACGGCCCGGCGCGGAGCGCGGGACGGCCGCCGCCGGGGACGGGGGGGCCGGCGGCGGCCTGTCGCGTGTCGCCGTCCCGGCCGCCGGCGGGATCCATGACTCCTTCCTCGACCCGCTGTCACGATCCGGCCGCGGCTGATCCGGCCCGTGGGGTGAACCACTCCCGGGTCCGGGGCATCTAACGAGCCAGGAGGCCCACCATGAAGCGCACCAGCGTCGCACTCGCCCTCGTCCCGCTCGTCCTGTTCGCCGCCGGATGCGGCGCCGCCGCGCCACCGGAGGCCGCGTCGGTGTCCTCGTCCTCGCCCGCTCCCACGGCGGCTCCGACTCCGCCGCCCTCCTCGCCCGCCGCCCCCTCGAAGGCCGGGCCCAAGCCGCCGACGAGCACCAAGGAGGTCGAGGTCAAGCACGCCGTCGACGAGCCGCCGACCGTCACCGGGGTGCGCTTCGCCGAGCACGGAGGATTCGACCGGGTGGTGATCGACCTGAAGGGCGGCCTGCCGGGATACAGCGTGCGGTGGGTGCCCGAGCTCGTCCAGGACGGGTCGGGCGAGCCGATCGACGTCCAGGGCGGGGCCTACCTCCAGGTGTCGATGCACCCGGCCGGCGCGCACACCCAGTCGGGCAGCCCGACCTGGGCGGGCGGGCCGATCTTCCAGGCCGCGCTGGGCAACGTGCGGAACGTGGTCAAGACGGGTGACTTCGAGGCCGTGGTCGGCGTGGGCATCGTCCTCGACCGCAAGGCGGCCTTCCGGGTGACCGAACAGAAGAAACCGGACCGGCTGGTCATCGACGTCGCGCACTGAGAGCGATGACAGACTGGCCTGATGGTACGCAAAATCGACAGCGCGACGCGGATCCCGGTCCCCGGCGGCAAGACCATCGACGAGTACGTCGGCAGGGTCAACAGCGACGACAGCCGGATCTCGATCGCGCACATGAAGGCCCCGGCCGGGTGGGACGAGCCGGCCCAGACGCCGGAGTTCGGCGAATACACGCTGGTGCTCAAGGGGACGGTCATCGTGGAGCACGAGGGCGGCACGACCGAGGTCAACGCCGGGCAGGCGTTCGTGAGCGAGCCGGGGGAGAAGATCCGCTACAGCTGCGGCCCCGAGGGCGCCGAGTATGTCGCCGTCTGCGTCCCCGCCTTCTCTCCCGAGTCCGTCAACCGCGACGGATGACCGCCGATTCCGTCAACCGCGACGGATGACCGCCGGTTCCGTCAACCGCGACGGATGACCGCCGGTTCCGTCAACCGCGACGGATGACCGCCGGTTCCGTCAACCGCGGCGGACGGCCCTGCGGCCGTGTGGCCGCGCGGTCCCCGCACCGCCGTGAACGCGGGGCCTCCCGTTTCCACCGAGGCCCTCATCGGCGCCGGGGGAGGCCGCGCCGTACATCGCGCGACCTGCACACGGCCGCACATGCTCGCAAGATCTGTGATTAGGCACCCGACGGTAAGGTGATGAGATGAGTCAGCTTCCCACCCTTGAGGAGATACGCCGGGCTCCGAAGGTGTTGCTCCACGATCACCTTGACGGTGGCCTGCGGCCCGAGACCATCATCGAGCTGGCCGCCGAGTCGGGTTACGACCGGCTGCCCACGACCGACACGGACGGCCTGCGGACCTGGTTCCAGGAGGCCTCCGACTCCGGCTCGCTGGAGCGCTACCTGGAGACCTTCGACCACACGGTCGGCGTCATGCAGACCCGCGAGTCGCTGGTCCGGGTCGCCGCCGAGTGCGCCGAGGACCTGGCCGCCGACGGCGTCGTCTACGCGGAGGTGCGCTACGCGCCCGAGCAGCACACCTCCGCGGGTCTCAGCCTCGAAGAGGTCATCGAGGCCGTGCAGGAGGGGTTCAGGGCCGGCTCCGAGGGCCGTGGCATCCGGGTGGGCACGCTGCTCACCGCGATGCGCCACCAGGCCAGGTCCAGGGAGATCGCCGAGCTGGCGGTCCGCTACCGCGACGTCGGCGTGGCGGGCTTCGACATCGCCGGGGCGGAGGCGGGCTACCCTCCCACGCGCCACCTCGACGCCTTCGAATACCTCCAGCGCGAGAACGCCCACTTCACCATCCACGCCGGCGAGGCCTTCGGCCTGCCGTCGATCTGGCAGGCGATCCAGTGGTGCGGCGCCGACCGTCTCGGCCACGGTGTCCGGATCATCGACGACATCACGGTGTCCGGCGAGGGGGAGGCCAAGCTCGGCCGCCTCGCGGCCTACGTCCGCGACAAGCGCATCCCGCTGGAGATGTGCCCGACCTCCAACCTGCAGACCGGTGCCGCGACCTCCATCGCCGAGCACCCGATCGGCCTGCTCCGCCGACTGAACTTCCGGGTCACGGTCAACACCGACAACCGGCTGATGAGCGCGACCTCCGTCTCGGAGGAGTTCGCCAAGCTGTCGGAGGCCTTCGGCTACGGCTGGGACGACATGCAGTGGTTCACGATCAACGCCATGAAGTCGGCGTTCCTGCCGTTCGACGAGCGTCTGGCGCTCATCAACGGTGTCATCAAGCCCGGATTCGCGCGCCTCAAATGGCAGTCGTGAACGGGTCCGCACGAGTGGAGTGAACGCGATGAAGCAGGTGTTCCGGTCGAGGACCGCCCTGGTCCTCGGCTGGATCTGGATGGCGTTCGCCGCGTTCAACGCGGTGGATCTGATCGTCCGCTACAGCGGGCCGTCCTCGCTGGTCGCCGCCGCGGTGCTGGGGGTGCTGACCGCGCTGGTCTTCGTCGCCTGCCTGCGTCCGGCGGTCGTCCTGACCGAGGACGGCGTGCTGGTCCGCAACCCGCTGAGGAACGCCTCCGTGCCGTTGGCCGGGGTGGACGAGGTCGCGGTCTCCCACGCGATCAAGATCACATCCGGTGGGGAGAGCGTCCGCTGCTGGACGCCGCAGACCTCGGCCCGCGAGCGGGCGGCGGCCGTACGGAGGGGAACCTCCGCGAACACCGGTGGCCGCTACAAGACCGAGCCGACGCGCTCGAAGGGGGAGCAGGCGGCGGCCGAGGCGCTGGCGGGCAGGACCCACGCCGACTGGGTCGCCGAGCAGATCACCGAGCGGGCCGAGGCCGCGAAGCGGGCGGCCGTCCGGAACGCCGGGCGGGTGACCGCCGCGCCCGCCGACGGCGCGGGTGCGCGGGCCACCGAGCCAGACGTCACCGGGGCCGGGGCCATGAAGGTCACCTGGGCGCCGAGTGCCCTGGCCGCCCTGCTGGCCGCGGCCGTCCTGGTGATCGCCGCGATCCTCGCCTGATCACGGTGCCCGGCCTCCGGGACCGGCCTCATCGGCCGGGGCCGGTCCTCACGCGCCCGACAGAGGGCGCCAGGCGTCGAGCAACCGCTCCGGGGTGATCGCTTCGACGCCCTCAGCCGTGACACCGCTCCGCGAGACGGCGAACAGCGGGGTCGAGGTGTCGGCGCCCGGCAGTTTGGACCGGTGGACGATGAGCTCGCTCAGGTCATGCCGGTCGAACGGCCGGTTCTCCAGCCATTTGATCGAGCCGACCATGGTGATCTTCTTGGCGACCGGCTCGCGATCCGCCCCTACGATGTCGATCTCCGGATCGTTCGTGCGGGTCCAGTAGCCGCCGATGGCGCAGGTCCCCTCCGGCAGCCCGTCCATACGTCGCAGCGATTCCCGGATCACCGGTTCGACGGCCGCTCCCCGCCATGAGGTCCATGATCGGTGAAACCGGGCGAGCACCAGGTCGCCCCGGTCCCGTTCGATCTCAGGGAGCCAGGGGCCGACAAAAGTGAGCCAGAAACGCAGATGCGTGTCCGCGATGTGATACCTGGTCTCACGTGAGGGCCGGGTGGCCAGCGGGAGTTCGGGGACGACCAGTCGTTTCTCGACCAAGAACTGCAACGCGCGATTGAGTGAGGCTCTGGGAATGCCCGGGGTCGCGCGGTCTATCGAAGCGTGAGTGCGCTGGCCCGAGCCGATGGCACTCAACACGGTCCGGGCCTGGGCATCGGGCGGCAGTTCGGCGGCAAGAGCACGTTCACCGCTGATCACCAGAGACGATGTGGAATCCGTCAGGGCCTCCTGTAGATATTCCTGAACGGAGAGCCCCGGCTGCCATTCCTCGCAGATCATCGGCAGGCCGCCGGACACCAGATGGGCGTCGAAGGCGTCCGCCGCGGTCAACTCCAGCTTTCTGGCCACGTCCGCCGGTGTGAGCGGCCTGACCACCATCTCGGTGGCCCGCATGTAGAAGGGTCTGTCGTACTGGTTGATCGCCTCCATCATCGACAGGTCCGAGCCGATGAGGATGAGCAGCACCGGACGGTGGGAGAACTCCCGGTCGAACAGCACCTGCAGGACACTTTCGAGGTCAGGGCTGCTTGCGATCAGGTAGGGGAGTTCGTCGAGAACCACGATGCTCGGCGATTCCTGGGGAAGAGCGGCCACCATAAGGCGTAGCGCGGCATCCCAGGAGTCCGGCGACTGCCCGGCCATGAGCCGGGCTCCGGGAAGGTCGGATGCGGCGCCGGCGCTGAGGAACCTCTGAAGCTGCTGGCTTTCCGGCCCTCTGGCGGCGGAATAGAAGAGGTGGGGGACGCCCGAGCGCCGGATGAACTCTTCGGCCAGGCGTGACTTGCCGACGCGTCGGCGACCTCGCACCAGGATCGCTCGTCCCGGCCTTCCGACGTGGCCCCCCGCCTCGACCTTGTCCAGCAGCCGCCGCAGTTTGCCCAGCTCGTGGTCTCGTCCGATGAACCCGTCCATCGCTCTCCAATGGTCTCATCTGTGAGAGTCTCAAATTTGAGACTCTCACAGATGAGACCATCAGGCGTGAGAGTCTCACCGGGACGTCTTGAGGGTGAAGGCTCCGGCGTCAGCGCTGTCCAGTGAAGAGGAGACCCGTCCCGGGGCCGGCCGGTGTCACAGGCCGAGGGCGGCGGAGAGGTCGGCCTTCAGGGCGTCGAGGTCCTGTACGGCCTGCGTCCGGGCGTCGGCGACCTCGCCGGTGACGGGGACGACGACCTCCAGGTAGCACTTGAGCTTGGGCTCGGTGCCCGACGGGCGGACGACGACGCGGGCGCCGCCGGACAGGCGGTAGCGCAGGCCGTCGGTGGGCGGCAGGTCGGCGGAGCCCTCGCTCAGGTCGTCGGCGGACTCGACCTCGCGGCCCCCCAGCTTCACCGGAGGGTTGGCGCGCAGGCGGGCCATCGCGCCGGTGATCATGGACAGGTCGTCCACCCGGACCGAGAGCTGGGACGTGGCGTGCAGGCCGTAGCGGCGGGCCTGGTCGTCGAGGAGGTCGAGCAGGGTGCGGCCGTCGAGCTTGGCCTGGGCGGCCAGGCCGGCGACGGTCAGCGCCGCGCCGATGCCGTCCTTGTCGTGGACGGGCAGGCCCGAGTCCGCGCCGACGCTGTATCCCAGGGCCTCCTCGTAACCGAAGACCAGCCCGTCCCCGGCCTTCATGATCCACTTGAAACCGGTGAGGGTCTCGGCGTACCGCACGCCGTGCCCGGAGGCGATCTTGCCGAGCAGGGAGGAGGAGACGACGGTGGTGGCCACGAGACGCCCGTCGCCGGAGGTCTGCCTGATCACGTGCTCGCCCAGGAGGGCGCCCACCTCGTCGCCGGTCAGCATCCGGTAGCCGCCGTCCGGCAGGGGAACGCCCACCGCGCAGCGGTCCGCGTCGGGGTCGTTGGCCAGCACGATGTCCGCGCCGACGCTCCGGGCGAGCTCCAGCGCCAGGTCCATCGCGCCCGGCTCCTCCGGGTTGGGGAAGGCGACGGTGGGGAAGTCCGGGTCCGGGGCGGCCTGGGCCTCGACGGTCGCGGGGACCTCGAAGCCCGCGGTCCGGAAGGCGTCGTCCAGCGTGGCGCCGCCCACCCCGTGCAGCGGGGTGTAGGCCACCCGCAGCTCGCGGGCGGCGCCGAGCGGGAGCGCGGTCACCGCCTCCAGGTAGGCGGCCACGACGTCGTCGCCCAGCGTGGTCCAGGCGGGGTCGGCGGGGGAGCCGAGGGGCAGGCCGGAGACCGGGCCGACGGCGTCGATGGCGGCGGAGATCTCCGAGTCGACCGGCGGCACGATCTGGGAGCCGTCGTTCCAGTAGACCTTGTAGCCGTTGTCCCGGGGCGGGTTGTGGCTGGCGGTGACGGTCACGCCCGCGTCGGCGCCGAGGTGGCGGACGGCGAAGGCCAGCACCGGGGTGGGCAGCGGCCGGGGAAGGACGGAGGCGCGCAGCCCGGCACCGGTGAGCACGGCGGCGGTGTCGTGGGCGAAGACGTCGGACTTGTGCCGGGCGTCGTAGCCGATCACGACGTGCCGCCCCGGGCCGAGGACCCGGGCGAGACCGGCGGCGGCGCGCATGACGGTGACCCGGTTCATCCGGTTGGGCCCGGCGCCCAGCTCGCCGCGGAGACCGGCGGTGCCGAACTCCAGTTTGGTCCCGAACCGCGCGCGCAGCGCGTCCGCGTCGCCGCCGTCCAGCAGCGCCGTGAGCTCGGCGCGGGTCTCCGGGTCCGGGTCCTGGGCCAGCCAGGACCGCGCATGCCGTACAAGATCGCTGCTCATCGTCACCTCACGCTCCGGGCCGGGACCTGTCCGCCCACCGGCCGTTCCGCCGTCCCGCCGCGCCATCCGCCGACTCACCGGCTGTTCCGCCGACCTGTCGGTCGCTCCGCCGGACCCGCCGTCCCGCTCACCGGCCGTTCCGCCGGGCCGGGCGCGGCTCTCCGACTACAGCTTGCCGACGACCTCGGCCAGCAGACCGCCCATGCGTGCGGCGGTGGCGCGGCCGACCTCCAGCACTTCCTCGTGGTTCAGCGGCTCGCCCACCAGCCCGGCGCCCGGGTTGGTGACCAGCGAGATGCCGAGCACGTCGGCACCGCCCTCGCGGGCCGCGACGGCCTCCAGCGCGGTGGACATGCCGACCATGTCGCCGCCGAGGATCCTGCACATGCGGACCTCGGCCGGGGTCTCGTAGGTCGGGCCGCGGAAGGCCACGTAGACGCCCTCGGCCATCGACGGCTCGATCTCGCGGACCAGGTCGCGCAGGCGCGGGGTGTAGACGTCGGTGAGGTCGACGAAGGTGGCCCCGGTGATCGGGTTGGCGCCGGTCAGGTTGATGTGGTCACTGATCAGCACCGCCTCGCCGACCTCCTGGGTCTCCGGGCGCAGGCCGCCGGCGGCGTTGGTCAGCACGATCGTGCCGACGCCGGCCTTGATCGCGGTCCGCACCCCGTGCACGACCGGGTCCACGCCTCGGCCCTCGTAGAGGTGGGTGCGGCCCAGGAAGATCAGCGCGACCTTGCCCGACCCGGTCCGGACCGCGCGGACCCTGCCCGCGTGGCCGGCCACGGCGGGCGGCGCGAAACCGGGCAGGTCGGTCACCGGGATCTCGGAGATCGTCTCGCCGATCGCGTCGGCGGCCGGCACCCAGCCCGAACCCATCACCAGCGCGACGTCGAACGAATCGACTCCCGTGGCGCTCTTCAGCGCGGTCGCGGCTTCCGTGGCGAGTGCATAAGGGTCATTGCTCACGTTGCAGAGCGTACTCGCCGTTCTTCCCGGATCGGGCCTGACGGCATCCCGACACGGAGACGCGGTGAACCGGCCGGCGGCGCGGGGGCGCGGAGCGGAGCGGAGGGCGTGAGGGAGCCGGGCACGGCGCGGGGCCTGTGCCGTGGGGTGGCCGCCAGGCGCCCGGTCAGCTTCCCAGGGACGTGCAGGGACGGCTGCGCAGGTCCTTGACGTAGTCGTCGGGGGCGCCGGCGTGCTCGGCCGCTTCGGCGAGGATGCCGAGGTAGCGGGCGGAGGGCAGGCCGCCCTCATAACCGTCGAGCACGTAGAACCAGGCCACCACCTCGCCCTCCAGGGTCTGCACCCGGAGCCTGACCTTGTGGTAGAGGCCGCGTGCCGCGCCCTCCCACTGGTCGAGAGAGGTCTCGTCCCATTCGGGCACGTCGTAGAGGACGACGAAGACGTGCTCGTCGGGGTCCTCGACGATGGAGGCGAGCGCGCCCTCCCAGCCGAGGTCGTTTCCGCCGAACGTCAGGCGCCAGCCCTGAAGCCAGCCCGACCCCCGCATCGGCGAGTGCGGGGCCCGCTGGGCCATCTGCTTCGGGTCCATGTTGCTGCCGTAGGCGGCGTAGACAGGCACGGTGTCCAACACTAATCCAAGATCTGCCAGACGCTCACTCCGCCTCGGCGTCCCGTTGATTTCCTCTGTGCCCGCAACGTCTTTCGCGGTTTCGGAGGGGTACCGGAGAGACGGTTGGTCCGAGGATGCGGGAGAATGGGGTACGTGACAAGGATCGTGATCATCGGTGGCGGGCCCGGCGGCTACGAGGCGGCGCTGGTGGCCGCGCAACTTGGGGCGCAGGTCACCGTGGTCGAACAGGACGGTCCCGGCGGGGCCTGTGTGCTGACGGACTGCGTGCCGTCCAAGACGCTGATCGCCACCTCCGTGCGCAAGCAGGCGCTGCTGGACGCCAGCATGCTGGGTGTGCACCACACCGGCGGCCCCGACGGCGACGCCGGCGGCGTCATCGCCGACATGCCGCTGGTCAACAGGCGGGTGAAGGAGCTGGCCCAGGCGCAGTCCGCCGACATCGCCGCGCGGCTGGCAGCCGAGGGGGTCGAGGTGGTCCGGGCAGCCGGGCGGCTGGTCGACCCGCAGGTGGTCAGGGCCGGAGACCGGACGATCCGCGCCGACGTCGTCATCGTGGCGACCGGCGCGACCCCGCGCATCCTGCCCAGCTCCGAGCCGGACGGCGAGCGCATCCTCACCTGGCGCCAGATGTACGACCTGGAGGAGCTGCCCGAGCACCTCATCGTGGTCGGCTCCGGCGTCACCGGCGCGGAGTTCGCGGGCGCCTACCGCTCCCTGGGCTCCGAGGTCACGCTCGTGTCCTCGCGCGACCGGATGATGCCCAACGAGGACGCCGACGCCGCCGAGGTCCTCGAAGAGGTCTACCGGCGCCGCGGGATGAACGTCATGGGCCGTTCCCGGGCCGAGTCCGTCAAACGCACCGCCGACGGCGTGGTCGTCACGCTGGAGGACGGCAGGACCGCCGAGGGCAGCCACTGCCTGATGACGGTCGGCATGATCCCCAACACCGCGGGGCTCGGCCTGGAGGAGGCCGGGGTCACCCTCGACCGGGGCGGCTTCATCCAGGTGGACAAGGTCTCCCGCACCTCCGCGCCCGGCGTCTACGCGGCCGGCGACTGCACCGGGGTGCTGATGCTCGCCTCGGTCGCCGCCATGCAGGGCCGGATCGCGGTCTGGCACGCGCTCGGCGAGGCCGTACAACCGCTCCGCCTGGCCACCGTGGCCTCCAACATCTTCACCGACCCCGAGATCGCGGCCGTGGGCGTCGCGCAGAAGGCGATCGAGGCCGGTGAGATCGAGGCCAACGTGGTCAAGCTGCCGCTGGCCACCAACGCCCGCGCCAAGATGCAGGGCTTCAACGACGGCTTCGTCAAGCTGTTCTGCCGCCCGCACACCGGCATCATCCTCGGCGGCGTCGTGGTCGCCCCCGGCGCGTCCGAGCTGATCCTGGCGGTCTCGGTGGCGGTCCAGCAGCGGCTCACCGTGGACCAGCTCGCCCACACCTTCGCGGTCTATCCCGCGCTGTCGGGCTCCATCACCGAGGCGGCCCGCCGTCTGATGCAGCCGACGACCCCCAGCGGGATCTGACCCGCAGCCGCCCCAGGGCGTTCCTGCCGCCCTGTACGGCGTCCGCCACGAAGTGCAGCTCCTCCTCCCGCCTGGCCAGGGACAGCGCGTTCTTGGCCGCCTCGTAGGCGTCGATCGCGTGCCGCCAGTCCTGGTCGCCGGTGATGTCGCCGTGCCCGCTGACCTGGAACTCGTAGTCGAGCTGGTCGATCTCCTCGCCCAGCCGGGTGATGTCCTCCTCGGCGCCGCGCCGCATGAGCGCGAAACGGGAGTTCCGACGGCTCCGCCGCTGGGCGCTGATCCCCCAGGCCACCACGGTGACGGCCAGGCCGACCGCGCTGACCACCACCATGAGGAGCCCCACGGACGGGGCGCCGCCGGTCCCGGCCGGCTCGGCGAGCCGGTCGGTCTCCTTCTCCGGGGTGAACACCCCATCGGGGAAGGGCAGGTCGGTGCCCGGCAGGCTGAGGCCCTTCGGGGTGCCCTTGGCGCCGGTCAGGTCCGCGTCGTCGGCCTGCACGAAGGACGCCTCCTCCACCAGCGCGCCGGTGAAGACGGCGCCGTCCAGCTCGGCCTGGGTCAGCTCGGCCTCGCTCAGGTCGGCGTCCTTGAACGTCGCGTTGCGCAGGTTGGCCTGGCTCATCTTGGCCTCGCGGAGCTTGGCCCGGGTGAAGTCGGCCTTGCGCGCCTTGATCTGGCCCGGGGTGCTCTCGTTGAGGTCGGCGTCGATCAGCTTGGCGTTGGTGAAGTTCACCTGGGTCAGCTCGGCCCGGGTCAGGGTCGCCCCGGTCAGGTCGGCGTGCGGGAACTGCGCCTGCCCGGCCTCGGCGTCGATCAGGTTCGCCCCGCGCGCGTCGGCGTGGTCGGCGTGCATCTGGCCCAGGTCGGCCTCGCGGAGGTCGGCGCCGCGCAGGTCGGCGTATTTCAGCACGGCCTGGGTCAGGTTGGCCTGCCTGAGGTCGGCGCCGCGCAGGATCGCCCCGGTCAGGTCCTTCTGGACGAGCTCCACGCCCTTCAGCTTGGCCTTCGTCAGGTCGGCGCAGCGCAGGTCGGCGGGGAGCGAGGCGCCCCTGGTGAAGTCCTTGCCTCGCAGGTCGGCGCCCTGGCCGGGTCTGCAGGGTCCGGCCGCGGCCTGGGCGGGGGAGAGCATGGTCCCTGACAGCGCGAAGATCGCAGCGGTGAGTGCCAGAGGAACGGAACGACGCACGAGAGCCTCCTCGAAAAGCAGCCCCGATCGTGTCAGTGGATCATTGCACCTCGCTAGACGGCTGGTTGCACCTTTTGTCCAGCGTAACCGCCGGGGGACAACCGCAGGCCGCCGGTTCCCTCCTGTGCTCCTCGTCGCCGTGGTTGATCCTGAACAGCCACCCGCCCCGGATTTCGCGGGCCCTGCCTTACCTCGGTGGTAGTGGCCCGCATTACCTCGACGGTAATCGACGGTCTATGTCCGCACCTGACAGGCTTGTGCCATGAGTAACGACACTCGTGACACCGTGGAAGAATTGCTGCGCCGGATTGCCGAAGGCGATCACGACCGGCTGGCGGAGTTGTTCGCCGAGCCGATCGACTGGCAGCTCAACTGGCCCGCCGAGGGGCATCCGGCGGTGCCGTGGATCCGGCCCCGGTCCAGCCGGGCCGATGTGGCCGACCATTTCCGGTCGCTGGAGGCCCATCACGTGCCCGAGCTGAACGGCACATCGGTGACGCGGATCCTGATCGACGGGGCGCACGCCGTCGTGCTCGGGGAGATCGTGCAGACAGTGCGGGACGGCGGCACCGCCTACACCTCGCCGTTCGCGCTGCACCTCACCGTCGAGGACGGGCTCGTCACCCGCTACCACATCTACGAGGACAGCCTTACGGTCGCGCGGGCCCTCAGCGCCTGAGCGCGATCGCGGAGGGACCGCCCCGTTCTGCGGGGAGCTCTCCTCTCGGGCCCGCTCGGGGCGGCGCACCCGCCGAGCAGGCCGCCGACGACCGCTGCGGCACTGAGCCCCACCAGGCCGAGGAATCCGCGGCGGCTGGTCATCGCGCCTTGGGGGGAGAGATGTCACGGCGCGCTCCCTTCGTTGGTGCCGGTCGGATCGAGGACGTCGGTGGAGGATGGCTCCGAGGTAGAATTAGTTAGTCCGTTGGCCAAACAAACTAGTTCAGGGTGACCTTCGCCACAGGGGCCGCCGACCGCGGACCGGCGAGCAGCGGCCACAGACCGGTGAACGATGGGGCATGAGGGGACCGGCCTGGCCGAGCGGAAACGGGACTGACCTTGATCACATCTACGACGGACCCGCAGCCGGCGGACTTCGCCGACGTCCGGGCCACCAACCTCGCCGTCGTGCTGAGGTCCGTGCGCGAGCACGCGCCCTGCTCGCGGGCGGACATCGCGCTCTCCACCGGCCTCAACAAGGCGACGGTGTCGAGCCTGGTCGCCGACCTGATCGACCGCCGCCTGGTCCGGGAGACGGGGCTGACCGAGAACCGGGTCGGCCGTCCGGCCACGATGCTCGTGCTCGACGGCTCGCCGTACGCCGCGATCGGCGTCGAGATCAACGTCGACCACGTCATCGCCGTCGCGGTGGACCTGTCGGGGGAGAGGCTGCTGTCGTGGCGGCGATCCTTCCCCGGTGCGACCACCACGGCGGCCCAGGCCGTGGCCGCCGTCGCGGCGATCGTCCGCCGCGTGGTGAACCGGATGGCCAGGGAGGAACGGCAGGTCCTCGGCCTGGCCGTGGGCGTGCCCGGCCTGGTCGGCGCCGACGGCACCGTGCGCGTCGCGCCCAACCTCGGCTGGCGCGACGCCGACGTGTGCGGCGACCTCACCAAGGCCCTCCGTGACCCGGGCTTCCCCGTGCGGGTGGACAACGACGCCAACCTCGCGGCCCTGGCCGAGCACCGCTTCGGCCCACGGGCGGGGACGGCCAACCTGGTCTACCTCACCGGTGAGATCGGCGTGGGCGCCGGGGTCGTCCTCGACGGGCGCCTGCGCCGCGGCGGTCAGGGGTATGTCGGGGAGATCGGGCACATCCAACTCGATCCGCTCGGCGCCGAGTGCCGCTGCGGCCGCCTGGGCTGCCTGGAGGCCGTCGCGGGGATCGGCGCCGTACTGGAGCACCCCGCCCTCTCGCCGGCGGAGGTGGAGATCGAGCTGGACGAGGTGGTGCGGCTGGCCCGCGCGGCCGACTCCCGCACGCTCTCCACCCTCGCCACGGTGGGGCACAACCTGGGCAAGGGAGTGGCGATGATCGCCAACCTGCTCAACCCCGAGGTGGTCATCCTGGGCGGCTACTACGTGCCGCTCGCGCCCTGGCTGCTCCCCGCGGTGGAGGCCGAGCTGCGCGGGCGCACGATCGCGCCGGACGCCGGAGGATGCCAGGTCGTGGCCTCCACGCTGGGGTACGGCGCGGCGGCGCTGGGCGGCGCCGCGCGGGTGCTCGACTCGGTGGATTCGGGCCGTCTGCCGCGCGTCTCCTGACCCGAACCACACGGGCACGCGCCGGCGGGGCCTCACATGACGACGGGCGCGCTCCCCTCCAGGGGAACGCGCCCGTATCGGCTGTCAGCGGTGACTACCAGTCGCCGCCGCCGAAGTCACCACCGCCGAAGTCGCCTCCGCCGCCGAAGTCGCCCCAGCCCCCGCCGCCGAAGTCGCCTCCGCCGCCGAAGTCACCGCCGCTCTCGGCCGCGCCGTCCGCGTAGCCGGCGCCGTAGCCGCCCATGCCCCAGCCGCCGCCCATCATGCTGCCGAGCATCGTGCCGACGAGCATGCCGGTCATGACGTCGCCGAAACCGCCGTAGTAGCCGTAGGCGTAGGGCTGGTAGGCCGGGCCCGCGTCGTAGTAGGGGCGGCGCTGGCCGTTGACCATGACCTCGCGCGTCTGCGGCTCGAAGCCGCGCTCGATCGCCTCCGCGTCGGCCGCGCAGGCGGGCACCTCGCGCACCGCGCCACCGGGCGGCGCCCAGCGGACGTCACGGAACGAAGGGCCGTGCTGCGGGTTGAAGAAGCAGGGCGAGCGCCGCTCGGGGAGCGGCTGGTTGTTCACCCGCGCCTTCACACAGGCGAGGGCGTAGCGGCCCTCCTCCAGCGCGGTGGTCACGCCGCGGAGCTCGTCGGGGCGGCTGACCGCCGAGAGCTCCAGCTTGGCCCGCTCGTAGGAGTCGAGCGCGCGCTGCCAGTCCTGCTGGTGGTCGGCGCCGTCGCCGAGCAGCTTGACGTCGGTGTCGAGGTCGGTGATCTCCTCGCCGAACTTGGTGACGTCCTCGTCCACGGTCTGCTTGACCGCGGCCAGCTCGGCGGCCTCGCGGGCCTCGCGCTGCTGCTTCTTCTTGCGGGAGTAGAAGAAGATGCCCGCGCCACCGGCCAGGGCCAGCACCAGGATGCCGACCAGCACGCCCAGGCTGGAACCGCCGGAGGAGCCGGACGAGCTGGAGCTGGAGCCGACACCCGCGCCGGACGCCGCGTCATCGGCCAGCTTGACGAAGTTGATCACGTTGTCCGTCGGGCTGGTGGCCGTCTTGGCGCGGCCCAGCAGCTCGTCGACGTCGATGCCCTTGATGTTGGAGACACCGAACGGTTCGTTGCCGCTCATCAGCAGGACGGTGGACTTGCCGCCGATGTCCTTGCGGACCGAGGTCAGCAGGGTCCTCGCCTGGGACTGACTGGTGATCGAGCCCTTGGGCAGCAGCCCCACATAGACCGAGGAGGTCTGCTCGACGGCGCCGCGCATGGCGTCGGCCGCGTCGGTGGGGATCCCCGCGGCCGGATCGACGTAGAAGTGATCTCCGTCCTTCAGTCCCGCGGAGATCGTGCTGGGGTCGGGCGCCGCGGCGTTCGCCGCCGGCGCGATCATGAAGATGGCCAGCAGCCCGGCGAGTAGCGCGACGATCGCGGCACCGAAACGACCTGGCGCGGATTTTGTGGTGATCACGGCAGAAAGCCTCCTTCGTCCTGAAAGACGAATGAGTGGACGTCAGAGTTCCCTACCTCTTGACCGTATCCCGTCCCGGGCCACGTGTCGCAGCGAGATCGCCGGTATGCCGTGGATCGCGGCCCGGGGTCCGCGGCGTGGGAGTCAGTCCTTGATGGCGCAGATGGGGGCGCCGGCGGTGACGCTCTGCCCGGCGGTGGCGGCCAGGCCGGTGACGGTGCCGCTCTTGTGCGCGGTCAGGGGCTGTTCCATCTTCATCGCCTCCAGCACCACGATCACGTCGCCGGTGGTGACGGTGTCGCCGTCGGTGGCCACGACTTTGACGATCGTGCCCTGCATCGGGCTGATCAGGTCGTCGCCGCCGGCCGGGGGGGTGGCGGTCGTGGTGCGGCGCGGGCCGCGCCCGGCCCCTGCGGTGGTGGTGGGGCGGGTGGGGGTGGCGAAGCCGGCCGGGAGCACCACTTCCAGGCGTTTGCCGCCGACTTCGACGGTGAGGCGTTCGCGGCCGGCCGGTTCGGTGGTGTCGGTGGGTCCGTCGTAGGGGGGGATGGGGGTGGTGAACTCGGTTTCGATCCAGCGGGTGTGGATGGTGAACGGTTCGGCGGTGAAGGCGGCTTCGTCGACGATGGCGCGGTGGAAGGCCAGCACGGTGGGCATGCCGTCGATGGTGAACTCGGCCAG
Organism: Streptosporangium canum; assembly: GCF_900113865.1. Classification (GTDB taxonomy): domain Bacteria; phylum Actinomycetota; class Actinomycetes; order Streptosporangiales; family Streptosporangiaceae; genus Streptosporangium; species Streptosporangium canum. The sequence continues at coordinate 236,269 of NZ_FOQY01000001.1, read as the reverse complement.
GGCGCGGCGGGCGCGGGCCAGGGCCTGGTCGCGGGTGGCGCCGGTGATGATGAGTTTGGCGATGAGGGAGTCGAAGGCGCCGGGGACGGTCATGCCGGTCTCGTAGCCGGCATCCAGGCGGACGCCGGGGCCGGTGGGGGTGCGCATCGCGGTGATGGTGCCGGGGGCGGGCAGGAAGTTTCGGCCGGCGTCTTCGGCGTTGATGCGGAATTCGATGGCGTGGCCGCGGGCGGGTGGGTCGTCGTAGCCGAGGGGGTGGCCGTCGGCGATGCGGAGCATCTCGGTGACCAGGTCGATGCCGGTGACCTCTTCGGTGACGGGGTGTTCGACCTGCAGGCGGGTGTTGACTTCGAGGAAGGAGACGGTGCCGTCTTGGCCGATGAGGAATTCGCAGGTGCCGGCGCCGGTGTAGCCGGCTTCGCGCAAGATGGCCTTGGAGCTGTCGCGCAGCAGGGTCTCCTGCTGGGGGGTGAGGAAGGGGGCGGGGGCTTCTTCGACGAGTTTTTGGTGGCGGCGTTGCAGGGAGCAGTCGCGGGTGGAGATGACGACGATGTGGCCGTGGGTGTCGGCCAGGCATTGGGTTTCCACGTGGCGGGGCCGGTCGAGGTAGCGTTCGACGAAGCATTCGCCGCGGCCGAAGGCGGCGGTGGCCTCGCGGACGGCGCTGTCGTAGGCGTGGGGGATGTCGGCGATGGTGCGGGCGACTTTGAGGCCGCGGCCGCCGCCGCCGTAGGCGGCTTTGATGGCGATGGGCAGGCCGTGTCGGTGGGCGAAGGCGATGGCTTGGTCGGCGTCGGTGACGGGGTCGGGGGTGCCGGCGACGAGGGGGGCGCCGACGCGGTGGGCGATGTGGCGGGCGGCGACTTTGTCGCCGAGGGCGGTGATCGCGGCGGGGGGTGGGCCGATCCAGGTGAGGCCGGCGTCGATGACGGCTTGGGCGAAGGTGGCGTTCTCGGCGAGGAAGCCGTAGCCGGGGTGGATGGCGTCGGCGCCGGTGGTGTGGGCGATGGTGAGGAGTTTGTCGATGTTGAGGTAGGTGTCGGCGGGGGTGGTGCCGGTCAGGGCGTGGGCTTCGTCGGCCAGGCGGACGTGCAGGGCGTCGAGGTCCTGGTCGGCGTAGACGGCGACGCTGGCCAGCCCGGCGTCCTTGCATGCGCGGGCGATCCGCACGGCGATCTCACCACGATTGGCGATCAAGACCTTCTGCACCGACGTCGTTCCCTTCCGTACATATGCGAACAAGGGGCTGGCGGGCCTCCAAGGGAGTGTAAGCGCCTCCTGATCGAAAGGGCCCGGCGGGTCCTACCTGCCGAGGTACGCGCCGCCGTTCACATGGACGACCTGACCGGTGATGTGCCGGGCCTCGGGGGAGGCCAGGAATCTCACCGTGGCCGCGACGTCGTCGGGCGCGCCGGGGCGCCCGTTCCTGGTGCTCTCCACGCGGCGCCGCACCCCCTCCTCGGTGAGGCGGCCGCGGAAGAACTCGGTGTCCACGACCAGTCCGGGGGAGACCACGTTGGCGGTGACGCCGCGCGGGCCGAGCTCGGCGGCCAGGTCGGCGGTCCACGCCTCCACCGCGGCCTTGGCGGCGCCGTACGAGCCGGAGCCGGTGCCCCGGGCCGCGATCGAGCCGATCGTGACGATCCGGCCGCCGTCGGCCAGCCGGGGGGTCAGCGCGCTCGTGACCAGCACGGCCGACATCAGGTTGGCGTTGAGGTTGGCCCACCAGCTCTCGGCCACGTCCATCAGGTCGTCGCCGTCCGGTGCGCGGTCCAGGTTGGTGTTGCCGCCCGCGTTGTTGACGAGCACGTCCACCCGGTCCGGCAGCCGTTCCAGGGCCTCGCCCACCGCGACCGGGTTGGCCGCGTTGAACGCCACATGGGACACGCCCAGCCTGCCGGCGGTCTCCTTGAGCACCTGCTCCCGCCGCCCGGTGATGGTCACCCGGTCCCCGTGCGCGGCGAACGCCGCCGCGACGGCGGCCCCGATCCCGGTGCCTCCGCCCGTCACCACAATCTCACGCATCGCCCTTAACTCCTTAACCGGCGAAAAATCAAGATGGAAAGGAACGTTAGCTCGTCCGAGTGCCCGGGAAGGTCCATAGCCGCTCGGCATAATGCCGGTATCACTATGATCCACTCGCCTATCGTGATTTCGTTTGGTGAGCCCCCCGACACCGATCCCGAAGGAGACTGGCATGAGCCAGAACTTGCTCGGCGGCAATCCCGCGGAAATGCAGCAGATGGCCACCCAGTTCACCCAGCAGGCGGACCAGGTGAGGGCCACGATGGCCGCCCTCGACCGGGAGGCCGGAAAGGTCGGCACCGCCTGGACCGGCCCCGGCGCACAGCGTTTCACCGAGGCCTGGCAGAACTACCGCGCGGCCTTCCAGCGTATGTCCGAAGAACTCGCGGAGGCTTCCCGGGTCATCAACACCTATCGCGGCAACATCGAGTCCGCCACGCGTTAGCCGGACCACCGGAACGCCCCCGCCCGCCACGGGCCGGGGCGTTTCTCCATATGGGGACCCGTCACATGGAGACCCGTCATGTGACGGCGGCCTGGATGGGGGTCACCGACCCCAGGGTGACCAGCAGTCCCCGGCCGGGCGGGCCGCCGACCGCGCCGCGGGGCAGCCGGATCGTGAAGAGGTCGCCGTCGGCGGGGCTCTGGACCGACAGCAGCAGTCCCGTGCGGGACTTGCGGGCCTCGGCGACGAAGCCGCGGTAGGCGGTCGTCAGGTCGCCGGTGGTACCGCCGGCGATCAGGCCGTGCTCGCCGTCGCGGCCGGTCCGCAGGACCTGTTCCAGGGCGGCGCCGAGGGGGCTGTCGGCGGAGATCAGCTCCGCGTCGTCGACGATCACCACGTAGCGCTCCTGCCCCGCCACGGCCTCGGTCGGATCGCCGTCCGCACCGAGCACGGCCAGCACCCCCGGAGCGTCCACCAGCGTGCTGAGCGGGCTGCGCCGGGGGGTGACCAGGACCACCGGAGTGCCCCGCGCCAGCAGGGAGCGGGCGGCGGTCAGCAGGGCCGAGGAGCGGCCGGACCTGGACGGGCCCGCGATGAGCGCGCCGGGCCCGTGGGCCAGCAGGTCGACGCCGAGCGGGGCCAGCGAGTCGCCTCCGGCGCCGAGCAGCGCCCACAGGGGCGAGGGGGGATCGAAGGACGGCGCCAGATCCAGGACCTGTGCCGCGGTGATCCGCATGGGCAGCGCGTCCACCCGCAGGGGCGGCTCGCAGTCCCAATGCCATCCGCCGGGCTCCGTCCGCGCCGCGCTCCCGGCGAAGCGGGCGGGCACCGCGCGGGCCAGCGCCTGCAACGCGCCGACCTGGGCCGGCCCGGAGGGGTCGTCGCAGAGCAGGGCGATCTGGCTCTCCGCGATGCCGTTCTCGCCGGTGGCCAGGGCGCGGCCGGGGGCGAGCGTGGCCGGCAGGTCCTTGACGGGCAGCCCGGCCAGGCCGTAGTCGGCCGAGTCGGCCAGCCGCAGGATCAGCCGGTCGTCGAAGACCGTGGAGATCTGCCCGATCAGCGCCGACCGGTCGCCGGTCACCACGGCGCGCAGCCCGACCGCCGGACCCTCCCGGAGCAGTTGCATCACCGATTCGATCAGCCGTCCGTAGTCGTAGCCCTCGAACGCGGCGACGAACCCCTCCCAGCGGTCGAGCATCAGCACCAGCCAGGGCAGCCGCTCCGTTCCGGCGACGGCGCGCAGCTCGGCCAGCGACGCGTATCCGGCCTCGGCGAGAAGCTGCTGGCGCCGCCCGACCTCCGCGCGCAGCCGGGTGAGCAGCCGCTCCACCCGGTCGAGCTGGTCGCGGGTCACCACCGCCCCGCAGTGCGGCAGCGCCATCAGCGGCAGCAGCGCCCCCGAGCCGCAGTCGATCGCGTGCACGTGCACGTCCTGCGGGGAGGCCCCCGCCGCGATCGCCCCCGCCAGGGTGCGCAGCGCGGTGGAGCGCCCGCTCCGCGAGGCGCCCGCCAGCAGCAGGTGCCCCCCGTGCGCGAGGTCCAGGGCCAGCGCCCGCCGGTCCTGCGCCCACGGCAGGTCCGTCACCCCGAACACCAGCGGCGGCACCTCCTCGATCCCGGCCCGGTACGGCGGCGCGCCGCCGGAGGGGTCGGAGAGCCCGGGGGCGACCACGAGGTCGCCGAGCGGTGCGAGCCAGGGGCTGGGCTGCCGCGGCACGCCCGCGATGCGGGCGGCGTCGACCAGGGCGTCGGCGAGTATGGACAGGTCGGTGACCGGTGAGCCCTCGACGGCCGCCTCGGGCGCGGACAGCGGCTGCCCCAGGGCCTGCCAGCCGACCTCCGTCACCCGCGCCCGCACCTCGGTGGATCCGCCGGGGCTCCGGCCGCCGATCCTGGCCGTCTGCACGGCCGCCGCCGCGCCCGCGCCCGACTTGACGTAGCAGCGGCCGGGGGCGGACTTGGGGATGTGCGCGGCGTCCGCCCGGTCGATGACGTCGGCGGACTCGGAGGCCTCCGTCACCCGTAGCGCGATCCGAAGCGAGGTGTTGGCCTGGATGTCGGCGGTGACCACGCCGCCGGGCCGCTGGGTGGCCAGGATGAGGTGGATGCCGAGCGAGCGGCCCCGCCTGGCGATGTCGACCAGCCCGGTCATGAAGTCGGGCAGCTCGCTGACCATGGCCGCGAACTCGTCGATGACCAGCACGAGCCGGGGCAGCGCGGCCGGCGGGCCGGTGCGCCCGCGCAGCGGCCTGGCCGGCGTCCTGCCTCCGGCGACGAGCAGGTCGCGGGAGGCGCGGGCCGCCTGCGCGTCGCGGAGCTCGTGGTAGTCCTCGATGTCCTTCGCCCCGGCGGCCAGCAGCAGCCGTTCCCGGCGGCGGATCTCGGCGGCCAGGGACGCCAGGGCCCGCTGGGTCAGGTGGCCGTCCAGGTCGCTGACCATGCCGACCGTGTGCGGGAGCCGTACGCACTCCTTGAAGGCGGCCCCGCCCTTGTAGTCGATCAGCACGAACGTCATCTCGTCGGGCCGGTTGGCCACCGCGAGCGAGCAGATCAGGGTCTGCAGCAGCTCGGACTTGCCCGCGCCCGTGGTGCCCGCGATGAGCGCGTGCGGCCCGTCCACGCGCAGGTCGACGGAGAACGGCCCGTCGGGGCCGACCCCGATCACGGCCTCGGTGGTCCGGCCCCACCGGCCGGCCAGGGCCGTGCCCGACACCGAGGGCAGCGCCAGCAGGTCCAGCAGCCGCGCGGAGCCGGGCAGCGCCAGGCTCGCGTCGTCGCGGCTGACGTCGCGGATCGGGGCCAGGGAACGGCCGAGCCGGTCGCACCAGGAGGCCGAGACCTGGTCGGCCAGGATGTCGCCGAGGTCGTCCAGGCCGCCGCCGCGCAGCCGTACCAGGCCGTCCGCGGTCACGGCGGCGACGGTGGCGCACTCCTCGGGCAGCAGCCGCTGGTCGTCGTCGATGGCCAGGGTGTAGACACCCGCCCGGGGGCCCTGGCGGAGCACCTGCGGCATGCCGGGCAGCGCGCGCAGGACCTGGGCGCCGTCCAGGACGACCAGCACGTCGTAGGGGCGCTCGTCGTAGACCGGGGCGGCCTCCGGCGTCCCCGGGCCGCCGCCGAGGTCGCCCCAGCCGGACGGGACGCGGCCGAGCTTGATCGACGGGCTCTCCTCCTCGCCGAGACGCTCGTCGATCAGCGTGGTCAGCTCGCTCACGCGGCGGGCCGCGGCCTCCGGGTCGGCGCCGACCAGTGCCACGCAGTCCTCGCCGCCGTGCGGGGCGCAGTGCGGCAGCCAGCGCACCCAGTTCCACCGCTCGCCCCCGTCACCGTGCGCGGAGAGCACCACGATCGCCAGGTCGCGCGGGCTGTGCAGGGCGGCGGCCTGGCCGACCAGCCAGCGGGCCAGTCCGGCCGCGGGCCGCCGCGGCCCGGTCAGGCCGGCGACGCCCAGCCGGCGCATGACCAGCGCCACCGGCACCGCGTGACAGGTGGGAGGGGCGGGCAGCGGGGAGTCGAGCGGGGCGGAGCGTTCGGCGGCGAACTCCAGGCCGGCGGGGAGGTCGGCGAGGCCGACCCGGAGGCGGAGCGCGTCGGGGTCGTGGTCGCGGCGCTCCCAGAGCCGCCGCCGGGGGCCGGTCGCGGTGAGCAGCACCTCCGCGGGGTCGGGCGCGGCGGCCCGGCGCTCGGCCTCGTCGGCGGCGCGGGCCTCCTCCACGGCGGCCTCGAAGGCCTTCATCCGCTCCTTGTACTGCTTGACCCGCTGGCGGTACTGCTTGCGGCCGTGCCGCCGGTCGCTCCACCACTGGCCGATCATGATCAGCGGGGTCAACAGCGCGAACAGCAGGAAATACCACATCTTGAACGCCAAGGCCATGGCCAGTCCCAGCCCGGCGGGCAGGAAGGCGGTCAGCAGTTGCAGCCGCATGGTCTCGGCGCGTTTCGGCTCCGTCGGGACCTCGAACCGCCGCTCGCCGGTCCGGGGACGGAGCCGGGGCGGACGGTTGTAGGCGAGGCCCCCGTCGGGCTGGGCGTCCAGGTGGGCGTCGGGGGGCTCCACCGCCTTGAGGGTCAGCACGGTCGAGCCGCAGGTCAGCAGGGCGTGCTCGGGCCACGGCGTCGCGCCGTCGAGGGGCTCGTGGTCCAGCAGCGGAACGGCTCCCGCCCCGGGTTCCACGGTGATGGCGTCGGGGGTGAGCCTGACCACGGCGGCCTCGGCGGCCAGCCCCGGGTCGGAGACGGCCACCGTGCAGGCGGGGGCGGATCCGACGATGTGGACGCCCAGGCCGAGGCGGTGCACGGACCCGGCGGCGGGCCCGCCGATCACCCGGATCTCCACGATGCCGCCGGGCTCCTCGGCCACCGTCGCGCCGGCCAGGTCGCGGTCGAGGGTGACGAGGTCGCCGTCGCGGAGCAGGCCGAGCGCGGGGGCGGCGGGGTCGAGGGGCCGGCCGTCCCGCCAGAGCGTCGGGGGTTCGGCGCCGGGGGAGTCGTGGTCCAGCCCGTAGGGCGCCTTGCTGCGGGTCAGCCGGACCACGTTGGTCGGACGCTCGCCGCCCTGCCCGGCCAGCGACTCGGCGAGCCGCGCCACCGTGGTCGTCTCGTCGCCCTCGACCACGACATCGCGGTCGGCGTGCTCGCTGAGCACGGTGAGCATGATCCGCATCGCCGCTCTCCTCGGGTCGGCCCCCGGTCCAAGGTACAGAGTGGCGACGGCCCGGGAGGAGCTGTTTGCGGCAATGCCGTGGGGCACGGCCCGGTATGTGGAAAACATGCTGGCCTGTGGACAACTGTCGGGCGGTGTTGGCCGGTTATGCCGTTCTTAATGGGCTTTTGTGGATTTGGCGGCGGGGAGAGGCTGGGGATTCCCCGTACGGAGCTGTGGAAAACTCACCCGGAACCTGCGGGATCCCGCCGGGCCCGGGTCCTGGCGTGGAGCTCGCCGGTCTTCTCCTCCAGCAGCCCGGCGTACGCGCTGACCTCGGAGGCGACCTCGGCCAGCCCGGTCGCCGCGCGGTGCAGGCCTTCGACGACCCTTCCCGTCGCCGGGGCGCCCGCGATGCGTTCGGCCCCGCGACGGCGCAGCCGCCCGATCGCCGCCCGCAGGAGCCGGATACGACCCGAGCCCGGTGTGCCACGCCTGAACCAGTTGGCCATGGCGTAAGGATGGCACATTTTGAACGGGTTCAGGGTGACGGGAAGCGCACGGTCGTCCGGCCGCGGAGTGAAGGGAGCGGGCTTTCGCCGGAATGCCGGTGTAAATACTGGGGTGGTTGTTGCGAGGGTTAATCCAGATCCTTATCACCTGGATAAGTCATCTGTCATCTAACCAAACCGCCAGTTTCTTCCGGATCGGCGTTGACAGACCCGTTCCTATCAAACGAGCATGGGTCCTGGCTTTTGTCCGGCAGTTCATCGGCATGGTGCGCATAATGGCGTAAATTCAACCGGTAGTCCCCCTATTTGCGATCACTCTGGGAGTCCCCCTGCCCATGAGGACCAGTGAGAAGCCAACGAACCGTCCCGGGGTGAACGCCGAGCGGCAGAGCCCGGCGGGCGCCCTTTCGGGGCCGGCGTCGCGCAAACTCCCCGTTCCCCCGCGCGAGCGCAGACCCGCGCTCGCGGCCCTCGCCCTGCTGCTCATCCTGGGCGGCGCGCTCGCCACCACCCTGCTGGTCCTGCGCAGCGGCGACCGGGTCACCGCGATCCAGATCGTCCAGCAGGTCGGCACCGGCCAGCGCATCCCCCAGACCGCGATGCGGGAGGTCCAGATCGCCGACACCGGCATCGACTACGTGGCCTACGCCGACAGGGTCCGCGTCTCCGAGAACTACGCCCGCGTCACCCTGCTGCCCGGCACCCTGCTGACCGGGAAGATGGTCGTCTCGTCGAGCGCGGAGCTGGGCCCGGGCAAGGCGCAGGTGGGCCTGGCCCTCAAACCCGGCCAGCTCCCCTCGACCCTGCTGCAGGGCGACCGGGTCCAGGTCATCCACGTGTCGGGGCGGGGCGAGGGAACGGGCACCCAGAGCCGCGTGCTCGCGCAGGCCGCGCTCGTCCACAGCGTCGGGACCTCCGGCAGGAACGGCGTGTCCGGCCAGGTGACGATCATCGTGGACGCCACGGTCTCCCCGACGATCGCCGCCTACGCCTCCAACGGCGAGATCGCCCTGGCCGAGCTGCCGGGAGCGCGCTGACGTGGCCCTCATCGTGCTGGCCGCGGACAAGGGAGCGCCGGGCGTGACCACGGCGGCCACCGCCCTCGGCGCGGTCTGGCCGCGCCCGGTGCTGCTCGCCGAGTGCGACCCCGCCGGCGGGGATCTCGCCTACCGCCTCCCCGCCGCCGACGGCGGCGTGCTCAACCCCGGCCGGGGCCTGCTCACCCTGGGCGCGATGGCCCGCCGCGGCCTGCAGCCCGACCAGATCCACGAGCACACCCAGAAGATCGTCGGCGGCCTGGACGTCCTGGCCGGGCTGACCCACGGCGAGCAGGCCGCCGGGCTGACCTGGCTCTGGGGCCCGCTCGGCCGGGCGCTGGCCGCGATGCCCCACGCCGACGTGCTGGCCGACTGCGGGCGCCTCGGCGGCCACCCCGAGACGGCCGAGCTGACGGCCGAGGCCGCGATGGTGGTGCTGTTCACCAGGGCGAGCCTGGACCACGTCGCCCACCTGCGCGAACGCCTCCAGGTGATGCCCCGTGACCCGCAGCTCGGAGTGGTGGTGATCGCCGACCCCCGGCAGTACCGCACGACGATCGACGAGGTCCGCCGGATCGTCACCGCCACCGGCAGGGAGGTCGCCTTCGTCAGCGGGCTCGCCCACGACCCCAAGGGCGCGGAGCTGCTGCGCGGCCAGTGGGGCGGCCGCCTGGACCGCTCCCTGCTGATCCGCACCGCCCGGGAGCTCGCCGGGCGCCTGGCCTCCCAGGTCCGTGCCCCGGAGCCCGCCGCATGACCATCGACCACACGCTGGTGAAGCGTTTCCGGCAGGAGGTCGGCGACCGGCTGGCCCACCAGCGCCGCCTGGACCAGGCCAGCGGCCTGGTGCCGATGACCGGCGAGGACGAGCGCCAGTTCGCCCGCGCGCTGATCGCGCAGGTCCTGGAGGAGTTCGCGCGCGGCGAGATCGGCGTCGGCAGGACCCCGCCCACGGCCGAGGAGGAGGAGGCGCTCGCCGCCGGGATCCACGCCGCGCTGTTCGGCGTCGGCCGCCTGCAGCCGCTGCTGGACGACCCCGAGGTCGAGAACATCGACATCAACGGCTGCGACCGGGTCTTCGTCGGCTACGCCGACGGCCAGGAGATCATGCGTGAGCCGGTGGCCGAGTCGGACGACGAGCTGGTCGAGCTGATCCAGATCCTCGCCGCCTACAGCGGCCTGTCCAGCAGGCCGTTCGACACCGCCAACCCCCAGCTCGACCTGCGCCTGCCGGACGGCTCCCGGCTCTCGGCGGTCATGGACGTGACGGTCCGCCCGTCGATCTCCATCCGCCGCTCCCGGCTGGGCAAGGTCTTCCTGAGCGACCTCGTGGGAAACGGCACGCTCACCCCGGAAGTGGGCCGCTTCCTCTCGGCCGCCGTGGCGGCCAGGAAGAACATCATGATCTCCGGCTCCACCAACGCCGGGAAGACGACCCTGCTGCGCGCGCTGGCCAACGAGATCCCGCCGGCCGAACGGCTGATCACCGTGGAACGCGCGCTGGAGCTCGGCCTCGACCAGTTCTCCGAGCTCCACCCCAACGTGGTGGCCTTCGAGCAGCGGCTGCCCAACTCCGAGGGCCAGGGTGAGATCACCATGGCGGAGCTGGTCCGCCGCTCGCTGCGGATGAACCCGTCCCGGGTGATCGTCGGCGAGGTGCTCGGCGACGAGATCGTCACGATGCTCAACGCGATGACCCAGGGCAACGACGGCTCGCTGTCCACCATCCACGCCAACTCCTCGATGGAGGTCTTCAACCGCATCGCCACCTACGCGCTCCAGGCCGCCGAACGCCTGCCGATCGAGGCGACCCACATGCTCATCGCGGGCGCGATCGACTTCGTGGTCTTCATCGAGAAGCGCAACGACTACGCCTCCGGCGGGAGGCTGCGCCGCTTCGTGTCGAGCGTGCGCGAGGTGGCCGGGGTGGACGGCAGGGTGCTCTCCTCGGAGGTGTTCGCCCTGTCCGCCGACGGGCGGGTGCTGCCGCACGCCCCCCTGTCCTGCCTGGAGGAGCTCGCCCACCACGGCTACGACCCGGGAGGCTGGGCATGATCGCCGTCCCGGCGGGGCAGCCCGCCCGCCATCCGGGAGGCCGGCCGTGATCCCGCTGCCGCCCGGTCTGCTCGACCCGCTGGCGCTGCTGGCCGGGGCGGCGGTCGGCGCGGGGCTGTTCCTGCTCGGCCTCGCCCTGTACGGCACGCGCCCGCGGCCCTCCAGGCCGGGGAAGAAGGCCGGCAGGCGCGAGCTCCTCAAGGCCCTGTCCACCCGCTCCGCCGTGGGCGCCATCGCCGGCGTGCTCGTGCTCGTGGTGACCGGCTGGCCGGTCATGGCCGTGGGAGCGGTGCTCCTCGCCCTGGGCTGGCGGGGACTGTCCGGCGGCGCGGCCGAGGAGCGCACCGCGATGCGGAGGCTGGAGGGACTGGCCGCCTGGACCGAGTCGCTCCGCGACACCATCGCCGGAGCCGCCGGCCTGGAGCAGGCCATCCCCTCCTCGATCCGGGCCGCGGCCCCCATGCTCCGCCCGCACCTGCGCGCCCTGGTGGACCGCCTGCACACCCGGATGCCGCTGCCCGACGCGCTCCGGCTGTTCGCCGACGAGCTCGACGACCCCTCGGCCGACCTGGTCGTGGCCGCGCTGATCCTCAACTCCAAGCTGCGCGGCCCCGGCCTGCGCGATGTGCTCGGCGCGCTCGCCGTCTCGGCCCGGGAGGAGCTCGACATGCGCCGCCGGGTCGAGGCCGAGCGCCGCTCCACCCGGCGCAGCGTGCAGATCGTGGTCGGTACGGCCGTCGCCTTCGCCGTCGCGCTGGTGGTGTTCAACCCCTCCTACGTCGAGGAGTACGACAACACCCTCGGCCAGGCCGTGCTCGTGGTGGTCGCCGGGTTCTTCGGCGCCGGTTTCGCCTGGATGCGCCGCCTGGCCCACTTCGACAAGCCCGCCCGTCTGCTCGGCCTGCCCTCGGGAGGAGAGGTGCGCGATGACTGAACCGCTGCTCGTGGGATCGGTGCTCGGACTGGGCCTCTTCCTGCTCATCCGGGCGCTGTTCCCCGCCCGGCCGGGGCTGGTGACGCGGTTGCTGGCGCTGGACGCCGCCCGGGAGGGCACGACCGTCCCGCGCATGCAGCTCGTCCTGCCGGACGAGGAGGTCAGCGCCTTCCGGCGCGGCCTGGGCGTACGGCTGGCGCGCTTCTACGCGGCCCGGGGATGGGAGGCCCGCTCGGCCAAGGCGGACCTGGCCCTGCTCGGCAAGTCGTTCGAGGGGTTCCTGGCCACCAAGATGCTGCTGGCGGTGTCCGGGCTGCTGGCGTTCCCGCTGCTGCTCGGCTGGCTGGCGGTGATGGGGTGGGGCGTCTCGCCCACCATCCCGCTGTGGGCTGCCCTCGCCGCCGCCGGAGTCTTCTTCATCCTGCCCGACCTGCAGATCAAACGGGACGCGGCCCGGATGCGCCGTGACTTCCGGCACGTCGTCGGGGCCTTCCTGGACCTGGTCGCGATGAACCTGGCGGGCGGGCGCGGCGTGCCCGAGGCGCTGATGATGGCGGTCTCGGTGGGCAGTCCGGGCGCCGACGACGAGGGGGCCAACTGGGCGATGAACCGGATCCGCGAGGCGCTCGGCAACGCCAGGATCGTCGGCATCACCCCCTGGCAGGCCCTCGGGCAGCTCGGCGACGAGATCAACGTCGACGAGCTGCGCGACCTGTCCGCCGCGCTCGGGCTGGTCGCCGACGACGGCGCCAAGGTCCGCGCGTCCCTGACCGCCCGCGCCGCGACCCTGCGGCGCCGTGAGCTCGCCGAGGTGGAGGGGCAGGCGGGTGAGCGGTCCCAGTCGATGCTCGTCGCCCAGCTCCTGCTCTGCGCGGGCTTCGTGATCTTCCTGAGTTTTCCGGCCGCTATGAAGATGTTGGGGTCCTGACCATGCTGAACCATCCGTGGATCGTCTATACGACCGCCTTCCTGAGCGTGCGGATCGACAGGGCACGCAACGCCCCGACCCGGGGGGCCTCGGCCGTCGAGTGGGTCATCATCACGGCCATCATCGCCGGGGTCGCCCTGGGGCTCGCCACGCTCATCCAGACCCTGGTCACGCAGAAGCAGGACGACATCTCCACCCAGTTCGGCAACAGCGGCGGCGACGGCGGGGGTGGCGGGGGTGGGGGCGGCGGTGGCGGGGAGCCGTGACCGGGAGCGGGGCGCCGCCGTCATCGAACTCGCGATGATCATGCCGGTGGTGCTGGCCGTCATGCTGCTCGTCGTGCAGTTCGCCCTGTGGTTCCACGGCCGCCAGGTGGCCGACGCCGCCGCCCGGGAAGGGGCCCGCCTCGCCCGGGTCGACACCGACTCCTGGGAGAGCGACGCCAAGGAGCGGGCCGACGAGGTGCTCAAGGCCGTCGGCCCGAAGCTTCTCGACGGCGCCACCGTCACGGCCTGGGAGGAGGGCGACCAGCGAGGCGTCGAGATCACCGCCACGGCGGTCCAGGTCGTCCCGCTGCTGCCGTCCACGACGTTCACCATCACCTCGCGCTTCGGCGGACCTGTCGAGTGCTTCCGACCCGACGACGGGAGTGAAGGATGCCCGTGATCTTCCCGGCCCCGCCCCGCCCCGGACGAGGACGCGGGTGCGCGCGGTGCGGCGGCGGCCCCGGACCCGGACCCGGACAGGGACGTGGCGGTGGCGAACCCGTACCCGGACATGGCGGCGGCGGCGCACCCGGACACGGGCGCGGCGGCGGCAGGCGCGGCGGCGAGCGTGGGTCGCTGACGGCCGAGACGGTACTGCTGGCCCCGGTCTTCCTGCTGTTCATGCTCTTCCTGGTCGGCGCGGGACGGGTGGTGGAGGCCCAGGGCGAGGTCAACGGCGCGGCCAGGGACGCGGCCAGGGCGGCCTCGGTCGAGCGCACCCTGTCCGACGCCGAGGACGCCGCCGACAGGGCGGCGAAGGAGTCGCTGTCGGGTGAGTGCGAGCCCGAGGTGAGCCTGGCCGGCACGGACTGGAAGGAGGGCGCGCTGGTCAGGGTCGAGGTGACCTGCTCGCTGGACCTGGACTTCCTCGGCTTCGGCGCCGCCAAGGAGATGAAGGGCGACTCGGTGGTCCCGCTGGAGCAGTTCCGGAGGGTCGAATGAGCCCTTCCGGCGGTGGGGAGGCGACCTCGCGGGTTTCCCGTGGCTCCGCGGACGGGGAGCGGGGGTCGATGTCGGTCTTCACGGTGATCTTCTCGGTGGCGGTCTTCCTGCTGGCCGGGCTCCTGGTCGACGGCGGGGCCGCCATCAACTCCCGGCTGCGGGCCGCCGACATCGCCGAGCAGGCGGCTCGGGCGGCCGCCGACCAGATCGACGTCGAACACCTCCGCGCCACCGGCCAGGCCCGCCTGCTGGAGGAGGGCACGATCTGCGCCAAGGCCGAGGAGGTCGTCTCCGCCCACGCCACCGACGACGTCCAGCTCGCCGAGTGCACGGCCGGTGGCGGACAGGCCCAGGTCACCGTGCGGGTCTCGGTGTCGTGGGAGGCGTTCTTCCTGGCCGCCTTCGGCTTCCCCGGCTCCGAGACGGAGGCCGAGGCCACCGCCGGTCCCGACACGGGGGAGGACGTCTGATGGCCCGGTACGGCCGGGGCGGCCCCGGCGGCCGGGAAGGGCCGCGCCGAATGCCCTAGACCAATTGCCGCGAACCACTGGCTGAGCGGGTGACGGACGACGAATCTGAACGGGGAGGGAGACGCATGCCCACGCGACAGCCCATGCGCATCAGGCCCAGGCGCACCGCGGGTGACCTGTTCGCCGGACTCGGCGCGCTGGTCGTGCTGGCCGCGCTCCTGGGCGGGGTCCCCTACGCCCTGCTCCGGCTGGCCGGGCCGCCGCTCCCGCCCGAGCTGCTCGACATCGATCTGCTGTCCAGCCCGGTCGGCACGGGCACGATCGTGGCGATCCTCGTGCTGCTGGTCTGGCTGGCGTGGCTGCAGCTGACCGTCTGCGTGATCGTCGAGATCTACGCCGGGCTGCGGCGGGTCGGCATGCCGGCCAGGGTCCCGCTCTCCGGGGGCACCCAGGTCCTGGCCAACCGGCTGGTCTCGGCGGTGCTGGTGCTGTTCACCATGTCGGCGGTGGTCGTGCCGATCGCGAAGGCGGGGGGCGCGCCGGCCGCGGGCCCCGCCGTCGCCTCCGTGGCGCTGTCCGCGCCGGTCGCCGAGGAGCGGGCGCCGCTGGTGCCGGTGGAGAAGGCCAAGAAGGTCTACGTGGTGCAGCCGCCGCACGGGCGCCACCACGAGAGCCTGTGGGAGATCGCGGAGAAGTGCCTCGGCGACGGGCGGCGCTATCCGGAGATCTACCGGCTCAACCAGCACAAGGAGCAGCCCGACGGCAGCCGTCTCCACATGGCCGACCTGATCAGGCCCGGCTGGGTGCTGGACATGCCGGCCGACGCCAGGAACATCCACCTCGTCCCGGCCGCCCAGCCCCGCGACGCCACCCTCAAGGAGCACCCCGGCAAGCCGGCGGAGCTCGACGGCCGCACCCGGACCTTCACCCCGGGCCGCGCGGATCTCCCGACGGAGTCCCGGCCGGAGGTCTCCCGGCCCTCGGACACCTCCGTCGTCCCCGGCGACGGCAGGACCGACCCCGCCGAGACGCGCCGGACTCCCTCGGACACCTCCCGGCGGTCCCCGAAGGAGACCGCCACCGGGCGGGAGTCCCACGCGGCCGACGACTCCGGACGCACCGGGCGGCAGACCTCGGAGGGCGGCACCGGGCGCGACCCGTCCGTGGCCGCCGACCCCGGCGGCCGGGCCGGGCAGGCCGGGCAGGAGTCCGGGCTGGAGATGCTCGACTACCTGGCGGTGGCCTCGCTGGCGGCGGCCGGACTGCTGGCGGCGCTCGGCCGCCGGCGCCGGCGGCAGCTGTGGTACCGGGCGTTCGGGCACCGGATCGCCCGGCCGAGGGGCGACGCGGCCCAGGCCGAGCTCGCGCTCCGGCTGGGCGCCGACGCGCCGGGCAGCCGGATGCTGGACATCGGGCTGCGGCTCCTGGGCAGGTCCCTCGCGGTCCAGAACCGGGTCCCGCCCACGATCTACGCCGCGCACCTGTCCCCGCACACCCTCGACCTGTGGATCCACCCGCCCGACCTCGACGCCCCCGCGCCCTGGGCCGCCCACGACGGCGGCCAGGTGTGGCGGCTGCCGGCCCACGAGGGCCGGATGCTCGACGAGCAGGCGCTCGCCGGGGCGCCCGCGCCGTACCCGGGCCTGGTCTCGCTGGGGTCCAACGGCGAGGGCCGGGTCCTGGTCGACCTTGAGGCGGCCCATGGGCTGATCAGCCTCAGGGGCACCCAGAGCACCGCCGCCCTCGCCGCGCTCGCGGTGGAGCTGGCCACCAACCGCTGGTCGGACCGGATGCTCATCACGCTCGTCGGTTTCGGGGAGGAGCTCGCCGTGATCGCCCCCGACCGCGTCCGCTGCGTGGGCGGCCTCGCCGAGCTCCTGCCCGAGCTGGAGGCCACGGCCGAGGAGCGCGACCCCGGCGGCGAGGTGCTCACCGGCCGGATCCACGGCCGCGCGGCCGACCCGATCTGGCCGCCGCACTACGTGCTGTCCGCGGTGGTCCCGAGCGCCGAGGAGGGCCGCCGTCTGGCGGTGCTCGCCAGGAAGGGCGTCCGGACGGCCGCCGGATACGTCGTCGCGGGTGACGTCCCGCACGCCACCTGGAACTGGGAGATCACCGAGGACGGCCGGGCCACGGTGGACGCGCTCGGGTTCGAGGTGGCCGCGCAGCTCCTGCCCCGCCGCCACTACCGGGCTCTGATCGACCTGTTCCGCACGGCCGGGCGGCTCGACGGGGAGCCGCTGCCCGACGAGCGGGAGCCGGTCCCGCAGACGCCCTCGATCGAGGTGCGGGTCCTCGGCCCGGTCGAGATCACCGGCCCGCCGCCGATGGAGGAGGGCCGGGCCGTGCTCGCCGTCGAGCTCGTCGTCTACCTGGCGACCCACCCGGGGGGCGTCCACCCGGTCGTGCTCGGCGGGATCCTCTGGCCGAGGGGCGTGCAGTCGGTGGTCCGGGACGCCACGATCGCCCGGGTCGTCGACTGGCTGGGCGTCGACAGCGCCGGGCGGCCCAACCTCTACGCCGACGAGTCGGGGCGGCTCCGTCTCGGGCCCGAGGTGAGGACCGACTGGATGCTCTTCCGCGAGTTCGTCCGCCGCTCGCACGCCGACCCCGCCGTGCGCGCCGTGCTCCTGGAGAGGGCTCTGAACCTGGTGCGCGGTCCGCTGCTGAACGGGCGTCCGCGCGGCCGATACTCCTGGCTGGCCGCCGACGACCTGGAGTACGACGTGACCGCCGGTGTCGCGGACGCCGCCCACCGGCTCTGCGAGATACGGCTGGCGAACGGCGAGGCCGCCCAGGCCGTCATGGCGGCGCGGGCCGGGCTGCTGCTGGCCGCCGACGACGAGGGACTCTGGCGGGACCTGCTGCGGGCCACCCATCTGACCGGCGACCCGGGCCGCCTGCGGGCTGTGGCCGAGGCCCTGAACCGGCGGGCCGGCTCCCACCCCGACGGCGGCGGGATGGCGCCGGAGACGGAGGCGCTCATCGACGAGCTGCTGCCCTCGTGGCGGATGCGTTCGGCGCCGTCGGCATGACCGGGTCAGTGGGCCCGGAGCCCGGGGCGGACGCCGTAGCGGGTCGGAGGGCGAGTGGTGCGTCCGAGGCGACGGCGGGCCGGAGACCGAGCGGCGTGCCTGGGGAGACGGCGGACCGGAGGCCGAGCGGCGTGCCTGGGGAGACGGCGGACCGGCGGTCGAGCGGTGTGTCCGAGGCGACGGTGGACCGGAGGCCCGGTGGGGCGCGCGCGGCCACGCCGATCCACACGTATCGGTGGTCGCGGGGCGCTCCCAGCGTGATCGGCGTGCGTGCGGTGATCGCGCTGGCCCTGCTCGTGCCGGTGGGCTGTTCCTCGCCGGCACCCCGGCCGTTCACCCCCGACGACCTCCCGGCCGGCGACCCGAGCTCCGCACAGCAGGCCGTCCCCACTCCGAAGGTGGAGACGGTCGAGGTCGCGCCCGGCGTCCGGGTGGTGGTCGAGTGGCCCGCCGTGGCCGACCGGGACACCACCGGGATGATCAACGCCCTCCGCGACTACCGCGCCGGATCGTTCACGTCGGTCGTCACCGGCGGTCAGGACACCGCCTATCTGGAGACGGTCCAGGACGACGCGAGCTCGGACGCCTACCGGTGGGTCAAGGAGTTCCTGGACCAGCGCCGGTCGGTGCGCGGCACCTCCCGGCTGTACGCGCTGAACGTCGTCTCGGTCACCGGGCGCGGGGCGGAGCTCCACGGATGCATCGACGAGACGGGGATGCGGCTGCTGGACGCGGAGACCGGGAAGGCGGTCCGCAGGCAGCCCGGCTGGACCAGAAAGCCCTTCCTCCAGGTCGCCGGGCTCCGGCGGGGCGACGACGGGGTCTGGCGGATCAAGCTGCTCCAACACGCCGAACTTCCCAGTGAGGCCGCGAAGGGATGTCTTCGATGATCATGAAGGTGGTTGTTGCGGGGCTGATGCTGCTCGCCTCGGCGGATCCGGGCGGTGGCGGCGGGGGCGTCGAAGTCCGGACCAGCCAGGGAAAGAACTACCGTGCGGTCGAGCTGAAGAACTCCCGGATCGTCCTCAGCGGGAACGGCCGCGGGGGGAAGAGCGACGGCTATCGCCTCAAGCGTCCCTGCTGGTACGAGCCGGCCCAGAACGCCGAGGAAATGATGGACTTCCAGCGGTGGGTGACACGCGTCGACCGGTATGAACCGAAGACCCGCTCGGAGACCCTCAAGAAGTTCCAGGAGAAACTCGGTGAGAAGGGGCGCTGGTGGACGATCGCCCACGACTCATCCGACCCCAACGGGCTGAGCTGCCAGCTGGCGATGGACAGCTATGTGTTCGTGCCGCCCAACACGACCCCGCCCGGCGGGATCACCCTCCAGGAACTCGTCGACATCGCCCGTGCCGCGCTCACCGTGCCCGAGCCGAAGATCAAGCTCAGCCCCGACGCCAGGAGCTACGTCAACCTGCCGACCTGGGTCTGGCTGGACGGCGCCGGCGAGACCACCCGGTCGGTGACCGCGACGCTGCCCGGGGTCATGAGCGCGACCGTGACCGCCGTCCTGAAGAACATAAAGATCGACTCGGGAACGGACAAGGACCGCGCCGAGGTCAAGGAGGAATGCGGTCCGACGGGCAGGCCGTACGCCAAGGGCGGGGAGTTCACCTGCGGCGTCACCTACCTGCGTGCCTCGGCGGACCAGCCGCGCGACGTCTACACCCTGACCGTCACCTCCGTCTGGGAGGTCGGGGTGCAGGCCGACGTGGTGCCCTTCGCCTACGACCCGATCCAGGTCGGCGCCACCCGCGACGTCGAGGTGGGCGAGGTGCAGAGCACCGTCAGGAAGGGGACGCCGTGAGCGTCGCCGCCCGGACGGGCCGGCGCCGGGCCCGCCGGTGACTACAGCACGCTGGTCTGGGCGAGGGCCTTCTCGTGGGTGAGCAGCCACTGCTTGACCGGCGTGCCGTAGTAGTAGCCGCCGAAGCCGCCGGCGGACGGCAGGATGCGGTGGCACGGGACGAACGGCGCGATCAGGTTCTGTGCGCACGCCGCGCCCGCCGCCCTGGCGGCCGTCCTGGGCAGCCCCGCACGCTCGGCCAGCTCGGCGTAGCCGATCGTGGTCCCCGCCGGGACCTCCCGCAGGGCCGTCAGGAGCCGCTGCCGGGTGGGCGTGCCCGGCTGGGTCAGCGCGACGCCGTCGAGGGCCGTCAGCTCCCCGTCCAGATAGTCCCGTACGGCCTGCGCCGGGTGGCCCAGATCCTCCACCCGGCGCAGGCCGTACGCCTGGAGGCGGGGCGGGAGCCGCAGGAACATCTGGTGCGGGTCGGCGGTGAAACCCGCGGCGACGACGAGCCCCTCGTGCGAGAGCAGCGCCAGCGGGCCGGTGGGCGTGGGGAGGACCTGTGCCTCGATCACTGTGAACTCCATAGGTGCAGCGCGGCGTAGGCCCGCCAGGGCCGCCACCGCTCGATGTGGTCGTCGGGGATGCCCAGGCACGCCATGGCCCGCCGCAGCACGAGGTCTCCCGCGGGCCACGCGTCCGGGTCGCGCAGCGCCCGCAGCGCGATGTAGCTGGCCGTCCACGGCCCGATGCCCGGCACCTCCAGCAGCCGGGCCACGGCCTCTCCGGGCTCCTGCGCACCGTCCAGGTCGATCTCGCCGTCCGCGGCCTTCGCGGCGAGCGCCTTCAGCGTGACCACCCGCCGCCCGGTCAGCCCGAGACCGTCGAGGTCGGCCTCCAGGAGCTCCCCGGGGGTGGGGAACAGGTGGGTGAACCCCTCCGCCTCGACGGGGCGGCCGGCGCGGTCCACGATGCGGCCGAGGATGGTGCGGGCGCCGGCGACGGAGATCTGCTGGCCGACCACGGCGCGGACGGCCACCTCGAAGCCGTCCCACGCGCCGGGGACCCGCAGTCCGGGGCGGGCGGCGACGAGGGGGGCCAGGGAGGTCTCCCCGAGGGCGTGTGCGATGGCCCCGGGGTCGGCGTCGAGGTCGAGGAGGCGGCGGCAACGGGCGACGACGCGGGCCAGGTGGCGGGTGTCGTCGAGGCTCACCTCCAGCCGGACGTCGCCGGGTCCCGGGGTGAGGGTGACCGTGCCGCCCGGGACGGCCCGGCTGTAGCCCGTCTCGTCGACGCGCTCCAGCCCGGGGATCGCCCGCCCCCGCAGGAACCGCAGCAGCGTCTGAGCCTCGTACGGCTCGCGCCGGTGCAGCCGGAGCGTCAGCGACTTGTCGGTGACGGCCCGGCCCGCGGTGGCCCGCAGCTCGCCGGGGGTGAAGCCGTAGGTCTCCTTCATGGTCGCGTTGAACTGCCGCACGCTCCCGAACCCCGAGGCGAACGCCACGTCGGTGATCGACAGTCCGGTCTCGGTCAGCAGTTGTTTGGCCAGCAGCAGCCGCTTGGTCCTGGCCACGGCGAGCGGTCCGACGCCGATCTCGGCGGTGAACAACCGGTGCAGGTGCCGCTCGGTGATGTGCAGCCGCCCGGCCAGTCTCGCCACCCCGCCGTCGTCGGCCACGCCCTCGTCGATCAGCCGGAGCGCCCGGCCGATCAGCTCGCCGCGGTGGTCCCAGCCGGGGTCTCCGGGGCTGAGCTCAGGCCGGCACCGCTTGCAGGGACGGAAACCGGCCGCCTCGGCGGAGGCCGCGTGCCGGTAGAAGCGCACGTTGCGGGAGGCGGGCGTGCGCGCCGGGCAGATGGGACGGCAGTAGATGTGCGTGGAGGTGACCGCTGTGTAGAACCGCCCGTCGAACCGGGCGTCCCGGGCGCTCACCGCTCGGTAACAGGAATCGAAGTCAAGCTCTTTCACGGACACAGCAACGACGTTATCCGCAGCGCAGAACATGCGGCTGGCGGGAATCGGACGCGAGCGTCAGGCGGCCGTCACTTGGAGGAGACGCCGACTCCGATCTCGAACTCCCGGTAGACGCGGGCCCAGAAGCCGTCGCGGAGCCAGACGCGGGCCTCGGGGTAGGGGCGCAGGGAGTGGCCGAGCTCCTTCTCCGCCTCGATCAGCAGCTCGGTGTCGATGACGGTGGGGAGGATCGGGCCGGGGAGCAGGTCGCGGATGTTGTCGCGGCCGCGGGTGAGTATCCATTTCTGGGCCACGTGCTCGCCGACCTCCTCGACCCGTGGGCGGCTGGGGCCGAGTTTGGTGATCTGGCCGACGGGGGCCTTGGGTTTGATCGCGGCCGGGGTGCGGGCGGCGAAGACCTGGGCGGGGGAGGGCGCGGCCGGGGCGGCCGGGACGGGGACGGGGGCGCGGCTGAAGTAGGAGCGGAGGAAGTCGGCGCTGATGATCTCGACGGTGTCGGACTCCCAGACGAGGCGCTCGGCCTGGTTGGTGCCGTAGGGCGGCTCGACGCCCCACAGGTGGATCCGCACGCCGTAGGCCTGGGCGGCCTCGACTGCCGGGACCATGTCCTCGTCCCCGGCGAGCAGGATCGTGTCGCTCACCGCGTGGTGCCTGGCCAGCGCCTCCAGGTCGCTCCTGATCTGCGCGTCCACGCCCTTCTGCTGGCCCCGGGCGTTGAGGTTGCCCAGGCGCACCTTCACCCAGGGGAGCTGGGCGATGACGCGCTGGTCCACGGTCGGCACGCGGTCACGGGCGGCGTCGTACCAGTAGATCCGCAGCAGCTCGCCGTGAATGCGGGTTTCCGCGTGTTTCTGCAGCGCCTGGATCAGCTCGTCAGCCGAGACGCGGTATTCCTTGCGTTCTTTGGCACCAAGAAGCACTTCCCCCGCTGCCGCGTACAGATACCCCACGTCCACCAAGACTGCGTACTTCGCGGCAACGGGATGGGAGGTGAGGTCCAGGATGGTCATGTCGTCCTCCAGGCCTCGGAACTAGCTGATCGGCTGACTATATGCGCCCATTTCTTAGATAGTCCCAACTCTCGCGCAACTTGACACCCTGTTCTTCGGATCTATCTCGGCAGGGCGCTCGATCTCCATGCACCTTGTCCAACCGGGAGAGGTTTTCGCATGCGATGTGCGGGGTTACGCCAGATTTCTGGTTTCCGTACGGCTTTCGCTGCCGGAACGGCCCGCGATGCGAGCGCGATCACCAGAGCGGCGATCTCCTCCTGGGTCGCGTCGCCGTGAACGATCTTCAGGTGCGTCATAGCGGGATGTTCCCATGCTTCTTCGGGGGCAGGGTCGCGCGCTTGTTGCGCAGGGCGCGCAGCGCCCTGACGATCCGCACGCGGGTCTCGGAGGGGCGGATCACCGCGTCCACATAACCGCGTTCGGCGGCGAGGTAGGGGTTGGCGAGAGTGTCCTCGTACTCGGTGACGAGCTGGGCCCGCCGGGCGTCGGGATCGTCGGCCGAGGCGAGCTCGCGCCGGTAGAGGACGTTGACCGCGCCCTGCGCGCCCATCACCGCGATCTGCGCGGTCGGCCAGGCCAGGTTGACGTCCGCGCCCAGGTGCTTGGAGCCCATGACGTCGTAGGCGCCGCCGTACGCCTTGCGGGTGATCACCGTGACCAGTGGCACGGTCGCCTCCGCGTAGGCGTAGAGCAGCTTGGCGCCGCGACGGATGATCCCGTTCCATTCCTGGTCGGTGCCCGGCAGGAATCCCGGCACATCCACAAATGTCAGGACCGGAATGTTAAACGCATCGCATGTTCGGACGAATCTCGCCGCTTTCTCCGAGGCCGCGATGTCCAGGGTGCCCGCGAAACTCATCGGCTGGTTGGCCACGATCCCCACCGAGCGTCCTTCGACCCTGCCGAAGCCCACGACGATGTTGGGCGCGAATTGCGCGTGCACCTCAAGGAATTCGCCGTCGTCGAGAACATGCTCGATGACCGTGTGCATGTCGTACGGCTGGTTCGCCGAATCCGGGATCAGCGTGTCGAGCTCGCGGTCCTCGCCGGTGGTCTCCAGGACCGGGTCGACGTCGAGGGCCGGAGCCTCGTCCAGGTTGTTGGACGGCAGGTAGGACAGCAGCGCCCTGGCGAACTCCAGGCAGTCGGCCTCGTCGGCGGCCTCGTAGTGCGCGACGCCCGACCTGGAGTTGTGCGTGTGCGCGCCGCCGAGCTCCTCGAACGTCACCTCCTCGCCGGTGACCGTCTTGATGACGTCGGGGCCGGTGATGAACATGTGCGACTTCTCCGACACCATCAGTACGAAGTCGGTGAGCGCGGGGGAGTAGACCGCGCCGCCCGCGCACGGACCCATGATCAGTGAGATCTGCGGGATCACCCCGGAGGCGTGCACGTTCCTCTTGAAGATCTCGGCGTACAGGCCCAGGGAGACGACGCCCTCCTGGATGCGCGCCCCGCCGGAGTCGTTGATGCCGATCACCGGGCAGCCGGTCTTCAGCGCGTGGTCCATGACCTTGACGATCTTCTCGCCGAAGACCTCGCCCAGCGATCCGCCGAACACCGTGAAGTCCTGGGCGAACACCGCCACCGGCCGGTCGTCCACCGTGCCGTAGCCGGTCACCACGCCGTCGCCGTAGGGGCGCTCGTGCTCCAGGCCGAAACTCGTGGACCGGTGCCTGGCCAGCTCGTCGAACTCCACGAAGCTGCCGTCGTCCAGCAGCTCCAGGACCCGCTCCCGGGCGGTCATCTTGCCCCTGGAGTGCTGCTTCTCCACCGCGCGCGCGGAGCCGGCGTGGGCCGCCTCGTCCAGGCGGCGCTCCAGGTCGGCGAGCTTGCCCGCCGTGGTGTGAATGTCGATCCCGTCGGCTACCGGCTCAGCGCTCATCGGCCCTTCCACTCCTGTCCGCTCCACGCGGTCTCCGCGTGGTCCCGGCACGGTCCCGGCGGGTTCGGCGCGTCGTCGCGGCGCCTCACCCCGCTGGATGTGCCGGGCCCGTTCCGGCTCCTGCCCATCCTCAGCAGGGTAACCGTCTTCTGACATCACGAACTATCGGGGGCGGTCGTTCGTTACCCGCGAGGAGCGCCTGACCCTCAAAACCAGAAATCCTGCCAAAGTAGGGGACATGACGGACATCGCTGACGCGGTACGCACACACCAGCTCTTCAAGAGATTCGGGCATCAGGTGGCCGTGGGCGGTGTCGACCTCGTCGTGCCGCGTGGCAGTTTCGCCGGGCTGGTGGGCCCGAACGGCGCCGGCAAGACCACCACGCTCAGCATGGTCACCGGCCTGCTCCGACCGGACGGCGGCGCCGTCCACATCGACGGCCTCGACGTCTGGCGCGACCCGCTCCCGGTCAAGGGCCGCATCGGCGTGCTCCCCGAGGGGCTGCGCCTGTTCGAGCGGCTGTCCGGGCGGGAGCTGCTGTCCTACAACGGCCAGCTCCGGGGCATCCCCAGGGCCGAGGTGGAGCAGCGGGCCGAGGGGCTGCTCAAGGTCATGGACCTGGCGGAGTCGGCGGACAAGCTCGTCGTCGACTACTCCACCGGCATGCGCAAGAAAATCGGCCTGGCCGCCGCGCTGCTGCACAACCCCAAGGTGCTCTTCCTGGACGAGCCGTTCGAGGGCGTGGACCCGGTCAGCGCCAACACGCTGGTCGAGGTGCTCCAGCGCTACACGGCATCCGGCTCGACCGTCGTCTTCTCCAGCCACGTCATGGAGCTCGTCGAGCGCCTGTGCGACTGGGTCTCGGTGATGAACCGCGGCCAGATCGTCGCCCAGGGGCCGCTGGACCGGGTCCGCGCGGGGCGCAGCCTCAACGAGGCCTTCCTCGGCCTGGTCGGCGTCCGGGGTGACGGGAACGGAGAGGAGGGGCTGTCATGGCTGGGCGCGACCTCGGCATGAGCGCGGCGGGCGGGGACGGCGCGGTCCGGGTGGGGCCCTCGGTCTTCGTCCGGCTCAAGCTCCGCCTGATCGCCGGGAACCTGCGCGGCAGCACCCAGCGCCTGCTCGGGTTCGTCTTCACCGTGATCGCCGCGGTCGTCGTGGCGAGCCTCGGGTTCCTCGCGATGACCATGCTCCGGCTCGCGCCCGCCGACATCGCGACGGACGTCGTGATCGTGCTGTTCACCACTTTCCTGGTGAGCTGGGCGATCGTCCCGCTGCTGGCGTTCGGCCTGGACGACACGCTCGACCCGTCCCGGCTGTCGCTTTTCCCGCTGCGGACCGGCCAGCTCGCCGCCGGCATGTTCGCCGCCTCGGTCACCGGCGTCTGGCCGATCGCCACTCTGATCATCACGGCCGGGGCCGTCGCGGGCCTGGCCACCGGAATCGGCGGGGTCCTCCTGGGCGTCGTCGCGGTGCTGGTGCAGTTCGCGCTCTGCATCGTCACCTCGCGGCTGGTCACCACCTCCCTGTCCGGCGTCCTGCGCACCCGCAGGGGCCGGGACGTGCTCGCCGTCTCGGTGATCTTCTTCATCCTGGCGGCACAGCTCCCCAACCTGCTGCTCAACGGCGGCCTGGCGGGCGACCTGGCCGGGACGCTGCGCGGCGTCGCCTCGGTGCTGCGCTGGACCCCGCCGGGCATGGCCGCGCACGCCATCGCCGACGGCGGCGCCGTGGCGGTCGCCGAGCTGGCCTTCCTCGCCGTCCTGACCGTCGTGCTGGGATGGCTCTGGATCGTGGCGCTCCGCCGGGCGCTGGTCTCCACGGACGCCTCCACCGAGGGAGCCTCCGTCCGCAACTCCAAGGGCCTGCTGGCGCGCGTCCTGCCCGACGGGCCGCTCGCCGCGGTCGCCACCAAGGAGCTCAAGTACGCCCGCCGCGATCCCAGGGGCCGGGTCGGCTGGTTCGCGGCCGTCGCGGTCACCGGCGTGATGGCCTTCTCCCTGAGCCGTGACGGGACGGGGGCCGGAGGCGTCGCCCTGGCGATCGCCCCGGCGTGCATCGGCGGGGTGATGATCGGCCTGCAGTCGTCCAACTCCTTCGGCATCGACGGCCGCTCGCTGTGGATGAACTCCGTGGTCTACGGCACGGGCCGGGACTGGCGGACCGACCTCGCCGGACGGCACCTGGCCGTCATGACGATCGCGGCCCCGCTGCTGGCCGCGCTGTCCGTGGTCGCCGCCCTCCTCGCCGGGAACCTGGTCTGGGCCGTCCCGGCCGCGCTCACCGCCTGGGGCATCCTCGGCGTCGGCCTCGGCGTGGGCGCCCTGACGAGCGTGCTGCTGCCGTACACCGTGCCCGAGCGGCTCAACGCCTTCACCGGCGCCGCTCCCGGGCAGGGCGGAGTCGCCTTCGCGGCCTCCTTCGGCGCGATGATCGGCAGCAGCGTGCTGGCGCTGCCGGTCGCGCTGCCGGTCCTCCTCGGCCTCACCTGGGTCAGCGTGCTGGCTGTGCCGTACGGCCTGCTGATCTCCTGGGGCGGCCGCCGGATCGCCGGTGACCTCGGGTTCAGGAGGTATCCCGAGATCCTGGCCGGGACCTCCCAGCCGGGCTGAGTGGTCTAGTCCAATAGGTGAGACCAGTCTCCGCCGGAGAAAACGGACTGACTACGCTGGCAAGCATGTCCGCCATCGCGCACCACCAGGCAGAACGTTCTTCCGCCGTCACCGAGATGCCCGACGAGCTGCGCGCGGACGTGCGGCTGCTCGGCGAGCTCCTGGGGCAGGTCATCGCCGAGTACGGAGGCGACGATCTGCTCGCCGATGTCGAACGTCTTCGCAAGGCCGTCATCGCGGCCCGTCGCGGGAAGGTCTCGGTCGACGAGATCACCGCGATGGTCGCCGAGTGGCCCGTCGAGCGGGCGGTGCAGATCGCCCGGGCGTTCACCTGCTACTTCCACCTGGCCAACCTGGCCGAGGAACACTTCCGCATCCGCACACTCCGGGTCCGCGACACCGGTGAGGAGCCGCTGCCCGAGTCCCTGGCGCAGGCCGTGCAGGAGCTCGGCGGCGAGCGCGTCGCCGAGCTGGTGGAGGGGCTGCGGCTGCACCCGGTGCTGACCGCGCACCCGACCGAGGCCCGCAGGCGCGCGGTGGTCACCGCCATCCAGCGGATCAGCGGCCAGCTCGCCGCCTACAACAGCCCCGAGCGGGGCGCCGCCGAGCGGGCCGAGACCCGGCGGCGGCTGCTGGAGGAGATCGACCTGCTCTGGCGGACCTCCCAGCTCAGGTCCACCAAGATCGACCCGCTGGACGAGGTCCGCACCGCCATGGCGGCCTTCGACGAGACCCTGTTCCGGGTGGTGCCGCTGGTCTACCGCTCGCTGGACGCCGCGCTCGGCGCGGGCACCGGCACCCGCGAGCCGCTGGCCCGCCCCTTCATCCGCTACGGCAGCTGGATCGGCGGTGACCGGGACGGCAACCCCAACGTCACCGCCAAGGTGACCAGGGACGCCGTGCTCATCCAGGCCGAGCACGTGCTGATCGCCCTGGAGAACGCCACCCACAGGATCGCCCGCACCCTCACCCTGACCGCCGGTTACACCCCCGCCTCGCCGCAGCTGCGGGCCGCGCTCGCCGCCGCCGAGAACGACCACCCCGAGCTGGTCTCGGAGATGGCCACCCGCTCCCCGCAGGAGCCGCACCGGCAGTGGCTGCTGTTCGTCGCCGCCCGGATCGTGGCCACCCGGCAGCGCGGCCTCGACCTGGCCTACCGCTCGCCCGAAGAACTCCTGGGCGACCTGCGGACCGCCCAGGAGTCGCTGGTCGCGGCCGGGGCGAAGCGGCAGGCGTACGGCGAGCTGCAGCACCTGATCTGGCAGGTGGAGACGTTCGGCTTCCACCTGGCCGAGCTTGAGGTGCGCCAGCACTCGCAGGTCCACGCCGCCGCGCTGGCCGAGCTCGCCGCCGGGCGGCCCTCCGAGCGCACCGACGAGGTCCTGGCCACCATCCGGACGATCGGCTGGATCCAGGAGCGGTACGGCGTGACCGCCTGCTCCCGCTACGTCGTCTCCTTCACCCGCTCGGCCGACGACATCGCCGCGGTCTACGCGCTGGCCGGGCACGCGCTCGGCGACAAGGCCCCGCAGCTCGACGTGGTCCCGCTGTTCGAGTCGGGCGCCGACCTGGCCAACGCTCCCGGAGTGCTGTCGGGGATGCTGGAGATCCCGGGCATCCAGGAGCGTCTCGCCGCCAACGGCCGCCGCCTGGAGGTCATGCTCGGCTACTCCGACTCCGCCAAGGAGCTCGGCCCGGCCGCCGCGACCCTGAAGCTGTACGAGGCCCAGGAGGCCCTGGCCGCGTGGGCCGCCGAGCACGACGTGCGGCTGACGCTGTTCCACGGCCGGGGCGGCGCCCTGGGCCGGGGCGGCGGACCGGCCAACCGGGCCGTGCTCGCCCAGGCGCCCGGCTCGGTCGGCGGCAGGTTCAAGGTCACCGAGCAGGGCGAGGTCATCTTCGCCCGCTACGGCCACGCCGCCATCGCCCGCCGCCACATGGAGCAGGTCACCTCGGCGGTGCTGCTCGCCTCCACCCCGTCGATCGAGGCCCGTACGGCCGAGGCCGCCGGACGCTTCCGGGGCATGGCCGAGCAGGTCGCCTCCGCCTCGGAGAAGGCCTACCGGTCGCTGACCGAGGCGCCCGGCTTCCCCGAGTGGTTCTCCCTGGTCAGCCCGTTGGAGGAGATCGGCTCGCTCCGCCTCGGCTCCCGCCCCGCCAGGCGCGGCCTCGGCGCGCCCCGGTCGCTGGACGACCTGCGGGCCATCCCGTGGGTGTTCGCCTGGGCCCAGACCCGGGTCAACCTGCCCGGCTGGTACGGCCTGGGCAGCGGCCTGGAGGCGGTGATCTCCGAGTCCGGCCTGGACGAGCTGCGCGCCGCCTACCGCGAGTGGCCGCTGTTCGCCTCGTTGCTGGACAACGTGGAGATGTCGCTGGCCAAGACCGACCGCGACATCGCGGCCCGCTATCTCGCGCTGGGCGGCCGGGACGACTTCGTCGAGCAGGTCCTGCGCCAGTACGACCTCACCCGCCGCCTGGTCCTGGAGATCACCGGCCACAGCCGCCTGCTGGAGAACCGCCGGGTGCTCTCGCGCGCGGTCCAGCTCCGCGACCCCTACGTGGACGCGCTCTCCCATCTCCAGCTCCGCGCGCTGTCGACGCTCCGCGCCGACGACGGACTGTCGGAGGAGGAGCGCGAGCGCCTGTCCACGCTGCTGCTGCTGTCGGTCAACGGCGTCGCCGCCGGCCTGCAGAACACCGGCTGACCTCCCCCCCCCCAGAGGGGATTCTCATCCGGTCGGGGCCGGGCCCACCACGCTGAAAGGGCCCGCCCCCTCCCCACCACCGCGTCGGAACGCCGGTATTTCGGTGAGGATCTCAGGGAACGACCCGTTCCGGGGACGAGTAGAGGTTGAAGCGCTCGTCGCGGAGGAAGCCGACCAGCGTCATCCCGAACTCCCTGGCCAGGTCGACGGCCAGGGAGGAGGGTGCGGAGACCGCGCAGACGACCGGCACGCCCGCCGCGAGGGCCTTCTGCATGATCTCGTAGCTGCTGCGCCCGCTGACCATCAGGATGTGCCCGCCCAGCGGCAGCCTCCCGTTCATCAGGGCCCAGCCGACCAGTTTGTCCACCGCGTTGTGCCGCCCCACGTCCTCGCGGATCGCCAGGAGCTCCCCCGCGACGGTGAACAGCCCGGCCGCGTGCAGCCCGCCGGTCTTGCCGAACACGCCCTGGCCCTCCCGCAGCCGGTGCGGCAGGCCGTACAGGATCTCGGGGGAGACCCGCAGGTCCTCCTGGCCGGGCAGCGGGGAGCAGCGGCCGCGCAGCGCGTCGAGGCTGGCGGTGCCGCAGACGCCGCAGGCGCTCGACGTCACGAAGTGCCGGTCGAGGGCGGGCAGGTCGGGCAGCCGCCCGCCGCGCAGCCGTACCGTCACCGTGTTGTAGCGGGCCTCGGGCGCCACGTCCGTATCGGTGCAGTAGGCGATGGAGGAGAGGTCCCCCGGGGCGATGACGCCCTCGCCGTACAGGAACCCGGCCGCCAGCTCGAAGTCCGCGCCCGGGGTCCGCATGGTGATCGCGACCGTACGGCGGGACTCGCCCGCCTGGATCCGGATCTCCAGCGGCTCCTCGGTGGCCAGGTCGTCGCGGTGCTCCCTGACGACCCCGGCCGACACCTGCCGGACCCGGGCCCGCGTGGTCGGCCCCGGTCTCGTGACGCTATCCACGGGTGGTCCGCCGGGGCTCCGGGCGGAGGTCCGGTCCGCGCTCTCCGGTCACGGAGGCGTCCCGGCGGGCCTGGTCGTGCGGGGTGAGGCGTCTGCGCATATCGCCATCCTCTCGCGCTCCCACCTGTGCGGATAGTCGCGTGTCCGGCCCTCCTTCCTCGGGTGGTCGCGGTATTCCCTGGTCATTGACGTAATTGGGTAACAGGCGGTCGGTAAGGGAGGGAAGATGGCTAAGTGCTCGACTCGCCCTTCACCGATCTCGACCGCCCGCCGCTCTCCCAGGCGGCGCTCACCCGTGCCCTGGTCCGCCCCGGCGGCCTGTGGTCCGACATCACCGTCGTCGACAGGACCGGCTCGACGAACGCCGACCTCGCCCAGGCCGTCCGTGACGGCGTGCGGCAGGGGGCCGTGCTCATCGCCGAGGCGCAGTTCGCCGGCCGTGGCAGGCTCGGCCGCGTCTGGAACGCGCCGCCGCGCTCCGGCCTGACGTTCTCGGTGCTCCTGCGGCCCGAGCCGCCGCCCGCCAGGCAGGGCTGGCTGCCGCTGCTCGTGGGCCTGGCCGTCGCGTCGGCCGTGCGCAAGGTCGCCGAGGTGGACGCCCGCCTGAAGTGGCCCAACGACCTGCTGATCGGGGAGCGCAAGCTCGCCGGGGTGCTCGCCGAGCGGGTGGACAGCGCGGTGATCGTGGGGGTCGGGCTCAACGTGAGCGTCCGCGCCGACGAGCTGCCCGTGGAGACCGCCACCTCGCTGGCCCTGGCGGAGGCCGCCTGCGTCGATCGCGACCCGCTCATCCGGGCGGTGCTGCGGGAGATCGAGATCCACTACCGCGAATGGTCGCAGGCGGACGGCGACGCCGACGCGTGCGGGCTGCGGGCCGCCTACCTCGGGATCAGCGCGACGGTCGGCCGCGAGGTCAGGGTGGAGCTGCCGGGAGAGCGGGTGCTCACCGGCCCGGCCACCGGCGTCGACGAGTCCGGGCACCTGCTCGTCAGGTCCAAGGGCGGGGAGCACACGCTGAGCGCCGGCGACGTCGTGCACGTCCGGCCGCACACATCATGACGCGGGGCGGCTAGGCGTGCCACGATTTGCCCCATGGGTCTCCCGGATCACCACCTGACGGAGGGCGAGCAGCGCATCCGCGCGTTCCGCCCCCACTGGAAGCGTCTCGTCATCCCGCTGCTCGCGCTGGTCCTCATCATCGCCGGGTCCAGTGCGGCGATCTTCTTCATGCCCGCCTTCGAATACGACTCCTACGCGCGCATCGCGGTGGCCGTGATCGCGGTGGGGCTGCTGACCGTGTGGTCGTTCGTCCCGTACGTGCAGTGGAAGAACACCTCGTACGTGCTCACCTCGCACCGGTTGACGATCAGCACGGGCGTGCTGAACAAGTCCAACGACGACATCCCGATGAGCAAGGTCAACACGGTCAGCGCCGACCAGACGCTGATGGAGCGGATACTCGGCTGCGGCACGCTCAACGTCGAGTCGGCGGGGGAGCAGGGGCACATCACGCTGCGCGACATCCCCCGGATCCAGGACGTGCGGGCCGAGCTGTTCCGCGCGCTCGACGACGCGTCCGACGGCGATCCGTGAGGGACCGGCGGCCACGTGGCCTACCGTCACGTGGCGTAATCTCCTGGATTGGGGAAGGAAGATGGGCGGAGGGGAAGTGACGGGACGTCCGACGGCCGAGGAGATCGAACGTCTCTTCGTCGGCGCCTCGCCCCGCCACACCCGGGTCCGGGTGGCCGAGCTCGCCGGGGTGCCGCAGGATCTCACCGAGCGGATCTGGCGGGCCCTCGGGTTCGCCACGCTGGCCGACGACGCGGTGGCCTTCACCGACGCCGACGTGGCCGCGCTCGAACGGGTCCGGGCGATGATGGAGGGCGGCCTGCTGAACGACCAGACGGTCGTCCGGATGGCCAGGGCGCTGGGCCAGACGACCGCCAGGCTCGCGCAGTGGCAGGCCGAGATCATGATCGGCGCCATGCTGGAGCCGGACCAGCAGCCCACCGACGCCGCGCTGGCCGCGATCCTGGACACCGCCCACCGGCTGCTCCCGGACTTCGAGCAGGTGCTGGTCCACGTCTGGCGCGCCCAGCTCGCCGCCGCCGGGACCAGGCTGCTGGCCATCACCGACCTCACCGAGGAGATCGTGCCCACCCGGCTGACCCTCGCGGTGGGCTTCGCCGACCTCGTCTCCTTCACCCAGGTCTCCCGCGAGCTGGACGAGCGCGCCCTGGCCGAGCTGGTCGAGGGGTTCGAGTCCCGGGCCTCCGACGTGGTCGCCGCGCACGGCGGCCGGATGGTCAAGACCCTCGGCGACGAGGTGCTGTTCACCGTGGCCGATCCGCGCACGGCCGCCCTGATCGCGCTGGAGCTCGTCGACGCGATCCGGCGCGACGGGCCAGAGGTGCGGATCGGGCTGGCCTACGGGCCGGTCCTGCCGGTGATGGGCGACGTCTTCGGCACCACCGTCAACCTGGCGGCCCGGCTGACGGCCATCGCCCGTCCCGGCACGATCATCGTCGACGGCGAGCTCGCCGAGGCCGTCGGGGAGACGCCCGGCGTCGAGGCGCACCGCATCCGGCGCCGGCCCGCCCGGGGTCTCGGGGTGGTCCAGCCGTACGTCCTCCGCAGAGCCTGAGCCCGTCCTCCGGAGGAGCCTGAGCCGTCAGCGCTCCGCGGAGCCTGATAGGCATGGACGTGGAGGCGCGTTCAAGCGAACGCCGCTTCACCGGTAACCGAGTTCGAAGATCTCAAAGATGAGGTGCAGGACATGCCGTACACCGTGCAAGGCGTGGTCGCGCGTGGCAAGGGTGAGCCCGTCTCGCTGGAGACGGTCCACGTACCGGACCCCGGTCCCGGCGAGGCGGTGGTGACCGTCCAGGCCTGTGGCGTCTGCCATACCGACCTGCACTACCGCGAGGGAGGGATCAACGACGAGTTCCCGTTCCTGCTCGGCCACGAGGCCGCCGGCGTGGTCGAGGCCGTCGGCGAGGGGGTCACCGACGTGGCCCCCGGCGACTACGTGATCCTGAACTGGCGGGCGGTCTGCGGCGACTGCCGCGCCTGCCGGCGCGGACGTCCGTGGTACTGCTTCAACACCCACAACGCGACCCAGAAGATGACCCTGGCGGATGGCACGCCGCTCAGCCCGGCCCTGGGCATCGGCGCCTTCATCGAGAAGACCCTGGTCGCGGCCGGGCAGTGCACCAAGGTCGACCCGGCGGCGCCGGCGACGGTGGCGGGCCTGCTGGGCTGCGGCGTGATGGCGGGCATCGGCGCGGCCATCAACACCGGTGGCGTGACCCGCGGCGACAGCGTGGCCGTCATCGGCTGCGGCGGCGTCGGCGGCGCGGCCGTCCACGGCTCCTGGCTGGCGGGCGCCACGAAGATCATCGCGGTGGACGTGGACGACCGCAAGCTCGCCTGGGCCAAGGACTTCGGCGCCACCCACACGGTCAACTCCCGCACCACCGACCCGGTGGAGGCGATCCGGGAGATCACCGGCGGCAACGGCGCGGACGTGGTGATCGAGGCGGTCGGCCGTCCGGAGACCTACAAGCAGGCCTTCTACGCCCGCGACCTGGCCGGGACCGTGGTCCTGGTGGGCGTGCCCACCCCGGAGATGACGCTGGAGCTTCCGCTGCTGGACGTCTTCGGCCGGGGCGGGGCGCTGAAGTCGTCCTGGTACGGCGACTGCCTGCCCACCCGTGACTTCCCGATGCTCATCGACCTCTACCTCGGGGGGCGGCTGAACCTGGAGGGCTTCGTCTCCGAGACGATCGGCCTCGGCGACGTCGAGGAGGCCTTCGCCAAGATGCACCGCGGCGAGGTTCTCCGTTCGGTGGTGGTCCTGTGATCGGCAAGGTCGTCACCTCGGGGACGTTCTCGCTGGACGGCGGGACGTGGGAGGTCGACAACAACGTCTGGCTGGTCGGCTCCGACAGCGAGGTCGTCGTCATCGACGCCGCGCACGACGCCGACGCCATCGTCGCCGGGATCGGCGGCCGTGAGGTCAGGGCGATCGTCTGCACCCACGGGCACAACGACCACATCAACGCCGCGGCCGACCTCGCCGCGCGGGTGGGCGCGCCGATCCTGCTGCACCCGGCCGACCAGGTCCTGTGGGAGATGGTCTACGGCGACATGCCGTACACGCCGCTGCGGGACGGCCAGGTGATCTCGGCGGGCGGGGTCGAGCTGACCGCGCTGCACACGCCCGGCCACGCGCCGGGCGCGGTCTGCCTGCACGCGCCGGAGATCGGGGCGGTCTTCACCGGCGACACGCTGTTCAAGGGCGGCCCCGGCGCGACGGGCAGGTCCTTCTCCTCCTTCGAGACGATCATCGACTCGATCCGCGGGCGCCTGCTGACCCTGCCGGGGGAGACGGCCGTGCACACCGGTCACGGCGACTCCACCACGATCGGCGCGGAGGCGCCACACCTGGAGGAGTGGCTGCTCAGAGGGCACTGACAGCCGCTATGACGTCGCCCGGTCCTCAATGAGGTGGCGGGGGAGCCGGCCTTGTGTGTCCCACCACACATAGGCAAGCCTTACCGAATGAGCTAGATTAGGTGTGCCTTACCTACGCGATGCTCCATGAGAGAGGCTCCTCCCCCGCCATGTATGTATGTGTCTGCCGCGCGGTTACCGAGAACGAGGTGCATGACTGCATCGCGGGCGGTGCGAAGAGCGCGCGCCAGGTCCGCGACATCACCGGCGCCGGGGGCGATTGCGCTTCTTGCGTGCGCAAGATCTGTGCAATCCTGAAGCGGTCTGAAGATTTGTTGCCGACCGCGTAGCACGAGGAGCCCGTCATGCAGGGCGACAAGAAAATCATCGAACTGCTCAACGAACAGCTCACGGCCGAGCTGACAGCGATCAACCAGTATTTCCTGCACTCCAAGATGCAGGAGAACTGGGGTTACACCAGGCTTGCGAAGTACACCCGCGAAGAGTCCTTCGACGAGATGCGCCACGCGGAGAAGCTGACCGACCGCATCCTTTTCCTCGAGGGCCTGCCCAATTATCAGAAGCTGGGCATCCTGCACATCGGCCAGACCGTCCAGGAGCAGCTCCGCGCCGACCTGGATGTCGAGCTTGAGGTCGTCACGCGGCTGCGGCCCGCCATCATCCTGATGCGGGAGAAGGGCGACACCACCTCGGCCCGCATCTTCGAGGAGATCCTCGAAGACGAGGAGCACCACATCGACTACCTGGAGACCGAGCTGGGGCTCATCGAGAGCCTCGGCGAGCAGCTCTACCTGGCTCGCTACGCCGAGCCGCCGTCGGCTTCCTGAGCCGATCGCCCGAACACGCCCGCCGCATCCCTTACGGACGGGCGTGTTCTGCTTTGTCGGTGAGGTCATTGGTGAGCCTGTCCTTTCCAGGCTCTTACGAGGCGGGAGTCGTACCCCGCGGCCCTGAACCGTTGCGGGACGACTATCCGGGATTTATCAGTGTTTGCCCAGGTCAATGGATAGGTCAATGACGAGTCAAACCGCGCGCTGCAGCCGGGAAACGATCGCCTAAGGTCCTACGATCGCAACATGACCTGTGTACTTCTCGCCGAGGATGACACCTCGATCTCCGAACCGCTGGCGCGTGCACTGCGCCGCGAGGGCTACCAAGTCGAGGTGAGCCCCGACGGCCCGCAGGCCCTGGAGCGGGCTCTGTCGGGTGGCATCGACTTGATAGTTCTTGACCTGGGCCTACCCGAGATGGACGGTCTCGAGGTAGCCCGGCGTATCCGCGCGGAAGGGCACGGCACGCCCGTGCTCATCCTCACAGCCCGTGTCGACGAGGTGGACACCGTGGTGGGCCTCGACGCCGGGGCCGACGACTACGTCACCAAACCGTTCCGCCTGGCGGAGCTCCTGGCTCGGGTCCGCGCCCTCCTGCGGCGCGGCACGTCCGAGACGCCCGTGGTGCAGGGCGTGCGCATCGACGCCGACTCCCGTCGCGCGTGGATGGGCGACAAGGAGCTGCACCTGACGACCAAGGAGTTCGACCTGCTGCGCGTCCTCGTCCGCGACGCCGGCAAGGTGGTCACCCGCGAGCAGATCATGCGCGAGGTGTGGGACACCAACTGGTGGGGCTCCACCAAGACTCTGGACATGCACATCTCGTGGCTGCGCCGCAAGCTGGGTGACGACGCCGCCAAGCCCCGTTACATCACGACGGTCCGAGGGGTCGGCTTCCGGTTCGAGCGCGAGTAGGGGATGCGTCGTCGACTGCTCTCCTCCACTCTGCTCGTCGCGGTCATCGGGGTGCTCCTGCTCGGCATCCCTCTGGGTGTGGCGGTCAACCGGCTGATCGAGGAAGAGGCGACCCAGGAACTCTCCTCCCAGGCCAAGAGTCTGCTGGGGGAAGTGGAGTATGCCCGGATCCAGGATCAGCCCATCGATCCCGAACAGCTCAAGCGCAAATATCCCGACCGCTACATCCAGATCTATGCGAAGGGGACGCCGCCGCAGGTGACGACGGTGGGCGCCGAGCCCCCCGAGAATCACAAGATGACCCAGGACGCCCAGTCGGAGAACGGGGTGTACGTCGCGGTCAGCCGAGACAAGACGGAGGTGGAGCGCGAGGTCCGGGCGTGGCTCCTGCTCATCCTGGCGCTCGCCGCGGCGGCGCTCGCGGTCGCGGTCGGGCTCGCCATCGTGCAGTCGCGCCGTCTGACGCTCCCGCTCAGCGACCTGGCGATGATCGCTGAGCGGCTCGGCTCCGGGGACGCCAGACCGAGCAAGCACCGTTACGGCATCCAGGAGCTCGACCGGGTGGCCGAGGTGCTGGACCGCAGCGCGACCCGGATCTCCGACCTGCTGGCCAGGGAGCGGGAGTTCGCGACCGACGCCTCGCACCAGCTCCGCACGCCGCTCACCGGGCTGACCATGCGGTTGGAGGAGATCGTGGCGGCCGCGCACGAGCCCGGCATCGTCAAGGAGGAGGGCGAGGCCGCCATCGTGCAGGCCGAGCGGCTCACCGCCGTGATCGACGAGCTGCTGGCCGCCGCCAGACGGCAGCGGCACGCCCAGACCGAGGTGGTCGAGCTCGACGACCTGCTGGACCAGCAGTTCATCGAATGGGGTCCGGCGTTCCGCCGGGTCGGCCGGCAGCTCAAGCTGTCCGGCACGCGCGGCCTCCAGGCGGTGGGCACCGGCGGCGGCATCAGCCAGGTGGTCTCCACCCTCCTGGAGAACTCGCTGGAGCACGGCGACGGCACGGTGACGGTGACCACCAGCGACAAGGACAGGTCCGTCCTCGTCGAGGTCGCGGACGAGGGGGACGGCATCCCCGAGGACCTCGCCCCCCGGGTCTTCGAACGCAACGTGAGCGGCGCGGGAGGCACCGGGCTGGGGCTGACCCTCGCGCGGGCGCTGGCCGCCGCCGACGGCGGACGCCTGGAGCTGGTACGGCCGCGCCCCGCGGCCTTCGCGCTGTTCCTGCGGCAGGTCGGCGACCCCGGCAGGAAACGGGTGGTCAGCGGGCCCGCGTGACCTCGTCGGGGAGCTCCTTCGGCACCTCTTCGGTGGCGGCCAGGAAGACCCACTTCTTGTAGGACCAGAAGCGGAACAGCGTGCCCAGGCCGATGCCGATCAGGTTGGCCACGTTGATGCTCAGCGGGTCGGTCAGCTCCAGGGTGTAGCGGGTGAAGCCGATGCAGAGCAGCCCGATCAGCAGGGCGACCCCGTTGAGCAGGAAGAACAGGAAATACTCCCGCGCGAGCCCGCTCTGCTCCCGGTGCCGGTAGGTCCAGAAGCGGTTGCCGAAGTAGGCGAAGGTGGTCGCGACCCCCGTGGCGATGACCTTGGAGGTCAGAGTGCCCCAGTGCAGGCCGTACTGGAGGAAGTTGAGGCCGCCCACGTCGATGACGAAGGCGATCGCCCCGATGGTCCCGAACTTCGCCAGCTCGCGGATCAGACCGGAGAGCCGTTCGTAGGCGCCTCGCAGAAACTGCACGTCTCCTGCACGGTCCTTTCCAGGTTGGCTGGATCCGCCACTCGGGAGGACCTCGGACATTCTTCTGCCAGGTTACCGGGGTGGCCCCGGGTTCCGCCCGACGGTTGACCAGGTGTTGTGCATAACAGCCGGCTAATAATATTTCAACAAATGTCATGCCTTGCCGGATAAATCCGGGCATCTGACGTTACCCTGATCCGGTAGATCGCAGGGAGGCTTCGGGGAGTCCGTCCCCTGCGATCGGTCAGACGGATCGCCGCACGCGACGGCCACGACCACGGGACCACTCCTTGCCCCGCCGACTCCTCGCCCTGCTCCTCGGCCTGTCCGTGACGGCCGGCTGCGGCGCGCGGGCCGCCGGACAGGACGCCCCCCGTGAGCCCGCGCCCTCACCACCGGCTGACCTCCCACAGGCCGGGGCCCGGTAAACTCGACCGCCGTGAGCAGCCCTTCTTTGGCAAGTCCCATCGGACCCGTCGTCGGCGTGATCGGAGCGGGCCAGCTGGCCCGGATGATGCAGCAGGCGGCCATCGCCCTCGGCGTCGAGTTGCGGGTGCTAGCCAACGCGCCGGACGAGAGCGCCGCCCGGGTGATCGTCGACGTCCGCCTGGGCGACTACCGCGACCTGGCGGACCTGCGTGACTTCGCCAAGGGGTGTGACGCGCTCACCTTCGACCACGAGCACGTGCCCACCGAGCACATCCGCGCGCTGGCCGGGGACGGCTCCGCCGTACACCCCGGCGCCGACGCCCTCGTGCACGCCCAGGACAAGGCCGTGATGCGCGAGCGGCTGACCGCGATCGGCGTCCCGTGCCCGCCCTGGCGGCGGATCGCCACGGCCGCCGACGTCGAGGAGTTCGCCGCGGAGAACGGCTGGCCGGTCGTGCTCAAGGCCGTGCGCGGCGGCTACGACGGGCGCGGCGTCTGGATCTGCCGATCCGCCGAGGACGCGGCGGAGGTCCTGGCGAGCGGGGTGCCGCTGATGGCCGAGGCGTTCGTGCCCTTCGAGCGCGAGCTGGCCGTCCTGGTCGCCCGCTCGCCGCACGGGCAGGGCGTCAGCTACCCGGTCGTGGAGACCGTCCAGCGCGACGGCATCTGCGTCGAGGTGCTCGCCCCCGCCCCGCGACTCGACCCCGAGCAGGCCGCGGTGGCCCAGCGGATCGCCCTGACGATCGCCCATGAGCTGGGGGTGAGCGGGCTGCTGGCGGTGGAGATGTTCGCCACCGCCTCCGGTCTGGTGGTGAACGAGCTGGCCATGCGCCCGCACAACAGCGGTCACTGGACCATCGACGGCGCGCGCACCTCCCAGTTCGAGCAGCACCTGCGCGCCGTGCTCGACCTCCCGCTCGGCTCGCCCTCGCTGACCGCTCCGGTCGTGGTGATGGCCAACCTCCTGGGCGGCGACGACCCCGGCATCTTCTCCCGCTACGAGCACGTGATGGCGCACGACCCGGGGATCAAGATCCACTTCTACGGCAAGGAAGTACGGCCCGGCCGCAAGATCGGCCACGTCACCGCCCTCGGCACCGACCTGGACGAGGTCCGGGCCCGGGCCCGGCACGCCGCCGTCTACCTCACCGAGGGCGTCTACACGTGAGCCGCCCGACCGGCGGGCACGGCAGCACTGCGAACACGGTCCACGGGCCGCGATACGAGGAGAACACATGACCACCGTCGGCATCGTCATGGGCAGCGACTCCGACTGGCCGGTGATGAGGCTCGCCGCCGAGGCGCTGGCCGAGTTCGGCGTCGCGTTCGAGGCGGACGTGGTCTCGGCGCACCGCATGCCCGAGGAGATGATCGCCTACGGCGCGCAGGCGGCCGGGCGGGGCCTCAAGGTGATCATCGCGGGGGCCGGGGGAGCCGCCCACCTGCCCGGCATGCTCGCCTCGGTGACCCCCCTGCCGGTGATCGGCGTCCCGGTCCCGCTGAAGTATCTCGACGGCATGGACTCCCTGCTCTCGATCGTCCAGATGCCCGCCGGAGTCCCGGTCGCGACCGTCGCCGTCGGCGGCGCCCGCAACGCGGGCCTGCTGGCCGTGCGCATCCTCGCCGCCGCCGACGAGAGCCTGCGGGCCAAGATGGAGGAGTTCCAGGTGGCCCTCAAGGAGCAGGCCCACGCCAAGGGCGCCAAGCTCCGCGCCGAGGCCGGCCGGCTCGGCGGCTGAGCCGTACGACCTCCGAGCGGCGGGACCTCCAGGGCCCGCCGGGCGGCGGTGGAGACGCCCGGCGAGCCGGCGGCAGGCTGACCGGCCAGTTCGCTTGACAACCCCGGACAACGATCGTCGCGACTTCATGTGCCGGTTTGCCGATCGGCCTTTTGCGGGAAGTAAAGAGGTCGGTCCGGGTTTCTCAGGAACAGTGGGGCGTGCCGGTGGTGCCAGAAGCCCGGGCCGTTCTTCGCCGCCCGGGTCCGTGGCTTGAGGAGAAAAGAACGTGTGAGGTTTTCACCGGGCATCCGACAGCCGCCTGCCCGGATGGCCGCGACGCGCCCCTTGGATTTCATGTCGTTTCGATGTTCCTCAAGCCTCGCCTCCGGCGCGGTTACCCCGTTCTGCTCGCTCTGCCGTCTTCGGCTCCCCGGCCGGCCGGTCGGACGGTCTCCTTGCTCTGGTGACCAGGCCGCCGGGCTCATCGTGGCGAACGCCGTGACCGGCACGGGCCTTGCCGGGCGGCCTTCAAAGATCGCCGGTGCGGTAGCGCGACGACTCGGACGCGACCCCACTGAACGCCGGTCCGTGCGCGATTTTTATTCGACGTAAACGAAACATCCGCCGCCGGGATTTAGTTGTTCTTTGCGATTTTCGTACGCGCACCGGAGAGATGAAGGAATACGACAAAGCTTCGGGGCGGTAATCATGTGGTGGATACCTCTTCGCGAATGCGGCCTGCCGGGCATGGGTAAGGCGCATTTGTCTGACGAAACCGGTGTGTGCACCGCCGCATCCGAAAGGGAAACTCTATGACGACGACTGCTGAGCGCGCTGCTCCCGCCGAGGCACCCGAGCGCGAGGGCGAAGGCGGGGGCAGGGCGCTCGAAGCACTCCTGCTGGCCGCGCTCGCGGCCCGCCAGGAGGAGGGCGAAGAAGACATCGTCGAGCATCCGCTGCTGCTGGCGGCTCTGGCCCGTCGCGGCGAGGGGGGCGAGGAGGGCAGTGGGATCGAGCATCCGCTGCTGCTCGCCATGCTG
>NZ_FOQY01000001.1:0-194786 GCF_900113865.1 Streptosporangium canum | reverse complement strand
GGAGGCATCTTCGAGCATCCGCTGCTGCTGGCGGCTCTGGCCCGTCGCGGCGAGGGGGGCGAGGAGGGCAGTGGGATCGAGCATCCGCTGCTGCTGGCCGCGCTCGCGGGCCGATAGCGGCAAACCTCCAGACCGCAGGTAAGGACGTCGTCCCCGGCCGCCGCGAGAGCGGCGGCCGGGGGATGGTTCACCCCAACCGTAAAGGAGCACCCCATGGCGACGGAGGAGAACGGCAAACCGGCCGGAGCCGAGCCGGTGGAGTCGTTGATCGACGATCTCATCCGCGACATATTCAGCGAGGCCGCCCAGTCCACGAAGACCCGCGCACGCGGCGGGGACTCCATAACGGCGTTGATCGAAACGGCCCTCGTGTCATCGCAGGCCGGCTCGAAAGCATCGACGATCGAACGGCTTCTGATCGCCGAGGTCTTCGCCTCCACCCTGGCCGACGCCCTGGCGCCCGCGCTGGCCGAGGCACTGGCTCCGGAGATCTTCAAAGCCCTGGAGCAGCGCACCACCGGCCAGGGCCGGACCGATGGCCAGAAAGCCTCGGCGGCCTCCTCCCCCCAGCCCAGCCGGGGCGGCAGAAGGAAGACCTGAGGCACCGGCCCCGCGACGGCACCCAGCACGCCGCAGCCTTTTCGAGGCGGTTCAGGTGGCGTCGCGTCGTCCTGGGCTTCTCGCAGTAATCGCCGA
This sequence comes from Streptosporangium canum, assembly GCF_900113865.1. Taxonomy (GTDB): domain Bacteria; phylum Actinomycetota; class Actinomycetes; order Streptosporangiales; family Streptosporangiaceae; genus Streptosporangium; species Streptosporangium canum. The sequence continues at coordinate 194,090 of NZ_FOQY01000001.1, read as the reverse complement.
AAATCCAACGAACCTATCTCTGCTGTGATGAAGGAGCGGGGCCTCCGCTCCCCGTGGCGTCCCCAGAACCCGGAGACGGATGCTGGGGTTGTCACACGTCCTCACGACGAGGGAGGCCCCTGATGAGGACAGACTACGACGGCACCCAGTAGCTGGGAATGGACCCGCACCGTCACCGCAGCGTGCTGGTGTCCATGACCGCAGACGGCAGGCGCCGAGGTCCACCTGGCCCATCCACTGGGCGTGGCGGCATTCACCTGCCGCCGGGTCAAAAACGACCGGCCTGCAGGGATGACCTGCAACGATCGACCTACTGCGGGGCTGGGGACGCCTTCGGGGAGGAGGACGCCTATCAGGCGGGCCCCGGACCGGTGGAAGTCTGCGAGGTCTGTGTGCTGCTCGGGTAGGGGCCCCATGCTTCTCTGGTGCGGGTGGCGGCCCGGCGCCCCAGCTTGCCTGAGGCGACCATGGTGGCGAGGGAATCCAGGACAACCCGGGCGCTGATCAAGGATGTCTGTTCGGCCCAGTCGTAGGGCGGCGAGCACTCCACGACCTCGATCCCCGCGAGGCCGGGCACGGATACCAGGCGCACCAGGCCCAACGCCTCTCGAGGCAGCAGCCCTCCCGGCTCCGGCCAGCCGGTTCCAGGCACGAACCCGGCGTCGATGACGTCGATGTCAAAAGACAGGTAGACGGCCTTGGCGCCCTTCCAGGCGAGCTCCAGGGCAGTCTCGGCGATCTTCTCGATGCCGACACGTTCGACGTCTCCCACCGTCATGATCGTGGTTCCCCGGCCGCGGCCGACCTTCACGCCTTGGCGCGGAGACTGCCAGCCGCCGATGCCGATCTGCACGAGGTTGACGGCCGGCGCGTTCTTGATGTTGGTCGCATGGAAGAAGGGCGTGGTGTGCATCCGTTCGTCCAGGTCGCTCTCCTGGGTGTCGACGTGCCGGTCGAAGTGGATGATCCCGATGTTGCCGTCGATGTGGGGGGCCAGGCCGCGGATGGTCGGGTATCCGATGGAATGGTCTCCGCCCAGCACCACGGGCATGACTCCCGCAGCGGCGACATGGCTGATGGCCTTGTCGATCTGGTCGAAGGATTTTTCGAGGTTGCCGGGGATCGTGACGACGTCGCCGATGTCGACGAGGTTCAGCTGTTCCCGCAGGTCAACACCGAGTTCGAAGTTGTAGGTGCCGAACAGGTTCGTGGCCCGCCGGATGCCCTGCGGCCCGAACCGCGCACCAGGCCGGTAGGTGGTGCCGGCGTCCAGCGGAACGCCGAAGATCGCTACCTCGGCGTCACCGACCTCGTGGACGTTCTCCAGGAACGGAGACTTCATGAAGGTCCCTCGTTCACCGGCGAAATGCGGTATCTCCCCACGGGAGAACGTCGGAATCGTACGGTCCTTGATGGAGTCCGCAGCCGACAGGCCAAGATCGAGCGACCGCTCGATCTCCTCTTTCCGCCGACGATCGGGCAGTTTCGCCTCTGCCTCTTGCGCCCACTTCCCTTGCGCGAACGGCTCGGCCATTTGTCCCCCTCGTAGCCGCGCTACCTCTGGGGGGCCTGCAACAACCGTACCAAGATGCCCGGGAACGGCTCGGACTGCCCTGAGACCGAGCGGTGGCCGAGACTGGGCTGGCTGATCGCTCAAGCCCCGACAACCACCCAGGCCCACGACGGCCAGGCGCTCGCGGTCACACCTCCGGGTCGGGGGTAGGCGCCGCAGTGTCCGCACACCGGCCGGCGCCACCGGCGTGGGTGTCGCGACACGTCTTGAGCTCGGCCTCGACCAATCGCCGCTGCGAACTGATATGGGCTGAGTCGTCCTTGCCTGTGCGTTTTCCCATGTCACGGGGTGTACTCGGACCGCCCGGATTCTTTCGGCAACGCCTCGTAGATCTTGCGCTCATATAAACGGGCCCGGAAATGAGGCGGCGCCCGCCATCGGCGGGCGCCTTTGAAACCATGGAGATCGTGGTGTGGATGGTCACCGCGACCTGTGGAAACACTGAAGATCGTGTTATCTCGCCGGGCTGTCCCGCCGTGTCCGGGCCGAAAAGCTGACTCGGCACTGTTGGTCGTGCACCGCCCTGATCTGCTCGAATGGCGCTGGTGAACTCCTCGACAGCCGCTCCGTAGCGCACTACGCCGGTCCACAAGGACGACCAGGGGAAGGCCAGGACGCGTGGTGACCTCATCGATGATGAAACGGAGAGTTCACAGATGATCGAGCACGTAGTTGAAGGGATGCGGGTGGTGCCTGCCGCCGGCCGCACAGTTGCCGTCGGCGTTGTGCGGCCAGTAGAACAGCACGAAGCACCGGTCGCAGAAGCGCCAGTCGTTCTGCTGCCCCGGCCTGAGGGGCATGTCGAACGGCAGGAGGAAGTCGTGCCCACCGGCCTCCGCCACGTGACCGGGCCGGGGCGCCGACCACTTCGGGCAGGCGCCCTTCTTGTCCTCGAACCCGTCGAAGAAGAGCGCCTTGCACCGGGCGCACTTGCGCCATCCGGACTCGCGGTTCGGCCCCGGGACACCGAACGGCAACCGGAAGATGAGGCCTGCGGCCTGGTGGGCGCCGTAGCGGGGCTCGTTCAACAGCTGCCCGTCCTCGCCTATGACGATCGGGGGCCGCCGGCCCCGCGTCACGTTGCCCGGGCAGCGGCCGGCGTCGAGCGCGAAGAACAGCGTCTTGCACTCCCCGCAGGTGCGCCAGTCCGAGACACGTGGGCTGAGGGCCGCGTTCTCCCCTATCGCGAAGCGGGCGGCCACTTTCTTGTTGCCACCGGAGATCTCACCCCGGCACACGTAGAAGCCGGCGTTCGGCCCCGTCACCTCGGCTCTGGCCTCGTTGCCGCCGATGAACGGGACCACCCATGAGATCTTGAGCGCTGTTCCCTCGTCGTCGAGGCCGTAGACGATGAGCCCGGTCGTCCCCGTCGCGATGCCCCCTTCGCTGCTCTTGGAGCCGAAGACGTCGGACTGGAAGGGGCCGATGGAGTCGGCGGGCAGCTTCGCGAACACGCCGTGCGCGTGGGCACTGCGCAACCGGCGAAGCGTGCGGCTCGTCGCGTTGTTCACCTCGATCACCGCCGAGCGTGACGCGTCCGCCAGGATCTTGGACACGGTGTCGATGATCTCGGCGGTCGCCTTGACCTCCTTGGCGATGTCCTGCATCGACACCATGGTGGCCTCCTCGGTGCCCCGGCTCGTCCTTCGGACGCGCGTCGGTGAAGGTACGGCGGAGCGATGGTCCGGTACACAACAACTGAACGGTACTTCGGAAACACCTGTCCGGATAGATCACGAGAAACCGAGGGCGCCGGACCGGCGGGAGAAGCGTCGGCGATCCGGCCGAGTGGTGCTCGCCCCCTGAGGGCGTCCTCCTCCCGAAAGTGTCTCCAGCCCCAAGGTGGGCCGGTCCGCGCAGGTCATCGGACTTCCGAGAAGGTCGTGTTCTCGGAAGCGGAGACGGCCACGACTTCCGGGAACATGCACGACTAGGAGGCGAAACCCCAGCTCGGCGGCTGAGCCGTACGCCTCCGGACGGCGGGACCATCGACCGACCCGCGACCCGCCGGCTACCGGTGACGCGAATCCACGTGGTGCGGCAGCCGCGAAACCGGCAGGCCAGGTGGCCTGCCGGTCAGTGCGCTTCCTCATACCAGGGTCGGGATGGGCTCGGTAGCCGAGGGGGCCGGACGGGAGGCGGCCGAAGTGGCTCGGTGGGAGATGGAGGCGAAGGAGACGAGCAGGAGGATGGCGCCGAGCGGGATGAGGTCCTTGTCGATGTTCGGCATGATGAGGTCGCACAGGACCAGCAAGGGCGTCCACACCTTGATCCGGCGCATGACGGCGAGCTGGACGACGAGAGCGAACTGGCCGACGTAGAAGAGATACGGGCCGATGTCGTAGGCCGCGAGGGTGACCCCCGGGGTGTCGCGGATCTCGCGGGTGAGAAGGCTCATGCTCAGGTTGTCGACGGACAGCAGCCCAGCCACGACGTCGATGGTGAACTGCGTGGCCAGCGCGAGGGCGCCGGCGGTGGCGATCACTGCGATCACAGTGGACAGGGCGTTTCCTCCTGCCATCCGGCGCATCTGCCAGAAGACGTACACGAACAGCCCCATCGCCGCGATGAAGGCCAGATGGCCGGTGGTCCAGGCGAGGCCGGGACCACGACTGCCGTCGAGCCCGTCAAGAATCCGGATCACGCCGTAGGCGAGGGTGAGCAGTGGGGCGGCAATGAAGGCGATACGCGGGTTCATCCGGGGCTCCTTGGCAGGGGTGCTTACGCCCTTAATCCTGGATTTTCACCCGCCGGAAGTAATCGCCGACGGGAGCGATCTCTGCCATCCCTCTCACGGGGGAACAGACATCCCTCCTGTCGGCGAGGCATCCGGGGTCGAGGAACGCGGGGACAGCCATTGGCGGTGAGATGGATCATGGTACGGATGGCCGCCGCGACCTGTGGAAACACTGAAGATCGTGTTGTCGCGCCGGACTGTCCCGCCGTGTCCGGGCCGAAAAGCCGACTCGGCACTGCCGGTCGTGCACCGCCCTGACCTGCTCGAACAGCCCGTACCGCTAATGACTGTCCCGTTGTTCCCCGACCCCGGACTTCGAGGAGTGGAGGCAGGGCGCGGCGCCGGTCACCCTGTGGCGCCAGCACACCGAGTTGGTGGCCCGCTGGCACCGAGTGGTACGGGACGCGGCCACGATCAGGCAATCCGCCGCCACCGACCGAGCGGAAGTCGAAGAGATCCGGAGCCGACTCGCCAGGCTGCCCGAGATGATCGCCCATGTCGGAGAGCCAGAGCTGGGGAGGACCCTCCACAATCACGCGGATCTTCGTAAGAAAGTTCCGTTCGGAACGGTGGCGATGGGAACCCTGCGGCGTCAAGAGTCCGCGAACAACTCCACTCGTACCCGGTCACGGGCCACCTCGATGGCGCCGATGGTCACCGCGTCCTCGCCGAGGGCGGAAATCTGCAGGTCGGGTACCTCGTAGCAGATGGAGGCCAGGTGCCGGGCGATGGGGTCGAGCACCGTCGTGCCCGCCTTGGCCACGCCGCCACCGATCACGATGAGCCGCGGGTCCATGGCCAGGACCATGGCGCCGATGCCGTTGGCGAGCGCCTGGGCGAAGCCGTCCACGGCGCTCAGCGCCCTCTGCTCGCCGTGCCGGGCACGGGCGAAGGCCGCTTCGATGGCGTCTGCGCCCGCGGCGGCCAGGAGTCGTGCCGGCGCGTCCTCCCAGCCGAGGCCGGGATGGCGGCCGATCTCGCCCGCCGCGCCGGTGCCGCCGGTGAAGGGGCGGCCGTCGATGAGCAGGCCGACGCCGAGCCGGTGTCCTGCGTGCACGTACAGGATGTGGGAGACCTCGCGGCCGGCGCCGTGGCGGTGTTCGGCCAGGACGGCCAGGTTGGCGTCCTTCATGGCCACGACCGGGCAGTCCAGCCGCCGGCCGATCTCCTCGGCCAGGTCCACCCCGGTCCAACCGGGAATGGCGACGCTGAGCCGTACCGCTCCGCCGGAGTCGACGATGCCCGCAGTGCCCACGCCGGCCGCCCACAGCCGCGTGGTCTGGCCGGACGCGCTTTGATCCGACAGGGCCCGATCGAGCAGGGTGAGCGCGGTCTGCAGGCGCTCATCCGCCGGCAGGTCGGCGGGGATGACGCGGCGCATGCCGGCCTGCAGGACGCCGTTGAGGTCGGCGATCCGCACCGAGACCGCATGAGCACCGATGTCGATGCCGGCCAGCAGGCCCGCGGCGGCGTTGAAGCGGTAGCGCTGGGCAGGGCGGCCGCCGGTCTTGACGATGTCGTGCCCGTCGGGACGCAGCAGGCCGGAGTCGGTCAGCGTGGTGAGAATGGCCTGGGCCGTCGGCCGGGACAGGCCGGCGACCTGGGCGACCCCGCTGATCGTCAGCGGCGGGCCGTCGCAGAGGACCTGCAGTACGCGCCGGGTGTTCAGATGCCGCAGAGCACTCTGGTCTCCGCCGGGCAGGGTGGGTCTGATCGTCATCGACACCTCTTGACGAATGGCCGGGAGCACCCCCACCATATCGAAAGAAAATTTCTTTCGTATCCACTTTGCGGCCATTCGGCGTGCGGACGCTACCGGCCTGCCACCCTACCGAAAGACCCTCATGAAGATCCACAAGATGCTCACCATCGCGGCCGTGGCCACGCTGACCGCCTCCTGCGCGCCAGGCAGCACGAGCGCGCCCGCCGCGCAGCCCAGCGGCCCGGTGCAGACCGGCGCCCCCGCCGAGAAGGTGACACTGTCACTGGTCTCCACGCCGGAGTCCGGCGCCGCGATCAAGGCGATCATCACCGCCTTCCAGGCCAAGCACCCCAACATCACGATCAACTACACCGACACCAACTACGACGACTACAACAAGAGCCTCAACCTGTCGCTGACCTCCGACCAGGCGCCGGACATCGCGCTGCTCAACTCGGTGGGCACCACCGTCAAGGACGGGCTGGTGCGCAACCTGGCCGCCTATGAGAAGGCCTACGGCTGGGACAAGGCCTACCCCAGCACTCAGCTGGCCCAGTGGCGGGTGGCCGCCGACGGCAGCACGCTGGGCAGCGGCGACCTGTACGCCGCCCCGGCCGGCTTCTCCATCGTGGGCGTCTACTACAACAAGGCCAAGGCCGCCAAGCTCGGCATCACCGCCCCGCCGGCCACGCCGGCCGACTTCGAGGCCGCCCTCGCCAAGGCCAAGGCCGCCGGCGAGCTGCCGCTGCAGCTCGGCAACGCCCAGGGCCACGCTTCCTTCACCGTCCAGCTCATCGGCCAGTCGCAGGACGGCGCCGAGAACGCCGCGAAGTGGACCTTCGGCCAGAAGGGCGCCAGCTTCGACACCGCGGGCAACCGCTCGGGCGCGCAGAAGCTGCTCGACTGGGCCCAGAAGGGCTACCTGCCCAAGGACGCCAACGGCGTCGACCTGCAGGGCGCGGCGACCAAGTTCATCAAGGGCGAGGGCGTCTTCTTCATCGACGGCAACTGGGACGCCGCCAAGATCGGCGACGGGCTGAAGGCCGAGGCCGGCTTCTTCGCCTTCCCCGGCGCCAAGGCAACCGCCATCGGCACCTCCGTGGCGTACGCGATCTCCGCCAAGAGCAAGAGCCCCGATGCCGCCGCGGCGTTCTTGGACTTCCTGCACTCGCCCGAGGCCTCGGCCGAGGAGTTCAAGGCCGGCTTCATGCCCGCCGACCCGGCCGCCGCCAAGCCCGAGACCGGCACCGTGATGGCCGACATCGCGGCCGCCTGGACCAAGGTCAACACTGACGACGGGTTGGTCGGTTTCAACAACAACGCCACCGCCACCATGAACGACAAACTGACCGCCGCCACCCAGGAGCTGATCGGTGGCAAGAACGACCCGGCCGGCTTCATCACCGCCATCCAGGACGAGTGGGCCAAGACCCATGGCTGACACCGCCGTGCTGCCGGCGCACCGGGCCGGACGGGAAACCGCCCTCCGGCCGCGCCGGCGTCGCCGGGGCAGGCTGACGCCGCTGCTGTACGTGCTGCCCGCGCTTGTCTTCTACGCCGCCTTCGTCATCGTTCCCTGGCTGCACAGCCTCTGGATCTCCCTGTGGGAATGGAACGGCATCGGCGTGGCCACCTGGGCCGGCCTGGCCAATTACATCGAGGTCTTCGCCGACCCCGCCCTGCGTAGCTCCCTGCTGCACGCCTTCGGCTTCATCGTCTTCTACTCGGTCCTGCCGATCGGGATCGGCCTGGTGCTGGCCGCGCTGGTGGCCGCGACCCCGTGGAAGGCCATGCCGCTCATCCGCACGATCTTGTTCCTGCCGCAGGTCCTGCCACTGGTCGCCGTCGGCGTCATCTGGAAATGGATCTACAGCGCCGACGGCCCGCTCGGCCTGGACAGCTCCTGGCTGGGCGACTTCACCCTCGCCTACCCCGCCGTGGGCCTGGTCGGCACCTGGGTCAGCACCGGATTGTGCTTCCTGCTGCTGCTGTCGGGCATCGGCAAGATCGAACCCTCGCTGTACGAGGCGGCCAAGGTCGAAGGCTGCGGCCCGATCCGCGAGTTCTGGCACGTCACCGTGCCCGGGCTGCGCAAGGAGATCGCCGTGGCCGCGACCGTCACCGTCATCGCCGCCCTGGCCAGCTTCGACGTGGTCTACGTGATGACCGGCGGCGGCCCCGGCTACACCACCATGGTCCCCGGAGTGCAGATCTATCAGCTCGTCTTCACCGCCGGCCGGGTCGGCACCGCGTGCGCGCTGGCCACCGTGCTGAGCCTGCTGACCTGCGCGGTCATGTACGGGCTCAACCGCCTGACCAGGGAGCGATGAGACATGAGCCGACACCTGACCCGGCTGGCGCTGCTCACGGCCGCCGCCAGCGTCGTGCTGCCGTTCCTGGCGATCCTCAGCGCCGCCCTGCAGCCCGAGTCGAACCTCACCCCGGGCCTGGAGTGGCCGAGCGACCCGCACTGGGAGAACTTCGCCACCGCCTGGAGCAGTGCGGGTTTCGCCGCGCTGCTCAAATCCAGCGCCGTCATCGCCCTCGGCGTCGTGCCGCTCTCCCTCGTCCTGGCCACCCTCGCCGGATACGGCATGGCCACCATGGAGCTGCGCGCCAAGGGGCCGCTGTTCGCGCTGCTCATGCTCGGCCTGGCGCTGCCGTACGAAGCGATCGTCATTCCGCTCTACTACGACCTGCGCTCGATCGGCCTGCTCAACAGCTACTGGGCGGTCATCCTGCCGCTGATCGGCGCGTTCATGCCGTTCGGCGTGTTCTGGATGCGCAGCCATTTCGAATCGCTGCCCAAGGAGCTCACCGAGGCCGCTCAGATGGACGGCGCCTCCAGCAGTCGGGTGCTCACCCGGGTGCTGCTGCCCACCGCCTGGCCCGCGCTGACCACGCTCGGCCTGCTGTACTTCATGTGGGCCTGGAACCACTTCCTGCTGGCGCTGATCCTCATCCAGGACCCCGCCATGCGCACCGCGCCGTCCGGGCTGGGCAAGTTCGTCCAGCAGTTCGGCAAGAACATCCCGTTGCTGTCCGCCGGCACGATCATCATCATCACCCCGATCGTCCTGCTCTACCTGTTCTTCCAGCGCCACTTCGTCAAGGGCATCCTCGCCGGCGCCGTCAAATAGGGGGAAATCTTCATGACTGTCACTCTGGCGATCGTGGGGGCCGGAGCACGCGGGACCGCCTATGCGCGCATCGCCGCCGCCGAAGGCACCGGCAAGGTGGTGGCCATCGCCGACCCGGATCCGGCCCGCCGCGCGGCGATCGCCGCCGAGTTCGCCGTCCCGGCCGAGCACGTCTACCCCGTCTGGGAAGAGCTGGCCGCCCAGCCGCGCCTGGCCGACGCCGCCATCATCGCCACCCCGGACCGGCTGCACGCCGACCCGGCCGTGGCACTGGCCGAACGCGGCTACGCCCTGCTGCTGGAAAAGCCCATGGCGCCCACCCCGTCCGACGCCGAGCGCATCGTGGCCGCCGCCGTAGACAACGACGTGCTGCTGGCCGTCTGCCACGTGCTGCGCTACACCCCCTACTCCCGCCGTCTCAAGGCCATCACCGACTCCGGCCGCATCGGCCAGATCGTCAGCGTCGAACACCTCGAACCGGTCGGCTGGTGGCACCATGCCCACTCCTACGTGCGTGGCCAATGGGCCGTCGAAGCCGAATCGTCGTCGATGCTGCTGGCCAAATCCAGCCACGACATCGACTGGCTGGGCCACATCATCGGCCGCCCCGTCACCCGCGTCTCCTCCTTCGGCGGCCTGTTCCACTTCCGGCCGGACAACCGCCCGCCCGGCGCGACCACCCGCTGCCTGGACTGCCCCGTGGAACCCTCCTGCGCCTACTCCGCACTCCGCATCTACGAACGTTTCCTCCACGACCCCGTCTACCGGCAGTGGCCGCTCGGCGTCCTGACCGACGACCCCACCCCTGAGGGGCTGCGCAAGGCACTTCAGGACGGCCCGTACGGCACCTGCGTCTACGCCGGGCGCAACGACGTCGTCGACCACCAGGTCGTCAACCTCGAATACGACGGTGGCGTCACCGCCTCCTTCACCATGACCGCCTTCACCGCCCTCGACTTCCGCAAGACCCGGGTCTTCGGCACCCTCGGCAGCATCGACGGCGACGGCCGCACCCTCACCGTCCACGACTTCCTCACCGACAGCCAGGAGATCATCGACTTCGATCCCGACGGCGGCGCCTCGGCGGCCGACGGCCACGGCGGCGCCGACACCGAACTCATCCGCGCCTTCCTGGCCGCCGTCGCCACCGGCAACCACACCCTCATCACCTCCGGCCCGCAGGAGTCGATCGCCTCCCACCACGTCGTCTGGGCAGCCGAACACGCCCGTCACACCGGCACCGTGGTCGAGGTCTCCGCGCCCTCCACCACGGCCACGCCCCGGCATCTGCCCGCCTGACATCCCCATCCACGTCAGGGCCGATGACAACGCCGCCGATCGACTTCTCGCCGCGGCGCAGCACGAGGAACCGTCCCTGAAGCAGGTCGTCAGAGGTCGGCGCGAAGGCCTCATCCGTGATCTTCAGGTTGTTGGGGTACGCGCCACCCTCCTTGACGGCGCCGGCCTTCTTGCCATAGGCCTGCTCGATCGCGGGCCGGCGGCGTCGCCGAAGGCTGGCGCGGCATGGCCGGAATCCTGCAAAGTGTGCCGGAGGAGAGCGTCTCCGAGCATTCCGCCCGCACGCTCGGCATGATTCAGACAGCGCTGATGGCCGGCGTGATGACACAGAGCCTCCGCGATCCGGCGAACGCGCCCACCTCGGTCGAGGTGCTGGAGGGACTGTGGGCATTAGCGAAGATCGCAGAACCCGCCGTCCCATGACGGCCACCCCCCTGATCGTCCCCTTGAGCTGGAAGACAGCCGGAGGATTTCTGGTAGGCCGGGGTCGAGGAACGCGGGGACAGCCATTGGCGGTGCGATGGATCATGGTGCGGATGGCCGCCGCGACCTGTGGAAACACTGAAGATCGTGTTGCCGCGCCGGACTGTCCCGCCGTGTCCGGGCCGAAAAGCCGACTCGACACTGCCGGTCGTGCACCGCCCTGACCTGCTCGAACAGCCCGTACCGCTAATGACTGTCCCGTTGTCCCTCGACCCCGGACACCGTGCAGCCCCGCGCCTACTACGCCCTGCGCGGCCTGAGAACAGCCCCGGAGGAACGCGGGACGCGCTGAGTGAGCCGGCCTTCCAGCCCAGTAGTTTGTAGTACAAAGCATGGCGAGTAGCGTGGGCACATGACTTCCGACGCCCTCGTGGATGCCCTCGTCCGCAGCACCTTCCAGGTGGTGGGCGTGCTCACCCGCATCGGAGCCGAGCGCGACCTCTCACTCACCCAACTGCGGGTCCTCGGCATCCTCCGCGACCGCCGCCCACGCATGACCGAGCTTGCCGCGTTCCTCGGCCTGGACAAATCGACCCTGTCCGGCCTCATCGACCGTGCCGAACGCCGGGGGCTGGTGGCCAGGGGCAAAAACCCTCAAGACCGCCGCGTCGTCGATGTGTTCCTCACCCCCGCCGGCCTGGAACTGGCGGAGCAGGTGTACGGCGAGGTCCGACGCGCACTGACGCCTGCGACAGCCCGGCTCGACCCGCAAGACGGCGACCAGCTCGTCCAGCTGCTGCACACTGTCCTGCACTCCCCCGACTGAGGCCGTCTTCTCCCCATGGTTCACCCCGGGATCAGTGGTCGATCCCGGGGTGAGGTCGGATTGCGTCAGGCGAGGATGGCTTCGCCGGTAGTCAGGAGTTCCACTCGCCGGTCATCTCGACGTAGTTCTCGCCACTGACCTTCCTGCCGTTGTACTTACCGGTGAAAGCCGCTGCGGCCTCCAGGTAGCCGCTCCCGTCGGGAGTCTCGATCTCCTGGTCCGGATTTCCGGTGACCCGCACGTCGAGCTCGGAGCGCCCGGTGCGGTGCGGGCTCGTTTCGCTCACGCGGTGACCAAGCGGCCAGGAGGGTGCCGCAGAGGCCGGCACGGTCAGGCGTCGGAGGAGTCGGAGCCCCCTGCCGGCGATGGCGACGATGGAGGACAAACGTTACATATCAGTCCAGATCGCGCCCGGAGATATCACTGTCACGGCCGGGCTGAGTGGGGCGTTCGCGATAGCGAGCGCCAAGAGAGCGCGGATACTGTCTACGTGGACTACGCCGTCGAAGGGCACGTCACCGACCACCCCGCGACGTGGCGGAGATCTGCACCCGTTTTGAAGAGCTCCGTACCGAGGCCCTGCCCCCAAGGGCGAGCATCGACCTCATGGCGAAGGTGATGACGACATGGAAGCAGACCTGAGCACGGCCGTCTGGCACAAGGCATCGCTCAGCGGTGACAACGGCGGCAACTGCGTCGAGGTGGCTGTGGTGGACACCCCCGGTGTCGGCCATAAGGCGGGCCTCGGTTCCCTGTACGTGCTGCGCGACTCCAAGAACCCCGAAGGCCCGAAACTGTTCTTCACCCAGTCGGAGTGGGACGCCTTCGTCGGCGGCGTGAAGCTCGGCGAGTTCGACAACTGACCAGTTGGTGAAGGCTCCCGTTCACGACGGGGGCCTTCATCAACTACGGCCTCAGACCCCGATATCCAGAGTGCCCTGATCGTCCTTGGTGCCGACCGAGGCATACGGACGTTGGCCTGCGGTGATCTCCCCGTTGAGCTGGAGCAGGCGGCTCACGAACTCCTCGAAATTCTGCGCGACGGCGCCGTACGGAAAGACCCGCAGGTGGAGCCGTACGGAAAGACCCGCAGGTGGAGGAGACCCCGCCACGTGTGGAGGGCGATCGAGGCGCGCCGGGCCTCCGCTCCGCCGTGCTGGAGGATCAGCGCGGACCGGGCGTGCTCGCCCGGCGACTCCGGGGCTTCTCCCGGGGTGGTGGGGGGCTATACGGATCCTGAAGGTCGGCTCACTAGCCTGAGGGCTTCCCCCGCGCCCGAGGATGAGGAGCCCACCATGGTGAGGAAGCCGGCGCCGCTCGCGGCCGTGACGATGGCGACGGTCATGCTGACGTCATGCGGGCTGACGGGTGTCCCGCAGGGCGGCGGCGGCGAGGAACGCCAGTCCGGGACGGTCGCGGCGAGCCCCACCGGGGCCGTGCCCGCACAGCCGGCGGCCCCTGAGACGACGGCCACCGCCTCCTCGCCGACCGGCGCCGGAGCGGACACCCGCCCCGCGCTGGCGAGCACGCGGAGCACCCATACCTCGGCCTACACGGCCGAGGTCGTCGGCCTGAACCGGGTCGCGGGCAAGCACCTCGTGGTCCAGCTCAGGCTCTCCAACACCGGCACCGACGAGAACATCTCCTGGACCGGGGAGCTGGGGGACAACACCCGCCCGCTCGGCGAGATCCGCTGGGCTTCGGGCATCGGCGTGCTGGACGCGGCCGCGCGCCGCTGGCTGCTGCCGTACAAGCCGGCCGACAGCCCGTGCCTGTGCAGCGACGAGCGGCGTGACGACCTCGGCTATTTCATCAAGCCCGGCGAGTCGCTGTCCGTCTACGCCGTTCTGCCCGCCCCCTCGGGGAACCCGGCCACCACCACCGTCGTCACCCCGCTCGGCCCGCCCATGATGGACGTGCCGATCAGCGACGAGCCCGTCGCGCCGCCTCCCGGGCAGACCTTCCCCGACCCCGAGGCTCAGCCGGTCACCGTGGTCAGCCACCGGATCATGACGCCGTCGGAGTCGCCCGACAGGTCGGAGGAGACCACCGACGACGGCAAGGATCTGCACGTCAACCTCTCCTCCGACGTGCTGTTCGCGCTGAACAGGGCCGACCTGACGCCCCGGTCCAGGGCCGTGCTCACGCGTACGGCCAAGCTGATCGACGCCTCCGAGGGCGCCACGATCACGGTCGAGGGGCACGCCGACTCCTCGGGCACCGACGCCATCAACGACCCGCTCTCCCAGCGCCGGGCCCAGTCCGTGCAGCGCGCCCTGTCCGGCCTGCTGACCAGGACAGGGGTACGTTTCCAGGCGAAGGGGTACGGCTCGCGCCGGCCGCTCTACGGCAACGAGGACGAGGAGGGACGGCGGCGCAACCGGCGCGTCACCGTGACGTTCGCCAAGCCGCGGCCCGCCGAGACGCGGCCCGCGACCACTCCCGAGGCGGACCCGGCGCCGGGCGGACGCGGCCTCACGGCGCAGGGGAAGGACGGCGGGCAGCCGTTCACCCTGGAGGTGACCGGCCTGCGGCGGCTCCCCGGCGATCTGGGCGTCCTCACCTACAAGATCACCAACGACGGCGACGCGGAGGCGTGGCACCACGAGCTCAACCGCTCCGCCGAATGGATGTCGTACAAGTACCAGGCCGCCGCCAACGTGCGGTTGACGGACCCCGCCACCCGGCGGCAGTACCTTCCGGGCAGGATCATGGTGCAGACCGGCGACAGGACCGACGCCTACTGCGCCTGCACCGAGCTGGCGGGCGTCCGAGTGGGCACGGAGAAGATCGCTCCGGGCCGGACGAAGGAGTTCTGGAGCCTCTTCGCGCTGCCCGCCGGCGCCTCGTCGGCACAGGTCAAGATCGCCCAGTACCCTCCGCTGCGCGTCCCCGTCCGGTAGGGCGGTTCCCCGGTTCGACGGTTCCCCGGTTCCCTGGTTCGACGGTTCCCTGGTTCGACGGTCCGAAGGGCTCCCGCGGAGCCGCCCGGCGTCTCGGCTCCCTGGTCCGACGGATCCCCTGTCCGACGGATCCTCGGCTCCCCGGTCCGACGGGCTCTTGTGGAGCTGTCCGGCGTCTCCGGAGGCTGCCGGCGTCCTCGGAGGCCGGAAGGGGGAACAGGTCCCGTCAACGACCGCACCGAGCCGATCACCGTCGGAGCAGCCCGCCGTACCGAGGATAAGCGGCGGCTCTCGGGGAAGGGAGGGACCTCCAGGGTTTCGGAGGCTGAGAATCATGAGGAATGCGATACGCGCCGTCATCGGGCTCACCGTGGCCGTCCTGGCCGTCCTCGGAAGCATGGGAGCGGGCGATGACCACCGGCCCGCCCAGACCGGCGTGAGCTCGGAGTCGTCTCGCTAGCGGCGCCCATGCCGGGCAGGCGTCGCGGCGGCCCGCTCCGCACGCTGGAGGAGCGGGCCGCCACGGAGCGCGCCCCGGTCGGCGGGTGGCGCCAAGCGGGCGGAGCCGTACGGCCGGCGAGAGACGCGGGACCTCAGCCGCTCACTACGGGCGGCCGAGGGCGCGGTAGTGCCAGCCGGAGGCGCGCCAGGTTTCGGCGTCGAGGGCGTTGCGGCCGTCGACGATCTTGCGGGTGGCCACGACGGCGCCGAGCGTCTCGGGGTCGAGGTCGATGAACTCCTGCCATTCGGTCAGCAGCAGCACCACGTGGGCGTCGCGGGCCGCCTCCAGGGCGGATTCGCCGTAGGAGAGCTCGGGGTGGGCCCGCCGGGCGTTCTCCTGGGCGACGGGGTCGTAGACGGTGACCCGGCCGCCCTGCTCGCTGATCTTGACGGCGACGTCGAGGGCGGGGGAGTCGCGGATGTCGTCGGAGTTGGGTTTGAACGCCGCGCCGAGCACGGTGACCGTGCAGCCGCGGAAGGAGCCGCCGGCCAGCTCGCGGGCCAGGTCGACCATGCGGGCCCGGCGGCGCATGTTGATCGCGTCCACCTCGCGCAGGAAGGTCAGCGCCTGGTCGGCGCCCAGCTCCCCGGCTCGGGCCATGAACGCGCGGATGTCCTTGGGCAGGCAGCCGCCGCCGAAGCCCAGACCGGGGTTGAGGAACTTGCCGCCGATGCGGTCGTCGAAGGAGAGCGCCAGTGACAGCTGCTTGACGTCGGCGTGCGAAGCCTCGCAGACCTCGGCCATCGCGTTGATGAACGAGATCTTGGTGGCCAGGAAGGCGTTGGCGGCGACCTTGACCAGCTCGGCGGTCGGGTAGTCGGTGATCACTATCGGGGTGCCCATCTCCAGCATGGAGGCGTACACCTCGCGCATGACCTTCTCCGCCTTGTCGGAGGCCACGCCGAGCACGATCCGGTCGGGGTACAGGGTGTCCTTCACGGCGAAGCCCTCGCGGAGGAACTCGGGGTTCCACGCCAGCTCGGCCCCCGAGCCGATGGGGGCCAGCCGGGCCAGCTTGTCGGCCAGGCGCTGGGCGGTGCCCACGGGGACGGTCGACTTGCCCAGGACCAGGCATTCGCGCTTCAGGTGCGGGGCCAGCGACTCGATCGCGGCGTCCAGGTAGGAGACGTCGGCTCCGTACTCACCGGGTTTCTGCGGGGTGCCCAGACACAGGAAGTGCACGTCGCCGAAGGCGCCGGCCTCCTCGTAGGAGGTGGTGAAGCGCAGCCGCCCGTTGGCGAGGTTGCGCCTGAGGACCTCTTGCAGACCGGGTTCGTAGATGGGCAGATCCCCGGCCTGCAGCCGGGCGATCTTCTCCGCGTCCACGTCGACACCGAGGACTTCGAAGCCCAGCTCCGCCATGCACGCGGACGTCGTCGCACCCAGGTATCCGGTTCCCACCATCGTCAGGCGGTAGGCCACTGGTGTTCCTTTCGCTTCTGCCCGATTATGTGCCGTCAGAGTATCGGTATCCCTCCTGGCGCTCGCCACCTGCACAAACAGGTAGGGATACATATCACATGTGGTGGAGCGGTCCAGACTTTGTTGGACGTCCTACTATTTGCCCATGAGCTTCCCTCTCTACGCGCTGCCCGAAGAGCACGACATGCTCCGGGAGACCGTCCGCGCTCTTGCCGACGAGAAGATCGCCCCTCGTGCCGCCGAGGCAGACGAGACGGGGGAGTTCCCCTGGGACGTCTACAAGGCGCTCGTCGCCGCCGACATGCACGCCGTGCACGTCCCCGAGGAGTACGGCGGGACGGGGGCCGACGCCCTCGCGACCGTCATCGTCATCGAGGAGGTGGCGCGGGCCTGCGCGTCGTCCTCGCTGATCCCCGCCGTCAACAAGCTGGGCACCGTCCCGCTGCTGCTGTCGGCCTCGGAGGAGGTCAAGCAGCGCTACCTGGCGCCGGTCGCGCGGGGCGAGGCGATGTTCTCCTACGCTCTGTCCGAGGCCGAGGCGGGCAGCGACGCCGCGGCGATGAAGACCCGCGCCGTGGCCGACGGCGACCACTACGTGCTCAACGGCGCCAAGATGTGGATCACCAACGCCGGCGTGTCGGAGTACTACACGGTGATGGCCGTGACCGAGCCGGGCGCCGGCGCCCGGGGCATCTCCGCGTTCGTCGTGGAGAAGGGCGACGAGGGCGTCAGCTTCGGGCCCAAGGAGAGGAAGCTCGGCATCAAGGGCTCCCCGACCCGCCAGGTCATCCTGGAGAACGTGCGCATCCCCGCCTCCCGGATGATCGGTGAGCCGGGCACCGGCTTCAAGACCGCCCTGGCCACGCTGGACCACACCCGGATCACGATCGCCGCCCAGGCGCTCGGCATCGCCCAGGGCGCGCTCGACTACGCGGTGGGCTATGTCAAGGAGCGCAAGCAGTTCGGCAAGGCCGTGGCCGAGTTCCAGGGCGTGCAGTTCATGATCGCCGACATGGCCATGAAGCTGGAGGCAGCCCGGCAGCTCACCTACGCCGCCGCCGCCAAGTCGGAGCTGGCCATGCACGGCGAGCCGCAGAAGGACCTCACGTTCTTCTCCAGCGCCGCCAAGTGCGCCGCCTCCGACGCGGCCATGGAGATCACCACCGACGCCGTCCAACTCCTCGGCGGGTACGGCTACACCAGCGACTACCCGGTCGAGCGCATGATGCGCGACGCCAAGATCACCCAGATCTACGAGGGCACCAACCAGATCCAGCGCATGGTGATGGCCCGCCAGCTCCTCAAGTAGGGCTTGAGCTGGGGGAGCGCTGTTCAGTAAGGAGAACCGCCCGGCTATGGAAGCCGGGCGGTGATCTCAGGAACCATCCTGTTCCGTCAGGACGGGACAAGGGTTGCCGTCCGGCATCATTGCCTCATGATCGAGACCTCTGACACCGGCTGGTACGCGGTCCGCTGTGTCTTCCGCTGGGGCCCGCCACACGACACCTACGAGGAGCGGGTCACCTTGTGGAGGGCGGGTTCGTTCGACGAGGCCATTGCCATGGCAGAGCACGAGACGGGCGAATACGTGGCTGACAGCCCGTTCGAGTATCTGGGACTGGCGCAGGCATACCGGCTGGTGGACGACGTGATCGAGTCGGGCACGGAGATCTTCTCCCTTCTCCGAGACAGTGATCTCGAACCGGAAGAGTATCTCAACGCCTTCTTCGACACGGGACGTGAGCGACAGGAGCAGATCTCGTAGGACCTATCAGCAGGAGGCCGACAGTTATGGCAGCAGTGTGAAGTGACTGCCGTGGGAGTTCTTCACCGCTCCGAAGTGGCGGTGGTCGATGCTGGCGATCTCCTGGACGCCGAGTCTCTCCGCGACTGCGATCACGGCGGCGTCCACCGTGCCCAGGAGGAAGTTCGCGTATTTCACCACCAGAGCTTTCATTCTGGCGACATCGGCGATGGTCAGTGGTTCCATGATCAGTTCGCCGTCCACGATGGACTGCAAGAAGTTGGCTTCCGCTGCCGGTCCTATCCGTGATTCCAGGAGCCAGCAGACTTCTGCCAGAACCGGGCCGGGGAGGATCAGGGGGCCTGGGTGGGTTTCGAGGAGGTCGAGGCAGCGGGTGTGATCCTGGTCTTTACGGTTCATCGCTGCGTACAGGAGGCCGGTGTCGCAGATCAGCACTAGCTGGTCCGAAACCGGTCGAGGAGGATTTCCTCTGAGCGTTGGGCGCTGTCCGGCTCGTCGGCGATGATTCCGGCGAACGACAGTCGGCGGCGCCGGCCATGCGTTTCGGCGGGAGGTGGTGGTTCGCTTTCGACGAGTTCCAAGGCGACGGCACGCAGGGCTCGCGCCTGGTTCAGGGTCAAGCGGTCAACCAAGCGGTGAAGGTCGTCGTACTCTTCGGGTGCCGCGCTCATACAGTGAGTTTACGCCGCACCGGAGATCGTCAGGAGGTGTTGCCGGACGTGTCCATCTCTGGGTGAGGCCGTTCGTGCCCGAGAGGGCTGGAGAAAAGCACGGCTCAACTGGAACAGTATTTCGGCCGGTGGTCCACCGTCGCATATGGGCTAAAAGTCGCGACTATGATGAATTGTGCTATCTATGGTCGAGCACTCTCGGGATTTCGCAAACAGGTCATTGCAGCAAAAATGGCGGATCGTGAAACACGTCCGCTTGATATTCGGGTATGGCCGGAAGTATCTGTTAAGAAGGTTCCCAGTTTGTCCGCGGCCACTGGCGTCCGGCGACGAGCCGCGCCGTTGAGTCGCTTGAGTCGCTCCGTCCCGCGCCACCCGGATCTCCCGGGCGTCAGCGGGGGCAGGCGCTCAGCATACGGACATCAGACGCCGAGGGGGCGGGAATCCGCCGTGTCCCGAGCGTGGCCGTGGGAGCCCGGCGGACGGGGCTGGGGAGCGGTGCGTCTTCGGCGGTGGCGGACCGGAGAGCGGGCGCACGGTGACACGCGAAAGCCGCAGGCGCGCCTCAGAGGGTCTCGGCCGGGACCGCCCGGCCCCAGGGCCTCAGGCGGCCGCGTCGAGGGCCTCGCGCAGGCTGCCGCACGTCTCGAAGTGCCGGTTGAGATTGGTGATGGTCAGCAGGTGGGTGATCATGCCGGGGCCCACCACCAGGATGAGGCGGCCGTGGGTGTCCCTGATCCTGGTGAGCGCGCCCACCAGGATGCCCAGGCCCACCGAGTCGCAGAACGGCACCTCGGTCAGGTCCATCACCAGGCACGGGTGCTCCGGGGTCTCCAGGGCGCGGTCCACCTCGGCCCGGAGCCGGGGCGCGACCGCCATGTCCAGCTCACCTGCCGCCCGTACTATCACGCAGGGACCGTTGCTCCATCTCTGAACGTCGAAAACCGGAATCACGATCATCACCTCCGTGTGGGCTTACCTGCCCGGGGAGGTGGCTTTCATGCGCTCAGCTCATTTTTTGCAGATGTTCTGGGTGGCGGTCCTGGCCGCAGGGAGGGCGCTCCGGTCCGGGGCCGGAGACGCGGTCGGTTTGACGGCGTCGTCGACGCTGACCTTCTTGGTCCCCTGATACTTCCGGCCGGCGATCACTTCGATCCGGTCGCCGAGGTTCTCCACCAGGCGCGTGTCCGAGCCGGGCAGCGCGGCGGCCAGGGTCCGCGCGGAGTCCTCGCGGCCCTTGCCGTACCGGATGACCGTCTTGTCGTGGTCCCTCCTCTGGGTGTCGCCGGCGATCTCGGGGACCAGGAAACCGGCCTTCAGCAGGTCCGCGCGGGTCCGCGCGCCGAGGCCGGTGATCAGGGTGCCGTTGAGCACCTTGACCGAGATCCGCGAGGGCGGCACGGTCAGCGCGGTGGCCGAGGGGGACGGCGTCGCGCTCGACGCCGGGGCCGGGGTCGCCGTGGGCTTCGCGGGCTTGGTGAGCGGCTCGTCGGCGGCGATCCGGCGGAACAGCTCTTTGGACGCCTCCTTGTCCCAGAGCACGGCGGACTCGTTGGTCGGCGTCTTGTAGTCGACGTCGGCGAGCGGGACGGTGGCGAAGGCCACGTCGTCGGTGGAGACGTCCTTGAGCTGGTTGGCCAGGCCGAGCAGGTCCTTGCGGAGCGCGTCGTCCACCCGGAGCGTGCCGAGGGCGGTGTCGACGAACGAGGCGAGCCTTACCGGGTTGGTGAGCGTGTCGCCGCTGAGGGCCTGGTGCAGCAGGGCGGAGATCACCTGCTGCTGGCGGTCGATGCGGTCCAGGTCGGAGCGGGCGGTGGCCCGGGTGCGGGCGTAGGCGAGGGCCTTGACGCCGTCGAGGGAGTAGGTGCCGGGCTGGAGCGTGAGCGCGGTCTTGGGGTCGTCGATCGCGACCGGGGTGCAGACCGAGACGCCGCCCAGCGCGTCGACCACCTCGATGAAGCCCAGCACGTTGACCTCGACGTAGTGGTGGATGGTCAGCCCGGTGGCGTTCTGCACCGTCCGCACGGCGAGCTTCGGGCCGCCGAGCTGGTAGGCGGCGTTGATCTTGTGCTCGCCCTTGCCGGGGATCGTCGTCCAGGTGTCGCGGGGGAGGCTGACCACGGTGGCCCTGCTGTGGTCCTCCGAGAGGTGGAGCACCATCATGGTGTCGGTCCGCTCGCCGCTCTCGCGGCCCAGCTTGAGCCGGTTCTGCTGCTGGCGGGAGAGGTTGTCGCGCCTGTCCACGCCGACCACCAGGATGTTCATCGCGCCGGTGGACTGCGAGCCGGGCACGCCGGCGTCGACCGCCTCGATCTTCTTCTCGGCGTAGTTCGTCAGCGCCCACGTCACCCCGGAGCTCCCCAGGACCAGGCACGAGAGCGCGCCGGCGACGAACAGGCCGCGACGCCGGGACCGGGCACCCCTGACGGACCTGCGGTCACGCCTCGGGTTCACCGGGGTCACCCGGACCGTGCCGTAGGCGTCACCGCCCACCTGCACACCCGAGTCGTCCTCTTCCGGGTCGCGCATGCGTGGCCCCCTAGGCTCGGCTGGGTCGATGAGGTACCCGTCCGTACAGTAGCGTGAGCGACGCCATGAAGCAGTTCCCCGACTCGCCCGCGCCGGCGTCGTCTCCCGAGACACGTGTCTGGCCCCCCATCTCCATCGTCATCCCGGTGCTGAACGAGGAGCGCCATCTACGGGAGGCGGTGCGTCAGGTCCTCGCGCAGCGATACGCCGGACCGATCGAGGTCGTGCTCGCGATCGGTCCCTCCCAGGACCGCACCCAGGAGGTCGCGGACGCGATCGCGGCCGAGGACCCCCGGGTGACCGTGGTCCCGAACCCGACCGGACGCACCCCCAACGCCCTCAACGCCGCCATCGGCGCCTCCCGCAGCGGGATCATCGCCCGCGTGGACGGCCACGCCATGCTTCCGGAGGACTACCTCCAGGTCGCGGTGGAGACACTTGAGGAGACCGGCGCCGACAACGTCGGCGGCGTCATGGCCGCCGAGGGCGTCACGCCGTTCGAGAAGGCCGTGGCCCGTGCCATGACCTCCAAGATCGGTGTCGGCGGCGCCCGGTTCCACACCGGCGGCACCGCGGGGCCGGCCGACACGGTCTACCTCGGCGTGTTCCGCCGCGAGGCGCTGGAGCGGGTCGGCGGCTACGACGAGCACTTCCAGCGGGCGCAGGACTGGGAGATGAACCACCGCATCCGTGAGACGGGCGGCCTGGTCTGGTTCCAGCCCCGGATGCGCGTCTCCTACCGGCCGAGGCCCACCGTCAAGGCCCTCGCCCAGCAGTACTTCCACTACGGCCGCTGGCGCAGGGTGGTCGCCCGCACCCACGAGGGCACCATCAACCTGCGCTACCTGGCGCCCCCGGCGGCCGTGCTGGCCATCCTCGCCGGCCTGGTCGTCTCCCCGTTCCTCTGGCCCGGTCTGCTGATCCCCGCCGGCTACCTGGCGGCGATCCTGGCCGGCTCGGCGGTGACCGGCAGCGGCCTGCCCGCGGCCTCGCTCGTCCGGCTGCCGCTGGTCTACGTCACCATGCACATGTCGTGGGGCTGGGGCTTCCTGACGAGCCCTAAGCGCCTGAGCAAGTCCGAGCGGCCCCGGGGCTGACGCCACGGGGCCTGCCCGCCGCCGGTCTCAGCCCTCTCCGCGCGCGGCGGCGGCACCGGCTCCGGCCGTGTCGTCTCCGCCTACGGGGGCGACACCGGTCCTGCCCGTGTCCGCCCCGTGCGCGGCGGTGACACCGCTCCCGGCCGTGTCCGCCCCGCGCTCGGCGCGGCCGCAGGCGGCGTTCACCGCGTCGTTGAAACGGGTCATGGCGTCCGGGTGGTCGGGGCCGAGCAGGTAGGACTTCAGCTTGTGCCTGGTGGCCGCCAGGACGTCCTCCCCGTCCTGCTCCAGGGCCGCCAGGACGGCGGGCAGCTCACCCAGGTCCCGGGTGAGCAGGTAGCCGGCCTCCGTGCTCGGATACCGCTCGCGGAAGGTCCGCTCCGGCAGCCCCGCCACGTTGGTCACCACGTACGGCTTGCCGCTGGCGATGAAGTCCGCCACCACGCTGGAGATGTCGGTGACCATCAGGTCGGCCTGGTTGAAGCAGTCGTAGAGGGGCGGTTCGGAGCCGGTGACGGCCAGGTGCCCGATCGGCTCGGCGCGGACCGCGCCGGCGGGATGGCGGGCGATGGACCGGGACAGCTCGGTCCCCTCCAGGATCGCGAGGATCTCCTCGTGGGCGCGGCGCGCGGCCAGGTTGCGGTAGCCGGTCAGCGGGTGCGGCTTGTAGATCACCCGGAGCGCGGGGGAGTGGGCGAGCAGGGCGCGGACGATCGGGGGCCCCATCGTGATGATCGAGGTGTGGAACAGGTCGTCGGTCCACCCCTCCCAGGTGGGGGCGTAGAGCACCGTGCGGTACGGCAGGCCCGGGCCGGTGGTGCGGACGCCGGTGAGCTGCGGGCGGCCCACCTCGTGGATGTCCTCGTCGCACACACCCACCCGTGCGCGGAGATACCGGTCGCGGCCGGCCTGCCCGGCCACCCACACCTCGTCGTAGACCTTGGTGAACGGGTTGAACGACGCCTCCTTGTCACTGTCCCCGTGGCCGACGAAGACGCTGCGCATCCCCCGGATGCGGAGCATGTGGATGTTCTTGCCGACGTTGGACGGATACAGGCACACGCGGGCGGAGTCGAGCGCCCCGAAGCTCATCAGGTCGGCCGCCGACGGGATGCAGACCACCGGCAGCGAGGTCTCTCCCAGCAGCCGGAGCATGTTCCGCTCCCGCAGGACCACCACCGCCCGCCGGTCGATCCGCTCCAGCGGGCGCAGCCACATGGTGACCTGGTAGGCCGAGTCGTTCGGCCCGGAGAAGTAGAGGACCACCTCCGGCCCGTATCTGGCGAGGCGCCTGTTGACCGTCTTCAGCATGCCGCGCCGGTTCTTGAGCGGCTGGATCCGGCGCAGGTGGGGCAGGAGGCCGATCGCGCCCGCGGCGCCGAGGCCGAGCGCGACCACGGCCCCGCCCGCCCCCGGGAGGCCGGTGCCGAGCACCGCGCCCAGGGCGGCGCCGCCGACCGGGAACATGTCCAGGTAGAGCATCCGTACGCTCCCGTGGTCGACCAGGACGGCCGACGGGGGCGGGGGGAGCCGCACCACGCCGTCGATGTTGCGGGTCAGCACCGGGAGCTGGTTGAGGACGCGGCTGTAGGTGATCGCGAGCCAGGCCTGCAGGGCCCGCACGCCGTGCAGGGTGAACAGCCCCAGGACCAGGAGCGTGAACCAGGGCGAGTCGGTGCCCTCCGTACGCGCGACCAGGAGGATCGCGGCCGTCTCGCGCATCATGAATCGCAGCGCGACGCCCAGGCGCACCCTGCTGAGCAGGTCGACCACCCGGCGGGCCCGCCGGGCGGCGGTGATCTCGGCCGCGTACGACAGCGCGCAGACCGCCAGGAACAGCCACGGCAGGGGCCACAGGGCGGCGATGACGAGCAGTGGATACGAGCCGACCACGGCGGCGCACGCCATCAGGGCACGAGGGTCACGCGTCATCTTCCGACGCTAACCCGCGTGCCGGTGTTTGCCCTGGTAGGCGCGCTGTGTCAGGTTCCGCCGAGGCGGACGTCGATTACGTGCCCGGTGAGGTGGGAGATGAGCACATCCAGGGAGGTCTGGGCGACGGCGCGCGGTGAGAGCAGGGTATGTGCCGGTTCCTCGCCGAAAGCGCGGACCCGCATCGGGGTGCTGGTCCGCTCCGGGTTGACGCAGTTGACCCGCACGCCGTACTCGGCCCACTCGTCGGCGAGGGCCTGGGTCAGGTTCACCACGGCGGCCTTCGTCGAGGAGTAGAGGCTGTAGTCGGCCCGGCCCCGCGTGTAGGAGGAGGAGGTGTAGAGCAGCAGGTGCCCCCGGGTCTCGCGGAGGTGGCCGATGGCCGCCCTGGCGATGTTGACGGGACCGAGGTAGTTCACCCCCACGGTCTCGGCGATCGTGGTGTCGTTCACCTCGCCGAGCTTGCCCATGTGCAGCACGCCGGCGGTGTTGACCACGTAGTCGATCCTGCCGGTCTCCTTGGCCGCGTGGGCGAGGGCGTCCTCGACCGCCTGGGGGTCCTCGACGCGCACCCCGTTCAGCGACCGGGAGAAGGAGAACACCTCGGCGCCGTGGCGCTCGGCGAGGTCGACCACGTCGGCGCCGATGCCGTAGCTGCCGCCGAAGACCACCATGGTCCTGCCCTCCATCGCCTCCCGGTAGGCGAAGGGGGAGTGCTCCGGGGCGGTGCCCGCGGCGAGCTGGAAGAGCTTGTCGGCGATGAACACGTCCACCGGGTGGGTGACCTTCATGTTGTGCTCGCTGCCCGGCACGATGTAGATCGGCACGTCGGGCAGGTAGCGCAGCACCACGCCGCAGTCGTCGGTGGGCGGCCGCCTGTCGAAGTCGGGGTCGGCGAAGGCCCGCTCGTAGGCCTCGCGGATCACCGAGAGCCGGAAACACTGCGGCGTCTGGCCGCGCCGCAGCCCGGACCGTTCCGGGATGTCGCGGACGATCTCCCCGCGCGGGCCGGGGGCGGCCACCACGATCGTGTCGGAGCTCGGGATCGCCACGTCGACGGCCGAGTAGACCTTCAGGGCCTCCACGCACTCGGTGATGATCCGGGGCTCCAGCAGCGGCCTCACGGCGTCGTGCAGGAGCACGTCGCACTCCTGCGCGCCCAGCGCCTTCAGCGCCCGCCAGGTGGTCTCGGGACGGCTCGCGCCCCCCTCCAGGATCTTGCCGACCTTCCTGAAGCCGTTGAGGGCGACGATCCGCTCCACCTCGTCGGTGAAGCCCGGGGTCATCATCACGATGATCTCGTCGACCTCCGGCGCGCCGTCGAACAGCGCGAGGGTGTGTTCGAGGATCGTCTTCCCGGCGATCTTGACAAGCTGCTTGGGGGTGTTGAGGCCGACACGCTGGCCGACACCGCCGGCAAGGACGACCCCGACGGTACGTAGGCGTGGTTCGAGAGCGGCCAAGATCTGCTTCCTTCAACGGTCCGGATAGGGCGAGCGTAATGGGTGCGTACCCGATCGCGGGTCGCGCTCCCGTGCTATCCCGTCAAGATCTCGCTACGCTAAGTACGCACTCCCCGATTCGTACGGTGATCCCGTCGGATACGAAGGAGCCCGGTTTGCATGACTCTCACGTCCCCGCCTCGTCCGGCGCCCGCCGGACGGCCGCCGTGGTGCTCGCCACCATGGAGGCGGCGGCCCTGCGCTGCGCCGACGGCACGCTGCTCGACCGGCTGACCGATCAGCTCGTCCGGCTCCCGGTGGGGGACGTGCACGTGGTCGCCCGCTCCAGCGAGATCATCCACGCCCCCGGCGGCACCTACATGATCGGTTCGGAGGGCTCGCGGGGGCTCGCCGACGACCTGCGAAGGGTCGCCGCCGTGGCCCGGACGGCCACCGCCCCGGTGGCCGTGGTGGTGGGAGACCTGGTGGCCCACACCGAGGCGCTGGCCCTGCTTCTGGAGCATCCCGCACGTGACACGGGCGCGCTGGTGACCACGGGCGGTGCGGACTCCGGGCCGTCGCGCCCGCCGGTCCGGGTCGAGGGCGGCCGGGTGGTCGCCGCGGGCACCTCCTTCCACGACGTCGTCGACGCCAACGGCACCTTCAGGGGCGTGCTCCAGGTCGGCGCGGCCGATCTCGCCGTCCTCGCCGAGACCGCGGAGACGCTGGCCGAGCTGGCCGAGGCCGGCGGGTTCGGCCCGATGGGCGGCGCCGAGGCCGGCGACCTCCTCCTGGTCGGGCTGGTCCGCGCCGGCGTCCCGGTGCGCGCCCGCGGGATCGGGCGGCTGCACTGCGACCGGGTGGCCGGGCAGGAGGGCGCCGACGCGGCCGTGCTGCGGCTGGGCGAGGTGGACGAGGACCGCGCCCGGCTGGAGCTCGCGGTGAAGGCCGACGACGGCTTCTTCACCACCCACTTCGTGAGCTCCTGGTCCACCCACCTGGTCAAGCTGGCGGCCGACCTGCACCTGACGCCGAACGCGGTCACCGGGATCTCCGTCGGCCTGGCCGCGCTCGCCGCGGTCTGGTTCACCGCGGGCACCCGCGAGGCGCAGATCGCCGGGGCCGTCCTGCTCTACCTGTCGTTCGTGCTCGACTGCGTGGACGGCCAGCTCGCCCGCTACACCCGTGCTTTCTCCCCGCTCGGCGCGTGGCTGGACGCCACCTTCGACCGGGTCAAGGAGTACGCCGTCTACGTGGGCCTCGCCATCGGCTACGCGGCAGGGATGGACGACTCCCGCGGCGGCCCGCACGGCATCTGGGCGCTGGCGGTCGCGGCGATGATCCTGCAGATGCTCCGCCACATGATCGACTTCTCCTACGCGGGGGCCCGCGCCGACGCCGGACGGCCGGAGGCGGCCGGGTCCGGGACGGCCGCCTCACTGACCGCCCCGGCCGACGCGTCCATGGGGGCGGTGCCGCGGCGGACGCCGCTGGAGCGGTCGGCCGAGGTCGCGGACGGGATCGCCGCCGCGGAGCGCTACCTGCGGGAACGGCAGGGCTCCAGCTCGGGGAACGCGGTCGTCAGGCTGTCGCGCCGGCTGGAGCGGATCTCCTTGACCCGCTGGCTGAAGAAGATCATCGTGCTCCCCATCGGGGAGCGGATGGCCCTGATCGCGGTGACCGCCGCGGTGTTCAACGCGCGGGTGACCTTCATCGCGCTGCTGGTCTGGGGCGGCGTCGCCGCCCTCTACACGGTCGCGGGCAGGATCGGCAGGTCCTTCAGCCGATGACCGGGAACGGGGGTTCCGCGCCCGGCGGGACGGAAGGCACGGCCCGCGGAGCACTCCGCGGAACCGGTGAGGAGACGAGCGCGACGATGGTTTCCGTCCACATGACGCCGGTGCCGCGCGGCACCGTGATGGCCTACCGCGACGACGGGGTCCTGTCGCGGGCGATGGGCAACCTGGTCGCCGGCCAGCTCCCGCCGCTGCCGCCGGCGCTCGTCGGGATCTTCGTGACCGGGGTGCTGCTGATGGTGGGCGTGGCCGGCGCCGACGGGCTGGCGGTGTTCGCCCCCGCGGTGGCGCTGCTGCTGGCCGGCCCCGGCAGCTCCCACCCGCACGACGGCAGGCTCGACTGGCTGGTCCCGCCGATCCTGCGCCTGACCGAGTACGGATTCGTGGCCTCGGTCGGGTTCGCGCACGGCGTGCCGCCGTGGTTGATCTTCCTGCTGCTCGGCGCGCTGGCCTTCCACCACTACGACGTCGTCTACCGGGTGCGCCAGCGCGTCTACCCGCCGCCCTGGCTGGCCACGGCCGGTCTGGGCTGGGACGGCCGCATGCTGCTGATCGCGCTGGGCGGCCTCGCGGGGCAGGTCACGCTGGTCTTCGTGCTGCTCGCGCTCTACCTGTGGGGGTTCTTCGGGTGGGAGAGCGTCACCTGCTGGGTGGCCGCGCCGCGCTCGGGGGTGGACGCCGCCGATCTGGGCGCCCACGATTGAGAACGCCTGGCAAACCCTCAATTACACGATCAGGCCCCAAAGCCAACTAACCTTTGGGGCCAGGAGTGCCCGCCGAGGGGCTCACTTGGATGAGGAGCGCACGTTGCTGGGAATGGTGCTGGCCGCCGGGGCCGGACGACGCCTGCGGCCGTACACGGACACGCTGCCCAAGGCGCTGGTGCCGGTCGACGGCGAGACCACGATCATGGACATCTCGCTGCGGAATCTCGCGGCGGCCGACCTCCGTGACGTCGTGGTCATCGTCGGTTACCAGGCGCAGGCCGTACACGAGCGCAAGGCCGAGCTGGAGCGGCGGCACGGTGTGAAGCTCACCCTCGTGCACAACGACAAGGCCGAGGAGTGGAACAACGCCTACTCCCTGTGGTGCGCGCGCGACTACTTCGACCAGGGTGTGCTGCTGGTCAACGGGGACACGGTGCACCCGGTCTCCGTCGAGCACACGCTGCTGTCGGCGCCCGCGACCAGTGACATCCTGCTCGCGGTCGACGCGGTGAAGCGGCTCGCCGACGAGGAGATGAAGGTCACCCTCGACGGTGACGGCCATCTCAAGCTGATCACCAAGCTGATGGACCCGGCCGACGCCGCGGGTGAGTACATCGGCGCGACGCTGATCCGCCCCGGCATCGGCGAGCGCCTCGCCGACGCCCTCCAGGCCACCTTCGAGCGCGACCCGCAGCTCTACTACGAGGACGGCTACCAGGAGCTGGTCGCCCGTGGTGAGAAGATCGCGGTCGCCCCGATCGGCGATGTCCCGTGGGTCGAGGTCGACAACCACGACGACCTCGCCAAGGCGCGGGAGATCGCGTGCCGATACTAGCCAGAATGCTGCCCGCCCCGCTGACCATGGAGGTACGGCGGGGCGCGATCGCCCAGCTCGGCTCGTTGCTGGCCGACAGCCGGGTGGCGACCTCCGGGCGGGTGGCGGTGGCGGTGGGCGCGGGCCAGGGCGACCGGATCGCCTCGGTGATCGCCCCCTCGCTCGGCGAGGCCCAGGTCTTCCGGGTCCCCGACGGCTCGGTGGACGCGGCCGTCTCGCTCGGCGCCGACCTGCGCAAGGGCGCCTACGAGGCGGTCGTCGGGATCGGCGGCGGCAAGACCATCGACGCGACCAAGTACGCCGCCTCGCTCGCCGGCATCCCCATGGTGGCGGTGGCCACCAACCTGTCGCACGACGGGATCTGCTCGCCGGTGGCGTCGCTGACGCACGACGGCGGCAAGGGCACCTTCGGCGTGCCCATGCCGCTGGCCATCATGGTGGATCTCGATTTCGTCCACGACGCGCCGCCGTCCCTGGTCCGTTCCGGGGTCGGAGACGTGGTGAGCAACCTGTCGGCGATCGAGGACTGGCAGCTCGGCAACGCCGAGCGGGGTGAGCCGATCGACGGCCTGGCCTGCGCGATGGCCCGCACCGCGGCGGAGGCCCTGATCGGCCGGAACGACTCGATCGAGTCCGACGCCTTCCTCACCGTGCTGGCCGAGGCGCTCATCCTCTCGGGGATGTCGATGGTGATCGCCGGGTCCTCCCGTCCCTCCAGTGGCGGAGACCATGAGATCCTTCATGCCGTGGATCAGCTTTTTCCCGGCACCTCCAACCATGGCGAGCTCGCCGGGGTCGGTGCCGCCTTCTGCTTCTTCCTCCGCGAGGACTCCCGGAGGCTCAACCAGGTCGTCGACTGCCTGCGCGGGCACGAGCTGCCGGTCACCCCTGTCGATCTGGGGCTGACCGTCGAGCAGTTCACCGAGGCGGTCATGCTGGCGCCCTCGACCCGTCCGGGGCGTTACACGATCCTGGAGCACCTGCGCCTGTCGGAGCCGGAGATTCGCGATCGGGTGGAGGATTATGTCCGGGCCGTCGGTCGCTGAGCTCCGTGCGGTCGCCCAGCCGCACTCGACCATGGACCGCAACAGCGGCGAGCACTGGGCCGGCGCGCTGTACATGCGGAAGCTGTCGATCTACGTCACCTGGTTCCTCGCCAAGACGCCGATCACCCCCAACCAGACCACCTGGCTGATGATCCTGTCCGGGCTGCTGGCGGGCGTGGTCATCGCGCTCCCCGGCCTCTGGGCCGCGGTCGGCGCCGCGCTGCTGATCCAGCTCTACCTGCTGCTCGACTGCTCCGACGGCGAGCTGGCGCGGTGGACCAGGCGGACCTCCATCACCGGCGTCTACCTGGACCGGGTCGGCCACTACTTCGCCGAGGCCGCCCTGCTCATCGGGCTGGGCTTCCGGGCGTCGGAGACCCTTCCCGACTGGTACACCGTGATGGGCTTCGCCGCCGCGCTCGGCGCCATCCTGATCAAGGCGGAGACCGACCTGGTCGACGTGGCCCGCGCCCGGTCCGGCCTGGTCGCGGCGACCGAGAGCTCGGCCGAGCAGTTCCAGTCGCGCGGCCTGGGGATGGCCCGCAAGGCCGCCGCCGCCCTGAAGTTCCACCGGCTCGTCCAGGCCGTCGAGCTGTCGATCATCGTGGTCGTCGCCGCGGTGTGGGACCTGCTCGCGGGCGGCCTGGCCGCCACCCGGGTGCTCGTGGTGGCCTGTGTCGTGGTCGCCGTGCTGCAGATGGCACTGCACCTGGTCAGCATCCTGGCCTCCAGGCGGCTTTCATGAGGAACCGGAGAGCGGTGCGGTGCGTCGTAGGTGCGGACACCTCGTTGTTTGGTGGGTGTTCGCCGACGGTTCCGATACGCTTGCTTTCCGGTAAATCAGAAACGTTCAGCCATGCCACATGTGCCCGACCCAGCAGACTCGGTGATCATGAAAGTATGCTCCGCACGTGCTCTCGACGCGTCAGGACGATGACCCGTTGAAGATCTCGTGCGTCATCCTCACCATGGGCAATCGGGTCCCCGAGCTGGACCGGGCCGTCGAGTCCGCGCTGCACCAGACCGACGGCGACGTCGAGGTGGTCATCGTCGGCAACGGCGCGGACGTCCCCGAGCTGTCGGTCGCCGCGCCGGCGGGCTCGTCCGCCTCGATCAAGACCGTGCGGCTCAGCCACAACACGGGCATCCCGGCGGGCCGCAACCGCGGCGTCGAGGAGTGCTCGGGCGACGTGGTGCTCTTCCTGGACGACGACGGCTGGTACGGCGCGATGAACGTCGTCTCCCACCTGCGTGAGCGTTTCTCCACCGAGCACGACCTGGCCGTCGTCTCCTTCCGGGTGATGGACCCCGAGGGCGGCACCGGCCAGCGGCGCCACGTCCCCCGCCTGCGGGCGGGGGACCCCGAGCGGTCCTCTCCGGTCACCACCTTCCTGGGCGGCGCCTGCGCCATCCGCCGATCCGCCTTCCTGCAGGTCGGCGGCCTCCCCGAGCGGTTCTTCTACGCTCATGAGGAGACCGACCTGGCCTGGCGGCTGCTCGGTGAGGGCTACCGCATCGAATACGACGCCCAGACCGTCATGTACCACCCGCAGGTCCCCCCCACCCGCCACGCCGACTTCTACCGCCTCAACGCCCGCAACCGCGTCTGGCTGGCCCGCCGCAACCTGCCCTGGCCCCTGGCCGCGCTCTATCTCCTCAACTGGATCGCCCTCACCCTGATCCGCGAACGCTCCGGCACCGCCCTGCGCGCCTGGTTCAAGGGCTTCACCGAAGGTCTCCGCGAGCCTGCGGGGGAACGCCGTCCCATGGGCTGGAAGACCGCCTGGCGCATGCTCCGCCTGGGCCGCCCGCCGATCGTCTGACCCCGTGGTGGACGTCTACACCCTCGGCGAGGCCTTCGCCGTCGTCACCAGTGGCCGGATCCGTCACGAGCACGAGGCCAGGCTGGACGTGGCCGGAGCCGAGCTCACCGTCGCGGTCGGGCTGGCCAGGCTCGGGCACGCGGCGGCCTGGCTGGGCAAGGTGGGGGGCGACGAGATCGGCGCCCGGATCCTCACGGCGCTGCGCGGTGAGGGCGTGGACGTCTCGGACGCGCGGGTGGACGACGCCTCCCCCACCGGGCTGCTGCTGAAGGAGTCCAGGCTCGGGCAGGCGGCGAGGGTCACCTACTACCGGACGGGGACCCGGCTCACGCTGGGCAACGTCCCCATCGACCGGATCGCGGCCTCCCGGGTCCTGCACGTCAGCGGGATCGCCGCCGCGCTGGGCGCGCGCGACGCCGTGCACGCCGCCGTGCGGGCCGCACGGCTCGCGGGGGTCACCGTCTCGGTGGCCGTCAACTACCGCGACCAGCTCTGGCCGGACCTCCGGGAGGCCGAGGAGATCCTCAGCGCGCTGGCCTGCTCGGCCGACGTGCTGTTCGTCCGGCAGAGCGAGCTGGATCTGGTCAAGCCCGCCCTCGGCGGGGACCGGGAGGTCATCGTGATCCGGGGCGCCCGGGGTGCGAGCGTCCGGGTGGACGGCGTCCGCCACGACGCCCCGAGCCTCGGCACGCCCGTGGTCGACCCCACCGGTTCGGGAGACGCCTTCGCCGCCGGCTATCTCAGCGCGCTGCTGGAGCGGTTGCACCCCGCCGACCGGCTGCGCCGGGGCGCCCTGCTGGCGGCTTTCGCGGTGTCCAGCACCAGCGAGTGGCAGGGGCTGCCCACCCGTGCCGAACTGCCGCTGCTGGATTCCGACGTCTGAGGCGACGTCCGGGCCTGACCGTGACCGCGAGAAGCGGCGACGTTCGCGGGGACGCCGTAAGAGCCGCGGAGTAGCCGTAAGAGGAGTGGAGCGCGCCCGCGTTCATGCGGCGCCTACAGCTCCTTCGCCTCGCCGAAGGTCATGGTGAGGTGGGAGACCGTGCTGGTCATCAGGGCGAGTTTGGGCAGGCCGAGCTCGCTCAGCTCCTTGGCGACGGGGTGGTTGCCCAGGCGGATCAGCGCCCCGCCGGGGCGCATGCGGACCCCGCGGGGGGACATCGACCAGGGGATGCGGCGGGTGACGCCGTCCAGGTGGCTGTAGGCGTCGACGGGGGCCATCGTGCCGCCCCCGGGCACCGGGACGCCGGGCTTGACCAGCAGGTCCAGCACCAGGCGGCCGTCCTTGCGCAGGATGCACCGCTTGTAGGGGGAGCCCAGGCGGAGGTCGATGTCGGCCAGTTCCTTGGGGAAGCCCCAGATCGTGCGGCCCGCCTCCATGGTGAAGCCCTGGTCGACGGGGAGCCAGTGGATGAACGCCCCGGCCCCGGCCCTGCGCAGCTCCGACAGGCCGGCGCGCAGCCCCCGGGGCGGCGGTGGGCCCGCCCCGGGCGGCCGGACCAGGAAGGCCACGCCGAACTCCCGGTAGGCGTCGAGGTCGCCGTCTGCGTAGTCGACGAACACCAGCGTGCACAGGGCCTTGCCGGGCAGCACCTCGGCGACGTCCAGCCCCGAGTAGGCGATCACCGCCCGGGCGGCGTCCGCCCGGACCAGGTAGGAGGCGCTGCAGACGGAGGCGTTCCGGATCCGCACCGGCATGGCGATCTCGCGTCCCTGGATCAGATGGCGTGCCATACCTCCAGTACACCAATCTCCGGCCCTCACGTCACTGGTGTGTGACCAATCCTCTGCCGAAGCCGTCTCCTAGTTTGTGATGAATCAACCCCCGACGCGGAGGCGGCCATCGGCACCCGCATTGAGCAGCTCTACCGGGAGCACTGGCCGCTGGTCTGCGGTTACCTCCTGCGACGCACCCGCGACCCCCATCTCGCCGAGGACCTCGCCCAGGAGACCTTCGTCAAGGCCACCAGGGCGCTGCTCGGCTGGCGCGGGGAGTCGCCCGTCGCGTGGCTGCTCAGCATCGCCCGCAACGTGCTCGTCGACCACCTGCGGCGCAGCCGTACCGAACTGCCGCTGCCCGATCCGGACGAGCTGGGCCTGCGTGAGGCGGTCACCGACGCCGTCGCGGTCCGCGACGTGCTCGGCCGGTTGCCCGAGCAGCAGCGCAGGCTGCTCACCCTCGTCTACTTCGACGGGTTCTCCCTGGTGGAGGTGGCCGCGATGACCGGCCGATCCGTCGCGTCGATCAAGACAGCCGTGTGGCGCGCCCGCGCCGCCTTCGCCGAGATGTACGGAGCCACCCGATGACCGAGCCTGACTTCGAGCCCGAAGGGTTCGAGCTCCCCGACTTCGATCCGAAGAGGACGCGCAGGGCCGTGCGCAGAGGCGTCGTCCGTACGGCCCTGGTGACGCTGAGCGCGTTGCTCGTGGTGGCGCTGACGGCGACCGTGGGGTCCGCGTGGATCCAGAAGCGCGGCGACCGCGAGCGGCGCATGCGCGACGTGCTGGGTACGGCCATGCAGGTCGCCAACCCCGAATACCGGATCGGGTTCGGTGAGACCGGCGCATCGCCGCTGTCGCTGTCCCTGGAGGCGCGGATCAGCCCGGTCCGCGCGGTCGGAGGCTTCTCCGCCGGGTCCTTCACCAGCAAGCGGGACCAGATCACGCAGGACTTCTTCGGCCGGGTGCGCACGCCGCCGCTCGGCCAGGGGAACACGACCCCGCTGACCTACGCGCTCATCAACGTCCGCACCGGCAACCAGCCCAAAGCGGACATGCGCAAGGTCCTGGCGCGCCTGCCCCAGGACATGAACGCCCTGGCGGTCGTCGAGTTCACCGAACCGATGACCAGCGCCCAGCTCGTCTCCTTCGCCCGGCGGCACGACGGATGTCCCAACAGCGTGGTCTACGAGGAACGGCCGCGGTCCACCCCGATCACGTGGGAGTCGACCATGAGACCCAGCCGCATGGGCCTGCCCAAGAGCGGGATGTGCTACGACTCGCCCCCGGAGACGCTGGAGGGCTTCCGGGCCTGGGTGGGCATGCTGCGCGAGCACGACGAGCCCAACCTCAGGCGGTTCGGGCTCGACCTGGCCCGGCTGCGGAAGGCGGCGGGTGAGGGCAGGGCCTACGCCTACGTGGACTCCCTGGCCACGATCTCGTCGCTGCGCGAGCTGATCAAGGACCCCCGGGTCGCGACGGTGCGGGTGGCCGACGTCGCCTTCGACCTGGAGCGGCCCCGGTGACCGTACGGAGGTCAGACCACGAGGGGACGGCGGTGGGCGCGCGCGGGGGCGGCGCTCGCCGTCGCCCACCCCTCCAGCAGCCCCACGAACTCGCCCGCGTGGGCGGGCCAGTCGTAGTGGCGCAGCGCCTCCTCGTAGCCGCGCGCGCCCATCGCCGCGGCCCCCTCGGGGTCGTCCCGCAGCGCCAGTACGGCGCGCAGCGCCGCGTCCACGTCCCCGAAGGGCGTGACGACGCCGCAGCCGGTCCGGCCGACCAGGGAGGCGGCGGCCGGGAGCGGCGTGGTGACCACCGGGAGTCCGCGGGACATGTACTCGGCGACCTTGGCCGGCATCGACCGCCGGTAGGGGGGCACGTCGTGCGGGAGTGACAGCCCGGCGATCGCCCCTTCGGCCATCCGCAGCGCGTGCCGGTTGGGCACGTAGCCGTACCAGTCGAGCAGGCCCTGCCGCTGCGCGTCCCGCAGCATGGGCCTGATCTCGGCGTCGGCGGCGCCCACCAGGTCCATCCTGACCCCGTGGGGGAGCAGCCGCCGGGCCAGCTCGACCAGCTCCGCCGCCCCTCTGGCCCGGGACAGCCGGCCCACGTAGACCACTCGGTTCCGGCCCGGCGGCGGGGGCGGCCGGCGGGGCACGTAGGTGGTGTTGGGCACCACCGGGTGGGACCCGGAGAACCGCTCCCGGTGGGACTCCTCGGCCAGGACGAGGTGCAGCCGGTCCTCCGCGCGGGCCTCGACCCGGCGGATCAGCGCCGGCAGGGTCCGGCGCAGGAGCCCAGGGAGATCCGTTCTGGCCTCCAGGACGGCGGCCGTGTCCTCGTGGACGTCCCAGACGGTCACGGGGCGGCGCCTGGGCAGCCGGAGAACCAGCTCGATGTCATGGACGATCAGAAGGTCGGCGCCCTCGGCTCCGCGCCTCAGCGCCCCCCGGGCGGCCTTCAGGGCACGTCTGCGGTGACGGCCCAGCGCGCGGGGGACGTCGACGGCCCGGATCCGGGGATCGGGCGTGACGTTGCAGTCGGTGAAGGGCGCGACATAGGTGATCTCGTGCCCCGCGTCGAGGAGCGCCCGGATCTGCCGATGCATGATCCGGGCGTCTTCGGGGTGATGGACAATTGTCCCGACACATACCCGCATATTCCGATGCTGAGTGCCGGTTCCGTCATCACCGGATGTGTTGGGTTAATTACCGGGGAACTGCCGCTGAACTCTCCTTGCGGGCCGGCTCCGCCTGCTTGCCGGGGGAGTCCGCCGACGGGCGGCGGTAGAGCCAGACCAGGCGGGGTTCCAGCAGCCACTTGAAGAGCGTGCGCGTCTCCGGCAGGCACAGGACGATGGCCAGCGCCAGGGAGCTGGACATGATCGCCAGCACGCCCAGCGGGCCGTACAGCCAGGGGAAGCTCAGCCACCCCTGGTCCTTGGCGATGAGCACCACGACGCCGTGGAGCAGGTAGGCGTAGAGCGTGCGGGTGCCGAGGTCGGAGAACCAGGTCTCGCGCCGGGGCACCAGGGCCAGCAGCGCGACCGACATGGCCAGCGCCGCGATCAGCACCGCGCCGCGCACGCCGAGCCCGATCAGCCAGCTCGTGTCCATGGACTTGATGCTGTAGCGGAAGTAGATCGGCTTGAGGTTGACGTGCGGGGCGATGAAGACCGCCACCGCGATGCCGCCGGCGACCGTGATCCCGGCCAGGATCCTGACCCAGACCGGCTTGAGCAGGTCGAAGTGCTCGGGCTTGAGCACCAGGCCGAGCACGTAGAAGGGGAGCAGGCCGAAGAAGCGGTCGATGCTGAAGTCGCCGGAGATCTCCGAGAAGCCGGCCACCATGTAGATGACCACCGCGACCAGCAGCGGCTGCCGCATCCGGTTCCAGATGGGCGTGGAGATCCGCCAGAGCACCAGGGCCAGCAGGTACCAGTTCAGCCAGGCCGGGTCGATGATCGTCAGGGTCCATTTCTGGCCCAGTCCGTAGCGGAGCAGCGCGTAGCCGATCTCCACGACCACGTAGGGCACCAGCATGGTGTCGACCAGCTTGTTGATCTTGGCGTTGGAGTTCCAGAAGTTCCGGCCGAGATAACCGCTGATCAGGACGAACGCCGGCATGTGGAAGGTGTAGATGAACAGGTAGGCCGACTTGGCCGAGTGCGCGGCCAGGGTGGGCACCAGCGAGTGCCCGGTCACGACCAGGGCGATCAGGACGAACTTGACGTTGTCGAGGTACGGCTCGCGCTTCTTCCTGGCCGGGGGAGCGGCGGGCGCCTCCTCCGGGCGCGGCTCCTGCTCCGGCTCCTGCTCCTGCTTCGCTTCCGGGGCCCGGCCCCAGGGGGAGGGCTCGGGGTCACGGGCGGAGTTCTCCCAGTAGGAGAAGGGCCGATCGGCGGGCGGAGCCTCCTGCGGCTGCGGCCCGCGCCGGGGGGCCTGCGGCGCCCACGCCGCGGGCGCGGCCTGCGTCCGGGCGGCGTCGTGGTCCGACGACCAGGCGGGGTCCAGCGGGTCCAGCAGGTTCCCGGCGGGTGCGGCGCGGTGCGTCATGTCCAGCGGGTTGCGGGGGCCGGGGGGCCGCACGTCCGCGTACGGCGCCCGCGTCTCCCGGGCGGCGGACGGCTGCGCGTCCCCGTGCGTCGCCCAGGAGTCCGGCGTCGCGGGCGGCTGGGCGTCGCGTGTCGCCCAGGACCCCGGCGTCGCGGGCGGCTGGGCGGCGCGCGGTGCCCAGGGCTCGGACGCGGCGGGCGGCTGGGCGGCGGGCAACCCTTCCGGCGCGGTGGACGGTCGTGCCTCCTCGTGCATCGCCCAGAACTCCGGCGCGGCGGGTGACGGGGCATCCCCGCCCGCTGCCCGTGCCCCGGGGGCGGCGGGCGGCCGGGTGTCCCCGTACGGTGTCCGGCCCTGGGGGGCGGAGGGTTTGCGGGTCTCCCGCCGAGGCGCCTGCTCCTGCTCTCCGGGAGGTGTCTGGGTGTCCCAGTTCGCCCACGCGTCCTCCTCGACGGAGGACTGCGGCTCCTGGTAGGCCGGGTAGCCCCAGGCGGTGACCTCGCCGGGGTCCTCCTCCGGGCCCTGCCCGTCCCGGCGGCCCCAGGAGGAGGCGGTGGAAGCGCCGTCCGGCGGCTCCGGCCAGGAGGTCTGGGACGACTGCGCGTGCTCGGGCATCGGCCACGGGGCGGGTGTCCGGCCCTGTCCGCCGGCGGACCCGCCGGTGTCGGCGTCGGGGGCGCCGTCGTCCCGGGGGGCCGGTAGGTGGAAGGGGGATCGGGTGTCGCTCACGGGGAAAACGCTCAGCTATCTGTCGGAGACTGGGAGGTAGTCGGACACGCTACTGAAGACGCCCAGGGACCGCCGGGGGATGCGGTCGAGTGGGGTTCGCCTCGCCGACCCGACAACCCTAAACCGATCACGCGCCGTCTGTCGCACGAGCACTCGGGGTTTGAGATGGTTCGCGGCGAATCGTGATCGTTTAAAACCAGCGGGACCTCGGCTCCCTCGCCGTCCGGCCGCTCGCCGGCGGCGAGGGTCACTGGCAGGGGTTGGTCTCGCTGTCGATGATGTCGCCCTTGAGGGAGTCGGGGATCTTGGTGGGGACCCGGACGCCCTTCCAGTCGGCACCGATGATCAACTGGACGACCGGGCCGGTGGGGAGCGGGGTGGCCGGGATGGTCGCCGCGTAGTTCTCCACGCTGGCCGGCTTCGTCTTGCCCGCGATCGGGGCGATCTTGTCGCCGGAGAGCCGGGCGGCCACCGCGTCGGCGTAGGCGGCGCCCTCGGCGTCCTTCTTGCCGTAGCGCAGCGCGGTGGTGGGCACGTCGGCGGTGGCCGGGCGGGCGTTGCCGACCTGGGTCACCCGGAAGCCCTGGGCGACCAGCTTCGCGGCCACCTCCTTGGCCACGCCCGGCTTGTCGGTGCCGTTGAAGACCTGGACCTGGACCTGCTCGTTCTTGACGGTCGGTTTGGCGGGGGCGTCGGGGGCCGGGCTCTTGGTCACCTCGATGTCGCTGCGGATCGACTCGAACAGCTCGCCGGCGGCGGGCTCCCGCCAGACGACCCGGTTCTTGTCGGCGGGGTCCGGCATCCACGGCACGGTGACGGCCTGCAGCCCCTTGGCGGTGAGGGACTTCGCGCTCTGGGCGATCTCCAGCATGCGCCTGGTGTCGAGGTTCTTGTCCACCGTCACCGAGGCGGCGGCGGCCTCCAGGAAGCCGGTGAGCTTGCCGAGGTCGGTGAGCAGGTCGGAGCTGGTGGCCTTCTGCATCACCTGGTTGAGGAAGACCTGCTGGCGCTTGATCCGGCTGGTGTCGCTGCCGTCGCCGAGCCCGTAGCGGGCGCGGACGTAGGCGAGGGCGGTCTCGCCCTTCACGATGTGCTTGCCCTTGGTCAGATCGAGCTTGGCCCTCTTGTCCGTCACGTCCTTGGGCAGACAGATCTCGATGCCGCCCAGCGCGTCGACGATGCCCTTGAACCCGGCGAAGTCCACCTTGACGTAGTGGTTGATGTGGATCTGGGTCAGCGTCTCGATCGTCGTCCACGTGCAGTCGATGCCACCGTCGTTGAAGGTCGCGTTGATCTGCTTGAGGCCGCCGGGGATGATCGCCTTCGTCTTGGGGTTCTTGCAGTTGGGCACATTGACCATGGAGTCGCGGGGGAAGCTGATCATGGTCGCCTTGTCGCGGTTCGGCGAGATGTGCAGCAGGATGATCGTGTCGGTCCGCTCGCCGTCGGCCTGCATGTGCTGGCCGTACTTCTTGTTGCCGGCGCCGGCGCGGCTGTCGGAGCCCACGACGAGCACGTTGAGCGCCCCGGTCTCCGGGGGGCGGTTGACGCCGAGCCTGCTCTCGACGTCGTCACGGTCGATGAGGCCGTCGATGTCGCGGTAGAACTTGTAGGCGCCGAGGGTGCCGACCACCAGGACGCCGGTCATCGCGACGCTGATCCAGGCGCCGACGCTCAGCCGCTTGACCTTGCGGCCCGGGTTGCGGGGCGGCTTGGCGTAATCGGCGGGGGGCTCGGGAGGCGCTCCGCCGTTCCCACCCGCCCGCCGGGAGGCCCGGCGGCCGGGACTGGTCGTCTCCGCCCGGCGGTCCTCCACGGCGACGTGCCGATGGTCGCTCATGCGATCTCCTCGCCTGGCGGCAACGTCCGGTGCTGGTTCAGCTCGCTCATTGCGCCCAAAGAGTAGGTCACGAGGTGAGTGGCGGAAGCCATGATGACGTGAACTTGGTCATGACCGCTCCCCGAGACGCCCGTGATGATCCGAGCGCTCAGCATACTCAAATACGGACATTTCTTGGAATGTTACGGAAAGAAGGTTTACCCGCCACAAGTGCCGCGGCCAGACACGCGGCCGGCACGGCGGGCAGCACGTACCGGTAGTCGAACTCCGCGACCGCCGGGGGCATGACGAGCAGCACCACGGCCGTCGTCCACGGCAGCACCCACATCGGGGACTCCGGACGGAGGCGCCGGACTGCCGCCGCGACCGGGGGGACCAGCAGGATCAGCAGCACCGCCGCGCCGGGCAGCCACACGACGTCCTGGTAGGCCCGCATCCAGCCCGCGTAGGGCTCCACGATCCGGGTGGCGATCGGCCCCCGCTCGTAGTCGCGCTCGGCGCGCTCGGCGCCCGCCGTGGCCGGGTAGCGGCCCGGCGGGGCCGGCGGCGCCGCGGGGAACTCGTAGTAGTCGTAGACCTCCTGGTCGGGGTAGACCGGGCGGCTCAGCGGGAACGAGCGTGCCAGCTCGGACAGGACCGAGCCCAGGTAGCCGAGCGGCTGGCTCCGGATGGCCAGCGAGGCGAACCGGCCGGCCAGCTCGTCGTTCTCCTCGCTGAAGGTGATGCCGGGCAGCCTGACCAGCGGGGAGTCGGGACTCCAGACGTATTCCTGCGCGGGGGGCCGCCGCGCGGGCGGGCGGGGGTCGCAGAGCACGGCCAGGTCCGCGGGCGGCCTCATCACCGCGCAGTCGGCGAAGGTCATCGTCTTGGAGTAGAGGAAGACGCCGTTGGCGCCCACGATGCCGATCCGGCCGTGGACCGCGTGGAACCAGGCCCCGTACCCCAGGATCGGCAGCGCCGCCGCGGCCAGCATCACCCCGGCCATGAGCACCCGGCCCCGCATCCGGTAGATCAGCCAGCACGCGAAGATCACGACCAGCGGCAGCCCGACGGTCCTGGTCAGCGTCGCGGCCGCGACCAGCAGCCCGATCCCGCACGCCGTACGCCATCCGACGTCCCGGGAGAGGCCGAGGCAGACCGCCGACATCACCAGCGCGGCGAACAGGGTGTCGGAGACCAGCAGGTGCTCCAGCTCGATCTGGTAGGCGTCCAGAAGGGAGGGGACGGACGCGAGCACCGCGGCCCAGCCCGGGGCGCGCAGCCGCCGGGCGGTGAGGTAGACGAGCACGCCGACCAGCAGTCCCAGCAGATGCTGGACCAGCGCGACGGAGGCGAAGCTGTGAAACGGTTCGAGCAGCCGCAGCAGCATCGGGTATCCGGCCGGGCGGACCAGGTCGGGCCGGGGCTTCAGCGCGGTCACCACGTAGGTGTAGGAGTCGGGGAACCAGATCGCGGGCCGGTAGCCGAGCATGGTGATCACCCGCAGCGCGGCCCCGAGACCCAGCACCCCCAGGAACCACCGGTGCCCCCGAGCCCAGCCGACCACTTTCCGCCCCCTTCGCGCGCTGCGCGTACGCTACCGGCTTTCACCGAGCAGCCGCGCGCGGGCATCGCCGTCATCGGAGGCTGCCACTACGCTCGGGACGAGCTATGAGGATCACCTGGTTGGATCACACGCGGAGGCCCTCGGCGGGCAGGGTGCTCGCCGTGGTGTCGGTCGCGCCCGCGCTCGTGCTGGCGGGCTGGCTGGTGGCCGGGCTGTCGCTGCTGCTGCTCGGCTGGTTCCGGCCGATCGCCGCCCTGCCGCTGGGCCTGGCGATCGCCGCGGTCCTGTGCCGGTACGGCCTGCGCCGCCTGCCCGAGACCGTCGAGGCGACCGCCTGGCAGACGAGCGGCGTCGTCGCCGCCGCCCTGGCCTCGGGGGTCTTCAACGGCCTACTCCACAGCGAGCAGCTCGTCGTCCGCCGCGACCCCGCCACCTACGCCCAGTACGCCATCTGGCTGGCCGGCCACGGCTCGCTGCCGATCCCGTACCAGCAGGCGGCCTTCGGCGGCCCGGACCACGCGCTGCTCTTCGAGAGCGCGGGCTTCTACAGCTCCGGCGGCGCGGTCGTGCCGCAGTTCATGCCGGGCGCGCCGCTGATCGACGCGCTGGGACACTGGCTGGGGGGCCTGACCGGGCTGCTGCTGGTGCCGCCGGTGCTGGGAGCGCTGGCGGTGCTCGTCCTGTCGGGGGTCGTCGCCCGGTTCGTCGGCGCGCGCTGGGCGGCGCCGGCCGCCCTGGTGTTCGCGGTCAGCCTTCCGATCCTCTACACCTCGCGCACCACCTTCAGCGAGATCCCCTCCATGATCCTGCTCTTCGGCGGTCTCGCCCTGCTGCACGACGCCCAGGTCAGGCTCCGCTCCGGCATCACGGGCCTGGGCTACCTGCCGTCCCTGCCCTCCGCCGAGCAGCCGGGGCGGATCCGCCGGGCCCAGTCCGACGGCGCCGTGATCGGGGCGGAGCTGGCCGGCCTGGTGTTCGGCCTTGCCGTCCTGGTCAGGATCGACGGCCTGCGCGACGTGCTTCCCGTGCTGGTCTACGCCGGGCTGCTGATCGCCCTGCGCCGGGCGGGGGTCCGCGACGAGGGGCGTCTCGGCGTCCCGCTGCTCTGCGGCCTGGCGGCCGGGACCATCCTGGGGGTCGCGGCCGGATACATCCTGTCCAGGCCCTACCTGGACTACCTGTCCGGCTCGCTCCAGCCGCTGCTGGCCATCTGCGGCGCGGTCCTGGTGCTCACCCTGGTCGTCGCGCTCGCGGCGCCGAGGCTCGCGGCCCCGCTGCGGCGGGCCGCGGGGATCCGGCGGCTGCCCGAGATCGCCGGCGGCCTGGTGGTGCTGGTCATGGTGGCCTTCGCGGCCCGGCCGTGGCTGCAGACCGTCCTTCGGTGGCCGACCACGCAGGAGGACCGGCTGAACTACGAGTTCATCGAGAGGACGCAGAAGGCGAACGGCCTGCCGGTCGACGGCGCCCGGCTCTACTACGAGGATTCGCTGTACTGGGTGATCTGGTACGTCGGGGTCCCCGTGGTGGTGCTGGCCACGCTGGCCGGGGCGGTGCTCACGCGCAGGATGGTGCGGGGCAGGGGGTTCGGCTGGCTGCTGCCGCTGGCCGTCATCGGCTGGACCACGCTCACCACGCTCTACCGTCCGGGCATCACCCCCGACCACCCGTGGGCCGCCCGGCGGCTGGTCCCCGTCGTCATCCCCGGCCTCGTCCTGCTCGCCGTCTGGGGCCTGCGCTGGGTGCGGGACAAGGCCCGCAGGATGGGGTACGGCCCGGCCGTCCAGAACGGCCTGGCCGCCGTCGGCGCGGTGCTCCTGCTCGTCCCCCCGGCGATCACCTCCGCCGGGACGGCCTTCACCCCCATCGAGCGCGGCGAGCGCGCGGCGGTCGAGGCGATGTGCGCGGCCCTGCCGGAACGGGCCTCGGTGCTGATCGTGGAGCGGGTCACCGGTGAGCGG
Source organism: Streptosporangium canum (assembly GCF_900113865.1). GTDB lineage: Bacteria > Actinomycetota > Actinomycetes > Streptosporangiales > Streptosporangiaceae > Streptosporangium > Streptosporangium canum. The sequence continues at coordinate 150,073 of NZ_FOQY01000001.1, read as the reverse complement.
TTCACCCAGCTCGTCCGGGGCACCTGCGGGGTCCCCACCGCCCGGGTCGGCTTCTACCGGGGCGCCGACGTCCCCGTCCCCTCCGACGTCAACCGCCTGATCGGCCGCACCCGCGCCGCCGGCCGCGTCCCGGTCCTGCTCGCCGCCAGGGCCGACCAGCTCTCCCAGTACGGCAAGCCGGTCCAGGTGATGAACCTCCGCACCCGCCAGGAGGAGAGATCGCTCATCGCCCCCCCGGACGGCACCTGGTCCCTGTCCATGGACGTCTGGATGGCCGTTCCCTAGCCGGTTGATGGAGTAGTCGCCCGGGTGGTCATGGATCGTCGTAGTCGGGACAGGAGAGCTGTCGTCCGAGCGGCGTGTGGGAAACCCCGGCCCGGACCTGGGCTGGATCGGATACTTGTCTCTCACGACGTTTCCCTGCCGGTGTGGCCACTTGAGAGGTGGAGCTGCCACATGAGCGAGTCGTTTCCCGGTGACCACACGGTAGGCGTGCGTGACCTCACTCATGGAACCAGTCAGGTTCTCGCACGGGTCAAGGCCGGAGAGACGCTGACCATCACCGAGCGGGGTGAACCGATCGCCATGGTCATTCCGCTCCGGCAGCCGAAGATGGTCATGCCCGCCGTGGGATATGCGATGAGTGGTGACCCCACGTGGGCGTCCCGCGCTGACGAGAACCTCGACGGATCCGGCGAATGATCGTCGCGGACACCGGTGCGCGCTGGATGAGCGGCATTTCCGCGTGATCTCACCGCTCAACAGAGCGGACGCGTTCACCCTCCTGCCCGCTGACCTGAAACTCCAGTAGAAATGTGACTGACCTCGGAGTGAGAGGATCGGTACATCGGCGAGCGGTGCTCCGGGCGTCTCGGTGGCGTTCGGGATCCGCGCGTGGTCCGGGGGGCGCGCCGTGTCGCGTGGCCGTTCGAACGCGGCGAAGTGAGACCGGCTCCCAGCCGGGCAGAGTATCCTCGCCCGACGTGAGCACGCCCGAGACATCCGAGAGTGGACCAGCTGTGGACGCAACGCCGTACGTCACGATCGTTCTGCCCTGTTACAACGAGCAGGACCATGTCATCGACGAGGTCGAGCGCATCTGCGAGGCCATGGACCGCAGCGGCTACACCTACGAGCTCGTGGCCGTGGACGACTTCTCCACCGACCATACGCTGGCCAGGCTGCAGGAGGCCGCGCCGCGCTTCCCCAACATGCGGATCCGGGCCTTCCACCGCAACGGCGGGTCGGGCACGGTGCGCAGGATCGGCAGCCAGGAGGCGCGCGGCGAGATCGTCGTGTGGACCGACGCGGACATGACGTACCCGAACGAGCGCATCCCCGAGCTCGTCGACATCCTGCACAAGGACCACACGATCGACCAGGTCGTGGGCGCGCGGACCACCGAGGAGGGCTCGCACAAGTTCCTGCGGGTGCCGGCGAAGTGGTTCATCCGCAAGGTGGCCGAGCGGCTGGCGGGGCAGAAGATCCCCGACCTCAACAGCGGCCTGCGGGCGTTCCGCAAGTCGGTCGCCAAGCCGTACCTGCGGCTGCTGCCGCCCGGGTTCTCCTGCGTCACCACGATCACGCTGTCGTTCCTGTCCAACCAGCACGACGTCTACTACCTGCCGATCGGCTACAGCAAGCGGGCGGGCAAGTCGAAGTTCAGCTTCGTCTCCGACGCCTACCGCTACATCCTGCAGGTGCTGCGGATGGTCATGTACTTCAACCCGCTCAAGGTCCTCATGCCGCCCGCGCTCTGGCTGATCGGCATCGGTCTGGTCAAGGGCGTCGTGGACATGGTCCGCTACGGGTTCTACCTGACCAGCAACACCATCGTGATCTTCATCTCCGGCCTGCTCATCGGCTCGCTGGCGCTGCTCGCCGACCTCATCGTGCGCTCCCGGAGCGAGTAGATGCGGATCGCGATCGTCGGGCCGACCCACCCCTACAAGGGCGGCGGGGCCGCGCACACCACCGAGCTGGCCCACCGGCTGCGGGCCGCCGGGCACGACGTGGTGATCGAGTCGTGGAAGGCGCAGTACCCCTCCTTCCTCTATCCGGGGCAGCAGACCGTGGACACCCCCGACGGCGCCCCGTTCCCCCATGTCCGCCGCGAGCTCGACTGGCGCCGCCCGGACGGCTGGGCCCGCTGCGGGCGGCGGCTCGCGGCCGCCGACCTGGTGATCCTCGCGGTGCTCAGCCCGGTGCAGGTCCCGCCCTACCTGGGCATCCTGTACGGCCTGCGCCGCCGGACCCGGGTCGTCGCGCTCTGCCACAACGTGCTGCCCCACGAGCGCAAGCCCTACGACACCCCGCTGATGAAGGCCCTGCTCCGCCGGGTCGACGGGGTGCTCGTCCACTCCGGGCAGCAGGCGGCGCTGGCCCGCGAGCTGGGGCCCGCCCCGGTGACGGTGGCCGAGATGGCGCCGCACCTCCCGGTCGGGCCCCGGGAGCGCGGCGAGGCGGGGGGCGTGACGCGCAGGCTGCTGTTCTTCGGCCTGGTCCGGCCCTACAAGGGGCTGGACCTGCTGATCCGCGCGCTGCCCGAGGGCGTCTCCCTCCGGGTCGCCGGAGAGTTCTGGGGCGGCCTGCGGGAGACGGAGGCGCTGATCGCCGAGCTCGGGCTGACCGGCCGGGTGGAGCTGCGGCCGGGCTACGTGGCCGACGTCGACGTGCCGGGGCTGTTCGCCGACGTCGACGCGCTGGTCCTGCCGTACCGGAGCGGGACGGCCAGCCAGCAGGTGTGGTTCGGCCACGAGCACGGGGTGCCGGTGATCGCCAGCCGGGTGGGGACGCTCGGCGACCACGTCACCGACGGGGTCGACGGGCTGGTCGTCGAGCCCGGCTCCGTGGAGGACCTCCGCGCGGCGCTGACCGCGTTCTACCGTCCGGGCGAGCCCGAACGGCTCCGCGCCGGGGTCAAGGCCGTCGACCCCGAGCCCTACTGGGCGGCGTACGTGGACGCCCTGGTCTCCGTGGGGGCCTGAGTCCCGCGGCCGAGGAGCCAGCCGATCCCGGCCCAGGCCACGTCGGTGAGGGTGAAGGCCAGCCGGGAGACCAGGGCGACGGCCCCGGCGGTGGTCACGGCCGGGACGAGGCCATGGCCGTCCAGCGCCGTGACGAGGACCGCGACCATCGCGGCCTCGCGCACGCCCAGCCCGGCCGGGACGACCGCGACCAGCAGGCCGGTCGCCCAGGCGAAGGCGTAGGCCCCGGCGCCGAGCGGGTAGAGCGAGAAGTCGCCGGTCAGGTCGCCGAGGACGAGCCAGGTGTGCAGGCCGTAGAGCAGCCAGCCGAGGACCGTCCAGGCGACGGCGGCCAGCAGTGCGCGGCCGGGCAGCACCTGCTCGATGGGCTCCTTGCGGGCGATCCGCAGCGCCAGGTTCAGGCCCCAGGTGAGGATCCTCGGATGCAGGCACACGACGATCACCGGGATGATCAGGACGAGGTACCACGCCCGCTCGGCCACCGACCGGGCGGTGAACGGCAGCGTGGCGGCGGCGAGCCCGGCCGCGCAGCCCAGGGAGATCACCAGGCCCAGGGAGGTGGCGCTGAAGGTGCGCCGGGGCGGGCAGCCGTGGTCGCGGCCCAGCTCCATCATCGCGGCGTAGGCCCAGACGGATCCCGGGACGTATTTGCCGAGCTGGCCGACGAACAGCACGCGCGCGGCCACCCGCGGCGGCAGCGGGGAGCCCAGCCCGGCGACCACGGAGCGCCAGGCGAGGAGCATGCATCCCGCTCCCGCCATCACCGCCGCGCAGGCCCCGGCCACCGACCACCAGGACAGCCGGCCGAGCGCCTCGAGCGTGCCCTCCCAGTTCTGGGCCAGGCCGTAGCCGACGAAGGCCAGCGCGACCAGCGCCAGCAGCACCCGGAGCAGGCGGCTTGACCGCAGGCGGCTGAGCATCCGCCAAGGGTACGACGCGCACCTTACCCGGCGGTAGGGTCCCGGCTCGCCGGTACTCTTGGGCGGCGTGACGGCGATGGGCGTCGCGCGGGCCCGGTGCGGTGAGCACGGTGTCCCCGCGCGCGTCTTGCGGCACGACGGGTCGCGAGGGACGAGCGGTCCGCGGAGCGGATGAGGAGTGGTGGGCGACCGATGAGCGCGGAACGGGTGGCGCAGCTGGCGTACTCCGACTTCCAGGCGGCGATGCTGGACGAGGAGAAGCGCCGCCGCAAGGCCGCGAAGATCGTGGCGGTGCTCGGCCACTTCCTCGGCCGTGACCGGGACGTCCTCGACGGCCTGACGGTCGCCGACATCGGCTGCTCGGCCGGCTTCATCGCCGACGAGCTCGCCGCCGCGGGCGCGAGGCGGACCTTCGGCGTCGACATCGACGTGCCCGGCCTGCGCAAGGCGGCCGAGCGGTTCGGCGAGCGGGTCGAGTTCGTGTGCGCCGACGGCACCGCGCTGCCCTTCCCCGACGGCTCCATCGACGTGCTGGTCTTCAACCACATCTACGAGCACGTGGTGGACCCCGACGCGATCATGGCCGAGATGCGCCGGGTGCTCGCCGACGACGGCGTGCTCTACCTGGGGCTGGGCAACCGGCTCGGGGTGATGGAGCCGCACTACAAGCTGCCGTTCCTGTCCTACCTGCCGCCCCGGCTGGCCGACCGCTACGTCCGGCTGTCCGGTCGCGCGGACAGCTACTACGAGCGCTACCGGACCCGCCGCGGCCTGCGGAGGATGGTGCGCGGCCTGCGCGTGTGGGACTACACCTTCCCGGTGCTCGCCACCCCGGCGGCGTTCGCCGGCTCCGAGCTGTTCCCCGGCGTGGTCGGCCGGGTGGCCGGCGGCGTGCTGGCCCGGCTGCCCCGCTCCGTCCTGCGGGGGCTGCTGCCGGTGGTGCCGACCTACCTGTGGGTGGCCACCAAGGGCGCCCGCCGCCCGGCCGGAGCCTCCCTGCCCCAGCCGCCCGACCCGGTCCGCTCCCTGTGAAAAGGCTGGTCCGGATCGCCTTCCTGGCCGTGGCGCTGGGGTTCGGCGCGTGGGTGGTGGCGAGGCAGTGGGAGGAGATCCGCGCCGGGTTCGCCCGGCTGTCCTGGCAGTCGCTCGTGCTGTCGCTGGTCGCCGTGGTCGCCGCGCTGTGCTCCGGGATGATGACGTGGCGGGCGCTGCTGGCCGATCTCGGCTCGCCGCTGCCGTTCCGTCCGGCGGCGAAGGTCTTCTTCGTCGGCCAGCTCGGCAAATACATCCCCGGCTCGCTCTGGCCGGTGCTCGCCCAGATGGAGATGGGCCGTGAGCTGGGGGTGCCCCGGTCGCGGAGCGCGGCGGCCTTCTTCCTGACGATGCCGGTGCAGCTCGGCAGCGGGCTGATGATCTCCGGGGTGACGTTGCTGACCGCCCTGCCGGGGTCGGTCGCGCCGTACGCCTGGGTGTTCCTGCTGATCCCGCTGCTCGCGGTGGTGTTCGAGCCGAGGGTGATCAACGCGGTCCTCGGGTTCGGGCTGCGCAAACTCAAGCGCGAGCCGCTGGAGCGCCCGCTCACCCGCAGGGGCATGCTCACCGCGCTGGGCTGGGCGCTGCTCGGCTGGACGGCGTACGGCCTGCACCTGGCCGCGGTCCTCCACGAGTTCGGGCCCTCGGGGGTGTCGGCGGTCGTGTTCTCCATCGGGGCGTTCGCGCTGTCCTGGTGCCTGGGGATCATGACGTTCGTGGTCCCGGCCGGGGCGGGGGTGCGCGAGGCGGCCATGGTGGTCGTGCTGGCGCCGGTCCTGGACCGCGGGTCGGCGATCGCCGTGGCGCTCTGCTCCAGGATCGTGATCATCCTTGGCGATCTCGTCTGCGCCGGTGCGGCGGGCCTGGCCGCGCGGCGCGCCGTCGATCCCCGGCGCGATCCCGACCCCGGAAAAGCCGTGTGATTCACCCCACGATTTCGGCGGCCGGGGCAATAGAGTGAACGGGAGAAGGGGACGACCGTCCCGCGTGGTTCCTGAGGGGAGCGATCCTTCTTGACGCCCCGAGTGCTCGTCGACGCGGCCGCGGTCCCGGCCGATCGCGGTGCGTTGATCAGGTATGTCGACGGACTCGTCGCCGCGCTGGACAGGGCGGGCGCCGACCTGTCGGTCGTGTGCCAGCGGGCCGACGCCGAACGGTACGCCGCGCTCGCGCCCTCCGCCCGGATCCTGTCCGGCCCGCTCGGGATCTCCAACCGGGCCGCCCGGCTCGCCTGGGAGCAGACCGGCCTCCCGGTCCTCGCCCGGCAGACCGGCGCCGAGGTGATCCACTCTCCCTGTTACTCGATGCCGCTCCGCTCCGGCCTGCCGACCGTGGTGACCGTGCACGACGTCACCTGGTTCACCGAGCCCTCGCAGCACAGCGAGGTCAGGGCATCCTTCTTCCGCTCGGCGACCCGCACGGCGGTCCGGCACGCCTCCAGGGTGATCGTGCCCTCCAAGGCGACCAGGGACGAGCTGGTCCGGGTGCTCGCCGCCGACCCCACCCGGATCGACGTCGCCTATCACGGCGTGGACCCGGCGCTGTTCCACCGGCCGTCCGAGCGGGAGGTCAGGCACGCCGCCGACCGGCTCGGCCTGCACGGCGCCCCCTACGTCGCCTTCCTGGGCCCGCTGGAGCCGCGCAAGAACATCCCCAACCTGATCCGCGGCTTCGTCCGGGCCGTGCGGGACCTGCCCGACCCGCCCGCACTGGTGCTGGCCGGCGGCCTCCGCGACGCCGACGTGGACGCGGCGGTCGAGGAGGTGCCCTCCACCGTGAAGGTGCTCCGCCCCGGCTATCTGGCCTTCGCCGACCTGTCCGGGTTCCTCGGCGGCGCGCTCGTGGCGGCCTTCCCCTCGCGCGGCGAGGGCTTCGGGCTCCCGGTGCTGGAGGCCATGGCCTGCGGCGCGCCGGTGCTCACCACGCACCGCACCTCGCTGCCCGAGGTGGGAGGGGACGCGGTCGCCTACACCGAGCCCGACGACGCCGGCATCGCCGACGCGCTCCGCGCGCTGCTGGCCTCGCGGGAGCGCCGCGAGGCCCTGTCCGCGGCGGGTCTGACCCGCTCCAGGGAGTTCACCTGGGAAGCCTCGGCCGAGGCCCACCTGGTCTCGTATCAACGTGCTGTCGAATAGTGGGTTAACCTCACGGGATGATGGAGACCCCTTTGCCGGAGCTTGAGGCGATTCTCCTTGTCGGAGGACAGGGGACGCGCCTGCGTCCGCTGACGCTCGGCACCCCCAAGCCGCTGCTGCCCACCGCGGGGGTTCCCTTCCTTGCCCACCAGCTCGCGCGGGCCCGCTCGTTCGGCGTGCGGCGCATCGTGTTCGCCACCTCCTACCGGGCGGAGATGTTCTCCGAGGCGTTCGGGGACGGCTCGGCGTTCGGGCTCTCGCTCGAATACATGACCGAGGAGACGCCACTGGGCACCGGCGGCGCCATCCGCAACGCCGCCGAGGCGCTGACCTGCGGTCCCGACGCTCCGGTGCTGGTGCTCAACGGCGACATCCTGTCCGGCCACGACATCGGCGACCAGGTGGCCCGGCACGTCGCCGGGCAGGCGGCCGTCACCCTGCACCTGACCGAGGTGGAGGACCCCACGCGCTTCGGCTGCGTGCCGACCGACGACGCGGGGCGGGTGACCGCCTTCCTGGAGAAGACCCCGAACCCGGTCACCAACCGGATCAACGCCGGCTGCTACGTCTTCACCCGCTCGGTGATCGACTCGATCTCCGCAGGGGAGATCGTCTCGGTCGAGCGCGAGACCTTCCCCGGCCTGATCGACTCCGGCGCCCTGGTGCTCGGCTACGCCGACGCCTCCTACTGGCTCGACGTGGGCACGCCCGCGGCCTTCATCAAGGGCTCCCGCGACCTGGTCCTGGGCCGCCTCGCCTCGCCCGCGCTGCCCTGCCCCCCGGGTGAGTTCCTCGCGCTGCCCGGCGCCAAGGTCTCGACCGAGGCCAAGGTCGACGGCGGCACGGCGGTCGGCGCCCGCGCGGTCGTGGAGTCCGGCGCGCAGGTCTCCGGCAGCGTGCTCGGCGACGACTGCGTGATCCACTCTGGGGCGGTCGTGACCGACTCGGTGGTCGGCATCGGCGCCCGCGTCGCCTCCGGAGCGGTCCTGCGCGACGTCGTCATCGGCGACGGCGCGATCGTCGGTCCGGGCAACGAGCTCATGGCGGGCAGCCGCGTCTGGCCCGGTGTCGTGCTCCCCGAGTGCGCCGTCCGATTCTCCAGCGACGTCTGATCTCCCACGGCGCACGGGTGAGATGACAGTGCTCGCGCGGGAAGCGGTGAGGGAGCGGCGGTGGCGTTCGGAGGGGCCGCTCGACCTTGAGCTGACCCTCGGTCCGCATCGGCGCGGGGGCGGTGACCCGGCCTGGCGGAAGACGCCCGACGGGGCGATCTGGCGGACCTCGCGGACGCCGGACGGTCCCGGCACGTTACGGGTGCTCGCCCGGGGCGGTCACGTCGACGGGGCCGCCTGGGGTCCGGGGGCCGGGTGGCTGCTGGAGACGCTCCCCGCGATGCTCGGCGTCGACGACGACCTCTCGGGGTTCGTCCCCGAGCACGATGTGATCCGCGACGCGTCCAGGCGTTACGGCGGGCTCCGGGTCGGGCGGACCTTCCGGGTGCTGGAGGCCCTGGTGCCCGCCGTGCTCGAACAGAAGGTCGTGACCGGTGAGGCCTGGCGGGCGTGGCGGTGGCTACTCGGCCGGTACGGCGAGCCCGCACCGGGGCCCGCGCCGGAGGGGATGCGGGTCTTCCCCGAGCCCGAGGCGTGGCGGTCGATCCCGTCGTGGGACTGGCACCGGGCGGGGACGGAGGCCGTACGGGCGCGGACCGTGGTGAACGCCGCCTGGCACGCGGCGAAGCTGGAGGCGGCCGGGGGCAGCGCCGACGCGGATCGGCTGCTGCGGGCGCTGCCCGGGATCGGGGTGTGGACCTCCGCCGAGGTGCGGCAGCGGTCGCACGGTGACGCGGACGCGATCTCGGTGGGCGACTATCACCTGGCGTCGCTGGTCGGCTGGTCGCTGACCGGCAGGGAGGCCGACGACGCGGAGATGCTGCGGCTGCTCGCGCCCTACCGGGGGCACCGGCACCGGGTCAGCAGGCTGCTGAAGCTGGGCGGTGCGCGGCCGCCCGCTCGGGGGCCGAAGACAGCCGCACGCGACTACCGCTCGTTCTGACCCCGCCGAGGTCGGGGGAGGGCTCGTCGGCCCGCCAGTCGCGGCTGTCGCGGCTGTCGGCTCCGATCAGCGGGGCGAGGACGGCGGCCGCGGCGAAGGCGAGGAGAAACCAGATCATTTTCGGCTCCTGAGGTTCTTGGAGGGGGTCCGGTGGGATGACTTAAATATATGCATCCGCATTCATTTACGTCTATCTAGAGTTGCTTGACTGCATCCTTTAGCGATGCTGAACTGTCCGGCCCGCGATCCGGTACCCGCCTCCGGTTGGCTTGGCGGCGCGCCGTAATGTGCGCTCATGAGCGTGAACCCCACCGATACCGCGATGCGCCGGGCACTGGCCCGCGCCCGCGACGGAAAAGCTCTCGACCTCACCGAAGCCACCGTCCTGCTGCACGCCAGAGACGCCCACCTCGACACCCTGCTCGAACACGCCGGACGGGTGAGGGACGCGGGGCTGGAGGCCGCCGGACGGCGAGGGATCGTCACCTACAGCCGTAAGGTCTTCATCCCGCTCACCCGGCTCTGTCGCGACCGATGCGGGTACTGCACGTTCGCCACCGCTCCCCACAAGCTGGAGAGCATGTATCTCAGCCCCGACGAGGTGCTGGAGATCGCCCGTCAGGGTGCGGCTATGGGGTGCAAGGAGGCGCTGTTCACCCTGGGCGACCGGCCGGAGGACCGCTGGCCCCAGGCCCGCGAGTGGCTGCACGCCCACGGCTACGACGACACGCTGTCCTACGTCCGCGCGATGGCCATCCGGGTGCTGGAGGAGACCGGGCTGCTGCCGCACCTCAACCCCGGGGTCATGACCTGGCAGGACCTGCAGCGCCTCAAGCCGGTCGCGCCGTCGATGGGCATGATGCTGGAGACGACCTCGCGGCGGCTGTTCGAGGAGAAGGGACAGCCGCACTACGGCTCGCCGGACAAGGACCCCGCGGTACGGCTGCGCGTGCTGGAGGACGCGGGGCGGACCAACGTGCCGTTCACCAGCGGCATCCTCATCGGTATCGGCGAGACCGTCGAGGACCGGGCCGAGTCGCTGTTCGCGCTGCGCAGGGTGGCGCGCGAGTACGGCGGGCTCCAGGAGATCATCGTTCAGAACTTCCGTGCCAAGCCGGACACCGCGATGCGCGGCATGCCGGACGCGGACCTGCAGGAGCTGGCCGCCACGATCGCGGTGACCCGGCTGGTGCTGGGGCCCAAGATGCGGGTGCAGGCGCCGCCGAACCTGGTCGACTCCGAGTACGAGCTGATGATCAGAGCGGGGATCGACGACTGGGGCGGGGTCTCCCCGCTGACGCCCGACCACGTCAACCCCGAGCGCCCCTGGCCCCAGATCGACGACCTCGCCGCCCGCACCGCCGCCGCCGGGTTCGCCCTGCGTGAGCGGCTGACCATCTACCCCGAGTACGTGCTTGCCGGTGAGCCCTGGCTCGACCCCCGGCTCAACGCGCACGTGGCCGCCCTGGCCGACCCGGAGACGGGCCTCGCCCGCGAGGACGCCGTCCTCGCCGGCCGTCCCTGGCAGGAGCCGGACGGCGGCTTCGTCTCCCTGGGCCGCACCGACCTGCACACGGCCGTCGACACTGAGGGCCGCACCAGCGACCGCCGCGACGACTTCGACGACGTCTACGGCGACTGGGAGGCCCTCAGGGAGCGGCTCCCGGCCCCCGCGGCGCCAGGGGGGCCGGGAGAGCCCGCCGTACGGCTCGGGGAGGTCCGGGAGGCGCTGCGGCAGGCCGCCGCCGACCCGGCCCGGCTGACCGACGCGCAGGCGCTCGCCCTCCTCGACGTCGCCGGCGACCACAACGGCGTGGGGGCCGACGACGCGGCGCTGGAGGAGCTGTGCCGGATCGCCGACGACCTCCGCAGGGAGGCGGTCGGCGACGAGGTGACCTACGTGGTGAACCGGAACATCAACTTCACCAACGTCTGCTACACCGGCTGCCGGTTCTGCGCCTTCGCGCAGCGCCGTACCGACGCCGACGCCTACACCCTGAGCCTGGAGCAGGTCGCCGACCGGGCCTGGGAGGGGTGGCAGGCGGGGGCGACCGAGGTGTGCATGCAGGGCGGCATCCATCCGGACCTGCCCGGCAGCGCCTACTTCGACATCGCCAGGGCGGTCAAGGCCCGGGTGCCGGAGATGCACGTCCACGCCTTCTCCCCGATGGAGGTCATCAACGGCGCCAGCCGTACGAACCTGTCCATCGAGGACTGGCTGGTCGCGGCCAGGGAGGCGGGCGTCGACTCGCTCCCCGGGACCGCGGCCGAGATCCTCGACGACGACGTGCGCTGGGTGCTGACCAAGGGCAAGCTGCCCACCAGGGAGTGGGTGGAGGTCATCTCCACCGCGCACCGGGTCGGCATCCCGACGACCTCCACGATGATGTACGGCCACGTGGACAACCACGCCCACTGGGTCCAGCACATCCGGCTGATCCGCCGCATCCAGGAGGAGACCGGCGGGTTCTCCGAGTTCGTGCTGCTGCCGTTCGTCCACCACAGCGCGCCGATCTACCTGGCCGGGATCGCCAGGCCCGGACCGACGGCGCGGGAGAACCGGGCCGTGCACGCGCTGGCCCGCATCCTGCTGCACGGCGCCATCAAGAACATCCAGTGCTCCTGGGTGAAGCTCCAGGACGGCCTGTGCCGCGAGGTGCTCCAGGGCGGGGTCAACGACCTCGGCGGCACGCTGATGGAGGAGACGATCAGCCGGATGGCGGGGTCGGAGAACGGCTCCTTCAAGACGATCAGCGACATCGCGGCGATGGTCGCCCCGACCGGCCGGCCGCTTCGGCAGCGGACCACCTCCTACGGCGTGCCGGACGAGGATCGCCTGGCCGCGGCGGCGGCGAGCGACGGAGTCTGTAGGAGCGTGCGGATTTCGCTACCGCTCGAACAGGTGTAACGGGCTCCCCATCACCGGATGTCGAACGCGGCCCGCCCGCATGGACCCCGCCGAGTCTTCGTGCTCGGGCCGCGTTCGGTGTGGAAAGGCGTCTCAAGCGGCTTTTCGCGACATGTTTCCCTCCCGAAGGCGGCGATGCGCGATTGACTTCCTCCCCACGGCTGAAGCCCGAGGTCTCCACGCTCAAGGAGATTCGATGAATGCGACCCGCCCCGGGGACTTCCCGGCCGCTGCTGGCATCCATCAGAGGGGCGTCATAGGCTGTTACATGCAGGCTCTGTGCACCAGGACGTAGATGACAGGGTGAGGAGCCCTGTCTCGGCAGGAGGTCTACGGTGCTGATCCGTTTCCGGGTGGCCAACCACCGGTCCATCCGCGACGAGCATGAGCTGTCCCTGATCGCAACCGAATTCGATGAGGGCGCGGGACGCAGGACCGGTCTCAAGTACCGGGGGCGGGATGTTTCGGCGCAACCCGTAGCGGGTGTGTTCGGAGCCAACGCGTCGGGGAAGTCGAACCTGCTCAGTGGTTTCCGGCTCATGCGCGACGCGGTGCGAGACTCTTTCGCTGACTGGGCCAAGGCGCCGGGGGTGGTTCCCCGGCAGCCCTTCAAGCTCGATCCCGCGTCTCGTGCGGAGACGACCCTGTTCGAGGTGGACCTTGCCCTGGGTCGGGATCCTGTCCGCTATACCTATGGCTTCGAGCTGTCAGATGAGCGAGTGGAGGCGGAGTGGCTTCACGCGTATCCGCATGGCCGCCGCAATGTCTGGTTCGACCGAGAGGCGGACCGTCCGGAGTCGGAAGGCGGAGAGTTCGTCTTCCGGGGAGAGGGCTTCAGAGGAGAACGGGAACCCCTGGTCAAGCTGACCCGCCCGAACGCCCTGTTCCTGTCAGTCGGCGCGACTCTCAACGATCCCCAACTGTCAGCGATACACAGGTGGTTTCTCGACGTCAACCTGTGGTTGGTGACACCGGGAAGGGATCTCAGCGCCCGGGTGGACTGGACCAAGCGGCTCCTGACACGCTCGGATCGGGCGGAAAACTACCATCAGCGGATCACGCAGTTGCTGCAATCGGCCGACTTGGGGGTCACCCGCCTCGACACTGACCCCGAGACCGGTGAAATCAGGTTGTGGCACCGTACCCCGGACGGTGGAGAAACACCGCTGGACTTTCGCACGGAGGAGTCCCTGGGCACCCATGCCTGGTTCGCCTTCCTGGGGCCCATGCTCACCGTGCTCGACCAGGGATCGGTCCTGCTGGTGGACGAATTGGATTCGAGTCTTCACCCCACGCTTGCGGCCGAGGTCGTACGGGTCTTCCAAGATCCCGCATCCAACCCGCGTGGCGCTCAGCTGATCTTCACGACGCACGATGCGACCTTGCTGGGCAGTGAGGTGCTTGACCGACCGCTCAATCGTGATCAGGTGTGGATCACGGTGAAGCAACGCTCAGGGGAGACCGAGCTGTATCCGCTGACAGAGGCCAAGCCGCGCAAGGAGGAGAACCTGGAGCGTGGTTATCTGCGTGGCCGTTACGGTGGGGTGCCGCAGGTCACCGCCGGGAAGATCGTCCGTGAACTGTCCCGGCAAGAGGCGAAGGCGACGGCGTGAGCAAGCGGGCGGGGAAAGAGCAGGAACAGGGAAGGCGGAGAAGGCGCGGGCGTCTGGAAGACGAGCGTTCACTGGCTCCGAGATCCGGCTCCCAGTCGCGTGAGGTGCGGGTGTTGTACGTGGCTTGCGAGGGCGAATCCACGGAACCGGACTACCTGGACTATCTGAACGACCAGTTCGGGGGTGGCGACGGTCAGGGCAGGCAGCCTTTCCGGCTCCAGCCCGTCCCCCGTAGGGGCGGGAGGACACCTTCCGGAATCGTCGAAGCCGTACGGAAGGCCGCAGGTGAGGACGGGGCATGGGCGCTCTTCGACCGCGATCAGTGGAATGACATCCCGCAGGCGATCAAGGCCGCAGCCGACTCCAAGGTCGAGCTCGCGTTCTCACACCCGTCATTCGACCTGTGGTTACTGCTGCACTTCCAGGCATTCGGAGGGGCGCAGAGCGGCAGCAGCAAGATCGTGGTCGAGAAGCTGAGGCAGGCCAAGGGGGCGAACGCCTTCAAGGACTACGGTAAGGGGGGGGCGAGAAGAGCATCAAGGGGGCTCGGCGCGAGGCCCTGAAAGAGCGGGAGGGCAAGGCGATGGCCCATGCCCGGAGCCTGGTGGCCTCCTGCGCTCAAGGGCTCTGCAAGCCCGGCCGTGCGAAGACCGAACCGGTCGGTCACGATGCCGAACCGCAGTCTCCTCAAGATTGGGCGGCCCGTTCCGGGCACGCTCCGGAGTGCCCGGTCCTCCGGCGTGATCCGTCCACCGACGTATGGCGTCTGCTGGCCACACTGGGCATCGGCGGGCAGAAGCCCGGCGAAGGCGCACCCGCAGCGAAGGAAGCGGTTTCTTCTACATCTGCCTAGGCTTCAATGCGGATCTACGGCATCGCGGCGATGGTCGCCCTGACCGGCCGGCCGCTCCGGCAGCGGACCACCTCCTACGGCGTGCCGGACGAGGATCGCCTGGCCGCGGCGGCGGCGAGCGGCGGAGTTTGTCAAAGTGTGCGTAACTTCGTGCCGCTGGGGCGCCTATAACAAGTTCTCTTTTGACTTGCGCGGCGTAAGGGGTTCATTGCGACAATTGTCACTTCCCTGAAGCGAGAGGTCCCCGCGTGCCCTCTTCCGGTCGACACCGTGTGGCCCCCGGCGCCGAGACGCGCCGGGGGCAGGTGCGTCTGCGTCTGTCGCTGGCGGCGGTCGCGGCGGCGGTCGCCCTGACCGGGAGCCTGGTCCTGGCGCTCGGCCCGGCGGAGGGCCGGTGCTCGCCTCGGGACCCGGTGCTGGTCGGCGTCGCCGCCGCGGTGGACATCGCGCCGACGGTCATGGAGGCCGCCGGACGGTTCAACCGGAGCAGGACCGGCGTCGACGGCCGGTGCGTGCTGGTCCAGGTCACCGAACAGCCGCCGGCCACCGTGCTGCGCACCCTGATCGGCGGCACCGCCGGGGTGCTCAGCGAGCGCCCCGACGGCTGGATCACCGACTCCTCGGCCTGGATCCGGCTCGCGCGCAAGCAGGGCGCCGGGAACCTGGCGGGCACCGAGACCGTGATGGCCACCTCACCCCTGGTCTTCGCCACCCGCAAGTCCCTCGCCCAGCGCTTCGCGGTCGGCAAGACCGACATGAACTGGCGGATGGTCTTCCCGGCGACCACCCGGGGCCGGATCCGGCCCAACGCCGACGAGCCCGACGTGGTCCGCGTCCCGGACCCCTCGCTCGCCGGGGCCGGGATCGCCACGGTGGCCGCGGCCAGGGACGTCGTCGGCACCGGGGCGGAGGCCGACCGCTCGCTCACCGCGTTCGTCCGCTGGGCCCAGGCGGGTTCGGCGCCCGACTACCGGAGCATGCTCGCCGCGGTCGACGACCGCTCCTTCTGGCAGCGCCCGGTGGTGATCGTCCCCGAGCAGTCGGTGTGGACGCACAACCGCCTGCCGTCCGGCGACCCGGTGGTCGCGCTCCATCCCCGCGAGGGGACCATCAACCTGGACTACCCCTACGTGGTCACCTCCGCCGACAGCACGAAGGCGAGTGGATCGCGGGCCTTCGCCACCTGGCTGCGCTCTCCGGAGACCCAGGACGCCGTACGGCGGGCGGGCTTCCGCTCGGCGGACGGCGCCCAGGGGCCGTACTCGCCCGGACCCGAGATCCCCACCGAGGCGCCCCGCACCCGGCCGGCCATCCTGCCCGCGATGATCGACGAGGCGCTGGAGGCCTGGAGCAGGCTGGCCCCGCCGACCAACATCCTGGTCCTGGCCGACACCGGCAAGCACATGGCCCAGCCGATCAAGGGAGAGAAGGGCAGGACCAAGCTCACCGTCGCGCTCGAAGCGGCCAGGCTGGGCCTGCAGCTCTTCCCCAACTCCACCCACATGGGCATGTGGGAGTTCGCCGCGGCCAAGGGCAAGGACCACCGTGAGCGGGTACGGCTCGGCCCGATCCTGGAGCCCGACGGGGGACAGGTCATCCGGCGCAGCCGCCTGGAGGAGCTGACCCGCACCCTGCGCGCCGACCCGAAGCTGCCCAGCTCCCTCTACGACTCGATCCTCGCCGGGTTCCGCGAGGTGACCGACTCCTACGACGAGGGGATGAACAACACCCTGCTCGTCATCACCGCGGGCAGGGACGACGCCAAGGGGCTGTCGAGCGGCGAGCTGGCGGAGCGGCTCAGAGACGAGTGGGACCCGGTGCGCCCGGTCCAGATCGTCGTGCTGGCCTTCGGCGACGACCTGGACCGCGCCGCCCTCGGGCAGGTGACGGGCATCACCAACGGCTCCCTGCACATCGCCCGGGAGCCCAACGAGATCATCGACGTCTTCCTGTCCGCCCTGGCCCGCCGCCTGTGCCATCCCACGTGTCCCAAGGCTCCGTGACCGCCCGTCCGGGCGGTTGCCCACGGCGGGGCGAAGGAGATAGTTCTTGGCATTTCTGTAGTCATTGGACTACTCTTGGTGACGAAATCCTGCTTCCTCGTGTCGGAGGGCGTCGATGGACACTGCAGACGGTCGGATCCTGATGCTCATCGTGATCGTCACGATCGTGTTCGCCATCGCGCGGCTGTCGTAGCCGTCCGCCCGCTTCCCGTGATGAGACCCTGCTTCTCCCCCAAGGTAGGTGTGCGCCGATGGGCAGCTCGGACGGCCGGATCCTGATCCTCGTCGTGATCGCGACGGTCGTGTTCTTCGTCGGCCGGCGTTTCCAGCGGACGCTGGACACCTGGGCGGGATGGGGTAAGGCGATCCAGGCGGCGGCCGAGGCGGCGGGGAAGATCCCGGGCGCGAAGTCGGCCGCGTGGGCGGCGGTCCGGGGCATGATCGGGGTCGGCCTGCTGGCGCTGATCCTGGTCGCGGTGGTCGCGAACGCGATCCGGCAGTGACGGAGTTCCGAGGGCGCCGTTCCGTCGGCGGGCATGGCCGACGGCGGAACGGCGGCACCCGGCGCGGCGCTCCGGGACGCTAGCGGACGACGATGAAATCGGCCGCCCGCCGAGGCGCGCGGTCGCGGGGCGGGGCGGCCGGATGGCCGATCGCCACGGCGCCCATCGGGTCCCAGCCCGGGGGCAGGTCGAGCACCTCGCGGACCACGTCGCGGCAGAACATGGTGGAGGAGACCCAGGCCGAGCCCAGCCCCTCCACCGCGAGCTGGACCAGGAAGTTCTCGACCCCGGCGCCCGTCGCGACCACGAACATCTCCCGCTCGGCCGCGTTGCGCCGGTCGTCGCGGTAGGTGTGCGAGCCGTCCATGACCAGGCACGGCACCGCGAGGTACGGCGCGGCGCGCAACACGTCTCCGCGCCGGATCCGCCTGGCGATCGACTCCTCGGAGAAACCGTCGCCGCGCAGGTCGGCGATCCACGCCTCGCGCATGGCGTCGAGCAGCTTCTCCCGGATCCCGGCGGACTCCAGCAGGACGAACCGCCACGGAGTCGTGTGGTGCGGGGCGGGGGCGGCGATCGCGGCGTCCACCGCCCGGCGGACCTTGGCCCCGTCCACCGGCTCGCCGGAGAACTCGCGGATGGTCCTGCGGGCGAAGACCACGTCGCGCGAGCCGTAGCGGAACATGTCGTCCTCGGACTGGCGGACCAGCTCGCGGATCCCCGGGCCGTCCTCCTCGGTGGTGTATTCGGCCATGCCCCGGATCACCGCCACCGGAGTCTGCGCGAGCTTGCCCTTGACCAGGTCTCCGGCCGCGGCGAACTCGTCGGCGACCGCGGTCAGGGTGACCTCCAGCGCGTTTCCGTGGTCGTCGGACATGCCCCGGTAGTCGAGCGCGGGGGTCACGCCCGCCACACCGATGGCGAGATCGGTCTGGCCGTTGCGCCAGGGGCGGCCGAAGGTGTCGGAGACGATCACGCCGACCGGCACGCCGAGCCGTTCCCGGATGCTCGCCCGGATGGCCGCGGCGGAGGCGTCCGGGTCGACGGGCAGCAGCACGACGGTGCCGGGCTCGGTGTTGGAGGCGTCCACCCCGGCGGCGGCCATGACGAACCCGTGCGCGGTCTGCGCGATCACCGTCTCGCCCCGGCGGGCGACGACCCGTGTGGTCTCGGCGGCGATCGCCTCGTTCCGGCTGTCACCCCGGCGGACCCGGCCCTCGGCCTTGCTGGAGATCTTCGAGGTGACCACGAGGATGTCGCCGTCACGCAGGTCGGGCATGGCCGTGGCGATCAGCTCGCCGATGTCGTCGCCCTCCCGCACCTCGGGGATCCCGGGGACGGGGAAGATCTCCAGCCTGGCGTCGGCCCGGTTGTCGTGCTTGCGGCGGATCCTGCTCACCGGGCGTCCTCACCCTGCGGCGCGGTGGATCCACCCGGCCGGGCCGCGAGCTCGGTGGCCAGGTCGAGGGCGGCACGGGCGATGGCGGCGGCGGACTCGACATCATGCATGATCAGCGGGCGGGCCTGGACGCGGACGCCGTCGAGGGCGACCCCGCCGTCCTCCTCGGCGACCAGCCAGCCGTTCACCAGCGGTGAGCCGTACAGCTCCAGGACCGCCTGGGCGGTGGTGTCCACGCCGATCGCGGTGAGGCAGGCGTCGGCCATGCCGCGGACCGGGGCGCCGCCGACGATGGGGGAGACCCCGACGACCGTCTTGGTCTCCAGGGCCTCGCGGACGCCCTTGATCTGCAGGATCGTGCCGATGCTGACCACCGGGTTGGACGGCGGCAGGATCACCACGTCGGCCTCGGCGATGGCCTCCAGCACGCCGGGGGCGGGGCGGGCCTGGTCCGCGCCGACCAGGATGATCTGCTCGGCCGGGACGGAGGCGCGCAGCCGCACCCACCACTCCTGGAAGTGGACGGCCCGGCGGCCCTGCCCGTCGGAGATGACCACGTGGGTCTCGGTCCGGTCGTCGCTCATCGGGATCAGCCGCACGCCCGGCTCCCAGCGCGCGCACAGTGCCTCGGTGACCGCGGACAGCGGGTAACCGGCCTTGAGCATCTGGGTGCGCACGATGTGGGTGGCGAAGTCGCGGTCTCCCAGGCCGAACCACTGCGGTTCGACGCCGTAGGCGGCCAGCTCCTCCTTGACGACGTGGGTCTCCTCCCGCCGGCCCCAGCCCTGCTCCTCGTCGATACCGCCGCCCAGGGTGTACATCACGGTGTCCAGGTCGGGGCAGACCTGCAGGCCGTAGAGGGTGATGTCGTCACCGGTGTTGCCGATGACGGTGATCTCTGAGTCGGGGGCCGCGGTGAGCAGGCCGCGGAGGAAACGGGCGCCGCCGATTCCGCCGGCGAGGGACACGATGCGCATGCCGTCCAGTCTTCCACTGCCTCGGACGCGCCGGTCCGAAGGGCTTGCCGCCGGGATCGGCGGCGCCTTGTCTTGATCGTTACGAGGACTGTCTTCGCTGGCAGGGTTACCTCGGGGGGTGCCCGAAATATATGCCAATAGGGTGCAATGAAACACATAAGGGATTCATGGGGTTCTTGGGTCGCCCGACACCAAAGGCAGCCATGTGCGAAACTGACCGGGGTTTACCAAAGGACCCATGGGGGTAGATGTGATCAACCTCGAGGCAGGCCGGCTCCGAGAACCGGCCGCGTGGCTCATGACCGCCATCGCGTCCATGAGCGTTCTCGTCGGCGTCGAGCGGCTGCTGTTCGGGGGATCCTCCTTGGGCGGATCGTCCTTCGGCCTGCGCGCGGCCGGATACATGGATGACTTCACCTCGCCGGTCACCGTGGCGCTGTCGGTCGGCGCCGTGCTGCTGGCCAGCCATCTCGGCCCGGTGATCGCGCGGCTGAAGGTGATGGTCTACGTGGCCGTGGCCACGCTCGGACTCGCCGCACTGTTCGGCGTGGTCGGGCTGTTCGGCGGGCTGTTCAGCGGCGACCTGGACTTCGGGCGGAAGATCGAGTTCTTCCTCGTCGGCCTGCCCAGCCTGGCCCTGGCTGTGGTCGCGCTGCTCTACCTGCTGCCCAAGGCGGCCCCGGCCGCCTCCGGCCCGGCGGGCTTCCGCTCCGAGAACGGCTTCGACCGCCCCCAGGAGCAGTACGTCTCCCCGGGGCACGCCTCGCAGGGCGGGCAGGCCTACCCCCAGGGCGGTCAGGTTCCCCAGCAGGGTTTCCAGCCGCAGGACCAGGCTTTCCAGGGCGGACAGGCCTACCCACAGGGCGGTCAGGCTCCTCAGCAGGGCTTCCAGCCGCAGGACCAGGCGCAGCAGCAGGGCTTCCAGCCGCAGGACCAGGCGCAGCAGCAGGGCTTCCAGCCGCAGGACCAGGCGCAGCAGGGCGGTCACGCCTACCAGCAGGGTGGCCACCCCCAGCCGCAGGCCCAGCCCGCGTCCGCCCCCCAGCAGGGTTTCCAGCCGCAGGACCAGGCTTTCCAGGGCGGACAGGCCTACCCACAGGGCGGTCAGGCTCCTCAGCAGGGCTTCCAGCCCCAGGACCAGGCGCAGCAGCAGGGTTTCCAGTCCCAAGAGCAGATGCCGCAGCAGCAGGGTTTCCAGCCGCAGGACCAGATGCAGCAGGGCGGTCACGCCTACCAGCAGGGTGGCCACTCCCAGCCGCAGGGCGGCCATTCCCCGCAGGCCCAGCCCGCACCCGCCCCCCAGCTTCCCTACAGCCAGCCGGCGCTTCCGCCCGCGCCCAGCTCCGCCGGCCCAGACAACTACGGTGCCTCCGACAACTACGGTGCCTCCGACGGTTACGGCCGGCAGCAGGCGCACGGCTATGCCCAGCCGACCGGCGACGGATACTCCCAGGCCGCCTACACGCCGCCGGCGCAGGATCAGCCGTACGGGAACCAGGCCGCCTCCTACGCCCCGGCGCAGCCCGCCCCGCAGGCACTGCCCGCCGCCCCGGCCGAGCCCTACACCCCGAGCCCGTACGTCGCCGCCGACGTCCAGCCCCCGGCCCCGGCCAGGCCGTACGAGCCGCCGGTCACGGCATACGATCCCCCGATCTACGCCACGCCCGCCGAGCAGCAGCCGCAGGCCCCGCTCTACGCCGAGCCCCAGCACTCGGGCTACGGCCAGCCGGCCGAGCCCCAGCACTCGGGCTACGGCCAGCCGGCCGACGCTCAGCTCCCCGGCTACGCTCCGCAGCCCGAGCAGCAGCAGCCCCCCTTCTACCAGGCTCAGCCCGAGGCGTACCAGGCTCAGCCCGAGGCGCCCGCGCCGTACACGCCGGCCGACGCCCAGCCGCGCGTGTCCTTCGACAGCCAGGCGCAGCCGTCCTTCCCGCAGCCGCCGGAGAACTACGGCCAGCCGTTCGGCGGCTACTCCGGTGCGGAGTTCGCCCGGCCGACCGAGCCGAACCTGCACTACCCGGCGCCCGACCCGGTCGACCCCCGCTCCCAGCAGATGGCCCAGGCCTACCAGCAGGCGGAGTCCTACCAGCAGCAGACCCAGGGCGGAGAGCCGCAGCTACGGGTCCCGGAGTACGGCGCCTCGCAGGCGGGCGGGTCCTACGACGACCCGTTCGGCCACCCGCAGACCCCGCAGGCCCCGCCCGCCGCGCAGCCGTACCAGCAGCAGGGCGGTCATCAGTGGGACCCGCCGGCGGACGCGACGCTCCGGTTCGACCCGAGCGCCTACCAGGGAGATCCGCTCAACGATCCCAACGCCGGGCGCAACTCCTGGGACTCGCAGCCGGCCATAGACCCCACCGCGATCTACAAGCCGGAGCGCTCGGCTCAGGTCACGGGTGAGGAAATCCCCGATAGAGAGAGGGTGGGCCCGGGTCAGGAGCAGAACATGTCCTGGTACGGTTCCGACCGCCGAGAGCACTGAACCGCCAGGCGATCGTCACGATCGCTTGGCGCGGGCGCCGTCGTCGCAGGCACACGACCCAGAACCGGGGAGAGCAGGTCTTTCCCCGGATACCGGCATGCCGCTTGACGCCACACTGGCCACGCGCGTGTAATTACACACGTGTTGTTACGCCTTCCTCTGGGTGGGTAAGAGGGAGGCGTTCATAGGGGGGCTCCATTTGCGGGCGGCAGGGAGGTGTGCAGTGGCCGACCTGGTCATCGCACAGGACAGCATCGCTGAAGAGCAGCTTGGCTGGCAGGAACGCGCCTTGTGTGCGCAGACCGACCCGGAGGCGTTCTTCCCGGAGAAGGGCGGATCCACACGGGAGGCCAAGAAGGTTTGCCGCTCCTGCGAAGTACGTGCCGAGTGCCTTGAGTACGCACTTGAGCATGACGAGCGGTTCGGCATCTGGGGTGGGCTTTCCGAGCGGGAACGCCGCCGGATCAAGCGTGAGGCAGTCTGAGAGGCAATCCGTGGCGCTCGCCGAGAGCGCTTGACGATATTTCGTGGGTCACGTGACCACAGGTCACGTGACCCTTTTTCCAGCCGCTTGCCCCTTTTTTCATCTGCGCGGTATAGCCGGACATAGGGTGTCGTATCGTTGTCGCGCCGATCATCCCCCTCCTGAACACGGGACGCATGTCCATCACCGACTCCCCCCGTCTCCACCCCACCGTCACCGCGATCGTCGTCTCCCACGACGGCGCCCGATGGCTGCGGGAGACCCTTGACGCGCTGCTCGGGCAGACCCGGCCGGTGGACCGTGCCGTCGGAGTGGACAACGGCAGCCGGGACGGCAGCGCCGCGCTGCTGACCGGCGTGCTCGGCCCGAACGCCGTGCTCACCCTCCCGCGTTCGACGAGCTTCGGGCAGGCCGTCGCCGAGGTGCTCGACCGGCTGGGGCCCGCCGGCGGGCGGGAGTGGATCTGGCTGCTGCACGACGACTGCGCGCCGGACGCCGACGCGCTGCAGAACCTGCTCCGGGCCGCCGAGCAGGATCCCAAGGCCGGGGTGCTCGGCCCCAAACTCCGTGACTGGCTGGACCGGCGGCTCCTGCTGGAGGTCGGCGTCACCGTCGACCGGACGGGCCGCCGGGACACCGGCCTGGAGGCCCGGGAGTTCGACCAGGGGCAGTACGACGGCGTCCGGGACGTGCTCTCGGTCTCCACCGCGGGGATGCTGATCCGCCGGGACGTCTGGGACGAGGTCGGCGGGCTCGACCCCTTCCTGCCGCTGTTCCGTGACGACCTGGACCTGTGCTGGCGGGTGCGGGCCGCCGGGCACCGGGTGCAGAACGTCACCCAGGCGGTCGCCTGGCACGCCGAGGCCGCCACCCGGCGGCGCCGCCGCATCACCGTCAGCGGCGACCACCCCCGCCGCCTGGACCGTCGCAACGCCATCTTCGTGGTCATGGCGAACCTGCCGTTCTGGCCGCTGATGTGGGCGCTGGTCCGCAACCTCCTCAGCTCGGCCTTCCGCACGCTGCTGTTCCTGGTGGCGAAACAGCCCGCCGACGCGCTGGACGAGATCGCCGCGATCGGCTCGGTGCTCGGCCATCCCATCCGGATGATCAAGGCTCGCCGGGCGCGGGCCAAGGGCCGTAAACAGCACCACGCGGCGATCAAACGGCTGCTCACCCCGCCGGGCGCGGGGTACCGGCGCCTGTCGGACCGGTTCCAGAGCTACCTGGCAGGGACCGGCTTCGTGGAGTCCGCCGGGCGCCACCACGCCATGACCGCCTCACAGGAGGACGGCGAGGAACTGCTCACCGACGCCGGGGCGCTCCAGCGGATCTTCAGCAACCCGGGCGTGCTGCTCTTCCTCGCGCTCGCCGTGGTCACGCTGGTCGCCGAGCGCGGGCTGATCGGCGGCACCCGGCTGGGCGGCGGCGCGCTCGTCCCGGTGATCGGCGGATCCTCCGACCTGTGGGACCTCTACCTTGAGAGCTACCACCAGGCGGGCCTGGGGAGCGACGCCTGGGCTCCTCCGTACGTCGCGGTGCTGGCCGCGCTCTCCACCGTGCTGTTCGGCAAGACCTGGCTCGCGGTCTCGGTGCTGCTGCTGGGCTGCGTGCCGCTGGCCGGGTTCTCCGCCTACGCGGCGACCCGGTCGATGATCTCGGGCCGGTGGACCCGCATCTGGCTGGCCTCCTCCTACGCGCTCCTCCCGGTGGCCACCGGCGCGGTCGCCGCCGGACGGCTAGGCACCGCCGTGGTCTTCGTGCTGCTGCCCGTCTACGCGGCGCTGGCCACCGCCCTGCTCACCGGCGAGGGCCGCCGGGCCCGCCGCGCCGCCTGGGGCCTCGGTCTCCTCCTCGCGGTCGGTACGGCTTTCGCCCCGCTGGTCTACCCTCTGACACTCGTCCTCGGCGCCCTGGCCGCGCTGGCCTTCCCCCGCCGGGGCGTCGCCGTCTCGGTGATCATCGCCTTCGGCGTCCCGGTGGCGCTGCTGTTCCCCTGGCTGGCGCAGGTGCTCGGCAACCCGGGCCAGCTCCTGCTGGAGGCCGGGCTGCACCAGCTCGCCCTGGTCGACGCCGCCCTGCCCGCCCAGTCGCTGCTGACCCTCAGCCCCGGCGGCCCCGGCATGCCGCCGCTCTGGGTGACCGGCGGTCTCATCTCCGCCTGCCTGGCCGCGCTGCTGATGCGCCGCAACCGGATGGTCATCGCGATCGGCTGGGGTGTGGCGCTCTTCGGCGTGCTGGTGGCGATCCTGGTCAGCCGGACCCCTGTCACCTCCCTGAACGGCGACGCCGTGGCCCCGGCCTGGCCGGGCGTGCCGCTGGCCTTCGCCGCCACCGGCATGCTCGTGGTGGCCGCGCTCACCGCCGACCGGGTCGTCGAGTTCCGGGCGGCGGGCGGGTTGCGCAGGGTCACCGCGTTCGTCGTCGTGGCGGTCGCCTTCTCCACGCCGCTGCTCGCGGCGGGCATGTGGATCACCCGGGGCGTGGACGGGCCGATCAGCGGGAACGTGCGCGACGTGGTCCCCGCCCTGGTGGCGGTCAACTCGGGCAACGGCGAGCGGACCCTGCTCCTGCGCACCAGGGAGGACGGCCTGACCTTCACCGTGCTGCGCGGCCGTACGCCGGTGGTCGGCGAGTCCGACATCCCCATGCCGCAGGGCGTCCGCGAGCGCGTCGGCGTCGCGGCGGCCGGGCTGGTCTCCGGCCGGGGCGGTGACGACGCCCGCGTGCTGGCCGCCCACGGCGTGCAGTTCGTCGTGGTGGCCGCGCCGGTGAGCCCGGAGATCAGCCACGCGCTGGACTCCCAGCCCGCCCTGGCCAGGATGAGCCTGTCCCGGGCGCTCGGCGTGTGGCGGCTGACCCAGCCGGTCGCGGCGGCCCCGGCCCCGGAGGGCGACCCCTGGCACGGCCGCTGGCTCTGGGTCCAGGCCGCGATCCTGCTGGTCGTCTCGGTCCTGGCCGCGCCCGGCTCGCGGACCGACGCCGCCGACGGCTACGCCTCCCCGGACCTGTCGGAGCCCTCAAGAGAGCTGGCCCCCCGGTGAAATCCCTGATCGAGAACCGGTTCGGCCTGCTCGGCCTCGTTCTGGTGGCCCTGCTCGCCCTGTACGGCGTGGCCTTCGCGACCCAGCCGAAGGCCGCCGCCAGGCCCGCGCCCGGCCCGCAGAGGGTGCCCGTCGTCTCCGTGACGGCCATCTGCCCCGATCCCGCCGAGACCACCGTCGGCGTCATCACCCCGCCGGGCGGGACGGGGCCGGGCGCCACGACGCTCCGCACCGGGGACAGGACCCTCGCCGACCTCGACACCACCGGCAACCTCTGGCACGAGCAGGTCCCCGCCAAGTCGGGACCGCTGCTGGTGGCGTCGACGGGGAGCATGGCCGCGGGCATGGAGGCCGAGCAGACCCGGAGGGAGACCTCGGGCGACCGGCGGGGGCTGGCGGGGGTGCGGTGCGTGGAGCCGGTGGCGAGCACCTGGCTGGTCGGGCCGGGCCCGGCCGCGGCCGACGTCACGCTCCACCTCACCAACGCCGACCCCGCCCCGGCCATCGCGGAGATCATGATCTACTCCGGCGAGGGCCCGGTGGTCAGCGACTCCGGCGGCGTGTTCACGCTCAAGCCGGGCGAGAGCCGTACGGTCAAGCTCAAGGACCTGGCCCCCTCGCCGCTCGTCATGGCCGTCGAGGTGCGCACCACCTCCGGCCGGGTCGCCGCCGCCGCCCGGGCGGTCATGCGCGGCGGCCGGGGCGTCGACTGGCTGCCGGTCTCCGCCGCTCCGGCCACCCGCGTCGTGGTGCCGGGCGTCCCCGGCGGCGGGGGCAGACGCGAGCTGTACGTCGCCTCCGCCGGCGAGTCCGACACCCTGGTCGAGGTCAAGGCGCTCACCCCGGACGGGACCTACGCCCTCAAGGACCGTGAGCTGGTGGAGGTCCCCGCGGGGTCGGTCGCCACCCTCGACCTGTCCAGCGCCATCGGCGGGCAGCCCTCCGCGCTCCTGCTCACCTCGGACACGCCGATCGTGGCCGGGGTGGCCGTCACCGGCACCGGTAAGAAGAGCGACGTGGCCTTCACCGCCGGGGCGGCGCCGATCGACCTGGGCAGCGTGGTCGCCGACAACCGGACGGGCAAGAAGAAGAGCTCCCGGCTGCTGCTGACCGCACCGGACGCGGCCGGGAAGGTGAGCGTCCAGGTGCTGCCGCGCAAGGGCGAGGCGCCGGAGCCCTTCGAGGTGGCCGTCACCGGCTCGCACACCAAGGAGGTCAAGCTGCCCAAGGTGGACGGCGCCTTCGCGGTGGTCGTGCTTCCGCTGCCGGGCTCCGGCCCGGTGTACGGCGGGCGGGTGATGGACGAGAGCGTCAAGGGCGGCCTGCTGCTGACCGCCCAGCCGCTGGCGTCCGCGCGCATGTGGGCGCTGGTCCCGCCGATCACCGAGTCCGTGGCGGCCGTGCTGCCCTAGCCGCACTCGACGGTCTTCCGCCGATCAGCCGGCTGTCACCGACGGCATGACCGAGTGCGCCCAGCGGCCCGCGGGGCCGTTCAGTCGCGCTCGTCGTAGCCGGGGTCCACCGTCTCGGGGGACAGGCCCAGCAGCCCGGCGACCTGCTCCACCACCGCGTCGTGCACCATCGCGCCGAGCTGGTCGCGGTCACGGGCCCGCGCCTCCAGGGGGCGCCGGTAGATGATCACGACGGCCGGGCGCTTCCCGACGGCGGGCTCGGCCCGGCCGAACGGGATCGGCTCGCCGGTGAGCAGTCCGGGCCCGTCGCCCAGGTGGCTGATCGGCGGAACCTCCTCGACCGCGAACTCCACCGCCGACAGCTGCTTGCCCCAGCGGGGCTTGAGCCGGTCCACCGCGTCCAGGACGAAGTCGTCGAAGCGCTCGCTGCGCGACTTGGCGATCGGCACGTGGGAGGGCGCCAGGGGGCCGCGCATACCACGGCCGTGCCGGTCGCGTCTGCGGGGAGGGCGGGGTCTGCCGGGTGCCGAGCTCACGGGCCAAGCTTAGACGCGCCCAGCGGAGGGGCGGGAAGGGGTGGTGACAGGGGCGTAAGCCGTACAGGCGGGTGGAAGGTGGGACACGTGTCCGAATTGTGGCGACACGCTCGTTAAGAGCGCTCAGATAGTGGCGCCTCGGACGCTTACCGGATACGGTCCCACCGTGAGCCCCGTCCGCCGCTGTTCCCGCACCGCGTGCAGTCAGCCTGCCGTATTCACGCTCACGTACGTCTACGCCGATTCGACCGCCGTTCTCGGGCCCTTGGCGACGTACGCCGAGCCGCACTGTTATGACCTGTGCGCCGAGCATGCCGAGCGGTTGACCGCACCCCGCGGCTGGGAGGTCGTCCGTCTTCCCACCGACGGCGCACCGCCCAGCACGGACGACCTGGAAGCCCTCGCCAACGCGGTCCGCGAGGCCGCCAGACCCGCTCCCACCGGCGGCACCGAGCCGGTCGGCCAGGGAATCGAGGTGGGCCGCCGCGGCCACCTGCGGGTGCTCCGTTCCGCTCAGCCCCAGCGCGACCGCTGACCCGACTAGGCTGGGGTCAGCAGACACGACATAAAGGGCGGAGCTGGAGTGGGCGACCTCGCCAAGATCTTCAAGGCGTACGACGTTCGAGGCGTCGTGCCGGACGAGTTCGACGAGGAGACCGCGGAGGCGGTCGGCGCGGCCTTCGTGGAGGTGACCGGCGCCGGGACCGTCGTGGTCGCACACGACATGCGTGCCTCGTCCGGCCCGCTGGCCGCGGCCTTCGCCCGCGGAGCCACCTCACGCGGAACCGACGTCGTCCACGCGGGGCTGGGCTCCACCGACCTGCTCTACTACGCGAGCGGCAGCCTCGCCCTGCCCGGCGTGATGTTCACCGCCAGCCACAACCCGGCCCGCTACAACGGCATGAAGATGTGCCGCGCCGGCGCCGTGCCGATCGGGGGCGACAGCGGTCTGGCCGAGATCCGCGACCGGGCGGCCGAACTCCTGAGGTCCGGGGTCGGCGGCGCCGGCGGCGGGACCGTCTCCGAGCGGGATCTGCTGCGGGGCTACGCCGACCACCTGCGCACGCTGGTGGACCTGTCCGGCATCCGGCCGCTGAAGGTCGTGGTGGACGCGGGCAACGGCATGGGCGGCCACACCGTCCCGGTGGTGTTCGAGGGGCTCCCGCTGGAGCTGAGCGAGCTCTACTTCGAGCTGGACGGCGACTTCCCCAACCACGAGGCCAACCCGATCGAGCCGGACAACCTGCGCGACCTGCAGAAGGCCGTGCTCGACGTCGGCGCCGACATCGGCCTGGCCTTCGACGGCGACGCCGACCGCTGCTGGGTCATCGACGAGCGCGGCGAGTCGGTCTCCCCCTCCGCGATCACCGCGCTGGTCGCGGTGCGCGAGCTGGCCAGGCATCCCGGCGCCATGATCATCCATAATCTGATCACCTCGCGGAGCGTCCCGGAGATCGTCGCCGAGCACGGCGGCGAGCCGGTCCGCACCCGGGTCGGCCACTCGTTCATCAAGGCCGAGATGGCCAGGACCGGTGCGGTCTTCGGCGGCGAGCACTCCGCGCACTACTACTTCAAGGATTTCTGGTCCGCCGACTCCGGCATGCTGGCCGCGCTGCACGTGCTGGCCGCGCTGGGCGGGCAGGACCGGCCGCTGTCGGAGATCCTCACGGACTACGCCCGCTACGCGGCCTCCGGAGAGATCAACAGTACGGTCGCGGACCAGGCGGGAGCGGCGGCGCGGGTCCGCGAGACGTTCGCCGGCCGCGACGGCGTCACCTTCGACGAGCTGGACGGTCTGACCGTGTCCGGCCCCGGATGGTGGTTCAATCTTCGTCCGTCCAACACCGAGCCGCTGCTCAGGCTGAACGCCGAGGCGGCCGACGAGATTCAGATGGCAGCGATCAGGGACGAAGTTCTTGCTGTCGTGAGGAGCTGAACGAGTGAAGATCGACGACTGGCTGCTGGAGATCCTGGCCTGTCCCAACTGCAAGTCCCCGCTGCGCGCCGAGCCCGAGGTGGACGAGCTGTCCTGCACCTCCGCCTCCTGCGGCCTGGTCTATCCGGTCCGGGACGACATCCCGGTGCTGCTGGTTGACGAGGCGCGGAAGTCGTGAGCTGGGAGCCTGATCGGCTCGACGATCAGAAGCAGCTGACCGACGGCGACCCGTCGGGAATGCTGCGCGCGGTGGCGGCCTCGGCCGCGCAGGTCCGCACCTCCCACCGGGCGGCACGCGAGGCCGACCTCTCGTCGCTGGACAGGGAGGGACGGCCCAGGACCATCGTGGTCGCGGGCATGGGCGGTTCGGGCATCGCCGGTGACATCCTCAACGCGGTGTGCGGACACGGCGCCCCGCTGCCGATCGTGACCGTGCGGTCCTACCGCCTGCCCGGCTGGGTCGGCGCGACCGACATGGTGATCGCGGTGTCGTGCTCGGGCAGGACCGAGGAGACGCTCGCGGTGGCGATGGAGGCCGTCCGCCGGGGGTGCCGCCTGCTCGCCCTGGGCGCCCCCGACTCGCCGCTGCAGGCGATCGCCAGGCAGGCGGGCGCGCCGTTCGTGCCCGTCGTCACCGAGGGGCAGCCGCGTGCCGCCGTCTGGGCGCTGTCGATCCCGCTGGTCGTCATCGCCGCCCGACTCGGCCTGGTCCAGGCCGACGACGAGGCGTTCGAGAGCACGGCCAAGCGGCTGGAGGACATCGCCCACCGGTGCCGTCCGGCGAGCGAGTCGTTCATCAACCCGGGCAAGTCGCTGGCCATGGAGATGGCCGAGACGGTGCCGATGATCTGGGGATCCTCCCCGCTGGCCGCGGTCGCCGCCTACCGGTGGGCCTGCCAGCTCAACGAGAACGGCAAGTATCCGGCAGTCTGGGGCGAGATCCCCGAGGTCAACCACAACCAGGTGGTGGCCTTCGACGGCCCGCTGGCCACCCGGGACATCTTCGCCGACGAGAGCGGGCGGTCGTTGCGGCTGTTCGTGCTGCGCGACGCGGAGGAGCATCCGCAGGTGGCGCGGCGGCGCGAGGTGTCGGTGCGGATGGCCGAGGACAGGGGCGTCCCGGTCACCCAGATCGTGGCCGAGGGGCTCCACCCGCTGGAGCGGCTCGCGACGTTGGTGGAATTGGGAGACTACGCGAGTACGTACCTCGCCCTGGGGTACGGGGTCGATCCGACCCCGGTGTCGGCCATCACAGAGCTTAAGGCGAGGATTTCCCCATAGGATTTCGTCTCGTCTTTTACGGAATCAATGAGCGGAGGCTGCCGTGAGCGCGGGCGGCGGTACTAAGGCGATCATCGCGGCACTTGCCGCCAATCTCGCGATCGCGGTGGCCAAGTTCGTGGCCTTCCTGGTCACGACTTCCTCATCGATGCTCGCCGAGTCGATTCACTCCCTCGCCGACTCGGGCAACCAGGTGTTGCTGCTGGTGGGAGGGAAACGGGCGGCGCGGGCACGGACGGCGGAGCACCCCTTCGGCTACGGCCGGGAGCGCTATTTCTACGCCTTCGTCGTGGCGGTGGTGCTTTTCACGATCGGTGCGCTGTTCTCCCTCTACGAGGGCTGGCACAAGATCAGTGATCCGCATCCGGTGGAGACGCCCATTGTGGCCTTCGGCGTGCTGATCTTCGCGATCATCGCCGAGTCGTTCTCCTTCCGCACCGCGATCAAGGAATCGAACCACGTCCGGGGCACGCAGTCCTGGGTGCAGTTCATCCGCAGGTCCAAGTCGCCGGAGCTGCCGGTCATCGTGCTGGAGGACCTGGGCGCGCTGGTCGGCCTGGTCCTGGCGCTGGCCGGTGTGACGATGGCCGTGGTCACCGGCGACGGCGTCTGGGACGGCGTCGGCACGATGGCGATCGGCGTCCTGCTCGCGATCATCGCGGTGATCCTCGCGATCGAGACCAAGTCGCTGCTGATCGGCGAGGGCGCGGGCCCGGAGGTCGAGAAGCGGATCCGCGGCGCCCTGGAGAGCACGCCGGAGGTCGACCGGGTCATCCACATGCGCACCCTCCACCTGGGGCCGGAGGAGATCCTGGTCGCCGCCAAGATCGCGGTGGATCACGACGACACCGCCTCCGAGGTGGCCCGCGGGATCGACGAGGCCGAGCAGCGCGTCCGCGCCGCCGTGCCGGAGGCCCGCGTCATCTACCTTGAGCCGGACCTCGACAGGTCCAAGGTCAACGGCTCCGTCTGACCCCTGCGGACCGTGGCTCCTTCGCGCTCTGGATGAGTGGTTCCGGGGCGCGGAACGGTTGAGGGGTGAGCTGCGCCGGGTGGGCCGCCTCCGGCCCGCCCGTGAAGGGGGCACTTCGGTGGAGCGACTGATGCCCGCCCCGGCCTGCCCTTGACCGGGTCCACAAGAGAGGGTGGCCCCCGCCTCACGGGGAAGTAAGCGGGGGCCGATGTCCGGCAGGAGCACGGGGGCGCCTCACTGCCGGAGGTGAAAGATGGCCCGCCCGTCCCTCTGAACTCAGCGGGCCACTCGTTTGCACCCGGCTGCCGCACGCCCGGATCGCAATGACAGCCGGGTGGGCTTAATGAGGGAAGTGCAGCCCATCGGGGCCTTTACGGCACGCGGTTGCTTGGTTCCTGCTCACCCGCACCTCATCGGGCGTGCCTTTTGCGACAGGCCGTACGGGCTCCGGGTACAGCCGAATGCCGGTCGTTTCGAAGACGTCACGAGTCAGCTTCCGCATGACCGTGTTGAAGGAAGCCGCGGTGGCGTCGTCGTGGGCGGTGAGGGTGAGGGTCCGGCGGGTTGAGCAGGATATGCCTGGTGCGAGCTGATGGCCGGGGTGGTATCCGAGCAGTTGGAGTAGCCATCCGGCGCTGGTTCGCAGAATGCTGTGGTTGTCGTGGTAGATCATGCCGCCCGCCGCGCGGACCACAGCGGCTTGGGCCGTGGTGATGGACGGGTTGAGAAAGACCGATCCCGCCTGGCGGGCGTCCGAGCCGTTCTCCGGCAGGGCCAGGCCGCGTCGGCGGCGGTCGGTCAGGACGCCCTGTGCCGCCTCGGCGAGCGGGGGCCGGGTGCCGAGGGGGATGTCGAGTGCCTGGGCGAGATACCGGTAGGTGAGCGGGGCGGCGTAGGTACTGCGGATGAGGCGTAGGGCGACCTCAAGGATCGTCCACCGGCCCGGATGGGTCGTGAAGATGCTGGTGCGGTAGCCGAAGCCGCATGTTTCGGGGTGGAATGTGGCGAGCTGCTGGCGGGTCCAATCGTAGACGGTGAGGCGGGTGAGGTCGGGCCAGGCGGCGGGGGCGGTGTGGGTGAGCAGCCGGTCAGCGGGGCCGCCGAAGCGCAGTGTGGTGTGGTCGGCCAGCAGGTCACTCATCAAGTGCCTCCAACGACCAGGCGGAGATCGTCTTGAGTGCGAGGGTGCGCAAAGGGGCGATCCGGGTGCGAGCAGCACCGTAATAGACAGCGTTGGTGCAGATCACCAGGTAGCGGCCAGCATCGGGGGCCAGGTAAAGGCTGGTGCCGGTGAAACCGTGGTGGTAGGCGACGTGTCCGTCAGCGGCGAGGATCCACGACAGGCCGCGGTCCAGGCCCGGCTCGATCACGGCGTGCGGGACGAGGCTTGCCCGCAGCCACTCTCCCAGGCTGTCACCGTGGGTGTAGGCGTCGAGCAGCCAGGTGGCGTAGGTGGCGAGGTCACGAGGCGTGGAAAAGACGCCGGCGTGCCCGGCTACGCCGCCCAGGAGTGCGGCGTTCTCATCGTGAACGGAGCCCCAGATCCGCGGGGCGCCGGGAATGCGCTGTTCGGTCGGCGCGACGTGGTGGCCGCGGGCAACAGGTCCGTAGACGGTGGAGATCATCCCGATGCGCCGCCACAGCTGGCTGGCGAGGTCGTCCAGGGAGGCGCCGTTGACGTGCGCCAGGGCCAGGCCGAGGAGGATATAGCCGCGATTGATGTAGCGGTGCCGACCGGGCGCGTCCGCCAGCGGTTCACGGCACAGCAGGTCAGCCAGCGCCGCGGATGCACCGCGGTAATGATCCAGGCGGGTGGAGGCGCGCAGCCCGGAGGTATGTGCAAGGAGCTGGCGAAGGGTCGCCTGGCCGCTGGGTGTCTCGCCGGTCATGGCGGGCAGGACATCACGCACGGGTGCGTCGAGATCGACCAGCTCGGCGTCAAGTGCCTGGCCGATGAGTGGCCAGGTAGCGACGACCTTGGTCAGCGAAGCGAGGTCGTAGATGGTGTGCTCGGTGGGGGCGAGCTCGCCGAGCTCGGACGCGACAGCGCCCGCGACCAGGACCTGCTGTTGCCCGTCGGTGGTGCCGCAGACGATTACGCCGCCGGGGGTGGCGCCGCCGGCGACCACCTCGGCGAGGGTCTCCTGAAGCCGGTCGATGTCATCGGCGGTGAACGGTAGGGCGGGCATCAGGAGGCCTCCGAGGTGGTGGTGATGTCGGCTCCCAGCGTGGCGAGGTTGGCGATCAGACGCCCGTAGCCGCGCTGGAGGTGGTAAATCCCCGGGATCGTAGAGGTGCCCTCGGCGGCCAGAGCGGCGATCAGCAAAGCGGTCACCGCGCGAATATCAGCGGCTGCCACCGTGGCGGCGCGCAGCCGGGTGGGCCCGCGCAGGCCGACGGCCGCGTCGGTGGAGGAAATGTCGGCGCCGAAGGCCCGCAGTCCCTCGACATGGGTGTCACGGCGTGGGTACACACGCTCAGCGATCAGCGAGGATCCGCAGGCCTGGGTGAGCATCGCCGCCAGCTGCGGCGCGGTATCGGTGGGCAGCGCCGGGTGCGGACCGGTGGCCGCGTCAATGCCCTGCAGGGCGCCGTTCAGCTGCGCGCACACGCCGACGCCGGCATCCTCGAAGAGGTTGATGCCCGCCGCTTCCAGAGCCGCGGTGAGGCCGTCAGGGAAGGCACAGGCGGTGATCCCATCGAGGTGGATGCTGCCGCCGGTGGAGGCGGCGGCCATGATCATGGTGGCTGCTTCGATCCGGTCCCCTACCACCGTGAAGTCGCCGCCAGCGAGGTGGTCGCTCCCGCTGACGTGCAGCCCGTGATCGTCGAAGTGGATTTCGACGCCGCACTCGGCTAGAAAGCGAGCGGTCTCGGTGACCTCCGGCTCCATTGACGGATGCGTGATCAGACTGGCGCCCGGGGCGCGGGCGGCCAGCAGCATGGCGGTCACCGTCGCCCCCAGACTCGGCCCATACGGGGTGGCCATGTCGGCGGTGAACGCCCGCACACCCCGCGGTCCACACTGCGCACGAATGCCGGTGGCGTCGGCGATGACCTCGGCTCCGGCCGCCTGCATCGCCGCGAGGTGCCGGTCGATCAGGCGGGGGCAGAAGGCATCCCCGCCGGGGTAGGGAAAGGTGACCTGGCTGGTGCGGGCCAGCACCGCGGCGGCCAGGACGACGGTTGTCCGCACCCGGCGGCCGAGCTCCGGATGGATGATCGGGCAGATAGCCATGGCCGGGGCCGGGATCACGGAGAATCGGCCGTCATCGACCACGACATGGGCGCCGGTGTGAGCCAGGATCTGCGCGCATACTCCGGTGTCGAGGATGTCCGGGACTGAGGCAAGGACGACCGGGCCATCCGCCACGAGGGCAGCGGCGTACAGGTGCAGGGCGATGTTCTTGCTGCCCTGCACCGGGATGCGGCCGCTCAGCGGCCTGCCGCCGGTGACCGTAACGGCAGTGGACTCCAGAGCCGCCGCGGTAGGGGTGATGGTCATGGCCGTCACCGCACCCGGGAGCCGGCGGGCAGGAAGCCACCGATGTGGTCGCGCGGGTAGATCACCGTGCCGGGGCCGATCAGCGTGCCCGGCGACAGCACGGTCCCGGCCGGCAGTGCCACCTTGTCGCCGATGACGGCGCCGAACTTCGTCTGCCCGGTAGTGATGCGCTGCCCGCCAAGGGTGACGGTGATCTCCTCGATCGCTGGTTCGGCGACCGGCCCGCGGTCGCATCGCAGCCCGGTAGTGGAGCAGAAGGATCCGACGTTGACGCGCCGCCCGATCACTGAGTCGCCGATGAAGCAGGGATGCTTCATGAAGACATGCCCGATCAGCAGGCTGCGGGTGATCTCCGCGCCGAACCCGATCCGGCAGCCGGGTCCGATCACGGTGTGGTCGCGGATCAGAGCACCGGCGGACACGATCGCGCCGGTGCAGATCAGCGCCGGACCGACGACCTGGGCACCCGCCTCTATGCGGGCGCCGGCCTGAACGATGACCTCACCTTGGAGAAGAGCGCCATCTTCTACGACGCCGCGGGGTTCAGCGTAAAGGCCCGCGGCGGCGAGGTGGTCGAGGTCTGCGGCCATGGTGGATTTGATGTCGAAGACCGTCGGGCAGCTTTTCAGCAGCCTCATGATGTAGGGACCGAGGTCGTCGGGCTGGAAGTAGTAGTCGGGGGCGAGCCGGATGTCTGCGGGTGCGGTTGTGAACGGGCCGGGAATCAGCTGCATCAGGATCTCCTGGGAGCGGGACCGGATGGATGGCGGCCAGGTGCGGGCTGCTCGCTCCTAGGTCATCGCATCCGGCCCGGCTGTGGGAGCGCGCTGCCTGGGGATGCAAAAGGTTTGCGTCTGATGCAAAAGCCCTACACAGAGTGTCACGATATGGCTACGGTGAGGGAGTGCAGTCTCAGCAACCAGCAGGGACAGGGTATGGATGCGATCGGCAGAGCACGAGCAACCCCGAGGCAATCGTTACTCCCGGGCAGCTCGTCCGTCAGGTGCGGCAGGCACACCGGCTGACGTTGGCCGAGCTCGGCAAGCGGACCGGATACTCCGCGGCCCAGGTCTCCCGCTACGAGCGGGGCATCTCACCGATGACTGACGTCGCCGTGCTGCGGATCTTCGCCGAAGTGCTCGGCATCCCGCATCAGGCGTTCGGCCTTGCCCCACCTCAGCCGAAGGTCCGACACGGTCAAGCGACCGTACCAACTACCGCATATCTCCGCCTGCCCGCTCATAGGGTGGGAAGGACCCAGCGGGAGGACGGTGAAGATCCGGTGCGGCGAAGGGATGTGCTGGCGAACCTGGTGGTCACGGCTGCCGCAGCCGCCGGCTCTCGACTTCTTGGAGGCGGCACCGCGCAGGCCGACGAGGCTTTGCTCGGTGAGGTGCTCGTCGCCGGCCTCCGGGACGCGATGCTCGGTTTGGGCAGCACCCCAGGAGATCAGCCGCCGCCTGAGCAACTACCCGCGGAACTCTCGCGCGCGCTCGCCGATTTCCATGGCTGCCGCTACGGCAGCCTCGCCGTGCGCCTGCCTCGGCTGATCCGCGCAGGACACGCGGTCAGTATCAGTGACGGCGCGACGGGTCACTACGCGCTCCTCGCGCAAAGCTACGTGCTGGCGACCCGAATGCTCGTCAAGATGGACGAGCAGCAGCTCGGCTGGATGGCGGCCGACCGCGCGCGGCAGCTGGCCGAAGCCGGAGGCAACGTGCTCACGGTGGCAGAGGCCGCGCGGCAGCTCGCCGTCCTGGCTCGCAAGGCCGGGTGGAATGACCAGGCGATGTCGATCGCGCTGGCCGCCGCCGACGACCCCGCTCTACGCGGTGCTGGACAGGCCGGTGCCGCCGAGCGCGGCCTGCTGATCCAATCGGCGGCCTACACCGTGGCCCGCGGCGGTGACCGTAAGGGAATGCGGCAGCTCACCGCCGAGGCGGCCGCCATTGCCACCGACCTTGGTGGCACCACCTTGCTGCGTGACCATGGCGGCGGTTTCAGCCCGGTCACCGTTCAGCTGCATCTCATCTCGGCGGAAAACTCCGCCGGAGATCCCGCCGCGGCCTTGAGCACCGCCCACGCGATCGCACCACAGAGCCTGCCCAGCGTGGAGCGCCGCTCCCGCTACTACACGGACGTCGCCACCGCCTTCGGGCAGTTGGGCCGTCGCGACGAATGCGTGCGCGCACTCCTGACCGCCGAGCATCATGCCCCTGAGGAAACGCATGCGCGTCCGGCGGTGAAGTCCCTCGTCTCCGGCCTACTGGTGTCCGGCCGCACCACACCCGAGCTGCGTGGCCTTGCCGCCCGCAGCGGTGTCCTCGCCTGACACGCGCAGCCATAGGACATCCAGGACAAGAGAAAGAGGACCGAAGGGCTGTCGTGCCTGGGTGATGTCCGCTCGCTCGGGTCGTGGATGTCCTCGGCTCGTTCCGCGAGGGGTCTCCTGGCTGTCGCGGACCCGGTCAGGGGTGGGGCGGGCGACAGTCGCTCAGCCGAAGCGCCTGCCCCACGGGTGGGTGGAAGCGGCCCACCGGGCGCAGCCCTCAGCGATACCGTACTTCGGAGCCGCTCACCTGCGTGCTCAAGCCCCGTAACCCGGTTTCGGATGGGATGCCGGTTCTTCGACGGCCGGGAGAGCGTCAGATGTGCGGGACGACGAGGCCCGTCTCGTAGGCGTGGATGACGGCCTGGGTGCGGTCGCGCAGGCCGAGCTTGGCGAGCAGCCGTGCCACGTGGGTTTTGACGGTGTGCTCGGTGACCACGAGATCGGCCGCGATCTCGGCGTTGGACAGCCCCCGGGCGATCAGGCGCAGCACCTCCGCCTCCCGCGGGGTCAGCGGGCTGCCCGCCGGCACGGGCCGCCGCTGCCGGGCGAACTCGGCGACCAGCCGCCTGGTGATCTTCGGGGCGAGCAGCGCGTCGCCGCGTGCCACCGTCCGCACCGCCTCGGCCAGGTCGTTCGCCCGGACGTCCTTGAGCAGGAACCCGCTCGCCCCCGCGGAGAGCGCGTCGTACACGTAGTCGTCCAGGTCGAACGTGGTGATCATGATGACCCTGGTGGCCTCGGTCGCCAGGATCCGCCGGGCCGCCTCGATCCCGTCCATCTCCGGCATCCGGATGTCCAGCAGGGCGACGTCCGGGTGGGTCTCCCGGGCCAGCCGTACGGCCTGCGCGCCGTCGGAGGCCGTACCCACGACGGTGAGGTCGGGCTGCGCCCTGAGCACCGCCGCGAAACCCCGCAGCACGACCGGCTGGTCGTCGGCGATGAGCACCCGGGTGCGGCCGTGCGGCGGCGTCGCGCGGCCGGGATCGGGCCGGTCGCCCGGGGACGGCGTCTCCCCGGCCCCGGCATGCGCTCCGGGGAGCATCGGAGCCGGTCGGCGGCCCTGGGGCGTCGCACCGGGCCGGTCGTCCTGGGGCGGCGTGTCCGGGAAGGTCCGGTGATGGTCGGAGGCGGTCATTCCAGCGGGAGGCCCGCATGGATGAGGAAGCCTCCGGCCGGGCCGGGGGCGGCCTGGAACCAGCCGCCCAGGGCCAGGGCGCGCTCGCGCATGCCGACCAGGCCGTGCCCGTTGGAGGTGTCGCCGGACGGGCCGGGGCCGTCGTCGGTGATCCGCAGCACCAGCAGGGACGGGCGGTAGGTCAGCTCGATCGAGACGCGGGCGCCCGGCGCGTGGACGCGGGCGTTGGTCAGCGCCTCCTGGACGATCCGGTAGGCCGAGACGTCCACGGCCTGCGGCACCGGGACCGGCTCGCCGACGATGTCCAGGTCGACCACGCCCTCGTGCCGCTCCACCAGCTCGGGAAGCAGCGCCAGCCCCGGTTGCGGCGCGGTCTCCGGAGCGGTGGTGATGTCGGCGCGGAGCACGCCGAGCAGGCGGCGCATCTCGGTGAGCGTGGTGCGCGCGCTGGTCGCGATCTCCGCGAACTCCTGTTTCACCCGGTCGT
This sequence comes from Streptosporangium canum, assembly GCF_900113865.1. GTDB lineage: Bacteria > Actinomycetota > Actinomycetes > Streptosporangiales > Streptosporangiaceae > Streptosporangium > Streptosporangium canum. The sequence goes on along the minus strand of NZ_FOQY01000001.1, from coordinate 111,084 downwards.
CGAGGTCGCCGAGCGTGTAGGGCGCGGTCTCGGCCTGCACGGCGATCATCGAGACCGAGTGGGCCACGATGTCGTGCATCTCCCGCGCGATCCTGGCCCGCTCGGCCATCGCGGCCTGCTCCCTGAGGGTCTCCAGGTTGTCGGCGCGCACTTCCTTGATCTCGCTGCGGCTGCGCCGTACGTCCGCCAGGAGCGCCGTGACCGCGACCACGCCCAGCGCGGTGATCAGGATGATGATCCCGCCGCGGTAGAGCCAGTACGGCCCTTGGGCGATGAACCCGACGGTGAGGAGCACACCGACACCCGCCGTCAGGGACCATGCCGCTCTGCGGCCGAGCCGGCGCAGGATCGTGTAGAAGGAGAGCACGCCCGAGACGCCGACCGCGACGGGCAGCCGGTTCACACCGACCGTGAGCAGACCGACCGCCCCCAGGAAGGTCAGGGCGACGGCCAGCCACGGCTGGGAGCGGCGGACCGCCTGTGGCGCGGTGGCCAGCAGTGCGGCCAGTAAGACGAGAGGGCTCCCGTGCCTGGTCGGGACCGCGGCCTCCATGAGCGCGAGGATCGCGAGCGCCGCGGCGAGGGCGAGGTCGGTGAGCGGCGATTCGAGGACGCGCCTGAGATCGAAGGCGGTCACCCGCTTCTCGGCGTGGCTCAGCTTGGTGGTGACATCCATGGGGAGAATTGTCGTGACCTGGGAATCTTGTGTCGTCACTCCTAGGAGCGACCTTGGAGCAGGCGCAGCGCCTTCTCCTTCTCGAAGTCCAGCGCCCGGCGCGGGGCCTGCAGGCGGCCGATCCGCAGCCCCAGATCGCGTACGGCCTGCGCCACCGCGGGCTCGCTCAGCACCCGCAGCGCGAAGGCCAGCTCGGCGGGGGAGATGTCGAACCGCTTCTCCAGCTCCACGCCCTGCGCCACGGCCGACAGCTCCTCGGGGCCGAAGCGCCGGTGCGCCCCGTGGCTGCGGACCGGCGGGAGCAGGCCGAGTGCCTCGCGGTAGCGGAGCATGCGGGGTGACATTCCCAGCCGTCTGGCGGCCTCGGTGATCCGCATTCTCACGCCTTTCCGCAGAGTCTTACATTCTTGTGTCAGATTAGCGCTCTGGAAGGTGCGCGGAGTCATCCCGGCCGCCTAAACTCACATCGTCGACTTTTCCGGTGGAGCGCCGAGCCGGGCCCGAGAGCGAAGCGGGGTCGCGAGACCAGCGAGGGCACGCGGCGAGCGCGACCATCAACCAGAGGGGTAACACATGGACTTCAAGGTCGCCGACCTTTCCCTTGCGGCCTTCGGCCGCAAGGAGATCCAGCTCGCCGAGCACGAGATGCCGGGCCTGATGGCCATCCGCAAGGAGTACGCCGAGTCCCAGCCGCTGGCCGGTGCGAAGATCATGGGCTCGCTGCACATGACCATCCAGACCGCCGTGCTCATCGAGACGCTGGTCGCGCTCGGCGCCGAGGTCCGCTGGGTGAGCTGCAACATCTTCTCCACCCAGGACCACGCGGCCGCCGCCGTCGTCGTCGGCCCGAACGGCACCGTCGACGACCCGCAGGGCGTGCCGGTCTTCGCCTGGAAGGGCGAGACCCTGGAGGAGTACTGGTGGTGCACCGAGCAGGCGCTGGTATGGCCCGGCGGTGACGGCCCCAACATGATCCTCGACGACGGCGGCGACGCCACCCTGCTCGTCCACAAGGGCGCCGAGTACGAGAAGGCCGGCGCCGTCCCCAGCGCGGGCGAGGACGACGCGGAGGAGTGGAAGATCATCCTTGATCTGCTCCGCCGTACGGTCACCCCCGAGAAGAAGTGGACCGAGGTCGCCTCGCGCATCAAGGGCGTCACCGAGGAGACCACCACCGGCGTCCACCGCCTCTACGAGATGTTCAAGGCCGGCACGCTGCTCTTCCCGGCGATCAACGTCAACGACTCGGTGACCAAGTCGAAGTTCGACAACAAGTACGGCTGCCGCCACTCGGTCATCGACGGCCTCAACCGCGCCACCGACGTGCTGATCGGCGGCAAGGTCGCCGTCGTGGCCGGTTACGGCGACGTCGGCAAGGGCTGTGCCGACGCGCTGCGGGGCCAGGGCGCCCGTGTCATCGTCACCGAGATCGACCCGATCTGCGCGCTCCAGGCGGCCATGGACGGCTTCCAGGTCACCACGCTGGACGAGGTCGTCGGCATCGCCGACATCTTCGTCACCACGACCGGCAACTTCGACATCATCACCGCCGACCACATGGCGAAGATGAAGCACAACGCCATCGTGTCCAACATCGGCCACTTCGACAACGAGATCGACATGGCCGGCCTGGCCAAGATCCCGGGCATCGTCAAGACCGAGATCAAGCCGCAGGTCCACACCTGGACCTTCGCCGACGGCCGCCAGATCCTGGTGCTCGCCGAGGGCCGCCTGATGAACCTGGGCTGCGCCACCGGTCACCCCTCGTTCGTCATGTCCAACTCCTTCACCAACCAGGTGATCGCCCAGATCGAGCTGTTCACCAAGACCGAGCAGTACCCGATCGGCGTCTACGTGCTGCCCAAGCACCTGGACGAGAAGGTCGCCCGTCTCCACCTCGACGCCCTCGGCGTGAAGCTCACCAAGCTCACCAAGGCGCAGGCGGAGTACATCGGCGTGGACATCGAGGGCCCCTACAAGGCCGACCACTACCGCTACTGATCGACCGTTCCAACCGGGCCCCCGCAGAGCTGCGGGGGCCTTCGGGCAATCCGGGGAGAGACGTGGACAGCGCACTGGTGGCCGCGGGCGAGCGGCGGATCGGGTGGGCGGCGCGGTCGATGCCCGTGCTCACCGCGATCGGAGAGCGGTTCGCGGCCGAGCGGCCTCTCGACGGGCTGCGGATCGCCGCCTGCCTGCACGTGACCGCCGAGACCGCGGTGCTCATGGGCACGCTGAAGGCGGGCGGGGCCGAGATCGCACTGGCCGCCTCGAACCCGCTGTCCACGCAGGACGACGTCGCCGCCGCGCTGGGTGAGTACGGCGTCGGCGTGCACGCGAGGGCCGGGGTCGACAGGGAGACCTACTACCGGCACATCCACCAGGCGCTCGACATCTCCCCGGACGTCGTCCTCGACGACGGCTGCGACCTGGTCAACATCCTGCACACCGAGCGGACCGAGCTGCTGGAGAGGGTCTCCGGGGGCTGCGAGGAGACCACGACCGGGATCATCCGGCTCCGGCAGATGGCGGCCGAGCGGGCGCTGAGGTTCCCGGTCGTGGCGGTCAACGACACCCGGACCAAGCGGATGTTCGACAACCGGTACGGCACCGGCCAGTCCACCATCGACGGCATCATGCGCGCCACCAACACCCTGCTGGCGGGCAAGACCGTGGTGGTCGCCGGGTTCGGCTACTGCGGCCGGGGCGTCGCCGAGCGGGCCAGGGGCCTGGGCGCCCGGGTGGTGATCACCGAGATCGACCCGGTCAAGGCCCTGGACGCCTCACTGCATGGTTACGACGTGCAGCCGATGACGGGCGCCGCCCGGGCGGGGGACGTGTTCATCACGGTCACCGGCAACCGCGACGTGATCAGGGGCGAGCACCTGGCGGCGATGAAGGACGGCGCGATCCTGGCCAACGCCGGCCATTTCGACGTCGAGATCGACGTCCGGGCCCTGGACGAGCTGGCGCAGGCCGTCCATCGCGGGGTGCGCCCCAACACCGACGAGTACGTCCTCGCCGACGGCCGGCGGCTCCTGCTGCTCGCCGAGGGGCGTCTGGTGAACCTGACGGCGGCCGAGGGGCATCCGGCCGCCGTCATGGACATGTCCTTCTCCGCGCAGGCGCTCGCCGTCGCGTGGCTGGCCCGCGAGAGGGCGGGGCTGGCGCCCGGCGTCTACGACGTGCCGCAGGAGGTCGACGTCGAGGTGGCGCGGCTCAAGCTGGCCGCCGCCGGGATCGAGGTGGACACCCTGACCGCCGAGCAGGAGAAGTATCTCCACTCCTGGCGGCTCGGCTCATAGCCCGGCCTGCATCTCCCGCATCCTGCGGATCTCGGCGCTCTGGGTGGCGGCGACGTCGTTCGCCAGCTCCTCGATCTTGATGTGCGAGCCGCCGACCAGGACCTGCTCGGACATCGTGATGGCGCCCTGGTGGTGGGCGGTCATCAGGGTGAGGAAGAGCCGGTCGAAGTCCTTGCCCGAGGCGGCCTTGAGGGCCCGCATCTGCTCGGGTGTGGCCATGCCCGGCATGCCGGTGTGGGAGGCGTGGTGGTCGGGCACCTTCATGCCCTGCTGCTGCAGCCAGGTCGTCATGTACTGGATCTCCGGCCCCTGGGCGTCCTTGATGCGCGAGGCCAGGCCCTTGAGCGTGGCCGAGTCGGCCCGGGACGGAGCCAGGACCGCCATGTCGACGGCCTGCCGGTGATGGGTGACCATGTCCTGAACGTATTTCACGTCCGCCGCGTTGGCGGTGGGCGCGGGCACGGCCGTGCGGGCCTCGTCCGGGCCGATCGTCCTGGCGGGCTCACCCGGCCTGCCGGGCGCGATGATCGGGGCGGTCGACTCGGCTTTCGCCTGGACGGGAGGCGGCCCCGGATCGGCGCTGCACGCGCTGAGGGAGAGGGCGGCGACCACGGCAATGAGCGCGACGCGCACCCGGCCTCCTTCGTGAAGCTGCTGTGACGGAAAACCCTAACCTCGGCCGGGTAGGTGAGTAAAGACAACAAATCGGAAAAACTTGCTGACACAGTGACACCTTGCCCGATCTATCACTCAAGGCGGACGATCTAGTCATTTATGCGCCCTTTATGGCGCATATGGCAAGGAGGTTCGCGAGTGTTCACCCCCTTCAGGAAGGGCCTGTCCGGCCGGTTCCTGGTAGTAGCCGGTGTCGCGGCGGTGATGGCGCTGTCCACGGTGCCCGCCCAGGCCGCTGACATTCCGGCACCCGGCGAGATCGTCATGAGCCCGAACATCGAGCACGTGACCAACGTTCCCAAGCCGGCCGCGCTCACTGACATCCATACCGACATGGCCTTCCAGGGCGACTACGCCTACGTCGGCAACTACACCGGTTTCTCCATCTACGACATCCGCAAGCCGAAGAAGACCTCGCTGGTCAGCTCGGTGATCTGCCCCGGCGGGCAGATGGACGTGGCCGTCTACGGGAACCTGCTCTTCGGCGCCGTCGACTCCTCCCGCAACAACGACTCCTGCAGCAGCACCTCGCAGAGCGCGTCGGTCAAGGAGTCGTGGGAGGGCGTCCGGATCTTCGATATCAGCGACAAGAAGAATCCGAAGTACGTCAAGGCGGTCGAGACCAACTGCGGCTCGCACACCCTGACCCTCGTGCCGGGCAAGGGCCGCGACCGGCGCAACGTCTATCTCTACATCTCCTCCTACAGCCCCTCGGCGAGCTTCCCCGACTGCCAGCCGCCGCACGACCTGATCTCGATCGTCAAGGTGCCGCTGGGCAACCCGGCGGGCGCCTCCGTCGTCGGCACCCCGAACCTGTTCCCGGACGGCGGCAACCCCGGCGAGCCGACCCAGCAGTACCCCTACCGCACGTCGGCGACCACCGGCTGCCACGACATCACCGTCTTCCCGGAGAAGAACATCGCCGCCGGAGCCTGCATGGGCGAGGGCATCCTGATGGACATCTCCGACCCGGTGAACCCCAAGGTCACCGCGACGGCCCGGGACGACGAGAACTTCGCGTTCTGGCACTCGGCGACGTTCAACAACGCCGGCACCAAGGTCGTCTTCACCGACGAGCTCGGCGGCGGCGGCGCGGCCACCTGCAACGCGGCGATCGGCCCGAACCGCGGCGCCAACGCCTACTACGACATCGCGGGCGGCGGGCTCGCCTTCAAGGGGTACTTCAAGATCCCGAGGCACCAGGCCGACACCGAGAACTGCGTCGCGCACAACGGCTCGCTGATCCCGGTCAAGGGCAAGGACATCATGGTCCAGGCCTGGTACCAGGGCGGCATCTCGGTCGTGGACTTCACCGACTCCGCCAACCCGCAGGAGATCGCCTTCTTCGAGCGCGGCCCCGACAGCACCGCCCCCGCGCTGAGCGGTGGATTCTGGTCCGCCTACTACTACAACGGCTACATCTACGGCAGCGACTTCAACCTGGGCCTCGACGTCCTGAAGATCAATGACCCGCGCACCAACAAGGCCAAGGGGGTCAAGGCCGACATCCTGAACGCGCAGACCCAGGCCTCCTACGCCGAGCACGGCCATGGCGGTCACGGCGACCACGACGACGACTGATCATCTCTGGGCGGCGGGGATCCCGGTCCTCGCCGCCCGTGGAGGGTCCGGATAGTCCTTTTGTCGGAGGGAACACATAAAACTAGATGATTATCCTTACTGGCTGACATCTAGTTTATTTTCCGGTTGAGACGGACAATTTCCACGTTTGTCTGCACTTCATGTCTCCCTCGCAACGGAGGTTACCGGGTGCTCACTCTCCACAGGATCGGCTGGCCGTCGATCGCGGTGACCGCCGCGATGCTCATGTCGGCGATGCCTGCCCAGGCCGCCGGCATCCCACCGTCCGGTGAGGTCGCCACCAGCCCGAACGTGTCGCACGTGGCCAACGTCCCCAAGCCCGCCGGGCTGGAGAACACCATCAACACCGACATCGCCTTCCAGGGCGACTACGCCTATGTCGGCAACTACGGCGGTTTCTCCATTTACGACATCAGCCGCCCGGACCGGACCAAGGTCGTCAGCAGCGTCGTCTGCCCCGGCTCCCAGATGGACGTGTCGGTCTACGGGAATCTGCTGTTCACCGCGGTCGACTCCTCCCGCAACAACGACTCCTGCAGCAGTGTCGGGCAGGTCGCGTCGGTCAAGGAGTCGTGGGAGGGCGTCCGGATCTTCGATATCAGCGACAAGAAGAGCCCTAAGTACGTCAAGGCGGTCGAGACCGACTGCGGCTCGCACACCCTGACCCTCGTGCCGGGCAAGGGCCGCGACCGGCGCAACGTCTACCTGTACGCCTCCTCCTACAACCCCTCGGCGAGCTTCCCCGACTGCCGGCCGCCGCACGACAAGATCTCGGTCATCAAGGTGCCGCTGCGTTCCCCGGCGGACGCCGCGGTCGTCAGCACCCCGGTCGTCTTCCCCGACGGCGGCAACGAGACCCAGCCGGGCCTGCTGCTGCCGACCAGCGGCTGCCACGACATCACCGTCTACGCGGAGAAGGACGTCGCCGCGGGCGCCTGCATGGGCGACGGCGTGCTGTTCGACATCTCCGACCGGGAGAACCCGGTGATCACGGCCCGTGTCACGGACCCGAACTTCGCGTTCTGGCACTCGGCGACGTTCAACAACGCCGGCACCAAGGTCGTCTTCACCGACGAGCTCGGCGGTGGCGGCGCGGCCACCTGCAACGAGGCCACCGGCCCGAACCGCGGCGCCGACGCCGTCTACGACATCAGGGGCGGCCGGCTCGTGTTCCGGAGCTACTTCAAGATCTCGCGCCACCAGGCCGACACCGAGAACTGCGTCGCGCACAACGGCTCACTGATCCCGGTCAAGGGCAAGGACATCATGGTCCAGGCCTGGTACCAGGGCGGCATCTCGATCCTGGACTTCACCGACTCCGCACACCCGCGGGAGATCGGCTTCTTCGAGCGAGGCCCGGAGCCCAACGGCGGGGGCGGCGGCATCTGGTCGGCCTACTACTACAACGGCCACATCTACGGCAGCGACTTCCACCACGGACTCGACGTGGTCAGGATCAACGACCGGCGCACCGACCCGGCCGGGGGCGTCCGCCTGGACCGGCTGAACGTGCAGACCCAGGCCTCCTACCACCAGGGGCGCAACCACTGATTCTCCGGCTGTGGGCGGCATCCTCCCGCCGCCGCCCACGGCCGTACGGCGTGCTCAGGTCCGGCCGGATGGCTCCACGGCACGCATGCCCAGATCCGGCCGGTCGTCCGTACGGGCTCGGGCGGGTTCAGGCGGGCGGGACGAAGCCGCCGGAGGTGGGGCCGGGGGCCGTGGCCGGCGGCTGGGACGCGGGCGGTGCGGCCATCGGAGCCGGGACCGGGTGGGAGGGCGGCGGGTACGGCGCCCGCGGGTGGGGCGGCGGCGGATGCGAGCCCTGTGCCTGCTGGTAGGGATGCGGCGCCTGCTGCGGTGGGTACGGCGCCTGCCGGTGGGGCGGCGGGTAGGGCGTCGGCGTCGTCGGGGCGGGCCGCTGGGAGGCGCCTGCCTGGAACGCCAGCCGCGCGTGGTCACGGCGGCGGCGCTCGGCCAGGACGGCGGTGAGGTAGGCGAACGGCGGCACGCCGGGAGGCGGGGGCGGTGAGACGAAGGCCGACATCTCGGTGGCGATGCGCGCGCCCATCTCGTGCTGGACCGCGGGGGACAGGTCGTGCCAGCGGGTGAGGTACTGCCGCGCGGTGGCGGCGATCCCCTCGGGCAGCCGTGACAGCTCCAGCGTCGCGGCCCACGCGGCGAGCTGCGGCGGCATCTCCAGCGGCGGGCCGTACCGCCGGGGGCCGCGCTCGGAGATCACGATGGTGCCCGCGAAGATGTCGCCGAGCCGTTTGCCCTTCTCCGAGATCAGCGAGCTGATCAGCGCGGGAGCGCCGCTGAGCGTCCAGAACTCCAGCATTCCGGCCAGCCCGCGGAACAGGGCCTGCCGGAACCGCTCGGGGCTGCCGTCGTCGCTGACCACCCGGAGCCCGAGGGCGAGCTTGCCCAGGCTGCGGCCGCGGGAGAGCGTCTCGAAGATCACTGGATAGCCGACGAGCACCAGCACGGTGAGCGCGATGTAGATCATCGTCAACAGGGCCTCGTCGGCGGTGAAGGCCAGGGCACCGACCACGAAGGACGCCCCGAACAGCGTCACGAGCTGGACCGCGATGTCGATGAGCAGCGCCGCCGCTCTGCTCGGCAGCTGGGCGACCCGGACTTCGACGACAACGGCCTCGCCGGTTACGACATCGGACACACACAGCACCCTACCGGTGACGCGACCGGCTTTCCCTGCCCGCGTGCCCGCCGGCCGCCGCGTGTGCACCGGGGTGTCCCCGCCGTCCCGTCCCCGGGTTCCCGCCGCGTCCGGGATCCGGCCGCCGGGTCCCCCGACCCGGCTGGGAAGCGTGGGGGCCGCGTGAGCACCATGAGTGTGACGCAGGTCACTTAATGTGCTGTTTACATCCATGTAATCGATTACATACTCTGATGTAATCGATTACATGGAGGGCTGATGGCACGCATCAAGGACGTGGCCGCGCACGCGGGCGTCTCCGTCGCCACGGTCTCCCGGGTCCTCAACGACAACCCGTCGGTGACGGAGGAGACCCGGACCCGGGTCTACGCCGCGATGAGAGAGCTCAGCTACGTCCCCAACGCGGTGGCGCGTTCGCTGCGCACCGAGGCGACCAAGACCCTCGGGCTGATCATCGGCGACATCGCCAACCCATTCTTTGCCGAGTTGGCGAGAGCGGTCGAGGACACGGCGCGGGCGGCCGGCTATACCGTGATCATCGGCAATGCCGACGAGCGGGCCGAGGAACAGGACCACTACGTGCGCACCCTCCTGGAGCAGCGGGTGGACGGGCTGTTGATCTGCCCCACCGCCGAGGTCACGCCGCTGGTCGAGGAGATCGCACGGGCCGGCGGGCCGCTGGTCTTCCTGGACCGCACGCTCCCCGGGGTGCACGTGCCGTCGGTCCGGGCCGACGGGACCGACGCGATCAGGGCGCTGGTCGCCCACCTGCGGCAGCTCGGGCACCGGCGGATCGCCTTCATCTCGGGCCCCGCCCGGCTGTCCACGGGCCGGGAGCGGACCGGCGCCTTCCTCGCCGCGATGGCCGAGCACGGCCTGGAGGTCCACCCGGAGTACGTCCAGGCGGGCGACTTCCGGTCCGGCAGCGGCCGCGCCCTCACCGCCAGGCTCCTCGACCTCCCGGAGCCGCCTCAGGTGATCTTCGCGGGCGACAACCTGATGACCCTGGGCGCGCTGGACGAGATCCGGGCGCGCGGCCTGCGGATCCCCGGGGACGTGGCGCTGGCGTCATTCGACGACGTGCCGTGGTTTCCGCACGTCGATCCGGCGATAACCGCGATCAGCCAGCCCGCCGCCGAGCTCGGCAAACGGGGTGTGCGGGTCATCCTCGACCGCCTCGGCGGGCGGCCCGCCGAGTCGGTGTCCCTGCCCGCCGTACTGGTGGTCCGCCAATCATGCGGGGAAGGAAGGGACGTCTCTTGAACGACGAGATCCTCCGGGTCGAAGGCCTGCGCAAGGAGTTCCCGGGTGTGGTCGCGCTGGACGGGGTCGACTTCACCCTCCGGGCCGGCGAGGTCCACGTCCTGCTCGGGGAGAACGGCGCGGGCAAGAGCACGCTGATCAAGATGCTCTCCGGGGCCTACCACCCCGACGGAGGGCGGATCCTGGTCGACGGGGCGCCGGTCGAGATCCGCACCGCGAGCGACGCGCAGAGACTGGGCATCGCCACCATCTACCAGGAGTTCAACCTGGTTCCCCAGCTCACCGTCGGTGAGAACCTCGCCCTGGGCCGCCCTCCCCGCCGCTTCGGCTTCGTCGACACCCGGCGGATGCACGAGCAGGCGGGGGAGCTGCTGCGGAGGGTCGGCGTCGACGTCGACCCGCGCACCCCGGTGGCGCGGCTGGGCATCGCGCGCATGCAGATGGTCGAGATCGCCAAGGCGCTGGGCCTGAACGCCCGCGTGCTCATCATGGACGAGCCGACCGCCGTGCTCACGACGACCGAGGTCGAGCGGCTGTTCGACATCGTCCGGCAGTTGCGCGACCAGGGGGTGGCGATCGTGTTCATCACCCACCACCTTGAGGAGATCCCGCAGATCGGCGACCGCGTCACCGTGCTGCGGGACGGCAGCTCGGTGGCCGAGGTGCCGGCGACCACTCCCGAGGACGAGCTGGTCAGGCTCATGGTCGGCCGCCCCATCGACCAGCAGTACCCCCGGGAGCCGGCGGCGCCGGGCGGAACTCTCCTGCAGGTGCGAGGGCTCCGCAGGGAGGGTGAGTTCGCCGACGTCTCCTTCGAGGTGCGCGCCGGAGAGGTCGTGGGCCTGGCCGGACTGGTCGGCGCGGGCCGCACCGAGGTCGCGCGGTCGATCTTCGGCGCGGACGCCTACGACTCCGGCGAGGTCCTGGTGAACGGCAGCCCGCTGGCCCGCGGCGACGTGCACGCCGCCATGGAGGCGGGCCTCGGCCTGGTCCCCGAGGACCGCAAGGGCCAGGGGCTGGTGCTCGGCGCCGACGTGGGGGAGAACCTCGGCCTGGTCACGCTGCGGCGGGCCAGCCGCGGCGGGTTCGTCGACAGGCCGGGGCAGCGCAGGGCCGCCGCCGAGGTGGCCCGGCAGCTCGGTGTGCGGATGAGCGGCCTCGGCCAGGAGGTCCGCACGCTGTCGGGCGGCAACCAGCAGAAGATCGTCATCGGGAAGTGGCTGCTCGCCAAGGCGAGCGTGCTCATCCTCGACGAGCCCACGCGGGGTGTGGACGTGGGGGCCAAGGTCGAGATCTATCAACTGATCAATTCGCTCACCGCCTCCGGGCACGCGGTGCTGATGATCTCCAGCGATCTCCCCGAGATCCTGGGCATGAGCGACCGCGTCCTGGTGATGGCCCGCGGCAGGCTCGTCGGGGAGCTCGCCGCCGGTGAGGCTACACAGGACTCGGTGATGGCCCTGGCCGTGACCGAGGTGGAGGATGCTCGTGTCCACTAACGTGCTGCAGCGCAAGCCCCCCGGCCGGAAACCGCCGGCCGCCGTCTGGCTGGGCGAGAACGGCGCGCTGGTCGCGCTGGTCGTGCTCGCGGTGGCGCTGTCGCTGCTGTCGGGCGACTTCCTGACGGTGACCAACCTGCTCAACGTGGGCGTGCAGGCGGCGGTCACCGCGATCCTCGCCTTCGGCGCCACCTTCGTCATCATCACCGGCGGCATCGACCTGTCGGTCGGCTCCGTCGCGGCCCTGTCGGCGATCGTGCTGGCCTGGACCGCGACCGACGCGGGCCTGCCGTGGCCGCTGGCCACCGTGATCGCCCTCGCCGTCGGCCTCGCGTGCGGGCTGGTCAACGCCGCCCTGATCGCCTACGGCAAGCTGCCGCCGTTCATCGCCACGCTGGCCATGCTCGGCATCGCCCGCGGCCTGGCCCTGGTGATCTCGCAGGGCAGCCCGATCGCGATGCCGGAGGCGGTCTCGCACCTGGGCGACACCATCGGCGACTACCTGCCGGTCCCGGTCGTCGTCATGCTGATCATGGGTCTGATCACGGCCGTGATCCTGAGCCGGACCTACAGCGGGCGCGCGATGTACGCCATCGGCGGCAACGAGGAGGCCGCCCGGCTGTCCGGCATCAACGTCAACAGGCAGAAGCTCATCACCTACGCCCTGGCCGGGCTCTTCGCCGCGGTCGCGGGCATCGTCCTGGCCAGCCGGCTGGCCTCGGCCCAGCCCCAGGCGGCCGCCGGCTACGAGCTGGACGCCATCGCCGCCGTCGTCATCGGCGGGGCGAGCCTGTCCGGCGGCAAGGGCCGGGCCTTCGGCACCTTCGTCGGCGCGCTCATCCTCGCGGTGCTGCGCAACGGCCTCAACCTGCTGTCCGTCTCCGCCTTCTGGCAACAGGTCGTGATCGGAGTGGTGATCGCGCTCGCGGTCCTGCTCGACACCCTGCGCCGTCGCGGAACCAACTGAAACCACCGAGGGAAAACCATGAAACGCACCATCACCGTCATCGCGGCCGGCGCCGCGCTCGCCCTGGGCCTGACGGCCTGCGGCTCGGGTTCCTCCTCGGGAGGGTCCGGAGCGGCCGCGGGAGACATCAAGCTCGGCATGTCGGTCTCCACCCTGAACAACCCCTACTTCGTCCAGCTCCGCAAGGGCGCCGAGGACGAGGCCAAGAAGCAGGGCGTCGCGCTGACCGTCACCGACGCCCAGAACGACGCCTCGCAGCAGGTGAACCAGATCCAGAACTTCGCCAGCCAGAGCATGAAGGCGATCATCATCAACCCGGTCGACTCCGACGCCGCCGGGCCCGCGGTGAAGGCCGCCGAGCGCTCGAAGATCCCGGTGATCGCCGTCGACCGCGTGGTCAACGGCGCCACCGTGGCCCAGACCGTGGCATCCGACAACGTCGCCGGCGGCAAGCTGGCGGCTCAGGAGCTGGCCAAGCAGATGGGCGAGAAGGGCAAGGTCGCCGTCCTCCAGGGCGTTCCCGGCACCTCCGCCGCCCGTGACCGCGGCCAGGGCTTCACCGAGGGCATCAAGGCCTACCCGGACATCCAGGTGGTCGCCCAGCAGCCCGCCGACTTCGACCGGACCAAGGGCCTGGACGTCATGACCAACCTGGTCCAGTCCAACCCCGGCATCACCGGGGTGTTCGCCGAGAACGACGAGATGGCCCTCGGCGCCGTCAAGGCGCTGGGCGCGAAGGCGGGCAAGGAAGTCAAGATCGTCGGCTTCGACGGCACCCCGGACGGGCTCACGGCCATCCAGGCCGGCACGCTGAACGCCAGCATCGCCCAGCAGCCGCAGCTCCTCGGCCAGCAGGCCGTACAGGGCGCGATCAAGGCGGCCAAGGGCGAGAAGATCGAGGCCACGGTGGCCGTGCCGGTCAAGGCCGTGAACAAGGACAACGTCGCAGAGTTCGCGGGTTCGTGATGACCGTCCACGGCGGCGCCGTCGAGCCCGTCCCTCCCGAGAACGCCCACGGGCACGGCGGGGAGGCCGGGGTAGGGCCATACGAGCAGGGCGGGGAGGCCGGGGCGAGCCCGTACGAGCTGGTCGTCGTCGGCTCGGTCAACGCCGACCTGGTGGTCCGCGTCGACCGCCGTCCCGCGCCCGGCGAGACCGTGATCGGCTCCGACCTGGTCACCTATCCCGGGGGGAAGGGCGCCAACCAGGCCGTCGCCGCGGCCCGGCTCGGCGCCCGCGTGGCCCTGCTCGGCAGGATCGGCTCCGACGGCAACGGCGAGTTCCTGCGCAAGGCGCTCGCCGGTGACGGCGTGGGGCTGGACCATCTCGTCGAGACCCCGGGGCCGAGCGGCGTCGCCCTGATCACGGTGGGGGCGGACGGTGACAACAGCATCATCGTGTCACCAGGGGTCAACGCGCGGCTGAGCGAGGACGACATCGCCGCGGCGGCCGGCCTGCTGGCCTCGGCGCGGGTCGTCTCCCTGCAACTGGAGAGCCCTCTCGCCGCGGTCCTGGCCGCCGCCCGGACGGCGGCGCGGGTGGTCTTCAACCTGTCGCCTCCGGCCATGGTCCCCGACGAGCTGCTGGCGGTCTGCGACCCGCTCGTCGTCAACGAACACGAGGCCGCGCTCCTGCTCGGGCGGCGCGGCGCCCCCGGCCGGCAGGCGCGGGCCCTGCTCGCGCTGGGCCCCCGTTCGGTGGTCCTCACACTGGGGGCCGGGGGCGCGGTCGTCGCCGGGCCGGGCGGGGTGACGGAGGTGCCGAGTCCCCAGGTGGAGGCCGTCGACACCACCGGCGCCGGTGACGCGTTCACCGGGGCGCTGGCCTGGCGCCTGGCCGGCGGCGACGACCTGGCCGCCGCCACCGCCTTCGCGGTCCGGGTGGGCGCCGCCTCGGTGCGCAGACCCGGCGCGCAGAGTTCCTATCCGTACCCGGAGGATCTGGAGGCCCTGTGAAGCGCGCGGGAATCCTCAACGCGGCCCTGTCCGGCGGGCTCGCCCGCCTCGGCCACACCGACGAGCTGCTCGTCTGCGACAGCGGGATGCCGCTGCCCTCCGGCGTCGAGGTCGTCGACCTCGCCTTCCTGCCGGGCATTCCGGCGTTCGCCGACGTGCTGGACGGAATCCTCGCCGAGCTCGTCGTCGAGGGCGCCACCGCGGCGCGGGAGGTCCGCACGGCCAACGCCGAGTGTGACGCCCTGCTCGGAGCCCGGCTGCCCGGCCTGACCTACATCCCGCACAGCGAGCTCAAGCGCCTGTCCCGCTCCAGCCGGCTGGTCGTGCGGACCGGCGAGGCGCGGCCGTACGCCAACGTGCTCCTGCGGTGCGGGGTCGCGTTCTGACCGTACGGCCCCGCGGCGGTCGCCGTCCTCCTCGCCGGGAAAACCCGGTCGCGGGAGGACGGGGCAGCTTCCTCCCGGGGCAGGGCATCCCGGCGTGAGCGCGGATGTGGATACGCTTCCTGCGTGGACATCGACGTCTTTGTCAGCGCGCACCGGCAGGCCTGGGACCGCCTGGAGGACCTCGTCCGGCGCCGGAGGTCGCTGAACGGCGCCGAGACCGACGAACTGGTCGACCTCTACCAGCGGGTCGCCACGCACCTGTCCATCGTGCGCTCGGGATCGGCCGACCCGATCCTGGTGGGCCGGCTGTCGGCGCTGGTCGCCCGGGCCCGCTCGGCGGTGACCGGCGCGCACACCCCCGCCTGGCGGGAGTTCATCCGCTTCTTCGCCGTCTCCTTCCCGGTGGTCGCCTACCGGGCCCGCTGGTGGTGGCTCGGCACGACCGCCGCGTTCGTCCTGGTCTCCGCGGTCGTCGCCGTCTGGGTGGCGGGCGACCCCGCCGTCCAGGCCGCGATCGGCACGCCCGAGGAGATCACCCAGCTCGTCGACCACGACTTCGCCGACTACTACTCCGAGCACCCCGCGGCCTCGTTCGCCGGGCAGGTCTGGGTCAACAACGCCTGGGTGTCGATGCAGGTCATCATCATGGCCGTGCTGCTCGGCCTGCCGATCCCCTACATCCTGTGGGAGAACGCGCTCAACGTGGCCGTCTCCGCCGGGCTGATGGCCTCGCGCGGCAAGCTGGACATCTTCTTCGGCCTGATCACCCCGCACGGCCTGCTGGAGCTGACCGCGGTGTTCCTGGCCGCGGCGGTCGGCATGCGCCTCGGCTGGACGGTCGTCGACCCCGGTCCCAGAAAGCGCGGCGAGGCCCTCGCCGAGCAGGGCAGGGCCGTCATGAGCGTGGCCCTCGGCCTGGTCGTGGTGCTGTTCGTCTCCGGCCTGATCGAGGGGCTGGTCACCCCCTCGGGCCTGCCCACCTGGGCGCGGATCGGCATCGGGGTGGTCGCCGAGGCGGCCTTCCTCGCCTACGTGATCTTCTTCGGCCGCCGGGCGCTGGCCGCCCAGGAGACGGGAGACCTGGAGCGGGCCCCCGACCTCGCGCCGAGCGCCGGCTAGCGCCGCGTCCTCGGCTACCGAGCGCCGCGTCCCCAGACTAGCGTCGCGTCCCCAGATAGGTGTCGAGCGCGCCCGCGCCCGCCAGCATCGCCAGGCCACGTGCCGTCAGCCGGTCGCGCCACTCCCGCAGCGTCGCCTGCAGCGGCTCCGGTCCGCCCGCCGCCCGCACCCGCTCCAGCACCCGAGCGATCTGCTCCAGCCCGTGCCCGCCCCGCCGCAGCTGGTGGGCCAGCAGCACGTCGCGCACGTCGGCGGAGGTGTAGACGCGGTAGCCGGTGCGCGGGTCGCGCCGGGGCACGATCAGCCCGGCCCGCTCCCATTTGCGCAACGTCGCAGGCCGGATGCCGAGCCTGCGCGCCAGCGGCCCGATGAACGTCACACCCGGCTCCAGCTCACGCGGCGGCGCCAGGTCGCGCAGCGCCAGCTCCACGGCCTCCAGTGTGTGCCGGTCGCCGGCCAGTTCCGCGTGGCTCCCGTCGATCAGCCGCAGCGCCTCCTCGGCCGCGCCGCCGTTCACGGCCCGCATGATCGCCCCCGCGGTCGCGTGGCCGTGCGCGGGGATCAACGCCAGGAACGTCCGCAACGCCGCCGCGTGGCGCGGAGCGTAGACGCGGTAACCGTGCGGCGAGCGCTCGGCCGGCGGCAGGATCCCCGCCTCCTCGTAGTTGCGCACCGCCTGGGTGGACAGGCCGTGCTCGCGCGCCAGATCGATGGGTCGCAACCGCATTTTGAAGGCAGGTCCTCGTCAGCAGCGGGAAATGCCGCATAAGTTTATACGGAAGATTCAACGATGCCGTTGAAGACATGGCGGCTCCGATCCGGAACGCCGCCCACCCTTTCACCGGCGGCGCCTCCACCACGCCGGTCGTGGACGCCGTCCAGACGGGCCGGCGCCTGGCTGGCCACCGGCTATGTGCCCGGCCCCTCGCTCACCGCTACCGGCTGTGTCATCGGGTCGGCCGGATACACCTCTCCCCGGCAGATCGCCGGGGCCCGGGAACGGTCAGAGGCGGCCCGCGGCCTTCAGCGCGAGGTAGGCGTCGGCCAGGGCGGGCGCGATCTGCTCCGGGGCGGCGTCCACGACCTCCACCCCCTGGCGGCGCAGCCGGGCGGTGATCCTGCGCCGGCCGGCGTTCTGGTGCTCGGCGGCCGCCGCGTTGTAGACCAGCTCCGGCGTGCCGCGCCCGGCCGCCATCGCGGCCACCTGCGGGTCGGAGACGGCGGCGAGGAGCACCAGGTGCCGTGCGGAGAGCTGAGGGAGCATCGGCAGGAGTCCCTCCTCCAGCGACGCCGCGTTCAGGTCGGTCAGCACGACGACCAGGCTGCGCCGCTTGGCCCGCGCCAGAATGGCCGCGACCATGCCGGCCGAGTCGGCCTCGACGAGCTCGGCCTCCAGCGGTGCCATGGTGTTGACCAGCGACGACAGCAGTTCGGTACGGCTGGCGCCGGACACCCAGGCGCGCACCGCGCGGTCGTAGGCCAGGAAGTCCACCCGGTCCCCGGCGCGGGCGGCCAGCGCGGCCAGCAGCAGCGCCGCGTCCATCGACCAGTCCAGCCGGGGCCAGCCCGGCACGACCGCCGCCCCGCCGTACAGGCCGCCGGTCCCGGGCATCTCGCCGGCCAGCGGGACGGGGGCCGTGCCGACCCGGCCGGCCGAGGTGCGGCCGGTGTCCAGGACGATCAGGACCCGCCGGTCGCGCTCCGGCCGCCAGGTGCGGACCACGACGTCGTTGCGGCGGGCGGTGGCCCGCCAGTCGATCGAACGGACGTCGTCGCCGGCCACGTACTCGCGCAGCGAGTCGAACTCGGTGCCCTGCCCCCTGACCATCGACGGATGCTGGCCCTCCAGCTCCCTGAGCCTGGACAGCTTGGCGGGCAGGTGTTTGCGGCTGAGGAACGGCGGCAGCACCCGCACCGACCACGGCACCCGGTGGGAGCCCTGGCGGGCCGCGATGCCCAGCGGGCCCAGGGTGCGCACCGTGACCGTGACCGCCTCGCGGTCGCCCCGGCGGGTGGGGGTGAGCGTCGTGATGAGGCGGCGGCGCTCGCCGGCGGGCACGTCCAGCGGCAGCCGTCGTGGCGCGGTCCCGGCCGAAGGGGGCCAGGCGTCCCTGAGCAGGCCCCGGGCCCGGCGGGGGCCGGGGTTCTCCACGATCAGCTCGACCGTGGCGGACTCGCCGAGCCGGATCAGCCGGTCGCCCGAGCGGGTGAACCGCAGCTGCCGCACGCCCGCGGCCAGCAGCAGGTCGACCGCGATCAGCGCCAGGAGCAGCAGCGCCACGCCGGCCACGGCCGGTGCCGGCTGTGGCGCGAAGAGCACGGCCAGCGTCCCCAGCAGGGCCAGCAGGGCGGCTCGTCCTGTCAGTGCCATCGGCTCAGCGGGGGACGGGGACGGAGGCGAGGATGGCGTCGATCAGGCCGTCGGCGGTCGCGCCCTCCAGCTCGGCCTCGGGGCGGAGCTGGATCCGGTGCCGCATGGAGGGCCTGGCCAGCGCCTTGACGTCGTCCGGGGTCACGTAGGAGCGGCCGGACAGCCAGGCCCAGGCCCGTGCCCCGGCCAGCAGCGCGGTGGCGCCACGCGGCGAGACGCCGAGCTGCAGTGACGGCGACTGCCGGGTGGCCCTGGCGATGTCCACGATGTAGCCGAGCACCTCGGGGCCGGTGTGCACCTGGCTGACCGCCGCGCGACCGGCGTCCAGGTCGGCGATGGTGGCCACGGCCTTGATGTGGGACAGGTCGCGCGGGTCGAAGCCCAGCGCGTGCCGTTCCAGCACCGCGATCTCCTGGTCGCGGGGCGGCAGCGGCACGGTCAGCTTGAGCAGGAAGCGGTCGAGCTGCGCCTCGGGGAGCTGGTAGGTGCCTTCGTACTCCACCGGGTTCTGGGTGGCGGCCACGATGAACGGCTCGGGCAGCCCGCGCGGCTTGCCGTCCACGCTGACCTGCCGCTCCTCCATCGCCTCCAGCAACGCCGCCTGCGTCTTGGGGGGCGTGCGGTTGATCTCGTCGGCGAGCAGCAGGTTGGTGAAGACCGGGCCCTGGCGGAACTCGAACTCCGACGTCTTCGCGTCGTAGATCAAGGAGCCGGTGACGTCGCCCGGCATCAGGTCGGGGGTGAACTGCACCCGCTTGAAATCCAGCGAGAGCGCCGCCGCCAGGGTTCTGACCAGCAGGGTCTTGGCGACGCCCGGCACGCCTTCGAGCAGCACGTGTCCCCGGCAGAGCAGCGCGATCACCAGCCCGGTGACCACGGCGTCCTGGCCGACGACGGCCTTGGCGACCTCGGCGCGCAGGCCCGCCAGCGCCTCCCGGGCCGCGCTCGCGCCGGGCGCGGTCTCGGCGACCGGGGGTGTCTGCGCCAGGCCGCTGTTCTCCGGTGGCATGGTCACGAGGACTCCTCTGCCGGCGCCGACGGCGCCGTGCCGCCGTGCCCGACGGTCTGCTCGCTACGCTCGCTCACGACTCTTTGACCTGCCTCTCCAACATGTCCAGATATGCGGCCAGGGCTACCAGCCCGGCCTCGTCCGCCGGCGGCGGGCCGTACAGGGCGGCGCCCACGTGGGGGCGTGCCTGTCCGGTGCGTTCGGCGATCGCTTCGACCTTCGCGTCCGGCCCGGCCGCCGACGGCAGGCCGAGCCGGGGGGTGACCCGGTCGACGAAACTTGTGCGGAGGGCGGCGGCGGCCCGGTCGCGGGCCCGCCTGGCCCGGTAGAGCCTGCCCCGGCCCTCCACGGTCTCGGCCGCCCTGACCACGACGGGCAGCCGCTCGGCCACCACCGGGCCGAGCCGGCGGCCCCGCCAGAGTGCCAGCAGGAGGACCACGACGGCCAGCTGCACCACGGCCCATCTGACCCCGCCGGGGATCAGGTCGTAGAGTCCCTGCTCACCGGTGGCCTGCGGGGCGGTCTCGGGGGCCACCAGCCAGACCAGGGAGGGCCGGGCCCCGGCGAGGTTCATCGCCAGGGCGGCGTTGCCGTCCTCGGCCAGCCGCAGGTTGCTCATGAACTGGCCGTCGCCCGCGACCGTGATCGTCCTGCCCTCGTCGGGGTAGCTGACCAGGGTGGGCCTGCCGTCGGCCGGGTAGCAGCCGGTGGCCCCGGAGGGGGCGGTGAGGGACGAGCCCCCCAGGTAGGCGCTGCCCGCCCCGGTCGCGGCCCGCAGCTCGCACCGGGGCTCGCGCGAGCGCGCCCGCACCTTCTTGGTGGTGCGCACGCCCGGGGTGATCAACTCCTGGTACGGCTGCACGCCGACCACGAGCAGGTCGGCGGGGATGGCGCCGAGCCGTCCGGCCTCCTTCTCGCTGAGGAAGGAGGTGTCGCTGAGCAGCAGCGTGCGGTCGCGGGAGCCGGCGGCCTCCGCCTCGGCGACGGAGGTGACCCGGGTGACCTGCACGCCGTGGGCCCGCAGCAGCTGGGCCAGCGCCCTGCCGCCGGACGGCGAGGTGTCGGCGGGGTCGAGCGGCCTTCCCCCGCCGGAGCCGCCGAGCAGCACGCCGATCACGGCGCCGACGACCACGATGAGCGCGACCAGGAGGATGCCCCGGCCGCCGCGCCACAGGCCGGCGGCTGTCGGCGAGGCGGACGTCGACCCCGTTCCGGGGGCGGCGGCGAGGCTCACGAGGGCACCGCCTTCGCGGCGGCGGGCATGGGACGGGCCGTGCGCAGCCGCTCGTCGAGGTCGCGCAGGATTCCGTAGGCCTCGGCCGTGCCCGGGACCTCGCCGTAGGTCACGTCGTCGAACACCCGGGCCGCGGCGGTCAGCTCCCCGGCGAAGGCGGGCAGCACCCGCCCCGCCTCGGCGGCGAGCTCACCCGCCGTACGGCCGGGCGTGGAGTCGACGATGACGCGGTCCTCCAGGTCTCGGGCGACGGCTCTGAGCCGTTCGCGGACGGCCTCGGCCCACCGGCCCTCGGCGGCCAGCCGCTCGGCGGCGTCGCGGTGCTCGGCGGCGGTGCGGCGACGGTCTCCGAAGATCCCGTCCTGGCGCACCGTACCGCCCCGGGTGGCCCTGCGCGCGATCGTGATCACCGCGGCGACGGCCGCGATCACGATCGCGGCCAGGACGACCCGCGCGGCCACGCTGCCGACGACGCCCACGGATTCCTGGTCCAGCAGGTCGCCGAGGAACTGGCTCACGGCCCGCATGGCGCGGTCGATCAGGGATTCCTTGGCGTATTCGGGCTTGAGCAGCTCCTGGACCGCCTCGCGCCGGGCCCGGCCCCGGTCGATGTCGATCGGGATCGGGGACGCCAGGGGCGCCGGGAGGGTCAGGAGTCGTGCCACGGAGCTCCCCGGCCGGTCTGGTCGTATCGGCCGGGTCCGGCGGGCGTGATGGACGGGTCCCACAGGTCGTCGGCGGAGGCGTGCACCCAGCCCTGGCGCTGCTGCTCGATCGCCGCGGTCTGCAGCACCAGGTCGAACGCCTCGGCGCGCATCCGCCGGTCGGCGTAGAGCAGGCCGTTGACCCCGGCCTGGAACGGATAGGTGATCATGGCGCCGACGGTGCCGCCGACCGCGATCAGGATCGCCGTGACGATCCGCGAGCCGGTGGAGCCCTGGCCTATCAGGCCGGCGACGAAGGCCATGATGCTGAAGGGGAAGGAGAGCACCAGGGCGACCAGGGCCGTGATGAGCTGGGTCAGCAGCAGGATGCCGAGCGTCCGCCAGAAACCGCCGCCCACCAGGTTCCAGGACCTGCGCAGGGAGTCGATGACGCCGCGCCGCTCCAGCACCGCCACCGACGGCGCCAGCGCCAGGCGGGTGGTGATGAAGAGGGCGTAGGCGATGAAGCCCAGCATCGCCAGCGCGCCGACGACGAACAGCGCCCCGAAGTCGGCCCCCGCCGCCCCCAGTCCGACGATGAGCAGGACGACCACGACCATGGGGAGCAGCATGGCCAGCAGCCCGATGGCCACCAGCCCGAACAGCGTGGGCACCCGGTCGCGGGTCAGCTTCCAGGCCTCGCCCACGGTCATCTTGCCGCCGAAGACCGCCCGGCCCAGGATCCGGGTCAGCACGCCGGTGAGCAGGGTCACCGCGACGAACTGCACCGCGTAGGAGATCAGCGTCCCGCCGTACTGGGCGAGGAAGCCGATGTCCTGCGAGTTCTCCAGGAGGGAGGGGTCGTTGATGCCGGCGCCCAGGTCGCCGATCACGACCGCCTGGCCGATCGCCACCGGGATCGCCCCGAGCGCGGCGACGATCGCCGACAGGCCCAGGATGGTCTTGGGGTTGGAGCGGATCAGCTTGATGGCGCCGTCGAGGATGTCGCCGAGGCCGAGCGGGCGCAGCGGGATGATCCCCGGCCGCATCGCCGGGGGCGGGGGGAATCCGTGGGGCGGGGGGAAGCCGTGGGGCGGCGGGCCGTACGGGCCGGGCCCGGGGGGCGGGGGCTGGCCGTACGGCGCCTGCCCGCCGTAGGGCTGCTGCGGGGGCTGCGGCGGCGGTGGCGCGCCGGGGCCGGAGCCGGGCGCGGTCCACGGTGATCCCGGGGCGTCGCCGTACGGCGGAGGTTGGTTGGACGCCCAGCCGGGTGGCGTGTCGGGAGTGGAGCCGTGACCGTCTGACATATCCCAATCCTGACATGTGGACACACCGATTGTGGTGCCCGGGAGATCTCGGCGGGGTTTCACACGCCGGGAGATCGGCGGAGATGCCGGAGGGATGGCCGAGACACCGTTGTTTACCGCAGACTGGGAACGTGACCACCTTCGCTTGGCGTTCGCAGTCGCCGAGACCGGAGTTGGCCGCACGGGGGCACTCCCACACGCTTTACGTTGTGTGCGCCTAAAATTCGGCATTCGGATGGCTGGTCGTCGGCAGGTGTCATCCAGTGGCTGGACAAGGGTAATCTTCGACGACCGTGCCGTTTACCCCAAAAACTCCCAAACTGCGTGAAACGAATGAGGGGCCATGAAAGGACGCGTGCTGGTCGTCGACGACGACGCCGCTCTCGCCGAGATGCTCGGCATCGTGCTGCGCGGAGAGGGTTTCGAGCCCTCCTTCGTCTCCGACGGGGACAAGGCCCTCGACGCGTTCCGCGACACCCGGCCGGATCTCGTCCTCCTCGACCTGATGCTGCCCGGCGCCGACGGCATCGACGTGTGCCGCCGCATCCGCGCCGAGTCCGGTGTGCCGATCGTCATGCTGACGGCCAAGAGCGACACCATCGACGTGGTGCTCGGCCTGGAGTCGGGGGCCGACGACTACATTGTCAAGCCGTTCAAGCCCAAGGAGCTGGTGGCCCGGGTCCGCGCGCGGCTGCGCCGCACCGACGAGCCGACGCCGGAGATCCTCCAGATCGGCGACATCACCATCGACGTCGCCGGGCACTCGGTCAAGCGCGACGAGGAGACCATCAACCTCACCCCGCTGGAGTTCGACCTGCTGGTCGCGCTGGCCCGCAAGCCGCGCCAGGTCTTCACCCGCGAGGTCCTGCTGGAGCAGGTCTGGGGATACCGGCACGCGGCCGACACCCGCCTGGTCAACGTGCACGTCCAGCGGCTCCGCGCCAAGATAGAGAAGGACCCGGAGCACCCGGAGATCGTGGTGACGGTCCGAGGGGTCGGCTACAAAGCCGGCCCGGCCTAGCCCGCACGGATCTCCCGGGCCCCCGACATGCCGTCCTCGCCGAAGAAGCGCCGCCGTACCCCGCGCCAGGTGGTGCGGGGCGTCCGCCGGCGGGCCCGTCGCGCCGCGGGAGGCGTGC
This sequence comes from Streptosporangium canum, assembly GCF_900113865.1. GTDB lineage: Bacteria > Actinomycetota > Actinomycetes > Streptosporangiales > Streptosporangiaceae > Streptosporangium > Streptosporangium canum. The sequence continues at coordinate 87,253 of NZ_FOQY01000001.1, read as the reverse complement.
GCCGGGTCTGGCGGCGCTCCCTGCAGCTCCGCGTCGTCACCAGCACGATGGTCATCTCCATCGCGGTGGTGGCCGTGCTCGGCGTCTTCCTCATGCAGCAGATCATCGCGACCACGCTCCAGGACCGGGAGCGCGCGGCCAGGAGCGAGGCGCAGGCCGACCGGAACGCGGTGCTCGGCTACCTGAACCGGCCGTCCGGCGACGTCTCCAAGCCGTCGGTCGATTCGGGCGACGGGCTCCAGCGGGGCGGCGACAGCCCGCTCAGCCAGGCGGTCTACACCCTCGCCGGCCGCGCGGGGGCCGTCCCCCGCTACTCGGTGATCGCCCGCAACGACAACCAGCCCGGCGAGTTCTTCGTCACCCCGAACATCGATCCGCGCAGCATCCCGGCCGGGCTGCGTGAGGAGGTGTCCAAGAAGGAGGCGGGCGAGGACAGCACCCACTACGGGGACCTCTACTACGAGGGCAGGCGCGAGCCGGTCCGGGGCATGGTGATCGGCACCCGCCTCGACACCTCCGGGACCATGCTGGACAGCGGATACGAGATCTACCACCTCATCCCGCTGGACAATGAGGAGGAGACCCTCAACTCGGTCCTGCGGATGCTCGTCGCCGTCGGGGCCGCCCTGGTGCTGCTGCTGGCGGCCATCGCCTCGCTGGTCACCCGCCAGGTGGTCACGCCGGTACGGCTGACGCGGCAGGCCGCCGAGCGGCTGGCCGCCGGACGTCTGGACGAGCGGCTGAAGGTCCGCGGCGAGGACGACCTGGCCCGCCTGGCCACCTCCTTCAACGACATGGCCGCCAACCTGGCGTTGAAGATCCACCAGCTGGAGGAGCTCTCCCACGTCCAGCGGCAGTTCGTCTCCGACGTCTCGCACGAGCTGCGCACCCCGCTGACCACCGTGCGGATGGCCGCCGACCTGCTCTACGACGCCCGCGAGGACTTCGACCCGATGGCCGCACGCTCGGCCGAGCTGATGCAGAACCAGCTCAACCGGTTCGAGTCGATGCTCGCCGACCTGCTGGAGATCAGCCGCTACGACGCGGGCGCGGCCGAGCTGGACGTCGATCCGGTGGACGTCAGGGACGTGGTGCTGCGCGCCGTCGCCGACTCCGAGGCACTGGCCGAGCGCCACTCGACCCGCTTCGACCTGCGCCTGCCGGGCGAGCCCTGCATGGCCGAGATGGACAGCCGCCGGGTCGAGCGGATCCTGCGCAACCTGCTGTTCAACGCGATCGAGCACGGCGAGGGCCGCGACATCGTCGTCTCGGTGGGGGCCGACCGCGACGCGGTGGCGGTGGCCGTACGGGACCACGGGGTGGGTCTCAAGCCGGGCGAGGAGAACATGGTCTTCGACCGGTTCTGGCGGGCCGACCCGTCCCGCGCGCGGACGATCGGCGGCACCGGCCTGGGCCTGGCGATCTCCCGCGAGGACGCCGTGCTGCACGGAGGCTGGCTCCAGGCATGGGGGGCGCAGGGCGAGGGGTCGCAGTTCCGGCTCTCCCTGCCCCGGGTGGCCGGGGCGCCGCTGCGGGGGTCGCCGCTGTCGCTGGTCCCGCCGGAGGTGGAGATGCGGCGGACATGGCGGGGGCACATGACCCCGGTGCTCGCACCGGCGGTCGCCGACGGGGGAAACGATGCGGACTAGCACAGGACGACGGGTGGGGACGGTCGGCCTGATCGTCGCGCTGACCTGCGGGGTGACGGCCTGCTCGGTCATTCCCACCGGGGGCAAGCCCATCTCGGTGGGCAACCCCCGCAAGGGCAACCCGCTGGGCGACCCGTACGCCCGGGTGATCGCCGTGCCGCCGAGCGCCGACTGGTCGCCGGAGGAGGTCGTCACCGGGTTCAGGGCCGCGATGGCGAGCGTCGACGACCCCGGGCGTGACGTCGCGCGCAAATACCTCACCGACGCCTTCGCCAGGGAGTGGAATCCGCAGAGCGGGGTGACGGTCTACAAGCAGGACGGCAAGCAGGACCAGTACGAGAAGGCCCCGCCCGTCCAGGCGGACGCCAAGCAGACCCGGGTCACCCTCAAGGGCACCGTGACGGCCATGATCGACCAGGACGGCCGCTACTGGCCCAAGGGCGGGAGCCTGAACGAGCCCTTCACCCTCGTGAAGGGGGCGCAGGGGTGGCGGATCAGCGCGGCGCCCGAGGGGCTGATGCTCTCCGAGGCGGACGTCGACCGCGCCTACCTCAAGGTCGACCTGTACTTCCTGGACTCGGCGTGGCAGGGCCTGGTGGCCGACCAGGTCCGGGTGCCCATCGACCCGACGTCCAACTTCGCCAAGACGGCGGTGGAGCGGCTGCTGAAGGGGCCGAGCAGCCTGCTCAAGAAGGCGGTGAACTCCGCCTTCCGGCCGGGCACCAGGCTCATCGACGTCACCACGGAGAACAACCGCGTCGTCGTCGACCTGACCAAGCCGGTGGACTCCGACCGGATCGGCCCGATGTCGGCCCAGCTCGCCGGGACGCTCGCCGAGCTCACCAAGGGCGGCTGGGGCTTCGAGGTCAGGGTGGAGGGCAAGCTGTACTACTCCGACAGCCTGCTGGCGATCGACGCCCAGCAGCACGCGGATTTCGACCCCTGGACGGCTCCCCGCGACGTCTACCCGTACTACCTGGCCGACGGCGCCCTGCAGATGCTGGGCAAGGAGAACGTCGGCCAGCCGGTGCAGGGCAGGGCGGGCGAGAAGGACGGCTCGCGCACCCGTCCGGCGATCAGCGGCCAGGGGCAGGTGGCGGCCCTGTCGGAGGACGGCACGAAGGTCTCGGTCGCGCCGCTCGCCCCGGGGGGCGAGTGGCAGGACTGGGTCACCGGCGCCTCCCTCACCCCGCCCTCCTGGGACCGCTACGACACCCTGTGGACGGTCAACCGCCCCACCGGCCACAGCTCGGTGGTGGTGCGGCGCGACAGCAGGCAGCAGTACCAGGTCTGGGCCCCCGACCTGAACGCGGTCCACGTCACGTCGCTCAAGGTCGCCCGGGACGGGGTGCACGTCGCGGTGGTGGTCAAGAACGGCACGGAGGAGGAGGTCAAGATCGGCACGGTCGTCGGCCAGGGGAACGGCACCCGCATCACCGACCTGCAGTCCGTGGTGGACGGCGACGGCAACCAGACGATCAAGGATATCGCCTGGAAGGACGGCAAGACCCTCTACGTGCTCACCGGCAAGTCCGACCTGCTGGAGGCCTCGGTCGCGGCGGAGCCCAAGACCCTGGCCTCCGACTCCCGGATCGAGAGCATCACCGCCCTGGACGGCTCCCTGCTGGCCGGGGCGCAGGACGACAACGGCAACCGGCAGGTCCTCTACTGGAACCGCACCTCGGCCAAGTGGGAGCCCATGGTCAAGGACGAGAAGGGCACCGTGCTCTTCTCCGAGAAGGACGGCCCCTCTTTCCCGGCCTACCCCCTGGGTTGACTCCCGGCCTGCCTCCTGGGCTGAGGGGCGCCCCTCTTCCGTGAGAGGGCTGCGGCTCTTCCGCGAGGAGGCTGCGGCCTTCCGTGAGGGGGTGCGGCGGAGATGGGCGGCCCCCTCCTCTGCGAGGGGAGTTACGGCTGATATGAGTGGTTTCTCCCTCCGTGAGCGAGGTTTGTCGGTGCCGCCTGGCACCGTGGAGCCGTGCCGACAGCCCTGCTCGACCTGGTTCTGCCGCCCCGCTGCGCCGGATGCGGTGTGCCCGGCGCTCTCGTCTGCCCCCGGTGCGCGGCGGAGCTGCACGGGCGGCCCGCCTGCCGGATGCCCGTCCCGTTCCCGCCGGGCCTGCCCGAATGCTGGTCGGCGGCCGACTACACGGGGGCCGCACGACGGGCGATCATCGCCTACAAGGAGCGCGGCCGTACGGCCCTGGCCCATCCCCTCGCCGGAGCCCTGGCGCTGACGGTCGCCGCCGCGATCGGCGGCCGGTCGGTCACGCTGGTCCCGGTGCCGAGCGCCCGGCCGGCCCTCCGGCGGCGCGGGCACGATCCGGTGACCCGGCTGACGGCGCTGGCCGCCGGATACCTCCGCGCGGCGGGATGGCCGGTGACCGTGGCGAAGATCCTCGCCCAGCGCCGCAGAGTCGCCGACCAGGCGGGGCTGAGCTCGCTCCAGCGGGCCGAGAACCTCTCTCTGGCATTCAGGGTTACGGCTGCCCGGAAAGGGCCCCTGCCGGGCTCCTGGGGCGATGCGGGGCCGATTGTGCTGGTGGACGACATCGTCACCACCGGCGCGACGCTCGCCGAGGCGGCCAGGGCGCTGCGCGAGGCCGGGATGGCGGTCCCGCTCGCCGCCACGATCGCCGCGACACGCCGGAGAGGGCAAAGTCCTTATCGTGACGGAGGGTGAGGGGTTATTGGGGGCCGGTCTCACCGTGAGGCCACACCTCCCTGTCCCGATCAAGGATTCGCGGCTGCTCAATCGATGTGAGAAGCACTTGTATATAGGGATATCGAGCGGCCAAAGCGGCTGTCCCGACGCCCGATCGGCCGGTGGGTGATCACGCAAAGTGATCCTTTCGGCGGTGTCCAAGCTGACATTCGGTCGGGATGCGGATAGCGTCTGAGCCATGGCACCCGCTCGGGTCCGTGGTTGCGCCGGACCGACTCCCGCAAGGGGGCCGGCTCGGTTAGCCGATGCCAGCCGCAGGCCAAACGGTCCACGTAAGACGACTCTTTGTCGATCGATCACGGTGCGGCTTAGAGGTAAGTCCTGCCTTCCCGGGGAGCCAGATGTTCCTCGCCAGAAGAGAAGGGCATGTAGTGGCAAAGAGCTGCGAAACCCTCAGCAGGCGGATGTGGGGACGAAGACCAGGTCGGCCGAGCGGGTGCCGCAGCAGTACCACCGTCGAGGTTCGAAGGGGGTCCGTGCATGGACATCATCGTCAAGGGTCGGCACACCGGAGTGAGTGACCGATTCCGCGACCACGTGACTACCAAGCTGGCCAGGATCGAGCGTTTGGACCACAAGCTCATCAGCGTTGATGTGGAGGTGACCAAAGAGAGCAACCCCCGCATCACCGGACAACGCGAGCGGGTCGAGCTCACCATCCACTCCCGCGGGCCCGCGGTCCGGGCCGAGGCCACAGCCGACGATCGCTTCGCCGCCCTCGATATTGCACTCGGAAAGCTTGAAGGAAGACTCCGGCGCCTCGCTGACCGACGCAAGATCCACCACGGCAACCACTGCCCCCCGTCGCTCGCCGAGCTGGCCGCCACCGCCCTTGCGGAGACCCTGGAGGCCATTCCCCCCCGGCCGCGTGAGGAGCCCGAGGTCCAGTCGGGGCTCGAGCCCGACTCGGCCGAGGACAAGACCATCGTCCCGATTCACATGGACGGTGACGGGCCGCTCGTGGTCCGGGAGAAGGCCCACCGGGCCGACCCGATGACCATCGACCAGGCCCTGCTCGAGATGGAGCTGGTCGGTCACGACTTCTACCTGTTCCGCGACAAGGAGAGCGGCCAACCGAGCGTCGTGTACCTGCGCCAGGGCTACAACTACGGCGTGCTGCGGCTCGTAGAACCCTGACAGACGCGTTTGAAGATCCTCTCCGACCAACCCGAGGACCCTGAAACCCATGTAATCATGGCGGTCCAACGGCTCTGGCCCCCCGAGGAGGAGGCGTGACGGAACCCGACGAGGCGACCCGCCCTGCCAGGAGTGGTGACCCGATCCGCGTGCTCATCGTCGATGACCACGCGCTGATCCGGCGCAGTCTGGAAATGGCGCTGAGCGCGGAGACGGACATCGAGGTGGTCGGCGAGGCGAGCGACGGTCAAGAAGCGGTCGAGCTCGCCGACCGCCTCACCCCCGATGTCATGCTCATGGACGTCCGGATGCCCCGTAGGAGCGGCATCGAGGCCGCGCGTGCGATCAAGGCCTCGGTGCCGAGCACACGGATCATCATGCTGACGGTGAGCGACGAGGAGGAGGACCTCTTCGAGGCGATCAAAGCGGGTGCCACCGGCTACCTGCTGAAGAACGTGCAGCTCGACGAGGTCCCGGAGGCCGTGCGCGGCGTCCACGAGGGACAGTCGCTCATCAATCCGGCGATGGCCGCCAAGCTCATCACCGAGTTCGCGAACATGAGCCGCAAGGAGGCCGAGCGGCCCCCCCAGCTCCCCGTCCCCCGGTTGACCGACCGGGAGATGGAGGTGCTCCGCCTGGTCGCCAAGGGGATGAACAACCGCGAGATCGCCAAGCAGTTGTTCATCTCTGAGAACACCGTGAAGAACCACGTCCGCAACATCCTGGACAAGCTCCAGCTCCACTCCAGGATGGAGGCGGTGGTCTACGCGGTCCGCGAGCGGATGCTCGAGATCACCTGACGCGCCGGGTGCGGCGCCCCGGACGGGGCGCCGCACCCGCGGGTGCGGTGGTCGGCGGACCCGCGGGTCAGCGGGCCCAGGCCCGCTGGTGGGCGGGTCCGGCGTTCAACGGGCCTTGAGCCCGGCGGGTGGGCGGGGCCGGTGTTCAGCGGGTCAGGGCGTGCCGCAGGGGCGCGGACAGGTGCGGGTCGACGCGGTCGACGCGGACGTCGTCGCAGCCGACCCAGCTCGCTGCCTCCCACAGCGCGCCGGCCAGTGACTCGGCGCCCTTGCGCTGGTTGACGCCGGGTTCGAGGCTGACCTGGCGGCCGACCAGGGTGGAGCCCTCCCGGGCGGGATCGACCCGGCCTATCAGCCGGCCCCCGGCGAGGACGGGCATCGTGAAGTAGCCGTGGACGCGCTTCTCCTTGGGGACGTAGGCCTCAAGCCGGTGGTTGAAGCCGAAGACGCGGGCGGTCCGGGCGCGGTCCCAGACGAGGGAGTCGAACGGCGACAGCAGGGTCGTGCGGTGGCGGCCCCGGGGCTCGCCCTCCAGGGCGGCCGGATCGGCCCACGCGCTCGCCGAGCGGTCCGGCCAGCCGGAGACCTGGACCGGGGTGAGGCCGGCGCTGCCGTCGAGCAACGAGGCGTCCAGGAGGGCGGCGTAGGCGGGCCTGAGGCGGAGGAAGTCGACGAGATCGGCCCGCGTGGCCACGCCGAGGGCGCGGCCGGCGATCCCCGCCAGGCGGGTGATGCACTCGGCGTCGGAGAGGTCCTCGGCCAGGAGGTGGGCGGGGACCGCGCGTTCGGTCAGATCGTAGACGCGGCGCCAGCCGACGCGGCGGGTGCAGACGACCTCGCCGATGTCCAGCAGCCACTCGATGGCGATCTTCGAGTCGGACCAGTCCCACCACGGGCCGCCGTTCTTGGCGCCCCCGATGTCGGCGGTGGTGATCGGGCCGCTCTCGCGCACCTGCTCCAGCACCTTGTCCACGTTGTCGGGAACCTCGTGCCAGCGGAATTTCCTGGCGCGCAGATACCTGCGCCGGAAGGCGTAGAGGGGCCAGTCGTCGATCGGCAGGACGCAGGCGGCGTGGCACCAGTATTCGAAGGCCTGGGCCGGGTCGTCCCAGTAGGCGCGCTCGATCCGCTGCCTGCCGACGGCGCCGAGACGGGCGTAGGCGACGAGCTCGTGGGAGCGGGCGAGGACGGAGATCGTGTCGAGCTGGACGGCTCCCAGACGGCGCAGGGTCGCGGGGGCGCCGCCGCGGCGGGCGTCGGCGCCGAGCAGGCCCTGGGCGCGGAGGATGATCCGGCGGGCCTCGTCGGCGGAGAGTGTGACCGTCATGATCGGCCCCCGGGGGAGCCGGGGAGGGGATGGAACGTCAGCATGACGCCGAGGTTAGCGCTACACACCGACAAAATGTTTATGCCGGTGTCACTCGGACGTTTCCGTCCCGGTCTGCCGGTACGGCGCGCGCGGGGCCTCGAGGACGGCGTCCCGGAAGACCCGGAAGGCCAGCAGGAGGATTCCGCCCAGGACGCACACGGCCGCGCCCATCCAGAACAGCGGCCACATGGGGCCCAGGCACAGCCCCACCCCGCCGATGGCGAAACCCAGCGTGATCACGGTCACGGCCAGCCATGACGACGCCCTGCCCGTGTGGCTCGTCCGCTCCGCGTCGTCCTCCACGGCGGCTCCCTCGGGTCGCGACGCGCCCGTAGAATCGACCTCTTCGCCATGCGCGTGCGCAAACCGGCATACCCTTTAGGCTGGCTACTACTCCCAATAAAAAGGGCGCGGGGAACTCCCCGGACGCGAAGAGCGTCTTTCAGGGTGGCTGTGTCTGGTGGTAGAACCGCCTACGATGGCAGCGGAGAACCGTGTCTCGTCCTCATCCGGGCCGGTCCGGCCACGGAAGACCTGCGAGGAGCTTTACCTAAAGTGCCAGCCTTTCTCGATAAGATTCTTCGCGCAGGCGAAGGCAAGCTTCTGCGTAAGCTCAAGCGGATCGCCGACCAGGTCAACTCCATTGAGGACGACTTCAAGAGCCTGACCGACGCCGAACTCCGCGCGCTGACCGCTGACTACAAGCAGCGTCACGCCGACGGAGAGTCGCTCGACGACCTGCTCCCCGAAGCCTTCGCCACCGTCCGTGAGGCCTCCCGGCGCGTGCTGGGCAAGCGTCTTTTCGACGTGCAGATCATGGGCGGGGCCAACCTGCACATGGGCAACATCTCCGAGATGCGCACCGGTGAGGGCAAGACCCTCACCTGCGCGCTCCCCGCCTACCTCAACGCCATCTCCGGCAAGGGCGTCCACGTCATCACGGTCAACGACTACCTGGCCAAGCGCGACTCCGAGGAGACGGGCCGCATCCACCGCTTCCTCGGCCTCGAGGTCGGCGTGATCCTGGCGAACATGCCGCCCGACGAGCGCCGCAAGCAGTACAACGCGGACATCACCTACGGCACGAACAACGAGTTCGGCTTCGACTACCTGCGTGACAACATGGCCTGGTCGCTGGAGGAGTGCGTCCAGCGCGGCCACAACTACGGCCTCGTCGACGAGGTCGACTCGATCCTCATCGACGAGGCCAGGACGCCGCTGATCATCTCCGGCCCCGGCGAGCAGTCCGGCAAGTGGTACGCCGAGTTCGCCAAGATCGTCCCCCGGCTCCGCAGGGGCACCGAGGGCAAGGACGGCGAGGAGAACACCGGCGACTACGCCGTCGACGAGAAGAAGCGCACCGTCGGCATCTTCGAGACCGGCGTGGAGAAGGTCGAGGACTGGCTCGGCATCGACAACCTCTACAAGCCCGAGCACACCCACCTGGTCGGCTTCCTCAACAACGCGTTGAAGGCCAAGGAGCTCTACCGGAAAGACAAGGACTACATCGTCGTCGACGGCGAGGTCCTGATCGTCGACGAGTTCACCGGCCGAGTCCTGCACGGCCGCCGCTACAACGAGGGCATGCACCAGGCCATCGAGGCGAAGGAAGGCGTGAAGATCAAGGACGAGAACCAGACTCTCGCCACGATCACGCTGCAGAACTACTTCCGCCTCTACAAGACGCTCTCCGGCATGACCGGCACCGCGGCCACCGAGGCCAACGAGTTCCACCAGACCTACAAGCTCGGCGTCGTCCCGATCCCGACCAACCGCCCGATGATCCGCAAGGACCAGGCCGACGTGGTCTACAAGAACGAGGACGCCAAGTTCCTGGCCTGCGTCGAGGACATCAAGGAGCGCTACGAGAAGGGCCAGCCGGTCCTGGTCGGCACCACGAGCGTCGCCAAGTCCGAGCGCCTGGCCAAGGAGCTCAAGCGCAAGGGCGTCAAGCACGAGGTCCTCAACGCCAAGAACCACGCGCGTGAGGCGGCGATCATCGCCGAGGCGGGCCGCAAGCACGCCGTCACCGTCGCCACCAACATGGCCGGTCGAGGCACCGACATCATGCTCGGCGGCAACCCCGACTTCCGCGCCGACGTCGAGCTGCGCAACCGCGGCCTGGACCCGGTCGAGACCCCCGACGAGTACGACAAGGCCTGGGGCGAGGCGCTGGAGAAGGCCAAGGAGGCCGTGCGGGCCGAGCACGACGAGGTCACCGAGCTCGGCGGCCTCTACGTGCTGGGCACCGAGCGGCACGAGTCGCGGCGCATCGACAACCAGCTCCGCGGCCGGTCCGGCCGTCAGGGCGACCCGGGCGAGTCCCGGTTCTACCTCTCGCTCGAAGACGACCTCATGCGCCTGTTCAACTCGGCCAGGGTCGAGATGATCATGACGCGGCTGAACATCCCGGACGACGTCCCGATCGAGTCGGGCATCGTCTCCAAGGCCATCGCCTCCGCCCAGCACCAGGTCGAGCAGCAGAACTTCGAGATCCGCAAGAACGTTCTGAAGTACGACGAGGTCATGAACCGGCAGCGCAAGGTGATCTACGCCGAGCGCCGCCAGGTCCTGGAGGGCGCGGACCTGCACGAGCAGATCCGAGGCTTCATCAACGACGTCATCGACGAGTACACCGCCGGTGCCACCGCCGAGGGCTTCTCCGAGGAGTGGGACCTCGACAAGCTGTGGAAGGCGATCGGCCAGCTCTACCCGACCACCCTCACCATCGACGGCGTCGTCGAGGAGGCCGGCGGTCGCGAGGAGCTCACCGCGGAGTTCCTCAACGAGAAGGTCAAGGCGGACGCGATGGCCGCCTACGACCTCCGCGAGGCGGAGCTCGGCCCCGAGACCATGCGGGAGCTGGAGCGCCGGGTCATCCTGTCGGTCCTCGACCGCAAGTGGCGCGAGCACCTCTACGAGATGGACTACCTCCAGGAGGGCATCGGCCTGCGCGCGATGGCGCAGCGCGACCCCCTGATCGAATACCAGCGCGAGGGCTTCGACATGTTCTCCCAGATGCTCGAGGGCATCAAGGAGGAGTCGGTCGGCTACCTGTTCAACCTCGAAGTCGAGGTGCAGACCAACCCGATCGTCGAAGAGCACGACCATGACCACGAGCACGAGGACGCGGCGGTCGCGGAGACCCGCTCGATCATCGCTCGCGGCCTGCGTGGCCCGCAGCGTCCCTCCGAGCTGGAATACACCGCGCCCGGCGAGAGCGGCGAGGTCGAGCACACCCGGATCAGCAGCAAGGCGGAGCGCGACGCCTACGGCAACGTCGAGCGCAACGCCCCGTGCCCCTGCGGCTCCGGCAAGAAGTACAAGCGCTGCCACGGCGACCCCAGGCACGTCGAAGCCTGACCGCCGTCCGAAGGGCCCGCACGCCGTGCGGGCCCTTCGGCTTTCACGCGGTAGGGCGCGCGCTGCGGCGTGCGGTCAGGGGGTCGCCTCGAAGTCGGTGCACAGCCACTGCACGCCCTTGCGCTCCAGTCTCAGCGCCAGCACGCGCGGCCGGTCGCCGCAGTGCACCAGGACGCACATCTCCACGACCCCGTCCTTGGGCTGGGACACGTGCGGCGTGCCGACCAGCGGCGGCCGCGTGCAGTTGATGATCTTCCCGCTCCTGACCAGCTCGGCGTGGGTGCGTTCGGTCATGTGCGCGGAGACGCTCGAAGGGGGCCGCCTGCCGGACAGGATCTCGGCGACGGCCTGGCCGAGGGCTCGCAGCCGTCGATCGTCGGGGACCGCGCCCGGCGGCCCCCAGATCAACGGCCTGCGGACCGGCGGCTCGACCGGCTCGGGGTCGTAGGCGAGGGCGAGGGCCCCCTGGACGTACGGCGGGGCGGCCGGGACGTCCCCGGCCGGGCGCTCGTCGTCGTAGGGCGGCTCGGCGGAGGGGGACGGCGCGATCCGGGGGAGCGGAACCGGCCGTGGCGTACGGGACATGGCAACTCCGATTTTCGTCGGGGGAACTGACACATCTAGGAGTTTCCGGCCCCCTGTCCAGATACATCGGACGCCAACTTCCCCGTGATCCCCGGCGTTTCGCCCATTTAGGCGGAGAAGATGCCCTCAAGCTGGATCGGTTCCCGACCGGGTGGAGGCGGGTTCCGGAATGAGTCGTGATCTCCGGGAGGACAGCCGAAACGTCGTTCGGGGGACGGGCGGTCCGGCGGCGGCCGTATCGGGCGCAGGAGCGAGGGGACCGGTGGCCGTAGTCGGTGCGGGGGTGGGCCCCGGTGGCCGTATCCGGCCTCAGGGGGTGGGGGGACCGGTGGCGGCCGTACCCGGCGGAGGCTCGGCGTCCTCCTGCTCGCGGCCCGGGGTGGCCAGGTTCAGTTTCCTGATCAGGATGGTGAACAGCAGGTAGTAGACGACGAAGTAGATCAGGCCGAAGACGATGATCAGGACGATCCGGTGGGTGTTGGACTTGCCCGCGTTGAGGAGCATGTCGATGGCGCCCCCGGAGAAGGTGAACCCGAGCCGGGCCCCCAACTCGGCCATCAGGGCCATCGACAGCCCGGTGAGGAGCGCGTGCACCACGAACAGCACGGGCGCCACGAAGATGAAGGCGAACTCCAGCGGCTCGGTGATGCCGGTCACGAACGAGGTGAGACCGGCCGACAGCATGATGCCGCCGACGGTCGCGCGCTTGCCGTGCGGAGCCGCCTGCCACATCGCGATGGCGGCGCCGAGCAGGCCGAACATCATCACCGGGAAGAAGCCGGTCATGAAGATCCCGGCACCGTCCTGGCCGGCGAAGTAGCAGTTCAGGTCGCCGGAGGCGTTCCTGGTCGCATCGTCGACCCCGGCCCGGCACTCGGGGAGGGTGAACCAGACGATCGTGTTCAGGAAGTGGTGCAGGCCGATCGGGATGAGCAGGCGGTTGGCCACGCCGTAGACGCCCGCGCCCACGGTGCCGTGGGCGGCCAGCCAGTCTCCCACGGTGGCCAGCCAGTCGCCGACCGGCCGCCAGAGCAGGCCGAAGATCACCCCGAGGATCAGGGCGGCGACGGCGGTGACGATCGGGACGGACCGCCGTCCGCCGAAGAAGGCGAGCCAGGAGGGGAGCTTGACCCGGTAGTAGCGCTGCCAGAGCAGGGCGGCGGTGATGCCGATGACGATGCCGCCCAGGACCCCGGTGGGGTTCTGCACGCCGAGGTTGAGCAGCGGCAGGGGGCGTCCGTCGGGGCCCACGACGGTCAGCGCGATCTTCTTGTAGACCTCGGAGGCGGGGGAGGCGGCGAAGAACAGGGTCCTGCTGACCCGGTCGAAGACCAGGTAGCCGACCACCGCGGCGAGCGCGGTGGAGCCGTCGGCCTTGCGGGCGAACCCGATGGCGACGCCGACCGCGAACAGCAGCGGCAGGTTGTCGAACAGGGCGCCGCCGGCGGCGGCGAAGACGGCGGCCACCTGGTCGAGGAAGGCGTTGTCCGTCCGGCCGAGGAGGTCCTCCTGGCCGAATCTGAGCAGCAGGCCGGCGGCGGGCAGCACCGCGATCGGCATCATCAACGAGCGCCCGATGCGCTGGAGTATCGCGAAGACCGACGACCAGATCGAAGGGCCGCGTTCCACGGCTGCCGTGCCCATCCCCGAACCCCCTGCGTGCCGCGCCGTACAGGGGGATGCTTGGTATCTACCACCCGGTCCCGTGAATACACGGTTCCGTGACCACGCGGTCGTGACCACGCGGCCACCGGAGCGGGGCGTTCCGCGTCCCGGAGGGGCGGGTCAGGCCGGTCTGGCGGGGGGTGCGGTGGCGGGCTCGCCGGAGTCGACGTCGGGCTCGGGCTCCCGGCCCGGGGTCATGATGTTCAGCCTCCTGATCAGGAAGCTGAACACGGTGTAGTAGATCACCGCGTAGACGAGGCCCATTACGATGATGATCGGGACGCCCTGGGCGTTGGGGGCGGTGCCGTACAGGCCGAGGTCGATCAGCCCGGAGGAGAAGCTGAAGGCGAGCTTGGCGCCCAGGGCGGAGGCGATCGCCAGGGAGAGGCCGGTCAGGACGATGTGCACCACGAACAGGACCGGGGCCACGAAGATGAAGGCGAACTCGATCGGCTCGGTGATCCCGGTGAGGAACGCGGTGAGCGCGGCGGAGATCATGATCGAGCCGACCGCCGTGCGGCGGTGCGGCGGCGCGGCCCGCCAGATGGCGATCGCCGCGGCGGGCAGGCCGAACATGAGGACCGGGTAGAGACCGGCTTCGAAACCGCCGTAGCCCATGGCGCCGTTGTTGAAGCAGACCAGGTCGCCGGCGAGCTGCTTGCCGTCGACCACGCACTCCGGCACCTGGGTCCAGACCACGTTGTTGACGATGTGGTGCAGGCCCAGCGGGAGCAGCGCGCGGTTGACCATGCCGTAGACCCCGGCGCCGATCGTGCTGTTCTCGGCGAGCCAGGCGCCGAAGGCGCGGAGCCAGTTGCCGATGACCGGCCAGATGAAGCCGAAGAACACGCCCAGGACCAGCCCGGCGAAGGCGGTGAGGATCGGCACCAGGCGGCGCCCGCCGAAGAAGGCCAGCCAGGTGGGCAGCTTGGTGCGGTAGTAGCGCTGCCACAGCAGCGCGGAGACGAGGCCCATGACGATGCCGCCGAGCACCCGGGTCGGGTTCTGCGCCCCGAGGTTGAGCGCCACCTCCGGGACGCCCGGGTTGGCGGGGTCGAACAGCCGGCTGGAGATCGAGTCCTTCAGCCGGTCGTCGAAGAGGTTGAAGAACATGGTCATGCTGACCGCGTGGAAGACCAGGTAGCCGACGAGCGCGGCCAGTGCGGTGGAGCCGTCGGCCTTGCGGGCGAACCCGATGGCGACGCCGATCGCGAACAGGATGGGCAGGTTGTCGAAGAGCGTGCCGCCCGCGATGCCGAGGACGTGGGCGACGTCGTCGAGTAGGGGGCTGTCGGTCCGGCCCACGAGGTCGTCCTTGCCGAGCCGGAGCAGCAGGCCCGCGGCCGGCAGGACCGCGATCGGCAGCATGAGGGAGCGACCCAGCCGCTGGAGCACGCTCATCACGGCGGATCCGGACGAGGGCGGGGCGGGGGGACCCGCGTCCGCTGAGGTGGAACTCATCGGACTTTCCTCCAGGGGGTGGGGGGAGGGAGGAGGTCAGGAGCGGCGCGCCGGTATTTCCAGGACCGTGCGGAGCTGGTAGCGGTCGGCGCGGTAGGTGGAGACCCCGAGTTCGGCGCAGACGCCTCCGGCGAAGGAGCGTCGCTGGAGCAGCAGGACGGCTCCACCGCGCGGCAGTTTCAGCAGGTCGGCGTCTCCGGGATCGGCTATGCCGCCGTCGATGGTGAGCTCGCCCGCGTCGAGCACCAGGCCGTAGCGGGTCTCGAGCAGCGCGTAGAGGGAGCGGCCCGTCAGGTCGTGGGTGTCGAGGTCGGGCGCGAGGGAGACCGGGATGTGGGCCCGCTCGATGCACATGGGCTCGTCGGCCGCGGTGCGCAGCCGCTCGATGAAGTGCACTTCGTCCCCCGGCTGGATGCCGAGCTCCCTGGCGAGGTGCGCACTGGCTCTGACCACCCGGCGGTCCAGGTCGCGGGAGCCGGGTTCCATGCCCCGGGCGCGCATCTCGTCGCTGAAGGAGGTCAGCCGGAGGGCCATCTCGATCTTGGGGCGGGCCACGAAGGTGCCCTTGCCCGCGACGCGCTGCAGCCTGCCCTCGGAGACCAGGTGGTCGACGGCCTGCCGCACGGTCATCCGGGACAGCCCGAAGCGCTGGCAGAGCTCGCGCTCGGATGGGATCGCCATGCCGATCGCCAGCTCGTTGTTCTCGATGAGGTCGAGGAGGATCTCCCGGAGCTGGAAGTATTTCGGTATCGGGCTGTCCGGGTCGATCTGAGCCATGGGATCCTCCCCCCTCGATCTGAGATGTAGTGATGAGTTATGGTTCGTACTGGTCTAGTCCGGACTAGACCACAGGCCGGAAAAGGGTGTCAACGTACGGACCGGCGACGGATCGATAACGGCCCGATCTCGCCGGCCCGAACCGAAGGATGAGCGCTAGATGACGACCAAGATGCGCAGCGAGATCGCCGAGCAGCCCGCTGCGTTGCGAGCCACGCTGGACGCCCTCCTCCCCAGGGTCGGGGAGGTGCAGAAGCTCGCGGGACAGACCCGTCAGCTGCTGTTCATCGCCCGTGGCACCTCCGACAATGCCGCAGTCTACGGCCGTTACCTGGCGGAAGCGCACACGGGCCGCCTGTCCACCCTCGCCGCGCCCTCGATCGCCACCACCTACAGGCGCAAGCTGGACCTCGACGGCGTCCTGGCCGTCGCGCTCTCCCAGTCCGGCCGGACCGAGGAGATCGTCGAGACCCTCGCCTGGGCGAAGGACTGCGGCGCCCGTACGGTGGCCATCACCAACGGCGGCGAGCAGAGCCCCCTGGCCCAGGCCGCCGACCTCGCGCTGTGCACGCTCGCGGGCGAGGAGAAGGCCGTCCCGGCCACCAAGACCTACACCACCCAGCTCGCCGCGCTGGCCGTGCTCGGCCTCGGCCTGGGCGCCGACGTCGACGCCGCCGACCTGCAGCGGGTGCCGGACGCGGTGGAGAAGCTGATCGCGGAGCCCGGCGACCTGGAGCAGATCGTCGAGGGCCTGGCCGACAAGCCCGGCGTCGTGGTCTCCGGCCGTGGCCTGGCCTTCTCCACCGCGCTTGAGCTGGCGCTCAAGCTCAAGGAGGCGTGCTACCTGCACGCCATGGGCCTGTCCTACGCCGACCTGCTGCACGGCCCGATCGCCGTGGTCGACGAGGACACCCCGGCCATCCTGGTAGCGGCCGGCGAGGGGCCGACCCTGGCCGGCACCGTGGCGCTCGCCGAGCGGGTCACCGGCGCCGGGGCCTCGGCCTTCACCGTCGGTGGCGGCACCGCGCTCTCCTCGGTCGCCACCGCCGCGTTGAACGGCCCCGACCTCCCCGAATGGGTCGCCCCGCTCGGCCTCATCGTCCCCGGGCAGCTGCTGACCGAGGCCCTCGCGCGCAGGCTGGGGATCGACCCCGACGCGCCCCGCGGTCTCAACAAGGTGACCCAGACCGACTGATCCCCCGACGTCGTTTAGCCTGGTCAAAGACCGATGACGACTGGAGGGCGATATGGCGGCCAACGCCGACGCGATCATCGCGGGGCTCGGTGGCGTGGACAACATCATTGAGATCGAACCGTGCATCACCCGGCTCCGTACCGAGGTGCGCGACGCCTCCAAAGTCGATCAGGCGGCTCTCAAGGCGGCCGGCGCGCACGGGGTGATGGCCGCGGGCAACATCGTCCAGGTGGTCGTGGGCCCGGAGGCGGACACGATCGCCAGCGACATCGAGGACATCATCGGCTGAGAGGCCGGGGGCCGTCCCCGCCCGCACGGGCGGGGACATGCCGAGGGGGTGTGATGACCACAGTTCTGGCCCCGGTCGCGGGGGCGGCCGTGGGCCTGAGGGCAGTACCCGACCCGGTGTTCTCCGAGGGCCTGGTCGGGCCCGGAGCGGCCATCGAGCCCGCCAGGGAGCCCGGTGAGGCCGTCTCACCCATCACAGGTAAGATCGTCAAACTGCATCCGCACGCGTTCGTCGTCGTCGGCGACGACGGCCGGGGCGTCCTGGTCCATCTGGGCATCGACACCGTGCAGCTCAAAGGCGCGGGATTCGAACTGCTGGTGTCCGAGGGGGACCGGGTGAGCGCGGGGCAGCCCGTGGTGGTGTGGAATCCTCTGGAGATCGAGGCTGGCGGGCGTTCCCCTGTCTGCCCCGTCGTCGCGCTGGACGCGGCCGAGGGATCCGTCACCACACTCGCCCAGGGCGCCGTCCGCGCGGGAGACGACCTCTTCCTGTGGGCATGAGGCCCCGGGGCCCGTGGGTACGGAAGTCCCGGGCGGCGGCCGGCCGCGGAGCGCGATCCACGGGGATGACGGACCTGGAGGCGAGGACGACCATGAAGGCTGCGCTGTTCGACCTGGACGGCACGCTGATCGACAGCGAGCGCCGGAGCCTGGCGATGTGGGCGATGCTGCTCGACAGACACGGAGTCGGCCACGACGAGGTCGTGCTGCGCGGCTTCATGGGACGGCGCGGGCGCGACGTCCTGGCCGAGAGGGCCCATCTCTTTCCCGGCCGGCGGATCGACGAACTGATCAGCGAGGTCATGTCCTTCAACGACCATCCCGGCCTGCCCGCCGTCGTGCCGGTGCCGGGCGCCGCCGACCTGGTCCGCAGGGTCTCGGCGTACGGCTCGTCGATCGCCGTCGTCACCTCCGCCTCCCCGGACTGGGCGGAGGAGCGGCTCGCGGAGACCGGGATACGCGACCTGGTGCTCACCGTCGTGTCGGCCCAGGACGTGGTCGTGGGCAAGCCGGACCCGGAGGGGTTCCTGCTGGCCGCCCGGCGGCTCTCCGTCGATCCGGCGCACTGCGTCGCCTTCGAGGACTCGATCGCCGGGATTGCGGCGGCCAAGGCGGCGGGTATGAGGTGTGTGGGCATAGCGACGACCCATGCGGGCACGGAGCTCACCGCGGCGGATCTCGTGGTCGCCGACCTGACGGGGGTCGAATGGCCCCCGTCGACCGATCAGTGAGCCGGGCGGTCTAGACCGCCCGGCCGACTCTTGCAGGAGGAGCATGTGGCCGA
Organism: Streptosporangium canum; assembly: GCF_900113865.1. Taxonomy (GTDB): domain Bacteria; phylum Actinomycetota; class Actinomycetes; order Streptosporangiales; family Streptosporangiaceae; genus Streptosporangium; species Streptosporangium canum. Next base: position 68,954 of record NZ_FOQY01000001.1, on the reverse strand, counting down.
GCGTCAAGTCACCGTCGAGGCCGAGGTCGGCCTGCACGCCCGTCCCGCGGCGACGTTCGTGCAGACCGCGACCAAGGCCCCGCTGGACGTCACCGTCGCCAAGGGGGGCGGGCAGCCGGTGAACGCCAAGAGCATCCTCGCGGTCCTGTCGCTCGACGTCCGGCAGGGCGACACGGTGGTGATCAAGGCCGAGGGCGAGGGCGCCGACGAGATCCTGGACCAGCTCGCCCTCATCGCCTCAGCGCCATGACCGCGCTCACGGGGGTGGGCGTGAGTCCGGGCGTCGGCTTCGGGCCCGGTTACGTTCTCGCGTACGAGACGCCGGTGCCGGCGCCCGGCGCCCGGCACGGCGGGGACGCCGGGGCGGAGCGGGACAGGGCCACGCGGGCGCTGGAGCAGGTCGCCGCCGACCTGGAGGAGCGGGGGGTCCGGGCGGGCGGCGAGGCTCAGGACATCCTGGGCGCCCAGGCGCTGATGGCCCGTGACCCCGGCCTCGCCGTCGGGGTGACCGGCCTGATCGACGCGGGCAAGAGCGCGGCCCGCGCGGTCTACGAGGCATTCGGCGGCTACCGCGAGATGCTCGTCGACGCCGGGGGATACCTGGGCGAGCGCGCCGCCGACCTGGACGACGTCAGGGACCGCGCCATCGCGGTGATCGAGGGCCTGCCGCTGCCCGGCCTGCCCTCCCGCGCGGCGCAGCCGTACGTCCTCATCGCCCGTGACCTGGCGCCCGCCGACACCGCGCTGCTCTCCCGTGACGTGGTGGCCGCCTTCGTCACCGAGCAGGGCGGGCCGACCAGTCACACCGCGATCCTCGCCCGCGCGATGGGGGTGCCGGCCGTCGTCGCCTGTCCGGGGGCCACCTCGATCGCGCCGGGCACGCCGGTGCTGGTGGACGGTGTCTCCGGTCTCGTACGGCCCGCGCCCTCGGAGGAGGAGGTGGCCACGGCGAGGAACGCCGCCTCCGCCAGGGACGCGGCGCTCGCCGCCGCCACCGGGCCGGGGATGACCGCCGACGGCCACGCCGTGCCGCTGCTGGCCAACATCGGCGGGCCGCGTGACGTGGACGGCGCCCTGGAGCACGGGGCGGAGGGCGTCGGGCTCTACCGGACGGAGTTCCTCTTCCTGGACCGGACGACGGCGCCCTCGGGGGAGGAGCAGGAGGCCGCCTACCTGGAGGTGCTGGACGCCTTCCCGGGCGGCCGGGTGGTCGTGCGGACGCTCGACGCGGGGGCGGACAAGCCGCTCGCCTTCCTGCCCCCGCAGGGGGAGGAGCCGAACCCGGCGCTGGGGCAGCGCGGGCTGCGGCTTCTCCGGGCGCATCCGGAGATCCTGAACACGCAGCTGGCCGCCCTGGCCGGAGCCGCCGCCCGCTCCTCGGCCAAGCTCCAGGTGATGGCCCCGATGGTGGCCACCGCCGAGGAGGCCGCCTGGTACGTGGCGACCTGCAAGGAGGCGGGGCTGCCGTCCGCGGGCGTGATGATCGAGATCCCGGCGGCCGCCCTGCGCGCCGCCGACCTGGCCGAGGAGGCGGACTTCTTCTCGCTGGGCACCAACGACCTGGCCCAGTACACCTTCGCCGCCGACCGGCAGGTGGGCGCGCTGACCGCACTGCAGGACGCCTGGCAGCCCGCGCTGCTCGACCTGGTCGCCCTGGCCGTGGCAGGGGCCGTCGAGCACGGCAAGCCGTGCGGGGTGTGCGGGGAGGCCGCCGGCGACCCGGTCCTGGCCTGCGTGCTGGCCGGGCTCGGCGTCACCTCGCTGTCGATGGCCCCTGCGGCGCTGCCCGCCGTACGGGCCGCGCTGTCGCGGCACACCCGCGAGCAGTGCCGTCTCGCCGCGCGGGCCGCCCTGGCCGGGACCTCCCCTCAGGGGGCGCGTGCCGCGGCCCGCTCCCACCTGCCCGGACTGGCCGGACTGGCCCTGTGAACCTGCCCGGACCTGCCGGACCGGCCCTGTGACCCTGGCCGGACTCGCCGGACCGGCCCTGTGAGCCGATGAAGTGGTCAGGTCCGGCGCCTCAGGTCGCCGGCGCGGATAGCGTGGACCCATGGTTCGGTGCATTCGTACGACTGGTCTGGCAGTGATCGCGACTATGGTGGCCGGATGTGCCGGCACGGGGGCGGGGGCGGCCTCGCCCGCCCGGCCGGCCGCGGGGCAGGTCAGCGACATGGCCACGAGCGCCGCCCCCTCGCCGTCCGCGACGTCCGAGGGGTCCGGGACGTCCGCGGCGTCCGCGACCCCGGGGGCCTCCAAGGTGGAGGCCGTGCTCGCGCGGATGAGCGTGGAGGACAAGGTCGGGCAGCTCTTCATGCCGGTGCTGTACGGCCCGGCGGCGGACACGGTGTCGGGAGAGAACCAGGCGCGGTTCGGGGTCGGCACCCCGGCCAAGGCGGTCGCCAAATACCGGCCGGGCGGGGTGATCCTGTTCCCCTGGGCGGACAACGTCAAGAACGTCCGGCAGGTCGTGGCGCTGACCAACGGGCTGCAGAAGGCGTCGCCGGAGATCCCGCTGCTGGTCGGCGCCGACCAGGAGAACGGCAGGGTCTCCCGGATGGCCCCGCTGGTCACCCCGATGCCCGGCGCCTCCGTCATCGGCTCGACCGGAGATCCCGCCCTGGCCCGCAGGGCGGCCAAGGTCACGGGCACCGAGCTGCGCGCGCTGGGCATCAATCTCGACTTCGCCCCGGTCGCCGACGTGAACATCAACCCGCGCAACCCGGTGATCGGCCCCCGCGCCTACGGTTCGGACCCGAAGAAGGTGGCGCCGATGGTCGCCGCCGCGGTCCAGGGCTTTCACGACGCCGGGATCGCCAGCACGGCCAAGCACTTCCCCGGCCACGGCGACACCAACGTGGACAGCCACTCCGGGCTGCCGGTGATCCAGCACTCCCTGTCCCAGTGGAACAAGCTGGACGCGCCGCCCTTCGCCGCGGCCATCGGCAAGGACATCGACGCGATCATGAGCGCCCACGTGGTCATGCCCAAGCTCGACCCGTCCGGTGACCCCGCCACGCTCTCCAAGCCGATCCTGACCGGGCTGCTCCGCGAGAAGCTCGGCTTCGACGGGGTCGTCTCGACGGACGCGCTGGACATGGCGGGGGTGCGCAAGAAGTACGGCGACGGGCAGGTGGCCGTACGGGCCATCCAGGCCGGGGCGGACCTGCTGCTGATGCCGCCGGACTTCCCCAAGGCCTACGGGGCGGTGCTGGCCGCGGTGAAGTCAGGGAAGATCTCCACCGCGCGGCTCGACCAGTCCGTCCGGCGGCTGCTGAAGCTGAAGGCCGCGCGGGGCCTGCTGGACAGGGCGCCGGTCGCCGACCCGGCCGAGGCCGAGCGGGTGCTGCGCTCGGCCGAGCACCGCAAGGTCGCCCAGCTCATCAACGAGCGGGCCCGCTGACCGCAGGCGGTTCTCCCCGCCGGTCGCGGCCCGGCCGGCCACCGGCTGTGCGGGCCCGCCGCCCGGCGGGCCCGCAGGAGATCCGGCGGGCCCGCGGAAGGTAGCGCCTGAGCTCCCGGCGGGCTCATGGAAGGGCAGGAGATCCGGCGGGCTCACAGGAGGTAGGGCTTGAGCTCCCGGCGGGCGACCGTACGGATGTGGACCTCGTCGGGGCCGTCGAAGATGCGCATCGCGCGGGCCTGGGCGTACATCATGGCGAGCGGGACGTCGTCGCAGACGCCCATGCCGCCGTGGACCTGGATGGCCCGGTCGATGACCTCGCAGGCCATCCGGGGGGCGACGACCTTGATGGCGGAGATCTCCGCGGCGGCGGCCCTGGCGCCGACGGTGTCGATCATCCAGGCGGCCTTCAGGGTGAGCAGCCGGGCCTGGTCGACGGCCAGCCGGGACTCGGCGATCTGCTGCTGGACGACGCCCTGCTGGGCGAGGGTCTGGCCGAAGGCCACGCGGTTGGCGGCGCGGGAGCACATCAGCTCCAGGGCGCGCTCGGCCATGCCGATCGCCCGCATGCAGTGGTGGATGCGGCCCGGTCCCAGACGCGCCTGGGCGATGCGGAAACCGTCGCCCTCCTCCGCTATGAGGTTCGAGACGGGCACCCGGACGTCGGTGAAGACGATCTCGGAGTGGCCGTGCTGCTCCTGGTAACCGAAGAGCGGCAGGTGGCGGACGACCTCCACGCCGGGGGTGCCCATGGGGACCAGGACCATCGACTGCTGGCGGTGCGTCGGGGCGTCCGGGTCGGTCTTGCCCATCACGATCATGATCTCGCAGCGCGGATCGGCCGCGCCGGTGATGAACCACTTGCGGCCGTTGATCACGTACTCGGAGCCGTCGCGGGTGATGGAGGTGGCGATGTTGGTGGCGTCGCTGGAGGCCACCGCGGGTTCGGTCATCGCGAACGCCGAGCGGATCTCGCCGGAGAGCAGCGGCCTGAGCCAGCGCTCCCGCTGTCCGGGCGAGCCGAACATGTGCAGGACCTCCATGTTCCCGGTGTCGGGGGCCGCGCAGTTCAGCGCCTCCGGGGCGAGGTCGATGGAGCGGCCGGTCACCTCGGCCAGGCTGGCGTAGTCGAGCACCGACATGCCCGACTCGTCGGGCAGGAACAGATTCCACAGACCACGCGAGCGGGCCTCGGCTTTGAGCTCCTCGACGACCGGTGGCAGGGTGTGGTCGTCGTGCCCCTTGGCGAGCCGCCACCCGTGGTAGACGGGCTCCGCGGGATACACATGGGACACCATGAAATCGGTCAGATTGGCGAGGTATTCCTCCGCCTTCGTGCTGAGCGCGAAGTCCATGGCGGTCAGTTTGGCACCACCCCTCTCCGGTTCACTCACCGGCCGTGCCTAACCTGGATCCGGTTCCAGATGAGGAGGCGGGATGTTCAGAGGCGTGCTGATCGACTGGGGTGGCGTGCTCACCACGGGTCTGTCCGAGGCGATCACCGAATGGATCGTCGCCGACCGGATCGACGCCGGCCACTACCGCGACGTGATGCGCCGGCTGGTGCTGCACGCCTACGAGGGCTCCGAGACCGGCGAGAACGCGGTCCACGCGCTGGAGCGGGGCGAGATCTCCGGGCTGGACTTCGAGCGGAACCTGGCCGCCAGGCTGGTCACCACGGACGGCGTGCCGCCGGTCGCCGAGGGACTCCTGGCCAGGATGTTCGCCGGGTTCCAGCGGGTCGAGCCGATGTACGACATGCTCCGCCAGGCCCGCGCCGCCGGGCTGCGGACCTGCCTGGTCTCCAACTCCTGGGCCAACGAGTATCCCCGCGAGGACTGGGACGACTTCTTCGACGAGATCGTCATCTCGGGGGAGGTCGGCATGCGCAAGCCGGAACCGAGGATCTTCGAGCACGCGCTCGGCAGGGTCGGCCTGGCGGGGCCCGAATGCGTGTTCGTGGACGACATGGAGGCCAACATCACGGCCGCCCGCGCGCTCGGCATCGTCGGCGTGCACCACCGGGACCCCGAACAGACCATCGCCGAGCTGGAGCGGCTTTTCAGCGTGCCGCTGCGCTGACTGCCCGTCCGGTGTGCCGGATCTCGCGACCGGGTCGCCGGGACTGGCACACTCGATGGATGATCGGCGTCGAACCGGACGCCGGTGTCGGAGAAACAGATCGAGGCATGGATGCGCGTCTACCTGCCGTGCACGCTCCCCGCGCTGGCCCGTGTGGTCACCCTGGGGGAGCTCGGCCCGGCCCCGCTGACCGGCTACGCGGTGACACCCGCGTTGGTCGAGTGGTACGTCTCGGGTGACACCGAGGAACTGGAGTACGTCGCCCTGACCGAGGCGGCCAGGGCGTCGCTGCGGATGCTGGCCGCCGACCGCGCCGACGGCGTGCGGGTGGCCGCGCGCCGGGTGGTGATCGCCGCCGAGGTGCCGGACGGGAGCGTGAGCGCGGGCGCCGAGCTGGAGGAGCGTGCCCGCGTACGGCTCGCCGCGGCGATCCCGATGGCCGACATCGCCGCGGTCCACGTGGACGACCTGTCCGCGGTGGAGGACATCGAGGCCGCGATCGTCGCGCTCCCGGCCGCGGACCGGGGCGATGACGATGCCCGGTTCGCCCTGGACGGCGCCGAGGCCAACGATCTGCTGTGGTACGCCACCCAGGAGATACCGGACCTGATCGGCTGAGGGCTCCGCCGGGGCCCGCGGCGATGGTCGGGGGATGTCTCCGGCGGCGCGGTCTGGCTATCCTGGAGGGCGATATGAGACACATTGTGTGGGACTGGAACGGCACGCTCTTCCACGATATCGACGCCGTCGTCGGAGCGACGAACGAGGTGTTCGCGCCCTACGGGCTGGGCTCCTACGATGTCGACGGTTTCCGGGCGGTGTACACCCGCCCGATCTGGACGGCCTACGAGCGCATGCTCGGCCGTACGCTCCACGACGGCGAGTGGGAGAGGCTGGACCTCGGCTTCCACGAGAACTACCACCGGCTGATGCTGGAGTGCGGTCTCGCGGCGGACGCGGCCTCCACCCTGGAGAGCTGGGAGCGGGAGGGCGGCAGGCAGTCGCTGCTGTCGATGTGGGCGCACGAGCGGCTGGGGCCCAAGGTCGCCGAGTTCGGCATCGACCGGCACTTCACCCGGATCGACGGGCTGCGCAGCGCGTCCGGCGGCCACAAGGCCGATTCGATGGTGGCCCATCTCGCGGCCCTCGGCCTGGACCCCGCCGACGTGCTCGTGATCGGCGACAGCGTGGACGACGCGCACGCCGCCCAGCACGTCGGGGCGCGGGCCGTGCTCTACACCGGCGGTATGACCAGCCGGAGCGACCTGATGGCGTTCGGCGTCCCGGTCGTGGATACCCTCGCGAACGCCATCGACTACGCCTGAAACGGATGATTTCGGCATTGATGGCGGTCGGGGTACGGCCGTAGCCCGTACCCTGGGCATCCGCACCATTCCGGGAGGCCCCGATTAGCCGGCTCGTTCTCTGGAACGTCGATCTCACGCTGGTCGATGTGTCCATCGTCACCCGCGAGGCGTACGCGGACGCCTTCCGGAAGGTCACCGGGCGGCCTCTGGTCAAGCTGACCCAGCACAACGGCCGCCCGGACTCGGAGATCGTCTTCGAGACGCTGGCCATCAACGGGATCCTCGCCGAGGACGACCACCTCCCCAAGTTCCTGGACGCGCTGGGCGAGGCATTCGGGGCGCGGCGCAAGCGCCTGACCAAGGACGGCCGGACGATGGCCGGGGCGGCGGACGCGCTGAAGGCCGTGGCCAGGCTCGACGGCACGGTCCAGTCGGTGCTCACCGGCACGATAAAGAGCAACGCCGTGCACAAGCTGACCGCCTTCGGCCTGGACAGGCACGTGGACTTCGAGGTCGGCGGCTACGGCGAGGAGGTCTACCCCAAGGCCACGCTGCTCCAGGTCGCGCAGGGCCGGGCCAGGCAGAAGTACGGCGGCACCTTCGACGGCGGCAACACCGTGATGATCGGCGACTCGGCCAGGGACGTCCAGGCCGCCAGGATCGCCGGGGCGTCGATGATCGCGGTCGCCACCGGCCGATCCCTCCCGGCCGAGCTCCACGAGGCGGGGGCCGACGTGGTGCTGTCCGACCTGTCCAACCCGTCGGAGGTCGTCGCGGCCGTGGCCGGGCTCACCTCACCGGCCCGCAAAGCCGGCTAGACCCTCGGCCCGCAAGGCGCCGGCCGGACCCTCGCTCCACGGCCCGCCGCCCGAGCCGCCCGCCGCCCGAGCCGCCCCCGCCCGCCGCACGGGCCATCCCGTGCGGCGCGTGGTCATCCCGGACGGCGGGCGGCGATCTCGCGGACGACCGAGGCCAGCAGGTCGATGTCGGCCTCGGTGGTGCGCCAGTTGAGGATGGCCGGTCGCAGGGCGGTCATGCCCCGGTAGGTGGTGGTCCCGGCGTAGACCCGGCCGTCGGCGAGCAGCTCCTGGCCGATCCACGCGTTCAGCGCGTTCAGCTCCTCCTCGGGGACGCCGGGCGGGCGGTAGCGGAAGCAGACCACGCACAGCCGTACCGGGGCGAGCAGCTCCAGGTCGGGGGCTTCCTCGACGATCGCGCCCAGCCGCAGGGCCAGATCGTGGTGGCGCTCGACCATCTCCCGGTGGCCCTGCCTGCCGTAGGCCCGCAGGGTCGCCCAGATGGGCAGCGCACGCGCGCGGCGGGAGGACTCCGGGCCCAGGCAGTTGTAGTTGACGTGCGGGTCGTCCTCGGCCGGGAGGTACGCCGCGCCCCACGGGCCGAAGGTCCGGCCCATGAGCTCCGGATCGCGGACGAACGCGAACCCGCTCTCGTAGGGGACGTTGAGCCACTTGTGCCCGTCGGAGGTCACCGAGTGCGCCCGCTCCACCCCCTTGACCAGGTGCGACAGGCGGGGCGAGGCAGCCGCGAACAGGCCGAAGGCCCCGTCCACGTGCAGCCAGGCGCCGTGCCGCTCGGCCAGGTCCGCGAGGTCGTCGATGGGGTCGAAGTCGCCGGCGTTCACCTCGCCCGCGTTCCCGACGATCACCGCCGGGCCGTCGATCCGTCCGAGTTCCCGGTCCATGGCCTCCAGATCGACCCGCCCCGCCTCGTCCCGGGCGAAGACGCGGGCGCCGTCCCGGCCGCAGCCGAGCGTCAGCAGCGCCTTGCGGCTGCTGGGGTGGATGTACCCCCCGGCCAGCACGGGCATCCGCGGCAGTCCGGCGAGCCCGTCGGCCGTCACGTCGGCGCCGTGGCGCTCGCCCCACCACTGCCGGGCGCACGCCAGCCCGGTGAGGTTGGCGAAGGTCGCGCTCGGGGTCAGCACGCCGCCGTAGGATCGCGGCAGCCCGAACAGGTCCTTCAGCCACCGCAGCACGACGGTCTCCGCCCGGGTGGCGAACGGCGAGGTCAGCCAGAGCCCGCCGGCCTGGTCCAGCAGGGAGGTCACCCAGTCGCCCGCCTGGGCCGCCGGGGTGGAGCCGCCGACGACGAAGTGGAAGAAACGCGGTCCCGAGGAGTGCGTCGCCGCCTCGGTGCCGACGTGCAGCAGGCGTTCGACGCTGTCCAGCGTGCCTTCGCCGCGTTCGGGGAGCGGGCCGTTGAGCAGGTCGAGCAGGCCGTCGGCCCCGTGGTCGTGCACGGGGCGCTCGCCGAGCGATTCGAGGTAGGGGCCGGCGGCTCTGGCCACCATCTCCAGCGCGGCCGCGGCCTGGTCGCGTTCGTTCAAAGGATCACTCATCCTTCAGGAGAACACGTGCCGGTCACGGCCCGCCAGCCCCTTTTCGATCTTCGACGGCTAGGGTTCCGTGAGCCCGCCGAGGAAGCGGCCCGCGATGGGCGCGGCCACCGCGGAGCCCGCGCCGCCGCCCTCCACGATCACCGAGAACGCCAGGTCGTCCCGGTAGCCGATGAACCACGCGTGGGACGGCGGTTCCTTGCCCGAGCCGAACTCGGCGGTGCCGGTCTTGCCCGCCGTACCCGGGGGGAAGGAGACCGCGCTCGCCGTGCCCTCCACCACCACCGCGGGCATCAGCGTGCGCAACGCCCGTACCACCGCCGGCTCCAGTTTCCTCGGCTGGACCGGCGGCAGCAGGTCCGCGGCCACCAGGCGGGGCGGGCGCCAGGAGCCGTCGGCGATCGCCGCCGCCACGGTCGCCATGTTCAGCGGGCTGGTCAGGACGCGGCCCTGCCCGATCGAGGCCGACGCGAGGTCGGTGTCGTCCTTCGGGTCGGGGAACTGCGCCCGTACGGCGGGCACACCGGGGTCCACCGGGCCTCCGAACCCGAAGCTCGCCGCCACCGCGGCCAGCCGCTTCCCGCCGAGCCGCTCCACGCTGAGCTCCCCGAACGTGGTGTTGCAGGAGTGGGCGAACGCCTCGCGCAGCGCGATCGTGCCGTAGTCCTTGAACCCGGCGTTGTGGAAGGGGAAGCCGCCGATGTTCTGCTCGGCCGGGCAGGGCACGAGCCCGCCCGCGGTCATGCCGTCGGCGATCAGAGCCGAGGCCGTGACCACCTTGAAGGTCGAGCCGGGAGGGTAGTGGCCGAGCAGTGCCCGGTTGAACCCGCCGGGCTTGTTGACCACGGCCAGGACCTCGCCGGTCGAGGGCCGCAGCGCGACCAGGGAGGCGGGCTTGTCCACCGCGTCCAGGGCCGCGGCGGCGGCCCGGTGGACGCGCAGGTCGATCGTGGTCCGCAGCTCCTCGCCGGGCTTGGCCTCGGCGGTGGCGAGTGTGGCGACCTGCTTGCCGCCCCGGACCAGGTCCACCCGGGCCGAGGAGGTGCCGGTGAGCCGGGAGGCGTACTTATCCCTGAGCCCCTCGACGAGCTGCTGGATCGAGCCCGGCGCGGTGGCGGTGTCGACGCGGGTCCCGTCGGCGGCCAGGATCGGCGCCTGCTCGGCCTTGACCAGCACGGTCTTGAACCGCAGGCCGGGTTCGAGCCGGGGATGGATCGCCGCCGGGCTCCACTTCACCCGCCAGCTCCGCTCGTGCTCGACCAGCGCCAGCGAGCCGTCGTAGGCCCAGTCCACCGGTCCGTCCAGTTCGGCGTGGAAGGCGACCTTGGAGTCGGTGCTCCCGGTGACCTCGAAGCCGGCCCCCGACAGCTTCAGGTCGGTCCGGAACCGCTGGTACCAGCGGTCGAAGTCGCCGGGCGGCTCGACCGTGAGCGCCCGCATCGCCGGGTAGTCCTGCCTGCCCCAGGCCGCCAGGAACTCCTGGGCCGTCTGCTCGGCCGATCCCCGGGTGCTCAGCGCCCACACGCCCCCGCCGACCACGGCGACCGGCACCAGTACGGCCGCCGCCAGGTATTTCAGCTTCATCAATCGTCCCCTTGTCCTCGCGGACTGAGGAGACCAGAGAGATGTCCTTGATGTCCAATATTGGTATGTGGCCATTATCAATACAGAAACGGATATAGTTGCTGTTCATGGATCTCGTGCGACATCTGCGCTACTTCACGGTCGTCGCCGAAGAGCTGCATTTCGGCAACGCGGCGGTCCGGCTCGGCATGGCCCAGCCGCCGCTCAGCCAGCGCATCCGGCGGCTGGAGGAGGAGCTCGGCGTGCGGCTGTTCGACCGGTCCAGCCGCCAGGTCCGGCTGACCGAGCCGGGCCGGCTGCTGCTGGCCGAGGCCCGCGAGATCGTCGCGCGGGTGGACAGGCTGCGTGACCTGGCCGGGCAGGGGGAGAGCGAGGTGCTCCGCGTGGGAGTCACCCCCGATCTGGGATCCGCGCTGATCGCGGCGCTGATCGCCGGGTTCCGCGACCGCGCGCCCGACGTACGGCCCGCGCCCGCCGAGATGTGGAGCGCCGACCAGGTCATCGCGCTCACCGACGGCACCCTCGACGTGGGTCTGCTCCGCCACCCGGTGACCGCCCCCGGGCTGAGCTTCGGCCCGGTGCTCGTCCAGCGCCCCGGCGTGGTGCTGGCCGAGACCGACCCGCTCGCGGCGACGTCGTCGGTGCACCTGGCCGACCTGGCGGGCCGGCAGCTCGTGCTCTTCCCCCGCGAGCCCGGCCTGCACGAGGAGACGCTCGCGGAGTGCCGTCACCACGGGTTCGTCCCGGAGAAGGTGCACGAGGCGCAGACCCTCGGACTGGTCCTGGCCGGTACGGCCGTCGCCTTCGGGCCCCAGGTGGAGCTGCCCGGACTCCGATGGAGGCCGCTGCTGGGCAGTCCCCTCGCGTGGCGGATCTCCACGGCCTGGCGGGGAGCGGCGGCGGACGCTGCCGTAATCTTCGGGGCGGTGGCCGTAGGAGTGCTGAAGGAGAATGCCGGAATGACCGATGACGGTGTGGCGCCTGCGCGGCGCGTCCGTGCCAGGCCCGCCTCTGGATTCCTGGCGTGACCGACCTCGGCGGCCTGTTCCGCGCGGCCGGAGTGACCGGGTTCCTGCACGCGGTGGACCTGGACACCGGGGCCGAGGTCGCCCACGGCGCCGACGAGCCCGTGGTCATGGCCTCGGTGTTCAAGCTGGCGCTGCTGGTGGAGTTCTTCCGGCAGGCGGACGCGGGACGGCTGGACGTGACCGAACGGATCACGGTCATGGCGGACCGCCACACTCCCGGGCCCACCGGGGTGTCGGCCATGGCCGACGACGTGACGATGTCCCTGCGCGACCTGGCCTACCTGATGATCGCGGTGAGCGACAACACCGCCGCCGACACCCTGGTCGGCAGGGTCGGCCTGTCGGCGGTCAACACGATGCTCGCCGCCGAGGGCCTGGACGGGACGTGGGTCGAGCACGACTGCCGGAGCCTGTTCGCCAGCATCGTCGAGGACGCCGGACAGGAGGAGATGCCCACCGACCCCGCGACGATCTCCCGGCTCCGGGCACTGGACCCGGCACGCACCAGCCGGAGCACCCCGCGCGACATGACCCGGCTGCTGGGCATGGTCTGGCGCGACGAGGCGGCCTCGGCCGCCTCGTGCGCCTCGATGCGCAGGCTGCTCGGCCTGCAGGTCTGGCCGCACCGGCTCGCCGCCGGATTCCCCTACGACGACGTCGCGGTGAGCGGCAAGACCGGCACGCTGCCCACGGTCCGCAACGAGGTCGGCGTGGTGGAGTACCCCGACGGCGGTCGCTACGCGGTCGCGGTCTTCACCCGCTCCTACGGCACCGCGCAGAACCAGCCCCGTGCCGACGCGGTGATCGGCACCGCGGCGCGGGCCGCCGTGGAACGGCTACGTGGCTGAGCCACACCGCGAAACCCGAGGGTGTGTGGCCGCCGGGGATGACATTCCGGCGGGCCGCCGAGAGGATGGGGCCATGGTTGAGGAAGGTGCGCTGCTCTGGGAACCCGCCCCGGAGGTCGTGAGGGACGCCAAGGTCACCCGCTACATGGAGTGGCTCGGCCGGTCCGGTGACTACGAGTCCCTGTGGCAGTGGTCGGTGGACGCCCCGGCCGAGTTCTGGACGTCGGTCTGGGACTACTTCGGTGTCGTGGGTGAGCGTGGTGACGGGCCCGTCATATCCGGGACGATGCCCGGCGTCGAATGGTTCACCGGGTCCACGCTGAACTACGCGGCCAACGCGCTGCGCCGGGCCGGGGCCGAGCCCGACCGGCTCGCGGTGGTCTTCCGCGACGAGGCGGGCGGGCGGCGGACGCTCACCCTGGGAGAGCTGGCCGAGGAGGTGGCGCGGGTCCGCACGGGCCTGGCCGGGCTGGGCGTCGGCCGGGGGGACCGGGTCGCGGCGTACGCGCCGAACGTCCCCGAGACGCTGGTCGCCTTCCTCGCCACCGCCTCCCTGGGGGCGATCTGGTCGTCCTGCTCCCCGGACTTCGGCGCGCCCAGCGTGATCGACCGCTTCACCCAGATCGAGCCGAAGGTGCTCATCGCGGTCGACGGCTACGACTACAACGGCAGGCGGTACGACCGGGCCGAGGTCGTCCGGGACATCGCCGCCAAGCTGCCGACCCTGGTCGCGCAGGTGCGGATAGCGACGCCGCACGGTCCCGGCACGCCGGGCGCCGCCGGCGCGTCCGGCGGACCCGGCGGTCCTGACAGTCCTGGCGGCCTTGGCGGTCCCGGCGCCGACGGCGCGTCCGGTGATCGCGGCGCGCCGGACGCGGGGCGGGCCCCGTCGGAGGGCGGCGGCGCCATCCTCAGCTGGGCGGACCTGCGCGGCTCCGCCGGACCGCTGGCCTTCGAGCCGGTGCCCTTCGGCCACCCGCTCTGGATCGTCTACTCCTCCGGCACCACCGGGCTGCCCAAGCCGATCGTGCACGGCCACGGCGGCGTGGTGCTGGAGCATCTCAAGGCGCTCTCCTTCCACCAGGACCTGGGCGAGGATGACGTCTTCTTCTGGTACACCACCACCGGCTGGATGATGTGGAACTACCTCATCGGCGGCCTGCTGACCGGCTCGACGGTGGTCCTCTACGACGGGGCGGCCACCTATCCGGGCACCGACGCGCTGTGGCGGCTGGCCGCCGAGGAGAAGGTCACCTACTTCGGCACCGGTGCGCCGTACCTGGTCGCCTCCATGAAGGCGGGCCTGCGGCCCGCCGGGCTCACGGCGCTGCGCGGCCTGGGCTCCACCGGATCGCCGCTGCCGCCCGAGGGGTTCGCCTGGGTGCACGACGCGCTGCCGGAGGTCCAGCTCGGCTCGTTCTCCGGCGGCACCGACGTCTGCACCGGCTTCGTCGGCGCGGTGCCGCTGCTGCCGGTCCGCGCGGGCGTCATCCCGTGCCGCTGCCTGGGGGCCAGGGTCGAGTCCTTCGACCCGTCGGGCGCGCCGGTGGTCGGCGAGGTCGGCGAGCTGGTGCTGACCGCGCCGATGCCGTCGATGCCGGTGATGTTCTGGAACGACGCCGACGGGTCGCGATACCGGGAGAGCTACTTCGCCGACTACCCGGGCGTCTGGCGGCACGGTGACTGGATCAAGATCCTCCCCGACGGGGGCTGCGTGATCTACGGCCGGTCCGACTCCACCCTCAACCGGGGCGGCGTCCGGATGGGCACCAGCGAGTTCTACCGGGTGGTGGAGCGCTTCGACGAGATCGCCGACAGCCTGGTGATCGACACCGGTCAGCTCGGCCAGGAGGGCCGCCTGCTGCTCTACGTCACCATGGCCGAAGGGGCCGCCCTCTCCGACGCGCTGGTCGCGGGCCTGCGCGCGGCCCTCAGGGACGCGCTGTCCCCCCGGCACGTGCCGAACGAGATCATCGAGGTCCCCGGGATCCCGCGCACGCTCAGCGGCAAGAAGCTGGAGGTCCCCGTCCGCAAGATCCTCCTCGGGGTGCCCCCGGAGCAGGCCGCCAACCTCGACGCCATGGCCAACCCGGAGGTCCTGTCCCACTTCGCTCCGGTGAAGGACTGACGCGGGGCACCGAGGACGCCTCGGCGCGCCGAGGCGTCCTCGGCCGGTGTCTCCGCCCGGCGAACCACGTGACCTCCGGGGCGGTCCCGAGGGGGACATCCGTCCCGGGCGGACGCGGACACCGGCTCATCCGCCCCGGGACCCGCGTCCGGACCGCTCTCAGATCCCCTGGGGGAGCCGGAAGAGGCGGCCCGGGTCGTGGGCGGCCTTGACGCGGGCGAGCCGCCCGGCGTTCGCCCCGTAGTAGGCCGAGCGCCAGCCGCCGAGTTCGGCGTCGACGTAGTTCACGTAGGCGTGGTCGCCGAAGTGGGGACGCATGGCGGCGTGCGCGGTCCTGGCCCAGGTCGCCGCCCCGGTGCGGTGGGCGTAGTACTGCACGCTGTAGAGGGCGGCCCGGTGCGGGAAGGCGGTGGCCTCCGGGCGGACCCGGCCGACGGCGCCGCCGAGGGCGTCCAGGAGCACGGTGTGGCTGCCCGGCCGGGCGACCTCGGCGACCAGCGCCCTGGCGCCGGCCTCCGACAGCGGGCGGTAGGCCATGTGCGACTTGGCGGTGAAGTTGTCCCGCGGCAGCCTGCCGTCGCGGGTCTGGCCGGGCAGGGAACCGCCCTGGTGGCACTGGGAGACCGACAGGGTGGAGCAGCCCGCCATGATCATCATGGCCTGGCGGTAGGAGGTCTGCCGGACGTAGCTGGAGGAGACCGCGCCGATCCGGTCGGCCAGCCGGTCCAGCAGCCGCTCGCAGTCCGCCCTGCCGCCCAGGTAGAGGCCGCCGATCTGCACGTCCGTCCCGCCGTCGCGGCTCAGATGCATCGTGGACCACAGCTCGTCGGGCGTGGAGGGCGCCCACGCCTGCCACGCCCGGAGCGCCTTGGCGGCCCTGGCCCACGGCCAGTGCAGGAAGAACACCGTCACCTCACGCGTGCGGTGGGTCCGGAAGCCGAAGGAGACCGCCACGCCGAGGTTGCCGCCGCCCCCGCCGCGCGAGGCCCAGTAGAGGTCGGCGTTGTGGTCGGCGTCGCAGGTCAGCAGCCGGCCGTCAGCCGTGACGATCTGGACGGACTCCATCACGTCGCAGGTCAGGCCGTACTTCCGGGAGACCACGCCGATCCCGCCGCCCAGCGCCAGCCCGCTCACCCCGACCGTGGGGCAGGTGCCCGCCGGGATGCTGACCCCGCTCGCGCCCAGCTTCTCGTAGACGTCGACGAGCTTGGCGCCCGCCCCGACGGTCGCCCGGCCGGACGCGTGGATGATCTTGTTCATCGGGGAGACGTCGATGACCAGGCCGGTGCCGGTGGACCATCCGGCGTAGGAGTGGCCGCCCGACCGCACGGCCAGCGGCACGTTCGTCCGCCGGGCGAAGCCGACGCACTCGGCCACGTCGGAGGGGGTGGCGCAGTAGGCCACGCCCGCGGGCCGCACCCCGTCGAAGGAGGGGTTGAACAGGCGGCGGGCCGTGTCGTAGGAGGTGTCGCCGGGCCGGATGAGCCTGCCGTCCAGCCCTTCCGCGAGAGCGTTCCAATCCGATCGGGAGGGTCCTGCCGCTGCGGGCATCCCGGCTCCCAGGGTCAGGGCGGCCATGCCGCCGATCCGAAGAAATGTCCGTCTGTCCGGAGCGGGCCGCATGATCGTCTCCCCGAGGGTTTCCGTTTTCCTGCCCGTTGAGACGGCCGCCCGGCCCGCCTGGTTGATCACATTCGCATCACAACGACCGCACCCGCCGCGGACCCCTACGATTGGCGGTGGGGGAGGAGCTCTCTCCTTCCGGAGACCGGGTGAGACGCCACGGCCGCCGGGCACCGCCGACCGGGTCTTCTCGATCCCCTCGGCGGCTGCGGGGCTGTCACGTTGACGTTTTACGGCTTTTCGGGTGGTATCAGGAGCGGCGGCATGTTCCGGTCAACGGGGATCGGGGCAGATGGCCGCTGGAGGTGTTGTGCCGCGGGCCATGTCCGGTGAGCGGAGTGACGTGAGCTGTCTGGACAGTCCGAGGGGCGCCGGTGCGACCGGACTCGCCCGGCGGCGACGCCGCCCTTCCCGGCCCACCGTGTGGGATGCTGATCTCACCGCCCTCTCCCAGCGAGGATTCGCCGTCTCCGACCAGGAGACCTCCGCTTCCCCGCTGACGGTGGCGAGGGACCGCGGGTCACATGAAGACCCGCGGCGACTGGCCGAGGACCGGCTCACCCATGACGAGACCGCCGCCCCGCCGCGGACGTGTCCCCGGTCGGCGGCCGAGCCGTGGATCGCGACAGAGCCGGGGACACCGTGTCCCGGAAGGCGCCCGCGCCCGCATTACCTCCCCCTTATGTGGGAACTACGGACTTGGTCCTAGATCCCTAATCAAATGTGGAAAAACCCCTCACAAAGGAGTGAGAGCGACATGCCGCTCGACGAGGCCAAGGACGAGCTGCTGAGGAGTGCCGCCGAAATGTGCGCGCACACACCGGGCAGCGACCACGTGGGTGCCGAGGAGGCGCTCGCCTACCTCAGGCTCTACTACCGGCATGTCGCGACAGAAGACCTGCTGAGCCGCAACCCGGTCGACGTGTACGGCCCGGCGATGGCCCAGCGGCAGCTCGCGGAGAAGCGCCCCCAGGGCCGCGCCATGGTGCGGGCCTACACCCCGAGCCTGGAGGAGCACGGCTGGGACCCCGGCTGCTCGGTCGTCGAGGTGGTCACCGACGACATGCCCTTCCTCGTCGACTCGGTGACGATGGAGCTCGACCGGCACCAGATCGGCACCCAGCTCGTCATCCACCCGCAGATGCGGGTGCGCAGAGACATGACCGGCAAACTGCTCGGCCCGGAGCAGGACGACGTCACCGGGCAGACGCTCGTCGAGTCCTGGATGCACTTCGAGATCGACAGGCAGGCCGACCCGGCCGCGCTCAAGGAGCTCGAAACCGACCTGCAGCGCGTCCTGGAGGACGTGCGCTACGCCGTCGAGGACTTCGTCAAGATGCGGGCCCTCGCCGTGCAGACCGCCGAGGACGTGTCGGTCAACCCGCCGCCGCTGGACCTGGCGGGGGTCGAGGACAGCCTGGAGCTGATGCGCTGGCTGGCCGACGGGCACTTCACCTTCCTCGGCTACCGCGAATACCGCCTGGAGGAGACCCCGGAGGGCGACACGCTGCGCCCGGTGGCCGGGACCGGGCTGGGCATCCTCCGCCACGACAAGGCGGGCTCCGACAGCTTCGCCGCCCTCTCCCCGGAGCTGCGGGCCAAGGCCCGGGAGAAGCAGCAGATGCTGATCATCACCAAGGCCAACACCCGCGCCACCGTCCACCGCCCCGCCTACCTCGACTATGTGGGCGTGAAGCTCTTCGACGCCTCCGGTGAGGTCATCGGCGAGCGGCGCTTCCTGGGCCTGTTCACCCACGTGGCCTACAGCGAGTCGATCTCCCGCATCCCGGTGCTCCGGCGCAAGCTGGCCGAGGTCCTCGACCTGGCCGGGTTCGCCCCCGACAGCCACGACGGCAAGGACCTCATCGAGATCCTGGAGACCTTCCCCCGCGACGAGCTCTTCCAGACCCCGGTGGAACAGCTCCTGCCGATCGCGCTCGGCGTGCTCAGGCTCCGCGAGCGCAAGCAGGTCAAGGTCTTCCTCCGCCCGGACGACTACGGCCGCTACATCTCCTGCCTGATCTACCTCCCGCGTGACCGCTACACCACGAAGATCCGCGTCAAGATGCAGGAGATCCTGCTCAAGGCGGTCGGCGGCACCTCCTTCGACTACAGCGCGATGATCGGCGAGTCGGCCCTCGCCCGGCTGCACGTGGTCGTGCGCGGCGAGCGGGGCAGGCCGCTGAACGCCGAGGCGGTCGACGTGGAGGAGCTGGAGGCCAAACTGGCCGCCGCCACCCGCTCCTGGGACGACGACCTGGCCACCGCCATCGCCGAGCTGAGCTCGGAGGAGGAGACGCCCGGCCTGGTCCGCCGCTACGCCTCGGCGTTCCCCGAGGGCTACAAGGCCGACTTCCCCGCCCGGATGGCGGTCGCCGACCTGCGCCGCCTGGAGGCGCTCGCCGCCGACTCCTCCGACGAGATCGGGATGAACCTCTACGAGCCCTACGACGCCGCCGAGGGCGAGCGCCGGTTCAAGCTCTACCGGATCGGCGCCTCCATCTCCCTGTCGCACGTGCTGCCGCTGCTCCAGCGGATGGGCGTCGAGGTGGTCGACGAGCGGCCGTACGAGATCAACCGTGACGGCGACGCGCAGACCAAGGACGCCTGGATCTACGACTTCGGCCTGCGCTACACCCCCTCGTCGGAGGTGGACAGGGACGAGTTCAAGCGGCTGTTCCAGGACGCGTTCGGCGCGCTGTGGCGGGGCCGGGTGGAGAGCGACGGCTTCAACGCGCTCGTCCTGGCCGCCGGGCTGACCTGGGAGCAGGCCGAGACCCTGCGGATCTACGCCAAATATCTGCGCCAGGCCGGGACCACGTTCAGCCAGGACTACATCGAGCGGGTGCTGCTCGGCAACGTACGGCTCGCGCGGCTGCTGGTGCGGCTGTTCGAGGCCAGGCTCGACCCCCGGCGCTCGGAGGAGGTCCGGTCGGACCTGGGCGAGGCGCTGAACGAGGAGATCCTCGGCGCCCTGGACGACGTGGCCTCCCTGGACGAGGACCGCATCCTGCGGGCCTACCTGGAGATGATCAACGCCACGCTGCGGACGAACTACTTCCAGACCGTGGACGGCGAGCGCAAGCCGTACATCAGCCTGAAGTTCGACTCGCCGTCGATCAGCGTGCTGCCGCTGCCCCGGCCGAAGTTCGAGGTCTTCGTCTACTCGCCCCGGGTCGAGGGCGTGCACCTGCGCTTCGGCAAGGTGGCGCGAGGCGGCCTGCGCTGGTCGGACCGGATGGAGGACTTCCGCACCGAGGTCCTCGGCCTGGTGAAGGCGCAGATGGTGAAGAACACCGTCATCGTCCCCACCGGCTCCAAGGGCGGCTTCGTGGTGAAGAACCCGCCGAAGTCGGGCGCCCGGGAGGATGTGCTGGCCGAGGGCGTCGCCTGCTACCGGATGTTCATCTCCGGCCTGCTGGACATCACCGACAACCTCGTCGACGGCCAGGTGGTCCCGCCCGCCGACGTGGTCAGGCACGACGAGGACGACACCTACCTGGTGGTCGCCGCCGACAAGGGCACCGCGACGTTCTCCGACATCGCCAACGCGGTGGCCAAGGAGTACGGCTTCTGGCTGGGAGACGCCTTCGCCTCCGGCGGCTCGATCGGCTACGACCACAAGGCCATGGGCATCACCGCGCGCGGCGCCTGGGAGTCGGTCAAATACCACTTCCGCACGGCCGGCGTCGACATCCAGACCACCGACTTCACCGTGGCCGGCGTCGGCGACATGTCCGGCGACGTGTTCGGCAACGGCATGCTGCTCTCCCAGCACATCCGGCTGGTCGCCGCCTTCGACCACCGGCACATCTTCGTCGACCCCGACCCGGACGCCGCGCGCAGCTACGCCGAGCGGGCCCGGTTGTTCGCGCTGCCGCGCAGCTCGTGGGCCGACTACGACACCTCGCTCATCGCGCACGGCGGCGGCGTCTGGCCGCGCACGGCCAAGTCCGTCCCGCTCTCCCCGCAGATGCGCACCGCGCTCGGCATCGCCGACGGGGTGACCTCGCTGGCCCCCAACGACCTGATCAGCGCCATCCTGCGGGCCCCGGTGGACCTGCTGTGGAACGGCGGCATCGGCACCTACGCCAAGGCGTCGGGCGAGTCGCACGCCGACGTCGGCGACAAGGCCAACGACGGCCTGCGGGTCAACGCCTCCGAACTGCGCTGCAAGGTGATCGGCGAGGGCGGCAACCTGGGCTTCACCCAGCTCGCCCGGATCGAGTTCGCACTCAACGGCGGGCTCGTCAACACCGACTTCATCGACAACTCCGCGGGCGTGGACACCTCCGACCACGAGGTGAACATCAAGGTCCTGCTGGACCGGGCGGTCCGTGAGGGCGAACTCACCGACAAGCAGCGCAACCAGCTCTTCCTCGACATGACCGACGAGGTCGCCGGCCTGGTCCTGCGGGACAACTACGACCAGAACGTGGTGCTGGCCGCCGCCCGCGCGCAGGCGCCGGAGATGCTGCACATCCACTCCCGCCAGCTCCGCAAGCTGGAGCGGGCCGGGCTGGTCAACCGCGAGCTGGAGTACCTGCCGTCGGACAAGACGCTCGCCGAGCGGCGCCAGGCCGGACTCGGGCTGACCGCGCCGGAGTTCTCGGTGCTGCTGGCCTACACCAAGCTGGTGGTGGACGCCGAGATCCTCGGCTCCGACCTGCCCGACGACCCCTACCTGGCCTCCTGGCTGGTGTCCTACTTCCCGACGGCGCTGCGCGAGCGCTTCCGCCACTACATGGACGCCCACCCGCTCCGCCGGGAGATCATCACCACCGGCGTGGTGAACGACCTGGTCAACTCCAGCGGGACCACCTTCATGTTCCGTCTCGGCGAGGAGAGCGGCGCGTCCACCCCCGACATCGCCCGCGCCTACCTCGTCACCCGCGAGGTCTTCGACCTGCCCAGCTTCTGGCGGCAGATCGAGGAGCTGGACAACAAGGTGGACACCTCAACTCAGATCGCCATGGAGCTTGAGGCGCGCAAGCTGGCCGAGCGCGGCACCCGGTGGCTGCTCGGCAACCGCCGCGCGCCGCTGGACCTGGCCTCCACGGTGAACTTCTTCGCCAAGGGCATGAACGGGCTGCTGGCGCACCTGCCCAAGCTGCTGACCGGCTCCGACCTGGCGGCGTTCGAGGATCGGCGCGACAGTTTCGTCGCCCGGGGCGTGCCCCCGGAGCTGGCCGAGCGGGTCGCCGCGATGGTCCCGGCCTACTCCACGTTCGACCTGGTGGAGGCGGCCGTGCACACCGGCCGGCCGGTGAACGAGGTGGCCGAGGTCTACTTCGACCTGGCCGACCGGCTCCAGCTCTCCGGGCTGCGCGAGCGCGTCATCGCGCTGCCCAGGGACAACCGGTGGAACTCCATGGCACGGGCCGCGCTCCGCGACGACCTCTACGCCGCGCACGCCACGCTCACCCGTGGCGTCCTGGCGCACAGCGAGTCCGGGCTGACGCCGGAGGAGCGCCTGGCGCGCTGGACCGAGGTCAACTCGGCGGCGATGGCGCGGGCCCGGCAGACCTTGTCGGAGATCTGGGAGAGCGACAACTTCGACCTCGCCACACTGTCGGTGGCGCTGCGCGCGATCCGCACGCTGGTGGCCGCCACCAACCTGCCGCACAGCGAGGTCTGACCGCCCGCCGTGACCCGGCCCCCGATCCGGGGGCCGGGTCTCCTGGCGTGGTCAGGGGGCGTTCCCCGGGAGTCGTCAGGGGCCGGGGTCTCCGGGGAGCCGCGGATGCCGGTCTCCGAGGGGCCGCGTCTCAGAGGGGCCGGGTCTCCGAGGGGCCGGAGCCTCGAAGGGCCGCGTCTCCGAGGGGCCGGAGCCTCGGCGGGCCGGGTCTCCCCGATGGGCCCGCCGACGGGGGGCTCAGGAGACGAAGACCTTGGTGATGCCGCCCAGATAACCGATGATCTTCGCCGGCCTGCGGCTGTTCTTGGCCGGGACGGTGCTCACGTACTGCTGCAGCTCCACGGTGCGCAGCTCCTTGGAGGCGCGGCGCTCCTTGACCAGATGCTTGGCGTCCGGCGGCACCACGATCTCCGCGCAGGGCTCTACCTTGGAGGTCACGGTGGTGGTCCTGACCAGCGAGTAGGTGACCAGGGCGCCGCCGCCGGCGGTGCGCAGCGCGTACACCGGATAGTTGCTCGCGGCGAAGATCGAGTCGTAGCCCAGGCAGTCTTCCTTCTTGTAGTCCAGCCGGTTGGCCGCGATCTCGTCGGCGTAGCCGGTGGTGTGCGGCCCCGCCTCGATCAGCCCGGCGGTGAACCCCTCGGTGCCCTCCTCGGCGGAGGTCGCGTGCAGCGGGGCCATGAGCCGGGGGCTGATCTCGACGCTCGTGTCCTCGTAGTCCAGCGCGGTGGCGTAGCCCTCCGCGTCCTTGGCGATCTCCGGTATCCGCGCGCCGGGCTCCAGCAGCGAGGCGGAGCTGAGGGTCCACCGCTCCCCGCCGTATTTGATCAGCGTCAGTACGGCGGGGCGCACCTCGCCCGCCGAATCCGTGCGGTTCACGACTGCGGCGAACCAGAAAGGAGTCCGCTGCACCCGCGGGACCAGCAGCTGCGGCCTGCCCCAGGTGTAGTGAGGGGGAGAGGCGCCCGCCGGGCCGTTGAGGGCGACCTGGGCGAGGGCCTCCTGCCCGTCGTCGGTCTGCTCCAGCAGGTTCCTGTCGTCGGCGTCCTGGCGCGGCGTGGCGCGGCTCAGCACCTCCTGCGCGCTCAGGAGGCCCGCCAGCTCCTTGCCCGCCTCCGCGAGCGTGACCCGGGGCGCGGGCAGGGCGGCGGGGGTGAGGGGGGAGCCGGTCGCCGGACGGCCCTGCCCCGCGGAGGTGCCGCCGGAGCCCGAGCACGCGGCGGTCGCGGTCACCAGGGCGAGGGCGAGCACGAGCAGACCCCGTCGCCCACGTTCCCGCACGTCCGCCTCCCGATGGTCCCTCGCGGCCCCATGCTAGCCATGGCGGGGGCGCGAGCCGTACACAACGGGGTTCGGCGGTCGCGTACCCTTTACAGACGTGGCACTCATCGATCCGGCAGAAGAGATCACCGAGCTTACCGGCACACTGAACAGCATTCAGGACGTGCTCGACCTCGACGCGATACGCAAGCAGCTCGAGGAGCTCGGGGAGCAGGCCGCCGCGCCCGACCTGTGGAACGACCAGGAGCGCGCCCAGAAGGTCACCAGCAAGCTCTCCTACCTGCAGGGCGAGGTCAACAGGGTCGAGTCCCTGGGGCAGCGCCTGGAGGACCTGGCCGTCCTGTACGAGCTCGCCGCCGCCGAGGACGACGAGGAGACCCGCGAGGAGGCCGACCGCGAGCTGGACTCCCTGAGGAGCGACATCGGCGCCCTCGAGGTCCGCACCCTGCTCTCGGGCGAGTACGACGCGCGTGAGGCGGTCGTCACGATCCAGTCCCAGGCCGGTGGCGTGGACGCCGCCGACTGGGCCCAGATGCTCCAGCGGATGTATCTGCGCTGGGCCGAGCGCAAGGGCTACCCGACGGAGGTCTACGAGACCTCCTACGCCGAGGAGGCCGGGATCAAGTCGACGACCTTCACCGTGAAGGCGCCGTACGCCTACGGCACGCTCCGCGGCGAGCACGGCACGCACCGGCTGGTCCGCATCAGCCCGTTCGACAACCAGGGCCGCCGCCAGACCTCCTTCGCGGGCGTCGACGTGGTGCCGGTCGTCGAGACGACCGACCACATCGACATCAACGAGGACGACCTGCGCGTCGACGTCTACCGCTCCTCCGGCCCCGGCGGCCAGGGTGTCAACACCACCGACTCCGCCGTCCGCCTGACCCACCTGCCCACCGGCATCGTGGTCTCCTGCCAGAACGAGCGCTCCCAGCTCCAGAACAAGGCGACCGCGATGGCGGTCCTGCAGTCCAAGCTGCTGGAGCGCAAGCGGCAGGAGGAGGCCGCGGCGCTGAACGAGATCCGGGGCGAGGCCACCACCTCGTGGGGCACCCAGATCCGCAACTACGTGCTGCATCCGTACCAGATCGTCAAGGACCTGCGGACCGGCACCGAGGCGGGCAACCCGAGCTCGGTGCTCGACGGCGACCTCGACGAGTTCATCGAGGCCGAGATCCGGTGGACCCGCCGCCAGGAGTCGGGCGTCGACCAGTAGCCGGCCCCTGAGGGCCGGCTGATGAGAGCGGGGTCCGGGGGTCGCGAGGCGCTCCGGAAGCCTCTCAGAGGCCCGTGAGACGCCTCAGGCGCCCGAGAGGTGCTTGAGGGCGAGGGTGAGGAAGAACAGCGCGATCAGCGCCAGGGAGACGAGCGCGGGGGTCATCCCGCCCAGTCCGTGATGGTGCATCCGCTCGCGGTTGGCGCGGCACAGCGGGCAGCGGCCCTCCGCCACAGGGTGGGCGCACCCCGCGCAGACCAGGTCCTCACAGCTCATGATGTCCTCCCTCTCCGAGGTAAGAACTACTTTATGTGGTCGTTACCGGGCGCCGAATCGTTTTGTTTCCGTTATGGACTTTCCATGCCAGTCTTCCCCCTAGACTGGGCTCCGGCCAACCGGAACGTCGATCAAGAGTAAAGACCGGCGCCCCCCGGCCGGCGAGAGGCGGAAGTGGACCTCTGCCACTCCCGCGACCGTCCTAACCCCTAGACTGGCATGCCGTGATGCGCCCGTGATCCATTTTGATAATGTCACCAAGGTCTACGCGAACCAGAACCGGCCCGCGTTGGACCACGTCAGCGTCGATGTCGACAAGGGCGAGTTCGTGTTCCTCGTCGGCCCTTCGGGGTCCGGGAAGTCGACCTTTCTACGCCTGGTCCTGAAGGAGGAGCGCCCCAACTCCGGAGCGATCCATGTGGCCGGCAAGGACCTCGCCCGACTGTCCAACTTCAAGATCCCCCACCTGCGCCGCCGGATCGGCTGCGTCTTCCAGGACTTCCGGCTCCTGCCGAACAAGAACGTCTACGAGAACGTCGCGTTCGCCCTGGAGGTCATCGGCAAGCCGCGCCGGTTCATCCGCAAGGTCGTGCCCGAGGTCGTCGAGCTCGTCGGCCTGGAGGGCAAGGCCCACCGGATGCCCGACGAGCTGTCCGGTGGCGAGCAGCAGCGGGTCGCGATGGCCCGCGCCTTCGTCAACCGGCCTATGATCCTGCTTGCCGACGAGCCGACCGGAAACATCGACCCGGCGACGAGCATCGGCATCATGAAGGTGCTCGACCGGATCAACCGGACCGGTACCACGGTCGTCATGGCCACGCACGACGCGGCCATCGTCGACTCCATGCGCAAGCGCGTAGTGGAACTGGAGGACGGAAAGATCGTCCGTGACCAGTCGCGTGGCGTGTACGGCCAGGCGTACTGAGACCAGGACCAGAAGAGCGACAGGAAGAGCATGCGGGCAAACTTCATCTTCTCCGAGGTCTGGATTGGCCTCCGCCGTAACCTCACGATGACCATCGCGGTCATCGTGACCGTGGCCATCGGCATGGCGCTGCTGGGCGTGGGTCTGATGATCAACTCTCAGATCTCCGGCATGAAGGACCACTGGTCGGACAAGGTCGAGGTCTCGGTCTTCCTGTGCAAGAAGAACGACGCCTTCCCGCAGTGCAAGGGCAGCGGCGGCGTGAACGCGCAGGAGCAGGCCGCGCTCAAGACGCAGATCGAGAGCATGCCGCAGGTCGAGCGGGTGGAGTTCGAGGACGCCGCCAAGGCCTACGCGAACTTCCGCGCGCAGAACGCCGGCAACACCGTGATGCTCTCCGCGATCCAGGTCGGGGACATGCCGGAGTCGTTCCGGGTCAAGCTCAAGGACCCCGACACCTACGGCGCGGTGATCGACTCGCTCAAGGGCGCCGCCGGGGTCTCCAACGTGGTCAACCAGAAGGCGATCCTGGAGAATTTCTTCGGGCTGCTGGAGAGTCTCCGCTGGGCCGCCCTGGTGATCGCGGTCATCCTGGTCTTCGCGGCCGCGCTGCTGATCGGCAACACGGTCCGGCTGTCCGCCTACAACCGCAGGCGCGAGACCGGGATCATGCGGCTGGTCGGCGCCTCCAACCTCTACATCCAGCTCCCGTTCGTGATGGAGGGGGTCATCGCCGGCCTGCTCGGCGGTGTGGTGGCCGCGCTGCTGCTGATCATCAGCAAGGTGTTCCTCTTCGACAAGGTGCAGGCGTACCTGGCCAACACCCCGCTCACGTGGGAGACCGTGGCCACGGTGATCACTCTCACAATGGTCATCGGTGTGGTCATCTGTGTGCTCGCCTCGTTCATCACGCTCCGCCGCTACCTGCGGGTGTGACGCGGCCGTGCTGATGGCTCGCCCGTCGAGCGCGCTCGGGCTCTCGGGCGCGGCTCGCCGCTCCGGTCCCCGGTAGGCTCGGGGGCATGCCACGTGAGACCGGGCGGAAGGTCATCGCCCAGAACAAGCGTGCCTGGCACGACTACCACATCGAGGACACCTACGAAGCTGGTCTCGTGCTGCAGGGCACCGAGGTCAAGTCGCTGCGCCTTGGCCGCGCCTCCCTCATCGACGGCTACGCGGTCATCAAGGACGGCGAGGCCTGGTTGATCAACGTCCACATCCCCGAATACACCATGGGGACGTGGACGAACCACGCGGCGCGCCGCACCCGCAAGCTGCTGTTGCACCGTAAGGAGATCGACAAGCTGGTCTCCAAGACCAAGGAGGGCGGTCTCACACTGATACCGCTCGCGATCTACTTCAAGGACGGCAAGGCCAAGATCGAGATTGGTCTTGCGAAGGGCAAGAAGGACTGGGACAAGCGGCAGACGCTGGCCGAGAATCAGGCCAAGCGTGAGATGGCCCGCTCACTGAGGTACAGGAACAGGTAATTGTGACGGGGAAGGCTCGGCGGGCCGTCGCCGCGGCGCTCACGCTGGCGGCGACGGTCCCCATGCTGTCCGCGTGTTTCGAGGAGCCGTCGGCCCACGAGGCGGTGCGTGACTTCCTGGTCGGCTGGCAGACGGGCGACTACGCCGCGGCCGCCCGGCGGACCGACGGGGACCAGAAGGCGGTCCGTCAGGCCCTGGAGGACGCCAAGGTCCACCTTGACGCGGCCTCGTTCCGCTTCAGGCTCAAGGGGATCCGGAGCGCGGGGGAGCAGACCGAGGCCGACTTCGCGGCCGAGGTCGACCTGGGGGAGAACAACCCCCTCTGGGAGTACGCCGGAAAGCTCCCCCTGCACCTGGTGGACGGCCACTGGAAGGTGCGCTGGTCGCCCAGCGTGATCCACCCCCAGCTGCGCGAGGGCCAGCGGTTCGCCGTGGACGTCAAGCCGCAGGGGCGCCAGCCGATCCTCGACCGCAACAACGACCCGCTCCAGCAGGAGGCCACCCTTTACGTGGCCAACGTCATCCCGTCCCTGCTGAAGGACGAGGTCGCGGTCTGCAGGCAGCTCTCCAAGATCACTGGTTTCCCGCAGGACCGCCTGCTGAGCCGGATCCGCTCGGCGATCCCCAACGTCCAGGTCCCGCTGGTCACCTTCGGCCGCGCCAAGTACGCCCAGCTCCGCACCCAGCTCGAGGCGATCCCGGGCCTCCAGATAAGCCCGGAGTCGCTGCCGGTCGCCCCCGACTCGCCCGCCCAGATCGTCGGCGCCGTCACCGCCGTCACCCCGGAGACCGAGCAGCAGCTCGGCGGCCCGCAGCGGGCCGGAGACACGGTCGGCCGGAGCGGGCTGCAGAAGGCATACCAGGAATACCTCACCGGCTCGACCGAGACCAGCGTGATCATCCTGGACACCAAGACGTCGAAGACGGTGGCCGAGCTGCGCAAGTGGCGTCCGGGCCGGGCCACCTCGTCGGTGCGCACCACGCTCGACCGCCCCATGCAGAAGGTCGCCGACAGCGCCCTGCTCGGCGGCTCGCCGGCCATGCTGGTCGCGGTCCAGGCCTCCACCGGCAACGTGCTGGCCGTCGCCAGCACGAAGGAGTACCACCAGGAGAGGCACGCGCTCGCCGGGAAGTTCCACGCCGGCAGCCTCTTCTCGATCATGTCCGTCGAGGGGCTTCTCAAGGCCCAGATGAGTCTCAAGCAGAAGCTCGCCTGCCCGGTCGACCGGACCGTCGGCGGCGCGCAGTTCCACCAGGCCGCACCGCCGGCCGGGAGCACGCTGAGCCTCCAGGGCAACTTCGCCACCGGTTGCGTGACCGCGCTGGCCTCGCTGGCCCGCAAGGTCGACGGTGCCGAGCTGGCGGCCAGCGCCGCGAGGTTCGGGATCGGCGCGCAGTGGAGCCTTCCGCTGAAGACCTTCAGCGGCAAGATGCGGCCGCTGACCAACGACGCCGCCACGGCCAAGGCCATCGCCGGGCAGAACGTCTCGGTCAGCCCGCTCTCCATGGCACTGGTCGCCGGGGCGGTCGCCTCGGGCACCTGGCATCCGCCCGTCCTGGTCATCGAGCCGAAGACGCCGGACCCCTCGGCCGAGGCCGAGCCGGTGAAGACTCCCGACGCGATCAGGATCGACGACAAGACGATCAGCACCCTCAAGACGCTCATGCGCGCCGGCGTGACCTCCGGCTCGGCCCGCCTGGCGGCGGCTCCGGGCGACCCGGTCTCCGGCATCACCGCCTCCGCGACACAGGGCCGCAAGCCGCTGGCCTGGTTCGTCGGCTGGCAGGAGGACGTGGCGGTGGCGGTGCTCGCCGAGAGCACCGACTCCACGGCGGGGGCGGCCATCGCCGGGCGGTTCTTCCGGGGCCTGCACGCCGGACTGTGACTCAGTGGAATATTCTCATCACTGCGAGCAACCATCGCGTGTCCTGTCTGCGTCCTTCTAAGTGACTGAGCCCCGCTCGGGGGTTGCGGGCTCGGTCGTCGTGATGAGATCAGGGCTTCGTCTCGGGGGAGGCCCTGCCGTCCGGACCGGCTCGACCCTGCCGGTCGGCTCCGGGGGCGCGTGCGACAGAGCCGCGTCCCCGGGGTTCCGGGCGTCTGTCGGCCCCCAGGGGGCCTCCCGGGCATGGGGAGGGCCTGCCGGATGGGAATTCAGTTGGCGTTACCCGTGTTGTAACAGGTATCTTCGGATAGCTCGGTCCCTCGGGATCGGGTTGACAACTCAACAGGGGGGTGACTGGTTTCGACTTTGGCTTTGCAAGTCAGGGGAAGCGGGTCGAGGACTGCGGACATAACCTCGTTAACACTGTGACCGCGACCAACAAGTGCCAATAAGACGCACTCCGAAGTCAGCCAGGGCAACCTGGCACTCGCCGCCTAAGCAGCGAGTGACTTCTGCCGGCCCGGGAGCGCCTCCGGCCCGGATCCGGCATCGCTAGGAGGCTCAACCGATCGACCCGGCCACGGGGAAGATCGGGAAATCAAACAGTGGCTGAGCCCGTCGGCGTCTTGCCTGTGTGAACGCCGGGGCTGAGAAAAGCACAGCAGGCTGCACCCGGAGAAGCCCTGTCTTGGAGTTGAAGGACGCGGGTTCGATTCCCGCCACCTCCACCACCTCGGTGTCGTCCGGCCACCGGCTCACCTGAGCCGGGGCGGATGACCCCCTGTCAGCGGCGCCCCCTCAAAGGGGGACGCCGCTGTTGTCATTTCCGGCGCCCCTGCCCGGCCGCCGGTCCTCGGGTCACGCCCCCGCTTCTGCCGTTGGGTCACCGCGGGCCCTCGGTGAACTCGCCCCTGCCGTACGCGCGGTCATAGGGACGATAGAGATCGTCGTTGACGTGACGGTCCAGGTCGGCGCGGTACTCCCGGTCGTCCAGGCGCGGCATGCCACGGGACATGGCGGCGAACTCCGCGCGGGAGACGGCGCGCCGTCTGCGACGGATGGGCACCAGGTCGCCGATGTGGTCGCCGTTGCGGGTGACGGCGAATCGCTCGCCGCGTTCGAGGGCGTCCATGATCTCCGCCGAACGGTTGCGCAGATCACGCTGTGAGATCCGCGCCGGATTAACGGGCTCAGGCATGCTCACACGTCGACTGTACGCCTGAGGTGCTACCTGGTGCCATGAAGTAGCACATCTCATCGACCGGACCTGACGGTGACCTCCCCCGATGGTGCGTGAGGAACACCCGGAAAGTGGGAGGAACGCCGGAAAGCTACGCTAACTCCGATGAACCCTTCGGAACGGGCCGCACCGGGCGAGTCGCGGATGATCGGCGGCTACCTGCTCCGGCGCGTGCTCGGACGCGGCGGCATGGGCACCGTGCACCTCGCCAGCACCCCGACCGGCGGCCTGGCCGCGGTGAAGGTGATCAACCCGGAGCTGGCGCGCGACCCGGCCTTCCGGCGGCGTTTCGAGCGCGAGGTCGCCGCCGCCCGCATGGTGGCCCGGTTCTGCACGGCCCCGGTGCTGGACGCCGGGCTCGACGGGGACGTGGCCTATCTCGTCACCGAATACGTCAAGGGCCCCGACCTGGCGCAGGCCGTACGGGAGCAGGGGCCGATGACCGGCTCCGACCTGGAGGCCCTGGCGGTCGGCATCGCGGTCGCGCTGAACGCGATCCACGGGGCGGGGGTGATCCACCGGGATCTCAAGCCGTCGAACGTGCTGCTGTCGCCGATGGGTCCTCGTGTGATCGACTTCGGGATCGCGAAGCTGGTCGACGGGGACAGCCTGA
This sequence comes from Streptosporangium canum, assembly GCF_900113865.1. GTDB lineage: Bacteria > Actinomycetota > Actinomycetes > Streptosporangiales > Streptosporangiaceae > Streptosporangium > Streptosporangium canum. Next base: position 38,033 of record NZ_FOQY01000001.1, on the reverse strand, counting down.
TGAGCCAGGGGATCCAGGGGACACCGGCGTTCATGGCCCCCGAGCAGGTGCGCGGGGAAACGCTCACACCGGCCGCCGACGTCTACGCCTGGGGCGGGGTGATCGCGTTCGCGGGGACCGGGCGGCTGCCGTTCGGCGGCGGGGCGCCGGCGGAGGTCCTCTACCGGATCGTCAACGAGGGTCCGCGCCTCGACGGCCTGGACGGGCGGATCCGCGGCTTCGTCGAGCGGGCCATGGCCAAGGACCCGGCCCGCCGGCCGAGCGCCCCGGAACTGCTCGGCGAGCTGGTCGGCGGGCGGGCCATGACTCCGGCGACGGCCACCCAGGTGGTCGAGCAGACCTGGACCGGCCGGCCTCCGGTCCCTCTCGGAGAGACCTGGACCGGCCGGCCTCCGGTCCCTCTCGGAGAGACCCGGACCGGCCGGCCTCCGGTCCCCCTTGGAGAGACCCGGACCGGCCGGCCTCCGGAGCCTCTCGGAGAGACCCGGCCCGCTCGGCGCGGGTGGCGGACGCCGCTGCTCGCCGGGCTGGCCGCCGTCGCCGTGGCGGTGGCAGGGGTGGTGACGTGGCGGACCGTGGCGTCCCCCGGCGGGGAGTGGCCCTTCCACGCCGACTTCGGCGGCGCGGATCACTCCTGGTCGGTGGGCTCCACCGCCGCCGGGCGGGCGGAGGTCGCGGACGGGTCCTACCTCCTGACCGTCAATCCGGGCTGGCGGCTGTGGAAGTCGGCGCCCGCGCCGGACGAGCCCGAGGGGGGAGTGGTGGTCAGCGGCTCGGCGCGGCTGACGGAGGGCGCGGGAGAGTTCGGCGTCTGGTGCCGGGGCGACGCCGGCACCGGTGACCGCTACGAGTTCGCGGTCAGCGGCTCCGGGACGGTCTCGATCACCAAACGGCAGGCCGGGCAGAAGGGCACGGTCCTGTACGGCCCGGCCGGGAAAGCGGAGGTCAAACCGTCGGCGGACAACCGGATCGTCGCCGAATGCCGTCCCGACGGGTCGAGGCTCCTGCTGCGCATGTGGGTCAACGAGTCCCTCGCCGGCGAGGCCGTCGACGCCGCCCCCTACGGCCCCGGGCAGACCGGGGTGCACGCGGCACCGGACGGCGACGCGGCGATGCGGGTCAGGTTCGGCTCGTTCAACGTGCGCCGAACGGGAGGGTAGTCCCGTGCGGTTCGGCGTGCTGGGGCCGATCCAGATCCTCGACGGCGACCGGATCACCGCGCCCGGCCCGGCCAAGCACCGCGCGATCCTGGCCGCCCTGCTGATGCGCGCGGGACACGTCGTGACGCTCGACCGGCTGATCGCCGTGGTGTGGGGCGAGGATCCGCCGGCTTCGGCCGAGTCGGTGCTGCGGGTCTACGTGAGCGCGCTGCGCCGCCTGGTCGGCGCCGAGACCATCCGCACGGTCCCCGGCGGCTACCTGATCGCGATCACCCCGGACCAGGTGGACGCGCACCGCTTCGACCGCATGGTGGAGCGGGCACGCCGGGCCCGTGACGCCGGCCGGACGGCCGAGGCCGCCGACGAGCTGCGCGGCGCCCTGGCGCTGTGGCGCGGGCCGGCGCTGGCCGATGTCGACTCCGGCGAGCTCCGGCGGACGCAGGCCGTACGCCTTGAGGAGCTGCGTCTGGGCGCGACCGAGGAGCGGATCGATCTCGACCTGGCGCTCGGGCGTCACGGCGAGGTCGTCGGCGAGCTCCGCGCGCTCGTCGCCGCCTACCCGCTCAGGGAGCGCGCCTGGGGGCAGCTCATGCTGGCGTTGCACCAGGCGGGCAGGCGGTCGGAGGCGCTCGCGGCCTACCAGGACGCCCGCCGCGTGCTGGTGGAGGAGCTGGGCCTGGAGCCCGGCCCCGAGCTGCGGACGGCCCACGACAAGGTGCTGGCCGGGCAGGGACGGGAGCGCGGCGCCGTTCCGCAGGAGACGCCGCCCGACATCGCCGACTTCACCGGCCGCGAGGAGGTGCTGAGCTGGATCGCCCGGCAGGCGCCCGCGGCCGGTGGCGCTCCGGTCCATCTGGTGCTGCACGGTCCCGCCGGTTCGGGGAAGACCGCCGTGGCGGTCCACGCCGCCACGCTGCTGGGCGCGGAGTTCCCCGACGGCCGCCTCTACGCCGCGCTCCGCGCGGGGAACCGGCCGGCCGGCGCGGGCGCGGTGCTGGAGGACCTGCTGCGCTCCCTCGGCTGTCCCGAGGGGGCCGTCCCCGCCGGCTTCGACGACAGGGTGCGCCTCTACCGGAGCATGGTGGCCTCCCGGCGGCTGCTGGTGGTGCTGGACGACGCCGTCGGCGAGTCCCAGATCAGACCGCTGCTGCCGACCGGGCCGGGCTGCCTGACACTGGTGACCAGCAGGTCCCCGCTGTACGGGCTGGAGGCATCCCGTGCCTTCGAGGTCGGCGTGCTCGACACCGCCGGATCGGTGGCGATGCTGTCCAAGGTGGCGGGGGATCCGCGCGTGCGGGCCGAGCCGCAGGCCGCCCGGCGGATCGCCGAGCTGTGCGGCGGCCTTCCGCTGGCGCTGCGGATCGCGGGTTCCCGGCTGGCCCGGCGGCCCGGCTGGACCCTGGAGCACCTGGCCGTACGGCTGGACGACGAGCGCGGGCGGCTGGATGAGCTGACCGCCGGGGATCTGGCCGTGCGGAGCAGCCTCGGCCTCGGCTATCGCGGCCTGGCGGAGGAGGAGCAGCGGCTGCTGCGGCGCCTCGGGGCGCTGTCGGGGCCGGACGTCGCGCCGTGGGCCGCCGCCGCGGCGTTCGGCGGTCTCCGGGTGGACCGGGCACTGGAGGAGCTGGCCGGAGCCGGCCTGCTCCAGGCGCGCGGGCTGGACGACGCGGGCCAGGAACGGTACGGCTGGCACGATCTCACCCGGCTCTACGCCGCCGAACGCCTCGTCGAGGAGGAGGGCACGGCGGCGCGGGTGCTCGCCGTGGTCGCGCGTGAGGTCCTGGAACGGGTACGGCGGGCCCGTGGCCTGCTGCTGCCGGCCGAACCGGGCACCGGCCGGACCCTCGTCCGCACGGCGGAGCAGAGCCTGGCCATGGAGACGACGCATCTGCGCGAGTCGGCCCGGTGGCTGGGGGCCGAACGGGGATTCCTGGTCGCCGCCGTCGCGGACTTCCACCGCGCGGGGCTGGCCGAGGCCGCCTGGCGGCTGGCCTTCTACCTGACGCCGTTCTTCGAGCTGCGGGCCCACCACGAGGACTGGCACGCGACGAACCGGATCGGGCTGGAGGCCGCGCGGCTGGCGGGTCACCGTCATGGCGAGGCGCTGCTGCTGAGGGCGCTGGCCGACCTGTACCGGATCGAGGGCCGCCTGGACGAGGCCGCCCGCGCACTCCAGGCGGCGCTGTCCCATTTCCGGGACCTGGCCGACAGGTCGGAGGAGGCGCGTGCGCGATACCGGCTCGGTCTGGTCCTCCTCGCCCAGGAGCGTCCCGCCGAGGCGGAGCGGTGCCTGGCCGAGTGCCTGGCCGAGTTCGAGTCGGCCGGTGACGCGCGGGGCCGGGCGGACGCGCTGCGCGGGCTGGGCTCGGCACGGCGGGCCGAGGACCTGTTGACGATCAGCCTCGACGCCTACCGGGACCTGGGCGATCCCCGGGGGGAGGCGGCGGCCCTGCGCGAGCTGGCCCTGGTCCACCTGGAGCGGCGGCGCCTGCCCGCCGCCCGTGACTGCGCCGAGCGCGGCCTCCGTATCGACCGGCGGCTGGGTGACCGGCTTCCGGAGGCCGCCGGACTGCTGCTGCTGGCTCGGGTGGCCCGCGCCGACGGCGTGCCGGAGGCGGCGCGGGCGACGGCCGAGGAGGCTCTGGCGATCTTCAAGGAGTACGGCGACCGCCGGGGGACCGCCCGCGCGTCGCTGGTCCTGGCGGCCGCGAATCTCGACCTCGATGAGGTCGATGGGGCATTTGCCGGGATTGCCGTCGCTGTGGCAGAGTTCGACGCTCTCGGCGACCGGCGGGGTCTGGCCGAGGCGGAGGAGCTCGCACGGGAAGCGCGCCGCCGCCGTGGCCTGTGGTTATAGCGGGCTATACGGATTCTGAAGGTCGCCTCCGTACATTCGACTCCGGCCCGGAACCCCGACAAGTAAAGGTGACACAGGATGCGAAGGAAGATCGCGCTCGCCGTGGCCGCACCCGGTCTGGTGGTGGCTCTGACGGCGTGCGGTGTGCTCAACGGCCAGCAGTTCGGTGGTGGCGGGCAGGAGCGCCAGTCCGGGCAGGTGGCCCAGACGGCCGCGTCCGGCGCGCCGGAGCAGAATCCGGGGCAGAAGGAGCAGGCCCCGTCCGGGGAGCAGGCGCCGCCCGACCCGGCGGCCAGCGCGCCGCCCCAGCAGGGGGAGGTGATCGCCACCCGTGAGGTCAAGGCCGGCGGCGCGGAGCTGAAGGTGGACGTCACCGGCCTCCGCCGGCAGGGACGGCTGGTCACGCTGAGCTGGACCGTCACCAACACCGGTGACACCAAATGGAATATGGGCAGCGACATGGGGGACACCTCCGCCTATCTCGGCCTGACGGTGGCCGGGGTGAGCCTCGTCGACCCGGCCAACGCCAAGCGCTACCGGGTCGCCCGCACGGGCGAGAAGGGCACCGCCAAGTGCGTGTGCTCGGAGTACGACGTCAACACCGAGCCCGGGGAGGTCCTCCCGCTGTACGCGACCTACGCCGCGCCGCCGCCGGACGTCCAGAAGATCAACGTTGAGTTCCCGATCCTCGGGGTGTTCACCGATGTCCCGATCTCCTGAGCCCGTATGGCGTGTCCTGGTCGCCGCGGTGCTCGCCGGCGGCCTCGTCGCCGGGGCCGCGCCGGCGGCGTGGGCGGAGCCGGAACCTCCGGCCGACGCCACGGCGCCGGTGGAGGATCTCATCCTGCCGGTCGACGACATCCTGGCGGAGGTCGAGTCCCTGGACGGTAGCGAGAGCGAGTCGAAGCAGGGTGAGACGGTCACCCTGGCCCTCACCAGCGACGTGCTGTTCGCCCTGGACAGGGCCGTTCTCTCCGCCAAGGCGGCGGCGAGGCTGCGGGGAGTCGCGGGCAGGATCAGGACGGAGTCGGCCGGAGGGGTGGTCAAGATCGTGGGACACACCGACGACCAGGGGGCCGACGCCTACAACGACCGGCTGTCCCTGCGGCGGGCGCAGGCCGTGCAGGAGGGGCTGCGTGCCCTGCTGAGCGGGCAGAGCGTGACCTTCGAGGCCACCGGTCTCGGTGAGCGGCGGCCGAAGGCGCCCAACATCGTGGCCGGCAAGCCGGTCGAGGAGAACCGGGCCAGGAACCGCCGCGTCGAGATCGTCTTCACGGCCAAGTGACCGCGCGAAGGCCCGCCGGGTGACCGCGCGAAGGCCCGTCGGGTGCCCGTGAAGGCCGTCGGGTGCCCGTGCGGAGCCGCGCCGGGTGGCCGGGTGCGGGGGCGCGCCGCCGTTCGGGCCGGTCAGCCGCCGGGAAGCTCGCTCAGGGGCACGGCGATGGTGGAGGTGGAGCCGTCGGGACGCAGGACCTCGACCTTGGCCTGGTCGCCTGGGTTGAGGGTGGCGAGGATCTCCGACAGGGCCTGTGACGTCGGGGTGGGCGTGCCGTTGATCGAGACGATCACGTCGCCCGACCTGATGCCCGCCCGGTCGGCGCCGCCGCCCGGGGTCACGCGCACGACGCCGACGCCCGAGGGCTGGCCTCCGGAGCCGATCACGGTCTGCACGGTGACGCCGAGGGCGGCCCGGTGGGTGTTGGTGACCTTGCCGTTCTTGATGATCTGCCGGGTGATGTCGGTGGCGGTGTTGGACGGGATCGCGAAGCCGATGCCCGGGGCCTGCCCCCCGCCGAGCTCGGGGTTGACGGCGGTCAGGGTCGGGATGCCGATGACCTCGCCGGAGAGGTTGACCAGCGCGCCGCCGCTGTTGCCGGGGTTGATCGCGGCCGAGGTCTGGACGGCGCCGGTGATCGTCGCGCCGGGGGATTCGCCCTCCGTGGGCTCGCTGACCGTACGGCCCAGCGCGGAGACGATGCCGTCGGTGACGCTGCCGGACAGGCCCAGCGGGTTTCCCATGGCCAGCACGATCTGGCCGACCCGCAGCCTGCCGGAGTCGCCGAAGACGGCGGGTTTGAGCCCGGTGGGATCGTCCACCTTGATCACGGCCAGGTCGCCGAGGGCGAAGGCCTCGACGAGCTTGGCCGCCCGGGGGGCGCCGCCGGTGGCGAGCGTCACCTCGAACCGGGTGGCCCGGCCGACCACATGGGCGTTGGTGACGATGTGCCCGGAGCTGTCGTAGACGACGCCCGACCCGAGGCCGTTCGTCGTGGTGATCTGCACGATGGAGGGCAGCACGCCGGCGATGACCCGCTCGTATCTGCCCTCCAGGGCCAGCGGCTCCTCCGATGTCCGTGGTGACGCCTCCGCCGAGGCGCCGGGCGAGTCGGTGGCCGTGCCGGACAGTTGTGATCGTGCGGTCTGGCCGCAGCCGGCGAGTGCTATGGCGGCGGCGGCGAACAGCGCGAGACGTGGACTCGATCCCCCCATGGGATATGTCTTCCCAGCTCAGAGCGGAAGATACGTCTCCCGGAGGTCGCTGCGGCTCAGCTTGCCGGTGGGGGTGCGCGGCAGCCGGTCGCGATACTCGATCACCCGCGGGTGCTTGAGCCGCGCCAGCCTGGGCGCGCAGTGGGCCAGCAGGCCGGCGGTGAGCGCGGGGCCGGGCTCGGCGCCGGGCGCCGGCTGGACCAGGGCGACGACCCGTTGCCCCCACTCCGGGTCCGGCACGCCGATCACGGCCACGTCCGCCACCGCGGGGTGCTCCAGCAGGGCCGCCTCGATCTCGGCCGGATAGATGTTCACCCCGCCGGAGATGATCAGGTCGGTACGGCGGTCGCACAGGAACAGGTAGCCCTCCCCGTCCAGATAGCCGATGTCGCCGGGGGTGTAAAGGCGTCCGCGCATCGCGGAGGCGGTCTTGGACGGGTCGTGGTGGTACTCGAACCGGTTGATGCCGCCGATGTAGACCATGCCCGGCTCGCCGGGCGGGAGCTCCGTGCCGTCGTCGGCGACGATCCTGAACTCCATGCCGTCGATCGCCCGGCCGACCGTGCCCGGCCGCTTCAGCCACTCCGCCGAGGAGACCATGGTGGCCACGGCGGCCTCGGTCGAGCCGTAGTACTCCCACAGCACCGGGCCGAGCCAGTCGATCATCGCCTGCTTGGTGGCGGGCGGGCAGGGGGCGGCGCCGTGATAGAGGTGGGTCAACGATGACAGATCATGTTTTTCTCTGACCTCGGCAGGCAGCGCCAGCAGCCGGTGGAACATGGTCGGCACCATGAACGCGTTGGTCACCCGGTGCCGCTCGATCAGCTCCAGCGTCTCCTCGGCGTCGAACCGCTCGGTCACCACGAGCGTGTGGCCGAACTGCAGCGCCATCATCGCCTGGCCGTACGGGGCGGAGTGGTAGAGCTGGGAGAGCAGCAGGTGCACGCCGTCGAACGGCAGCGCGAAGTGCCGCCAGCTCTTGCGCATCAGGATCGGGTGGAGGTCCTCCGGGGAGAGCTCGATCAGCCGTCTCCGGACGCCCTTGGGCCTGCCGGTGGTGCCGGAGGTGTAGAGCATCATCGATCCGGCCCGGCGCTCGCCGGGCGGGGTGGCGGGCCGCCCCTCGGCGAGCTCGCCGACCTCCGTGAAACCGGCCGGTACGGCTTGCGCGTGGCGTTCGGAGCCGACCACCACGCGCGCCGCGCAGTCGGTGATGATGTAGCCGACCTCGTCGGCGGTGTAGTGCCAGTTCACCGGGACGTGATAGGCGCCGATCTGGTAGGTCGCGAGCATCATCGTGATCGCGTCGACCCCGTTGGGCAGGACCGTCACCACGGTGTCGCCGGGGCGGGTGCCGCGGGCGAGGAGGCCGTGGGAGACCTGGTTGACCCGCTCGTGCAGCTCGCCGTACGTCGTGGCGGTGCCGGCGACGACGGCGACGCGTCCGGGATCGGCGGCGGCGATCTCGTAGAAGCCCCTCATAGGCGCGACCATACAGAGCGACATTCTGTTTATGGAAGGGGGCCGTCACCACCAGGGAAAATGGTGATCTCGTGGCTTAAGTGTAATTGTGACACGGTATATCGATCACGGCAGGTGACGTAGTGTGACGCCTATGGCGGACGTTGGTGGAAACTCCTCCGGGCGCTCTCGCGAGAGATACGTCCCGTCCTACGAGGCGCTCACGGCGCCCATGCCCGTCATCCGCGACGAAGACGGCACGACGGTCGGCACCCGGGTGCCCCGGCGCTTCCCCATCGGGGACGGCGAGGAGCCCGTGCTCGTCTCCCGGCGCGATCTCGATGGAGCGTTCCCCGGATCCGCCCCGGTCTACCCGCCCAGCACGTTCGGTAATCCCGGCACGCACGGTGACGGTGGCCCGGCCGCCTCGCCCGCGCCTGCCGCCCCGCCGGCGCGGACCGGGAACAACCGGTTCCGGGCGGCCGTCGGCGCCGTCGCCGCCGTCGTCAGCGCCGCCGCGATCATCGGGGCCTTCGTGCTGTTCTCCGCCGACGAGCCCGACGATCCGGTGCCGATGCCGCGGGCGGACGCCGCCACCGAGCCGATGCTCCCGCGGGCCGTGCCCACCATCACGCTGCCCGGCGTGCCCAAGGTGAAGGCCATGCAGCCGTTGCCCGGCACGCCGAGCCCGGTGCTGGGCACGGTGACCGACACCAAGGCCGCGATCGCCTACGTCAAGCTGGGCGCGCCGTGGACGGCCAGGGCCATTCCGTCCTTCTCCGTCGGCCACCAGGTGGGCGCCGCGCGGCTGCCGCGCACGATGGTCGCCTCCGGCACGCTCCCCGGCGCGGCGCCGGCCAACGCCCTGAAGACCGGCGCCGACTTCCGCAGGGTGGCGCTGACCGCGGTCAGGTGGACGATCCGCCACCACTATCCGGCGGGCAGCAAGGTCGTCTGGACCGCCTCGCAGGAGCCGGTCGCGGGCCGGGGCTGGACTTTCGGCTACCAGGTGAGCTACCGGGTGAAGGGGGAGAGGCGCACCTCCCAGGCGGCGCTCTCGCTGCTGGACGTGGGCCGTAGGAAGCCCGCCATGCTCTTCGTGACCGTGCCGGACACACGCAAGCAGCTATGGGCCGATATCGCACCTTTGGTGGCGAGTGCCCGAGCGTTGTGATGGAAGTGCCTTCTAGAATATGGTTCTGCCACTGAACCGTGTCTGGAGGCTGTCATGGCGATCGGGTTGAGCGAGGAGCACGAGGCGCTCCGCGAGTCGGTGACCGGTTGGGCGGAGCGGAACATCCCGTCCGAGGTCGTGCGCACCGCGATCGCGGCCGAGAACGAGAGGCGTCCCGCCTTCTGGCCCGGCCTGGCCGAGCAGGGACTGCTCGGCCTGCACCTGCCGGAGGAGCACGGCGGCAGCGGCTACGGCCTGCTGGAGACCGCCGTCGCCGTCGAGGCCCTCGGCGAGCGGGTGGCCCCCGGCCCCTACGTCCCGACCGTGTTCGCCAGCGCCGCGATCCTGGCCTCCGACGGCAAGGCACACGCCGAGCTCCTGCCCGGCCTCGCCGACGGCACGCTGACCGGTGCGGTCGCGCTGACCGGTTCGATCACCGGCACCCGGGGGGAGGACGGCACGCTGACCGTCGGCGGCCTCGCCGAGCTGGTCCTGGGCGGCGCGCTCGCCGACGTCCTGGTGCTCCCGGTGAGCACCGACCGAGGTGAGGAATGGGTCGCGCTGGACGCCTCCCAGGCGACCGTGACCCCGGTCAGGTCGCTGGACCTGACCCGCGGTGTGGCCAAGGTGGAGCTGGACGCGGTGGCCGTGCCGGCGGGACGGGTGCTGGACGGGCTGGAGGGGCCGGGCGTCCTCAACCTGGCCGCCGTCCTGCTCGGCGCCGAGGCCGCGGGCGTCGCGTCGTGGTGCGTGCGCGCCGCGTCGGACTACGCCAAGGTGCGCGTGCAGTTCGGCCGCCCGATCGGCCAGTTCCAGGGCGTCAAGCACAAGGCCGCCCGGATGCTCGTCGCGCTGGAGCAGGCCCGCGCCACCGTATGGGACGCGACCCGCGCCGCGGGCGCCGGAGACGAGGCGGCCTACGCCGCCGCGATCGCGGGCGTGGTCGCCCCCGACGCCGCCGTGCAGTGCGCCAAGGACGCCGTGCAGATCTTCGGCGGCATCGGCTACACCTACGAGCACGACGCCCACCTCTACTACCGCCGCGCGCTGACCCTGCGCGCGCTGCTCGGCTCCTCCTCCGAATGGGCCGAGACGGTCGCCTCGCTGGCACTGAACGGCGTGAGCCGGGAGATGGAGATCGACCTCCCGGACGACGCCACCGCGCTGCGCGAGCGGATCCGGGCGGAGGTCGCCGAGTTCGCCAAGCTGGAGGGCAAGGAGCAGAAGCGGGCGCTGGCCGGGGCCGGCTACGTGATGCCGCACCTGGCCAGGCCGTGGGGCCGCGACGCCAGGCCGCTGGAGCAGGTGCTCATCTTCCAGGAGCTCAAGGCGGCCCGCGTCAAGCTGCCTCAGATGATCATCGGTGCCTGGGTGGTCCCGTCGATCGCCGCGTACGGTACGGCCGAGCAGCAGGATCGCTTCCTGCCCGCCACCCTGAGCGGCGAGATGATCTGGTGTCAGCTCTTCTCCGAGCCGGGCGCCGGCTCCGACCTCGCCTCGCTGCAGATGAAGGCCGAGAAGGTCGAGGGGGGCTGGAAGCTCAACGGCCAGAAGATCTGGACCTCGGTCGCCCACGTCGCCGAGTGGGGCATCTGCATCGCCCGTAACTCCTCCGCCGGTTCCAAGCACGACGGCATCACCTACTTCCTGGTCGACATGAAGGCCCCGGGCGTCACGGTCCGGCCGCTGACCGAGATGACCGGCGAGAACCTGTTCAACGAGGTCTTCCTCGACGACGTGTTCATCCCGGACGAGCTGGTCGTCGGGGAGGTCGGCCAGGGCTGGAAGGTCGCCCGCAACACCCTGTCCAACGAGCGGGTCTCGCTCTCCTCGGGCTCCGGCGGTACCGGCTCGTCGGTCCCCGACCTGGTCGGCCTGGCCGGGCGGCTCGGCCGCGAGCTGACCCCCGTCGAGCGCCAGGAGCTGGCCCGGGTGGTCTGCGAAGGCCACTCGATCAACGCCCTCGGCCTGCGGGTGACGCTCAAGCAGCTCACCGGTGCCGAGCCGGGCGCCGACGCCTCGGTCCGCAAGCTCCTGTCCACCTCGCACGCCCAGCACGTCTCGGAGTGCGCGGTCGGGCTGCTCGGCGCCTCCGCCGTGGTCGCCGCCGACATGAAGCTCGGCGACGCGGGCTACTGGAACCGCGCCGTGCTCGCCACCCGCGCCATGACGATCTACGGCGGCACCACCGAGGTGCAGCTCAACATCATCGCCGAGCGCATGCTCGGCCTGCCCCGCGACCCCGAGCCGGGCAAGTAGCCGGCTGAGGCGGTGGCTCCGGACGCGTCCGCGGGCATCCGGAGCCACCCCCTAGAGTCGGTCATCATGCGCAGCGGGTGGGTCGAGACGGCGGAGCGGTCCGCGCCGGCCCTGCTCGGGCTGCTGCTCGCGCTGCTCGCCCTCGGACCCGCGCTGGGACCGGGCTTCGTGCTCAGGTACGACATGGTCTTCGTGCCGGACCCACCGTTGGCCCTGCCCGGGGAGGGGTTCCCCCGGGCGGTGCCCAGCGACCTGGTGGTCGCCCTGCTCTCCCGGATCGCGCCCGACCAGATGGTCCAGAAGGCCGTCCTGATCGGGATCTTCGTGCTGGCCGCGTCGGGCGCGGCCGCCCTGGTGCCCTCACGGCGCCTGGGCCCCCGGCTGGCGGCCGCGGCCTTCTACGCCTGGAACGCCTACCTCGCCCAGCGGCTCCTGCTCGGCCAGTGGGCGCTGCTGCTGGGAGTCGCCGGGCTGCCCTGGGCGGTGCGCGCCGTGGTGCTCGGCGGCCGGCTGCGCCTGGCCGTCGCGCTGCTCCCGGCGGCGGTGGGCGGGTTCCAGGCGATGCTGGTCTCCGCGCTGGCGGTGCTCGCGACGGCCGCGACCGCCCCGGTCCCCGCCGCCCGGCCTTCCGGGACACCCGATACGGGCGGGTCTCCCGGCCGTGCGGTCCCCATCCGCGCGCCCCGGGGCCGGGCGGTCCCGGGGCGGACGGTTCCCGCCTGGGCGGTGCGGGCGCGGCGGGTGGTGGAGGCCGCGCTGGTGCTGGGGGTGCTGAGCCTGCCGTGGCTGGTGCCCGCCCTGCTCAGCCGGGCCGTGACCGATCCCGCCGGGGTCGAGGCGTTCGCCGCGCGGGCCGACGGGCCGCTCGGCACGGTCGGGAGCCTGCTGTCGCTCGGCGGGATCTGGAACGCCAACGCCGTCGTGCCGGGGCAGGAGTCCTGGTGGTCGGCGATCGTACGGCTGTCGCTCGCGGCGGTCGCCGTCTGGGGGTTCGCCCGGTTACGCGCTCCCCGGGCCGTGCCGTACCGGGCCGGGGCGGGAGAGGCACGCGGGGCCGGGGCGGGGGAGGTGCCGCCGTACCGGGCCGGAGGGGAAGACGTGCCGTCGCGCAGGGCCGGGCAGGGGGAGGCGCCGCCGTACCGGGCCGGGGTGGCGGTGGCGGCGGGGGGTGGGCTGGCGGTCGCTCTGGCGGGGGTCTTCGCGCCCGGCGCGCTGGGCGGTCTGATCGCCTGGTGGCCCGGCTTCGGGCCGCTGCGCGACGGGCAGCTCTACCTTGCCCCGTTCGTCCTGCTCCAGGCGGTCGGCCTGGCCTCCGTCGTCGCGCGATGGCACTCGCGCGCCGTCGTCGCGGTCGCGGCGGCCGTCCCGGTCCTGGTCCTGCCCACCTTCGCGCTGGGCGCGTTCGGCAGGCTGTCGGCGGTCGACTACCCGGACGAGTGGCGCCGGGTCCAGGCGATCGTGAACGCCGACCCGGCGCCGGGGGCGCTGCTGTCGCTGCCGTGGGGGGCGCACCGGGCGTTCGCGTGGAACGGCCGCCGGGTGGTCCTCGACCCCGCGACCAAGATGTTCCGGCGCCGGGTGCTGTGGAACGACGCGCTGCTGGTGGGCCTGCCCGGCGGAGGCCGGCTCCGGGTCGCCTCGGAGGACCCGGCGGTCGCCGCGGCGCAGGCGGCGCTGCGCGCCGGTCCGGACGGGCGGACGGCGGCGCTGGCGGGGCTGGGGGTCCGCTACGTTCTGGCGCAGGCCGGCGATAACACGTTCCAAGATGCCGTGACCGTCTTCCAGGGGCCCGAGATCCGCCTTCTCCGCCTTGATCCGCCCAAGTGAGCCGGGTGTATCCGCAGCTCCCGGAAGTACCCGGCGGTAACTTTCTTTGTCACGGTTTCACTAAGCCTATGGCTTATGAGATGAATCACGTTCTACTCTCGGCACACTGTCCGGATTCTGGAGGGAGAGCTCAGTGTTACGAGTGATCGCAGCCCTGGCCATCGGGGCGATCCTGGCGGTCGGTGCCTCCGTGGCAGTGGTCAACGTGGCCTCGCCCGCACCGGAGCCGCCCAACCGGCCGTTGTACAACTACGGCGACAGGTGATCCGAAGGGGCGCGTGACGGCCCCTCGGACGCTGCTCTCCTCAGCCCGCCGGGGCTGAGCACAGTCATCAGAACGGTGTGTGGCTCCGCCATGCCCCGATTCGGGCGCGCGGCGCCGTAGAGGACCGAGGAGACACCGTGGCCTTTTCCGGTGAGAGCGCGAGCGCCGGGCCGCTTCCGCTGACCCCGCGGCCCCGCCTGAGCCTGGAGGCCACGCAGGACCCCGAGGCGCCGTTGCGCGGGGTCCGGGCGGCGGTGCTGAACTTCCGCGAGCCGCGGCAGTCGGTGGCGGGCGGCGCCGAGGAGTACGCCTGGCAGGTCAGCCGCTACCTCACCGCCCAGGGCGCCTCGGTCCACTTCGTGACCAGCCGCGAGCCCGGCCAGGCCAGGGCCGAGCGGTGGGACGGCGTCGAGCTGCGCAGGATGGGCAATCGCTACCTCGTCTACCTGCTCGTGCCGCTCTGGCTCCTGCTGCGCCGCCGCCGCTTCGACGTGGTCATCGACTCGATGAACGGCATCCCCTTCTTCTCCCCCCTCGTGGTGCGCCGCCGTACCGCGGTGATCTGCCTGGTGCACCACGTGCACGACCGGCAGTTCCACGCCTTCTTCCCCACGTGGCTCGCCAGGGTCGGCTGCTTCGTCGAGGGGCCGGTGGCGCGGCTGCTCTACCGCCGCCGCACCACGATCACGGTCTCGGAGTCGTCCAAGGAGGACCTCCGCACGCGGCTGCGCTGGCTGGCCCCGATCGAGGTCGTGCCCAACGGCAGCCCCGCGGTCCGCTCGGTCGCCCCGCACCCCCTGCCCGGCGACCCCTCCGTGGTCTACCTGGGCAGGCTTGTCGGTCACAAGCGGGTCGAACGCGTCGTCGGCCTGGCGGCCGAGCTGGGCGAGAGCCGTCCCGGTCTGCACGTGCACGTCGTGGGCCGCGGCCCGGAGTCCGGAGCCCTCGCGGCCAGGGCGGCCGAGCTGGGCGTCGCCGGCCGCGTGCACCTGCACGGGTTCCTCACCGAGCAGGACAAGAACGCCGTGCTCGGTTCGGCCCTGCTGAACGTGACCGCCTCGGAGTTCGAGGGCTGGGGCCTCACCGTCATCGAGGCCGCCGCCTTCGGCGTGCCCACGGTCGCCTACGACGTCGCCGGGCTGCGCGACTCCGTCCGTGACGGCGTGACCGGCTGGCTGGTCCGTGACGGCGAGGCGCTCGCCGACGTGGTCGACCGGGCGATCACCGAGCTGGCCGACCCGGCGCGGCGCGCGGAGATCCAGCGGGCCTGCAGAGCCTGGGCGGGCGAGTTCACCTGGGGAAGAACCGGCGCTACGATGACCAGACTCATCGCCGCGGAACTTCCCGCGGCCGGCCGCAGGCACCGGACCGCGAGCTCCGCGGGCTCGCCGGCCTGGACCTCCGACCTCCGTCTCGCCGTAGGTGAGACCGACCCCACTTGAGTGCCGCATTGACCCCTGACAGCACGGACGCCGGGCCCGCCCGGCTCCGGCGCCGGCTGAACCTGCTGGCGGGATGCCTCCTGCTCGGAGCCATCGCGTTCAACACCTCACCCGGCCAGGTGATCTCCGAGACCAAGCTCGACATGGCGCTCAACCCCCTCGGCTTCCTCGCCCGGGCGATGCACCTGTGGGACGGCGCGTTCTTCGGCCACCTGCAGAACCAGGCCTACGGATACCTGTTCCCGATGGGCCCGTTCTACGCGCTCTTCCAGGCGCTGGACATGCCTGCGTGGAACATCCAGCGCCTGTGGATGACCCTGGTCCTCTGCGCCGCCTTCGTCGGCGTCGAGCGGGTGGCCCGCGCCATGGGCGTCGGCACCCCCGCCACGCGCCTGCTGGCCGGTCTCGCCTACGCCCTGGCCCCGCACGCCATCGCGCTGATCGGTGTCAACTCCTCGGAGTTCCAGCCGAGCGCCGTGCTGCCCTGGATCCTGCTGCCGCTCGTGCACGGCACGAGGCCGCGGACGAGCCCGCGCAGGGCGGCGGCCCTTTCGGCGCTGGCGTTCCTGTTCGCCGGCGGGATCAACGCGGTGGCCGAGCTCGCCGTGCTGATCGTGCCGCTGCTGTATCTGCTGACCCGGCGCCGCGGGCGCCGCAGGCGACAACTGCTGGTCTGGTGGCTGGGCTGCGTGGGCGCGGTGTCGATGTGGTGGCTGATGCCCTTGCTGGTGATGGGCCGCTACATCTTCTCCTTCCTGCCGTTCATCGAGACCACGGACGCCACCACCCGCGTCACCTCGCTGATCAACACCTTGCGGGGCACGTCGAGCTGGATCGCGTTCCTGCCGGTGGACGGGCGGCCGTGGCTGCCCGCGGCGTTCGGGCAGGCGACCGGGCCCACGCTGATCGTGCTGACCGCGCTCGTCACCGGGCTCGGCCTCGCCGGGATCGCCGCCCGGGCCACCCCGGAGCGGGCGTTCCTCGCGATCAGCCTGCTGGCCGGGGTCGTGATCGTCTCCGCCGGGCACGCCGACGCGCTCGCCCACCCGTGGACCGAGCAGGTGAAGGCGCTGCTGGACGGTCCCCTCGCGCCCTTCCGCAACCTGCACAAGTTCGACGCGCTCCTCCGGCTCCCACTCGCCCTCGGCCTGGCCGCCCTGCCTTTGATCGGTCCCGTACGGCTGCGCAAGCCCGTCCTCGCGGCGTCCGCCGGCCTCGTCGCCCTCACCGCGCTGCCCGTCGCCGCCGGGATAACCCCCACGGGCG
Source organism: Streptosporangium canum (assembly GCF_900113865.1). Lineage (GTDB taxonomy): Bacteria > Actinomycetota > Actinomycetes > Streptosporangiales > Streptosporangiaceae > Streptosporangium > Streptosporangium canum. The sequence goes on along the minus strand of NZ_FOQY01000001.1, from coordinate 21,832 downwards.
CGTTCGCCGAGGTGCCCTCCTACTGGCGGGACGCCGCGACCTGGCTGAACCGGAACACGGGGGACGGCATGGTCTTCGCCGCGCCCGGATCGCGCCGGGGCGAATACCTCTGGGGCCGCCCGATGGACGAGCCCATGCAGTCGCTGCTGACCGTGCGCTGGGCCACCCACACCAACGTCCCTTGGGGTTCACCGGGGCTGGCCCGGCTGGTCCAGGCGGTGGACGAGCGCTTCGCCACCGGCAGGGGATCGCCGGGTCTCACCTCGGCGCTCCGCCGGATCGGGGTCACCTACCTGCTCGTCCGCAACGACCTGGCGCGGGAGAGCCTGGGTACGGCATGGCCCGCGCGGGTCCACGAGACCCTCGCGGAGTCCACCGGCCTGGAACGGGTCGCCGCCTTCGGGCCGGAGCTGGGGACCAGGGCCAACGCGACGGCCTCGGGCTGGTTCGAGCAGCCCTACCCCGCGCTGGAGGTCTACGCGGTCCCTGACCCCGCACCGCTCGTCGCCATGGTGCCCCGTGCCGGGACGCTCCGGGTCACCGGGGCGCCCGAGGCGGCGCTGGCCCTCGCCGAGGAGGGACTGCTCGACGACCGGGCCATGCTGGTCGGCGACGAGCCGGGCGCGGGCACGACGTCTCCGGGACACCGGGTGATGACCGACACGCTGCGCCGCCGCGAGATCGTCTTCGGCGACCTGCGCCGCATCGGCACCGCCACGCTCACCGAAGACCAGCCGCTGGAACGGGGCAGGGAATCGGACCTCACCGACCCCGCCTGGACCGCCGCCACCGCGTCCGCCCGCTACTCCGGCATCGAGGGCGTGCGAGCCTCCTCCGCCGAGTCGGACATCGGGGCCGGCGAACGGCGTGATCCGGGGCGCCAGCCGTACGCGGCGCTCGACGCCGACCCGCACACCGGGTGGCGCTCCGACGGCTGGAACGGAGCCGTCGGGGAGTGGCTGGAAGTGCGCTTCGTCGAGAGCATCGACATGCCGCAGATCACCGTCGCGTTCGAGAAGGGGTCCCTGGGACCTCCCGTGGCCGAGGTCGCCCTGGAGACCGAGGCGGGAACGCGGCTGGTACCGGTCCAGGAGTCGGCCGACCCGCAGCTCCTGCGCCCACCGGCCGGCGCGACCTCCTGGCTGCGGATCCGGGTGACCAAGCTGGCCTCCGAGCCCGGGGCGCGGCTCGGCACCCGCGTCGGCATCACCGAGATCGCCATTCCCGGCGTGAAGGCCATGCGCAGCATCGTCGTCCCCTCGGACGGCGGGCAGGATCCCGGCACGGTGCTGCTGACCCGCCAGGGGGCCGCGCCCGCGTGCATGCACGGGCCATCGACGTGGACCTGCTCGCCGTCCCTGGAGATCATCGGCGAGGACGGCTCCGGCTTCGATCGCACCTTCGCCGTCCGGGACGGCGGGGAACGCGCCGTCACCGGCAGGGCCGTGCTCACCGATCCCATCTCCGCCCGGCTGGTCACCACCATCCCCGGCGTCTTCCCCCAGGTCACCGCATCCTCCACGCTGACCGACCACCCGGCCGTGCTCGGCCGCTCGGCCATGGACGGGAATCTGGACACGGTCTGGTACGCCCAGACCTCCGACCACCACCCGACCCTGAGCGTCAACCTCCGCAAGAAGATCACGATCTCGCAGATCATGGTCCTCTTCCCCGACTCGTTCCTGGGGCAGCCGCCGGTCAAGGTGAGCGTGCGCGGCGGAGGCCGTACGGCGCAGGGCTGGGTCGGCTCCGACGGAAGGGTGGTGTTCTCGCCGATCCGCACGGACCGCCTGGAGATCGGTTTCACCGCTCCGGCGTCCAGGCCGATCGAGGTGTCGGAGGTCACCATCCCGGGGGTGAAGCCGCTCGGCTCGCTGGCGCCGTTCCCGCTGAGGCTGCCCTGCGGCTACGGCCCCACGCTCACCGTGAACGGCAACGCCGTGCTCACCGAGGTCGTCGACGGCACGCTGGACGATGTGGTCGGCGGCCGCCCGATCGGCTACCGGGCCTGCGAGCCGGTCGATCTGGGCGCCGGCACGGCGCGGATCACCGCCACCCCCAGCGACGCCTTCAGGATCGAGTCGGTGGTCGTGCGGACATCCGCCGACGATGCCCGGCGAGCGGTCGCGGCCACGCCCGTCGTCGCGGAATCGTGGGGGCGGGGGGAGCGTCGGGTCCGGGTCTCGGCCTCGACCCCGTCCTATCTGGTGGTCAACGAGAACCACAACGCCGGCTGGCAGGCATACCTCGACGGCAGGCGGCTGACGCCGGCCAGGCTGGACGGCTGGAGGCAGGCCTGGGAGCTGCCCTCCGGGCAGGGGGTCGTGACCATGCGCTATGAGCCCGACTCCGCCTACCATACGGCGCTGCTCGGTGGCTGGACTCTGGTTCTCCTGGTGGCGGTGTTCGCGTTCGCCCCTCCCTCCCAGCGGGTCCTGTCACCCGGTGCGGCGCCCGCCGCCGTCCGCGCGGCCTGGATCTGGCCGCTCGCCCCGCTCGTCGGCCTGTGGACCGGAGGCTTCGCGGGCGCCGCGCTCGTCACGGCGGCGCTGGCGCTCTTCGCCTGGCTGGCGGCCGTGGCCCAGGCCAGGCACGCCCGCCTCGGCGCGCTCCCCGGCCTCGCGAGCGCGGCGGCCACGCCTTGGGCGCTCATGGTGCCACCGAGCCTGGCCGGCCTCGCCCTCGCCGCGGGCACCCTGTACGGCAGGGCCGACGCGACCGAGGCGCTGGCCAAGCCCCTGGCCGGCGTCGTGCCGCAGATACTCTGCCTTCTGACGCTCGCGTGGCTGATGGCGTCGGTCCCCCAGCGGGCTCCGGCCGCACCGTCTCCAGCGCGCCGCGCCATGACCCGACGACCCGAATCGGTGGCGGTGGGCCGGTGACCCGGTTCAGGATCCCCCGGGCGGTGCTCGCGGGCACGGGCGCCTTCCTCGTCACCCTCGCGGCACTCCTGCGCTTCTATGTCTACGAGAGCGCCCTGGTCCTGCCGCTGGAGCAGGGCAGGACCTACCGCCTGCTCGCCCAGGACGCCGACTACTTCGACACGGGCACGTTCACCTCCCACACCGGCGTCCCGATGGTGTCCACCAGGACGCTGAGCGGGGACGCCGGAGCCGGGAGCGGGGACACGGCGGTGTGGGTGGAGTTCACCTCGCTCACCACGGCCTCCGGCGACCGGATCGACTACCACGAGCGCAGGACCGCCTTCGATCGCAGGACGGCCATGGCGGTCAACTGCTGCGGGGAGTACGTCGACGAGGATCCCAACGCCCAGCAGACGGGCCTGGCCTTCCGCCTGCCCTTCCGTGCCGAGCCGCGCTACTACCCGATGTACGACACGATGCTCCGGGTGGCGGTCCCGCTCCGCTACGAGCGCCAGGAGCAGATCAACGGCCTGCGGACCTATCGCTACACCTACACGGCGGGCCCGGCGAAGATCGAGGACATCCCCGGGCAGCTCCCCGGCAAGGTGCTGGGCCTGCCCGAGTGGCGGGCCATCGGCGTCTCCCGCTACGCCCAGGTGACCCGCACGCTCTGGGTCGAGCCCGAGAGCGGCCTGACGGTGAAGGTGGAGGAGCGCCACCGCCAGGGCCTGCGCACTCCCGACGGCATCGAGCGCAGAGTGAGCCTCCGGGCGGACCTGGTGATGTCCCCGCAGGACGTCAGCGCCAAGGTCGCCGACGCGCGGGCCTTCACCCGCTGGGTCCTCATCGTCCGCGACCTGCTGCCCGGCGTCTTCCTCGCCGCCGGACTCCTGCTGGCCTTTCTGGGAGTCCGCCTCCGCAGATCACCCCGCCCCCCCGAGCCCGGGGATTCCGGACCGGAGGGCACCGAGGCGGAGCCGCCGGGATCTGAGCCGGATCGAGCGGTGCTGGAGGAGTCCGGGGCGGGGCCGCCGGGACCTGAGAGCGAGCGGATCGAGCCGGAGCGGCCGGAGGCGCGGGGACCGGAGGAGTCTGGGGCGGAACAGGAGGGGGCGCGAGAGGCCGGGGCGGAGCGGTCTGGACGGGAGCGGTCATGAACGGTGGCCCGGTCGAGGTGGAACTGCGGCTGCCCCGGTGGGCGCGGAGCCCCTTCGCGAGGCGGCACGGCCTTCAGGTCGCGGCGCTGCTCCTCCTGCTCGCGGGGCTCGCGCTCAAGGGGTGGCTGCTCAGCCGGTCCTACTTCGCCGAGGACGACATCGTCTTCGTCGGGCGGGCCGTGGCCGAGCCGTTCGGCTGGGATCACCTGCTCCGGGTGCACATCGGCCATCTCATGCCGGGCGCCCTCGCCCTGGTCCGGGCGATCACGGCCGTCTCCGCCTACGACTGGACTCTGGTCTCGGCGGTGATCCTGGCGCTGTACGCGGGCGCGGCCCTGGCGCTCCACCGGCTGCTGCGCCTGCTGTGCGGCACCCGGCCGCTCATCCTCGTCCCGTTCGCGTTCTTCCTGTTCGCGCCGGCCAACTTCCAGGCAGGCACCTGGTTCGCGGCGGCGCTCAACATCCTGCCGCTGCAGATCGCCATGATCATGGCCATGTGCTCCCAGGTGCTGCTGATCCGCACCGGCAGGACCGGGCACGCGCTCGCCGGGATCGCCTGGACATGTGCCGGCCTGCTCTTCTTCGAGAAGGCGCTTCTCATCCCGCCGGTACTGTTCCTTCTCACCGTGCTGCTGTCGGCGCGCGAGCACGGCGTGTTGGAGGCCGCGCGTAGGCATCTGGGCCTCTGGCCGGCCTATCTGGCGGTGGGCGGTGCCTACCTGACCGGCTATCTCATAGCCTCCGGGCGGACCGGCGGGCAGGGGCTCGCGGTCCCCGATTTCTACGCGGCGGTGGACTACCTGGGGAGCTTCCTCGGCGGAACGGTGCCGACGCTGCTGGTGGGAGGCCCGCTGAGCTGGGGGCCGGAGACCACGGCCGGCCCGCTGGTGGCCCACCAGGCCGTCGAGGTAGCCGTCGCCTGGCTGGTCCTGGCCGCCGTCGTGGCGGGCACCTGCCGCAGGCACCTCATGGCGGCCCCCGCCTGGGCACTGGCCGCGGGCTACCTCCTGGCCGCGGATGCCTTGCCGATCATGTTCAGCCGGTCGGGCTCGGCCCAGCACGCCTTCGAGAGCCGCTACATCGCCGATGCGACGCCCCTGCTCGCGGTCTGCCTGGCGCTGGTCCTGATGCCGTGGCGCGCCCCGTCCCGGGAGGACGGCCCCGTGCCGCAGGGCCGATCTCGAGAAGCCGGATCCCTACGGCGGGGCCCGGCTCCGGAGGGCGAGCCGTCATGGGCGGCCTCGCCGTACATCCTCCCCGCCGTGTGCGTCTACGTGGTGATCGCACTCGTGTCGGCGTCGGGCTTCGCCCAAGGGCTGCCGGGTGAGCGCAACCGCGCCTACTTCGAGGCGGCTCGCGCGGATCTGGCCGCGCTCGATCCGGAGACGGGGGTGTACCCCTCGCTGGTGCCCGACAGCATGGTCTTCCCCTGGCAGGCCCTGGAGGACCGGCTGACCTCCCGGGCGCTCAGCCCGCTCGCCGAGGGCACGTTGCAGGAGAGGGTCAGGCATCCGGGAGCGGCTCACCGCGCGGTGACCTTCGACGGCCGTGGCCACCTGGTGCCCGCCACCGTTTTCGGCGGGTACGTGGCGGCCAAGGACGGCTCCTGCCTCCCGCTGGGCGGCGGTACGGCCGTTGTCGACGTCCCCGCCGCCCACGAGGGCAACGTCCTCCGCATCGACTACCGCGTGCCGCGTGACACGCTCGCGACCGTTCTCAGGGGAGAGCGGTCGCGCGAGGTTCTGCTGCGGGCCGACCGGGACCGGGTCTACCTCCCGGCCGAAGTCGCCCCAGGGCCGGTGCGGATCTCGGTCCGGGGGAAGCACACCTGCCTCCGGACGGTGGTGGTCGGCGCGGCCGTACCGGAGGAGAGGGGGGGACGGTGAGGGGCTGGAGCGGGCGGTCAGCGGCGGCGCAGGATGAGCAGCAGGTTCCAGCTCACGATCTCGCGCAGGCCCGGGACCCGGATCACCGGGGTCGCCCAGCGGGGGTGGTAGCGGGGGAGGGCGTCCAGGACTGTGGCGTCCGGCTGCCGCCTGGCCCAGCGCAGCGCGGCGCCGACCGAGACGGGGTAGAGGCCGGCGCCGTAGACGTTCTTGGGGGACCTGCCGTACTTGCGGGTGTAGCGGGCGGCGGCGCGGTGGCCGCCGAGGTAGTGCCAGGGGGAGGTCTCGTGGCCGCCCCACGGGGACAGCCAGTTGGTGAAGGACAGGTAGACCACGCCGCCCGGCCTCGTCACCCGCACCATCTCGTCTGCCATCCGCCACGGGTCGGGCACGTGCTCCAGCACGTTGGAGGAGAAGCAGACGTCCACCGAGCCGGTCGCCAGCGGCAGGTCGAGCGCGCTGCCCAGCACCGCTCCCTCCGGGGCGGCTCCCTGGCGGGCCATCATCTCGCCGGCGTCGCAGTCCACGCACACCGGGCGGGCGCCCACAGCCCGCAGTACGTCGGTGAAGTAGCCCGGTCCGCCTCCGACGTCGGCGACGAGCGCGCCGTCCAGCTCGGTATAGGCGGCGAGCTGGGCGACCGTGTCGCGGGCCAGCATGCCGTAGAAGAAGTCTGGGTCGCTCTGCTCCTTGCGGAAGGCGCCGAGCAGCTTGACGGATCGGCCCAGAGTGGCCCGGAACGGTGCCTGCGGGGTCTCCAATGCTGCTCCTCTACGAAGTGGAACAAACCAGGTGGGCCGGAGCATAACACCGCATTGCCAGCAAACTTTTCGGGCTCGTAGGGTGTTCCGCCGGAACACGGGATCAGAGGGAGAGGGCTGGTGGAGGCCACGGAGACCGAGCGGCCGGAGTCGACGGCACTGCGGGTCGCGCTGCCCGGCTGGCTGGCGGCCCTGCGCAGCCCCGTGCTGCTCGGCGCCGTCCTGTTCATCGCGGCGTCGCTCGCGCTGCGGGCGCTGATCCTGCGCGACTCCTACTTCGTCGAGGACGATCTGCTGTTCGTGGGGAACGCCTACGAGAACGACCTCACCCTCGACTTCGTGACCCGAGTGCACAAGGGCCATTTCATGCCCGGCGCGATCGCACTGACCTGGGTGCTCTCGCGCATCGCGCCCTATGACTGGCTGCTGGTGGCCGGCGTCACGTTCGTCGCGCAGGCGCTGCTCGGCGTGCTGGTGCTCCGGCTGCTCAGGACCCTGTTCGGCACCCGGCCGGCGATCCTGCCGCCGCTGACCCTGTTCCTGTTCTCCCCGCTGACGGTCCCCGCGTTCGGCTGGTGGGCGGCCGCGATCAACGCGATCCCGCTCCAGCTGGCCCTGGCGCTCGCGCTGACCGACCAGGTCCGCTTCACCCGAGGCGAGGGCGCCCGGTACGGATGGCGCGCGCTGGCCTGGTGCGTGGCCGGCATGGCCTTCAGCACCAAGGGCGTCTTCGCCGCCTTCCTGCTGTACGCGCTGACCACGGCCTTCCTGGGCGACCGGGAGACCGGCTGGATCCGGTCGATGCTCGGCGAGGTGCGGCGGCACTGGCGGCTCTGGTCGGTGCACGTGATGGCGATCGCCGCCTACACGATCGTCTATCTCTCCCGGATGGGCACCGCCCCGGGTGAGGGCGCGTCGGTGCCCAAGCCCGGAGTGGCCGTGGATCTGGTCTCGCGCATGCTGGGCCGTACGTTCCCGAGCGGAGCGGTCGGCGGCCCGGTCACGTGGACGCCGACCCCGACCGGTGGCCTGGCCGACCCGTCCGACCTCATGGTCGCCGCCTCCTGGGCGGGGCTGGCGGCCGTGGTGGTGGTCACCGTGCTCTACCGGCGCCGGGCGCTGCGGGCGTGGATCGTCCTGGCCGGCTACCTGCTTTTCGCCGACGCCATCCCGACGGTCATCGCCCGGGGCAGCTACACGGCGCTGGTGGGCGCGGAGACCCGCTACGTCGCCGACGCCGTTCTGGTCCTCGCGCTCTGCCTGGGGTTCGCGCTGCTGCCGGTGAAAGGGGAGACCGGCGCCTATCGCCGCCCGCTGCCCGCCTCGTCCCGGCTCGTCGCGGGGCTGAGCGCGGGGGCCTACCTGGTGCTGTCGGTGATCTCGATCGAGACCTACCGGGCGACCCTCAGCGGCGACCGTGTCCGGGCCTACCTGGACACCGCCGCCGCGCAGCTCGCCGCCGCGCCGGACAATGTCGTGATCTACCCGACTCCGCTCCCCGACGACATCGTGCTGCCGTGGAACGGCGAGCGGCGGCTCAGCAACCGCCTGCTCGCTCCACTGGCCCGCCCCGCCGTACGGGTCAGGATGGCTCACCCCGAGCCCTCCCACGAGGCCCGGGCCTTCGACCGGAACGGCAGGCTGGTGCGGATGAGCGTCTTCGGCTTCTTCGCCACCCCGGGGAAGAACGAGCGCTGCATCCCGGTGGTGAACGGTGCCGCCGTCTTCCCCGAGGCGGTCTCCTTCGGCGGCCCGGCCACCGCAGGCGCGCTGGCCTACACGGCAGGCAGGCCGGTCTCGGTGACCGTCGAGGTCGGCGAGGAGCGGATCGTGCTCAATCTGCAGGAAACGCCCCTCGGGTTGATCCATTTCCCTGTGAGAGGTGTGAGCAGAGGGATCCGGATCGTTATGGACGACCCGGCGGCCCCGGTCTGCATGACCGGCGTGGCCCTGGGCGTGCCGGTCGCCGAGGGTGAGCAACCCTCCCCGCCGTAGCCGCCGGTCACGCGGCAGGGGCCGTGCCGCTGTGCCGGCCCCGGGCCGTCCGCTACGTCTGCGGCTGGTGGACCTCCTGCGCACTGCTGCAACGCCGGTGGCGCAGTTGGTCAACCAGGTCCCCGCCCGCTGGACTACGAGTCCGGGCCGCAGCCGTCATCGCAGGACGGCCCCTCAGCCCCTACGCCCCGCCCTGCACGGACCACCGTCAGCGCACGATGTGGTTGAGGCGGCGGGCGGGCCGCTCCACGTACCGGTAGGTGAGGGTGGCCATCGCGAGCGTCATGACGGTGATGGGCACCAGGTTGGCCAGGAAGTTGCCGGAGAACGGCTGCTGCTCGGTGAACCCGTACCAGAGGTAGATGGCCGCGAACTGCCAGAGGAAGACGCCGTAGGAGATGCGGCCGAGGAAGCTCATCACCGGGTTGGCGAGCAGTCGCTTCACGAGCGAGTCGCCCGGCGGCGGGAATGTGGCCGGGACGAGCAGGCAGAGGGCCACGACCGTGTAGAGGGCCAGCTCGAACAGGCCTGACCAGATGCCGTCGATGCCGAGGAAGCGGGTCCCGGTCACGGGAGAGGCGGCGACCGCGTACGCCAGGGCGGCGACCAGCCACCACGAGCCAGGGGAGGCCGAGGCCGCCCGCCTGAAGCGCCGGGCTGGGGAGTTCTCGTCCGGATCGGCGTGCACCCAGGCCAGCATCACGGCCAGCGCCATCCCCGCAGCGAAGAAGACCGCCGATCTGGGCGGCCAGCTGTTCAGGAAGGGCCGGTACTGCGGGTAGTAGGTCAGCAGCATCCACCCGAAGGACAGTGTGGCCAGCACGCCCAGGCCTGCCAGCAGCCGCCGGGCCCGCCGGTGCACGTCCGCGCCGCCGTGCCGGGCGAAGGCCGCCAGCGCCGCCGCGAGCAGGGGGAGCAGGATGTAGAAGGCCACCTCCACCGACAAGCTCCACATCTGGGCGAGGCCCTTGGGCCCCAGGCCGTACCACCAGGGTTCGGTCACGTAGTTCTGGTTGAGGGTCAGGAGCGTCAGCCAGCTCCAGCCGTCGGACAGGTGGTCGCGCGACCAGATGAGCATGGCCGTGACGACCACCAGCCAGTAGGCGGGCAGGATGCGCACGGCCCGCTTCCACAGGTAGGCGCGGGTGCGGACGGGGGCGTCCCCGCGCAGCAGCGAGGCGGCGTAGGGCCGGTAGAGCAGCAGCCCGGAGAGCGCGAAGAAGATCGGCACGGCCACGTCGCCGCGGGAGAGCAGTGCGCCGCCGAAGCCGTCGCGCATCGCGGCGCCGGACTCGCTCGCGACGTGGAAGACGAGCACCGCGAACGAGGCGACGGCGCGCACGCCGTCGAGGGTGTCCAGATGGCCGTCGGCCTCCGGAGGGGTCTGCCGGACGAGGGAGTTCAATCTAGAACCTGTTTCGGTCACTTTTCCGCATCCCCCGGTGACGGCGGTCACTCTCGGCACTTAACATACCGGCCAGTAGCTTTGTTAATCCACAAATCTCCCCCTAACCCCCCAAAGCAGTAATCCCCCAGGAGGGTAGATGAGCCGGGTCATCGGAGTAGTCCTCGTAGCCGTCGGGGCGTTCCTCATCGTGCTGGCGCCGCTCGTGCGCTTCCAGGTCGGAGGCAGCCTGATCGCGGCTCCGGCCGCGCAGTACGGCGTCAGCAAGCTGGAGGCCCAGGGAGCCCAGTACTTCTACCCCAAGGCTCTCAAGGTGCTGACCGGTGACCTCGGCATCACGGTGACCACGCGGGGGGACGTGTCCCAGGCCCAGGGCGACCGGGTCGTATGGGACGAGTTCACCGCGGTGAACGACGTGACCAACGGCAACCCGGACGTCTCGTTCGGCGAGCGGCGCAGCGCCTTCAACAAGTTCACCGGCGAGGGCGTCAACTGCTGCGCGGTGAACATCGACAAGAAGCCCAGCAAGCTTGAGGGCCAGATCTACAAGTTCCCCTTCGACGTCGAGAAGAAGACCTACAAGGTCTTCAACTCCACCGCCGGCATGGCCTTCGACGCCGAGTTCGTCGGCGAGGAGAACGTCAACGGGCTGCCGGCCTACAAGTTCGAGCAGGTGGCCCCGTCGACGAAGACCGAGACCCGTACCGTCCCCGCCTCGATCATGGGAGTGCCGGACACGACGGGTGACGTCCAGGTCGACCGGTTCTACGAAGGCAAGAACACGTTCTGGATCGAGCCCACGACCGGGTCGCCGGTCAAGCAGGAGCAGCAGCGGCACGACACCCTCAAGACCCAGGACGGCGCCCACAGCATCACCGCCTTCGCGGCGACGGCCAAGATGACCCCCGAGACGGTCGAGGACCTGGTGCAGAACGCCACCGAGAGCAAGAGCCAGATCACTCTGATCAAGGTGACGATCCCGGTGATCCTGCTCCTGGTGGGCCTCGTCCTGCTGGCCGGCGGGTTCGTCGCGATCCGTCGCACCGCCAGGGCCTGACGAGCCGCGATCCGGTGGGTTTCGGTGAGCAGGGCCCGGCGGGCCGGGACGCGGTGGGCTCCGGCGACCGGGTTCTGGCGGACCGCGATCCCGTGAACGAGGAAGCGGTGGCCGCCCATCCGCCGGCGGATGCGCCGGCGACCGTGCGCACCGGCCGGGGGATCTCGCCCATGGCCCTCCTGCGGGCCTGCCGCCCGCGCCAGTGGCTGAAGAACGCCCTGGTCTTCGCGGCCCCGGCGGCGGCCGGCGTGCTGGTGACCGCCCAGGGGGCGGTGGGCGCGCTGATCGCCTTCGCGGCGTTCTGCGTGGCCGCAAGCGGCGTCTATCTGCTCAACGACGCCGCCGACGTCGAGGCCGACCGCCGTCACCCGCGCAAGCGCCACCGCCCGATCGCGGCGGGCCTGGTCCCGGTACGGCTCGCGTGGACCGCCGGGGCCCTGCTCGTGGCGCTGGCCCCGGCGCTCGCCGCTCTGTCCGGCGACTGGCGGCTGCCGGCCGTCGTCGCCGGATACCTGGCGCTGACCTTCTCCTACACCTACTGGCTCAAGCACCAGGCGGTGGTGGACCTGGTCGCGGTCGCCGGCTGCCACGTGATCCGCGCCTTCGCCGGGGCGGTCGCTGTGGACGTGCCGGTGACGAGCTGGTTCCTCGTGGTGGTCTCGCTCGGCTCGCTCCAGCTCGTGGCGGGCAAGCGCGAGGTCGAGCTGCGTGCCTCCGGCGGTGTCTCCACGCGGGCCGTCCTGGCCGCCTACACCCCCGGCTACCTGGCAGGCGTCCGCGCGATGTCCTCCGGCGCCATGATCGTGACCTACTGCCTGTGGGCGCTCAACGAACGTGCCGGGCTGTCCTACGGGATCAGCATCGTGCCCTTCGTCCTCATCGTCCTGCGGCACAATCTGCTGGTGGACCAGGGAGTGGGGGAGGAGCCCGAGGAGCTCGCCCTGCGCGACCGGCCCACGCAGGTGTTCGTCGCGCTGCTCCTCGTCTCGCTCATCATCGGGATCCACCTCACATGACCTTCCTGACCGGCTGGGGCCGTACCGCACCGACCCCCGCGCGCCTGGCCCGTCCCCGCTCGGCGGAGGAGGTCGCCGAGCTGGTACGGCGGGCCCCCGGACGGGGCGTCGCCGCCCGGGGGCTCGGCCGCGCCTACGGCGACGCCGCACAGAACTCCGGGGGGCTGGTCCTCGACTGCACCGCGCTGACCTCGTGGTCCCTGGACGAGAGCTCCGGCCTGGTCACCGCCGCCGCCGGCCTCAGCCTGCACGACCTCATGACCGCACTGGTGCCCCGAGGCTGGTTCGTCCCGGTCACCCCGGGCACCAGGCACGTGACCGTGGGCGGGGCCGTGGCGGCCGACGTGCACGGCAAGAACCACCACGCCGACTCCTCCTTCGGCGCCCACCTGCGCTCGCTCACCCTGGTCACGGCCGACGGCGGCTGCCGTACCCTCACGCCGGAGAGCGAGCTGTTCTGGGCCACGGTCGGCGGGATGGGGCTCACCGGAGTGATCACCGAGGCGGTCTTCCGCTGCGTGCCGATCGAGACCTCGCGCATGCGGGTGGACGTCGAGCGCACCCGCGACCTGGACCACACCCTGGAGACGATGACCGCCACCGACGACCGCCACCGCTACACGGTCGCCTGGATCGACCTGCTCGCCTCCGGCGGCCGGATGGGCCGCAGCGTGCTCACCCGGGGGGACCATGCAAGCCGTGACGAGCTGCCGCGCGGCGCCGACCCGCTGGCGTTCGCCCCCGCCTCCCGGCTGAAGGCCCCGCCCTGGGCGCCGAACGGCCTGCTCAACCCGGTGACCGTGCGGGCGTTCAACGAGGCCTGGTACCGCAGGGCGCGTCCCAGGACCGGCCTCGTCCAGGGGCTCTCGCCGTTCTTCCACCCGCTGGACTCCGTGGACGGCTGGAACCGCGTCTACGGCTCGCACGGTTTCGTCCAGTACCAGTTCGTGGTGCCGTTCAGTGAGGAGGCGACGCTGCGGCGGATCGTCTCCCGGCTGTCGGCCGAGGGTGTGGTCTCCTTCCTCACCGTGCTCAAGCGGTTCGGCCCCGGCACACCGGGGATGCTGTCGTTCCCGATCCCCGGCTGGACGCTCGCGCTGGACATCCCGGCGGGCCGGCGCGGGCTGGCCGTGCTGCTGCGGGAGTTCGACGGCTGGGTGGCGGAGGCGGGCGGGCGGATCTACCTGGCCAAGGACTCGCGGATGTCGGCGGGGACGGCGGCCGCGATGTATCCCCGGCTGGGCGAATGGCGTAAGGTCCGCGACGAGGTGGACCCCGGCGGGGTGTTCCGCTCCGACCTGGCGAGAAGGCTGGGCCTGTGAGGCATCCGTCGTGGACGACCGGTCCCGGTGAGGTCCGCGGCGGGTCCGTGAGACTCTCGCTGTGACGCCCGTTCAACGGAGACCGTTCCATGGCCGACGAGGAGGCCCCGTCGATGAAGAACGCCCTAGGCTCGGTGGACACCGTGCTGCTGCTGGGCGGACGCAGCGAGATCGGGCTGGCGATCGTCGAACGGCTGGTCCGCGACGGTGCCCGCCGGGTCGTGCTCGCCGCCCGTGACGCCGGTGACACGCCCCCGGTCATCGGGGCCGCCGAGGTGCACCTGCTGGAGTTCGACGCCTCGCGCCCGGAGACGCATGGCGAGGTGATCGAGTCCGCCGCGAAGCTGGTCGGCGACCTGGACGTGGTGATCCCGACCTTCGGTGTCCTCGGCAGCCAGGCGGCCTACGACGCCGATCCGGTGGCCGCCGCCGAAGCGGTCGCCGTCAACTACGGCGGGCACGTGTCCGCCGGGCTCTTCGCCGCCCGGCGGCTGCGTGAGCAGGGTCACGGCACGCTGGTGGTCCTGTCGTCGGTGGCGGGGGTGCGGGTGCGGCGGGCCAACTTCGTGTACGGCTCGGCGAAGGCGGGCCTGGACGGTTTCGCGCAGGGACTGGGTGACGCGCTGCACGGCTCGGGTGCCCGGGTGATGGTGGTGCGGCCCGGTTTCGTGATCGGCAGGATGACCGAGGGCATGTCTCCCGCGCCGATGTCCTCCACGCCCGGCCAGGTCGCCGACGCGGTGATCGCCGGACTGCGCTCGGACGCCGAGGTCGTGTGGGTCCCCGGCAGGTTGCGGGCGGTCTTCGCGGTGATGCGCGTGCTCCCTCGCGCGATCTGGCGCAGGATGCCTCGCTGAAACGCGTTCTCTATATAAGAGCCCGTCAATACCGACGAAATATTCTAGATTAGAACGCGTTGCAGTTTGCTGGGTGCGGGCCGTACCGTGGGCGCATGCGGACACGTGTCACGGACATGCTCGGGATCGAGCTTCCGATCTTCGCGTTCAGCCACTGCCGGGATGTCGTCGCCGCGGTCAGCCGCGCCGGCGGGATGGGCGTCCTCGGCGCCCTCTACTTCACCCCGGAAGAGCTCGAAATGGAGCTCAAGTGGATCGACGACCACGTCGACGGCAGGCCGTACGGTGTCGACGTGGTCATGCCCGCCTCCTACGAGGGCGCCGACCTGGGCGTCGACTCCGCCGAGGACCTGGTGGGACGGCTCCAGGGGATGATCCCCGACGGCCATCGCAAATTCGTCGACGGCCTGCTGGCCGCGCACGGCGTCGCGGAGCTGTCCGGCTCCGACGCCGGCAAGGTCCTGCTCGGCTGGACCGACGCCACCGCCCGGCCGCAGGTCGAGGTGGCGCTGAGACACCCGATCGCGCTGCTGGCCAACGCCCTCGGCCCCCCGCCCGCCGACGTGGTCGAGCTGGCCCACGCCAGGGGGGTGAAGGTGGCGGCGCTGGCGTCCACCCCGCGGCACGCGGTCAAGCAGGTCGAGGTCGGCGTGGACATCGTCGTCGCCCAGGGCACCGAGGCGGGCGGGCACACCGGTGAGATCTCCACGATGGTGCTCATCCCGCAGGTCGTGGACGCGGTGGACGTGCCGGTGCTGGCCGCCGGCGGCATCGGCGACGGGCGCCAGATGGCGGCGGGTCTGGCGCTCGGCGCCGAGGGCGTGTGGACCGGGTCCATCTGGCTGACCGTCGAGGAGGCCGACACCCCCGAGATGGCCAGGCGGCGGATCCTGGAGGCCACCTCCCGCGACACCGTGCGCTCGCGCTCGTGGACGGGCAAGCCGGCCCGGCTGCTCAAGAACGAGTGGACCGACGCTTGGGAGGCCGCGGACTCGCCCGGCACGCTTCCGATGCCGCTGCAGTTCATGCTGGTCTCCGACGCGCTGCGGAGGATCGGCCGGTCCGACGCCGCCGAGCTGGCCACCTTCCCGGCCGGTCAGATCATCGGGACGATGAACCAGGTGAGGCCGGCCAAGGACGTCGTCTTCGCGATGGTCGAGCAGTACATCGAGGCCACCGAACGCCTGGGGAGTCTTACTCGGGAGTAGGGCGTCTGTGCTGGGGGTTTCGCTGTTCTCGGAGTGTTTCCGGGGTGAGCTTTTCGGGGTGAGTCTTTTGGAGGTGGCCGTTCGCGCTTTTTGGCGGCGGGTGGCCGTTCGCGCTTTTTGGCGGCGGGTGGCCGTTCGCGCTGCGGTGGGTGGGTGTTCCGGCCGGCCGTCGCGGTTGCCGTCCGGTGTTTCAGGCCTCCGGCCTGGCGGGCGCGATGGTTGCGCTTTTTTATAAGCCGGCCGGAACACCCACCCACCTCCGCGCCATTCCGTTCCGCCGTACGGCGTGCGGACCGCAGTTTCTTGCTTTCGGACCGCCCGGCGGGCTCACGGACGCTGAAGCGATCCGTGCGGGACCGTTCAGGGCCGATCGCCGTAGCTGACGCGTATCTCTCCGACCAGTGCAGGGCCGATCACCGTGGATGCGGTGGAGTTCTCCTTGCGGTGGCGATCGGTCTGAAATACACCGTGCAGCACCGGCTGTCGGCGGTAAGGCCAGCGACAGCACCTGGCCGCATGGTTCACACCGAGCCGACGATCCGTCCCGTGCCCGCTACACGACCGGAGTGAACCGTTGAAGCGGATGGAGATGCAGACGGCCGTCCGGAAGCTCCGCCCGGGCCAGTTCCGCCAAGTGGTCGTGGTGGGTGAAGACGATCATCTGGAAGCGGTCGGCCATCTCGTCCAGCACTCTCAGCGTCGCGCGGGTGCGCTGGTCGTCGAAGGTCATGAAGATGTCGTCCATGACGAAGGGAAGCGCATGGTCCTCCTCGGCGTACCGTTCCAGCGATGCCAGGCGCAGCGCCAGGTAGAGCTGGTCCCGTGTGCCCTCGCTGAGCTGGTGGACGCCGAGCAGTTCGGATCCGCGTCGCGCCAGCACGACCGGAGATTCCTTGTCCTCGTCGAGCTCTAGACCTCCGTACCCGCTCAGGGTCAGCCTCTCGAACAACCGGCTCGCCCTGGCGAGGATCGGATCCTGCTGTGACTGCCGGTACTCTTCCATGCACGTGGTCAGGATGCCCCGGGCGACCCACAGACGAAGGTACTCCTCACCCTCCTCCACCAAGGCCGCCGCCGCGATCTCGGCGTCCGCGGCGGCCTGGGCAGCCTCGGCGGAACCGTCGTGCCGCGCGAGCTCGGCCTTCTTTTCACCGAAGAGCGCGGACCGCTCGGTCCGCTGCCCGTCCAGATCGTGGACGACGTGCTTGAGTTCGCTCAGGTCGGCCCCGAGCCGGTCGGGATCCACAAGGGAGGCTTCCTCCGCGAGATCGTCGAGGGTCTTGCCCCTGGCGGGGATCGTCGTGGTCACCTCCGTGAGGGTGGTGATCAGGCGGGTGTGCCGCGTGCGCCGCCGTACGGCTTCGCCTAGTGCCTCGGCGCCATCCACTCCCGACTTCTCCGAAAGTTCGGCGAGTTCCGCATCCAGGTCCTCGATGGCGCGTCGGAGGTGATTGGCGGTCATCGACAGCTCGCCGCGCTCGGCCTGGAGACGGGCGCGCCGGTCGGAGGCCGAGCGGTTGGCCTTGGCATCTTCGTACAGGTTCGCTACGAGCCCGTGACGTTCGGTCTCGTCGGCGGGAATCTTCCTGCCGCACGCGGAGGCAATCGTCTCCAGTGATGTGCGGAAGCGCTGGACCACGGCGACGTCCCGCTCCATCTCTCGCTCGCTTTTCGCGGCCAGGGCCGTCTTACCGGCGACCTGGTCAAGCCGCTCCAAGTGGGCGAGGGTTTCGGCGGTGCCCAGTCCGGCGGGCAACCCGGCTCGGGTGAGCAGGCCGTCCCAACCGGCTTGCCACGTACTCAGTTCGTGCTCATCCTGGGTGAGCCGCGCTTCGGCCTCGCCCAGCTCGCCGCGGGCAGTGGCGACTCGATCCACCAGCGCAGCGCGTTCCTGCGTCGCCGTCTCCTGCAGGTTCAAGCGGGTTTCGGCGATCTCCCGCAGCTCGGGCAGCTCCGCGAGGAAGTTGCCGGTGTCGAGCGAGGAGGCTCCCTCGGTGACGCGCAGGACATCCTGGAGCCGCGCGATGTGCTGGGACGCCTGGGTCCGGCGGGATTCGAGCCCGGCCCGGGCGGCGGCGAGATCGCCGACGGCCTCGCGGAGCCTTTCCACGGCTTTGAGGGTGGCGGAGGCGCCGTTGGGGGTGGGCCGGAACCCGGCGAAACCCTCCCACAGGCTGGCCCATTCGGCTTCCAGCTCCTCAGCCCGGCGATCGAGCGCGGCCTGTTCCTGACCGGCCTCGGCCAGGCCACGCTCGGCATCACCGATCTGAAGTTCAAGCTGGTAGCGCTTCGCGACCCGGTCCGCCTCCCTACGCAACTGGTCGGCGAGATGGTCGGCCCGGGCGAGTGCGGGCTCGAAATCTTCCGCCCGGTCGTGCCGTCCGTCACGGATTTTCCGCCAGAGGGCGTCCCGGGAGGCCCGGGCGGCGGTCAGGTCGTCGTCGGTGGGTGGCGGGTCGCCGTTCAGCAGGCCCGCCAAGTCCAGGCGTCTGCCCGCCAGCTGCTTCGTCAGTTCCTTCGCGCGCCTGGTGAGATCGCGCCGGTCGCTCTTGAGCTCGCGGAGAGCCTCCGCGTGCGCGTCTACTTCCGCGCTGGCGGGCACGCTGACGGCACCCGCCTCGTCCACGGGAAACGCCACCAGTTTCACATCACGCAGGATCCGCTCCACGACGCCGCGGATCCGCCGCTCGTCCTCGTCGTCGGTCACCATCCGGCTGAGCAGGTCGGCAGGGATGGCGGCGAGGATGGCCCGCAGTGGTCCGGCGTCCTCAACGGGCGGGAGCGCGCTGAGCCTCTTCTCGGCCTCCTCCAGCCTGCGTCGCCGCTTTTCGATCTCCCGGCGGCTCTGCGCCAGCGCGGTCTCCAGTTCGGTGTGCCGATCGTGCAGCCGTTGGGCGTCCGTTCGTACGGCCCGGGGCACCTGGTAGAGAGCGACATCGCTCAGGCACGCCTCCGGATGCACCTGGCGTAGGAGTGACTCCGCCTCCTCCCGTAGTTCGGCCGCGGCGCCGGTGGACTTCGCCAGGCGCCGTGCCGCGCTCGCGGCGTCCTTGCGGTCCTGGAAAAGATCCTCGATCGCCTCGCCGACGGCGAGCAGGTCATCGTCGACGGTCAGCCTGTCCAATTCGTCCGACGTCTCGTCGAGGCGCCGTTGTGTCTCTGCCAGGTTGTGCCGTGCGGCCTTCAGCCCTTCCAGGAACCCAGGAAGGCGGTCAACCGCCTCCTGCGGCGCCAGCACACCCTCCGCCAACACTTCCTCGATCTCGGCGAGCAGACCCCGGCGCCGGCTCAGGGCGGGAAGCGCCTGGCTCAGCCGCTCAAGGCGCGCCTCCTCGGCCCTGGCCACCTTCAACTTCGTGGCCAGCCTGGCGAGGGATTCTTCGGCGTCGGTGACGTCCCGCTCCAGCCGGCCGTACTCCTGTGGCTGAAGAAACGCGCGACGACGCCGCTCCCGCGCCTGCTGCAGCGCGGTGATCCGCATGTTGATCAGCGGCTTGAGGCCCCGCTGCTTGTACAGCTCCTCCATGCGTCCCTCGATGGCGCGCAGCGCCTCGGAGAGCCGGAGCCCGGAGCGCGAGGCCGCCAGGGCCTGCCGGAAATCGCCGTCTCCCCGTGCCAGCGTCTCTCCGCCCTTGCGCAGCTCCGCGCTGGTCAGGGCGAACACCGAGGTGAACGTGGTCCGGTCGAGGCCGCCCATGGCCGCGTCCAGGTCCGACTGGCTCAGCACCGAGCCGTCCGGGCCGCGCAGCGGAGTGCTGCGGGACTTGGACCTGACGAACTCCAGGGTGCCGCCGCCGCTCTGCCGGATCAGCGCACCGAGCCGCAGTGCCCCCTTGGCGTGCACGAAGTCGTACGGCGAGCGCACGTCGATGCCGTATAGGAGCTGGTCGAGGGCGCGCAGGGCGGTTGACTTACCCGCCTCATTCGGCCCGGTCACCAGGTGGATGCCCGGCGCAGACAGGTCCAGGCTCGTCCCGGTGAAGGGACCGAACGCGGTGAGGTCCAACCTGTCGATCCTCATCAGCGGCTCCGCCTTTCTGTGATCATGGACTCCAGCAGATCGACGGCGTCGTCGGCGATCCGGAGCAGCCAGTCCGGATCATCGGGACGGATCCCGTCCCGGCCGCAGACCTCCGGAGGCAGCGCCGAACCCAGTGGGCTTTCTGCGACCATCCTCCGTAGGGCATCCTCGTCGGCGCGCAACATCGACGCTGTGCGCCGTAGATCGCCGAGCAATCCGGCGGCGCCCTCGTCGGGTGCGTCCGGTGGCCGGGTCTCGATCCGCACCTTCTCCACCCAGACCTCGCCCAACCCGTTGGCGAGGGAGCGCACCTCGTTGAGGAACCGGGGACGTTCACCCCAGAGACGCAGGTGGGCGGGGCTGGCCCCGGTGACGCTGACCCGGACGGCGTGCAGTCGCCCGCCTGAAATTTTTCGGAGCCGGTGGGCGACCAGGTCGGCGGCCGAGTCGACGTCGGTTGCGTCCGATACATCGACACGCAGGTGTTCCCAGCGGGCCACGTCCAGGTCGTGATGGACGGCGGAGACGACGTGGAGATTCTCGACGGTGACCAGGGTGCAGCCCTTCGGACCGGTCTCCCGGGCGTGACGGCCTTGGAGGTTGCCGGGGAAGACGATCCACGGCTCCTCCGAGACGACCTCGCGTCGGTGCACGTGCCCCAGCGCCCAGTAGTCGTAGCCCTTCGCCGTGAGGTCGGCCACCGTGCAGGGCGCGTAGTTGTCGTGGCCGTCCCGCCCGGTCAGCGCGGTGTGCAGCAGGCCTACGTTGAACAGGTCGTTGCAGGGGGAGGGGTAGGCCAGGCAGAGGTTCTCTTTGACGTCGCGACGGGCGAAGCCCTGACCATGCACGGCCAGCCCGCGCTTCTCGTCACGGACCGTCTGCGGCTGGTTGATGTCGAGCATGTGGACGTTGGCTGGCAGCCGTAGCTGCCGGGTCATGTGGTTCTGCGCGTCATGGTTGCCGGAGACCATGTAGACGTGGATGCCCTCGCGGCCGAGCAGCGTCATCTGCCGGGTGAAGAACAGGCCGGTCTGGAAGTCGGGCCAGTCGCCATCGTAGATATCGCCGGCCAGCAGCACCGCGTCCACTGATTCGGACACGGCCAGGTCGACGAGGTTCTCCAAGGCACGTCTGGAGGCTGTTCGCAGTTCCTGGGCCGGGGCGCCCTCGTAGGCCGACAACCCGCGCAGTGGGCTGTCGATGTGGAGATCGGCGGCATGAAGAAGTTTCACGCGAGTCCCTTCACTGGGGAAGACGCACGCCGTCAGCGGTGGCGTACATCTCCGCAAGAGGCGTACGCCGACCACTGATGATGACGTGCAGGAAAGGGCTAAGTGATGCGAATGGTGAAATTTTTGACTCGTTCCACAAAGGCGTGACCAGGGGAGAACCTGTCAGGTCCCCCGGGGCCGGAGCCGGTCACCGGCGAATCAGTGGCGGGTCACGGTCCACGAGCCGTCGGCGTGGACGGTGACCAGGTGGGTGCCCGACGGTAGCAGGGCCTTGCCCCGGTAGGAGCCGACCTCCTTGAACAGCGGGTCACCGTAGGAGCCGGGGCGCGTGTAGCTCTGCACGATGAAATTGCCCTCGCCGCTGAAGGACGAACGGACGGTCCGCGGCCCGCGGACAAGGGAGAGCTTGAGCACCTGCTCACCGTCGCCTTCGGCGGTCGCCGCGCACCAGCAGCGGGCCTTGCTCAGCGGCTTGAACACCGCGTTCCACGCGCCGCCGGCCTTGACCTCTAGCACCGCCGTCTTCTTGCCGCCGTAGGCGTTGTAGAGCACCGCGCTGCGGCAGGTGGCCGAGACGGGAGGATCTCATCCGGCTGACAGCCGACGGCCTCACCCACGGCGGAGTCCAGCTGATCGCCGGTGACGATCCGTACGGCGCGCACGATGTGACAACGATGACCTGGGAGTGATCCTCCCGGAAGGTCACGTCGCGGACCCAGTGGAGGCGGTTTTCCACTCCCCAGTGCGCCCGTTCATAGTGGTTGAGCTGGGCGGGCCCGGCCGCTTCGGCGGGCAGGCTGGTGATGCCGTACACGATTTCCTTGCTGGTCCAGACGCCGTCCAGGTCGCCGACGTCGCGGCGCAGCCGGAAGGCTTGGCGGGCACCGGGGAACAGGGCGTCGCCTGCTTCGGCGGTACGGATGGTGCGGCGTTCGGTGCGGTCGTGCCCGTGATCGTCATCGATGGCGGTAGTCGCGCTCCAGTCGGCATCCGGGCCGGTCAACAGAGCCTGAGCGGCCGCGCGGGCCAGCGGCTGGTTACCCTTCAAAAT
>NZ_FOQY01000014.1 GCF_900113865.1 Streptosporangium canum | reverse complement strand
TCCAGCGCTGGTCCTCGGCGTAGCCGTGTGCGGCCGGGCCCCGCGCCAGCTCGGCCCTCAACCGAGCCAGGCGAGCCTCGTCCAGGCGGCATTTGTCTCCGCCGGGGCCCTTGGAGGCCAGCGCCTCGATGCCGCCGGCCTGCCAGGCCCGGTACCAGCGGTTGGCCGACCTCCGGCGGTGGCACTCCATGGGCGAAAAGGTCCGCGGCCTCGAAGCACAACCGATCTCGCTTGGCACGTGCGGCGGCGGTCAGCCCGCCGCTTTCGGGATACCTCATGCTCCCGGTATGGCCGGTCTGGGCGATCGTCACGCTCTTCGCGAGGTAACTTCAGCCCTTCAAGCTCAGATGCTCGATGCACCCGCCTCCGCACAGGCACGATGGGCGGACATGTCAGGCGGCCCACAATGCGCCATAGGCTGGTTGTCGTGATCAAGGCTGTGGTGTTGACTGAGCTTCCCCCGTTTTTCCGGAGGCTTTGGATCATGGTCCACGGATCATGGGAAAGGTCTCGATTACGGGGAAGCGAAAGTACCCGCTGGAGCTACGCGAGCGCGCGATGAGGCTGTATCGGCAGGCCGAGCCCAAGCCGGTCATCGCGCACCTGGCCGACCAACCGGGCATCCACCGGGAGGCGCTGCGGAACTGGATCCGGCAGGACCAGGCCGATCACGGCGAGCGTGACGACCTGCCGAGCACCGCGGTGCTGGAGGAGAACCGGCGGCTGGCCAAGGAGAACGCCGAACTGCGGCGAGTCAACGAGATCCTGCGGGCGGCCAGCGCGTATTTCGCCCAGGAGTTCGACCTGACCCGGCGGCGGTCATGAGGTTCATCGACACCCACCCTGGCCTTGCCGCGGTCGAACTCCTCCTGCGGGTCCTGGGCGTGCCCGTCTCCACCTACTACGGATGGCGTGAGCGCGTCGCCCGGCCCAGCGCACGAGCGGTGGCCGATGCCTTGCTGCTGGAGGAGATCGTTAAGATCCGGGCCGGTCACGAGTTCGCCGGCACCTACGGCTCACCACGCATCCACTTGGAGCTGCGCCGACGCGGCGTCCGCGTCTCCCGCAAGCGGGTCGAGCGCCTCATGCGCCAGGCCGGGCTGCAGGACGCCTTCATGCGCAAGGGCTTCACGACCGGCTCCACCCGCCAGGACCCGCGTCATCAGGCGGCGCCGGACCTGGTCTGCCGCGACTTCTCCGCGTCCGCGCCAAACCGGCTGCGGGTCGCCGACCTGACAAGGATCCTCACCGGCCAGGGCGTGCTGTGGCCGGCCTCGGTCCGCGACGCTTTCTCCAACCGGGTCGTGGGCTGGAAGACCTCCGACCGGGCCGACACCGAGGTGGTGCTGGGCGCGCTGGAGTTCGCCCTGTGGAGCCGCGACGTGCGCACCGGGCAGCTCGTTCACCACTCCGATAAGGGCTGTCAATATACGGCGATTCGCTTCACCCAGCGGCTGGCCGATGCGGGTATCGCCCCCTCGACCGGTAGCGTCGGCGACAGCTTCGACAACGCCCTGGCCGAGAACCTCTGGTCAACGATCAAGGTGGAGCTGGTCTACCGCACCACCTGGGCCACCCGAGAGGAAGCCGACACGGCCCTGTTCCGTTACATCGACGGGTGGTACAACCCCCGCCGCATCCAGTCGTGATCCTTCGCGGTCACCTGCTGGCCTATTCTCCGGCTGCTGATGGGCGACTGTTCTATGACGGGCCGGAACAGGCACCGCTTACCGGAGGGGCTTACCGGGCCGTGTGGCGACGTGCCCGTAAAGCTGCTCTGAGCCCTGCTGAGCACGTGTCCCAGGTGGCTCGACGTCCGTACGACCTGCGGCATGCCAACGCCAGCATGCTGATCCAGGCAGGGGTGCCGGTAGTGGAGATTGCCCGACGTCTGGGCCACTCCATCCGCACCCTACTCAATACCTATGCTCACTGGATCGACGGCGGGGAGGATGCGGCAAACGCGCAGATCGAGGCCGCCCTATCCGCCAAAATGATCACCGGTAGTGCTGTGACCTGCAAAAACGCAAACCAGGGGCCAACCACGGGCCAACGGGCCGTAGAACTGGCCGTATGGCTGTAAAACCCCAGGTCAACCCCCTGTGTATGGGCGTCCGCACGTTATCCACAGAACGCCGTTCGTGTCCGCAGGGCCGCGTGTTCGTAAGGAAACCTGATCCAGCAGAGGCCGGGCATTGGACCTGGCGGGATTTCCGGGAGGAAACGATGGCTCGATCGATCGCCGGTGGTATCCGAGGTCACCGGTCGCGGTGGTTGCGTGCCCGCTGGACGCTGCTGATCGCCGGCCCGGGCCGCGATCGGGGTATGTCCACCGCTGAATACGCGGTTGGCACGATCGCCGCCTGTGCTTTCGCCGCGCTCCTTTTCAAGGTGGTGACGAGTCCCGAGGTCCAGCAGATGATCTCAGGCTTGATCAACCGGGCGCTGAACGTGGCCGGATGACTTCTGTGGGGACGGTCGCCTCCACGCGCCCGTCGCAGGGATCGGTGACCGCGGAGACCGCGGTGGTTCTGCCCGCCGTCGTGGTGATGCTGGCCGCCGCGTTGTGGGCGGTGGCGGCGGTCGGTGCACAGCTGGAGTGCGTGGACGCGGCCCGGGCGGGAGCTCGGGCCGCGTCACGGGGTGAGTCGCTGGAGCAGGTGCGAGGTGGTGTGCTGGCCGCCGCTCCAGCGGGTGCCAACGTCGTGGTGACCCGGAGCGCGGAGGTGACCCGGGTGGAGGTCTCCGTGAGCATCAGACCCCGCTGGGGCGCCTCGCTTCCGGCCGTCACCATCCGCGCGACCGCGGTCTCCGCGACAGAACCGGGAGCCGGGCGGTGAGGCGGAGGGATCGTGAGGGAAGGCCGGGAGGGGCCGGTGGATCGGGAAGGCCGGAGAGGGGCCGGTGGATCGGTAAGGCCGGGACGGGCCGACGCATCGGGGGGATAGGGAGAGATCGGGGAGCGGTGACCATATGGGTGGCCGGGCTCATGGCACTGGTCTTCGCGGTGACTGCGACGATCGTGTTCGCCGGCACGGCCAGAGTGGCCCGTCATCGGGCGCAGAGTGCCGCCGATCTCAGCGCGCTCGCCGCTGCCCGGCTGGCCTTCGCCGCTCCGGAGCGCGGGTGTGCGGAGGCGTCCTCGCTGGCCGAAGGCAACGGAGCGATGATCACACGATGTTTCATCGACGGCGACGGCATCGCCGACGTCCAGGTGGCCGTGGGGCTCTCGCTGCCTGTGCTGGGCGACCGGACGATCATGGCCAATGCGCGTGCCGGACCTGTCGACATCGCCGGTTTCATTGGTTGAGAAACAGTGTCGAGACGCAGGTGAGGGCGGGAGGAAACCTGCGGGAAAGCGCAGTGTGGACCCACAGGGAAACGCGGGAAAGCGCAGTGCGGCCCCATGGAGAAACAGAGTGGAGACAGGGCTGCCGGGCATTTGAGGGGCAAGGTCGCAATCGAATTACGACTCTTAGACGACATGTCCAAAAGCCAGAAATCTCACGTAAGGTTCCGCTTACCCTCGGTCCGTGTTGTCTTGTGCTCAGGCATGGGAAGGGATGGGTCGCGAGTCGCCGGGGCGCACGGCACTGTCGAGCGGTCCGTCCCGATCGCGACCACAGGTTCGGGGGCCGGGCCGGTGCGAACCGGCCTGGAGGACTGGCACGTCCGGTCGCCGTGCGACCGCTCGCGCAGCGGGTGGCCGGGTGGTGCGCGGCTCTCGACGAAGGGAAGCGTCGTGACGACGGTTCGCGGACTGGTCGCTGTGGCGACGATCGCGCCGATCGTGTCCGTGTCCGCTCTGCTTGCTGTCGCGAGTCCGGCGCAGGCCGTGGCGAGACTGGACATCCCCTCACGGGTCACCTCCAACAGGGCGGTGACTCTTTCCGGCACGGTCGATCCGCTGTTCGACGCGGTCCTTTTCATCAATGGCCGGCAGGTGGCGAAAGGCGATCGCAAGGTCTCCTACTCATGGGACCCCCGTGACCGCCCCAATGGCAGGTATGAGATCAAAGTCGAGCAGAGAGGCAAGCTCCTCGGTGCCGAGTGGCACCAGGCCGGCAAAACCCTGACCCAGGCGGTTCCTCCGGCGACACCGAGCGGGGTGGCCGTCAGGCTGCGGGGCGGCAAGGCCATGGTGACCTGGCGCAAGGGCTCCGAACCCGATCTGCGGGGCTACCAGCTTTCCACGAGCCAGACCGGCAAGGTCGGATCGGTACGGGTGGGTAGCGCCTGTTCCGGCGGCTGGTGCAGGGCGACCCTGTCCGTTCCCGCGAAGGCAGCCGGCCGGCGGATCGGGTTCACGGTGCGGGCGCTGCGCGGTAACGGCAACGGCGGCACCCTGACCTCAGGCGACTCGGCCGTCGCCTCGGTGAGCATCCCCGCTCCCAGGGCGCCGCGGACCTCGCAGGACACCGAGAGCCAGAACGCCGGCACCGGCAAGACCACCGAGAAGACCACCGGGTCACGGAACGGCACGACTCAGCAGAACACCGGCAGGAGCACAGGCAGTCCGCAGAGCGGAAAGACCGACGGCAAACAGCGGAGTGGCGTCCAGGACCTGCCGCGGCTACCGGCAAAGAAGCCCGCGACGGCTCCGACACGGCCTCCGGGGACGGCGGACGTGCCCACGAAGGCACCTGGGTCTCGGGACGCGGTCGAGGACGACGGCAACGTCGCGCAGCCACCCGCCAAGCGGGACAAGAAGGGCGATGCCGCCAGAGGTGAGTCCAGGGACGAAGAGGAGCCGACCCCCGACTCCGCGATCACCGGGACAGACGTCGCACCGGCTACGAAGACCAGCGTCACGGCCCGGTCGTCGGAGACGCCGGCGGAGGGGATAGGCCAGTACGGCATCGTCATCGCCGGTGCCCTGATCCTGCTGCTGCTCGGCGCGCACGGTGGTGCCTGGGTCCGTCGCAAGCTGCTGGCCGCGGACGCGGGCGCCGGAGCGGCGGCGACGCCCCCCGCCTCCGGCGGTGACGGCCCGCCCACGGCCGCTGCCAGGGCAACCGGGGACACCGGGCCGGTCGCGGCCACGGCCGCTCCCCGGCGGCCCGCGGTCATCCTCGCCGTGGTCAAGACCCGCCAGGTCCAGCCGGTCCCGGCGAATCCGTCTTCCGTGCACCCCCCATCGGCCCGACAGGGGCCGGCCTCTTCCCCGGTACGACAGGCCCCCGCCCGTCGTATCTCGGTTCATGCGGAGGACGCGCCGTCGGAGCAGGCTTCGGTCCGTCGCTTCTCGGTTCATGCGGAGGGTGCTCCGTCCGAGCAGGCTCCCGCGCGTCATCTTTCAGCTCACGGACAGCATGTCCTGGCCGAGCAGGTTCCCGGCCGGGCGGAGCCGGGCTCCGAACCTGTTCCTGAGCCCCGGGCCGAGCCCGTTCACCTGACGCTGCCCGTCGCGGCGCCGATCCCCGAGGTGGCCGCCGTCACCCCGGTCGCGGTCCGGATCGGAGACCAGTGGGACGGCTATCTCCCGCCCGCGCCCCGGTCCATGGAGGACAGCGGTTTCTGGGAGCGTCCGCAGCCAGGGGCGACCGACTTCTGGGCCGCCGACGACAAGGAAGAGGACGACCCGTCCTACTCCGGTGGTCGTCGCGTCCTCGGTGATGGCTGACCCGAAGGACACGCGGTCCTTTGCCGTCTCCCATACGGCGGCGTTTCTCTCGTCCGGTCGTTACGGCTGATCGGCTGGACATGCGGCTCTTTGCCGTCTGCCGTCTGCCGTCTGAAAGTGTCCTCTCGTCCGGTCGTTATGGCTGACCCGAAGGAGATGCCGTCCTCTGCCGTCTGCCGTTTGGCGGTGTCTTCCCGCCCGGTCGTTTCCGGATGGAATTCCCGTGGAGCCGATGGGGAGCATGGTGGTGGGCTGTGCCGCCGGGTGTTTCAAGGAGTCCCTTCGCGGGTGGGGTGAGGCCGGGTTCTGCTGCCGGGTTTTTCAGGGGCGGGGGCTTCGGCGGGTGATGGCGGCGGGAAGGTGACGGCCTCCGATCAGGTTTCCCGCGGCGGGAAGGTGACGGCCTCCGATCAGGTTTCCCGCGGGGCGATGGGGAGCAGGCGATCAGGTTTCCCGCGGGGCGACGGGGAGCAGGCGATCAGGTTCCCTGCGGGGCGACGGAGAGCAGGACGGCCAGGAGCCGGAGGGCGCCTGCCTTGTCCAGGGGTTCGTTGCCGTTGCCGCACTTGGGCGACTGGATGCATGAGGGGCAGCCGCGTTCGCACTCGCAGGAGGCGATGGCCTCCCGGGTGGCTGTGAGCCAGTCGAGGGCGCGGGCGTAGCCGCGCTCGGCGAAGCCCGCGCCGCCTTCGTGGCCGTCGTAGACGAAGACGGTGAGCAGCCCGGTGTCGGGATGGAGCTCGGTGGAGACGCCGCCGATGTCCCAGCGGTCACAGGTCGCGAAGAGCGGGAGCAGGCCGATGGCGGCGTGTTCCGCCGCGTGCGCGGCCCCGCCCAGGTCAAGGCCGTCCTCGGCCAGGGAGACGACCGCGGAGGTGGGCAGCGTCCACCACACCGCGCGGGTGCGCAGCGTGCGCGGGGGCAGGTCGAGGGGCTCGTCGCCCAGGAGCTCGCCGCTCTGGGCGCGGCGCTTGAGGTAGGACACGACCTGGCGGGTGACCTCCACGGAGCCGAAGTGGAGCTCTCCCGGGCCGAGCGGGTGCGAGCGGAGGGACTCCAGGACCGAGATCTCGGTGACGTCCCTGGCGAAGGTCGTGTAGTCGGGGGTTCCGGCCTCGACGAGGGCGACTCCCGCCTCCAGGTCGAGTTCGACGACCACGTACGTCTCACCCTGATGGACGTAGACGGCGCCGGTGTGCACGGTCGTGTGGGCCGAGGGTTCGTCCACGGTGCCGAGCAGCCGCCCGGTGGACGCCTCCACGACCTGGACCGGCGCGCCGCCCGCGCCCCGGATGTCGGCGAGGTCGGTGGCCCGTTCCCGGCTGGTCCAGAACCAGCCCGTGGCGCGTTGCCTGAGCAGGCCCTCCGTCACCAGGCCGGCGAGCACCTCCTTGGCGGTCGGGCCGAAGATCTGCAGTTCGTCCGGGGTGAGCGGGATCTCGGCGGCGGCGGCGCACAGATGCGGGCCCAGCACGTAGGGGTTGTCGGGGTCGAGGACGATCGCCTCGACGGGCCGGCCGAACAGCGCCTCGGGGTGGTGGACCAGATAGGTGTCCAGCGGATCGTCCCTGGCGATCAGCACCGCCAGGGCGTCCTGCCCGGCCCGTCCCGCCCGTCCGGCCTGCTGCCAGAGCGAGGCCCGGGTCCCCGGCCATCCCGCGATGAGCACGGCGTCCAGCCCGGACACGTCGACGCCGAGCTCCAGCGCGTTGGTCGTGGCCAGCCCGAGCAGGTCTCCCGACCGGAACGCCTTCTCCAGTCCACGGCGGTCCTCCGCCAGGTATCCGGCCCGGTAGGCCGCCACCTTGTCCGGCAGATCCCCGGGCGCCCCCACGTCGAACACGAGGTCCTGGAGTTTCGCCCGGGTGGTGAGGGCCACGGACTCGGCGGCACGCCGCGAGCGGACGAAGGCCAGGGTGCGGACGTCGGCGATCACCAGGTCCGCGAGGAGGTCGGCGCTCTCGGCGGTGGCGGGACGGCGGAGGGGGGCGCCGCCCTCGCCGCGCAGATCGGTCAGGGGAGGCTCCCACAGGGCGAAGGTGGTCGCGCCCCGAGGGGAGGCGTCCGTGGTCACCTCGGCCATCTGGAGGCCCGTCAGGCGCATCGCGAAGGCCCCGGGGTCGCTGGCCGTGGCCGAGGAGAGCACGAAGGCCGGGGCGGAGCCGTACCGTGTGCAGACGCGGCGCAGGCGGCGCAGGATCTGGGCCACGTGGGAGCCGAACACGCCCCGGTAGCCGTGGCATTCGTCCACCACGACCATCCGCAGCCGCCGCCAGAAGGACGACCAGTTGGCGTGGCGGGGCAGCAGGGTGCGGTGGAGCATGTCCGGGTTGGTCAGGACGTAGTTGGCGTTTTTGCGGACCCAGGCCCGTTCCTCGAAGGAGGTGTCGCCGTCGAAGGTGGCCGCGCGGAGCTCGGGGACGTCGAGCTCGTTCAGGGCGCGTAGCTGGTCGGCGGCCAGCGCTTTGGTAGGCGTGAGGTAAAGGATCGTGCCGCCGTCGAGCACCGAGGAGAGGGCGGGGACCAGGTAGGAGAGGGATTTGCCCGAGGCGGTCCCTGTGGCAATGATCACGTTTTGACCACGATGGACCAGGTCGGCCGCCTCTGCCTGATGTGACCATAGGCCCGAAATGCCGTGGTTCGCCCAGCGCGTAACCAGGCTCTCGTGAACCCAGTCCGGCCAGCGGGTCTGACCCGCCTGACGTGCTGGAACGTGCTCCACGTGGGTCACGCGGTCGCGACGTGCGGGAACGCCGAGCAGGTGGCGGAGCGCGGAACCTGCTCGAAGAGAGGAGGATGAGGGCGGAGTCACTGGTTTCCAGTCTGGCATCTGTGGGCAGAGTCGCCGGGAATCGTGATTTCGTATAGACACTGAGCGTACGCATGGTTGAATGCCGCGCGTCGGGGCTTGTCGTCTGGGGGCCACCCGGTCCCAGGAGTCACGCCTGAATCGGTACTTTCGCAGGCAAGGCGCTGGAGGATCTGTGGATCTGAAGTTGGACCACCATTCCGAGGACCGTCTCACCATCGTTGAGGTCGAGGGTGAGATCGATGTCTACACCGCGCCCAGATTGCGTGAGCTCCTGATCGACCTGGTCAACAAGGGGAACTTCCACCTCCTGGTTAACATGGAGAAGGTTGACTTCCTTGACTCAACGGGCCTTGGTGTCCTGGTCGGCGGGCTCAAGCGAGTTCGGGCGCACGACGGCTCACTGGAGCTGGTCTGCACCCAGGAGCGCATCCTGAAGATTTTCCGGATCACCGGACTCACCAAGGTCTTCGGGATCTACGCCTCGGTGGAAGAGGCCAAGGAAGCCCACGGCCGAGACAAGTAGTCGTGGCTACCGTCGAGCTGACGTTCAGCGCTCTCCCCGCGCACGTGCGCACGGCACGTCTGGTCGCCACGGCGATCGCCAGGCGCACCGGCGTGGAGGAGTCGTTGCTGGACGAGGTACGGCTCGCCGTCGGTGAGGCGTGCTCCCGGGCTGTCGAGGCACATCGCCTCCACTGTCCGGGAGAGCCGATCCGCATCGAGCTACGT
The DNA here is from genome assembly GCF_900113865.1 of Streptosporangium canum. Classification (GTDB taxonomy): domain Bacteria; phylum Actinomycetota; class Actinomycetes; order Streptosporangiales; family Streptosporangiaceae; genus Streptosporangium; species Streptosporangium canum. The sequence continues at coordinate 191,560 of NZ_FOQY01000014.1, read as the reverse complement.
GATGATCTGGGGCGGTTTGAGGTGACTGTCACCGACTCCGCCCCGAGTGATGAGTTGGAGCAGGAGCGCGAGCTTTTACGGTTCGACGATCCACTCGGGCAGCTTCCCGACACGCTGATGACCGGATTCGGCATCGCGGTCATCGTGGGACTGGCCGACGACGTCCAGGTCTACCCCAGCCAGAAGGGCATGCGCATCCGCATGAGCTGGCCTGCGGCGACCAACGGTCTGTCTCCGGTCTGACAGCCGAGAGCCTCGGGGCTCTGGCAGCAGAGAACTTCGGTAGCCGGGCGCGTCCACTGGGCGCGCCCGGCTGTCCGTATGGGGGCACGAGGTTTCGGTCAAAACATAATTTTGATACGTGTAGGCCGAAACCAGAGGGAAATGCGAGTTTAAGATTCGTTTCACCGGCCTGAATGCCCTTATAAGCAGGCTGGTCGAGAGCGATTACTGAACGCTCCGTTAATTTGGCCGAGCACAGAGGCTTCATATCCGAGTCGTAGCTGCGTAGACTCCCGGCACCGGCCAAGGTTTGTCCTTCGGAGCGGCCCGTGAACGGGCTCAATTCCGTGGGGAGTCTGCGGACGCAACCGGAAGCGGCACTGCCAACACCCGGAGTGCGCCGCTCCGTCTGCCGACCATCCATCGCAGCGCACTCCGGGCAGGACGTGTTCCCGTCTTGCCGAGGAGAGTCGGATGTCTGTGCTCCATCTAGCCGTTGCCGAAGAGCCAGCGGTATCCCTGAGCGGTTCCCATTTCAACATAGTGATAGTGGTGGCCGTCGTGGCCCTGCTCGCACTCGCCGTCGCCGGCGTCCTCGTGCGGGAGGTGCTCGCCGCCGGTCAAGGCACCGAGCGTATGCAGAACATCGCGCGAGCCGTACAGGAAGGGGCCTCCGCGTATTTGGCGCGGCAGTTCCGGACGCTCGCGGTGTTCGTCATCCTGATCCCTTTCCTGCTCTATCTGCTCCCCGCCGAATCGACCGGTGTGGCCATCGGCCGCTCGGTTTTCTTCGTGGTGGGCGCGGTCTTCTCCGCACTCACCGGCTTCATCGGCATGTGGCTGGCGGTCCGCGGGAACGTCCGGGTCGCCGCCGCCGCCCGTGAGTCGGGCGAGAAGGTCGCGATGCGGATCGCCTTCCGCACCGGCGGCGTGGCCGGAATGATCACCGTCGGTCTCGGCCTGCTCGGCGCCGCCATCGTGGTGATCGTCTACGGAGGCGACGCCCCGGCGGTGCTGGAGGGCTTCGGCTTCGGCGCCGCCCTGCTCGCCATGTTCATGCGGGTCGGCGGCGGCATCTTCACCAAGGCCGCCGACGTCGGCGCCGACCTGGTCGGCAAGGTCGAGCAGGGCATCCCCGAGGACGACCCGCGCAACGCCGCCACCATCGCCGACAACGTGGGCGACAACGTCGGCGACTGCGCGGGCATGGCCGCCGACCTGTTCGAGTCCTACGCGGTCATGCTGGTCGCCAGCCTGATCCTGGGCAAGGTGGCCTTCGGCACCGAGGGCCTGGTCTTCCCGCTGATCGTGCCGATGGTCGGCGTGATCACCGCGATCATCGGCATCTTCACCACCTCCCCGCGGAAGGGCGACCGCAACGGCATGGCCGCGATCAACCGCGGCTTCTTCATCTCAGCCGTCATCTCGGCGGTCCTCGTCGGCGTCGCGGCCTTCTTCTACCTGCCGAGCAGCTTCGCCGGCCTGACCGGGGTGAGCCCGGAGATCGCCGCGATCACCTCCGACCCGCGCCTGATCGCCATCGGGGCCGTGCTCATCGGCCTGGTGCTGGCCAGCGCCATCCAGATCCTCACCGGTTACTTCACCGAGACGAACCGCCGTCCGGTGAAGGACATCGGGGAGAGCTCCCGCACCGGTCCCGCCACGGTCATCCTGTCCGGCATCAGCGTCGGCCTGGAGTCGGCGGTCTACTCGGCGCTCATCATCGGCGCCGCCGTCTACGGGGCGTTCCTGCTCGGCTTCGGCAACGTCACCATCGCCCTGTTCGCCGTGGCCCTGGCGGGCACCGGCCTGCTGACCACCGTCGGCGTCATCGTGTCGATGGACACCTTCGGCCCGGTCTCCGACAACGCGCAGGGCATCGCCGAGATGTCCGGGGACGTCGACGGGGAGGGCGCCCGGGTGCTCACATCGCTGGACGCCGTGGGCAACACCACCAAGGCCATCACCAAGGGCATCGCGATCGCGACGGCGGTGCTCGCCGCGACGGCGCTGTTCGGCGCGTTCCGGACGGCGATCGAGACCCAGCTCGCCTCCGCGACCCAGGGCGTCAAGGACGTGCTCGGCTCCTTCAGCACGTTCAGCCTGAGCGTCGACTCCCCGAACGTGCTGGTCGGTCTGATCATCGGCGCGGCGGTGGTGTTCATGTTCTCCGGCCTGGCCATCATGGCGGTCGGCCGGGCGGCCGGGCGGGTGGTCTTCGAGGTGCGCGAGCAGTTCCGCACCAAGCCGGGGATCATGGCGGGTACGGAACTGCCCGACTACGGCAGGGTCGTGGACATCTGCACCCGTGACTCGCTGCGGGAGCTGGCCACGCCCGGCCTGCTCGCCGTGCTCACGCCGATCGCCGTCGGCTTCGCCCTCGGCTACGCGCCGCTCGGCGCGTTCCTCGCCGGGGCCATCGCCTGCGGCACGCTGATGGCGGTGTTCCTGGCCAACTCCGGCGGCGCCTGGGACAACGCCAAGAAGCTGGTCGAGGACGGCCACCACGGGGGCAAGGGATCGTCCGCCCACGAGGCCACCATCATCGGTGACACCGTCGGAGACCCGTTCAAGGACACCGCGGGCCCGGCGATCAACCCGCTGCTGAAGGTGATGAACCTGGTGGCGCTGCTGATCGCTCCGGCCGTGGTCACCTACGCCGACAACGTGGCGCTGCGGATCGGCGTCACCGTGGTCGCGGCCGGCATCGTCGTCGCCGCGGTGGTCGTCTCCAAGCGCCGCTCGGCGAGCATCGCCCCGACCGAGGAGAACAACGTCAAGCGCGAGCGAGAGCCGATCTCGAGCTGAGTAAGGCCTGACGGGAGGGGTGCGCGGGGTCCGTGCACCCCTTCCGCGTGTGCGGGGTCCCCCGATGGGAAACTGAGCCGTATGGAACAGCAGCCCTCCGGAGGCAAGTCACTCGTATTCATCCTGCTGGCGATGGCCGCGGTGTTCGCGGTGATCGTGGGGATCGCCATGTGGGCGGCGAGGTGACGACACGTACCCTGATCGTGCTGCGGCACGCCAAGGCGGCCCACGTCCACGGCCTGGCCGACCGGGAGCGCCCTCTCACCGGGCGCGGCGAGCGTGACGCCCGCAGGGTCGGGGAGACGCTCACCGGCATGGACCTCCATCCCGACCTGGTGCTCTGCTCGCCGTCGGAGCGGACCAGGCAGACCGCCAGGCTGGTCCTGCCCGATGCGGACATCACATTCGACCCGGCCATCTACGAGGCATACTCCGACGAGCTCCTCACGCTGATCCGGCGGAGCGACCCCGAGATCCGCACGCTGATGCTGGTCGGGCACAACCCCGGCGTCCACGAGCTGGTCCTGGACCTCACCGCGGGGGACGGCGACCCCGGCTTCCCGCCCGGCGCGTTCGCCGTCATCGAGACCGAGGACGAGTGGGCCGAGCTCGAGGCGGGACGCGGCGTCGCCCGCTGGAGTCCCAAGGAGCACTGAGCGTCCCGGGGTCCAGGAGCACTAAGCGTCCGGAAGGCGGGCAGGAAGGTCGCATCCCCCCGTCCTGACGACCTCGGGGGGTGGCATGCGCAGGATCGCCGAGGCGCTGCGGGGCGACTTCGTGCTCGCCGGCCGTCCCGCCTGGGGCTACAGCCTGCTGTGCGCGCTGGGCATCTGCCTTCCGCTGGTGGCCGGCGTCATGCTCGGCCATGTCCCGCAGGGCGCCGCGATGGCCCTGGGCGGCTATCTCACCGTCTTCGGGGACGTCCCGGGCCTGCCGTACGGCGAGCGCGCCCGCAAGCTGCTCGTCGCCACGCTCATGGTCACGCTGGGTTCGGGCCTGGGCGCGCTGATCCAGCCGTACCCCTGGGTGGCCGCCGTCGTGGTGGGCCTGGTCGCCATGGCCGGCGGCTACTGGCCGGTGATCAGCATTTCCGCGGTGCTCTCGGTGGCCCTGACCTATTTCGCCCCGCCGGGCCTGAGCGTGCCGGCCCACATGGAGGTCACGGCGGCCGGTGGCCTGCTGATGACGCTGCTCCTCGTGGGGCTCTGGCCGGTGCGCCGCCTCCAGCCGCTCCGCACGGCCTTCGAGACGGCCGGTACGGCGCTGGCCGACCTGCTGGAGGCCGCGGGGCGGGCCCCGCTCTCCGAGGAGAGCTGGGAGGTGCTGCGCCGCTCCGCCGGCACCGCCCTGGACGACGCGGCCAAGGGGTTCTCCCTCTACCGGGTCTCGGAGGAGGACGACCGGGCCCTGCAGCGGCTGCTGGCCACGCTGACCCGCGTCCTTCACGAGACCGTCGCGCTGCGCGTGCTGCGGGCGGCGGCCGTGCAGACGGGTGTGGGCACCGGCTGGACCGAGGAGCTGAACGAGGCGGTCGGGGCCCTGGCCCGCGCGCTGCGGGAGGCCGTGACGCTCGGCGGTTCGGCCGGGGTGCCCGAGGCGCTGGGCGCCGTCGGGCGGTTCGCCGACCAGGTCGAGGAGATCCGCCGGGCCGCTCACACGGGCGGTGCGCCGCTGCCCGCGGCCGCGCTGCTCGGGCAGGTCCGCCGGTGCCTGGACCGGATCGGGATGGCGGTGCGGTCGGTGGCGCAGCAGGCGGTCGAGGGGGTCGAGGTCGGACCGCGCCTGCCCAGGTTCGGCCGGCTGCGCAAGCCGGTGTTCTCCACCGGCCACCATCCGGTACGGCTGGGCCTGGCGGTGACCCTGGCCATGGTGCTGATGCTGGTGACCCACGAGCACTACGCCAAGTGGTTCGTGGTGACCGTGATCGTCAGCCTCCGCCCGGCCTACCGCGACACCGTGGAGCGGGTGGTGCTGCGGACGGCCGGCACGGCGGTGGGGGCGGCGGGGGCGGCGGTGGTGCTGGCGGTCGCGCCCGGCCACCTCTACCTGATCGTTTTCATCGCGGTCTGCGCGGTGCTGGGATTCGCGCTGCGGGGGGCCAGCTACGGCTACTGGACGATCTTCGCGACGCCGCTGTCGCTGATGCTGTCGGACTTCTCCCTGCCGCTGGACTGGGGGGCGGCGGCGGTCCGGGTGGCCCTCACGATCGCGGGCGGGGCGCTGGTGCTGCTCTTCGCCCGGCTGCTGTGGCCCCGGGGGCAGCGCGCGAAGCTGACCGGCAGGGCCGTGGAGATGCTCGAAAAGCACGCGGCGCTGGTGCGGTCGTTGATCGACCAGGACCCCGACGAGGTGCGCGCGCGGCTCTCCTCGGCGGCCGTCGCCGCAGACCGGTTCGCCGACTCCCTGGACCGGCTGGACAAGGAGCCCGGCGGCAGCGCGCCGCAGCGGCTCAGGGACGCCGTGACGGCCGCCCGGCGGCTCCGCGACAACGCTCTGGCGCTGTTCGCCGTGCCGCGGCCCAGCGAGGAGTCCGGGCCCACGGCGGCGGTCCTCGACATGGTCGCCGACCGGCTGGAGAACGTCGCCGAGGCGGTCGGCACGGAGCGTCCCGAGGCTCCGGCCGACGACCTGGACGGTGTCCTGGACGAGCTCGGCGCGCACGTGGACGTGCTGACCGCGCGACGGCTGGACGAGGTGGCCGAGGGGGCGGCCGATCAGATGACCGAGGTGCGCCGCGGGATCATGCACGCCGCCGCCGCGCAGCCGGCCCTGAAGGGGCTCAGCGCCGAGGCTCTCCGGCTGGCCGCGCTCACCGCTCCGCGACGATGACGCCGTCCTCGGCGTCGGCGGCCTCGACCTCGGCGCGCGGGATGCCGAGCAGGTAGAGGATCGAGTCGAGGTAGGGCACGTTGACCGCGGTGTCGGCGGCCTGGCGGACCACCGGCTTGGCGTTGAACGCGATGCCCAGCCCGGCCGCCGCGATCATGTCGAGGTCGTTGGCGCCGTCGCCGATGGCCACGGTCTGGCTGATCGGGATGCCCGCCTGGCGGGCGAAGCGTTCCAGGGCCCGTGCCTTGCCGGGGCGGTCGACGATCTCGCCGACGACCCGTCCGGTGAGCACGCCGTCCACGACCTCCAGCGTGTTGGCCGCGGAGTAGTCGATGCCGAGGTCGTCGACGAGGGCGTCGGTGAGCTGGGTGAACCCGCCGCTGACGATCGCGAACCGGTAGTCGAGCCGCTTGAGCGTCCGTACCAGGGTGCGGGCGCCGGGGGTGAGGACCAGCTCCTTGCGGACTTTTTCGAAGATCTCCTGGGGGAGGCCCTCCAGCAGCGCGACCCGGCGGCGCAGCGACTCGGCGAAGTCGAGCTCGCCGCGCATCGCCTCCTCGGTGACCCGGGCGACCTCCTCCAGGCAGCCCGCGTGGGCCGCCAGCAGCTCGATCACCTCGGCCTGGATGAGCGTGGAGTCCACGTCCATCACGATCAGCCGCTTGGCCCTGCGGTGCAGGCCGGTCCGCTGCACGGCCACGTCGACCTGCTGCACGTGCGCCTCGATGGCGAGCTCGGCCCGGAGCGTGTCCGGGTCGGCGCCGGAGACGGCCAGCTCGATGCAGGTCACCGGGTAGTTGGACAGCCGTTCGATCCGGTCGATGTTGGCGCCGGCCGCGGCGATCCGGCCGGCGATGCCGGCCATGGCGGCGGGCTGCAGCGGCGATCCGAGCACGGTGACGTGCAGCCGCCCGCGCCGCCGCTTCTCCTGCGGATCGGAGCCGGTGGACAGCTCCACCTGCAGCCCCATGTCCTCGGCGGCCCGCTCGACGGTGGTCCACAGGGCGCCTATGGTGCTGCCCGTCCCGGTCGGGGTGTCGCCCGCGTAGGCGACGAGGACGCCCAGGGTGAGCCGGCCGCGGATGACGACCTGCTCGATGTCGGCGACGACGACGGGGAAGCCGGCCAGCACGGAGAAGAGCCGCGAGGTGACGCCCGGCCGGTCGGGTCCGGTCAACGTGATCAGAAGCGTGCGCTGGTTCATCGGTGTCTACGCTACTTGGCCCCGGAATCGATCGTGAATGTGGTTCATCATCCGGACGCCTGAAGTTCGCGCTCTCCTCCCGCCCCGCGTCTCAGCGGGGCCCGGGGCAGGCGATGACGGCGGCCACCCGGCGGTGGGTGCCGGGGATATTCTCCGGCGCGGGCTTCAGGAAGATCGAGTTCACGTGTTCCACGATCGCGGAGACCGGCGGGTGCGGGGCACGGGCGTGCCGCCGTTGGACAGGCCGTGCGCCGTCTTCCGCTCCCGTGCCCCACGGGGTCCGGAGCGTCCCCGACCGTCCCGTGCCCCACGGGGTCCGGAGCGTCCCCGACCGTCCCGTGCCCCACGGGGTCCGGAACGTCCCCGACCGTCCCCCGGCGCGCCCACGGGGTCCGGAGAGCGGAGAGCCCCCGGCCTGCGACGCCCCCTGAAGGGAAGGGACAGGACGGGGGCTCTCACGGGGGGGTACGGCTAGCGCACGATCCTGGTCTTGACCTTCTTCACGAAGTACCAGCTCTTGAAGCCCATGCGCTCGAACTCGTCGCGGTTGAGGGTCTCCGCGCCGGTCGGCAGGTCATAGGTGTCGACGCCGAGGATGGCCGTGGCGGTGCCCTTGGACTTCTTGCCGAGCTTCACCGTGATCTTGATGCTCTCGTACTCGCCGACTTCGAGGGCCAGGGGGGTCCAGCACCAGTAGCCGTCCTCGTACCAGTCGCACTCGGTCCCCTTGGGGGCGTGGACCCGGACGACCTTGGAGCCCTTGGGCAGCACGCCGCCGAGGTAGTACGAGTCGGCCTCGTAGGGGCCCGTGTTGGTGGCCTTGATCGTGTAGGAGATCGTCGCTCCGGCCCGGGCCCTGCTCGGCGCCGAGATCTTCAGGTCGAAGGAGGAGTAGGGGTCGTCAGCCGTCTTGACGGCCGCGGCGGAGGCCTTTGTGGGAGCGGCCGAGGCCGGCGTGGCGAGCAGCATCGTGCCCGCGAGCGGAGCGACCAGGGCCAGAGCGGCGATCTTGTAGATCGGGTGGCGCATTAAACGTCTCCCAGTTGAGGGGTACGAGGGCGCTGCGGTTGCCCCCGTGAAAGTTCGCAGCGTTTTATCACACATATTAGGTAAAGCAAAAATCTACCTAAGTAAAGTGATTTGTGACGGAGCGAACGGGGCGGCGGCCGTACGGAATCGGGAGGGATCCCGCGCCGAGGCGGCCCGCCCTGGTGGGCCGCCTCCGCACGCGTCGGATCCGGGCGCGGACCGTCAGAGGATCCTGGTCTTCACCCGCACGTACTTCAGGTCGGTGCCCACGTCGATGCCGTGGATGTCGAGGGTGTCGAGCCCGCCCGCGGGGACGTCGATCGACGCCGAGGCGAACTCGGCCGTCGCGGTGCCCCGAGCGCTGCTCCTCAGCCACACCTTGACCTTGATCGTGACCGATCTGCCCGGCTTCAGGGTGTCGAGCAGACAGCCCACCTCGCGCCCGTCGGCCTCGCAGATCGAGCCGGAGGGGCCGGTGATGCGGACCTTGCGCGCCTGCCGGGGAGCGTAGCCCCCGACGTAGGCGATGTCGGTGGCCCAGTCGCCGGCGTTCCTGGCCTTGAGCGTGTAGGTGATCGTGTCGCCCGCGTAGACCCGGCGCGGGTAGTAGGCGGTCAGCTTCAGCGGCGACAGCGGTGCGGCCACGTGGGCCGTGGTCGGCGCGGCCGCGGCGGCGTTCGCGCCACCAGGGGTGAGGAGCATGCCTCCTGCCAGGGCGATGGCGGCGAAGGCGGTCAGGTGCCGGCGCATTTCTTACTCCAGTCGAATTCGGTGTTCCCCCGTTGATTGCCGTGCCCAGCATGGGGCGGCCGACTTGGAAACCCCTTGCGGCTGACTGGCTACTGGAGAATCAGATGGACGTCGCCGAATTCGTGCCAGAGATAACCCTCACCGAGCGCCTCCGCGTAGGACAGGGAGAGCAGCTCGCCGCCGGCGATCGCGGACAGCATCAGCAGGTGGCTGGAGCGCGGTCCGTGCAGGCCGGTGATCAGGCCGCTCACCGCCCGCACACCGGTCGAGGGGGTCACCAGGTGGGAGGTCCAGCCTCGCGCGGCCCGGACACGGCCGCCGGTCAGAGCGGCAGTCTCCAGCGCCCGCACCACGGTCGTGCCCACCGCGATCACCCGGCCTCCGGATCCACGTGTGAGCCGGACCTGCCGCGCGGTCGCCTCGGAGACCTCGAACCACTCCGGACAGGGCGGCTCGTCCGCTGTCGGCGAGGCCACCCCGGTGTGCAGGGTGATCGGCGCGACGCCGATCCCGCGCGAGACCAGCCCGGTCACCAGCCCGGTGGTGAACGGCCGGCCGGCGCTGGGCATCTCCGCGCTGCCGGGCCGGACCCCGAACACGGTCTGGTAGTCCTCCAGCGGCCAGTCCCGCTCCACGTACGAGTAGCGGATCGGCACGCCGTACCGGCGCAGGTAGGCGGGGACCTCGCGGTCCAGCCGGGCCCGCCACAGGCGCGGGGTCTCCCGCTCCAGCAGGAACAGCGTGGCCCCGCCGGGCAGCGGCAGCCACTCTCCGGCCGCGCCGCCCGGGTAGGGCTCGCTGGCCATTTCCGCGCCCGCTCCGGCCGCTCCCGGCCTCCGCGTGTCCTGCCCGGCGCCCCCGCCGCCGGGCCCGGACCGCAGTTCCAGCCGGCGGCGCAGCTCCACCAGCCAGGTCCCGTCCTCGCGCTCGGTGGAGAAGTGCACCGCGAGCCGGTCGAGCCGGACCGCCGCGGGGAGGGTGGCGGAGTTGTTGACCACCAGCAGGTCGCCGGGGTGGAGCAGGCCGGGCAACTCGGCGAACCCGTGATGGGTGATCTCCCCGGTGTCGCCGTGCGAGACCAGGAGCCGCACCCCGTCACGGGTCAGCCCCCGCGCCTCCGGCGGCTCGTGCGCCTCCAGGTCGTGCGGGAGCACGAAACCCGGAGCCATGGCGTCCGTCACGGGCGCGTTCACGAGACCTCCTCCGCCGGCCCCACCCGCCGCCCGTCCACCCGCTCGCCTCGCGCGCTCACGGGTGGCTCACCCGGCCGATCGCCGGACGCTCCTCGATCAGCCGCCGCAGGGTGGGCACGACCGTCTCCGGCCCCGGCGCCGCCGCCGCGTCCTCGGCGCCGACCGCGTCGGCCGGCATGGCCGTGTTCATCTCCCCCGGGTCGACCCACCAGACCGCGACCCGAGGCTCCTCGACGGCCGGCACGTTGGAGAGCTGCTCCAGGGCGGAGCCCGTACCCGCCCCAGCCGTCGGAGGCCAGGGAACGGGCCAGGGCCAGGCCGAGTCCGCGGGAGGCGCCGGTGATGAGTGCGGTCTTCGTCATGTCCCCGACGGTAGGAATCGAACGTCCCGCGCGCATCGGCCGCAGGACCGGGCCGCGCCTGGGCTGATGGACCTAGGACCCCGGCCGGAGGCTCCGGTGGGTCGCGGCGCTTAGAGTTTTCCCGTGACCGAAGACCGGGACGCCGTCCTGCAGGCGGTGAGCTCCGCCGTTCTCGCGGTGACCAGGCATCTCTCGGTCCGGGAGGTGCTCCAGGTCATCGTGCGCTCGGCGCAGCAGTTGCTGGACGCCCGCTATGCCGCGCTCGGCGTGCCCGACGACCAGGGGGCGTTCGCCGAGTTCGTCGCCGAGGGCATCTCCGACGAGGAGTGGGACGCGATCGGGCCGATGCCCCGCCAGCACGGCATGCTCGGTGCGATGCTGCGCGAGGGCGCGCCGGTCCGGCTGCCCGACATCCGCAGGGACGCGAGGTTCGAATACTGGCCGCGTGCACATCCGGTGCTCAAGGACTTCCTCGGGGTGCCGATCCGCGACGGCGACCAGGTGCTCGGCATCGTCTTCCTGTCCAACAAGAGGGCTCCCGGCGGCTTCACCGAGGCCGACCAGCGGCTGCTGACCATGTTCGCCGCGCACGCCGCGATCGCGCTCACCAACGCCCGCCTCTACGAGCGGGGCCGGGAGCTGGCACTGGTGGAGGAGCGCACCCGGATGGCCCGGGAGCTGCACGACGCGGTGACCCAGAAGCTGTTCTCGCTGCGGCTCACCACCCAGGCGGCGGCCTCGCTGGTGACCCGCGACCCCACGCGGGCGCTGGAGGAGCTGGAACGGGTGGAACGGCTGGCGGGGGAGGCGCTGGCCGAACTCCGCGCGGTGATCGTCGAGCTCCGCCCGGCCGAGCTCGACCGCCACGGCCTGGCCGAGACGCTCCGCAAGCACGTGCGCCTGCTGGACCGGCTGCACCCGGCGTCGTTCACGTTCGACGAGGCGCCGGTGTGCGCCCTCGAACCGGTGACCGAGGTGGCGGTCCTGCGGGTGGCCCAGGAGGCGCTGCACAACGCCTCCCGGCACTCGGCGGCGCGGGCCGTCGGCGTGCGGCTGGGCTGCGAGGCGGGCCGTGTGATCCTGGAGGTGCGCGACGACGGGGCGGGGTTCGACGTGGCCGCCGCCGCCGGGCGAGGGTTGGGCATCGCGTCGATGGAGGACAGGGCGCAGGTCCTGGGGGGGAGCGTGCGCGTGACGTCGGAGCCCGGCCACGGGACCCTGGTGCGGATGGAGGTGCCGGTGTGATCCGCGTGCTGATCGCCGACGACCATCCGGTCGTCCGGCAGGGCCTGCGCACCTTCCTGGGCCTGCAGGACGACCTCGACGTGGTGGGGGAGGCGGCCGACGGCGCCGAGGCGGTCGCCCTGGTGGAGTCCCTCGCCCCCGATGTGCTGCTGCTCGACCTGAAGATGCCGGTCCTCGACGGTCTCGGCACGCTCCTCCGGCTGGAGGAGCACGGGCTCTCCCCGCGCGTGCTGGTGCTGACCTCGGTCGGCGACCGGGAGGACGTCGCCCCGGCGATGCGGGCCGGCGCGTCCGGCTTCCTCTACAAGGACGTCGACCCCGCCGCGCTCGTCCAGGCCATCCGCGCCGTCCACGGCGGCCAGGTGCTGCTGGCCCCCGAGGCCGCCGAGGCGATGCTGTCCGTCCCCGCTCCTGCCCCCGCCCCGGCGGCGGGCAGATACGTGGCGCCGCTGACCGACCGGGAGCTTGAGGTGCTCACACTGATCGCCTCGGGCCGGTCCAACCGTGAGATCGCCCGGGAGCTGGCGGTGGCGGAGAAGACCGTGAAGACCCATGTCTCCAACGTGCTGATGAAGCTGGGCGTGCAGGACAGGACCCAGGCAGCCCTCTACGCGGTACGGCACGGCCTGGCCTGACCGCGCCCGCGGGTGGGCTCCGCCGTGCCGGGTGAGCGGCGCCGTGCCCGGATCCGCCGGGGGGCGGGGTGCCTCACGCGGCGGGTCCGCCGTGCCCGGACACGCCGGGGCGGGACTAGACGAGCTCGGTGATGGCGTGGTGGGCGGCCACGCGTGCCCGCCGTACCGCGCGGTCGAGGTCGCGCAGGGCGTTGCCCCGGGTGGCGATCTGGCCGGAGGTGAGCCCCCGGTCGTCGGCGACCCGGAGCACCGCGGCGAGCCGGGCGGCGAGGGCGGCGACCCGGTGGGCGCGGGCCGGGTAGCCGGGGGCCAGGCCGTCGTCGACGCTCTCCACCCGCCGATGCCCCTGGGCCGGGCCCTCCACGCCGAGCAGGGCGTCGGTGGCCGTGCGCATCGCGAGCGTCAGGGTGTGCTCGGCCTCGGCGAGGGAGGGGATGTCGGGGACGTTGACGCTGGCCTCCAGTACGCTCCAGCGCACCCCGGCGTACGATGACCCGCGGCGGTCCCGCGTGGGGACCAGGCCGAGGCATCTACCGGCAAGCACGGCTATCGCCGCCTGCCCGGCCTCGATGGCCGCGGAGTTGAAGGGGGGCGGTCCGGTGAGTCCGAGCGGGTCGCCCGCGACCGGGAGGGCCAGGCGCAGGGATTTCATGCCTTCGACCCGCAGGTCGGCGAGGAAGGCACGGAGGAGGAGGTCGCCGTTCTCTCCGGCGACGAGTTGGGGGCCGGCCTGCCGCTCCACCCGGTCGGCGGCCTCGTCGAGGCCGACCTGCCCGGTGAGCCAGGCGTTGCCCCAGCAGACCAAGGTGGCCGAGATCTGTGAATCAGGGTGCACCGATCCACGATATGCGCTTGTCCTGCAATAGGTTTTGTTCGAGCGATTCACGAGGAGGCGTAAGGGATGGGCGGTCAGGTGCTTCGGCTACAGGACGTCACCGTCCGCAGAGACGGGGCGGCCCTGCTGCGGGACATCGACTGGACCGTTCACGAGGACGAGCGGTGGGTCGTCATCGGTCCCAACGGCGCGGGGAAGACGACGCTGTTACAGGTCGTCGGGGCGATGCTGTTCCCCACCGAGGGCGTCGTGGAGATCCTGGGCGAGCGGCTCGGTCAGAGTGACGTGTTCGACCTGCGGCCCCGGATCGGGCTCGCGAGCGCCGCGCTCGCCGAGAAGGTGCCGCCGGAGGAGAAGGTCATCGACCTGGTGCTCACCGCCTCCTACGCGATCCTCGGCCGCTGGACGGAGGAGTACGACTCCAACGACGTCACCCGTGCCGTCGAGCTGATCGACCAGCTCGGCTGCGCCCATCTGATCCGGCGCCGGTTCAACACGCTGTCGGAGGGCGAGCGCAAGCGGGTGCAGATCGCCCGGGCGCTCATGCCGGACCCCGAGCTGCTGCTGCTGGACGAGCCCGCCGCCGGACTGGACCTGGGCGGCAGGGAGGACCTGGTCCGCCGCCTGGCGACGTTCGCGCACGACCCGAAGGCGCCGACCATGGTGCTGGTCACCCATCACGTGGAGGAGGTGCCCAGCGGGTTCACCCACGCGCTGCTGCTCCGGCACGGCTCGGTGGTCGCCCAGGGCCCGATCGACCAGGTGATGACCGCCGAGAACCTGTCCCGGACCTTCAGCGTCCCGCTCAACCTGGAGCGCGGGCTCGACGGCCGCTGGTATGCCCGGGCGCATCATTTCTGAGACCCGCACCGGCCGCCGCCCGAAGGCCGGCGGCCGGTGGCGGGGAAGTCTGTCCGGTGCCGGGGACACCCCCGCCGCCGGTCATGGAGCGTCCCCCTCCTAGCATCCGGTGAGTGCCGTGCACCGTTCCTGGGCGCGAGCCGTACGAGCCAGGTAGGGGAAGCTTGATGACGCCATGGGAAGCGATCGCGATCCTCGCGGCCGGGATAGGGGCCGGAGGCATGAACGCCGTCGTCGGATCGGGGTCGCTGATCACGTTCCCGACGATGGTGGCGGTGGGGCTGCCGCCGATCGTCGCCAACGTCTCCAACAACATCGGGCTGGTGCCGGGGTCGCTGACCGGCGCGCTCGGCTACCGCGCCGAGCTGACGGGACAGCGTGAGCGGCTGATCCGGCTGGGCGCCGCCTCGATCGCGGGTTCCCTCATCGGTGGCGTGCTGCTGCTCTTCATGCCCGCCGAAACCTTCAACGTGGTCGTGCCGATCCTGATCGGCCTGGCGTGCGTGCTGGTGGTGGTCCAGCCCAGGCTCAACAAGTGGCTGAGCGCCCGGCGGGAGGATCCCCACCCGCACGGCGGGCCGTGGCTGTGGATCGGGGTTTTCGCCGCCGGGATCTACGGAGGCTATTTCGGTGCGGCCCAGGGGGTCCTGCTCATCGGGCTGCTGGGCAGTTTCCTCGACGACGACCTGCAGCGGGTCAACGCCGCCAAGAACGTTCTCTCGCTGCTGGTCAACGGGACCGCCGCGGTCCTGTTCGTCCTTGTCGCGGAGGTGGACTGGCGGGCGGTGGCGCTGGTCGCCGTGGGGGCCACGATCGGCGGTTTCCTCGGCGCGAAGGTCGGCCGGAAGCTGCCGGCGCCTGTTCTGCGTGGCTTCATTGTCTGCATTGGCATTCTGGCGATAATCAAACTGGTGTACGGATAAATGCAGCGGCTTTTGGGCATAAAGCAGACATGAAAGGCGACAAGGTAGAGATCGTCATCGACGCGGGCGACAGCTCGCGTACCTACGAAGTCGTCGCCACCAAGGCGGGCCGCCGGGTCGAGGTGTCCAACCGCCGAGGTGGCGTGGTCGAGGTGAGCGAGGTCACCCGTAGCGGTACGGCCGTGCGCACCGCCCGGTTCATGTCCAGCCGGGTCCTGGCGCTGGTCGAGCACCCGGCCGACGGCGAGCCCGACTAGACCGGGGCGGGGCGGACCTGGAGCACGCCGTCGCGGCGGATCCGCGTCTCGAAGGACGGCTGCGGGGCGGTGGCGGGGCCGTGCGCGACCGTCCCGTCCGACAGCCGGAAGGTGCTCCCGTGCCAGGGGCACACCACGCAGGCGGAGCCGTCCTTGGAGATCAGGCGCCCCTGGTGCAGCGGTCCGGCGAGGTGGGAGCAGCCGTCGGCGAGCACGGTGACCCCCTCGCCGATCCGCAGGACGAACAGGTCGATGTAGCCCAGCCGCCTGGCCACCGGACGCCCGTCCGGCAGGTCCTTGAGCTCGCACAGGTCGTGCCAGCCCAGCGGGACCAGGTGGGCCACCGACTCGGCGTGGTTGGCCCCGGCCGCCTGACGGTAGGCCAGGTGACCGCCGAGCTGGCCGCCCAGCCCGGCGGCGCCGAGCGCCGCGAACGACAGCAGCCGGCCGCGCCGGTCGTCGCCCGCGATCCGCAGTGCCAGCGAGCCGGCGTAGAGCCCCAGCGCGGTCAGGTTGGCGATCGCGTGCACGAACCCGACCCGCTGCTGCTCGCGGTGGAGCGCCGACCAGTCGGTGATCCCCGCCGCGGCCGCGGGGAGCGCCGTGGCGATCCCGGTGGTGAGCACCGCCCGCGTCGCACGCGGGTCGGCGTGGGCCAGGTCGAGCACCGCCGTCGCCACCCAGCAGCCGAGGCTGACGGTGACGAGCGGCGGGTGAAGGGGTTTGCCGGTGGGAACCCCGTGCAGCAGGTCACGCAGCCGCCCCGGGCCGAGCCGTCGGCGCACGGCCTTGGCCAGGATATGGATCGGCCGATCCATTCTGGTTGACCGCTCGATCCGGCCGGTGAGGTCGACCGGGGGTACCAGATGCTTGAAGCTTCGGCGTTTCGTTTTGACGGTTTCCTTCACAGTCGCCCCCTTATCAACCCATAAGGACCTACCCGCGAACAGGGTTATGCACGCGCCAAATGCCCCCGGCTGACGGAGAGCTCGATGATCTCGGTGGCGTAGGCCCCCAGCGTCGCCGATCCCTCCTCGATGATTTTCACCTTCTCCAGCACCTGCCCGGCCGTCACCTTGTAGAGCGACCAGGTGCCACCCTCGTTGTGGTGGTTGGCCATGATCGGCGCGATCCTGTCGAGGGCCTTGGCGAACCTGGCCTCGGGGGTCTTGCGTTCCTCGAACTCGTCCCACAGCGCGCGCAGCCGCGCCGACTGGTCCTCGGGCAGCAGCCCGAAGATCCGGTCGGCGGCCTTGCGCTCGATGCCGAGCTGGGCCTCGACGGCGTGGGCGTCGTAGATGAACGTGTCTCCGGCGTCGATCTCGACGATGTCATGGACGAGCAACATCGCGACGACCTTGTCCAGGTCGGTGCCCGGCGGGGCGTGCTCGGCCAAGACCATCGCCAGCATGCCCACGTACCACGAATGCTCGGCGTCGTTCTCCCGCCGCGACCCGTCCATCAGGGTGTTGCGGCGGAGGATGCGTCTGAGCTTGTCGATCTCCATGGCGAAGGCGAGCTGAGCGTGCAGGCGGTCCTGTTCTGGAGGGGTGGTCACCTGCGCAAGCCTAATGCGCGCCGATCCCCCTTTTCCGAACGATCATGTGATCAGGCGGGGCTGAGCGTGACCGGGACCCCGTTGAACACGGCGTTTCCCGAAGGGATGTCGACCACGGAGTCGTCGGTCAACGTGTTCGCGTTGACCCCCGCGTGTTCCGCCGCGACCAGTTGCGCGGTCCCGGAGTGGCCCCAGCCGTGGGGCAGGCTCACCACCCCCGGCATGATCGTTTCAGTGGGTTCCAGCGGCACCACGAGCTCCCCGCCCGCCGAGCGGACGAGCGCGTGGCCGTCGAGACCGAGCCTGGTCACGTCCTCCGGGTTGATCTGCAACGTGCACCGGTTGCTCCCGCCGACCAGCGGCCCCACGTTGTGCAGCCAGCTGTTGTTGGAGCGCAGGTGACGCCGCCCGATCAGCACCATCTCCGCCGGCCGTACGGCCAGCCGCCCGCGCAGCCGCGCGAGATCCTCCACCAGGGGCGGCGGAGCCAGCTCCACCCGCCCGGAGGCCGTGCACAGCACCTCCGCCAGCCGGGGCTCCAGCGGGCCCAGGTCGACGCCGTGCGGATTGGCGAGGAGCTTGGCCAGCGACAGGCCGTAGGGGCCGAGCCTGAGCATGGCGTCCAGCCGGCGCTCGGCCCCGGTGGTCCCGTCCAGCGAGGCGCGCAGCTCGGCCACCTCGCAGCCCTCCACCGGCGAGCCGGGCGTCTCGACGGCCTTGCGGAACATCTGGTCGAGGATCATCTCGTCGAGCAGGTCCGGATCGGCGTCCGCCCCCTGCCCCGAGGCGATCATCGTCAGCCGTGCCAGGATCTCGGCCTCCGACGGCCGTCCCGGCTCCGGTGGCAGGACCGGCGGGGAGAACCGGGCGTAGTTGCGCACCGCGACGAACAGCAGCGACAGGTCGTAGTGCGGCGTCCGCATCACGGGCGGCGGCGGCAGGATGACGTTCGCGTGCCGGGTCGTCTCGTTCAGGTAGGGGTCCACGCAGACCATGAAGTCCAGGTCGCGGAAGGCCCGGTCCAGCCGGGGCCCGTTCGGCGCCGACAGCACCGGGTTGCCCGCCACCGTGACCAGCGCCCTGACCTGCCCCTCGCCCGGGGTCTCGATCTCGTCGGCGAGGGTGGCCACCGGCAGCTCGCCGTTCGCCTCGGGCAGCGCGCGGACGCGGCTGTGCCAGCGTCCCGTGGTGTACGGCCTGCGCCTGCGGCCGTTCTCGACGGCGGTCTTGGCGAACATGACCCCGCCGGGGCGGTCGAAGTTGCCGGTCAGGATGTTGACCACGTCGACCAGCCACTGCGCGACGGTGCCGAACTCGGCGGTGCAGGTGCCGATGCGCGCGTAGACGGCGGCCGTGGGGGCGGCGGCCAGCTCGCGGGCCAGCCGGGCGATCTCCCCGGCCGGCACCCCGCACACCTGGGCCACGGTCTCCGGGGCGAAATCCATCGCCAGCCGCCTGACCTCCTCCAGGCCGTCGGCCTCGACGCCGACCGCGGTGAGGTTCTCCACGAAGAGGGTGTGCACGATGCCGAGCAGCAGGTAGGCGTCGGTGCCGGGCCGTACGAACAGGTGCTCGTCGGCGAGGGCGGCGGTGCGGGTCCGGCGCGGGTCGACGACCACGAGCTTGCCGCCCCGCGCGCGCAGCGCCTTGAGGCGGCCGGGGAAGTCCGGGGCGGTGCAGAGCGAGCCGTTGGACTCCACCGGGTTGGCGCCGAGCATCAGCAGGTAGCCGGTGCGGTCCAGATCGGGCACCGCGATGGCCATCGGGTCGCCGAACATGAGGCCGCAGGAGACGTGTTTGGGCATCTGGTCGGCGCTGCTGGCGGAGAAGACGTTGCGGGTGCCGAGCGCGCGGATCAGCGGCGGGCCGTACAGGGCGCCGGCCATGGAGTGGGCGTTCGGATTGCCGAGGTAGACGGCCAGGGCCTGGCGGCCGTGGGCGTCGATGACGTTCTTGAGGCCCTGGTCGACGGCCTGGAACGCCTCCTCCCAGGTGGCCTCGCGCCACTCGCCGCCCTTGCGGACCATCGGGACGCGCAGCCGGTCGGGGTCCTCGTCGAGGCGGCCCAGGCTCGCGCCCTTGGGGCAGACGAACCCCTTGGAGAACGGGTCGTCCGGGTCGCCCTTGACCGACGTGACGTGCCCGGTGTCGTCGAGTGTGAGCCGCAGGCCGCAGACGGCCTCGCAGAGGGGACAGGTCCGGTGCGCGGTTCTCATCGGCACTCCTGAGTTCGTCGACTGAACTCATCATGGCCCGCCCCGGAGGCGCGGGGAAGCGGCCCGGAGGATTTCGGTGATCCTCCGGTCTGCTCCCGGACGGGCCCTGGCGGGGACGGGGCCGTCCCCGCCGCCGACAGGGCCGGCCCTGGGGCCAGGACGCTCCGCGGCCGGACTGCCCGGAGCCTCACCCGCACGGCGCGCGGCTCAGAACCGGACTGCCCGGAGCCTCACCCGCACGGCGCGCGGCTCAGAAGTAGTAGGGGAACCGGGACCAGTCGGGCGCGCGTTTCTCCAGGAACGAGTCCCGGCCCTCGACGGCCTCGTCCTGCATGTACGCCAGGCGCGTCGTCTCGCCGGCGAACAGCTGCTGGCCGACCAGGCCGTCGTCGATCATGTTGAACGCGTATTTGAGCATCCGCTGGGCGGTCGGCGACTTACCGTTGATCTTCCACGCCCACTCCAGCGCGGTCGCCTCCAGCTCCGCATGGGGGACGACGGCGTTCACCGCCCCCATCGCGTGCATCTGGTCCGCCGAATACTCCTCGCCGAGGAAGAAGATCTCCCGCGCGAACTTCTGGCCCACCTGACGCGCCAGGTACGCCGAGCCGTAGCCGCCGTCGAACGACCCCACGTCGGCGTCGGTCTGCTTGAACCGGGCATGCTCGGCCGAGGCCAGGGTGAGGTCGCACACCACATGCAGCGAATGCCCGCCCCCCGCGGCCCAGCCCGGCACGACCGCGACGACCACCTTCGGCATGAACCGGATCAGCCGCTGCACCTCAAGAATGTGCAGCCTGCCCGCCCGCGCCGGGTCGACGGTGTCGGAGGTGTCGCCATCGGCGTACTGATACCCCGACCGTCCGCGGATGCGCTGGTCGCCACCGGAGCAGAAGGCCCAGCCGCCGTCCTTCGGGGAGGGTCCGTTACCGGTGAGCAGCACGCAGCCCACGTCGGAACTCATCCGCGCGTGGTCGAGCGCGCGGTACAGCTCGTCCACCGTGTGCGGGCGGAACGCGTTGCGGACCTCCGGACGGTCGAACGCGACGCGCACGACCCGCTTGCCGGAACGGGTCTCGGACGAGCGGTGGTAAGTGATGTCGGTGAAATCAAAGCCCTCGATCTCGGTCCAGGCGGCCGGATCGAACAGCTCGGAAACGTCAGCGTCTGGCATATCCGCAGGATAGTGGCCGCCGATCACGCCTTCCGAACCCGGAACCCCGGCCACCACGCCGCCGGACACACGTGTCCGGCGGCGCGGTGGCGAGTGGTGGCGGGAGGGCGAGACGGCAGGAGGGCGAGGCCGCCTCGCCCTCCTGCCCGATCGGACTAGCCGGCGACGCCGAGGCCCTGGGCGACGCCCTGGCCCAGGTCCTTGTGGACGTTGGTCCAGTACTCCACGACGCGCTTCTTCATCTCGGCCGTGACCTCGGGGGCCGAGGCGTGGCCGACGACATTGCTCACCAGGTGGGAGCGGTCGGTGTCGGACAGGACGTTCTCCCACAGGGCGCGGGGCTGGACGTAGTCGTCGTCCTCGCGGTGCAGGGTGTAGGCGGAGCGGATGATCTCGCCGCTCACCTGGTAGTTCTCGCCTTCGAACAGTGCCGGGTCGGCGGCCGGGCCACCCACCGTGTTCGGGGCGTAGACCGGGTCGGCGGGGTTGGCGAAGGTCATCTGGCCGTCCTTGTTGTAGCTGTGGACGGGCGACAGCGGCCTGTTGATCGGCAACTGCAGGTAGTTGGCGCCGATGCGGTAGCGGTGGGCGTCGGGGTAGGAGAACAGCCGGCCCTGGAGCATCTTGTCCGGGGACGGGCCGATGCCCGGCACCAGGTTGGCGGGCTCGAAGCTCGCCTGCTCCACCTCGGCGAAGTAGTTGTCCGGGTTCCGGTTCAGGACGAACTTGCCGATCGTGATCTCGGGGTAGTCGGAGTGCGGCCACACCTTGGTCAGGTCGAACGGGTTGAACCGGTAGTCGGCGGCGTCCTCGAACGGCATGACCTGCACGTTCACGGTCCAGGACGGGTGGTCGCCGTTGTTGATCGCGGTGTGCAGGTCACGGATGTGGTAGTCCGCGTCCTGCGCGATGACCGCGCCGGCCTCGGCGTCGGTGAAGTTCTTGATGCCCTGGTCGGTCTTGAAGTGGTACTTGATCCAGAACTTCTCGCCGGCGGCGTTGTACCACAGGAAGGTGTGCGAGCCGAAGCCGTGCACGTGGCGCCAGGACGCCGGGGTGCCGCGGTCGGTCATCAGGAAGGTGACCTGGTGGGCGGTCTCCGGCGAGAGCGTCCAGAAGTCCCACTGCATGTTGTGGTCGCGCAGGTTGGTGTCGGCGCGGCGCTTCTGGCTGTGGATGAAGTCGGAGAACTTCTGCGGGTCGCGGATGAAGAAGATCGGCGTGTTGTTGCCGACGATGTCGTAGTTGCCCTCTTCGGTGTAGAACTTGATCGCGAAGCCGCGCGGGTCACGCTGGGTGTCCGGGCTGCCGAGCTCGCCGGCCACCGAGGAGAAGCGCAGGAAGAGCGGGGTCTCCTTGCCCTTCTGGAACAGCCCGGCCTTGGTGAACTGGCTGACGTCCTCGGTGATCTGAAGGACGCCGTGCGCGCCGCCGCCCTTGGCGTGGACCACCCGCTCGGGCACGCGCTCCCGGTTGAAGTGCGCCATCTTCTGGATCAGGTAGTGGTCCTGCAGCAGCAGGGGCCCGTTCGGGCCGACCGACTGCGAGTGCTCGTCACTCGGAGCGGGGATGCCCGCATCGGTCGTGGTGATGGGCTTGGTGCTCATACGCGGTCCTCCGGTGGTTCTCTTCATCGAGCGTCTTCGGAACGACAGTCGGGGCACAGGCCCCAGTAGATGACGTCCGCCTCGTCGACCAGATAGCCGGCATCCGACGCGGGGGCCAGGCAGGGAGCGTGCCCGACGGCACAGTCCACGTCCGTGACCTTTCCGCACTGCCGGCAGACGAGGTGGTGATGGTTGTCGCCGACCCGTGTCTCGTATCGGGCGGGGCTGCCCGCGGGTTCGATCCGCCGGAGCAGTCCGCCGCGCTGCAGCGCGTGCAGGGAGTCGTAGACGGCTTGCAGGGAGACCTGACCGACCCGATCCCGCACACCGCGATGGACGGCGTCCACGTCCAGGTGGTCGCCCTCCCGCACGGTCTGCATGATCGCCAAGCGGGCCGCGGTCACCCGCAGGCCTGCCTTCCGGAGCCGGTCTTCGTCCCCCATAGGCACACGTTATGCCCTAAACCGGAACGATTCAACTAAACGAGTCATCCAAGTTTGGGAGAATCGGATGTCCAACGGCCAAGTTGTGCCGCTTAAGGCCGATCAGGTGACATCCTCGGATACCGATGGACACGTATATTCCTCGCCGCCTCGGTGTGGCCACCGCAATCGCCCTCTCCTGCGTGCTCGTGTCGGCGTGCTCGAGCGCCGAATCCTCCGCCCAGGGCTCCACGCCGGACGTCGTGGAGAAGCCGACCGCCTCCGGCGAGCCCGCGCCCACGCCCACCCCCGAACGCAGGCCGTACACCATCTCCTTCGGAGGTGACGTGCACTTCGAGGGGGTGCTGAGGTCCCGGCTGGACGCCGACCCGCGGACCGCGCTCGGCCCCATCGCCAAGGTGCTCAGCCGCTCCGACCTCGCGATGGTCAACCTGGAGACCGCGATCACCACCGGCGGCACCAAGGCGCCGGGCAAGCAGTACACCTTCCGGGCCCCCGCCTCCGCGCTGACCGCGCTGAAGGCGGCCGGGGTGGACGTCGCGTCCATGGCCAACAACCACGGCATGGACTACATGGAGAGCGGGCTGGCCGACTCGCTGGCCGCGATCAGGCGCTCGAAGTTCCCGATCGTGGGTGTGGGCAGGAACGAGGCCGAGGCGTACAAGCCGTGGCGGACGACCGTGAACGGCAACCGCGTCGCCGTCATCGGCGCCACCCAGGTGCTGGACTCGGAGTTCATCCAGGCGTGGACGGCCGCCGGTGACAAGGGCGGGCTGGCCTCGGCCAAGAACGAGGCGCGGCTGATCCAGGAGGTGCGCCGGGCGCGGAGGAACTCCGACACGGTGATCGTCCACCTGCACTGGGGCACCGAGCTGCAGAGATGCCCGAACGAGGCCCAGCGCGGCCTGGCGCCCAAGCTGGTCGCGGCCGGGGCCGACGTCGTCGTGGGCGGCCACGCGCACATCCTGCTCGGCGGCGGCTACCTGAAGAACGGCTACGTCAACTACGGCATGGGCAACTTCGCCTTCTACAACTCGGGTCCGGAGACCGGCAGGACCGGCGTGCTCACCCTGACGATCAACGGCCGCAAGGTGCTCAAGGACCAGTGGACCCCGGCCACCATCCAAGGCGGCGTGCCGGTCCCGCTCACCGGCGCGAGTCGGCAGCAGGCCGTGACCGGCTGGAAGGCGCTGCGCGGCTGCACCGGCCTGGCGGCCAAGCCGGGCCAGGGAGATCCGGGCCAGAACGGCTAGTGTTTGGACTATCCGTCCAACAGGAGGCCGCAGTGCGATGGGTCAGGTCCGGTGACGTACGGCTGGCGCTGTTCGAGGAGGGAGACCCGGCCGCTCCCACGGTCCTGCTGCTGCACGGCTACCCCGACACGCACCGGGTCTGGGACGAGGTCGCCGCCCTGTTGCGGGACCGTTTCCACGTGGTCCGCTACGACGTCCGGGGGGCCGGGCGGTCCGGCGCCCCGCGCGACGGCGGGGACTACGCCTACGACCACCTGGCCGCCGACATGGCGGCCGTCCTCGATGCGGTGGGCAAGCCGGGCGTGCATCTCGTGGGGCACGACTGGGGCTCCATCCAGGGCTGGGAGCTGATCGGCCGGCCGGAGATCAAGGAGCGCGTCACCTCCTTCACCTCCTTCGGAGGCCCCGGGCTGGACCAGGCCGCCCACTTCCTGCGGCACGGCCGGCGGATCGAGGTCGCCGGGCAGCTCCTGCGGTCCTGGTACATCGGGGTGTTCCAGGCCCCGGTGGCGCCCGAACTGGCCTGGCGCACCGTGATGCCGGGCGTCCTGGAGCGGACCATGCGGATCTCCGAGGGGATCGCCCCGCGCCCCGGCCATCCGGCGGACACCCTCCGCGAGGACGGTGTGAACGGCCTCGGCCTCTACCGGGCGAACATGTTCACCGCCCGCCGCACGCCCCGCGCCGAGCCCGTCGTCGAGACGCCGGTCCAGCTCATCGAGACCACCCGCGACCCCTTCGTCTCGCCCGCGCTCCTGGCCTCCCTGCACCCCTGGGTGCCGCGCATGTGGCACCGGCGGATCGCCGCGGGGCACTGGGCGCAGCGCAGCCACCCCGAGGTGATCGCCAGGATGATCGCCGAGTTCGCCGAATACGTCGAGCACGCGGAGGGGACCGAGCACGCGAAGGGCGTCGAGGGTACGGAGGCCGAGGGTACGGAGGGCGTCCGGGGAGTGCGGCCGTCCAGGGAGTTGCGCCGTGCCCGGACGGGAGAGCGCGGGCCGTACGAGGACCGGCTGGTGGTGGTCACCGGCGCGGGCGGCGGCATCGGCCGGGCCACCGCGCGGGCCTTCGCCTCGCACGGAGCCGAGGTGATCTGTTCCGACATCGACCTCGACGCCGCCCGGCGCACCGCCGACGGCATCTCCGCGACCTGGCGTACGGCGCACGCCTACCGGGTGGACGTCGCGGACGTCGCGGAGATGGAGCGGTTCGCCCAGCTCGTCCGGGACGAGCATGGCGTGCCCGACATCGTGGTCAACAACGCCGGCATCGCGGTCGCCGGCCCGTTCCTCGACCACTCGGTCGACGACTGGCGGCGGACCCTGGACGTGAACCTGTGGGGCGTCATCCACGGCTGCCGGCTGTTCGCCGCCCAGATGGTCGAGCGCGGCGAGGGCGGCCACATCGTGAACATCGCCTCGCTCGCCGCGTTCGCCCCGAGCAGGGCGCTCCCCGCCTACTCGACGTCGAAGGCGGCGGTGAAGATGCTCAGCGACTGCCTGCGGGCGGAGCTGGCCGGGCAGGGGATCGGGGTCACCGCCGTCTGCCCCGGCTTCGTCTCCACCGGGATCGCGGCCAACGCGACCTATGTGGGCGGCGACGCGGCGACGCGGACGCGCGAGGACGCGGCCGCCAGAGCGGACAGGGCGCTGACCAAGCGGGGATACCCGCCGGAGCGGGTGGCCGCGCACATCCTGCGGGCGGTCCACCGCAACCGGCCGGTCGTCGCGGTGAACGCCGAAGGGAAGATCGGTTACGCGCTCTCGCGGATCTCCCCGGCCGTCATGCGCCGCCTGGCCAGGCTCTCCGGGGCGGCGGAAATCTCGCGATTGCCGAATAGCGACTGACCCGGAGGGGCCGGACGGGCAAGATGGTGGGATGCCCCCCCTGCCTGTCGAGGAGCCCGAAGAGGCTCCGCTGCGGCGTCAGCCCACCCAGAGACGGAGCGCACGGCGCGTCGAAAGGATGCTCGACGCGTGTGCCGACCTGCTGGACGAGGTCGGCTACGACGCGCTCTCCACCACCCGCATCGCCGAACGCGCCGGTGTCGCGATCGGCTCGGTCTACCAGTTCTTCCCCGACAAGCGGGCCATCACCCAGGCGGTCACCCGGCGCCACGTGGAATGCTTCGTCTCCCGGGTCGGGAGGCGCTTCCTGTGGGAGGACTACGCCGGCTGGTGGGACGCGGTCGACGCGATCATCGATGAGTACGTGGAGATGCACAGGACCGTGCCGGGGTTCCGGTCCCTGCACTTCGGCGACGTGGTCGACCTCAACCTGCTCGACGGGATGGCCGACAACAACACGGTGATCGCGGGCAGGCTGCGCGGGCTCCTCCTCCAGGAGTACGGCCTGACCGACAGCGAGGAGCTCGACCTGGCCATCCTCGTGGCGGTCGAGGCCGGGGACGCGGTGCTCAAGCTCGCCTTCCGGCGCGATCCCGCCGGGGCCCCGGAGATCGTGGCCGAGGCCAAGCGCCTGATCCGGGGTTACCTGAACCGTCAGTTCGCCGGCGCCTCGGCCTGATCGGGCCCGGGGTAAGCCTCGGCCTGATCGGAACCGGAGTAAGCCTCGGCCTGATCGGGCCCGGGGTACCCGGTCCCCGAGGGGATCCTCCGGAGAGGCACCGACGGGAGCGGAGCCTCCTCCTCCACCATGCTCCGCTCGGAGATGACGATCTGGTCCCGGGGGTCCGGCCGCCCGGCCTCGCGCCCGACCTTGCGTCCGAACTCGCGTCCGACCTGGCGTCCGGCCTCGTCCCCGTGCTCGGCGAAGGGGCGCCGGTCGCCGCTCCCGCCCTCACCCGGCTGGTCCGGGCCGGGCTCGTCCGGCAGAGGCTCGATCCGCAGCCCTTCGGCCGGCGCGGGGGCCTCGGGGAGAGTCTCGGCGGGCAGCGCCTCGACCGGCACGGGGATGAGCGCGGGGGGCGCGGGCGCCCTCTTCCGCTTCGGCTGGGACAGCGGCGGGATCTCGCAGGGCATCGCCGGGACGGCGATCGTATGGATCTGCGGCTCCTCCGGGACCGGCGCGAGAAGCTGCTCCTCGCGGAACCGGCTCTCCAGGGAGACGAGATCGCGGTAGGCCCGCTGGACGGCGTCCATCTTGGCGGAGAGGTATCCGGCAGACCCCGGGACGAGCACGGAGAGACCGACCAGGAATGTCAGGGTGAAGGTGGTCTGCTTGGACATGCCCATCGCAGCTCCTTCGCACGGTAGCGTCCCCTAGCAGGAGTCGCCTGCCATATGCCCGTTTTCCTGCGAAAACACGCGCACCGTAGCTGACCATTTACATTGAGTTACTTAAGGAATACCTGCCGTTGTGCGGGCGGAGTCGAGCGTCGCTCGGTACTCTCGCGATGTGGCGCATGTGACACATGAGCAGCTTGATCGGCTGCTTGAGCAGGCACTCCTGGCCGACGATCACGAAGACCTCGCCCGGCGGCTCGAAGCGCTGGTAGGGGCATACATATCCGGCGACATCTCGCGGGCGGCGATCCTCGTGCTCGCCGCGGAAGAGTGGCGGCAGGCCGGACAGCCCGCCCGCGCTCTCGACTGCTTCCAGCGGGCGGTGGACGACGGCGGCGAGGTGGGCGTCGATCCCCGGGCCGGAATCGCCGACACCCTCTTCGAGCTCGAACAGCCGGACGAGGGGCGGGAGGTGATCGAGGCGATCCGGGTCGACGGCGAGGTCACCCCGGCCACCGCGCTCACGGTCGCCGAGACCCTGGTCGCCTACGGAGACCTGCGGGAGGCCCACCGCTGGGCCACCGAGGGAGCCCAGGGGGCGGTGGAGGGCAGCGGGGAATACACCGCGTTGCTCCGCACCCGCTACCGGATCAGGGTGGACCTCGGCCTGCCGGAGGACGAGCTCGACGCCCTGCTCGACGCGTCGCACTGACCTCCCGGCCGTGTCGGGACGCGGGCCGTTCCGGGCTGCGGAGCGAGTCCGACAGGCGGGGCCGCGTCCCCCCGGGCGCGGCCCCGCCTGCGCGGACGGTCAGTCGAGTCCGAGCTGCGGGAGCACCTGGTCCAGGGCCGGAAGCTCGGCGGTCTCCTCCGCCACCTCCGACGTCACCTCCGACGTCACCTTCGACGGGGCGGCGTCGGCGGGGGGAGCCACCGGCACCACCGGGACCTCCGGCTCGATCGCGGCGGGGAGGTCCTCCGTCACCGCCTGCACCGAGACCGGCTCCTCCAGCGGCAGCGGCAGCGCCGTGCCGTCGCCGGACAGCGCGCCGGTCGGGTCTGTGAGGCGGGGGACCGACGGGACCTCCGAGACCGGGAACCTGATGAGGTCGGTGCCCGGGGTGCCCGGCAGGCCGGGCAGGTCCGGCGCGGTGGCCAGGGTGCCGGCCGGGGAGTGGCCGGGGAAGCCCGGCATCCCGGAGGGCAGGGCGGGCAGCGCGGGCGTGCCGGTGCCCGCCGCGACGCCGGCCGTGTCGGCGAAGCTGACCACGGCCGAGGCCTGGGAGAGGCCGGGCAGGCCGGCGATCCGCGCGAGCCGTTCCATGGAGGCGGGCCCCTCGCCCCGGGCGGGGACCGTCGTCCTGCCGGCGGTCGCGGACGCCCTGAGGTCGCCCGCCTCGTCGCAGACGGTCGCCACGGACTCCGGCGTCTCCAGCAGCTCCACCATCTCCCGCCCCTGGCAGGACACGCCGCCGGCCGACGCCGGAGCGGCCGCCAGCCAGCTCACACCGGCCGTGAGCGCCGCCACCGCGAGGAGCCCCTGGATGTGCCGTGATGTGTTAGACATTCACGTCCCCCTGTTGTTTTCGGTAGTCCGACGACTGCCGAAGGTAACAGCGGGGGTCTGCCGAGGGGTGGGCTTAACCCAATGCTGGTCAAGCCCTTACCCGGCCGGTGGTCAGGCCCTCACGGGGCCGATCTCCAGGGTGTCGCTCGTCTTGTCGAGGTCCACCAGGACCTCGTCGCCGTCCTGGACCTCGCCGGACAGCACCTCCTTGGCCAGCTTGTCGCCGATCGACGACTGGACGAGGCGGCGGAGCGGCCGCGCGCCGTACATCGGGTCGTAGCCCGTCAGCGCCAGCCAGTCGCGCGCCGCCGGGGTCACGGTCAGCGTGAGACGCCGGTCGGCCAGCCGCCGGGCCAGGTGCGTCACCTGCAGGTCCACGATCCTGGACAGCTCCTCCACGCCGAGCGCCTCGAACAGGATCACGTCGTCGAGCCGGTTGAGGAACTCCGGCTTGAAGGAGTTTCTGACCGCGTCCATCACGGCCTTCTGCTGGGTGTCCTTGTCCAGCTTCGGGTCCACGAGGAACTGCGAGCCGATGTTGGAGGTGAGGATCAGGATCACGTTGCGGAAGTCGACGGTCCTGCCCTGCCCGTCGGTGAGCCGCCCGTCGTCGAGCACCTGGAGCAGGATGTCGAAGACCTCGGGGTGGGCCTTCTCTACCTCGTCCAGCAGCACCACGGTGTACGGCCTGCGCCGCACGGCCTCGGTGAGCTGGCCGCCCTCCTCGTAGCCGATGTATCCGGGCGGTGCCCCCACCAGACGCGCCACGCTGTGCTTCTCGCCGTACTCGCTCATGTCGATGCGGACCATCGCCCGCTCGTCGTCGAACAGGAAGTCGGCCAGCGACTTGGCCAGCTCGGTCTTGCCGACGCCGGTGGGGCCGAGGAACAGGAAGCTGCCGGTCGGCCGGTCGGGGTCGGAGATGCCCGCCCGTGCCCGCCGTACGGCGTCGGAGACGGCCTGGACGGCCTCCTTCTGGCCGATCAGCCGCCTGCCGAGCTCCTCCTCCATGCGGAGCAGCTTGGCGGTCTCCCCCTCCAGCAGGCGTCCCGAGGGGATGCCGGTCCACGAGGAGATGACCTGGGCGATGTCGTCCGGGCCGACCTCCTCCTTGACCATCGGGTCATCGGGCTGGGCGGCCGCGCTGGCCTCGGCGAGCTCGGCCTCCAGCTTGGGCACCTCGGCGTACATCAGCCGTGAGGCGGCCTCGAAGTCACCGTCCCGCTGCGCCCGCTCGGCGGCGCCGCGCACCTCGTCGAGCTTCTTCTTCAGGTCGCCGACCCGGTTGAGCCCGGCCTTCTCCCGTTCCCAGCGCCCGACCAGGCCGTTGAGCTCCTCCTGACGGTCGGCGAGCTCCTTGCGGAGCCGTTCCAGCCGCTGGATGCTGCCCTCGTCGGTCTCCTTGGCGAGCGCGAGCTCCTCCATCTTCATCCGGTCGACGTTCCGCTGGAGCTGGTCGATCTCCACGGGACGGGAGTCGATCTCCATGCGCAGCCGGGAGGCGGCCTCGTCGATGAGGTCGATCGCCTTGTCCGGCAGGAACCGGGAGGTGATGTAGCGGTCGGAGAGGGAGGCGGCGGCCACGAGCGCGCTGTCGGCGATCTGGACCTGGTGGTGCGCCTCGTAGCGGCCCTTGAGGCCGCGCAGGATCGCGATGGTGTCCTCGACCGTGGGCTCGCCCACGTAGACCTGCTGGAAGCGCCGCTCCAGGGCGGGGTCCTTCTCGATGCGCTCGCGGTATTCGTCCAGCGTCGTCGCGCCGATCATCCGCAGCTCGCCCCGGGCGAGCATGGGCTTGAGCATGTTGCCCGCGTCCATCGCGCCCTCGGCGGCGCCCGCGCCGACCATGGTGTGCAGCTCGTCGATGAAGGTGACGACCTGGCCGTCGCTCTCCTTGATCTCGCTGAGCACGGCCTTGAGGCGCTCCTCGAACTCGCCGCGGTATTTCGCCCCGGCGACCATCGCGCCCAGGTCCAACGCGACCAGGCGCTTGTTGCGCAGGCTGGAGGGCACGTCGCCGGCGACGATCCGCTGGGCCAGGCCCTCCACCACGGCGGTCTTGCCGACGCCGGGCTCCCCGATGAGCACCGGGTTGTTCTTGGTCCGGCGGCTGAGCACCTGGATGACCCTGCGGATCTCCGAGTCGCGGCCGATCACCGGGTCCAGCTTGCCCGCCCTGGCCCGCTCGGTCAGGTCGACGCCGTACTTCTCCAGCGCCTGGTAGGTGTCCTCGGGCGTCTCGCTGGTCACCCGGGCGTGCCCGCGCACCTTCTCGAACGCGTCGAGCAGGGTGTTGGGGGTGGCTCCGCGCGACTTGAGCAGCTCGGCGACCGGGCCGCCGTCGGCGGCGAGGCCGACCAGCAGGTGTTCGGTCGAGACGTATTCGTCCTCAAGCTGCCGGGCCCGCTGGGCCGCGGTGTTCAGCACCGTGAGCAGCTGCCGTGAGCTCGACGGGGCGCCGACCGTGGCGCCCTGCGCCTTCGGCAGTGCCGCGAGCTGCCGCTCGGCCTCGGTGCGCAACTGCTTCCAGTCGGCGCCGACGGCCTCCAGCAGAGGTACGGCGGTGCCGCCGGTCTGGCCGAGCAGCGAGGTGAACAGGTGAGCCGGGGCGACCTCCGGGTTGCCCTCGGCGGCGGCGCGCCTGATGGCGGAGGAGACCGCTTCCTGGCTCTTCTGGGTGAGCTTGTAGTCCATGCTTGTCTGCCCTTACTCCGTTCGGCGGCTGGAGCGCCGGTGACGGGTGCCCTCACCGGTCGCGGGTCCGCCTGGTTCCCGCGCTCCGTGAGTGACGGCCACCGGTGCGCTCTGGCGTGTCGATTGCGACGTCGCGCGTCGCGGCTCGCCCCCCGGCCTCCGTGGCGTCAGGCGGGTGGCAGTTGGTACTGGATCAGCGCGCGGATCATCGCCATCTCCGCACGCAGGCGGTGGTTCTCGTCGCGCAGGCGCAGGGCCTCTGTCTCCAGCGCCAGGATGCGCTTGATGCCGGCGAGGTTGATGCCCTCCTCCTGGGAGAGCCGCTGGACCTCGCGGAGCATCACGATGTCGCGGGTGGAGTAGAGGCGCCCGCGCCCCGACGTGCGGCCCGGACTGACCAGGCCGATGCGGTCGTACTGCCGGAGGGTCTGCGGGTGCAGACCCGAGAGCTGGGCGGCCACCGAGATCACGTAGACGGGGGTGTCGTCCGACAGATCGAAGTAGTTGGCTTCCATGGCTACTCGCTTCTGGCCTGTTGGATGAGGTCGGCCCGGGGGTCACCGCCCGCCGTGGCGTCACGGAACTCCTCCAGGGCGTTGCGTGCCTTGTCCTCGAGCTGCTGGGGCACCAGGACCTCGACCGTGGCGAGCAGGTCGCCCTTGGTGCCGTCCTTGCGGGACACACCCCTGCCCCGCACCCGGAAGGTGCGGCCGTTCGGGGTCCCCTCGGGGATGCGCAGCGTGACCGGCAACCCCTTGAGGATCGGCACCTTGATCTCGGCGCCGAGCGCGGCCTCGGTGAAGGTGACCGGCACGGTGATCGTCAGGTTCTCGCCGGTCCGGCCGAAGACCGGGTGCGGCTTGACGTGGATCTGGACGTACAGGTCACCGGCCGGACCGCCGTTCTCGCCGGGCGCGCCCTTGCCCTTGAGCTTGATGCGCTGGCCGTCGCCCACCCCGGCCGGGATGCGCGCCTGGATCGTACGGGTGCTCTTACCCCGCCCGCTCCCCTCGCACACCGGGCACGGGTCGTCCACCAGCAGGCCGCGGCCCTTGCAGTCGCGGCACGGCTCGGAGAAGGCGAAGTTGCCCAGGTTGCGGCTGGCCGCGCCGGTGCCCTCGCAGGTCGGGCAGACCCGCGGGGTGGTCCCGGCCTTGGCGCCGGTGCCGGAGCACGCCGTACAGGCCGAGGAGCTGGTGAGGCGGAGCGAGACGGTGGCGCCGTCCACGGCCTCGCCGAACGAGAGCGTGACCTCCGACTCGATGTCCTGGCCGCGCCGGGCCCTGGTGGTGGCCGTCCCGCCGGCGCGGCCGGCGCCGCCCCGGTTGAATATGCCGCCGAAGAGGTCGCCGATGCGCTCCCCGGCCCCGCTCTGCTGCTGGTTGGTGCCGCCGAACAGGTCACCCAGGTCGAAGGGGAACCCGCCCCCACGGGAAGCCCCCCCGCCTCCCGCGTAACCGCCGAGTCCCGATCCGAACAGCGTCCGCGCCTCGTCGTACTCCTTGCGGCGCTTGGTGTCGGACAGGACGTCGTAGGCCTCGGAGACCTCCTTGAACTTGGCCTCGGTCTCCGTGCTGCCCTGGTTGGCGTCCGGGTGGTACTGCCTGGCCAGCTTCCGGTACGCCTTCTTGATCTCTTCGGCGGTGGCGGTCTTGGGCACACCAAGGACGGCGTAGTAGTCCTTCTCCAGGTAGTCCTTGGTGCTCATCGTCCGTTCCTTCTTTGATATGGGGGTATCAGTTGTCGTTTGACGAGGGCTCTTCGGGCTCGGCGACCGCGACCCGCGCCGGGCGGAGCACCCGCTCGCCGATCCGGTAACCGGACTGAAGGATCTCCACGCAGGTCGGCTCGGCGACGTCGGGGGAGTAGCTGTGCATGAGCGCCTCGTGCACCGTCGGGTCGAAAGGCTCGCCCTTGGCGCCGAAAGAGCTCAGTCCCAGCTTCCCGGTGGCCGTCTCCAGCGACTCGCTCACCTTGGCGAAGCCGCCGGTGAGCTCTCCGTGGTCACGGGCCCGGCCGATGTCGTCGAGAACCGGCAGCAGCTCGGCCAGCACGCCGGCCACCGCCTGCTCCTTGACCGCGGTCCGGTCCCGCTCGACCCGCTTGCGGTAGTTGGAATACTCCGCCTGGAGACGCTGCAGGTCCGCGGTGCGCTCGGCGAGCTGGGTGGCCAGCTCGATCGAGGCCAGGTCGGCGGCCGGAGCAGGCTGGTCGGCCTGCTCCTTGACCGTCTCGCGCACCTCGCCCGTCTCCGGATCGATCTTGCGGTTGTCGCGGATCACCGGCTCCTCCCCGGAACCGTTCTCACGCGTGTTCACGCTTGCGCTCCCCTCGGCTCTCCCGCCGTCACTTCTTGCCGTCTTCGCGCTTCGGCTCGTCGTCCACGATCTCGGCGTCGACCACGTTGTCATCGGACTCCTGGCCGGCCGTGTTCTCCGCGCCGGGGGCGCCGGCCGGGGCCTCGGACCCCTGCGCCTGGGCGTAGATCGCCGACCCCATCTTCTGGCTGACGGTGGCGAGCTTCTCCGCCGCGGTGCGGATCTCGGCCGAGTCGGTGCCCTCAAGCGTCTTCTTGAGCTCGGCGAGCGCCTCGTTGACCTCGTTCTTGATGTCGTCCGGGACCTTCTCGGCGTTCTCGCCGAGGAACTTCTCGGTCTGGTAGACGAGCGAGTCGGCGTTGTTGCGCGTCTCGGCGTCCTCGCGGCGCTTCTTGTCCTCTTCGGCGTAGGACTCGGCCTCGCGCATCATGCGCTCGATGTCGTCCTTCGGCAGCGCGGAGCCGCCGGTGATGGTCATCGTCTGCTCCTTGCCGGTGCCGAGGTCCTTGGCGGAGACGTTGACGATGCCGTTGGCGTCGATGTCGAAGGTGACCTCGATCTGCGGGATGCCGCGCGGCGCCGGGGCGATGCCGGTCAGCTCGAAGGTGGCCAGCTTCTTGTTGTAGGCCGCGATCTCGCGCTCGCCCTGGTAGACCTGGATCTGCACCGACGGCTGGTTGTCCTCGGCCGTGGTGAAGACCTCGGAGCGCTTGGTCGGGATCGTGGTGTTGCGCTCAATGATCTTGGTGAAGATGCCGCCCTTGGTCTCGATGCCCAGCGACAGCGGGGTCACGTCGAGCAGCAGGACGTCCTTGACCTCGCCCTTGAGCACGCCGGCCTGGAGGGCGGCGCCGATGGCCACGACCTCGTCCGGGTTGACGCCCTTGTTGGGCTCCTGGCCGCCGGTCAGCTCCTTGACGAGCTCGGCGACCGCGGGCATGCGGGTCGAGCCGCCGACGAGCACCACGTGGGCGATGTCGGAGATCTTGATCCCGGCGTCCTTGACGACCTGGTTGAACGGGCCCTTGCACCGCTCGAGCAGGTCGGCGGTGATCCGCTGGAACTCGGCGCGGGTGAGCTTCTCCTCCAGGTGGAGGGGGCCCTCGGCCGAGGCGGTGATGTAGGGCAGGTTGACGGAGGTCTCCGACTGGCTGGAGAGCTCGATCTTGGCCTTCTCCGCCGCCTCGCGCAGGCGCTGGAGGGCCATCTTGTCCTTGGTCAGGTCCACGCCGTGGGCGTTCTTGAACCGGGTCGCGAGCTCGTCGACGACGCGCTGGTCCCAGTCGTCGCCACCGAGGTGGTTGTCGCCGCTGGTGGCCTTGACCTCGACGAAGCCGTGGCCGTCCTCCTGGCCGACGTCGAGCAGGGACACGTCGAACGTGCCGCCGCCGAGGTCGAAGACGAGGATGGTCTCGTCCTTCTCCTTGTCGAGGCCGTAGGCGAGCGCCGCCGCGGTGGGCTCGTTGATGATGCGCAGCACGTTGAGGCCGGCGATGGTGCCGGCTTCCTGCGTCGCCTGCCGCTGGGCGTCGTTGAAGTAGGCCGGGACGGTGATCACCGCGTCGGTGATCTTCTCGCCCAGGTAGGCCTCGGCGTCCTGCTTGAGCTTCTGCAGGACGAAGGCGCTGATCTGCTGCGGGGAGAACTTCTTGCCGTCGATCTCGACGGACCAGTTGGTGCCCATCTCGCGCTTGACCGAGCGGATCGTGCGGTCCACGTTGGTGACGGCCTGCCGCTTGGCGACCTCACCGACGAGGACCTCGCCGTTCTTGGCGAAGGCGACCACGGACGGCGTGGTCCGCGAGCCCTGCGCGTTGGCGATGACGGTGGGCTCACCGCCCTCGAGGATCGAGACGACGGAGTTGGTCGTCCCCAGGTCGATACCTACCGCACGTGCCATGAGTACGTCCTTGTAGTCAAAGTTGAGTCGGTCAGACTCATACTGGAACCTCGTGTGACGTTTGTCAAACGACTTGAGTCTATGTCGCTCAACCCTGTGAGGCGTGAAAGCATTCCCGGTTTCCGGGAAACAGGAGGCGTTCCCTGTCTCCCAACGAAGGAGCACGCATGATCGCTCCCCCTGATCCCGGTCCGGGAGCCGAGACATGATCGGCTCCCCCGATCTCGGGCTCGGGCCCGGGACCGGTGAGTGGTCGCCGCGCGACGACTTCGACCGGGTCTTCGACGCCCACTTCGCCGAGATCCACCGCTACGTCGCCCGCCGCCTGGACACCGACGCCGCCGACGACATCGCGGCCGACACCTTCCTCGTCGCCTTCCGCGAACGCGAACGCTTCGACGCCGCACGGGGCGGCGTCCGTCCCTGGCTGTACGGCATAGCCACCAACCTGCTGGCCAAACACCGGCGGAGCGAGGTGCGCCGCTGGAAGGCGCTCAGCCGGACCGAGGCGGCGGGTCAGGTGGACAGCCACGAGAACGCCGTGGCCGCCAGGGTCGCCGCCGGGCAGGTGACCGGCCGACTCGCGGGGGCGCTGGCAGGTCTGGCCAAGCGCGACCGCGATGTCGTCCTGCTCGTCGCGCTCGGCGGGCTCGCCCACGCCGAGGTGGCGACCGCGCTCGGCATCCCCTACGGGACCGTGGCGTCCCGGCTCAACCGCGCCCGCAAGCAGCTACGCAAAGCACTGGGCGACGTCAACCCGCTGGAGGCCGGAGATGGATGAGATCACCCTGCTGTCGTCCGCCCTGCCGGACGCCCCGCCACCCACACCCGAGGCCGTCGCCCGCGCCCGCGCCCGCCTGACCACCCACGAGGTACGGCGCCGCCGTCACCCCTCCTGGACACTGATCATTGGAGCCTCCGTGGCCACCACCGCCGTCATCACCGCGGTCGCGCTGGCCGCGACCCTTCTGGGTTCGCCGCCGCTCCCGGTGCTGGAGACACCGAAGACCGGTGAGCACCTGCTCCGGGAACTCGCGGACAGGGTGGAGAAGCTCTCACCCGGGACCGGCGCCTACTGGCGCGTCCAGGGGACTCGCGTCCGCCGGTATCTGGTCGGCACCGGACCCACGCGCTACTGGATCGCGTCCGGAGGGGAGATGCGACAGTGGACACCGCGGAAGCCGGGAGCCTTGTACGTCCAGGAGACGGAGTCGTCCGGCATCCGGCCGGACACACCGCGGGACGAGAAGATCTGGCAGAAGCAGGGCTCGCCTGACCGCTGGCGCCTGCCCGAGTGCGAGAGCTCTTCTTCCCTTCCCTGCCCTTCGATCACCCTCGCCGACAAGCGGTCGCGACGCGAGTACCGGATCATAGGAGACGTCCCCGACCCTGGCCTGGGAGGTCTCACCATCGCCGAGTTGGACGCCCTCCCGACCGATCCGGCGCGGCTGCGGGAGCGCCTTGAGGGCTACCGCAAGGCCGAGCAGAAGCGGGGCCTCAAACGGTCCTGGGAGGAGTTCCTCAAGGCGGCCGTGCGCGATATGACGGTCATACCGGCCAGTCCCGGACTCCGGGCGGCGCTGCTGCGCCTGTACGTGGAGCAGCCCGGGGCCGAGGTGGCGCGGGAGGACAGCGATCCGCTGGGCCGTCCCGCCATCGCCATCGACCTCGGGACCAAGGGGTATTTCCAGCTGGGCACCCGTATGGTGCCGATCACGCAAGAGATCCTCCTCGACCCTCGGACCGGTGAGGGCATGGCCGAGAGGTCCGTCACGACGGACGCCGAAGGCGGGTTCCCGAAGGGCACCGTGGCCCACTACGTGGTCGTCGACAAGATGGGCTGGACCGATGAGCGGCCCACGCTCCCCCCGGGCTGCCGCCGCGTGAAGGCCGGCGGCGTCTGCCGCTGACCCCTCCGGTACGGCTCCCGCCGCGCGGCGGGAGCCGTACCGGGCACAGGTCAGGGCTTGGCGCCGTCGACGATCTTGCGCTTGCCGAGGGGGGCCTTGAGCTTGACGGTCGTCACCTTCTGGATGGCGATGGCGATGCAGGCCATGTTCTTGGCCTTGGCGCTCGGGCCCTCCCAGAGGGTGACGGTCACCCGCTTGGAGGTCTCCCGCACGGTGACCCGGTCGAGGACGGTGCAGGGCTCCACCCCGGACCACCAGACGACCCGCAGGCTCCGGCCGTCCTTGGACGGCTTCGCCGTCAGCCACCGCACCTTGCGAGGGTTGTCGGTGTGGCCCTGAGGCTTGGTCGGCTTGGGGCCCTGGGTGGGCTCCTCCCGGGGGGCCACCGTGTGGCTCACCGGCCGGGAGGGGCTGTCGGCGGTCGCGGTGCCGGTGGTCGCGGTGCTGTGCCCGGCGCCGCAGCCCACGGCCAGCAGCAGGCTTCCAGTGAGGATGGAACTCGCGATCATACGCATACCCCTGCAACGGATCGGAGCACGGAGCGGTTCAGGCCATTCTGACATCGCGCCGCATGACCTCGGTCCTGACCCGGAGGACCGCCGGCTTCTCCAGTGCTTCGATCCGCTTGACCCGGGTCACATACTCCCGCAGGACCGCGTTCACGGTGTCCCCTGCCGACGAGATGCCCAGCATCCTCATGGCCTCGGCGAGGGCCTCGTCATCGAGGTCGATCCAAGTGACGGTCATGTCGTCTCTCCAGCGCCGGTGTTGTATGTAGCCACCATGGACGGCTCCCGGGGCTCGCGGGGGCGGATCCCATAGGCTGGTCAATCACTTCTCCTCAGGCAAGGTGCGCAGACATGATCGCGATTCTGGGAACCGGCAAGATGGGCGAGGCCCTGCTCTCGGGGCTGCTCCGGGCCGGGTTCAAGCCGGGCGACGTGCTGGTGACCGCGCGGCGCGCCGAGCGGGCCGAGGCCCTCAGGGAGCGGTACGGCGTGCAGGTGGTGTCCAACGCCGAGGCGGCCAAGAGCGCCGACACGATCATCCTCGCGGTCAAGCCGCAGGACATGGCGTCCCTGCTGACCGAGATCGCGACCCACGTCCCGGCAGACCGTCTGGTGATCTCGGCCGCGGCGGGCATCACGACCTCGTTCGTGGAGTCGCGGCTCGGCGCGGACATCCCGGTGGTCCGCGTCATGTCCAACACGCCGGTCCTGGTGGACGAGGCGATGAGCGTGATCTCGGCGGGCGCCCACGCCTCGGAGGAGCACCTCAGGCGCACCGAGGACCTGCTCAGGCCGGTCGGCAAGGTGCTGCGCATCCCCGAGACGCAGCAGGACGCCGCCACCGCCCTGTCCGGTAGCGGGCCCGCCTACTTCTTCTACCTCGTCGAGGCCATGGTCGACGCGGGCATCCTGCTCGGCATGCCCCGGGCCGCCGCCCTCGACATGGTCACCCAGTCGATCGTCGGCGCGGCCATCATGCTGCGTGACTCCGGGGAGCACCCGGTGATCCTCCGCGAGGCGGTCACCTCCCCGGGCGGCACCACCATCGCCGCCATCGCCGAGCTGGAGCGGCACAGCGTCCGCGCCGCCTTCCTGGCCGCCATCGAGGCCGCCAGGGACCGCAGCCGCCAGCTCGCCGGGGGCTGACCGTCCCCCTCTATTAGGAAACCTTCCTGCATAAGGCATCATTTCCACAGAACTTCGGTGGGAATGAGGCAATCGTGGCGCAGGCCGTACAAGCTGGTGACCAGCGGGAGCAGGCGGGGCCGGCGGTCTGGTCGCGGAGTTTCGGGCTGTTCTTCACCGCGCGGTCCGTCTCCATGCTCGGCGCCGCGATGGTCCCGTTCGCGACGGCGGTCGGCGTGGGCGGGCTCGGCTACGGCGCGACCGGGGTCGGGCTGGCGCTGGCCGCCTGGATGGCGCCCTTCGCGGTGCTCATCCTGTTCGGCGGGGTGTTCGCCGACCGGTTCACGCCGCGGCGCATGATGATCGGCGCCGACACGGTCCGGGTGGTGACGCAGGGGGCCGGCGCGGCGCTGTTCGTCTTCGACCGGCCGCAGCTCTGGCAGATCCTGGTCATCTCCGCGGTCAACGGCGTGGCCGCCGCGATGTACCAGCCCGGCGTCTCCAGCACGGTCCCGCGCGTGGCCGCGGACGTGCAGAAGGCCAACGCGACCCTGCGCGTCTCCGAGTCGATCATGCTGCTGGCCGGGCCGGGCGTCGCGGGCGCCATCGTCGGCTTTGCCGGGGTGGGGGTCGTCTTCGCGATCGACGCCGTCGGGTTCGCGATCAGCGCGGCCTGCCTGCTCCTGCTCCGCCTGCCGGTGGTCGCGGCGCCCCCGGCAGGGGAGTCCATGTGGCGCAACCTGCGCGGCGGCTGGCAGGAGTTCCGGTCCCGGACCTGGATGTGGTCGGTGATCCTGATCTGGGCGGTCTTCGGCGTCACCCTGTTCGGCCCGATGATCCCGCTGGGCTCGGTGCTCGTCACCGGCCGGCTCGACGAGGCCGCCTACGGCCTGGTCATGTCCGCCTCCGGCGCCGGCACCGTCGTCGGGGGCCTGGTCGCGATGCGGGTCCGCCCGGTCCGGCCGTTGATGGCCGGGGCGATCGGCCTGTTCGGCTTCGGGCTGGAGCCGCTGTCCATCGCCGCCGGGGCGCCGCTGACGATCATGATGGCCGCGCACGTGGTGGGCGGCGCGGGCTGGGCGTTCTGGTCGGTCATGTGGGCCACGAGCGTGCAGACCCAGGTGCCGCCGGAGGCGCTCAACCGGGTCACCGCCTACGAGGTGGCCGGATCGACCCTGTTCGTCCCGCTCGGCCAGGTGCTCGCCGGCCCGGTGGCCGGGCTGGTCGGGGCGCGGGAGCTGCTCGCCGTCTCCTCGGTCGTGGCGGTCGCCGGCTGCGTCGCCCTGCTGCTGGTGCCCGCGATCCGTGGGCTGCGCCGGGTGGCCCCGGCCTGACCCGGCCCGCCTGACCCGGCCCGCCTGACCCGACCGGCCTGGCCCGGCTGGGAGACCGCCGGTCGGCGCGGGGGCGGCCAAGCGCGTGATCAGTCGGTACGGCATGCCGTACCGTCATAAAGGGGGCGCGGTTAATCGGAATAAGTCTGGATATTTCGCTCAGATGAAAACCGCCCTCTCCTCCGTGACGGCTGGGTAAACCCGCGTGCGTATCCGTGCGGTAACGTCGGCCGGGGTGGGAGATCGTCCAGCGAGCGCGCCGCGACGCGATCAGACAGGGAGGCGTCATGAGCCGGTCCGTCCGGGTGGTCTGGGACGACGCGCTCATCGCGTACGACTTCGGCCCCGGGCACCCGCTCGCGCCCGTGCGGGTCGAGCTGACCATGGCGCTGGCCAGGGAGCTCGGCGTGCTGGACGCGGTCGAGGTGACCGGCTGCGCGCCCGCCACCGACGACGAGCTGGCGCTGGTCCACAAGCGCGACTACATCGAGGCCGTCAAGAGGGTCTCCGCGACCGGGCGGCCCGACCTGGCCCACGGGCTCGGCACCGAGGACAACCCCGCCTTCGCCGGGGTGCACGAGGCCTCCGCGCTGATCACCGGTGCGAGCCTGGCCGCGGCCCGCGCGGTCTGGACGGGCGAGGCCGAGCACGCGGTGAACGTCGCGGGAGGCCTGCACCACGCCATGGCCGCCGCCGCGAGCGGGTTCTGCGTCTACAACGACCCCGCGGTGGCGATCGGCTGGCTGCTGGCGCAGGGCGCCTCCCGGATCGCCTACGTGGATGTGGACGTCCATCACGGGGACGGCGTCCAGGCGATGTTCTACGACGACCCCAGGGTCCTCACCATCAGCCTGCACGAGAGCCCCCGCACGCTCTTCCCGGGCACGGGCTTCCCCGAGGAGCGCGGCGCGGAGGGCACCGCGGTCAACGTGGCGCTGCCCGCCGGATGCGGCGACAGCGGCTGGCTGAGGGCCTTCCACGCGGTGGTGCCGCCGCTGCTGCGGGAGTTCGCCCCCGAGGTCCTGGTCACCCAGCACGGCTGCGACAGCCACGCGCTCGACCCGCTGGCCCACCTGATGCTCAGCCTGGACGGCCAGCGCACCGCCTACGCCGCGCTCCACGAGCTGGCCCACGAGACCGCGGGCGGCCGCTGGGTGGTGACCGGCGGCGGGGGATACGAGCTGGTGCAGGTGGTGCCCCGGGCGTGGACCCATCTGATCGCCGAGGTCTCCGGGCACCCGCTCGCCCCGGCCACCGCCACCCCGCAGGCGTGGCGCCGGCTGGTCAGGGAGCGGACCGGGCAGACGCCGCCGCTGTCGCTGACCGATGGCAGAGATCCGGAATTTAGTGATTTCTCCGCTGGTTATGATCCAGCAGACCCGATCGACCGGGCCATCATGGCGACCCGGAAGGCCGTGTTCCCCTTCCACGGGCTGGATCCCCTCCCGTGACGGCGGGCACCGGCGAACCGGCGCGGGAGACGGGGAACGGACGGATGAGTGACGGAGGAGGTCACAGGTTGACAGCGCCCGAGCTGCGACGCCCGGCGTCGCCGCTGACCCGAGACGACCTTCGTGAGCATCTGGTCCGCACCCGGATCGCCGGTGACGTGGCGACCAGCCGGGAGAACAACCTGGACCACTACAGGTCGCTGTCCAACCGGGACCCGCACCACATGTTCGGGCTGACCCTGGAGGGCCACTGGTCCTACCGGGACGTGCTGGCCCTGATGGCCAAGTCCGCGGGGGTCGTGGCCGACCCGGACCACCGCGAGGGCCAGGACGTCATCGACCCGGACCGCACGATCGACGCGGTCGAGGCGATGGGCGACACGATCGCCGGCGTGCTCCGGACCGGCAGCCCCCGGATCCTCTTCGCCACCGGCCACCCCACCGGTCTGCTCACCATCCACATGGTCGTGGCCCGGCTGGCGCGGGAGCACGGCGCGATCCTGATGGGCCCGGCCGAGGGCTGGTCCTACTGGAGCGCCGGGTTCGGCCGCAAGCGTCAGATCCGCTACATGGACGACGTCGCGATGCTGGCCGACCGGGGCGCCTTCGTGCACAGCCACGACCCGGCCCCGATGCGGGCCATGCTCGACGAGCTCGGCGACGACCGCCCCGATCTGGTGATCGCCGACCACGGCTGGGCCGGCGCGGCCGGCGAGGCGGGGATTCTCACGGTCGGGTTCGCCGACAGCAACGACCCCGCGCTCTTCGTCGGAGAGGCCGAGGGCAAGATCGCGGTGACCGTCCCGCTTGATGACAACGTGCTACCAAGATATTACGATCCGCTGACGCGTCATCTGGTCGAAAGGGTCGTGCGGGCCCTCTGAGGCGAGGGTTGCGCAAATCGGGACATCCCTATACGGGCTTTTCGCGCCTGCATTCCGTGGTGCTCGCCGACCGTTTGCCAACTTTTTGAGGATTGTGGGCGACTCTAATAAGAGACGGTTGGTCCGTTCCAAGATCAAGGCGAAGGGTGCGGTCCGGCTGCTGGCCAGCGAGTTTCTCCATTTCGCTGACATGGGGCTGCGGAGACTGAGAAAGTAGGGGGTTTGCGCACTCGGAGTCCCGACTTACGCTGACGGCAGTACACGTGCGTGAGCAATGGCACCAGTGGGGATAACCCGGAAACACGTGCGGAAGAGGCGTCCGATGGGTGCAGGCGAAAGACCTCTCAGCGAGGTGAAGTTCCTGACGGTGGCTGAAGTGGCCACGGTCATGAGGGTGTCCAAGATGACTGTGTACCGACTCGTGCATTCGGGCGAGCTGCCGGCCATCCGGGTCGGTCGATCCTTCCGAGTGCCGGAGCAGGCGGTGCACGACTATCTCAGGGATGCCTACATCGAGGCGGGTTGAAGCGAGCGAGCCCCAGGTGGTGAGCGGAGCGACCGGTGAGGGACGGACCGGCTGCGTGGCCGGCGCGGAGCGGTGAGCGGCCAGCGGGTCCGAGTCTTCCGGTCAAACCGGCACGTGGGGGACTCATGCTTCACTGAGGTAGCGGCGTGGTCGTCACGTCGTGAGTTCCAGTACCCGGGATCCCCCCAGGGGGCGATCTACCGTGGATCGCCGGTAGTCTGTTGAGCCGGTGTGTTGTTCGCGCACCGGTTTGACAATCTCGGCTACCAGCTACCTGGGGGTCCCGTGGGCTCTGTGATCAAGAAGCGCCGTAAGCGCATGGCGAAGAAGAAGCACCGCAAGCTTCTCAAGAAGACCCGTATTCAGCGGCGTAACAAGAAGTAGTAACGCGGATCTGCGAGGCGCCGATGACCCACACCGTGCTTGTCACCGGGGTCTCGCGCCACATCGGCGCCCGAGTGGCGAGCGTTCTCGCGGCTGACCCGGACATCGACCGGGTCATCGGAGTAGACACGGTGCCGCCGCCCTCGCTCTCACGTGATGGCGGCGTCCCTCTCGGCCGGACGGAGTTCGTCCGCGTCGATCTGCGGAGCCCCGACATCGCCCAGGTGATCGCGGCCGCCGACATCGACACAGTGGTCCACATGAGCCTGGTGAGCGCTCCCCCGCGGAGCGGTGGCCGGATGCTCATGAAGGAGCACAACGTCATCGGCACCATGCAGTTGCTCGGTGCCTGTCAGCGGTCCGCGACGGTCCGCCGTGTCGTCGTACGTTCCACCACCGCGGTGTACGGCTCGTCCCCGCACGACCCCGCCGTCTTCACCGAGGACGCGGAGCCGGGCGAGTCGCCCACCCACGGATACGCCAAGGACGCCTCGGAGGTCGAGGGCTACGTCCGGGGCTTCGCCAGGCGGCGCGGTGACGTGACCGTGTCGATGCTCAGATTCGCCAACTTCATGGGCCCCGGCGTCGATTCGCCGCTGACCCGTTACTTCACCCAGCCCGTCCTGCCGACCGTGTTCGGCTTCGACCCTCGCCTGCAGTTCGTCCATGAGGACGACGCGGTCGAGGTGCTCAGGCGGATGGCGATGGAGGACCACCCCGGCACGTTCAACGTGGCCGGCGACGGCGTGCTCCTGCTCTCGCAGTGCGCCCGAAGGGCGGGGCTGCTCTCGCTGCCCGTGCCCTCTCCCGCGTTCCGTCTCCTGGGTGACCTCGCCCGCGGCGCGGGACTGGTGGACTTCTCTCCCGAACAGCTCCGGCTGATGTGCCATGGCCGCGTGGTGGACACCACCCGGCTGGCCGCCCGCCTCGGCTGGAAGCCCAAGTTCTCGACCTCCGCCGCCTTCGAGGACTTCGTCCGCGCCCGGGACCTGGCCGGCGGACTCCCCGCCGCCATGATGGAACTGATCTCCCAGGCGGTGACGAGGTGACGGAGATGGCAGGTGAGCCCGCCGAGACGGACGACGCCCAGGTGATTCCCATCACCCGGGCCCGTTCCCCGCACGGGTCTCCGCCGTCCGAGCACGAGCCGCCGCCGTCCGAGCCGCCGCCGTCCGAACGGGGGGCTGCGCCCGACGAGGACGGCGACCACGACCACGACCGCGACCGCGACCGCGGCCTCGCCGAGCTGCTCGCCTTCCTGCGCCGCCGCATCACGGGGGAGTACGAGGTCGACGAGTTCGGCTTCGACCCCGAGCTCACCGACAAGGTGCTGCTGGAGCTGATCCGCCCGCTCTACCGGCACTGGTTCCGGGTCGAGACCGTCGGCATGCACAACGTGCCCGGCGACTCCGGCGCTCTCGTGGTGGCCAACCACTCGGGCACCCTCCCGCTGGACGGGCTCATGCTCCAGGTGGCGCTGCACGACGACCACCCCGAGCGCCGCGCCGTCCGTCTCCTCGGCGCCGACCTGGTCTACCAGCTTCCGCTGCTCGGTCACCTGTCCCGTAAGACCGGTCACACTCTGGCCTGCCGCGACGACGCCGACCGCCTGCTCCGCAAGGGTGAGCTCGTCGGCGTCTTCCCCGAGGGCTTCAAGGGGGTCGGCAAGCCGTTCTCCGAACGCTACAAGCTGCAGCGCTTCGGCCGCGGGGGCTTCGTCGCCTCCGCCAT
This sequence comes from Streptosporangium canum, assembly GCF_900113865.1. Lineage (GTDB taxonomy): Bacteria > Actinomycetota > Actinomycetes > Streptosporangiales > Streptosporangiaceae > Streptosporangium > Streptosporangium canum. Next base: position 146,635 of record NZ_FOQY01000014.1, on the reverse strand, counting down.
CCGGGCCGGGGTCCCGATCGTCCCCTGCTCCATCGTGGGTGCGGAGGAGATCTATCCCAAGGTCGGCGACCTGCGTTTCCTGGCCAGGGCGCTGGGCCTGCCCTACCTGCCGATCACCCCGCTGTTCCCCTGGCTCGGCCCCCTCGGCCTGGTGCCGCTGCCGTCCAAATGGATGATCGGTTTCGGCGAGCCCATCCGCACCGACCAGTTCGACCCCGCGGACGCGGACGACCCCATGCTGGTCTTCAATCTCACCGACCAGGTCCGCGAGGTCATCCAGCAGCAGCTGAACGAGCTCCGCCTCCAGCGCGGCCACGCCTTCCCTCCCTTCTTCTGACTCCTCCCCGTGCCTTCCGGCCGCTCTCCCGGCTCTTTCCCGTGCCTTCCGCCCGACGCCCGCTCTTCCGGCGGCGAGCGGACGCTTTCTGAGGGGTGAGCGGACGCTCTCCCAGGAGTGAGCGGACACGCCGATTTTTATTAGGCGCCGCGTCTAACAGTGGGTGCTTTCGGTAGATATGGTGTGCTCAGCATCGAGCCTCCGGACATGAGGAGTGGTCATGGGCGCACGCCGTACCGCGAGAAGTGCCCTCGTCACCGGGCTTGCCGTGGGAACGGCGCTGGGGATCGCCACGCGACGGCGCAAGGCACGCGCGGAGACGGCGCTCGGCGGGCACCGGGGGAGGCCGGTCACCGTCGTCACCGACGACGGGGTACGGCTCGCGGTGGACGTGGAGGAGGCCGAGTCACCCGAGTTCGCCGTGGTTCTCGCCCACGGCTGGGTGATGAACCGGCACTGCTGGCACTTCCAGCGGGAGGCGCTGGCCGGCAGGGCAACCCTGATCTTCTACGACCAGCGCGGGCACGGAGACTCCTCGGCCGGGGCTCTCGGCGCGTGCACGGTCGACCGGCTCGGCGACGACCTGGCCGCGGTGATCGAACAGGCCGTCCCCGAAGGGCTGCCGGTGGTGCTCGTCGGCCATTCGATGGGCGGCATGACGATCATGGCGTTCGCGGGACGGCACCCCGCCGCCTTCGCCTCACGCGTGGCCGGGGTGGCGCTGCTGAGCACGTCGTCCGGCCGGCTGGCCGGCAGCACGTTCGGGCTCCCCGGGCCGATCGGGCGGCTCGCCCCGCGCGTCACCCCTGTCGTGTTCGACCGCATGCTGACCCGTGCCGCGGCCATCGACCGCGGCTCGGCTCTCAGGTCACGCACGAACCTGCCGGTGATCCGCTACGTCGCCTTCGGCCCTCGCGCGACGCGCGCGCACGTCCGCTTCGTCAACGACATGGCCGTGGCCACCCCGACCGAGGTGATGGTCGGCTTCTTCCGCGACTTCCTCGTCCACGACAAGCTCGCCGCGCTGGCCGCGCTCGGCTCGGTGGAGACGCTGGTCATGGTCGGCAGCCGTGACCGGCTCACCCCGCCCGTCCACAGCCGGCGCATCGCCCGGAGCATTCCCGGCGCCGCCCTGACCGTGCTGCCCGGCGCCGGTCACATGATCGGGCTCGAACGGCCGGAGGCCGTCAACCAGGCCCTGAGCGATCTGCTGGACCGGGTCGCCCGCCGTGTGGACGGTCGTCCGGAACGGTAAGGGGCGGTTACCCGGAGCCGTGGAGGCGGCTCACTTGGAGCGGTAGAGGCGGCGCAGGGCGACCGCAGCCGCCACCCCGCCGGCGAGGGCACCGGCGCCCGCGGCGATGGGCAGGGCGATCATGGTGGCCTTGCGGCCGGTACGGAAGTCCTTGATGTCCCACTTGTTCTCGCGGGCGTGGTCGCGCAGCTCGGCATCGGGGTTGATCGCGATGGCGTGGCCGACCAGGGAGAGCAGCGGCAGGTCGTTGGCCGAGTCGCTGTAGGCCGAGCAGCGGGACAGGTCGAGGCCCTCCCGGCGGGCCAGGGCCCGGACGGCCTCCGCCTTGGCGGGCCCGTGGAGCAGGTCGCCGACCAGGCGGCCGGTGTAGACGCCGTCCACGGTCTCGGAGACGGTGCCGAGGGCGCCGGTCAGCCCGAGCCGCTGGGCGATCACGCGGGCGAGCTCCACCGGGGTCGCGGTGACCAGCCAGACGCGCTGACCGGCCTCCAGATGGCTCTGCGCGAGGGCGCGGGTGCCGGGCCAGATCCGGTCGGCCATGGCCTCGTCGAAGATCTCCTCGCCGAGGCGGACGATGTCCTCCACCCTGCTGCCCGCCACGAACGCCAGCGCGGTCTCCCTGGCCTGGGCGATGTGCTCGGGGTTCTCGTCGCCGCGGACCCGGAACACCGCCTGGCCGAACGCGAACTTGAGCAGGTCCTTGGTGGTGAACAGGCCACGTGAGGCCAGGCCCCGGGCGAAGTGGTAGATGGAGGCGCCGCGCATCATGGTGTTGTCGACGTCGAAGAAGGCGGCGGCGGTCGGGTCGGGGTCGGCCATCGGCATCGCGACGGCCGCCGCGGCCGCAACCTCTCCGGCTATCTCCGGTCCGTCCTGCCGTCGTCTCAGCCGCTTCATAGCCTCCCAGCTTAACCGGCGCAGGCGGGTGAAAACGGTGTACATCGCGTTAGCGGAAGGGGATGTCCCGGTGGCGGCGCGGAGTCCCGTTCGGGCGTGGCGCGGAGTCCCGTTCGGGCGTGGCGAGGACTTCCGGCCGGGTGTGGCCAGGCTATTCGGGCGGGGCCAGCCCCTCGATGTAGTTGAGGTAGCCGTGTGCCCGGCGCCGTTCCTCCACGTCCATCTTGGGGAGCATTCCCTCGATCTGGTTGCGCTGCTTCTGGACGAACCGCTTGAGCTGGCCTGTGCTCTTCGCCTCACTTTTCGCGTCGTGGCGCCGTACCCGGGTGAGAGAGGTGATCGCGGAGCGGGTGGTGTCCTCCATGTCCTGGAGGGTCTCCTTGATCAGACGGTTCGGGCGGCGGCTGGAGCCGAGGAGTTCCTCGACCTCGTGGGCGCGGGTCTCCGCGTAGTCGAGGGAGCGGCCCGCCCGCTCGGCGTCGTCGGTGCTCAGGTGGAACAGCGTGCTCTCGGCGGCGCGCTTGAGCGGGTAGAGCGTGTCCCCCGGCATCGACCGGTAGGTCGCCAGTCCCGCCATGACCACCGTGGCCGCCAGGCTCAGGCTCAGGAACTGGGCCAGCAGGCCGGGGCGCGGCCTCGGCCGTGCCGGGGCGGCCCGTTCGGCGGATGGCTCCTCCGGGCCGGACGTGTTCACGAGGCGCGTGCGGAGTTCGGAGCGGAACTCCGGACGGGGGCCGCCTCCCATCCGGGCGCCGAGCCTCGACACGCGGTTCTGGATGCGCGCCTGCGATCTCCGTGAGATTCCGGGCAGCCACTTACCCATGAACGCTCCCTGCCGCCCCCAGATCATGACCCATCGGTGTCACTTGCCTAACGACGGCTCGGCGCGGCAGGTTACGCGGTGCGGTCACCATCGGCATTCCGGTCGAGGTCAGCTGAGGTCCGAGGGGAGCGCGCGGGCGAGTGCCCGGATCGCCCGGAACTGCAGCGCCTTGATCGCCCCGCTCTTCTTCCCCATGATGAGCGCGGTCTCCGCCAGCGACATGCCGTGCAGGAAGCGCAGCACCACGCACTCCTGCTGCTCGGGGCCGAGGTCGCGGACGGCGCTGAGCACCCGGTTGTTGATCATGGCGGTGACGACGGCGTTCTCCGGGATGTGCGGGCCGTCGAGCGGGATGTCGATCACCTCGGCCGTCGAAACCTCAAGGCGGTACCTGCCGGACTTGAAGTGATCGGTGATCAGATTCCTGGCGATGGTCACGAGCCAGGCCCCGAAATCACGTCCCTGCCAGGTGAAGTCGGCGATTCGGCGAAGTGCGCGGAGGAAGGTCTCGCTCGTGAGATCCTCGGCCAGCGGGTGGGACCCGACCCGGAAGTAGATGTAGCGGTAAACGAGGTCGAGGTAGCGGTCGTAGAGCGTGCCAAACGCATCGGCGTCTCCGGTTTTGGCACGCAGAACGAGCCTCCGGAGATCCTCCGAGGCATCCTCGCGTACGGCGAGCTCGTTCCTGCGGACAGGCTGGGTCACCCCGGAGACGGTGGGGAGAGGCCCGGCGAATGGCCACGTGTCTGGCATCCGTTATCCCTGTGGGGGAGGGGGTGCGGCGTGCTCGCCCACTCTAGAAATCAACAGGAAATTCCACAATCCACTTCGTAACGTCGTGACTAGGGGTAATCGGCCGATACCGTGTGGGGCCGGTTCTTTCGGGCCGGACCGGTGAGTCAACTACCAGTTCGGCTACCGGTTGGGGGGTAATGTCCGGCAGCATTGGAGACACCATGGAAGTCCTCGTCGCTGTCATCGCGTTTGCCGGTGCGTTGCTCGCAGCCATTGCCACTGCCGCCCTCATCAGTCGGTTCCGCGCTGAGCCCAAGGGGTGGCTGATCGCCTGGAGTATCACGACGGCGACCCTCTGCCTGTCACTCGGAGTAATCGCCGTCGGCCATTTAGTTGGGTTCGGGTCGACCACATTCCGGGTTTATCAGCTGACTGGATCATTGCTGGCCCCGTTGTGGCTGGCCATCGGTGCCGTCCAGTTGCTGGCTCGCAAGTCCGGTGCCAGGTTCGCCTCCTGGCTCGTGGGGATCGCGCTCACCATCATCGCCTCGGTGATCATGATGGTCGACCCGATCCTCCAGGACACCACGTTCACCAAGTCCCTGCCGCCCGGCGGCCGCCACTGGGGACTGCTGCCGGGCTATCTGCTCGGCGCCGCCCACGTCGGCGTCGCGCTCGTCCTGCTGGGCGGCGTCGTGCTCGCGGTCCTGCGCTGGCGCGGGGGCGACGACTACGACGCCGACAACATGCACGCGCTCCTGGCGATCGGCCCGACCGGCCTGGCCCTGATCGGAGCCGTGAGCTTCACGGTCCCCGGGCTGTTCACCGCGCTCCTCCTCTTCGTCACCGCCGCCGCGGTCTGGTACGTCGTGCTCCGCCCCCTCGCGCCCTACGAGGACGAGGACGAGGACGACGAGCCGGAGGACGACTGGGAGGAGCGGCGGCCGGTCGGCCGCCGTGCGGCCGAGCCGCCCCGGGACGTGCAGGTCGCCGGCCGCCGTGCCCTGCCCGAGGAGTCGCCTCGGGACGTGCAGGTCGCCGGCCGCCGTGTCCTGCCCGAGGAGTCGCCCCGCCGCTCCGGTCTCGGCGACCTGGTGGCCGAATACCGCGCGGGCGAGCAGGACGTCGACTACGCGGCGCGCATGCAGCGGCAGCCGCCCGTCCAGGGCGACCCGTTCGGTGGTCCCGCCACCGGCACGTTCATGGCCGGCGAGTACGGCATGCCGTCCCCAGGCCAGCCCGCGGGCGGCGCCGAATACACCCGGCAACCCCCGATGACCGGCCAGTTCGGCATGCCGCCGGGCAACCAGGCGACCGGTGAGTACGACGTGCCGGTCAACGAGTACGGCAGGCCCACCGCTCCCGCGGTCGGCGGCCCGGGCAGGCCGGTGGGTCCCAGCACCGGAGAGTTCGCCAGGCCCGACCCGCTCCACGGCGCCCAGCCCGGCGGCAGCCTCCAGCCCATGCCCGCCGACCAGGCGTTCGGCGCCCCGTCCGGTTACGGCCAGAGCGCCGCTCCGGGACTCGGCGGCGCTCCGGGTTACGGTGAGGCTGCGGGGTACGGCCAGGCTGCGGGGTACGGTCAGGCTCCGGACCGCGGTCCCGGCGGCATGCCCGGTTACGGCCAGGCTCCCGACCGGGGGCTCGGCGGCCCGCCCGCGACCGGTTCCGCGTATCCGGGCGCGGCGGCCGACCAGCCGGGCGGATCCTCCCGCCCGTCACCCGGCATCTTCGGCCTGCTGACCGTGTTCACCCTGATCGACGGCACCGGAGAGGCGTTCGACCGGCTGGCCGAGGAGACGCTTGAGGCCGTCCGCCGTTCCGAGCCCGACACGCTCGTCTACGTGTGCCACTCGGTGAAGTCGGCCCCGCTCCAGCGCATCGTCTACGAGCTCTACCGCGACGAGGTCGCCTACACCGAGCACCAGCGCCAGCCGCACGTGGAGCGTTTCGTCAGCGAGCGGCAGAACATGGTGCTCGCCACCAACGTGATCGAGCTCAACATCAACGCGGCGAAGGTGATGCCGCTCCCGATGGCCTTCAGGCTCTGAGCGCGGCGCGCAGACGGTTCTCGTCGACGCGCCAGAAGTCGTGCTGGACACCGTCGACGAGGGTGACCGGGATCATCTCCCAGTATTTGTCCTGGTCCTCCTCGGAGGCGGTGATGTCGCGCTCCTCCCAGGGGACACCCAGCTCCGTGGCGACCCGCTCGATCACCGTCCGCGCGTCGTCGCACAGGTGACAGCCGGGCTTGCCGAGCAGTGTGATGCGGTGGTCCTGCGGTGCCATGCCCGCCACGGTAGCCGAGCCGCGAGCGTGCGCAGGCGCTCCGCCTTCCGCAATCGGCGAGAACCTCCGGGACGGACAGGCGGGTTACGCTTCTGAGTACCGGGAGAGCGATCCTCGCGCGGTCAGCGGGACGGCGGGAGGGCGCTCGCTGTCGCGTCGCGGCCGACGCCGCGAACCCCCACTTTGTGCACCGGTTCACAAAGGGACTAACCTGAATGACAGTGGCCTCACCTCGTCATCCGTCGCGTCCGGGCCGCGCCGGCCGCCTGTCCCCCTGGAGCTCCGGCACGTGATCCGCCGTCTGTCCCAAGCTCGTGAACGTGGCATACCCGAGGCGACCGTCGCCCGGCTGCCGCTCTATCTGCGCGCGCTGAACGGCATGGCCGAGCGGGGCCTGGCGACCGTGAGCTCGGAGGATCTCGCCGTCGCCGCCGGGGTCAACTCGGCCAAGCTCCGCAAGGACCTCTCCCATCTGGGCTCCTACGGCACCCGCGGGGTCGGCTACGACGTCGAATACCTCATCTACCAGATCTCCCGCGAGCTGGGTCTGACCCAGGACTGGGCCGTTGCCATCGTCGGAGTGGGTAACCTCGGTCGTGCACTGGCCAATTACGGCGGGTTCGTCTCCCGAGGATTCCGGGTCGCCGCTCTCCTCGACGCCGACCCCGAGGTGGTGGGCGACCATATCGCGGGATTGAATGTGGAACACATCGACGAGCTGGAAGCCGTGATAAAGCGGCGGGGAGTGTCGATCGTGGTGCTCGCGACGCCGGCGGCGGCAGCTCAGCAGGTGGCCGACCGGGTCATCGCCGCAGGGGTCACCAGCATCCTGAACTTCGCCCCCGTCGTACTCGCCGTGCCTGAAGGCGTCGATATCCGTAAAGTCGACCTATCGATTGAACTGCAGATCCTTGCGTTCCATGAACAGCGCAAAACGGATCGGATGACTGGGGGGCCCGCGATGGCCGAGGAGTGGCCCGAGGCGGTGGACCTGTGAGCGAGCGCGACGAGCGAGCCCGGGGACACCGCATTTCCCGGAAGGACGCGGGCGGTCGGGCCCGTCGACGTCCACGGAGAGCCGAGGCGGGCCGATGAGCGTCCTCGTGGTCGGCCTCAGCCACCGGACGGCTCCGGTGGCCCTGCTGGAGCGGGTGTCCGTCTCGGGTGACGCGCTGGTCAAGTTGCTCCACGCGGTTCAGCGGGACGCGTGCGTCGCCGAGGTCATGGCCGTCTCGACCTGCAACCGGGTCGAGGTCTACGCCGAGGTGGACCGGTTCCACGCCGCGGTGACCGCGATCTCCGAGCTGCTCAGCATCCATTCGGGTGTCCCCATGGAGCAGCTGTCGAACCATCTCTACGTGCACTACGAGGACCGCGCCGTCGAGCACCTGTTCTCGGTCGGCTCGGGCCTCGACTCGATGGTCCTGGGCGAGGGGCAGATCCTCGGCCAGGTCCGCTCGGCCCTCAAGCTCGCCCAGGACCAGGGCACGCTCGGACCGACGCTCAACGAGCTCGTCCAGCAGGCGCTGCGGGTGGGCAAGCGCTCCCACACCGAGACCGGCATCGACCGGGCGGGCGCCTCCCTCGTGGGCGTGGGCCTCACCCTCGCCGAGCGCGTGCTCGGCCCGATCCGGGGCAAGCGCGCCCTGGTGGTCGGCGCCGGCTCGATGAGCGCCCTGTCGGCCGCGACCCTGCAGCGGGCGGGCGTCACCGACATCGTGGTGGTCAACCGCACCCACGACCGCGCGGTACGGCTGGCCCAGACGGTGGGCGGCCGGGCCGCCGAGCTCGGCGACCTGGCGCGGGAGCTGGCCCAGGCCGACCTGGTCATCTCGTGCACCGGCGCCACCGACGTGGTCATCACCGCGGACATGATCGAGGCCAGGGAGATGTTCCTGCTGGACCTCGCGCTCCCCCACGACGTGGACCCCGCCGTACGGCAGCTGCCCGGCGTCACCCTCGTCGACCTGGAGTCGATGCAGGACGGCGCGGCCGACGCGGAGACCGACGACGGCGGGCGCGCCGAGGCGGTCATCGCCGTGCGCGGGATCGTCGCCGCCGAGGTGGCGGCCTACCTGTCGGCCGAGCGCGCCGCACGGGTGACGCCGACCGTGGTCGCGCTGCGGAGCAAGGCGGCCGACGTGGTCGAGGCGGAGCTCGGGCGGCTCGTCGCCCGGGTCCCGGAGCTCGACGGGCGGGTCCGGGACGAGGTCACGCAGACGATCAGGCGCGTGGTCGACAAACTGCTCCATGAGCCCACCGTGCGTGTCAAACAGCTCGCGGAGTCTCCGGCAGGCGATCATTATGCGGAGGCATTGCGTGAGCTGTTCGATTTGGACCCGAAGGTTCCCCGTGCGGTGAGAAGTATCGAAAGGACCGACGCCGAGACGAGCAAGAAGGAGGTGGGCAGATGAGCAGCGTCTCCTCTCCGCTCAGACTGGGCACGAGGCGGAGCCTCATGGCCACGACCCAGTCGGGGCTGGTCGCCGCACGGCTGACCGAGCTGACCGGCCGGGCCGTCGAGCTCGTCGGCGTCACCACCTTCGGCGACGTCACCAAGGCCAACCTCACCCAGCTCGGCGGGACGGGCGTCTTCGTCAGCGCGCTGCGCGACAAGCTGATCGACGGTGAGATCGACTTCGCGGTCCACTCGCTGAAGGACCTCCCCACCACGCAGGACCCGCGCGTGGTCATCGCGGCGATCCCGCCGCGTGACGACCCCAGGGACGCGCTGGTGAGCACGGCGAAGCTGTCCGACCTGCCGGCCGGCGCGAAGGTCGGCACCGGGTCTCCCCGCCGGATCGCCCAGCTCAGGGTGCTCCGTCCCGACCTCGACTACGTCCCGATCCGCGGCAACGCCGACACCCGGATCGGCAAGGTCACCTCCGGCGAGCTGCAGGGCGTCGTGCTGGCCGCCGCCGGGCTCGGACGGCTGGGCCGTGAGGCCGAGATCTCCCAGACCTTCGAAGTGGAGGAGATGCTCCCGGCCCCCGGACAGGGCGCGCTGGCCGTGGAGTGCAGGGCCGACCGGGCCGACCTCATCGAGTTCCTGAGCGTGCTCGACGACGCCCGGACCCGCGCCGCGGTGACCGCCGAGCGCGCGGTGCTCAACGCCCTGGAGGCGGGGTGCGCGGCTCCGGTTGGTGCGTACTCGGCCGATGACGGGCAAAATCTGATTCTGACCGCCGCTGTCGTCGCCGTCGACGGCAAGCGCGCGGTGCGCAAGTCCACCGCCGGGACCCTTTCGGCGCCCATGGATCTCGGCCGCGACCTCGCGGCAGAGATGATCGCCGAAGGGGCAGGCACGTTGATAGGGGAGCAAGCACATTGAGCTCCGGAAGTACCACCTTCGAGCGCCCGGCCGGGTTCGTCGCCTTCGTGGGGGCGGGCCCCGGTGACGAGGGCCTGCTCACGCTCCGTGGCGCCGACCTGCTCTCGAAGGCCGACGTCGTCGTGCTCGACCGGGAGGCGTACGGCGCGCTGTTGCGCCACTGCCGGGAGGGCGTCGACGTCGTCGACGCCGCCGAGGAGGACGCGGTCTCGCTGAGGACCGTCACAGAGGCCAAGGGCGGTCGCGCCGTCGTGCGGCTCTGCGCCGGCGACCCGATGTTCTTCTCCTCGATCACCGAGGAGGTCGCGGCCTGCGCCAAGGCGGAGGTGGACTTCGAGATCGTGCCGGGCGTGCCCCCGGCGACGGCGGTGCTCACCTACGCGGGCATCCCCGCCGCGGTGGCGGTGCCGGAGTTCCGGGTCGTGGACGCGACCCAGGTCGACGACTGGAGCGCCCACGCCACGGGCACCGGCACCCTGGTGATCTACAACGGTGTCTCCGCGGCCGTCGCGATCGGCAAGGCGCTGATCGCCGCAGGCCGTCCGGACTCGACGCCGGTCGCGATCAGCAGCGCGGGCACCACCACCGAGCAGTACACCGTGGTGACCACGCTCGGCCGGATCGCGCCCGACCTCAAGCACGCCGGGATGACCGAGCCCGCGCTGATCGTGGTCGGCGAGGCCGTCGGCATGCGTGACCGGCTGTCGTGGTTCGAGACCAAGCCGCTGTTCGGCTGGCGGGTGCTCGTGCCCAGGACCAAGGAGCAGTCGGCCGGGCTGGTGGAGCAGCTGCGCTCCTACGGCGCGGTGCCGGAGGAGGTCCCGACGATCTCCGTCGAGCCGCCGCGCACCCCGCAGCAGATGGACCGGGCGATCAAGGGCCTGGTCACCGGCCGCTACGAGTGGGTGGCGTTCACCAGCGCGAACGCGGTCAAGGCCGTGCGCGAGAAGTTCGAGGAGTACGGCCTGGACGCCCGCGCGTTCGCGGGGCTCAAGGTCGCGGCCGTCGGCGAGGCCACCGCACGGGCGCTGGTGCAGTTCGGCGTCAAGCCCGACCTGATGCCGTCGGGCGAGCAGTCGTCGGAAGGCCTGCTGGCCGAGTGGCCGCCGTACGACTCGATGCTCGACCCGATCAACCGGGTGCTGCTGCCCCGGGCCGACATCGCGACCGAGTCACTGGTCGCGGGGCTGACCGAGCTCGGCTGGGAGTGCGACGACGTGACCGCCTACCGGACTGTCCGCGCGGCTCCGCCGCCCGCACCGATCCGGGAGGCCATCAAGGGCGGCGGGTTCGACGCGGTGCTGTTCACCTCGTCGAGCACGGTGCGCAACCTGGTGGGCATCGCGGGCAAGCCGCACAACGTCACGGTCATCGCCGTGATCGGCCCGCAGACCGCCAAGACGGCCGAGGAGTTCGGGCTCCGCGTCGACGTGATGGCCGACAGGCCGTCGGCTTCGGCCCTCGCGGCGGCGCTGGCCGAGTACGGCGCCAAGCAGCGGCAGGCCGCGCTCGCGGCCGGAGACGTCCCTCGCAGGCCCTCCCAGACCCGGCGAGGCGCCCGGCGTCGCGCCAAGTAATCTGGAACCGTCACGGACGCCCGGCGAACGAGGCGTCCGCGACGGTCCCCGCGAGCGTGCACGTCACATCTGAATACGATTCCCCGGTCTCCGCCCCCATGGCGGGGAGAGGGAGAGATCTTGACTTCTTCCCCATGCCCGGAGCCCGGGATTCCGCCCCTCACGGGCCGGTTTCCCTGCTTCACTGGCAATCACCCGGCCGGCTCGCGCCGCTCGGGCCCCACGCCGCCTCCACAGGCGTCCCACCCCGCCGCCGGCCCGGCGGCGGGAGCACTGCCGATCACCCGCGCGGTGGCCTGGCCGTCGTCACCGCCGGACCCGTCAACGGATCACGAGGCACCGCGCCGTGTCCTCTCCCAGCGCCAAAGCCCGGGATCTCCACCCTGGAAGGATTCAGATGAGCGCCCAGTTCCCCGTCGCGCGTCCGCGCAGGCTCCGCCGTACGGCGGCGATGCGCCGGATGGTCTCCGGCACCAGGCTGCACCCGGCGGAGCTGGTGCTGCCGCTGTTCGTCAAGGAGGGCATCGGCGAGCCGAACCCGATCGGCTCGATGCCCGGAGTGTTCCAGCACACTCGTGACTCGCTGCGCAAGGCCGCCCACGAGGCGGCCGAGGCGGGAGTCGGCGGGCTCATCCTGTTCGGCGTGCCCGCGGTGAAGGACGCGCGGGGGTCGGCGGCCGACGACCCCGACGGGATCATCCAGCAGGCCGTCGCCGACGTGGTCGCCGACGTGGGCGACGCGCTGGTCGTGATGACCGACACCTGCCTGGACGAGTTCACCGACCACGGACACTGCGGCATCCTGACGCCCGGCGGCGAGGTCGACAACGACGCCACCCTGGAGCGTTACGCGGCCGCCGCGGTGTCCCAGGCCCGGGCCGGGTCGCAGGTCATCGCGCCCAGCGGCATGATGGACGGCCAGGTCGCCGCGATCCGCGCGGCGCTGGACGCCGACGGCTTCGAGCAGATCCCGATCCTCGCCTACTCGGTCAAGTACGCCTCGGCGTTCTACGGGCCGTTCCGGGAGGCGGCCGAGTGCGCGCCGCAGTTCGGCGACCGCGACGCCTACCAGCAGGACGCGGCGGGCCCGGTCGGCGAGGCGCTGCGCGAGGTGCGGCTGGACCTCGACGAGGGCGCCGACGGCGTGATGGTCAAGCCCGCCCTGGCCTACCTCGACATCCTGCGCCAGGTGCGTGAGGCGGTGGACGTGCCGGTGGCCGCCTACCAGGTCAGCGGGGAGTACGCCATGATCGAGGCCGCGGCGGCGAACGGCTGGATCGACCGGGACCGGGCGATCATGGAGTCGCTGGTCGCGATCCGCCGGGCCGGGGCCGACATGATCCTCACCTACTGGGCGACCGAGGTGGCCAAGAAGCTCCAGTGAGACCAGTGGCACATGCCGAGAACTGGGGGTTTGCCGCTTGCTCGGGTGGTCTGTGCGTTAGAGTGCGAGTACCGGTGCGGATGTGTCCCAGGTGGCGTAGACCCTGGTTGTCTGACTTCCCTTGCTAACCAGAATGTGGATATGTCATCGCATCCGGGGGGCACCGGGATGGGCAGACGACGGAGGACACAATGGTGGGGGTACCGCTGACTCGTCGTGGCAGGCGACGTGCTCATCCGAAACAGACGATCAGCTCCGTGCTGGAGTACGCCGCTCTGGGCTGGGCGAGCTGTCCCGGCGCGCGGCCGCTGCAGGGCGGTCCCCGCGCCTGCTCCTGCGACCGGGTCGGCTGTCCCGACCCGGGCGCGCATCCGCTCTCGCGGGCCTGGCAGATGCAGGCCACCACCGACCCCACCCAGCTCACCCACTGGTGGCAGCGGGAGCCCGAGGCGAATGTGATCCTCCCCACGGGCCGTGTCTTCGACGTGTTCGACGTACCGGCCACCGCGGGGCTCACCGCCCTCGCGGGAATGGACTCCGCCGGATCCGCAACGGGCCCGGTCGCCGCGAACGGCGACCGGGTCCTTTTCTATGTGGCCACCCGTAACGTCGCAGAGGACGAGGACGAATGGTGGTCCTGCCCCCTCGACTTCGGGCCGGCCACCATCGACGAGATGCCCGGCCTGCGCTGGCACTGCCGTGACAGCTACGTCCTCGCCCCGCCCTCGGCTCTGCCGTCCGGCCGGGCCGGCTCGTGGCTGCGCCCGCCGGACGGCCGTCCGCTGCCCGACCCGCTCCGCGTCCTCGACTGGCTCGCCGACGTCTGCGACTGAGCAGCGCCGGTCGGATCCCGCCGACGGCCCGGGGCCAGGCGGGGACGGGCCGGGTCAGGAGGAGCCGCCCAGCCCGGCCTCGCGGGCACGGACGATGGCCTGGGCGCGGTCGGCCACCTGGAGCTTCATGAAGATGTTGGAGACGTGGTTGCGCACGGTCTTGCCGGACAGGAAGAGGATCCCGGCGATCTCGTTGTTGCCCCGGCCCTGGGCGACCAGTTCGAGCACCTCCCGCTCCCGTTCGGTGAGTTCGGGGAAGGCGGTGCGCGACGGGTCGGGCATGCCGCTGAAGTAGGTCAGGACGCGACGGGCGATCTCGGGGCCGTAGATGGCCTCGCCCGCCGCGACGGCGTGCACGGCGCGGCCGATCTCCTCGGCGCCGGCCTCCTTGAGCAGGTAGCCGCGCGCCCCGGCGCGCATGGCGGTGAACACCGAGTCGTCGTCGCGGAACATGGTCAGCACCAGCACCCCGATCCGCGGGCTGGTCCTGACGATCGTCCTGGTCGCCTCGACGCCGTTGCCGCCGGGCATCTGCAGGTCCATCACGACCACGTCCGGCTGGAGCTCGGCGGCCAGTGCCACCGCCTCCTGGCCGCCGGAGGCCTCCCCGACGACCTCGATGTCCATGGCCGCGAGCAGGCCGCGCAGGCCCTGCCGGAAGACCGGGTGGTCGTCCACGATCAGCACGGTGATCACGTGGCCTCCTCAGTCGGCAATCTGGCGGTCACCTCCGTGCCGCCGCCCGGCCCGCGGCCGATCACACAGGAGCCTCCCACCTCGGCCGCCCGCTCGCGCATCGAGGTCAGCCCGACGCCCGCGGCCGGGTTCTCGGGCAGGCCGACCCCGTCGTCGGCGACCTCCACCCGCAGCTCGCCCGGCAGGCGGCGCAGCCGGACGAGGATCGTGGCCGCGCCGGCGTGGCGGCGGGCGTTGGTGAGCGCCTCCTGGGCGATGCGGTAGGCGGCGACCTCGACGGCGGCGGGCAGGTCGTCCAGCGCGCCGTCCACCGCCACCGCGGTCTCCCCGGCGGAGGCCCGCAGCGCCCCCTCCAGGCCCAGGTCGTCCAGCGCGGGCGGGCGCAGGCCGTACACCAGCTCGCGGACCGATGCGATGGTCGCGGTCATCTCCTCGCGGACCCGGACCAGCAGCTTCTCGGCGGCCTGCGGATCGGCGCCGAGCCGTCTGCGCGCGTCGTCGAGGGTGAGCGTGACGCTGGTCAGCGCCGGGCCGAGCCCGTCGTGCAACTCCCTGCCCAGCCGGCGGCGCTCCTCGTCGCGGGTGGTCCGGATGCGCTCCCGGGAACGGTGCAGATCGGCGGTGAGCCGTACGGCGTGCGCCGGCTCGGCCAGGTGCCGGGCGAGCACGGCCAGCGGCTCGCGGCCCGGCCACGCCCCCGCCACCAGCAGGGTGCCCACCCGCTCGGCGTGCCAGAGCAGCGGTATTTCCTGCGTCCCGGGCCGCAGCTCCCCGTCGCTGAACACGCGCACCGGGCCGCCCCACCCGGTGCGGACCTCGACACCGACCCCGGCCGCGCCCAGCGCCCCGCGGATCACCGTCACGGCCTCGCCGAGCGCCGCCGCCGGGTCCTGCGCCCCCTGCCCGGTACGGCCCAGCAGGTCGGCGAGCCGGTAGGGGTCGCGCTCGACGGCGAACACCCGGTCCACCACCCGCTGCAGGCGCAGCCGCGCCGGGTGGAAGACCCCGCCCACGGCCACTGCCGCGACCGCCCCCGCGACGGAGCCCAGGCCGCCGGCCAGGGCATTGGCCAGCCAGATCAGTCCGAAGTAGACCCCTCCGGTGACCGCGACCAGGCAACCGTAGACCAGCGTCCGGTTGACCACGACGTCGATGCCGTAGAGGCGGTAGCGCAGCACCGCCGCGATGATCGACAGGGGCAACACGACGACGATGACGGATTCCAGGGCCATCAGCAGCCACGAGCCGGTCGTCACCCGGACGATCCAGGAGGTCAGGACCACCACCAGCGCGGCGGCGTACCAGCCGATCTGGCGCCGGAGCTCGGTGTCGCCCGCCCGGTAGCGGAAGGCCAGCGACAGCACGCCGAGCGCGGTGAGTGCCATCATCGGGGCGCCGATGTACGACTCCACGGCCGGTGAGATCTCGCGCAGCGCCTCGACCCCGAACGGGTTCGCGACCGGGAGCTGGCTCTCGAACCCGGGATCCGGAGCCAGTCCCAGGAACAGGGAGTGCCCGGCCATGAGGAGCAGATTGGCGTACAGGACCGGCCGCCAGCGCCGGGAGGGCAGCCGGCCGTCGGGGAACAGCAGCGGCAGCAGCGAGACGTACACCGGCACGTGCCACAGCCACAGCCACATTCCCAGCCACGCGAGGTAGGGGGTGAACCCTCCGGGATCGGTGAGGTAGAGCCAGTGGGCGCCGCTGTAGACCAGGTAGTAGAGGCCGCCGATCACCCCGCTGCCCCACAGCAGCCAGGGCACGAGCAGCCGGGGCCGGCGGGTGACGAGGAACGCGCCGGCGGCGGGGAACAGGACGACGGTCGCATCCATGGTGACGAAGGGGTCGGCCCAGGTCGAGGCGCTCAGCTCCCTCAACCGGACCGCCAGGAGGTTGCACGCCGGCGCCAGCACCGCCCCGGTCCAGACGAGGACGGTCAGCGCCCTGTGCCACCGGCCACCCACGGCGTCTCCGTCCGTGGTGGAGGCGGCGGCGTCTTCGTCTGTGGGGGAGGTCATGGTTTCTCCGTTCCGAGGGGGAGGTGGACGATGACCTCGGTGCCGCCGCCGGGACGCGGTCCGACCGTGCAGGAGCCGCCCGCCTCCGCCGCCCGCTCGCGCATGGAGACCAGTCCCACGCCGCCGCGGACCCGTTCCGGCAGGCCGATCCCGTCGTCGGCGACCGAGAGCCGCAGCTCGCCGCCACCCGCCGCCCTGCCCCCCGCCGCCCTGCGGCCTGCAGCGCCGCCCTCCGCGCCGCCGGGCCCGCCTCCGCCGGACGCCGGCCCGGTCTGCTCCACCCCGGTACGGTCCGTCTCGGCCTGGATCGTCTCGGTTTGGACCGTCTTGGCCCGGAGCAGTTCGACCCGGACCAGGGCGGTGGTGGCCTGGGCGTGGCGGCGGACGTTGGTGAGCGCCTCCTGGGCGATCCGGTAGGCCGCCACCTCCACCGCCGCGGGCACGTCGCCCAGCGGGCCGACCACCGCGATGTCCACCCTGGGCCCCGGCGCGTCGGCCAGCGCGCGCAGCGAGCCGACCAGGCCGAGGTCGTCCAGCGCGGGCGGGCGCAGGCCGTACACCAGGTTCCTGACGTCGACGATCGCGGCGCCCATCTGGTCGCGCACGCGGATCAGCAGTCCTTCCACGGCCTCGGGATCTCGTTCCAGCCGGAGCCTGGCCTCGTCCACGGTCATCGCCAGGCTGGCCAGCGTCGGCCCCAGCCCGTCGTGCAGGTCGCGGCGGAGCCTGCGCCGCTCCTCCTCCCGGGTGGTGAGGATGCGCTCCCTGGAGCGTCGCACGTCGGCGGTGAGCCGTACGGCGTGCGCCAGCTCCGCCAGGCGCCGGGCCAGCGCGTCCAGCAGGTCCGGCGAGGTGCCGGGCCCGCTGCTGAGCAGCCGCCCGACCGGCTCCCCGTGCCAGACCAGCGGAGTCTCGACCGGCTGGTCTCCCAGCTCGCCGTCGATGACGACCCCGGTATGCCCGCCGTGGACCTCGACGGCGACGCCGTCGGCACGGAGCGCCTGGCGCACCAGCGCCGCGGCGGTGACCAGCCCCTCGGCGGGGTCGACGGCCTCCTGCAGGGTGCGGCTCAGCCGGTCGGCCACCCGGTAGGGGTCGCGCTCGACCCGGAGCAACCGGTCCACGACCCGCTGCAGGCGCAGCCGTGCCGGGTGGAACACCGCGCCCGCGGCCAGCGCCGCGACCAGCCCGGCCACCGCGTCCTGGCTGCCGGCCAGCGTGGTGACCAGCCAGGTCAGCCCGGAGTAGATCCCGCCGGTGACCACCGCCAGCCCGCCGTACACCAGGGTGCGGTTGAGCACGAGGTGGACGCCGGACGGCCGGGGGCCCGGCCCCCGGGCAGGGGGTGTCGTCACTGCCATGACCGCAGGATCCCGCACCCCGTGTCCCGCCGTCCCGGGGCTGGTGTCCCGTTCCGGAACGGATTCCGGGACCTCGCCGAACCCGGGCGCGCCCGCGTGCGCCCGGACGGTCCGATCGGATCACCCGCTCTGGCGGGGGCTGTCCCCCCGGTGACTACCCTGGAGGGCGTGAGCCGTACTGAGAACTCCGAGGACCTGTTCGCCCGCGCACGTGAGATCGTCCCGGGAGGTGTCAACTCCCCGGTCCGCGCCTTCGGGGCCGTCGGGGGCACCCCCCGCTTCATGGCCTCCGGCCAGGGGCCCTACATCACCGATGTGGACGGCAACCGCTACGTGGACCTGGTCTGCTCCTGGGGGCCGATGATCCTCGGGCACCGTCACCCGGCCGTGGTCGAGGCGCTGCAGGACGCTCTGGCGGCGGGGACCTCGTTCGGTACGGCGACGCCCGGCGAGGTCGAGCTCGCCGAGGAGATCGTCGCCCGGGTGGAGCCGGTGGAGAAGGTCCGCCTGGTCAGCTCGGGCACCGAGGCCACCATGTCCGCGGTACGGCTGGCCCGCGGCTTCACCGGTCGGTCCAAGGTCGTCAAGTTCGCCGGCTGCTACCACGGCCACGTGGACGCCCTGCTCGCCTCGGCGGGGTCCGGCCTGGTCACCTTCGGTCTGCCCGACACTCCCGGTGTGACCGGCGCCTCGGCCGCCGACACGGTGGTGCTGCCCTACAACTCGGTCGAGGCCGTGACGGAGGCCTTCCGGGCGTTCGGCGCCGAGATCGCGTGTGTGATCACCGAGGCCTGCCCGGCCAACATGGGCGTCGTCCCGCCGCTGGACGGGTTCAACGCCACGCTGCGCGAGCTCTGCACCGCGCATGGCGCCCTGCTGATCATCGACGAGGTGCTCACCGGTTTCCGGGTGTCGGAGTCCGGATGGTACGGGCTGGACCCGGTGGACGCCGACCTGATGACCTTCGGCAAGGTCATGGGCGGCGGTCTGCCCGCCGCCGCGTTCGGCGGCCGTGCCGACGTGATGGCCCACCTCGCTCCGGAAGGGCCGGTCTACCAGGCCGGCACCTTGTCCGGTAACCCGCTGGCCTGCGCCGCCGGCCTGGCCACCCTGCGCGCCTGCGACGACGAGGTCTACGACCGGGTCGACGCCTCCGCCCTGGTCATCGGCCGCGCCGCCGCCGACGCCCTGGCCGCCGCCGGGGTGCCGCACCGCCTGCAGCGCGCGGGCAGCCTGTTCTCCGTCTTCTTCACCGAGGACCAGGTCACCGACTTCGACGGGGCCCAGAAGCAGAACACCGCCGCCTACCGGGCCTTCTTCCACGCCATGCTCGACCAGGGCGTCTACCTGCCCCCGTCGGCCTACGAGGCCTGGTTCCTGTCGGCCGCCCACGACGACGAGGCCCTGTCCCGCGTCGCCGACGCCCTGCCGATCGCCGCCAAGGCCGCCGCCCAGGCCTCCTAACGGGGCAGCTTGTCCAGGTCGACGTCGATGGGGAAGGGGACCGGGACGGTCAGGCGTCCGTGGTGGATGCCGGTGAGGCCGTAGGAGCCGGTGGCGGGATCGAGCTCGTAGACGTAGACGACGGGGCTGCCGTCGTTGTCCTCGACCCGCCAGAAGTGCGCGATCCCGGCTTCGGCGTAGCGGAACGGCTTGGTCTTGCGGTCCCGGTCCTCGGACTCGGGGGAGACGATCTCGACGACGAGGTGGACCTCGTCAGGGGTGTAGAACGTCCGATCGTCGTCGTCGGCCGCCACCGTGTCGATGATCACGATGTCAGGACAGGGGCGCATCCTGGGCCCGAGCTTGATGTCCATCTGATCGACCGACGACAGGTACTCGGGAGCCTGTGTGTCGAGGACCTCGGTGAGACGGCGGATCATGCGCTGGTGAAAGCGCTTCTGGGGGGACATGAAGACGAGAGCTCCATCGATCAGTTCGACGTGCTTGAAGAAGTCGGGCTCGCCGTTCGGTCCCTCTGCCGGAAGACGGTCGAGGTCGTCGGCGGTCCATCCCCACGGAGGTGGGGACGGCCAGTAGTCGAGTGCGCTACTCACGTCGGTCACCGTAACATCGTCTCCGTCACCCGGTGTGTTCATTCAGATCATCTCCGTTGCCTTCAATTCATTCTCTCTCGCTTCTGTCGTTGACGGCAGAGGTGTGCCCCCTCCTTGGGGGACGAGTCGCGGCCTTTATGTGAACATTTTGTTTGCTTCAAAATGTTGACAACAATTTATTGTGACAGCCATGCTGGTCGCATGAACACCGAATCTGATCAGACGTCCGACCCCTTCACCCCGCCCGACCCGGCTCAGGCGCGGGCGCACCGCGTGTACGCGTCCCTTTTCCGCATCGCCGAGCGGCACGCGGCCACCGAGGCGCAGCGCTCCCGGCAGGTCCACCCCGACGTCCTCGGCCCGCACGAGGCCATCAGGATCGTGTCCCTTCTCGCGGGCGGCGCCGCGGAGCGGGAAGAAGGTGAGCCGGAGGTGGACAACGCCGACATCACCGCCGCCCTGACCCTCATCCCGCTGGCGCGCGCGGAGATGGACCAACTGGAGGCGGGGCTCCTGCTGATGGCGCGCGGCCGCGGCCTCACCTGGCAGGAGATCGCCTTCGGCCTCGGGCTGGGCACCTCCCAGGCCGCCAGGCAGCGCTACGAACGTCTGGCCGGTCGCGTGACCGCCGATGGGGGCGGCGGTGGCGCGGGAGCAGAGACAGATGACACGGACAGGTGACACGGACGGCGGGGGCGGTGGTGCGGATCAGGGTGGGGACCGGCGCGTCCCTGTCCCCACCCTGATCCGCGTACGGCGGCCCGCTGCCGACCCGCCGTCGCCCTTGGAGGCAGGAACGGAAGGCCGTCGGGCTCGCCGCCCAGGATCGCGCCCCGGGCGGCCGCGCCGGGCGTGTGACCGCCGTGATCGTGGCGCGCCGTACGCCCGCGGCGTCCGGCCCCCTACGGCAGCGGCCGCCGCGCGTGCCAGTCGGTGACCTTCTGGTAGGCGTGGGCGAGCGCCAGCAGCGTGGCCTCACCCCACGCGGGCCCGGCCAGCTGAACGCCGATCGGCAAGCCGTCCGAGCCGAAGCCGCAGGGGATCGAGACCGCCGGTAGGCCGGTCCCGTTCAGAGGCACGGCGTACAGAGGTCCGCCGATCGGCTCGGTCAGCCTCCCGGTGGCCTCCATCCTGGGAGCCGTGCGTTCACGGCTCGGCAGGACGAGGACGTCGACACGCGTGAACAGTTCGGCCAGCTCCGCGCGTAGTCGCTGGGTGGCGCGCAGGGCGTCGACGTAGTCGGGCGCGGGTACGGCCAGCCCGCCCTCCAGCCGCTCACGGATCTGGGGGGTCAGGTCCGCGGGACGCTCCCGCAGGAACCGGCGGTACTCCGCCGAGGCCTCGCAGGCCAGGATGGTGGAACCGGCCTCCACGGCCGCCTTCCACGCCGGGACCTCGACGTCGACGACCTCCAGCCCCATGTCCCGCAAGGCGACGAGTGCCACGGTCAGGGCGGCGGCCGTATCGGCGCTGAGCGGCTCCCACAGGAAGCCGCGTAGCACCCCGGCCCTGAGGCCGCGCACGGAGCGGCGGAGCGGCGTCGCCCGGCCGGCCCCCTTCCGGTGCGACGCCCCGGCCCGGCCCGGGTCACGGTCCGCGACGGCGTCGAACAGCACGGCGCAGTCTTCCGCCGATCGTGCCATGGGCCCGGCATGGTCCAGCGTCCGGGCCAGCGGCACGACCCCGGTCGTCGGAACACGGCCGAACGTCGGCTTGAGGCCCACGACGCCGCACCAGGCCGCCGGGTTACGGATCGAACCGGTCGTGTCGGTACCTATGGCACCCGGCACCAGGCCCGCCGCCACGGCCGAGCCGGACCCCATGCTGGAGCCGCCGGCGTACCGCTGGAGGTCCCACGGGTTACGGGTCGGCCCGTAGTGATAGGTGTCAAGCGGCCCATAGGCGAACTCGGGCAGATTGGTCTTCCCGAAGACGATGGCGCCCGCCGCCCGCAGCCGGGCCACGATCACGGCGTCGCCGGTGGCCCTCGCGTCCGCGAGGACCCTGGAGCCCGCGGTGGTCCGCTCTCCTTCGACGTCGATGTTGTCCTTGACGGCGATCGGCACGCCGTGCAGCGGTCCCCGCACGTCCCCGCGACGCAGTTCCTCCTCCGCGACGCGGGCGTCGGCGAGGATGCGCTCCGACGGAAGCGAGACGAAGGCGTTGAGCAGGGGATCCAGCGACGCGCAGCGGGCCAGCAGCGCCTGGCACAGCTCCACGGGTGAGAGCTCGCGGGCGGCCAGCATCGGACCGAGTTCGGAGATGCCCAGGAAGTGGAGCTCGCTCATGACCGGCTCCGGCTGCCGTCCGTCCCTCCGGTGCCCGGAAGGCCGGCCGCGAGCCGCTGCCCTGTCCGGCGGTTTCCCGCCTTCCGCGAGCGGCCGGTGAGCGGGGTCTCAGTCATCGGAGATCGTGTTGCGCAGTACACCGATCTTGTCGATCTCGACCTCGACGGTGTCGCCCGGCCGCATGAAGACCTGCGGTGACCTGCGCGCTCCGACGCCCCCCGGAGTGCCGGTGGCGATGACGTCTCCCGGCGCGAGCGTGGTGAACGTCGACACGTAGGAGATGATCCGCGGGATCGAGAAGATCATCTCGCTGGTCGTCGCGTGCTGCATGATCTTGCCGTTGAGGCGGCAGGACAGGGTGAGGGCACTGTCGGCGGGTATCTCGTCCATGGTGACCATCCAGGGCCCGAAGGCGCCGGTCCGTGGGAAGTTCTTACCCGGAGTGTACTGGTGCGTGTGACGCTGGAACTCGCGCACGGAGCCGTCGTTGTAGCAGCTCAGCCCGGCTACGTGGCGCCAGGCCGCATCGGGGGCGATCCGGCGGCCGGAGCGTCCGATGACGACGGCGACCTCGGCCTCGTAGTCGAGCGTGTCGCTCTCGCGCGGGCGCAGCAGCGGGCTGTCGTGGCCGGTCTGCGACTCGGGGACACGTAGGAACACCGCCGGCTGCGCGCTCACCGAGTTTCCCGTCTCGGCGCGGTGATCTTCGTAGTTCAGGCCGACACAGATGATCTTGTTTGGATTGGGGATCACCGGGAGCCAGGTCACGTCGGACGCCGCGTAGTCCACCTTGTCCAGATGCTCGCTCGCGAGCACCATCGCGTCGTCGCCGATGAGTGACTTGAGGTCGGGATGGCGGGTGCCGAGACGCGCTCCAAGGTCGACCAGGCCACGGTCGGTGACGGCGCCGTAGGTGGTGGCACCCTGAGGAGTCTGAAAGGTTGTAAGTCTCATATCGTCACATGTCCTGGATGACAGCGATGGCGTTGATCTCGATGAGCATGTCGGGGTGGACCATCTTCGACACCTCAAGGAGGGTCGAAGCCGGCGGCGGCGAGGGGAAGTACTCGCGACGCACCCGGTGGATCGCCGCGAAGTGCTCGATGTTCCTGACGAAGACGTCGACGCGCACGATGTCCTCCATCGCCCCGCCCGCCGCCTCGACCAGGTTCTTCATGTTGTCGCAGACGCGCCGGGTCTGCGCGTCGATGTCGCCCGCTCCGGTGACCGTGCCGTCGGGCAGGCGCGCCGTCATCCCGGACAGGAACAGGAGCCTGCCGCGCGCCTGGGTCGCGATCGCCTGGGAGAAGTGCCCGCTGGGGGAACTGACGGCTTCCGATGTCACTTGCTGCTTCGCCATGACGGCCCTTCACGTGAGGGTTCGTTCCGATGATGTTCTGCCGGGCGCCGGTGACGGAGCCGGTGACGGCCCGCGCCGGCCCGGCGGGAGCCGGTCGTGATCGTCCTGCTGTGGATCACAGGAGAATTTCGCGCAGCACGGTACGCGCGTCCATCTCGTACTCGCAGTCGACCACCGGCGGGCTGGCCAGGTGCCAGGTGACCGCCCCGGTGCCGGCGCCGTAGGCGAAGATCTCCTCGCGGAGCAGCGGTCCCACCTCGTGCAGGGTGTAGGCCTGAGTGCTGAGGACATGGCTCCATTGGAGGCCGAGCACACGGAGCCGCTCCTCCTGCTCCGCCCGGACGAAACGCAGCTTGTCGCGCATGGCGTCGATGGACGTCTCTCCCCGGCGGACGATGCTGTCGCGATACTCGCCCGGACCTTGGGCGCACTCGGCGTTGCCTGCCAGCACGAAGGTCGGATGAGGGCTGTCGGACTCGACCGTGTACGAGAAAGCGTGCAGCGACGGCACTTCGGGCTTGTCGTAGGCGGGGCAGACGTTCGTCCGGGCCACCGGGTTGACGCCGTCGGAGTAGAGACCCCAGCGTTCCAGGGTCTTGACGTACACGCGGTTGAAGTCGACGAACCCCTGCTCGGTGAAGGGGGCCGACGACCTCAGCTCGCAGGCCGCGAACGCGGTGGTCGGCCGTCCGATGGCCGCCAGATGTCTCTCGACGGCGGCGAAGCCCTCGGCGAGCGGAACGGGGCGGGCGAAGCGCACCCGCTCCAACGCGAACCCCGGGGCCGCGGCCACTCCGCTGGAGAACTGGAACACGCCTTCGACCTTGATGAAGCGGTATCCGCCCGGGTGGAAATCTAGGAGTTCCATGGCACCTCCCTCTCTCTTTGTCTATCGTACTACAAATGACTTTAGCGGCAAGATGTCTGATCTGAGAAGTGGAACAGGGATGCGAGGTGCCCGACGGGGCCGCTCTCCGGCCGCCTGGGCGCCGTGGTCCGACGGGAGAGTCAGACGTGCGGCGTGAAAAAAGGAGCGGCCCGCGTCACCGACGCGGACCGCTCCTCACATGCTGGGTCGCATGGTGGGCCGTCGAAACCGCTCACATCCGGCGGACGACCTCGAACACCACGTAACCGTTGTCGACGTCGACGAGCGACACGGCCATCATGCGGCCTTCACGTGTGTAGTGGCGTTCCAGGAGCCGGGTGAACGCCTCACCCTCGGGCACCTGCAGCCGTGTCTCGCCGCTCCGGCTCACCGTGGCCAGGATCTCGACGACCGCGTGGTCGATGGGCTCGACCAGATAGGCGCGCGCGAAATCGAACTGCGTGGGCGGGCCCTGCTGGGGCAGGCCGGAGGGGTCTTGGAGCAGGGACCACGGAACCGCGTCGCGGATGCAGATCGCCAGGTGCCCGTCGGCGTAGAAGCGGGTGTCGGTGAGGAACGTCTCCCCGTCGGGGAGGCTGTCGCCGAAGGCCGCGACCACGTCCTGCGGCAGCCGCTCCACCCTGGAGCGATCCGCCTCGACATGGACGTCGTGCCCCTTCTCCCGCAGCAGGTCCGTGAAGCCGACCAGCCGTTGCAGGGCCAGCGCGGAGGGATGGACATGCTGGTTGATCGTCGTGCCCAGCGCGCGGCGCCGGGTGATGATCCCTTCCCGCTCCAGGCTCGCCAGCGCGCCGCGGACCGTCGTGCGGCTCACGTTGAGCATGCCGGCCAGATCGTCTTCGTTGGGCAGTTTGTCGACGAACTGCTTGTCGAGGATGGCCTTGAGGATGGTGCCCCGCACCTGATCCACGAGAGGTGCCTTGTTGAACGGCTGAATGGCCACGCTGCCTTCTCTGAGTTGGCACTCTGTCTTCGTCCTACGATATACGTTACATGTTGGATGGACGCCCTCACGAAGACACCACGTTTTCGCCCGCCGATCCGACCTGGCGGGCAGGGGGTGCCGCCGCGGCGCCCGCCCGCCCCCGTGTCAGCAGGAAGTAGAGGACGGCGCTGACGCCCATGCCGGCCGCCCAGGAGAGATCCACGTTCCCCATCGCGCGGGCGACGGGGCCCTGGAAGGCTTCGACGGCACCGTACTGGAACGCCCAGGCGGAGGCGAGGCCGGCGAGGAACGCCGAGACCGCTCGCATGTTGACGTCGCCGTACCGGGAGGTGCGCGGGTCGGCGTAGAGCCCGTCGCAGTCCACCTGCCGCCTGCGTACGACGTACCAGTCGACCAGCGTCACACCGGCCCAGGGGCTGAGCCATATGACCACCGACGACATGAAGTTGGTGAAACCGGCGGCGAAGCTCTCGGACTCGATGAAGACGAACAGCGGCAGGAAACCGATCACACCGGTGAGCAGGCTGGCGGTGGTGCGCTTGAGCTTCATGTCGAGCGAGAGAAGTCCGAGCGAGGCGGTGTAGATGTTCACGATGTTGGTGCCCACCGGGCCGTGCAGGATCACGAACAGGACGGGAACGGTCATGATGCCGAAGAGGGAGGCGACGATCTCGGCCGGATCGCCCGCCTGCGAGGCCGTACCGGAGAGCGCTCCGAGAACCGACAGCCAGGCCAGGGGGGTGAAGATGCCCATCGCCGAGGCGGCGTACAGGCGCTTGGGGGAGACGCCGGGCCGGGTGAACCTGCTGTAGTCCGAGGCCCACGTGATCCACCCCATCCCCCATCCGACGCCGACCGCGGTCAGCAGCTGGGTGGCGGCGGTGAACCGCTCGCCGCCGGCCAGCGACGATTCGGTCCAGCTGATGTCCTCGAGCCTGGTCAGCACCACCACGGTCATGACCACCATGACCACGGCCACGACCGGGACGGTGTACTTCTCGAACGTGCGGATCGCGTAGAAGCCCAGGACGCCGATGACGACCTGGACGATCATGATCGCGACCGCCAGCCCGTACTTGACGGTGTCACTGGGCTGCAGGCCCATCTGGTGGGCGATGCCAAGACAGAGGTCCAGCACGACGTAGGTGTTGATGCCGATCCATCCCGTGGCCATGAGCGTCTGCAGCAGCGCGGGCAGATAGGCGCCGCGGCGTCCGAACGTCGCCCGCGCGAGGACCATCTGGTTGACGCCGGTGCGGTGTCCCATCAGCGCGAACAGGCCGAAGATGAGGGCGCCGACGGCCTGTCCGATGACGGCGATGAGGATGGTCTCGAGCAGGCTCAGCCCCAGTGCTATGCCCACGGTCCCGACGATCCAGCTGATCGGTGCGAGGTTCGCGCCCGCCCATATCCAGAACTGCTGCAGCGCCGTGGCGTCCCGTCCTTCGGGCGGTACGGGCCTGATGCCGATCTCGTCGACGTGCAGGGCTTCCTCGAGTTCTCGCCGTTCGTTGTCTCCGGCACTCATTACGCCACCTCTCCACCGCTCGATCTTGAAATCAGGGTGAGCTTTGTCATACGTATTCCATTGTGTAGGGGAGGCGAACCTGTGCGTCAAGAGTCGTTCACGCACTGTTTCCTGGAGAACATCCCGCTCAGCGACGTGATCAAGCGCCAAATCGGCCCTTTTCGGCCTTGACAGAAATCTGGAGCGGGGAGAATAGTGGTTCAAGGTAATACGAAGGACCAAGCCGTTCGATGTGTGGCGTAACGACGTCACACGGGACGGCGGACAGAGCACAGGAGGATGCGATGCTGCGAGGGATAGTTGTCCGGGGATCCGAAGGCAAGGCCTACGAGACCGGCCCGGCGCTCTTCAAGGTCGGTGGCCGTGACACGGAAGGCCGGATCGACTTCATGATCATGGATCTCGAGTTCCACACCGGCCCGAAGCTCCACGTCCACGAGCGGCAGGAGGACACCTTCTACATCCTCAGCGGCGTGCTCACCATCCAGATGGGCGAGGAGGTGTACGACCTGGAGCCGGGGGACTTCGCGACGGTCCCGCCCGGCCTTCCCCACACCTTCGACAACCTGCGCGAGGACCAGGGGCCGGTGCGGGTCATCAACATCATGACCCCCGGTGGGTACGAGGAGCTCTTCGGCGAGTTCGACGAGCTGCCCGAAGGCGCCGGTCAGGAGGAGATCGAGGCCATCTACGCCAAGTACGAGGCCAAGCTCGTCGGCCCGGCGCTGCACGAGAGACTCAGGCGCGCCTGATCGGCGGATCCCAAGGTGACACACATGACCGGACCGCTGTCCGACGTGGTCGTCCTCGACCTGTCCAGAGCACTCGCGGGCCCGCACGCGGCCATGATGCTCGGAGACATGGGAGCGCGGGTCATCAAGGTGGAGCAGCCCGGCTCCGGCGATGACACCCGAAGCTGGGGCCCTCCTTTCGTGGGGCCTGAGGGCCGGCGCGAATCGACCTACTTCCTGTCCTGCAACCGCAACAAGGAATCAATCGCGCTGGACCTCAAGTCCGAGACGGGGCGTGACGTGCTCGGCCGGCTCGTCGGACGGGCCGACGTGCTGGTGGAGAACTTCCGTCCCGGCGTGCTGGCCCGCCTGGGCTTCTCCACCGAGCGCCTGCACGAGCTCAATCCCGCACTCGTGATCCTGTCGATCAGCGGCTTCGGGCACGACGGGCCCGAAGGCGGCCGGGCGGGCTACGACCAGATCGCCCAGGGCGAGGCCGGGCTCATGACGCTGACCGGCCCGTCGGCCGAGGAACCGACGAGGGTGGGCGTCCCGATCGGCGACCTTCTGGCCGGCATGTACGGCGCGTACGGCGTGGTCTCGGCGCTGCACGAACGCGCGCGCACGGGCAGGGGCCGAGTGGTGCGCACCAGCCTGCTCGCGGCGATCGTGGGGGTCCACGCCTTCCAGGGCACCCGGTGGACGGTGGCCGGTGAGGTGCCGCGGCCGACCGGCAACCACCACCCGTCCATCTGCCCGTACGGCCTGTTCCACACCGCGGACGCGCCCATCCAGGTGGCGGTCGGCAGCGACGGCCTGTGGCGGGCGTTCGCGCCGCTCGTCGGGCTGGATCCGGCCGACCCGCGATTCGCGGTCAACGGCGACCGCGTCGCCCACCGGCGGCAGCTGATCGACACGATCGAAGCCGCCTTCGCCGCCGAACCCGCCGAGGTGTGGCTGGCACGGCTCGACCGGGCGGGGATCCCCGCGGGCAGGGTCCGCACCCTCGACGAGGTGTACGAGTGGCCGCAAACCCGGTCGCAGGGGCTGCTCATCGACGTCGAGCACCCCACGCTCGGCGTGGTGACCCTGCCGGGGCCGCCGCTGCGACTTGACGACGCCCCGTACGCCGGGGGGCGGGACGGGCACCTGCCGCCACCGACCCTGGGCGAGCACACCGACACGATCCTGGCTTGGTTGGAGACATGACATCAGTGCTGGTACACACGCCCGCGGTCACGGATCGGCGCCCATGACCGTCCAGGCGGGACTCGGCTCCGTCTCCCTCATCGAGGCCGTCGTGGATCCCGGATCCTGGCGGAGCTGGGACGAACCCGTCTCCTCCGTACCCGCCGACCCCGCCTACCGCGCCGATCTGGCCCGCGCCCGGGAACGCACCAACCTGGACGAGGCCGTCGTCACGGGAGAGGGCACGATCGGCGGACACCGGGTCGCGGTCATGACATGCGAGTTCGCCTTCCTCGGCGGATCCATCGGGGTCGAGGCCGGCGAGCGGCTCGTACGAGCGGTCGAGCGCGCCACCCGTGAAGGGCTAGCCCTCCTCGCGTCGCCTTCGTCGGGCGGCACACGGATGCAGGAGGGCACCCTGGCCTTCGTCCAGATGGTGAAGGTGACGGCGGCGATCGCCGACCACCGGAAGGCGGGACTGCCCTACCTCGTCTACCTCCGGCACCCCACCACCGGCGGCGTACTGGCCTCCTGGGGATCGCTCGGCCACGTGTCGGCCGCCGAGCCCGGCGCGCTCGTCGGCTTCCTGGGACCCCGCGTCTACGAGGCCATACACGGCGCGCCGTTTCCCGACGGCGTGCAAACCGCGGAGAACCTCTTCGCGCACGGCCTGCTGGACGCGGTGTTCCCGCCGTCCCGGCTCGCCGAGACGGTGGCACGCGTCCTGAACGTCCTGCACGCGCCGCGGGAGCTTCCGGCGGCCGGTCTTCCCGTGCACGGCGCCTCCAGCGGATCGGTCACCGCACCGGTCGGCAGTCTCCCCGCCGCCGAGTCGATCGGCAGGTCCCGGCGCGCCGACCGCCCGGGGGTGCGAGCCCTGCTCGCCCGGGCGGCCAGTGACGTCACCCCGCTGAGCGGGACCGCCTCGGGCGAACGAGACCCGGCCCTGCTGCTCGCCCTCGCCCGCTTCGGGACCGCCCCCTGCGTGGTCCTCGGTCATGACCGGGACCTGCCGGACGGTCATCCCGCTCTCGGCCCGGCGGGGCTCCGAGCGGCTCGCCGCGGCATGCACCTGGCAGCCGAGCTGGGGTTGCCCCTGGTGACCATCATCGACACGGGCGGTGCCGCACTGTCCCGGGAGGCCGAGGAGGGCGGGCTGGCCGGCGAGATCGCACGCTGCCTGGCGGACCTCGTGATCCTTCCCTCGCCGACCGTGTGTCTCCTGATGGGGGAAGGAGTCGGCGGCGGAGCGCTCGCCCTGCTGCCTGCCGATCGCGTCATCGCGGCACAGCACGCCTGGCTCTCCCCGCTTCCCCCCGAAGGGGCCTCCGCGATCCTGTACCGGACGACCGACCGGGCGGCGGAGATCGCCCAGCGGCAGGGGGTGCGCTCCACCGATCTGCTGAGAAACGGTGTCGTCGACCGGATCGTCGCGGAACTCCCGGACGCCGCCGACGAACCGGAGGTGTTCCTCGCGCGCATGGGCGTGGTCATCGAAGAGGAGCTCGTCGCGCTTGCCCGGCGCGACCCCGCGGAACGGATCGCCGCGCGCCGCGGACGGTACCGCCGGATCGGGTGACCTTGGGGGTGCCGTGAGAGCGGCTAGGGGAGGTTCGAGGGCCGGGGTTCGCGCTGCGGTGGGTTTTGCAGGGGTTCGTGCTGCGGGGTTTTGCGGGGTTCGTGCTGTGGGGCTTTGCAGGTTCGCGCTGTGAGGGGTTTTGCGGAGGTTCGCGCTGCGGGGGTTTTGCGGGGTTCGTGCTGTGGGGCTTTGCAGGTTCGCGCTGTGAGGGGTTTTGCGGGGGTTCGCGCTGCGGGGGTTTTGCGGGGTTCGCGCTGCGGGGGGTGGGTGGTCCGGCCGGCCGTCGTTGGTTTCGGTCTGGGGGATTCAGGCCTTCGGCCTGGCGGGCGTGGTGGTTTCGGTCCTTTTATACGCCGGCCGGACCACCCACCCCCCTCCGCGCCACCGTGCCGGCCGTACGGCCTGGCCGCCGTAGTCGCTCTCTTTCTCGCTGTTCGGTGTGCTCGGGGAGGCTGAAGCGATCCGTTGGGGTCCGTTCGGGCCGGTCGCCGTAGCTGAAGCGTCGCTGTCGAAAGGAGCGCAGGGCTGGGTCGGAAGAGGCTGCGCCCGGCGGGGAAGGGCCTTCCCGCCCGTGGGGCACCAGCTTCGGTGAGACCGCCGATGCCCACCCACCTCATCCTTGAGCAGGGCTCAACCACCAAGGCGGCTTCGGCGCCGTCCGGTATCCGACGCCCGCTTCACGGTCGGCAGTGAACCAAGGTCGTCATCCGTGGTCACGCGAACACCGTAGCGGCCGTCGGCGACGGCTTGGGAGCACGTCATCGGGTCCCACGGCGGGACGGTCAGGCCCGCCACCCTCAGGCTCGTCACCCTCAGGCCCGCCACTCCCCTCAGGCCCGCCACCCTCAGGCTCGCCACTCCCCTCAGGCTCGGCGCCGCCTCAGGGGGCGTGGTCCCTCATCGGCAACTCCCCAGGAGACCCCGGGCTTCAGCCGTGGGGAGGATGTCAACAGGCCCTGGTTCAACCGGCGAGGAACGAGCACCAGGATCAGGGGTGGGCATCGGCCGCCTCACCGAAGCTGGTGCCCCACGGGTGGGTGAGGCTGTTCAAGGGGGCACAGCCTTCCACCTCAGCCCTGCGCTCCTTTCGACAGCGACGCTTCAGCTACGGCGACCTGCTCTGCACAGACCTCAGTGGATCGCTTCAGCTACCCAGAAGAGGCTGGGCGGCCGGAAAGGGAGCGACTGCGGCGGCCAGGCCGTACGGCCGGCACGGTGGCGCGGAGGGGGGTGGGTGGTCCGGCCGGCGTATAAAAGGACCGAAACCACCACGCCCGCCAGGCCGAAGGCCTGAATCCCCCAGACCGAAACCAACGACGGCCGGCCGGACCACCCACCCCCCGCAGCGCGAACCCCCGCAGCGCGAACCCCCGCAGCGCGAACCCCCGCAGCGCGAACCCCCGCAGCGCGAACCCCCGCAAAACCCTCCCGTCTGCCGCGAACCTAGGCGCGGAACGAGGCCTCCCGGCCCGCTTCAGCGTTGAAGCCCCAGACGGCGGCGAGGCCGACGGCCAGGAAGAGATGTCAGGTTCGCATCTCCTTATCCTTATTTGCACTGATAATTCAGCACAAGCGAGACTTTCTTACCGGCGTCGTTTAGAGTTGCTTACATGTTGGATCTCAACCGTCTCAAGGCCCTGCACGCCGTATCCGTCTACGGGTCGGTCGGCGCGGCGGCCGACGCGCTCATGGTGACCCCGTCCGCGGTGTCGCAGCAGCTCGCCAAGCTGGAGCGGGAGACCGGCGCGACGCTGCTGGAGCGCAACGGGCGCGGGGTGCGGCTGACCGACGCGGCCGGGTTGCTCGCCGACCACGCCGAGCGCATCCTCGCGCTGGTGGAGACCGCCGAGGCCGACTTCGAGGCACTGCGCGGAGAGGTCGTGGGGCGGTTGAGCATCGGGGCCTTCCCCACGGCGGCCCGGGGGCTGCTGCCCGGAGCGCTGGTTCATCTGCGGGAACGCCATCCCGACCTCCGGCTCCAGCTCATCGAACGGGATCCCGAACGGCAGATCCGCGAGGCGGCCAGGGGCGAGCTCGACCTCGCGGTGGTTCAGGACTGGATGAACCGGCCGATGGCCATCCCCGAGGGGCTGTCGCGCGCGATGCTTTTCGACGACATCGCCGACGTGGTCCTGCCCGAGACCCATCCGCTGGCCACCCGGTCCGAGATCGAGCTCGCCGAGCTGTCCGGAGAGCGCTGGATCAGCTCCTCGCCCGGCACGATCTGCCACGACTGGCTGGTCTACACGCTGCGCTCGGCCGGGCTGGAGCCCGACATCGCCTGCATGGCGGATGAGTATCCGACCCAACTCGCCCTCGTCGCGGCCGGGCAGGGGTGCGCGATCATCCCCCGCCTCGGCCGTGACCACATTCCCGCCGGGGTGCGGGTCGTCCCGATCCTGCCGCGCCCGATCCGCAAGATCTACGCGCTCTGGCGGAGCGACGCCGCCCGGCGTCCGGCGATCAGGGCCGCGGTCGAGGCGCTCAGGGCCGTCTCGCTCTCCCACCGGCCGGCCGAGCCGGTCGAGTCCGCTGAGCCGGCCGCGTCGGTCGAGGAGCGGGCCACCGGCTGAGGGCGATCACCGCCACCACCACATCGTCGCCGTCGCCGATGACGGCGGCGGCCGTACCGGCGCGATCAGGCTCCGGCGGCGGGCGGTCAGTGCCGTCGGTGCCAGGGCGAGGACCGGCGCGAACCGCCGCAGGAAGCGGCCCTTCGAACGCGGACCCCGGATGTGATCGGCTACGACCCTGATCGCGCCCCTCCGGCACGGCCAGAACCGTCCATCTATACGCGCTATTCACCCGTACCAGTCGGTAGGCTTGCGGCACCATGGCTGAGACCACCGTCGTTCACCTCCTGCGCCACGGTGAGGTGCACAACCCCGCTAACGTCCTTTACGGCAGGCTGCCGGGATACCACCTCTCGGAGACCGGCAGGCAGATGGCCGAGACGGTCGCCAAGTCGGTCGCCGGACGTGACGTTGTCGCCCTGTTCTCCTCCCCGCTGGAGCGGGCGCGGGAGACCGCGGCCCCGCTCGCCGCGGCCTTCGGCCTGGAGGTCACGGTCGACGACCGGCTCATCGAGGCGGAGAACATCTTCGAGGGCGTCCCGGTCGGCAACGGTGACGGGGTCTTCCGCAGCCCGCGCCACTACCGCCACCTGTGGAACCCGCTCCGTCCCTCCTGGGGCGAGCGCTACACCGACGTGGTCCAGCGGATGAAGGGCGCGATCGACACCGCCCGTGAGGCGGCGCGCGGCCACGAGGCGATCATGGTCAGCCATCAGCTCCCGATCTGGATCATCCGGCTCGCGGCCGAGCGCAGGCGGCTCCCGCACGACCCCCGCCGCAGGCAGTGCGGCCTGGCCAGCCTCACCAGTTTCTCCTTCGAGGGAGACCGGCTGATCAGCGTGGGGTACAGCGAACCCGCAGGTGCGCTCGTCAAGCGCCCCACTGTGCCGGGCGCGTGACCCCGCCGGTAGAGTGACTGCTCTACCGGTTGTAGTACAGGGAGACCCTGCCTCTGATGCGCGCACAATCCTTCGCCGCTGCCGTGCTGCTCCTGACCGTGGCCGGATGCGCCGGTAACCAGGGGAACCAGCCGCAGACCGGAGACACCCGCTTCGTGGCCGGCGATGGCAAGATCACTGTGTTCGAGGCCGCCGACCGCAAGCCCGCCCCCGCGGTCGAGGGAGAGACCCTGGACGGCGGCTCCGCGACGCTCGCCACGCACAAGGGCAAGGTCGTGGTGCTGAACTTCTGGGCCTCCTGGTGCGCGCCCTGCCGGGCCGAGGCCCCGGTGCTCAAGGACATCGCGGCCAAGACCAAGGCGGGTGGCGTGGAGTTCCTCGGCATCGACTTCAAGGACCGCAAGGCCGACGCGATCGCCTTCGAACGCACCCAGCAGTCCGGCTACCCGAGCATCTTCGACCAGCCGGGCAAGGTCGCGCTCTCCTTCCAGGGCACGGTCCCCCCGGCGGCCATCCCCTCGACGCTGATCATCGACCGGCAGGGCCGGATCGCGGCCCGGGCGCTCGGCGCGGTCAAGTACAACGATCTCCTCAACGCGATCAACAAGGTCGGCGATGAGAGGTAACACGGAGCGGCGGTGGAGGCGCGATGAGCGCTGATCTGGCGAGCACGGTGGCGAGCGGGTCGCTCGCCCTGGCGCTGCCGATCGCGTTGGCGGCCGGCCTGGTGTCCTTCCTGTCGCCGTGCGTGCTGCCGCTGGTCCCCGGCTATCTGTCGTACGTGACCGGGATGAGCGCCGACCCCAAACGGGGACGCATGGTCATGGGCATCGCGCTGTTCGTCCTCGGCTTCGCCGCGGTGTTCGTGGCGGGCGGGGCGCTCTTCGGCGGGCTCGGCGCGGCGCTGCTCGGCAACGCCGACGTCATCACGCGGGTGCTGGGCGCGCTCACCGTCGTCCTGGGGCTGGCCTTCATGGGGGTCATCCCGGGCCTCCAGCGCGACTTCCGCATCCACCGGCTCCCGGCCGCCGGCCTCGCCGGCGCGCCGCTGCTCGGCGTGGTGTTCGGCCTCGGCTGGACCCCCTGCATCGGCCCCACCCTCGGGGTCGTCCTCACCCTCGGCCTCACCGAGGGCAGCGCCGGGCGCGGCGCGCTGCTCGCCTTCGTCTACGCCCTCGGTCTCGGCCTGCCGTTCCTGGCGGCCGGGCTGGCCTACCGCAAGGCACTGCACACCTTCAAGGCGGTCCGCCGCCACTCGCAGCTGATCACCAGGGTGGGCGGGGGCATGCTGGTCGCGGTCGGCCTGCTGCTCGTCACCGGGCTCTGGGGGGAGCTCATCGTGACGATGCAGGGATGGATCGGCGGATTCGAGCCGGTGATCTGATGGAGGAAGTCGAGCAGACCGCCGGGGAACGGATGGCGGGCGGAAGCAGTCCCGACTCAACGAGCAGCCGAGTGAGCGCGAGCGTGAACACGACTCTGACCGAGAAGAAGCCCGAGGCCGGGCCCGCGAAGCTCGGCCCCGTGGGGTGGGCGCGCTGGTTCTGGCGCACGCTCACCTCGATGAAGACTGCGCTGATCCTGCTGTTCCTGTTCGCGCTGGCCTCGATCCCGGGATCGATCTGGCCGCAGCGCGGCGTCTCCGACGCCATGGTCGTGCGGTACTTCGACGACAGCCCGCAGCTCGCCGAGTGGCTGGACCGGTTCTGGCTGTTCGACGTGTTCAAGGCGCCGTGGTTCGCGGCCATCTACCTTCTGCTGTTCCTGTCGCTGATCGGTTGCGTGCTCCCGCGCACCAAGGCCCACCTGCGCGAGCTGCGCAAAAAGCCGCCCGCGCCGCCGCGCAACCTGGTCCGGCTGCCCCAGCACGCCTCGTTCGAGAGTGACCTGACCGTCGAGACGGCGGCCGCGCGGCTGCGGGCCAGGCGGTTCCGGGTGACCACCGGCCCGGACTGGGTCGCCGGCGAGAAGGGCTACCTGCGCGAGACCGGCAACCTGGTCTTCCACGTCGCGCTGCTGGGACTGCTGGTGGCGGTCGGGATGGGCACGCTGTACGGCTACCGCGGCAACGTGCTGGTCGTGGAGGGCGAGGGCTTCGCCAACACGGTCGCGGCCTACGACCGCTACATGCCCGGCCAGCAGGTGAGCGCCGAGTCGCTGGAGCCCTTCTCCTTCGCCCTCGACGACTTCCAGGCCACCTACATCGCCAGTGGGGAGCGGCGGGGACAGCCGCTGGACTTCGAGGCGAAGCTCAAGGTCACCGACGCCCCCGGGGCGCCGGAGCGCGACTACGCCCTCAAGGTCAACGACCCGCTGGAGGTCAACGGCACGCAGACCTACCTGATCGACCACGGGTACGCGCCCACCTTCAAGATCACGGATGGCAAGGGGCAGGTCGCCTTCGACGGCCCGGTGCCGTGCCTGGTCGCCCAGCCGGCGAACTTCACCTCCGAGTGCGTGATCAAGGTGCCGGACGCCCAGCCGGAACAGCTCGGCCTCCTCGTGGCCTTCCGGCCGACCACCGTGCCGCTGAACGGCGACTGGGTGTCGGTCTTCCCCGGCGCGGCCAACCCCACGGCCCAGGTCTACGGCGCGTTCGCCGGCGACCTGGGGTTGAAGAACGGCCGGCCGCAGTCGGTCTACGAGCTCGACCCGGCGAGTCTGAAGAAGATGAAGCCGCTGGTCATGAAGGCCGAACCGCTGGCCGTGGGCAAGAAGCTCGACCTGCCCGGCGGCACGGGCTCCATCGAGTTCACCGGTGTCAAGGAGTGGATCGCCCTCCAGATCGCCTACGACCCGGGCCGGATGCCCGCGTTCGTGGCCTCCACGCTGGCCGTCCTCGGTCTGGTGCTCTCCCTGACCGTTCGACGCCGCAGGGTGTGGGTACGGGTGAAGGACGCGCCGGCGGAGGCGTCCGGCGGGTCCGGTCACGAGCACGACCGTAAACACGTCGAGGTGGGCGGTCTCACGCGCACCGAAGGCAGCGATTTCAGCGAGGAGTTCGCCGAGATCGTCTCTGTTCTGAATCCAGGAGTGAAGGATGCCCGCTGAGGTCGACGCCGGCCTCGCCCTGTTGAGTGATCAGCTCATCTTGGCGACGGTGCTGCTCTACGTCTTCGCAATGATCGGCTACGCCCTCGATCTCGGCTTCGGCCGGTCAAAGGTCAAGGCCAGGGCGGTCGCCGAACCCGCGCTCGTCACGGTCGGCGGTGGTACGGCCGCCGCCCCGCCCGCCTCGGAGGAGAGCTCCGCCCCCGCGGTGAAGGCGCCGCCCGCCTGGGCGATGTGGGCCGGCCCGGTCGCGGTCGGGCTGTCCTGGCTCGGCTGGGCCGCGAACCTCGGCTCCATCCTCACCCGGGGCCTGGCCGTCGGCCGCTGGCCGTGGGGCAACATGTACGAGTTCGTGGTCGCGATGTGCTTCGCGGCGGTGAGCGCGTTCCTGTTCATGAACCTCCGCTACCGGATCCGCTTCCTCGGCGCGTTCGTCATGGTCGCCGCCACCCTCGGGCTGGGCTTCTCCGTCCGGTATCTGCAGGTGCAGGCCGGCCCGGTGGTGCCCGCGCTCAACTCCTACTGGGTGGCGATCCACGTCTCGGCGGCGATCATCGCCAGCGGCCTGTTCATCATGGCCGGCGTCTCCGGCGTCCTCTACCTGATCAGGAAGGACACCTCGGTCCGCCTGCCGTCTCTGGCGGACCTGGACCGGGTCGCGCACCGGGCCATCGTGATCGCCTTCCCGATCTGGACCTTCGCCGTCATCGCCGGCGCGCTCTGGGCCGACAAGGCCTGGGGCCGCTACTGGGGCTGGGACCCCAAGGAGGTCTGGGCCTTCATCACCTGGATCGCCTACGCCGCCTACCTGCACGCCCGGGCCACCGCGGGCTTCAAGGGCAAGGCCGCCATGATCGTGCAGCTCATCGCCTTCGCCTGCCTGCTGTTCAACCTGGTCGGGGTGAACATCTTCCTCGGCGGCCTGCACTCCTACGCGGAGGTGCCGGGCTGATCGCGGCGCCGGAGGCCGCGACCGGGGCCCGGCAGCCGGTCCGCTCCGGCGCGGCGGGCCCGCCGTACGCGCCGCCCCGGAGCGTCGGTGCCTATTCCTCGTCGCGCAGCCGCCGGTCGAGATCCTTGAGGAAGTCGGGGTCGTCGTCGGGGCCCTTCGGGGCCTCGGGCCGTGCCGGCCTGTCCTTGGGCTGGAGCGTGCGGGGCGCGTGCGGGCCGATGGGACGGCCGAGCAGCAGCCAGAACAGGCCGCCCACAGGCGGCAGCAGCACGATGATGATCACCCACAGGAGTTTGGGCAGGTTTCGGGCCTCCTCGTCCGGCGTCGTGATGGCGTCGAACAAGCAGTAGAGCCAGAAGGCGAGCAGTGCCAGCGCGACAAGCAGGGGCATGCCCGAACTGTAAGCCATTGGGAGCCGGGGTGCGGCAAGGCCCCTGTTCCGGGTGACGGACGAAGATCCACGTCGTACGGTGGGACCGGTTGCCACTTCCCCTGGGGGCGTGATGGCGAATTCAGCGGACAAGGGCCGTCATCGACGGCGCTGGTGGCAGCGGGGCCCGTCCCAGCGCACGGAGAGTGCCGTCAGGGAAGCTCCGCGTGAGGTCCCGCCGAGCCCCGAGCGGCGGGCAGGGGCCGTGACGGCGCCGGTGGTGGACCGCCCGCAGTACACATGGCGTGACTTCGAGCTGGAGGACGAGCGTCCCCGGGCCCAGCCCAACGCTCCGGACGTCCCCGACATGGGTGACGGCCTGCGGCACTGCGGCCGTCTTGAGCGCATCCTGCACCGCCAGTGGGACTCCTGGCAGGGGCCGCCGTCGCCCGAGGTCGTGCGGGCGGTGGAGAGCCTCGCCAGGCTGCCGGACGTGCTGAAGGCCAAACTGGCCGACGGCCTCAAGGGGATCTACGTCGGCGCGGGCGGGGTGCCCGACCTGGACGACATGGGCTACCTGCGCGGCGCGCCGCTGCCCTCCGGCCGGGCCACCTGGGACATCTGCGCCGGAGCGTACGGCGATCGCAAGATCGTGGTGGGCGACCGCCCCTCGCCCACCCCGGACGTGATGATGCACGAGGTCGGACACGCGCTGGACGACGTGGACGCGCCCCACGGGGACTGGGTCTCGGACTCCCCGGAGTTCGCCGCCCTCTACGCCCAGTGCGTTCCCGTGCTGGCCTCGGGGTTCCACCGGCAGGCGGGGGACCTGGGCCGCAGGGAGTTCTTCGCCGACGCCTTCGCCGCCATCGCGTCCCGGCAGCGCCCCGCCCTGGTGGACATGCTCGGCGGCGACACGCGGATGGCGCTCAATGTCATGTTGTTCTTCAACCGGCGCTACGGAATCTAGGTGATCTGGGATGTACGTCATCCGGCTCGCTGACGGGACTCTGCGGGTGCCGCAGAGCCTGTCCAGCGATGACGGGCGTCTGATCGGCAACGCGTACGTGGAGCTCTCACCGGGGGATCCGGACTACGACCGCTGGCTGCCCGAGGCGCTCACCGAGGAGGAGTCGGCACGGCGGCGGCGGCGCTGGCTTGAGGAGAACGACGAGCTGGAGCGGGAGTTCCTGGCCTTCAAGGCCGAACAGGACAGCTAGCGCTCGGGGCGGGGTGACTCGGTCACGGGGGAAGGTCACCGGTCACGGCGCGGAGCGCGGCGACCTTGTACGACTCCACGGTGACCCTGCGGCTTCCGGGTAAGGCGCGCAGGATCACCGGTGGTGTGACGTCATAAGTCGTCAGACGCGCGGGGACTCGCCTGCCGGCCGTTCGGCCGTCAGTACGTCCTCTCCACGCAGAAGGGCGTGCACTTCCGACTCGCGGAAACGCCGGTGCCCTCCGGGGGTACGGATGCTGCTGATACGGCCTGCCGCGGCCCAGCGTGTAACCGTCTTTGGGTCGACCCGGAAGAGGGCGGCAACCTCTCCAGGCGTCAGCAGACGCTCGCTGCTACTCTCCACAATCTCTCCCCCTCGCATCCCGCTTCCTGCCAGCGGGCGGACAGGTAACCAGTGTGCCGAGCGAAGCCTGATTTATCCGTGCTTTTCATCAAAGATCACGGGTTGTTATCGACTGACTGCCCGATTGTTATATGATAGAGCCTCTTTGGGACTCTCGTGGTTGTTTCTTTACGAAACTGATCTGTTGGGCAGACTAGCAGTGCTCGTGCTCGGTGCGAAGAGCGTCCGCTACGTCTTCATCTCGCGCTCATACGGACAGAGTGACGTAACCTCGACGCTGTGCATCCCGTCTTCGTTTACACCGCGTCCCGGCTAGGTCTGCTGGCCGTGACCCTCGGTGTGCTCTATCTCCTCGGCCTACGTCAGCCATTGATCCTTCTGGTCGCCGCATTCCTGGTCAGCGGTGTGGCCAGTTACGTCCTGCTGTCCAAGCAGCGCGACGCGGTGAGTGAGCGAATCTCTAAGAATCGGGAGTGATCACGGCAACGGGAACATGCCGACTCGGGCATGGTACTCGTGACCAAGCCGCGTTGTGTCGCTACCAACCAGTAGCCCGCCCCGATGGGCCAGGAATGCCTTGACGCCGATTCCGCGCTCTCTAGTCGGATTCCACTTCAAGGCCTTCCCGGTCCGCGGATGGATCGCTCCGATGCCGGGCCGCTGCACGGCTCCCGGGCCGGCCGAATCGCGGCCGAGGGGGTTGTCCAGCCAGCGCTGGTGGCCGCCCACGTAGACGGCCGCCCCGGTGACCGCCACCGAGTAGAGCGAGTCGCCGCCGGTGTGGTTGACCCATGTCGCCCTCACCTCGCCCCGCGTGTAGGTCTCGAAGCGCGCGGCGGTGTCGCACATCTTCCCGGCCCCCGCGGGGCCGCCGGTCGTGACGACCGCGAAGTAGCTGCCGTCGGGGGCGAAGTCCAGGCCCCGCACGTAGCTGGGGAAGACGTCCAGGCATCTGCCGGCGTAGGCGTCGGTCCGCCAGTCGGCGACCCTGGCGGGCAGCGTGCCGACGTCGATCAGGCCGAGCTGGGGCCGCGACAGCCCGTCGAGGGTGGTGAAGTTGCCGTCGACGGCCAGCCGGTCCCCGCTGAGGGAGATC
This sequence comes from Streptosporangium canum, assembly GCF_900113865.1. Classification (GTDB taxonomy): domain Bacteria; phylum Actinomycetota; class Actinomycetes; order Streptosporangiales; family Streptosporangiaceae; genus Streptosporangium; species Streptosporangium canum. The sequence continues at coordinate 106,009 of NZ_FOQY01000014.1, read as the reverse complement.
GACTGCACCTTGGTCCGGCCGCCGCGGGGCGTGCCCGGCCGTACGGCGAAGTCCGGGTCCACGGCGCCGGTGGCGGCGTCCAGCCGGGCGAGGGCCACGCGGAAGACGCGGCCCACCCCGGTGAAGTCGCCGCCCACGTAGAGGCGGGAGCCGCCCCGGGCCAGGCTGGTGACCGTGCCCCCGTAGACCTGGGCGTCGAAGCCGGTCACCGGTGCGCCGTCGGACAGGCGCAGAAGGGCCAGGCCCCGGGTCCGCGCGTCGCCGGCCACCGCGAACTCGCCGCCCGCGTAGACGGTGCCGCCGGCGCCCGCGGCCAGGGCGTGGACCGGACGGTCGAGGTAGGGGGCGAAACCGGGCAGGACCCGCCCGGTGGCCAGGTCGTAGGCGAAGATGTTGTCGCGTTCCAGGGTCTGCGTGCTCCCGGCGTCGCGGACCCGGCCGAACGAGCCGCCGACCACCACCGTGCCGCCCACCAGGGCGATGGCGTTGACGATCCCGTCGAGCACGTGCGGGGTGGTGTTCACCGGGTCGGCCGAGACGACCTTGCTGTGCTCCGTGGTGCCGGCGGCGGCGACCCCGGTGGGGAACAGCGTCAAGACGGCGGCCAGTACGGAAACGGAAGTGGTTCTGGCAAACATTCGGCAATTTCTAGCAGACTCTCGGTAATTAAGCGGCTACTTTCCGTGGATTGTCCGGGCGGGCCTAGGCTTGTCCTCATGACGCGCGCTTCGCTGGACAAGCAACCGCATGAGGTCGCCGCGATGTTCGATCGCACGGCCCGGCGCTACGACCTGGTCAATGACGTGATCTCCCTCGGCCAGGTCCGGCTGTGGCGCAAGGCGACCGCGGCGGCCGTCGACGCGGGCCCCGGCGAGCTGGTCCTCGACCTGGGCGCGGGCACCGGCACCTCCACCGACACCTTCACCGCGCTGGGAGCCCGCGCGATCGCCTCGGACTTCTCGCTCGGCATGCTCCGCACCGGCGTGCGGCGGCGCGGCGGCTCGGGCCTCTCCGGCGGAGGGGTGCGGGGCGTCACCTTCGTCGCCGGTGACGCGCTGAGGCTGCCCTTCGCCGACGAGTCCTTCGACGCGGTGACCATCTCCACCGCGCTGCGGAACGTCCAGGACACCGGCCAGGCGCTGCGCGAGATGTTCCGGGTGGCCAAGCCGGGGGCGCGGCTGGTGATCCTTGAGTTCTCCCACCCTACGGTCAAGTCCTTCGACCTCGTCTACACCCAGTACCTCATGAAGCTGATGCCGCAGGCCGCCAAGTTGTTCGGCTCCAACGACGACTCCTACGAGTACCTGGCGGAGTCGATCAGGGAGTGGCCGGACCAGGCGGCGCTGGCGAAGATCATCCAGGGTGCGGGCTGGGAGCGGGTCGCCTGGCGCAACCTCGCGCTGGGTATCGTGGCGCTTCACCGTGCATATAAGCCCGCATAGAAGATTCGTCGGCGATAGCCGTACCCGACTGACACTTCGCCTCGCAAAGGGGTTAGACTTCGGGCCGACAAGTTTGTGAAGACCTTCACAAAGGAACGAAGGGCCCCTCACCCCGAGGCCGTCAAAGCTTGTAGGACAGGACAGGTCCCGTGACCGTGCCAGCCGCCATGCAGCGGAATGTCGCTGAGGCTGACGCCGACGTAATCGTCGTCGGCGCCGGGCCCGCCGGTTCGACAACCGCTTTCCATCTCGCACAGGCCGGGCTCGACGTCCTGCTGCTCGAGAAGACCACATTCCCCCGCGAGAAGGTGTGCGGCGACGGGCTGACGCCCCGGGCCGTCAAGCAGCTCATCGCCATGGGGATCGACATCGACGCCCCCGGCTGGGTCAGGAACAAGGGCCTGCGGGTGGTCGGCGGCGGGCTCCGTTTCGAGCTCGACTGGCCCGAGCTGTCCAGCTACCCGGACTTCGGGCTGGTCCGCACCCGGCAGGACTTCGACGAGATCCTCGCCGCCAACGCGGTGCGCGGCGGCGTCCGCCTGCTGCAGGGGGTCAACGTCACCGCCCCGATCCTCGACGACCGCAGCGGCCACATCGTGGGCGTGGTCGCGAAGAAGGACGGCGAGGAGGTCTCCTACCGGTCCCGCCTGGTGGTCGCCGCCGACGGCAACTCCACCCGGATCTCCCTGGCGATGGGGCTGCACAAGCGCGAGGACCGCCCGATGGGCGTCGCCGTACGGACCTATTTCGAGAGTCCGCGCCACGACGACGACTACCTGGAGACCTGGCTGGAGCTGTGGGACGGCGACACCCTGCTGCCCGGCTACGGCTGGATCTTCGGCGTCGGCGACGGCACGTCCAACGTGGGCCTCGGGCTGCTGAACACCTCCGAGTCCTTCAAGGGCATGGACTACCGCGACCTGCTCAGGCGCTGGGTCAAGAACATGCCCCCGGAGTGGGGCTACGTCGAGGAGAACATGACCACCCCCATCAGGGGGGCGGCGCTGCCGATGGCCTTCAACCGCCAGCCGCACTACACGCGGGGCCTGGTGCTGGTCGGCGACGCGGGCGGGATGATCAACCCGTTCAACGGGGAGGGCATCGCCTACGCGATGGAGACCGGCCAGATCGCGGCCGAGACCATCGTCCAGGCGCTGGCGAGGACGACCCCCGCCCAGCGCGAGCGCGTGCTGCGCGCCTATCCTCAGACGTTGAAGGACGCCTACGGCGGCTACTTCACCCTGGGCCGGGGCTTCGTGGAGCTCATCGGGCACCGCGGCGTGATGGACTTCTTCACGCGCCACGCGCTGCCCCACCCCCACCTGATGCGGTTCGCGCTCAAGCTCCTTGCTAATCTCACCGACCGGCGAGGCGACGCGTCAGACCGCATCATCAATGCTCTGTCGAAGGTCGCGCCACCGGCATGACCACAGCAGCCGCCTCCGCACGTGGAACAGAGCGATGACCCCCCTGCATAAACTTGCACAACAAAACAACATGATGAGCTGCGCGCCGGCGCGCGTGGAGATGGGAGAGGAGGCGTAGCGATGGAGCTGTATGCACCCATCCTGGTGCTCGCCGTTCTCGCGGCGGGATTCGCGATCTTCTCAGTGACGATCGCGCCCTTCACCGGTCCCAGGCGCTGGAACCGCGCGAAACTCGACGCCTACGAGTGCGGCATCGAGCCGACGCCCCAGCCGGTCGGCGGCGGCCGCTTTCCGCTGAAGTACATGATCACCGCGATGCTGTTCATCGTCTTCGACATCGAGATCATCTTCCTCTACCCGTGGGCGGTCGCGTTCGACCAGCTCGGGATGTTCGGGTTGGTCGAGATGGTGCTGTTCATCGTCACCGTGCTCGTGGCCTACGCGTACGTGTGGCGCCGCAAGGGTCTGGACTGGGACTAGATATGGGACTTGAAGAGAAACTTCCGAGCGGGTTCATGCTCAGCACGGTCGAGCAGGTGGCCGGCTGGGCGCGCAAGAACTCCGTGTGGCCGGCGACCTTCGGTCTCGCCTGCTGTGCCATCGAGCTGATGGCCACCGGCGGTCCCAAGCACGACCTGGCGCGCTTCGGCATGGAGCGCGCTTCGGCGTCTCCGCGCCAGGCCGACCTGATGATCGTGGCGGGCCGGCTGTCCCAGAAGATGGCCCCGGTGCTGCGCCAGATCTACGACCAGATGGCCGAGCCCAAGTGGGTCATCGCCATGGGCGTCTGCGCCTCCAGCGGCGGCATGTTCAACAACTACGCCATCGTGCAGGGCGTGGACCACGTCGTCCCCGTCGACATCTACCTGCCCGGCTGCCCGCCGCGGCCCGAGATGCTCATCGACGCGATCGTGAAGCTGCACGACAAGATCCAGAACACGAAGTTCGGCGCGCATCGCGCCAAGCAGATCGACGAGCTCGAACTGCAGGCGCTGCGGACGCTGCCGCTGATCGACCAGGGAACCGTCAAATGAGCAGGTGGAGCGAGCCCGACGCGGTGCGCCATGGAGTACGAGCGGTGAGCGACTGATGAGCTGGAGCGAGCCCGACGTAGTGAGCGCAGTGGCCCACGAGGCACGAGTGGTCCGCGTAGCGAACGAGGAGCGGTGAGCGACTGATGAGCACGGACAATCTCCCCGAGGTCCCGGAGGAGCCGATCGCCCATCTGGGCATGTTCGGCGCCTCGGGCTCCGGCGACACCTCCGGTTACGGCGGCCTGGTCGTACGGCGCCAGGCTCAGCTGTCCACCCCCCGCCCCTACGGCGGCTACTTCGACACCGTCGCCGACGAGCTGGAGCGCGCCCTGGGCGGCGACCTCGGCGACGCCGTCGAGCGCGTCGTCGTGGACCGCGGCGAGCTGACCTTCCACGTCAAGCGCGAGAGGCTGCTGGAGGTCGTCAGGCTCCTGCGCGACGACGCCGCACTCCGCTTCGAGCTCTCGCTCGGCGTCTCCGGCGTGCACTACCCCCATCTCGAGGGGGAGGAGCTGCGCGCGGTGATCCACCTGTGCTCGATCACGCACAACAGGCGGCTGCGCCTTGAGGTGTCCTGCCCCGACGCCGACCCGCACATCCCCTCCACCGTCTCGGTCTACCCGACCCACGACTGGCACGAGCGGGAGACCTGGGACTTCTTCGGGATCGTCTTCGACGGCCACCCGGCGCTGACCCGCATCATGATGCCCGACGACTGGGACGGTCACCCCCAGCGCAAGGACTATCCGCTGGGTGGCATCCCGGTCGAGTACCGCGGTGCCGAGATTCCCTCGCCGGACCAGAGGAGGTCGTACAAGTGAGCGAGCGCGGCGAGCGAGCCGGCAAGCAGAGCGGCATGCGCACGGAGCCGACGGAGGGGGACTCGTGAGCGCTCCGTACGAGGAGGCCACCGAGGGCAAGGTCTACACCGTCTCCGGCAACGACTGGACGGAGCTGGTCGAGACCCTCACGGGCCAGCAGGACGAGCAGCTCGTCATCAACATGGGCCCGCAGCACCCGTCCACGCACGGCGTGCTCCGCCTGGTCCTGAACCTCGACGGTGAGACGGTCACCGAGGCCCGCACGGTCATCGGCTACCTGCACACCGGTATCGAGAAGAACATGGAGTTCCGGACGTGGACCCAGGGGACCACGTTCGTCACCCGCATGGACTACCTCGCGCCGATCTTCAACGAGACCGCCTACTGCCTGGGCGTGGAGAAGCTGCTCGGCATCACCGACCGGGTCCCTGAGCGGGCCCAGGCCATCCGGGTGATGATGATGGAGCTCACCCGCATCTCCTCGCACATGGTGGCCCTCGGCACCTTCGGCATGGAGCTGGGCGCGACCACGCCGATGCTCTTCGGGTTCCGCGAGCGCGAGATGGTGCTCGACGTGATGGAGTACATCACCGGCCTGCGGATGAACATGGCCTACGTCCGGCCCGGCGGCGTCTCCGTCGACCTCCCGGCCGGCGCCGTGGACAAGGTCGGCGAGCTGCTCAAGGTCATGCCGGGGCGCATCAAGGACATGCGCAAGTTGCTCGACGCGAACCCGGTCTACCTGGCCCGCACCAAGGACGTCGCCTACCTCGACCTCACCGGCTGCATGGCGCTGGGTGTCACCGGGCCGATGCTGCGGGCCGCGGGCCTGCCCTGGGACCTGCGCAAGTCGCAGCCCTACTGCGGCTACGAGACCTACGAGTTCGACGTCCCGACCGAGAAGACCGCCGACGTCTACGGCCGCTACCTCGTGCGCGTGGCCGAGATGGAGGAGTCGCTCAAGATCATTGAGCAGGCTCTGGACCGCCTGTCCGGCCCGCTCAAGGGCGACCGCGTGATGGTGGACGACAAGAAGATCGGCTGGCCCGCGCAGCTCGCGCTGGGCCCCGACGGTCTCGGCAACTCGCCCGACCACATCGCGCACATCATGAGCGGCTCGATGGAAGCGCTGATCCACCACTTCAAGCTGGTGACCGAGGGCTTCCGGGTCCCGGCGGGGCAGGCCTTCGCCTCGGTCGAGTCGCCCCGCGGCGAGCTCGGCGCCCACGTGGTCAGCGACGGCGGCACCCGGCCCTACCGCGTGCACTTCCGCGACCCGTCCTTCACGAACCTGCAGGCCATGCCGGCGACGTGTGAGGGCGGCATGGTCGCCGACGTCATCTCGGCAGTGGCTTCGATCGACCCCGTCATGGGAGGTGTGGACCGGTGAGCGGCGAGCCGACGAGTGAGCGCAGTGGCCGGCCGAGGGACGAGGCCGTCCGCGTAGCGAATGAGGAGGGGAGCGCGACCGTTGACACTGGCGGCGAGCCGACGAGTGAGCGCAGTGGCCGGCCGAGGGACGAGGCCGTCCGCGTAGCGAATGAGGAGGGGAGCGCGATCGTGAGCACTGGGTATACACCGGAAGTCCGCGAGCGTCTGGAGCGGGACGCCAAGGAGATCATCGGCCGCTATCCCAAGCCCAGGTCGGCCCTGCTGCCCCTGCTGCACCTGGTGCAGTCGGAGGACGGCTACGTCTCCGACGACGGTCAGGAGTTCTGCGCCGAGATGCTCGGCCTGAGCAAGGCCGAGGTCGTGGGCGTGTCCACCTTCTACACGATGTACAAGCGCAAGCCGATGGGCGACTACCACGTCGGCGTGTGCATCAACACGCTGTGCGCGGTCATGGGCGGCGACCAGATCTGGGACGAGCTCTCCGAGCACGCCGGCGTCGGCCACGACGAGACGACCCCGGACGGGAAGATCTCGCTGGAGCGGCTGGAGTGCAACGCCGCCTGCGACTTCGCCCCGGTGATGATGGTCAACTGGGAGTTCTTCGACAACCAGACCCCCGCATCGGCCAAGCAGCTCGTCGACGACCTGAGGGACGGCAAGGAGATCTCGCCGACCCGTGGCCCCAAGAAGCTCTGCACCTTCAAGGAGGCCTCGCGGGTGCTGTCCGGCCTGCCCGACGGCCTGGCCGCTGACGGTCCCTCGGCGAGCGGTCCCTCACTGGAGGGCCTCAAGATCGCCAAGGCCAACGGATGGAAGGCCCCAGAGGCACCATGACGACTCTCACCCCGGTCCTCACCGCGAACTGGGACCAGCCCAACTCCTTCACCCTGGAGGGCTACGGCGACTACTCGGCGGCCAGGAAGGCGCTGGGCATGGACCCCGACGCCGTCATCCAGGCCGTCAAGGACTCCGGCCTCCGCGGCCGCGGCGGCGCGGGCTTCCCCACCGGCATGAAGTGGGGCTTCATCCCGCAGGGCGACGGCAAGCCGCACTACCTGGTGGTCAACGCCGACGAGTCCGAGCCGGGCACCTGCAAGGACATCCCGCTGATGATGGCCAACCCGCACTCGCTGGTCGAGGGCATCATCATCACGTCCTACGCGATCCGCGCCAACCACGCCTTCATCTACGTGCGCGGCGAGGTCCTGCACGTCATCCGCCGCCTGCAGGCGGCCGTGGCCGAGGCCTACGACAAGGGTCTGCTCGGCAAGGACCTCTTCGGCTCCGGCTTCGACCTGGAGCTCGTGGTCCACAGCGGAGCGGGCGCCTACATCTGCGGCGAGGAGACGGCTCTGCTCGACTCGCTGGAGGGCTATCGCGGCCAACCTCGGCTCAAGCCCCCCTTCCCCGCCGTGGCGGGCCTCTACGCCTCGCCGACTGTCGTGAACAACGTGGAGTCGGTGGCCAGTGTTCCCTCGATCATCTCCAACGGAGCCGAATGGTTCGCGGGGATGGGCACCGAGAAGTCCAAGGGCTTCGGCATCTTCTCGCTGAGCGGCCACGTCACCCGTCCCGGCCAGTACGAGGCCCCGCTCGGCATCACGCTGCGCGAACTGCTCGACATGGCGGGCGGCATCCGCGAAGGGCACCAGATCAAGTTCTGGACCCCCGGCGGATCGAGCACCCCGATCTTCACCGACGAGCACCTGGACGTCCCGCTCGACTTCGAGTCGGTCGGGGCCAAGGGCTCCATGCTCGGCACCCGGGCCCTGCAGATCTTCGACGAGACCACCTGCGTGGTCCGCGCCGTGCTGCGGTGGACCGAGTTCTACGCGCACGAGTCCTGCGGCAAGTGCACTCCCTGCCGGGAGGGCACCTACTGGCTCAAGCAGGTGCTCAAGCGGCTGGAGAAGGGGCAGGGCACCGAAGAGGACCTGACCACGATCACCGACATCGCCGACAACATCCTGGGCCGCTCCTTCTGCGCCCTGGGCGACGGTGCCACCAGTCCCATCCACTCGTCGGTGAAGTACTTCCGCGACGAGTACCTCAAGCACTTCGAGATCGGCGGCTGCCCGTTCGATCACGCTCCGTCCACGGTGTGGGGGACCAGGTGAGCGAGCGGAGCGCGGCAACCAGCAAGCACAGCACCGTTTCGGTCATGGGGCCGACGGAGGAGGCGCCATGACCGTCGAAGCGACGACCCCGGCCCAGGCGCCGGTAGACCTGGTGACCGTCACGATCGACGGTTTCCAGGTGAGCGTCCCCAAGGGAACGATGATCATCCGGGCGGCCGAGCTGCTCGGCATCCAGATTCCCCGGTTCTGCGACCACCCGCTCCTGGAGCCGGCGGCCAACTGCCGCCAGTGCCTGGTGGACATCCCGGACGCGGGCAACGGCCGGGGCTTCCCGAAGCCGCAGCCGTCCTGCGCCATCGAGGTCGCCCCGGGCATGGTCATCCAGACCCAGCTCACCTCCCCGGTCGCGGAGAAGGCCCAGCGCGGTGTCATGGAGCTGCTGCTCCTGAACCACCCGCTGGACTGCCCGGTCTGCGACAAGGGCGGCGAGTGCCCGCTGCAGAACCAGGCCATGTCCAACGGCCAGGGCGAGAGCCGTTTCCAGGAGAAGAAGCGCACCTTCGACAAGCCGGTGGCGCTCTCCACCGAGGTGCTGCTCGACCGCGAGCGCTGCGTCCAGTGCGCCCGCTGCATCCGCTTCTCCGATGAGATCGCCGGTGACCCGCTCATCGACTTCTTCGAGCGCGGGGCCAAGGAGCAGGTCGGCGCCGCCAACGGCGAGCCGTTCGAGTCCTACTTCTCGGGCAACACCGTCCAGATCTGCCCCGTGGGCGCGCTGACCGGCGCCGCCTACCGGTTCCAGGCCCGCCCGTTCGACCTGGTCTCCACGCCCAGCGCGTGCGAGCACTGCGCCAGCGGCTGCTCGCTGCGCACCGACCACCGCCGGGGCAAGGTCACCCGCCGGCTGGCCGGGGACGACCCGGAGGTCAACGAGGAGTGGAACTGCGACAAGGGCCGCTGGGCCTTCACCTACGCCACTCAGCCCGACCGGCTGAAGACCCCCCTCGTCCGTGACGAGGAGGGCCGCCTGGTGCCGGCCTCCTGGCCCGAGGCGCTCGCCGCCGCGGCCCGGGGACTGGCCGCGGCCCGCGGCAGCGCCGGCGTGCTCGTCGGTGGCCGCGTCACCGTCGAGGAGGCCTACGGCTACGCCAAGTTCGCCCGGATCGCGCTCGGCACCAACGACGTCGACTTCCGGTCCCGGCCCCACTCCGCGGAGGAGGCGCAGTTCCTCGCGCACGCCGTCGCGGGCAAGGGCATCGAGATCCGCTACCGCGACTTGGAGAAGGCCCCGGCCGTGCTCCTGGTGGGCTTCGAGCCCGAGGACGAGTCGCCGATCGTCTTCCTCCGCCTGCGCAAGGCGTGGCGGAAGAAGGGCGTGAAGGTCTTCTCGATCGCTCCGTTCGCCGGCGAGGGCCTGGCCAAGATGGGCGGCACGCTGGTGCGCACGCTGCCCGGCGCCGAGGCCGCGGCCGTCGAGGACCTGATCTCCGGCGTCTCGCCGATCGCCGAGGCCGTCAAGCAGCCGGGCGTGATCATCCTCGCCGGTGAGCGGCTCGCCACCGCGCCGGGCGCGCTGTCCGCGCTGGTACGGCTGGCCGACTCCAGCGGCGCCCGCCTGGGCTGGGTCCCGCGCCGCGCCGGTGAGCGCGGTGCGATCGAGGCCGGCGCGCTGCCGAACCTGCTGCCGATCGGCCGCCCGGCCGACGACGCCGCCGCCCGCGCCGAAGTGGCCAGGGTGTGGAACGTCGCCTCGCTCCCCGACGCCCCGGGCCGCGACACCTCCGCCATCCTGGCGGCGGCGCTGAACGGGGAGCTCGACGCCCTCGTCGTCGCCGGGGTCGACCCCAACGACCTGGCCGACCCCGAGGCCGCCCTCGCGGCCCTGGAGAACACCCCGTTCATCGTGAGCCTGGAGCAGCGCGCCAGCGCGGTCACCGACCGCGCCGACGTGGTGCTGCCGGTCGCCACGGTGAGCGAGAAGTCCGGCACGTTTGTCAACTGGGAGGGCCGCGGCCGGACGTTCGAGGAGGCGCTCCCGGTCCCCGGGATCATGAGCGACCTGCGGACCATCGCCGCGATCGCCGACCACATGGATGTGCACCTCGGCCTCCCGGACCCCGCCGCCGCCCGCCGCGAGCTCGGCTCGATCGGCGCGTGGCGCGGCTCCCGGGCCGCCGCCCCGGCCGTGAGCGCCCGGACGGCCGCCGCCCCGAAGGCCGGCGAGGCGTTCCTGGCCACCTGGCACCTGCTGCTCGACGACGGCCGCCTGCAGGACGGCGAGCCGTACCTGGCGGGGACCGCCCGGACGGGTGAGGCGCTGGTGTCGGCGGCCACCGCGGCCGAGTCAGGCGTCGCCGACGGCGACAAGATCATCGTCACCACCGAGCAGGGCTCGCTGAGCCTGCCGGTGCGGATCGCCGACCTGCCCGACCGGGTGGTGTGGCTGCCGTCGAACTCCGCCGGCCGCTCGGTGACCCGTGACCTGTGTGCCACGGCCGGTGACATCGTCAAGATCGGGAGTGCCTCATGAGGACTCTTCTCGTAGCGGCCGATCCGACCCTTGCCGACTTCGGCAAGGATCCGCTCTGGATCAGCATCATCAAGGCCGCCGTCATCTTCATCGTCCTGATGCTGGGCGTGCTCTTCGGCGTGTGGTTCGAGCGCAAGCTGATCTCCCGCATGCAGAACCGGTACGGCCCCAACCGGGCCGGGAAGTTCGGCCTGCTGCAGTCGGTGGCCGACGGACTGAAGATGGGTCTCAAGGAAGACCTGATGCCGCGGACCGTGGACAAGGTGATCTACTTCATCGCCCCGGTCGTCCTCGCGGTTCCCGCCTTCCTGGCCTTCTCGGTCATCCCCATGGGGCCCATGGTCTCGATGTTCGGCGTCACGACGCCGCTGCAGCTCACCGACCTGCCGGTCGCGGTGCTGCTGGTGCTGGCGATGGCCTCGATCGGCGTGTACGGCATCGTGCTCGCCGGTTGGGGATCGCGCTCGCCGTACACGATCCTGGGCGGCCTGCGGGCCAGCGCGCAGGTGGTCTCCTACGAGATCGCGATGGGTCTGTCGTTCGTGGGCGTCTTCCTGTTCGCGGGGACGCTGTCCACCTCGGAGATCGTCAACGCGCAGGCGTCCGGCGGCACGCTCCCGCTCGGCGGCCTCAACATCCCGATGCCCTCGTGGTACATGATCCTGCTGATCCCGTCCTTCCTGATCTACATCGTCACGATGCTGGGCGAGACCAACCGGGTCCCCTTCGACCTGCCCGAGGGCGAGGGCGAGCTGGTCGGCGGCTTCCAGACCGAGTACTCCAACTCGCTGAAGTTCGCGGTCATCATGCTCGCCGAGTACGTCAACGTCTTCGTGGTGTCGGCCGTGTCGATCACCCTGTTCATGGGCGGCTGGCGGGCCCCGTTCCCGATCTCCACGTGGGACGGCGCGAACGCCGGCTGGTGGCCGCTGCTGTGGTTCTTCCTCAAGATGGTGCTGGTCTTCTCCTTCTTCATCTGGTGCCGCGCCTCGCTGCCGCGAGTCCGCTACGACCAGCTCATGGCCCTCGGCTGGAAGATCCTCATCCCGATCAACCTCGGCTGGATCCTCCTGGTCGCCACCGTCCGGGCCATGCAGATGGAGAGCGTCGACAAGTCGCTGGTGCTGATCCTGGCCGCGATCGTGCTCATCGGCTGCATCGCCATCTGGTGGCGCTTCGACAGCGTGCTGCAGAAGCGCAAGGAGGAAAAGGCCGCCCAGGTCCAGGCCGAGTTCGAGCAGCTCGACGCCGAACCGGCCGCGGGTGGTTTCCCTGTGCCGCCGCTCGACCTGCCGCACTACCACGGGGTAGAGCGCAAGGAGGTTCCCAGTGGGACTAACTGATTGGCTGAATCCCGTCAAGGGGTTCGGCGTGACCTTCCACACCATGTTCAAGAAGGTCGAGACGGTCAACTACCCCGAGGAGAAGAAGCCCACTGCTCCGCGCTTCCACGGCCGGCACCAGCTCAACCGCTGGCCCGACGGTCTGGAGAAGTGCGTCGGCTGTGAGCTCTGCGCCTGGGCCTGTCCGGCCGACGCGATCTTCGTCGAGGGTGGGGACAACACCGACGAGGAGCGGTTCTCGCCGGGCGAGCGCTACGGGCGCACCTACCAGATCAACTATCTGCGGTGCATCCTGTGCGGCCTGTGCATCGAGGCCTGCCCCACCCGCGCGCTGACCATGACCAACGAGTACGAGCTCGCCGACTCCAGCCGCGAGAGCCTCATCTACACCAAGGAGATGCTCCTCGCGCCGCTCGGCCCCGGCATGGAGCTCCCCCCTCACCCCATGCGTCTGGGTGAGACGGAAGAGGACTACTACCGGCTGGGACGTAACAATGGGTGAGACCATCACGTTCTGGGTGCTGGCCGTCGTCTCGGTCTCCGCCGCACTCGGACTCGTCTTCAGTCGCAAGGCCGTCTACTCGGCCCTCATGCTGGGCGTCGTCATGCTGTCCCTGGCGGTGCTCTACGCCGTCCAGGACGCCCCCTTCCTCGCCGCGGTGCAGATCATCGTCTACACCGGCGCGGTCATGATGCTCTTCCTGTTCGTGCTGATGCTCGTCGGCGTGGACTCCGCCGACTCGCTGGTCGAGACGATCAAGGGGCAGCGCTTCTGGGCGACCATCGCGGGCCTGGGCTTCGCCGCCCTGCTCGCCCTGGGAGCCGGCAACATGGTCTTCGCCCCGGCGAAGGGCGTCGGCGGCGCCGTACAGGAGGCGGGCGGCAACGTTCCGGCCCTGGCCCAGCTCATCTTCACCAGGCACGTCTTCGCCTTCGAGATCACCTCGGCGCTGCTGATCACCGCCGCGCTCGGCGCGATGGTCCTGGCCCACCGCGAGCGGGTCCGCCCCAAGGCGACCCAGCGCGACCTGGCCCGCGCCCGGTTCACCGGCCCGCAGCCGTCGCCGCTGCCCGGACCGGGCACCTACGCGCTGCACAACGCCATCGACATGCCGGCGCTGCTGCCCGACGGCTCGGTCTCGTCCAAGTCGATCAACCGGGTGCTCGCCCGGCACGACCAGGAGGACGGCGTCAAGCCGACCGACCCGGCGAAGGCCGCGCTCGTCAAGCAGGTCATCGACAAGGACGTCGCCGCCGAGGAAGACGTCGCCGCGACAGAAGCGGCTCATCAGGAGGACGCCAAGTGACCACTCACTACCTGGTGCTCTCCGCGCTGCTGTTCGCGATCGGTGGCGCCGGCGTGCTGGTGCGACGCAACGCGATCGTGGTGTTCATGTGCGTGGAGCTCATGCTCAACGCCTGCAACCTCGCGTTCGTCACCTTCGCCAGGCAGCACGGCAACCTGGACGGCCAGCTCATCGCGTTCTTCGTGATGGTGGTGGCCGCGGCCGAGGTCGTGATCGGCCTTGCCATCATCGTGATGATCTTCCGAACCCGCAGGTCCGCGTCGGTGGACGACGCCAACCTGCTGAAGTACTAAGAGGTGGCCGGTGCAATCTCCTGTTGAGATCGTCCAGCACTCCGGTGGAGTGATCGGGGTCTCCTGGCTGATGATCGCGCTGCCGCTGCTCGGGGCCGCGATCCTGCTGCTCGGCGGACGCCGTACCGACCGCTGGGGCCACCTCCTCGGTGTCGCCATGTCGCTGGCCGCCTTCGTGGTGGCCGTCGTCTCCTTCGTCGAGATACTCGGCCTGCCCGAGTCGGAGCGCCGCCGGGGTATCGAGCTGTACCAGTTCATCCCCGGCGTCGCCGACATGGGGCTGCTGATCGACCCGTTGTCGATCAGCTTCGCCCTGCTGATCACCGGTGTGGGCTCGCTGATCCACATCTACTCGATCGGCTACATGTCGCACGACCCCGACCGGCGCCGGTTCTTCGCCTACCTGAACCTGTTCGTCGCGGCGATGCTCCTGCTGGTGCTGGCCGACAACTACGTCGCCCTGTTCGTCGGCTGGGAGGGCGTGGGTCTCGCGTCCTACCTGCTGATCGGGTTCTGGCAGTTCAAGCCCACCGCGGCGGCCGCCGCCAAGAAGGCCTTCATCGTCAACCGCGTCGGCGACTTCGGCCTGCTGATCGCGATCTTCACGGTCTGGACCACGTTCGGCTCGGTCGCCTTCGGTGACCTCTCCGGCGCCACCGTCAGCGGGGCGATCGGCTCCGGCGCCGCCTCGCAGGGCACGATCACCGCGATCGGCCTGCTGCTGCTCCTCGGCGCCTGCGGCAAGTCGGCCCAGCTCCCGCTGCAGTCGTGGCTGCTGGACGCGATGGAGGGCCCGACCCCGGTCTCGGCCCTCATCCACGCCGCGACCATGGTCACCGCCGGTGTCTACCTGGTCGTCCGGTCCGGCGCGTTCTTCGAGGCCGCCCCGACCGCGCAGCTCGTCGTGACGATCGTGGGCGTGGCCACGCTGCTCGCCGGTGCGATCATCGGTTGCGCCAAGGACGACATCAAGAAGGGCCTGGCCGGCTCGACGATGTCGCAGATCGGCTACATGATGCTCGGCGCGGGCCTCGGTCCGGTGGGCTACGCCTTCGCCATCGCGCACCTGATCACGCACGGCTTCTTCAAGGCCAACATGTTCCTCGGCGCCGGCTCGGTCATGCACGCCATGAACGACGAGGTCGACATGCGCCGCTACGGCGGGCTGTTCTCGGTGATGAAGGTCACCGCGGTCACCTTCATCATCGGCTACCTGGCGATCATCGGCTTCCCGCTGCTGTCCGGTTACTTCACCAAGGACGGCATCATCGAGACGGCCATGGAGCACAACCAGATCCTGGGCTGGCTCGCGGTCGTGGGCGCCGGCATCACCGGCTTCTACATGTCTCGGATGATCTTCATGACCTTCTTCGGCAAGAAGCGCTGGGCCGACGACGCCCACCCGCACGAGTCGCCCTCGGTCATGACCGTGCCGCTGGTCATCCTGTCCATCGGCTCGATCTTCCTCGGTGCCTTCCTGATCCTGGACAACAGGTTCATGAAGTTCCTCGCCCCGGCCGTCGGCGCCCCCGAGGAGCTCCCCGCGTTCCACTTCGTCAGCACCGCCGGTCTGGCCACGCTCGCGCTGGTCGCCGTCGGCGCCGCGTTCGCGTGGTTCCGCTACGGCGCGGCCGAGGTGCCCCAGGTCGCCCCGCGCGGCTCCTTCCTCACCACGTTCGCCCGTCGTGACCTGTACGGCGACGCCCTGAACGAGACGCTGTTCATGCGCCCCGGCCAGTGGCTGGCCCGGATCGCGGTCTTCGTCGACAACCGCGGCATCGACGGCCTGGTCAACGGGCTGGCCGCGACGATCGGCGGGACCTCCGGGCGGCTGCGTCGCGTCCAGACCGGCTACGTGCGGTCCTACGCGTTGTCCATTCTCTTCGGTGCCGCCGTGGTCGTTGGCGCGCTGCTCTACGTAGGGAACATGTGATGCCCTGGCTCTCGATCCTGATGGCCGTGCCCGTGCTGGGCGCGGTCGGGGTCTCCCTCACCAAGAGCGACAAGCTCGCCAAGCAACTGGCCCTCGCGGTCTCGCTGGTCGTGCTGGCGCTGACCGGTGTCATGGCGGCCCAGTTCAACCCGTCCTCGGCGACGCGGTTCCAGTTCGCCGAGGTCTACGACTGGATTCCCCGCTTCGGCGTGCACTACGGCGTCGGCGTGGACGGCATCGCCCTGGTGCTGATCGCGCTGTCGGCGGTGCTCGTGCCGATCGTGATCCTGGCCTCCTGGCACGACGCCGACGGCACCGGGGCCGCGGCCCCGCCCAAGCGGTCGGTGAAGACCTACTTCGCGCTGCTGCTGGTGCTGGAAGCGATGATGATCGGCGTCTTCGCGGCGACCGACGTCTTCCTCTTCTACGTCTTCTTCGAAGCCATGCTGATCCCGATGTACTTCATGATCGGGTCGTACGGCGGCGCCCAGCGGTCCTACGCGGCCGTGAAGTTCCTGCTCTACTCCCTGTTCGGCGGGCTGCTCATGCTGGTCGCGGTGATCGCGCTCTACGTGATCGCCGACAAGGGCACGTTCATGTTCCCCGAGCTGGTCGGGGTCATCCAGGACCCCAACACGCAGAAGTGGCTGTTCCTCGGCTTCTTCATCGCCTTCGCGGTCAAGGCGCCGCTGTGGCCGTTCCACACCTGGCTGCCCGACGCGGCCGCCCAGGCCCCGGCCGGCGCCGCCGTGCTGCTGGTCGGCGTGCTGGACAAGGTCGGCACCTACGGCATGCTCCGCTTCTGCCTGGAGCTGTTCCCGGACGCGGCGAAGTTCTTCACGCCGCTGGTGATCGTGCTGTCGGTCGTGGGCATCGTCTACGGCGCGATCGTGGCGATCGGCCAGACCGACATCAAGCGCCTGATCGCCTACACCTCGATCTCGCACTTCGGCTTCATCGCGCTGGGCGTCTTCGCGATGACCGCCCACGGAGGCGCGGGCGCCACCCTCTACATGGTCAACCACGGCTTCTCGACCGGCGCGCTGTTCCTGATCGCCGGATTCCTGATCTACCGCCGGGGTTCCAGTCAGATCGCCGACTACGGAGGCGTGCAGAAGGTCGCCCCGCTGCTCGCCGGCACCTTCCTGATCGCCGGCCTGTCGGGCCTCTCCCTGCCGGGCCTGTCCTCGTTCGTCAGCGAGTTCATGGTCCTGATGGGCACCTACGAGCGCTACGCCGTCCCGGCGATCATCGCCACGAGCGGTGTGATCCTGGCGGCTGTCTACATCCTGTGGATGTACCAGCGCACGATGACCGGTCCCACGGCCGAGTCGGTCAAGGGCTTCACCGACCTGAACATCCGGGAGAGATGGGTGGTGGCCCCGCTGATCGCGGTGATCATCGCTCTCGGTTTCTTCCCCAAGCCGGTGCTCGACGTGATCAACCCCGCGGTGGACCAGACGCTGTCCAACGTCCATGTGGACCAGTTCACCCCAGCCGTCGCTGACAAGAAGGGGGCCGGGCAGTGAACGGCACCATCCAAGCTCCGACGATCGAATACGCGCTGCTCTCCCCGATGCTGATCGTGTTCGGCGCGGCGGTCATCGGCGTGCTGGTCGAGGCGTTCGCGCCCCGATACCTGCGCAAGTCGATCCACGTGCCGCTCACGCTGCTGGCGCTGGTCGGCGCGTTCATCACGACCATCCTGACGGCCCTGAACGGCCTGCCGGACAAGGCCGCCGCCATGGGCGCGGTCGCGGTGGACGGCCCCTCCCTGTTCATCTGGGGCATCATCCTCGTGCTGGCCTTCATCAGCGTGCTGCTGATCAACGACGACGAGCAGTTCGTCGCGCAGGCGTCGGCCGTACCGGGAAGCACCGACGAGGAGGAGGCGGTCCGCAGCGGGTTCGCCCAGACCGAGGTCTACCCGCTGGCGCTCTTCGCGGTCGGCGGCATGCTGCTCTTCCCCGCCTCCAACGACCTGCTGGTCATGTTCGTGGCCCTTGAGGTCATGTCCCTGCCGCTGTATCTGCTGTGTGGCCTGGCCCGCCGTCGCCGCCTGCTCTCGCAGGAGGCCTCGGTCAAGTATTTCCTGCTCGGCGCGTTCTCCTCGGCCTTCTTCCTGTACGGCATGGCCCTGGTGTACGGCTACGCCGGCTCGATCGAGCTGAAGGCCATCGCCGACTCGCTCAGCACGGTAACCGGCCAGGACACGCTGCTGTACATCGGCACCGCGATGCTCGGCGTCGGCCTGCTGTTCAAGATCGGTGCGGCGCCGTTCCAGGCGTGGAAGCCCGACGTCTACCAGGGCGCGCCCACCGCCATCACCGCCCTGATGGCCTCCACCGTGCTGGTGGCGGCCTTCGGCGCCCTGCTCCGGGTCTTCTGGGTCGCCCTGGGCGGCCTGGAGTGGAACTGGCAGCCGGTCATGTGGGGCGTCGCGATCCTGACCATGATCGTCGGTGCGGTCCTGGCCATCACCCAGACCGACATCAAGCGCATGCTGGCCTACTCCTCGGTCGCGCACGGGGGCTTCCTGCTCACCGGCGTGGTCGCGATCGGCACCTTCGCGCAGAACACGCAGGCCCTGTCGGCCATCCTGTTCTACCTGGCCGCGTACGGCTTCACCACGGTCGGCGCCTTCGCGGTGGTCACCATGGTCCGTGACGCGGGCGGCGAGGCCGGGCACCTGTCCCGGTGGGCCGGCCTCGGCAAGCGGTCCCCGGTGCTGGCGGCCATCTTCGCCTTCTTCCTGCTGGCCTTCGCGGGCATCCCGCTGACGAGCGGCTTCTTCGGCAAGTACGCCGTGTTCGCGGCGGCGGTCTCCGGCGGCGCGCTGCCGTTGGTCATCGTGGGTGTGGTGAGTTCGGCGATCGCCGCGTTCTTCTACGTCCGCGTGATCGTGCTGATGTTCTTCAGCGAGCCGGCGGCCGACGGCCCGACCATCGCCACGCCTACCTTGGGCACCTCGGCTGTGGTCGCTCTGGCGGCAGCGGCTACCGTAGTGCTGGGGATTTTCCCGCAGCCGGTGCTCGACCTTGCGGACCAGGCTGCGTCCGCGCTGTTCATTCGTTAGAGGAGTAAGGCTTCATGGCTGCGCCACCAGTTGTTGATCTTCCGTTCGTCGACGAGCGGTTGGCGCAGGACCTCGCTAGCGGGCTGGCAGAGGTGGAGAAGCTGCTGCGGAGCTCGGTGGAGAGCGAGGACGCCTTCGTCACGGAGGCGTCCAAGCACCTCATCGAGGCGGGCGGCAAGCGGTTCCGGGCGATGCTCGTGCTGCTCGCCGCCCAGTTCGGCTCGCCGGAGGCCCCGGAGGTGGTGCCCGGAGCCGTGGTCATCGAGCTGACCCACCTGGCCACGCTCTACCACGACGACGTCATGGACGAGGCGCCGGTGCGCAGGGGCTCCCCGTCGGCCAACGCCCGCTGGGACAACACCGTGGCCATCCTGACCGGTGACTACCTGTTCGCCCAGGCTTCGGAGATCCTCGCCGACCTCGGCGCCGACGTCATCCGGATCCAGGCCCAGACCTTCTCCCGCCTGGTCCGCGGCCAGATCCGCGAGACCATCGGCCCCCGCCCCGGCGAGGACCAGGTGGCCCATTACATCGACGTCCTGGCCGACAAGACCGGCTCCCTGATCGCCACCTCGGGCCGCTTCGGTGCCCTGCTGAGCGGCGCCTCGCCCGAGATCGTCGACCGGCTGACCCGGGCGTGCGAGGCCATCGGAGTGGGCTGGCAGCTCGGCGACGACCTGCTCGACGTCGCCTCCGACTCGGTCGAGTCCGGCAAGACGCCGGGCACCGACCTGCGTGAGGGCATCCGGACCCTGCCGGTGCTGTACGTCCTGTCCTCCGACGCCCCCGAGGACGCCCGCCTGCGCGAGCTGCTGGCCGGTCCGGTGGCCGAGGACGACGTCGCCGAGACCCTGCGCCTGCTGCGCGCGAACCCGGCCATGGCGCGGGCCCGCGCCGAGCTGGCCGCCTGGGTCGACCGGGCCCGTGAGGACCTCTCGGGTCTCCCCGACATCCCCGCCCGCGCCGCCTACCTGGCCCTCTGCGACTACGTCGTGGAGCGCTCCGGCTGACCTCCTCCCGGAGGAAGCAGCGCTGTTCCTCCGGCATCCTGGGCCCGTCTCTCCCGGGATGGCCGATGGTCGCGGTGCCTCTTCTCAGCCGGTCGCGGTCTTCGGTTTCAGACGGTCACGGCCTCCAGCGCCGTACGGCGGGTCTCACGGACGGCGCGGAGGCTGTCCCAGGTGAAGACCGACAGGGCCAGCCAGACGATGGCGAACCCGGCCCAGCGGCTGGGCGGCATGACCTCGTGGACGACGAACACCCCGACGATGAACTGCAGCACCGGGGCGATGTACTGGAGCAGGCCGACCGTGGTGAGCGGGATCCGGATCGCGGCGGACGTGAAGCAGAGCAGCGGAATGGCGGTGATCACGCCACCTCCGGCCAGGAGGAGGGCGTGCCCGGCGCCCAGGCTCCCGAAGGTGGCGCCGCCCTGCCCCTGCAGGTAGACCAGGTAGCCGAGCGCGGGCAGCAGCAGCACCAGCGTCTCGATGGTCAGGCTCTCCGCGGCGCTCACCTGCGCGATCTTCTTGACCAGGCCGTAGGTGCCGAAACTGACGGCCAGCACCAGGGCGATCCACGGCAGCCGGCCGTAGTCGAGGGTGAGGACGACGACGGCCAGGGTGCCCAGCCCGACCGCGCCCCACTGCCACGGCCGCAGGCGCTCCTTGAGCAGGAAGACGCCGAAGAGCACGCTGACCAGGGGGTTGATGAAGTAGCCGAGCGCGCTCTCCACCACATGCCCGGTGTTCACGGCGTAGATGTAGACACCCCAGTTGACCGTGACGATCGCGGCGGCCAGGGCGAGGAGGCCGACCTTCTTGGGGGTGCGCATGAGCTCGCGGAACCAGGACCAGTGGCGTCGCACCGCGAGGATGGCGACGACGGCGACCAGGGACCAGGCGATGCGGTGGGCCAGGATCTCCAGGGCGCCGGCCGGCTTCAGCAGCGGCCAGTACAGCGGGAACAGGCCCCACATGGTGTAGGCGGCGATGCCGTACAGGACTCCACGGCGCGATTCAGGCATGTCACCTATTTTGACTGCTTACGAAATTTAATACAAATTAGTGATTCTTGTCTTACTGTTAAGACGCTCTAACGGGAACACCGGGGCCCGCCGGATGGTTGGCTCTGTCAGAAAGTGTCAGGAGGAGGTTCGCAATGGGCTGGCTGTTCGGCAAGGACAAGACTTCCATGGTGTCCGCGGAGAACGCGCTCCCGGGCCGTGACACCCGCATGGCGGTGCCCGCGCGTCACGCGGTCCTCGACGCCCCGCTGGCTCCGCCGTACCCGGAGGGGAGCGAGATCGCCGACTTCGGCCTCGGCTGTTTCTGGGGCGCCGAGCGCAAGTTCTGGCAGACCCCCGGCGTGGTGTCGACCTCGGTCGGCTACGCGGGCGGCCACACCCGGAACCCGACCTACGAAGAGGTCTGCAGCGGCCAGACCGGCCACACCGAGGTCGTCCGCGTGGTCTTCGACCCGTCCAAGGTGTCCTACGAGGAGCTGCTCCGCGTCTTCTGGGAGGCCCACGACCCCACCCAGGGCATGCGCCAGGGCAACGACGTCGGCACCCAGTATCGCTCGGTCGTCCACTTCCACTCGCCCGAGCAGGAGAAGTCCGCTCTGACCTCGCGTGAGGCCTACCAGAAGGTGCTCACCGAGTCCGGCTACGGCACGATCACCACCGAGATCGCCCCAGCCGGCGACCACTTCTTTGCCGAGGATTATCACCAGCAATACCTTTTCAAGAACCCCGGCGGCTACTGCGGGATCGGCGGCACCGGCGTCTCCTGCCCTGTGGGCATCGTGCCGGCAGGTGAGTAACTCAGTTCCCCAGGTGGAATATGGCCTCGTCAGCGCAGAGGGCCAGGCCTTGAAGTTGAGGTCGAGCCCTCTGTGAAGTTGTCAAAGGGCTCAGGTGCGTACCAAGGCCTGCACGAGATCAGCAGCCAGCAGAGACGTTGCCAAAGCAACCGTCTCGGGCTCGCCGATTCCCTCTTCCGCGCGCCCGGCCATCGTTGAGCCGAGCGCGTCCGGTCCTGCCGCGAACAGTGTCGCCAGATGTTCGACCGCCTGCTCGGTGACCTCGCTGCTGATGGGGTCACGAGCTAGGAGCCTGAACGTGGTGGCCAGTTCAGCGGTGTCGGCGTCGATAAGGATGCGGTACGTGTCGTGTGCGTCCTTGTCATTCAGCCGGTGGGGGCCGAAACCCGTTCGGCGATCTTGTGGAGCTTGGCCACCAGCAAGGCTGCGGGCCCGGCGACTCTGACTCGATATACGCGGGCATCGGCCGGGTCAAGGGCGGTCACGTCCATGACCGTGTTGTCGATGACAGCGGCTTCGAGACCTCGAGCGCGCCGGGTGGCGCGGCGATCATGCGGTGGGATGCGGGCTCCCCGCGTGTTCCTCGTACCTGCTCCCGCAAGAGCCTCGGGCACCATCAGATCGACGGGAATGCCTGCGGAGTTCAGCCACGCTCCGGGTTGTCCGCCAATGGGGTCACGGTAGAACCCCGCGCGGCCCATAGATTGCTCCAGAAGCGGATCGTCCTCCAGGACCCTCGGGTCGAGTGCGAGATCGCTGTCCTTCGTCGTCTCGGCGAGTGCGACAGGACTTCCTGCAGTGTGCAGGTAGACGGCCTGTGCTCCGATCACGATCACAGCATCGCGATGGGCATCCAACGCGGCCAATGCATCGAGAAGCGCGGACCGAGATCGGACGAGGATGTCGCTACTACTTACGCCAGGAGGATTCATGTCGCGCCATCCATTCAATGAGTTCTTCGGCTTCAGAGGGGCTGCGTCCAGGGCCTGTCATCAAATCGACGGCGACTTGGGGCGGTGCTGCGATCGTGAGACCGGAAGCGTCGGTAAGGGTGCGGGTGAAGACGATGTCGCTTTCCGGCTCGGCCAACATCACATTCGCTCCGGCGTCAGCAGGGCGAAGATCCCAGAGTTGGGCGGTGTGCTCAGCGTCCGTCGTGTAGATCATGGCGGAGCGGGCTGGAGCATAGGGGGCCCAGCTGGCTGCGGCCAAGGTCCCGGTTATGGCGTACTGGGTGGGGTTATCAGCCGCCCGCCGCATGAGGTCAGGTAGGCCTCTCGGTGCTATCCACCGTGTGACACGACTGCTTCGTACGAACCCGTAGTCCTCGCTCCAACGCCTCAGCAGTGCGACCCAGTCGGGAACTACGACTGCACCCGAGCTGGTCCGTGTTGCCAGGTTCTCGCTCTCGAGAAACTCGATCACCCGGTAGGTCGACCCAGTAGAAACGTCAGCGACGTCGATCAGCTCACGGATCGCCCACGATTTTTCGTGGTCCAACAGCGCACGCACGATCTTCGCCGCGGGAGCGCCCTTCAACGTTCCGCGCGGTCTTCCAGGACCGCGCCACGGATCATGGTCGGCCCCTCGATCTGCAACGTATAGACCGGGCTGAGAGACGTTCAGGGTGATGTTCCCTGTCGCGTCTATGTAGGACAGGCCAGCCTCCGAGAGCCGCTTACGCACGGGCGGCGACAGGTATCGGGACACGACAACCCCACGGCTGCCTGGATGCTCGTCCGCCGCGGCATTCAACTGCTGGAGCAGCGTAGCGGTGTCACGTCTCTCCACCACGCGCTTGGCTTCCACAACCAGGACGACCGAGGTTCCGTCCGGTGCTGTCACCTTCCAGAGAGCGTCGAAGCGAGCATCGGGTGGTCTGCGGCTCAGTGGTTGGACGTCCCAGCCGGCCGGCAGCCGGTCACCTAGCACAGCCATTCCGGCTCGCAAAACTTCACCCTCGTTCTGAGGCTGTGGCCTTGCCTCCATTGGTGCTCTCCAGTCCCTCGATGTTCGGGAAAAACCCTAACTCCGTGGAAGGTGGAAAGCAGGGATTTCCCGAACAGCCAGCCGGAAGCGGTTGCCGGCGTGCCGCTTCTGAAGCCCGTTTGCCTGCGCGGGCGAGCTGTTGCGTGAAGACGAGTGCTACCGCCAGAAGTACCTCTTCAAGAACCCCGGAGGCTACTGCGGCATCGGCGGCACCAGCGTCAAGCTGGGTGACCCGTCCGAGTGGGGCGCCTGCCAGACGGGCCTGGTCCCGACCGAGGAGTAGCTTCCGGGGTCCACTCAACGGCTCTCGCCCATCTTGTGGGCGTGAGCCGTATTCGTTGATCGTCCGGTTCCGCCGTCGTCCTCACCGAAGATGCTCCTTCGGTAGGCGGCTGTGTTCGGTTGAAAGCAGAGTGTGATGGGAGTGTGGTCCATAGCATCAACGCTATGAGCTGGGGTACCGTAGAACTGGAACCGGAAGTTCGGAAGTGGCTTGAAGGTCTACCTGTGGCATCGTTCGCGAGGGTGGCTTTCTATGTTGAGCTGCTTGCGGCGGAAGGGCCTCTGCTAGGGGAGCCCTATACGAAGCAGCTTGACGGCAAGCTACGTGAGCTCCGGTTTCATCTTGACGAGTTCGCCATGCGCATCACCTACTGGATCGCACCTCATCGCCGGATCGTGCTCTTGACCGTGTTTCACAAGACGCGGATGCGTGATGAACGAGAGATTGAGCGGGCTCGGCGAGCCATGCGTCGCTGTGTCGAACTGGCGCACACCGTCGACGAGGAAGAAGAGACAGCATGAGCGAGCAGGGGAGCTGGCGAGAGCTCAGAGATCGTCGGATGGCCGAGCCGGGCGCGGCTGAGGCCTATGAGGCCACACGTCTCGCCTATGAACTGGGTAAGACGGTCAGGGGGATGCGTGAGGGGCGGGGCTGGAGTCAGAACGACCTGGCTCGTGCGTCAGGCATGACACAGTCGGCGGTGGCGCGGTTCGAGGCGGGCGGGACCATTCCCACGTTGCCGGTTCTGGAGCGTCTGGCGCGTGCCCTGGACGCGGATGTCGAGGTCCGCCTGACGCCACGGGCTCCCGCTGCTTGAGCTGAGGCCCCAACGCCGACAGGAAACCTATCGTCGTGCTGCCGACACCTCTCGGGTTACTGCAGCGTTGGCGGCACCAACGTCAAGCTAGGTGACCCATCCGAGTGGAGCTCCTGCCAGACGGGCCTGGTCCCGACCGAGGAGTAGCTCTCCAAGGAGTACCGGTCTTCGGATGCGGGTCGTTCTGCTGTTCGGCCCGCGTCGCGGTGAGACCACGTATGTCGGGCACCGCCTGGTTACACTCGATGCATGAGCGTGATGCGCGAGGAACTGCACCACCTGGTGGACTGCCTGCCCGAGGAGAAGGTGGCCCCTCTGCTTCGTCTTGTGCGTGACCAGTTCGACGAGCGGCCCGTCGTCCGTGACCTGCCGTTCATCGGGATGCTTGAGGCCGAGCCGGATTTCGCGGAACGCTCTGAAGAGATCTTGCGCTCGGAGGACAATCACTCTTTGTGATCGTCATCGATTCGGGGCCTTTGGTTGCAGCGGTCAACATCCGGGACCGGTGTCACGAATCCTGTGCCAGGCTTCTGCGGAGCCATCCCGGTCCGCTTCTCGTTCCCACGACGGTCGTTACGGAAGTCTGCCAGCTCATAGAGAGACGGCAGGGGAGCAAGGCGGAGGCGGCGTTTCTCAGCTCCTTTCGTGCTGGGCTGGTTCTGGCCGACGTCACCGCCGAGGATCTTGACCGGATGAGCGAGCTTGTGGAGGTATACGCCGACCTTCCGCTGGGTGTTGTCGACGCCTCCGTGATCGCGGTGGCTGAGCGGCTTGGCCTGACCGAGGTTGCCACGCTCGATCGCCGTCATTTCACCGTCGTGCGCCCCCGGCATGTGGACGCGTTCACTCTCCTGCCCGAACGGCTCTGAACACGAGACCGAAGACGCGTCTCGTGTCATGTACACGTAGTGGTTACTGCAAGTATGGACGGCACCAACGTCAAGCTAGGTGACCCGTCCGGTGGAGCGCCTGCCAGACGGGCTTGGCCGTGACTGAGAAGTAGTTCGATGGTGTTGAAACCTCCGTCTCGACGCCCCGGAGGCCTTTTATGGGGCGGAAGCGGTGAGCTTGGCCTATCCGGTGGCTGGAGACGCCTCCCACAGGGCGGACAGCGGAAGAGCACGCATTCGCTCTCCGAAAGGGAGCGTTTCCTGCCCCGCGTAGAGGACGTATCCGGCGATGAGCCGGTCGCCGAGTTTGCGGGCCAAGTGCTGCAGCCCTCTGAAGTCATCGGCGCGTACGGTTTCCGCCGCTTTTACTTCGATGCCGACGACTTCGCCGGAGGCTCGTTCCAGAATGCCGTCGACTTCGACTCCGTCTCGGTCTCGGTAGTGGTAGAGCCGCACAGGCTCTTCCGCCCACGTCAGCTGGCGGGCCAGCTCGCCGAGGGCGAAGTTCTCTATCAGGGGACCCACGGGTGCGGTTATATCGGTGACCCGGGATGGGGTGAGGCCGGCGAGGTGTGCCCCAAGTCCGGAGTCGACCACCAGGAGCTTGGGCGTCGCGATGGCGCGTGTGGTCGCGTTGGAGGACCAGGCTGGAATCCGTCTGATGACGTACACCAGGTCGAGCAGGTCGACGTATCGCTTCACTGTGTTACGGGGTAGTCCGAGGTCGCGGCTGATGTTGTCGATCACGGCCAGGCCGCCCATCCGTCCGCAGAGGATGTTGAGCAGACGGCGCATGTCGGCGGGGCGCTCAATGTCGGACACCTGTTTCACATCCCGATTGATCAAATCGGAGATGTAGGACTCGAAGAAGCGCGCTCTTCTCCGATGCGAGGGGCGGTGGACGGCCTCCGGATAGCCGCCCCGTAGTGCGCGATCCAGATAGTCGGCTCGACGGAGCCCGGGTCTCGGAACCTTGAGATCAGAGCCCCGCCGAAATGCCGCGTCCACGAATCCGTCGGCGCTCCGCTCGATCTCGCCTTGAGAGAGAGGCCAGAGTTCGATCGTCTCGGACCTGCCCGGAAGCGCGTCCGGAAGGTCTCGGAGACCTAGGAGCCGGGCGGACCCCGTCAGTAGGAAGCGTCCTGGCCGCGGATCGGCGTCGACTTCACGCTTGATGGAAAGCAACAGGTCCGGTACTCGCTGGATTTCATCGATGAGGAGGAGTCCGTCGTGATGCACGATCCCGTCCGGATCCTGCCGTGCTGCGGCACGCACGGCCGCCTGATCCAGATAGATCTCGCCGGCTCCTGCTGTTTTTTGCGCGATCGCCTGGGCCAGCGTGCTCTTGCCGACCTGTCGGGCACCATTGATCACTACTACCCGGGTGTCCGTAAGCGCTTCCCTCGCCATGGATTCCGCACGACGAGGGAAGAGTGTCAGTTCGTCGATGTCCACGGGGTGAGGATAGTCGTCATCGAGTCGCTGTTTGGCAGATTTGCCGAACTATCTATGGCAGGTTTGCCGCGCCCTTCGTGGCGGATTAGCCGACTCTGTTCTGGCAGATCTGCCGATCTTGCAGGAGCTCGCCCGTCCAGGGTAAGCGTCGAAGAATTCCCCATGGCCACAGCGGTCTCGGCGGGCCGGGCGTCACCTGTCCGGTCGGTCTGGCGTCCGGGCAGGTGTGATCATCTGATGCGCCGGCTGCGCCAACTCGACTTGTCAGGCACTCTCTAGCAAACGCCGGGCAACTTACAGACCTTGGCGGCCATCTTCCTGGCGTCCTTGGTCAACTGGCCGGGCCCGTAGAATCCCTCGTCGGTCGTGTAGATCATCAGTGCGCTGCCCCTGCGCGCGACGATACCGGTGATCGTCTGGTTCAAGCTGCCGTCCTGCCAGGTCTGATAACCCATGCCTATGGCCTCGTCTCCCGCCTTGGCCTTGCTCGTCCGCCACTGGATCTTGAGTTCGGGCGCCGATGGGTCGCCCTTGCGCGCGCACCGCTTGACCTCGGCGCGCAGCCGGATGAGCGCGGAATGGGCGGCACGAGGGCTCTTGTAGATGACGAGTTGTTCGGAGGAGTTGCTGGGGCCGCTGGTCCAGAGCGTGATCGTGCGGGCTGCTACCCGGTTGCGATCGACGGCGCGCCGGTGCCCGCACGGGTTCAGCTCCAGCGGACCGGTGAGCTTGTCGCTGAGCTGATAGCCCTGTTCGGCTGCCTGCTCAGGGGTCAGGGTCCTGCGCGCGTCGCGTTCGGTGAGCAGGAAGTTCTTCGGAATCTCGGTCGCGGTCGCCGGGGACAGGGCCAGCAACAAGGAGAGTGCCACACTGATCATGAAGGGTTAGATGCCGGCGGGAACGGATCGGTTCTCGGTCCTCTCACCAGATCGGCTCAAGCAGGCCGGGGGTGAACCGCCTGAACGCCTTCTCGGTGGTGATCATCGTGACGTCGCCGGCCCACAGCGCGTCCGGGGCGACCGCGGTGAACGTCCGGCGCGGCTGGCGGGCCGGGGCGAGGATCGCGGTCGGAAGCATGGGGCGGCGGCTCAGACCGCGATGACGACCTTCCCCGGGACGTGCCCTTCTTCCACGTATCCGATGGCGGCCGGGATCTCCTCGAACGGATAACAGCGGTCGATGACCGGGGTGACCCTGCCGTCCTCGATGAAATCGGTCAGCGTCCTCAGGTTCTGTCTGTTCTTCACGCATCGGACCACGTCCGCGACGACCACGCTCTGGGACACGAACGGCGACATCGCGAGGGCCGAGAACACGTGACCGACGGGTTGCAGCCACCGGCTGCCCGGCCCGCCGACGGCGACGTAGATCCCCTTGGGCGTCATCACCCGCCGGCACGCCGATCCCGGGCGGCTTCCCGCGATGTCCAGCAGCACGTCGTAGCGCTGTCCGTGCCGAGTGAAATCCTCTTTGGTGTAGTCGATGACCTCATCCGCGCCGAGCGATCGGACCAGGTCGGCATTCCGGGTGCTGCAGACGCCGGTGACCTCCGCGCCGAACGCCTTGGCGATCTGCACGGCGAACGTGCCCACGCCTCCCGACGCCCCGTTGATGAGAACTCGCTGTCCCGGCTGAATCCGTCCGCCGTCGCGCAGGCCCAGCAGGGCTGTGCCGGCCGCCATCGGCACCGCCGCCGCCTGCTCGAACGACAGGTTCTTCGGTTTGGGCGCCAGCTCGCTCTCCCGGACGCAGGCGTACTTGGCGAAGCCGCCCTGTTTGGGCATCGCGAACACCTCGTCGCCGGGGCGGAACTCGGTCACGTCCTTGCCGACCGCCTCGACCTGCCCCGCGATGTCGGCGCCCAAGATGTTGATCTTCGGCTTGCGCAGTCCGGGGCCGCCTCCCATCAGACGCGCGATGCGCGGCTCCCCTCTCATGAGGTGCCAGTCATAGGGCTGGACGGAGGTGGCGCGTACCCGGACCAGCACCTCGTCGTCGCCGGGCACGGGCTTGTCGATGTCGGTGAGCTCCAACACGTCGGGTGAGCCGTACGAGCGCAGGACGAACGCCTTCATCACATTCTCCTCGTCCACCGCGGGTACGGGTGCAGCCGTGCCGCGGGTTCTGCCGGGGGCCGTCACACTCACAGATCGATGTCGTGGCCCGTGTCGATGGGGCGGAGGTATCGCCGGCCGGATGGCGGCACGTGTGTCCCGAGCCACGAAACTCAGCGTAGATTGCCTGTGCAAAGGACTCATCAGCCGAAAGTACGCCTGATTGCCGGATGATCGGTCGGCTCAGATCAGGCCGTTCTGCCGATGAGCCGCCGCCGTCTCAGCCGCCACGATCGGGTCATGACCGATGAGAACCTGACAGGACGTCCCCGGTCTCCGCAGTCGCCGCGGAGCGGCCGGCCGGCGGACGGCCGGAACACGGCGGGAACCTCCGCCGCAGCCACCTCCACCAGGGCGGATTGGCTCGTGCCCGCCGCGCTGATCGTGCTCGGCGCCGTCCCCGTGATCGCCGGTGCCGCCCGCCTGACCGAGCTGACGAGCGGCGCGGAGATCACGCCGGAGAACGCCCGCTTCTTCGCGGTGCCCCTGCCCGTGGTGCTGCACATCCTCGGCGCCACCCTGTACGGCGTGCTGGGGGCCTTTCAGTTCGCCCCCGGGTTCCGCCGCCGGAGGCCCGGCTGGCACCGCGTCGCCGGGCGGGTCCTGGTCCCGTGCGGACTCGTCGCAGCGCTTTCGGGTCTGTGGATGACCCTGCTCTATCCTCGTCCGGTCGGTGACGGTGATCTCCTCGCCGGCTTCCGGCTCCTGTTCGGCTCGGCCATGGTCCTGTGCATCGTGCTCGGGTTCGCCGCGATCCGGCGGCGGAACGTCGCCCGGCACCGCGCCTGGATGATCCGCGGTTACGCGATCGGCCTGGGGGCGGGCACGCAGGCGCTGACCCACCTGTTCTGGTTCCTGATCTTCGGCCCACCCGGAGAGTTCCCCAGAGCGCTGCTCGTGGCCGCGGGCTGGGTGATCAACCTCGCCGTGGCCGAATGGATCATCCGTAGGCGATCGGCCCGGCCGGCCTCGCACCCGGCTCAGTTCTTGACGCGGTTGGTCTCATAGGCCCACATGGCGATCTCGACGCGGTTGCGGGCGCCGAGCTTGGCCATCAGGCTGGCGAGGTGGGACTTGACGGTGCTGAGAGAGATGTGAAGCTCATCGGCGATCTCGTTGTTGGTCCGGCCGCGTGCCACGGTGGCCAGGATCTGTTCTTCCCGGTCCGTGAGTGTCTCGATGGGGTGCACCGGCGGTGAGCTGGGCCCGGCGTTGGCGAAGGCGCTGAGCAGCCGTGCGGTGACGCTCGGGGCGATGAGCGCGTCGCCGTTGGCGGCGGCGTGGATGGCCTGGGAGAGCATGGCGGCGCCGGCGTTCTTGAGCAGAAAGCCCCGGGCGCCGGCTCGCAGGGCGGCGTAGACGTAGTCGTCGAGGTCGAAAGTGGTGATGACGACCACGGCGAGCGGATCGGCGACGTTCGGTCCGGCGAGGAAGCGGGTGGCCTCGATGCCGTCAAGGCCGGGCATGCGAATGTCGAACAGGCACACGTCGGGGCGCAGGCGCCGCGCGAGCTCGACGGCTCGCCGTCCGTCGGCGGCCTCGCCGATGACCTCGATGTCCGGTTGGGCGTCGAGGATCATCACGAGCCCGGTCCGGGCGATCTCCTGGTCGTCGGCGACGATCACTCGGATGCTCATGTCGCCGCCCCGCTTCGGGGCAGTACGGCGGTCACGGTCCAGCCCCGGTCGGGGTTGGGGCCTGCTTCGCAGGTGCCGCCGAGCAGGTCGGCGCGTTCGATCATGCCGATGAGACCGTACCCCGGCGGCGCGGCCGGGCGTATGGGGCCGCTGTCGCCGTCGTCGCTCACGCGCAGGCGCACCGATGTGTCGTCGGCGGTGACGTGGACCTCGATGCGGGTGGCGTGACGGGCGTGTCGCTGGGCGTTGGTGATCGACTCCTGGGCGAGGCGGTAGATCGCGGCCTCGACCGACGGGGGGAGGTCGTCGACGTCACCGGAGATCTCCACGTCGACAGCGGGGCCGGAGGGGTCTCGGCTCGCGAGCTGTTCGAGATCGGTGACGCGTCGGCCGGGCGCCAGGTCCGCGGGCTGGTCCCGGCGCAGGATACGGACCATGGCCCGCATCTCGTCGAGGGCGCGTGCCGCCTCGGCCTCGATCACGCGGAGCGCGTCGGTGGCGGCGTTCGGTCGCGACTCCGACGTGGCGAGGCCCGCCTGGGCGCGGATCGCCATCGCCGAGACGTGATGGGCGATGGTGTCGTGCAGGTCGCGGGCAAGCTGTTCGCGTTCGAGCAGCTTGATCTGGTCGAACTCGCGCGTCCTCGCCCCGGCCCGGTACCGGAGCGCCCCGCCCAGGGCCATGGCCGCGAACATGACGGCGAACGCGCCGACCACGTCGCCGGGGGTGATGCGGCCGAAGACCAGCGAGAGGGAGACCGCGACGAGCATGATCGTCGACCCGAGCGTGACCTCGCGTCCCGATCCCCACCGGAACAACGAGTACACCAGGATCAGCAGGTACGTCATCGTGTACGTCTCTGCGGAGTCGCCGTCCGTCAGCAGCGGGGCCAGGCTCGTGATGGCGAAGGTGATCGCGACCATCGGCAGCGGCCTGGTCCGGCGCCACAACAACGTGGGCACCAGGCCGACAGTGAGGATCACCGAGACGGCCCGCCACGGAAGGTCCGGCCGCAGAAGCCCTTCGAGCACCGCGACCGGCACGAGCACTCCCACGAGCACCCAGTCCCGCCATACCCGCGGTGGCGGGTCGGGGGGACTGGGCTCGTCCCACACGTAGCGAAGAAAGGGGGGCACGTGAATATGGTACGAGAGCGCGTGCTGATCGGGGCAGCCCAGCGCACGGGGACGCACCCTCCGCAAAAGGTGACGCCTCCGTAAAAAGTGACGCCTCCGTAAAAGGTGACGCGGACGCGGGGGGACCTACGGCCTCAAGGCTGTTCGGGGGTTTTCCTTGTTTCGCACGTCCCTGCCGAGGTTTCTCACGTCGCCGTCCTGTCGAGGAAATCGATGACGCGGGTGTTGAGGTCGGCGGCTCCGTGCCAGGGCATCGCGTGGTGGGAGAGACCCGGCAGCACCGCGGTCTCCGCGTGGGGGAGAAGGCGCGCGACGGCGGATGCGATGCGGTGAGGGGCGTGGGCCCTGCTGCGTCCGGCGAGGAGCACCAGAGTCGGCGTCGTGAGTGTGCGCAGCAGCCCCGGCTCGGGCCGCTTCCCGGTTACGACTTTCACGTCCGGGAACTCCGCGGCCAGACCGTACAGCCGCAGCCAGGCGGGGTCGGCTTCCGCACCGCCGGTCTCCCACGTCAGGAGGGTCTGCGCGCGGGAGGCCGTCGGCCGGATGAGGTACGGCAGCGCGCGTGCCAGATATCCGGCCCGGAATCCTCCGAAACACTGCGTCGGATCGAGAAGGACGAGCCGCCGGACCCGCTGGGGCGCGTGGAGGCCGTACGTCAGGGCGATCCATCCGCCGTAGGAGTGCCCGCACACGGCGGCGCTGTCGATCCCGAGCCCGTCGAGCACGCCGTCCAGCCAGTCGAGCAGGTCGGGGACGTCGCGAGGGGGGCGTTCGCCCCGGGTGCTCCGTCCCGGCTCGCCGATGCGGTCCACGGCGTACACCCGATGCCGGCGCGCGAACTCGGCGACGTTGGCGAACCACATCGCCGAGGTCGTGCCACCGCCATGCAACAGGATCAGCGGCGAGCCGTCCGCGGGCCCGCACGCGTTCACGCGCGTCGTGCCGTACGCCGACGGCAGGTCGATCTGCTCGACCTGGACCGGCCAACGGTCCAGGACCGCGTCATAGGCGTCAAGGAAGGCCGCGTTCGCGCTGCGGTCGTCATCGGGCATGCCTCACCTCGGCAAATGGCTTGTTCAACAAGAATCTCGCTGAGCGAGATATTGTCATGATATGACAGCGGTGCGGAAGGAGACAGGCGAGGTGCAGGAGACAGGCGAGGTGCAGGAACAGGACGCCGGGATGCGAGTGGTGCACCTGCTGCGTGCCGTCACCGTGGAACTCGACCGGATCGGGGAGAGGTTCGCCGCCCGGCACGCCCTCCACCCGACCGATGTGCGTGCGCTCATCTGCCTCCTGGACGCCGCCCGCACGGGCACGTCCGCCACTCCGGGAACGCTGGGGGCGCACCTCGGTCTCAACTCCGCGGGCACCACGGCGGTGATCGACCGTCTGGAGAGGCTCGGTCATGTGCGCCGGGAACGCGACACCCGAGACCGCCGCCGTGTGCTGCTGAGAGTGGACGAGGGCGCCGTCGCGCTCGGATGGAGCTTCTTCGGCCCGCTCATCCACGAGGTCGTCGCCGTCATGGGACGGTTCGACGCCGCGGACCAGGCAACCATCGAGCGCTTCCTCGCCGGTGTGCACGAGGCTGTCACCCGGGAACGGGCCGGCCGGGAACAACACCTGTGACGTTCCCTCCCGGGCCGCCTCGGAGATCGGGGTGGCGGTCCCGCCCGGACCGAAAACCTATTATCGTAAATAAAGAGCTGTTGATAGAGTCGGGTGGTAATTCCCGTGAGGGATCGCCGCGTAACGCGCGGGCTTCGGGCTCCCGGCCGGATCGGAATGCATTACGCGGACAACGACGTGCCCTACGTATTCCGGAGCAGCCCATCCGTGGGGGGACCAGGCAGTGACAGGTGGTCGCAGAGGTCTCATGCAGGTGGAATTCTCATCGACCGGCCACATTCTTGAGATCGCCTGTGGGGACGACTGTAGCTGGGCTCTGCTGGGACCTTCGCCGGGCCCTCAGCCGTGAGGATCGCTCAGCCCACCTGATCGGGGACCCGGTCGTGTCAAGCGACGGGACGGCTGGGAAACGGGCGGGAGGCGGGTGACGGCGCCGCCGTACGGGGCCGGTGGGCGCGGTTTCCGGGGCCGGCCGGCCGGACGGCCACCCCCGGTGAAGCGATCGATCCCCCATTCAATATCGTCCGATGCATGAGCACTCACTATGACGTGGTTGTCCTCGGCGCGGGTCCGGGCGGATACGTGGCCGCCGTTCGAGCGGCCCAGCTGGGACTCAGCGTGGCGGTCGTCGAGGAGCGTTACTGGGGCGGTGTCTGCCTCAACGTGGGATGCATCCCCTCCAAGGCGCTGCTGCGCAACGCGGAGCTGGCGCACATCTTCACCCACGAGGCCAAGACGTACGGCATCCGGGTCGAGGGCCAGGTCACCTTCGACTACGGCGAGGCCTTCAAGCGCAGCCGCAAGGTCGCCGACGGGCGCGTCAAGGGCGTGCACTACCTGATGAAGAAGAACGGAATCACCGAATACGACGGCCGCGGCACCTTCGTCGACGCCAACACGCTTCAGGTGGCCGGCCGGGACGGCGGTGCGGAGACGGTGACGTTCGACCACTGCGTCATCGCGACGGGCGCGACCACGAAGCTGCTGCCGGGGACCTCGGTGACGGAACGGGTCGTGACCTACGAGGAGCAGATCCTGAGCGACGAGCTCCCCGAGAGCATCGTCATCGCGGGGGCGGGCGCGATCGGCGTCGAGTTCGCCTACGTGCTGCACAACTACGGCGTCAAGGTGACGATCGTGGAGTTCCTCGACCGCCTCGTCCCCCTGGAGGACGAGGAGGTCTCGGCGGAGCTCGCGCGGCGCTACAAGCGGCTCGGCATCGAGGTGCTGACCTCGACCCGGGTGGAGTCCATCGACGACTCCGGCGAGAAGGTGCGGGTGACGGTCTCGCGCGAGGGGCGGCAGCAGGTCATCGAGGCCGACAAGGTGATGCAGGCGATCGGCTTCCAGCCCCGCGTGGAGGGCTACGGGCTGGAGCGCACCGGGGTCGCCCTGACCGAGCGCGGCGCCATCGACATCGACGGCCGGGGCCGTACGAGCGTGCCGCACATCTTCGCCATCGGCGACGTGACCGCCAAGCTGATGCTCGCCCACGCCGCCGAGTCCATGGGGATCATCGCGGCGGAGACCATCGCCGACGAGGAGACGATGGAGCTGGACTACGTGATGATCCCGCGGGCGACGTACTGCCAGCCCCAGATCGCCAGCTTCGGCTTCACCGAGGCGCAGGCCCGTGAGCTCGGCTACGACGTGAAGGTGGCCAAGTTCCCCTTCACCGCCAACGGCAAGGCCCACGGCCTGGGCGACGTCACCGGATTCGTCAAGATCCTCAGCGACGGCGAGCACGGGGAGCTGATCGGCGCTCATCTGATCGGCCCGGAGGTCACCGAGCTGCTGCCCGAGCTGACGCTGGCCCAGCAGTGGGATCTGACGGTCCACGAGGTGGCGCGTAACGTGCATGCCCACCCCACGCTCGGGGAGGCGGTCAAGGAGGCGGTTCACGGCCTGGCCGGGCACATGATCAACATGTGAGACCGGAGGTGGGTGTCATGGCGGATCCGATCGACAAGGTGGCGTGGATCCGGATCGAGGGCGGCAGGATCCTGGGTGCCCGCTCGCGTGGCAAGGACGTCTGCTATCTCCCCGGCGGCAAGCGCGAGGCCGGGGAGACGGATCTCGACACGCTCGTCCGCGAGATCGGCGAGGAGCTGTCCGTGGCGATCGTCAGGGAGAGCGGTCGCTTCGCGGGGGTCTTCGAGGCCCGGGCGCATGGTCACGGCGAGGGCCTGACCGTACGGATGTCCTGTTACGAGGCCGACTACCGGGGCGAACTGGCGCCCGGCGGTGAGGTCGAGGAGGTCGTGTGGCTCGCCTACGGTGACCGTCATCGCGTGTCGCCGGTCGTCCGGCTGATCTTCGACGCCCTGCGGGCCGAGGGCCGGTTGACCTGAGCGGGGCCGTCCGGGAGAGGAGCGGTATTCGATCCGTGGCGTTATTCCACTTTAAAATAATTTTATAATGTAAAAAAGTTATATCAACTCTTATAGGTGCATTTGTTCTTCCTTGTCCATGTGATGGCTAAAGTCGGCCAATGGACATCGTGGCCCGTAACAACGTC
Organism: Streptosporangium canum; assembly: GCF_900113865.1. Taxonomy (GTDB): domain Bacteria; phylum Actinomycetota; class Actinomycetes; order Streptosporangiales; family Streptosporangiaceae; genus Streptosporangium; species Streptosporangium canum. The sequence goes on along the minus strand of NZ_FOQY01000014.1, from coordinate 70,039 downwards.
AAGGTCTCCGGCCGGAGGGGCGGCAGACCCATGATCTTCTCCCACGGGTTCGGCTGCGATCAGAGCATGTGGCGATATGTGGCACCCGCCTTCGAGGACGAGTACGAGACCGTCCTGTTCGACTACGTCGGAGCCGGACGTTCGGAGTTGTCCGCCTACTCCGCCGAGCGTTACACCTCGCTCGACGGCTACGCCCAGGACGTCCTCGACGTCTGCGAGGAGCTGGACCTCACCGGAGCCGTCTTCGTCGGGCATTCGGTCAGTGCGATGATCGGCGTGCTCGCGGCCATCCGCGAGCCCCGCCGGCTGAGCACGCTGATCCTGGTCGCCCCCTCGCCCCGCTACATCGACGACGGCGACTACGTCGGCGGGTTCAGCGGCGCCGACATCGAGGAGCTCGTCGACTCGCTCGACAGCAACTACCTGGGATGGTCGAGCCAGATGGCGCCGGTGGTCATGGGCAATCCGGACCGTCCGGAGCTGGGGGAGGAGCTGACCAACAGCTTCTGCCGTACCGACCCGGAGATCGCCAAGCAGTTCGCCAGGACGACGTTCCTGTCCGACAACCGGGACGACCTCGGAAAGGTCGCCGTGCCCGCGCTGATCCTGCAGTGCTCGCACGACGCGCTCGCTCCGCCGCAGGTGGGGCACTATGTCCACCGGGCGATCCCGGGCAGCGAGCTGACGCTGATGCGGGCCACCGGCCACTGTCCCAACCTGAGCGCCCCCGAGGAGACCATTGCCGCGATCAAGGCGTTCCTGTAGGCGAATGGCCCATGGCCGCCCGTGACGACGCGCAGGTGACCGGCGAAACCCTGGAGATCCTGGAAGACCTGTACGAGGACGCCCCGTGCGGCTATCTCTCCACGCGGGGCGACGGCATGATCATCAGGGTCAACCGTACGATGCTCGCCCTGACGGGATATCGCCGGCAGGACCTGGTCGGCCGGACCCGGATCCACGACCTGCTGGCGGTCGGCGACCGCATCCTCTACGAGACGCATTTCGCCCCGCTGCTGGCGTTGCAGGCCGGGGTCAAGGAGATCGCGGTCGACCTGAGATGCGCGGACGGGAGCAGGGTCCCGGTGCTGCTCAACGCGGTCATGAAGGAGCAGACCCGCACCCGGCCGGAGGAGATCTGGATCGGCGTCGTCGCCGCCAGCGACCGCAGAGGCTACGAACGCGAGCTTCTGCAGGCGCGGCAGCGGGCGGAGGAGTCCCAGAGGCGGGCGGTCGAGCTCGCCCGGACCCTGCAGGAGAGCTTCATCCCGCCGGCGCTGCCCCGCGTTCCCGGAATGGACGTCGCCGGGATGTACCGGCCGGCCGGACGGGGGGACGAGGTCGGCGGTGACTTCTACGACATGCACGAGGTCGTGGACGGCTGGGCCATCGCCCTCGGCGACGTGTGCGGCAAAGGCGTGCAGGCGGCCGTCGTCACCAGCCTCGCCCGGTACGCCGTCCGAGCCGCTCCCCTCCGGGACAGCAGGCCCTCGGCGGTCCTCGCCAACCTCAACGAGGTGCTGTTGAAGGAGCGGACGGACCGGTTCCTGACGGCCGTCTACGCGCAGGTCCAGCGGGACGCCCGGGACCGGTTCCGGCTCACCCTGTCCCTGGGCGGCCACTCGCCCGCCGTCCACCTCTCCAAGGAGGGGCTCATCAGCATGATCGGCCACCCCGGGACCGTGCTGGGCATCCTGGAGTCCGTGGAACTTCACGACGTCACCGTCGATCTCGCCCCGGGGGACGTCGTCGTCTTCTCCACCGACGGGGTCGTCGAGGGGCGGGGCCGGACGGGGTTCTTCGGGGAGGAGAGGATGGGGCGGGCGCTCAGCGCCGCGCGGGACGCGGACGCGGCGGGCATCGCCGGGCGCCTGATGGATGAGGTGGTGGCATTCCAGTCCGGCATGCCCAGCGATGACATCGCCATAGTGGTGCTCAAGATTCCGGAGTGAGCGGGTGCGGCCCCCGGCGGGTTCCGGGATGAGTGAGGCCGTCCGGCGGGTTCCGGGCGGCCTCCGCTTCCACCGCGGCCCGGTCCGTGCGCGGGGAGGGCGGCGATCGGCCGCGCGTCTCCCCTCAGGAACTCCTGTCGCGTCTGGCCGGAGTCCGCTGGTCCGCCTCGTCGGCGAGCTGGTCCTCCACGATCGCGCACCAGCGATGCCACCGCGCCAGGTCGAGGTGCTCGTCCACGTCGCCTACACCCGCTCTGGCCATGATCTCGTGGTTGTCGGCCGCGGTCTCGTGCGCGTTGACCAGCGCGTGGTGGCCGTGGTTGGCGAGCGCCTCACTGACGGCCAGGTTCACGGCGATCTCTCCCATCGTCCTGGGACGGTCCGGAGACCCGTCCCCCAAGCTGTTTCCGCGGAAGTCGTGGCCCTGCGCGTCGTCACTCATAGGTGCTTGAGTGCCCACCTATCCCTGGATCTATCTGGGACCTCCGATCGGATGCGGGTATCCGGCCGGACCGGAGGCCGCCCCCGCCGCCTGCGAGGACGGGCGTCGCCTCCTCGCACACTGGTGCAGACTGATGGCCATGCACACACCTGCCGGACCGGACGAGGTGCCCGGAGTCGACGTTCCCGACCGGCGCGGCCGGACCGGCCTCGACCGGGCCGGGCACGACCTGGACGGCAACCCCCGGGTCCGGGTGCGGGAGGTGGAGCTGCTCTCGTCGAGCTGGTACGTCCTGCGCAGGACGACCTTCGACTACCTGCGCACGGACGGGAGCTGGTCCACCCAGGAGCGCGAGACCTACGACCGGGGCAACGGCGCGACGGTGCTCCTCTACGACGCCGAGCGGGCGACCGTCCTGCTGACCAGGCAGTTCCGTTACCCGGTCTACGTGAACGGCCACCCCGACGGGCTGCTGCTCGAAACCGCCGCCGGCCTGCTCGACGACGACGACCCGGAGACCGCGATCCGGCGGGAGGCCGCCGAGGAGACGGGCTACGAGATCGGCGAGGTCCGGCACGTCTTCGACGTCTACATGAGCCCCGGCTCGGTCACCGAGCGCCTCCACTTCTTCGCCGCGCCGTACACCGCGGACCGGCGGACCTCCGAGGGGGGCGGGCTGGCCGACGACGGCGAGGACATCGAGGTGGTGGAGCTGCCCTTCGCCAAGGCTCTCGCCATGATCGGCTCGGGGGAGATCGCCGACGCGAAGACCATCATGCTGCTGCAGTGGGCGGCGCTGTCCGGTCCGTTCGCCGGCCGAGACAGGTGAGGGGGCCGGGGGTCGGCGACCGGGATCTCGTGGAAGCCGAGGCGGTGGTAGAAGGTCCGGGCCGGGGTGTTGGCGCTGACCATGCCGAGGCGTACGGCCGGACAGTGGTCATGCGGGCGATGATGCCCTCGTGGGAGCGCTCTCTCAAGATCTGCGGCAGGCGGGCGTCTCCGGGCGGCGGTATCCGCCTTCCCGCGCCTGCCGCCGGGGCAATACCCTGCACCGCATGATTGAGGTGGAACTGAGGGGCTGGCGGCCCGACGACGCGCCGGTCCTGATCCGGGCGTTCGGCTCGCCGGACATGGCGCAGCAGGCGGCGCGGCCGATCGACACCCCTCAGGCGGCACTGGAGTGGATGGGGACGTGGGGCTTCCGGGACGACGCCCAGGCGTTCGCCGTGGTGCTGGACGGTCAGGTCGTGGGGAACGTCGCGGTGAGCAACATCGACGCGCACGCCAACGGCTGGGTGTCCTACTGGACGACACCGCAGGCCAGGGGGCGCGGGGTGGCCGTGGCCGCGGCCCGGAAGCTGGCGGAGTGGGCGTTCCGGGAGCGGGGGCTGTTCCGGCTTGAGCTGGGGCACCGGCTCAACAATCCGGCCTCCTGCGCGGTGGCGACCAGAGCGGGGTTCCTGACCGAGGGGGTCGAACGGGCCAAGCTGAGCTACGGAGGCGTGCGATACGACGTGGAACGGCACGCCCGCCTGGCCACCGACTGACCCGCCGTACGGGCCGGAGAGGGGCAGACACGGCCTCCCTGTGCGCCCGGGGCCGCGTGGAGCGGCGGGCTACAGCGCCTTGAGTCCGGCGAGCACGTCGCGCAGCACGCTCTCCTGGGGGAGCGCGACGTCGTTCACCGGGAGCCGGACGGTGATCAGGCCGGAGTCGCGCAGGTCGCCGAGGAGCACCCGGATCACCCCGATCGGCATGCCGGTCTCCGAGGCCATCTCGGCGACCGAGACCGGCAGGCGGCAGGCCTTCATGATCTGAGTGTGTTCGGGAGGCAGGTCCTGCGGCGGGGTCCTGATCGCCACCACGATGGCGATCAGGTCGAACCGGGCACCGGCGGCCCGGGTCCGGCCGCGGGTGAGCGTGTACGGACGGACGATGGGTCCGGCGTCCTGGTCAAGCCAGCGTTCCGTCATTCCGCCCCACTTTCCTGTTCCGCACGGCGCCATCCGTCGCGGAACGACGTCATCACACTGCTCGGGGCCCGCTCCGCCGCCTCAGCCGATACGGTCCGCCGCTCGGGCACGGCCTGCCGTACGCGCTTGGGCAGACCGCTGCCGGTGGTGACCCACTCGACCTCGGCCGAGTAGGCGGCCTGGCGGTCGGGCGTCGCGACCACCAGCTCGCCGGGCAGGAGCACGATCGCCGTGGTGCCGCCGAAGGGGGAGGGGCGCAGCGAGACGCGGATGCCGTGCCGGGCGGCGAGCTGCGTCACGACGAACAGGCCGAGCCGGTCGCTGTCGGCCAGGTCGAACTCCGGTGGGTCGGCCAGCCGCCGGTTGAGCTGGGCCATCTCGTCCGGGGAGATGCCGAGCCCGCGGTCCTCCACCTCGATGGCGTAGCCCCTGGCCACCATCTCGCCCTGGATGTTCACCGTGGTGTGCGGGGGCGAGAAGATGGCGGCGTTCTCCACCAGCTCGGCCACGAGGTGGATCACGTCGGTCACGACCGTGCCGACCACCGCGGGCCCCTGCGGCACGTTCACCGTCACGCGCTGGTAGTCCTCGACCTCCTCGACGGCGGCGCGGACCACGTCGTAGATCGTGACCGGTGTCCGCCAGCCCCGGCCGGGGACCGCGCCGGACAGGATGATCAGGCCCTCGGAGTGGCGGCGCATGCGGGTGGTCAGGTGGTCCAGGCCGAACAGGTCGTCGAGGGTCTCCGGGTCGCTGGCCCGCTGTTCCATCGCCTCCAGCATGGAGAGCTGCCGGTGCAGGAGCGACTGGCTGCGCCTGGCCAGGTTCACGAAGACCTTGTTGACGCTCTTGCGCATCTGGGCCTGGCCGGCGGCGGCCTCGACGGCGGTCCGCTGGACGGAGGAGAACGCCTTGCCGACGTTCACGATCTCGGTGGTGGTGCCGTAGTTCAGCTCCTGGGCCTCGGAGCAGACGTCCTCGCCCCGGCGGAGCCGCTCGACGACGTCCGGCAGCCGGCTGTGGGCCAGGTCGAGGGCCGCCTGCTGGAGGCCGACGAGCTCGGTGCCTATCCGGCGGCCGAACCGCACCGAGACGAAGATGGACATCGCGACCGCGATCAGGCCGAGCCCGCCGGCGATGCCGATCTGGAGCAGGATGCCGTTGGCCAGCGGCCCGGACCGGTCGCTGATGCCCTTGCTGACGTCTCCGCCGAGGTCGTCGAAGGTGTCGGAGACCTTCGCCGCGACCGTCGCCCAGGAGGGGGCGGGCCTGCCCGCCGTGGTGACGGCCTTCTCGATCCGCTCGAACGAGGCGTAGGCGCCGGAGTTCTGCAGGCTCCGGTAGAGCTCCTGGAACTCCTCGTCGAACTGGTTGAAGCCCATGGAGTAGAGCAGCCTGCGGCCGGTGGCCAGCTCGCTGAACTTGGCGCGCTCGTCGGTGCTCATGCTGCCCTCGGCCACGGCGCCGGCGATCAGCGCGGCCTGCTGGCTGAGCATCTCGCGGCTGCGGCCCATCAGGACGACGGCGCGGGTCTGGTCGTTCAGGTCGATGTCCGAGGACAGCCGGATCTTGTCGTAGACCTCGAAGGCGGCCCCGACGATCGCGTTGTAGGCGTCGAGGGTCTGCGTCTGGCCGGCGGTGCGGGTGTCCACCTCGCTCCGGATCTCGGTGAGCCGCTCCAGCGAGCTCAGGAGCTTGACCAGGCGGTCCCGCACGGCCGGGGCCGTGCCCTCCCGGAGGGTGGGGGCCAGCCGCTCCAGATCCGCCCGGGCGGTGTTCGTCCGGATCCGCTGGGCGTCGAGTTCGGTGCGCGAGATCGTCGAGCCGCCCAGGACGGACAGGGACAGCAGCCGTTCGTGCTGGATCGCGGTGGTCACCGCCCGGGTGGGGAGGACGCCGCGTTCGTATCCCTCGCCGGCCCGGAGCAGTTCCTGGCCGCTCTGGAGGGTGAGGGTCGCCGCAAATGCCCAAATCGCCACAAGAGAGACAATCGGCACTATAAGGAGGGTGAAAATTTTGACCCTGATCGAGTGGTTGCGGCCGACCATAATACCTCGCACTACAGATATGTGCGGTTAACAGTGGCGAAACCCTAGCAACGCGGATCATCGACGACCAGAGATGCGGGTGATTCATATCAAGAAAGGATTTGTAGCTTTCGGGCTACTGCGAACCAACGCCGCCCGGGGCACGTCTTCCAGAGAGAGGGGGGATGTGCTCATGAAGCAGATCGCGGAACTGATCGGGCTGGAGGCTGACCGTGCGGCGGAGGCGGCTCTGGCGCACGGCGGCGAGCTGGAGAGGTCGGGGGCGGTACAGCTCGTCAGGTTCAGCCCGTCACTGATCACCGCGGAGGTGGACGACGGCGCCGCGTATGTGGAGTTCCGGGTCGTCGACGGCGTCCTGCGCTGGTACTGCACCTGTGCGGAGGGGCGGGGCGGGGCCCTGTGCGCTCACTGCGTGGCCACGGCTCAGTCGGTCAGGAAGAGGACCGACAGGAAGGCCTCCCCCGGGGCGTCGTCGCCGACGGCCTCGGCGAGCACGGCGCGGATCGCCCTGTAGGCCCGGCGGCCCGAGGCCGGATCTCCTTCGCATGCCCTGAGCTGGACCTTCGTTACCCCCTCGGCTTGACTGAGTTGTCTAGTTGTCAGACAATTTGGGGATGAAGCTCGCCGTCGTGGGTGCCGCCGTGCTCTGGGGCACCGCGGGCACCGCCGGACTGCTCGTCGCCGGCGTCGACCCGATCTCCCTGGCCGCTGCCCGCCTGGTGATCGGCGGGCTGGTGCTCGCGGTCGCCGTGGGCCCGGCCGTCCGGTCCCTGCCGCGCCCGGCCCTGCTCCTGCCGGCCGCGGTGGCCGTGGCCGCCTACCAGCTCTGTTTCTTCGCCGCGGTCAGCCGGACCGGCGTGGCCGTCGGCACCGTGGTCGCCATCGGCAGCGGCCCCGTCTTCACCGGCCTGCTCTCCTGGGCACTGGACCGGGTGCCCCCCACCCGGCGCTGGGCCGGGGCGACCGCGGTGGCGATCGCGGGCTGCGCCGTACTCACCGGCGGGGGCGGCCAGGCGCGGCTGGACGGGATCCTGCTCGCGCTGCTCGGCGGCCTGCTCTACGCGTTCTACGCGGTGACGGCGGCCCGGGTGATCGGTACGGGAGCCTCCTCCGACGCGGTGATGGGCGCCATGTTCGGCGGGGCCGCGGTCGTGATGCTCCCGGTCCTGCTGTGGACGGGCACCGCCTGGCTCGCCGAGCCGCGCGGCCTGCTCACCGCCCTCTACCTCGGCTGCGCCACCACCGCACTGGCCTACATCCTGTACGGCAGAGGACTGCGCACCACCCCTGTCGCGACCGCCGCCACCCTCGCGCTCGCCGAGCCCGCGGTCGCCGCCCTGCTCGGCGTCGTGGTTCTCGGCGAACAACTCACGCTCGTCTCGGCCGCGGGGCTGGTGCTGCTCGGCGCGAGCCTGGTCGTGGTGGCCCTTCCCGAACGGTGGTCCAGCCGCCAGGGCCGAGCCGCGGCAATAGAGTCGTCGGCGTGACCATTCCGCTCCGCCCCGTCTCCGCCGTCAGCGCCCTCGCCGACGCCCTGCGCCGCCGGGTCCTGTCCGGCGAGATGCCGCCGGGCACCCCGCTGCCGGAACAGGAGCTCTCCGCCCTGTACGGCGTGGCCCGGCCGACCGTCCGGGAGGCGCTGGCCGTGCTCGTGCACGAGGGGCTGCTCAGACGCGAACGGCACCGCAGCGCCCAGGTGGCCGAGGTGACCCTGGCCGATCTGGACGACCTGATGTTCGTGCGGCGCCCGCTGGAGGACCTGATGGCCACCTCCCTGGCCGGGCGGCGGGTGGAGGAGGCGGACGGGGCGCTGGTGCGGATGGCCGGGCTGCCCGGTGACGCCCCCTGGTCCGACGTGGTGGCCGAGCACATGGCGCTGCACCAGGCGCTGATCGTCGCGGTGGGCAGTCCCCGGCTGGAGCGGCTCTACGCCACGCTGGCCGCCGAGACCCGCCTCGGCCTGGTACGCCTGCGCGCCGTCTACGCCGACCGGGACGTGCTGGTGTCCGAGCACCGGGACCTGCTCGACGCGATCGGCCGGGGGCCGGTGGAGACGGCGAGACGGGCCGTGGCCGCGCACCTGGATCACGGCTGGGGCGCGGAGTAGCCGTACGGGGGCGGGCGGCGGTCATGTGCCCGGGGCGCGGTCAGGACGTGAGGTAGCGGCGGTCCGGGATGTGCCTGGGGCGTGGTCAGGACGTGAGGTAGCGGCGGTCCGGGGGCGGGCGGCGATCACGTGCCTGGGGCGCTGCCGGAGTGGGCGGTAGCGGGGCGGTTCGCGTGCCCGCGCCGGTCGCCCGACTTGCGCGCTTCTCTTGCACCGGATGCCCTGGAGTCGTCACAATCGCGGCCATGCACGGCAATTCAGTGCCGGACTCCTACGTGTATGTCACCGAAGAAGGCGTGACCCGCCACTACGCGGACGGCAGCGTTGACGCCCTCGCGTGGGAGGACGTCGTCGAGGTGCGCGTCGTGGGTGACCCGGACATCCTGTACATACTCCTCGATCGTGACGGCCAGGGGTGCGTGGTTCCCCAGTCGGCCACCGATACCGCTTTCCTGGCCCGTCTCCGCTACCTTCCGGATTTCGACCTCGACCGGCTCGGCGAGGCGGTCGACGCCGCCCGCGACGACTATGTCGTCGTCTGGCGCAGCCCTGAGCCCCCGTCCCCCCTGCCGGATTTCGAGTACGACTAATTCCTTGTCTCCGGACGGATCAGAAGCGGCAAACCTACATGTTTGGACCGTTCCGTCAAGATGTTCCGTCTGCCCCACTTAGGCCAGTAGTGGACAGAGGCCAGTATTCCCCTGCCAAATCTTGATCACTAGGATTTCCATGGGTATCCACGCTCCTGATGCATTAGAGAAATCTGTCAACCAATGAAACGAGGCGGGCGTCTCGTTATCTGTTAACGCTGGGGCATCTGGGTGGGGTGGGGTATGAGGGTGGGGACACAGGAGCCCGCTGTCGCGCTCCTCGGCAGTTCGGTACGCGCCGCTCCGAGCATCTGGACGCGGTCCTACGCGAGGATTCTGCTGGCCGGGGACCTCGCGTGCGCGGTGGTCGCCTGCGAGGCGGTCCTGGGGGTCCGCCTCTGGTTCGGCGCCTACATTCCGGGGACGGAGGCGCTTCTGGGGCTCGGACTCGCCCTGGCGTGGCCGTTCTCCCTGGCGGTGGGAGGCGCTTACCGCAAGCGTGCGCATGGTGAGGGGACGGAGGAGTTTCGGGCGGTTTTCGACGGCGGGGTTGGTTTGACCGCTGCTGTCGCGATCGGGGCTTATGCCACGCAGACAACTATTGCTCGTAGTTTCGTAATGGCGATGTTCCCTCTCGCCCTCATTCTCACGATCGTTTTCCGGTACCGGATGCGGAAACGGCTCCACCGGCGGCGCTCCTTCGGGGAGTACATGCGCCAGGTGGTCGTCGTCGGGCACCGGGAGTCGGTGCTCGATCTGGTGATGCAGCTGCGGAGGCAACCGCACCACGGCATGACGGTGGTCGCCGCGTGCCTGCCGTCGGGCTCCGAGGGCCTGGACATCGACGGGGTCCCGGTCCTCGGGGGCTTCGGCGACGTCCCCGACGTGGTGGCCGAGGTCAACGCCGACACCGTCGCCATCCTGGCCTGCCCCGAACTGGACGGCGCGGCACTGCGCCGGCTCGCCTGGGGCCTGGAGGACGCCCGCACCGACCTGTTCGTGGCGCCCGCGCTCATGGACGTGGCGGGCCCGCGCATCAGCATCCGCCCGGTGGCCGGGATGCCGCTGCTCCACGTCGAGCATCCCGAGTTCGACGGCGCCAAGCACCTCGCCAAGAACCTGTTCGACCGGGTCGGCGCGGGCCTGGCCCTGCTGGTGCTGTCCGTCCCCATGCTGGTCATCACCCTGCTGATCCGCACGACCAGCACGGGCCCGGCCCTGTTCCGGCAGGTCAGAGTCGGCAGGGGCGGCCGGGAGTTCAACGTCGTGAAGTTCCGCACCATGGTCAACGACGCGGAACGGCTCAAGACGGACCTCCAGCGGCACAACGAGTTCGACGGCGTGCTCTTCAAAATGAGGAACGATCCACGGATCACCCGTGTGGGAGCCTTCCTCCGCCGTTACTCCCTCGACGAGCTGCCGCAGCTGCTCAACGTGCTCCGCGGGGAGATGTCGCTGGTCGGGCCGCGGCCCCCGCTGCCCGAAGAGGTCAAGCAGTACGGCGAGGACGTGCGCCGCCGCCTGGTCGTCAAGCCCGGCATGACCGGTCTGTGGCAGGTCAGCGGCCGCTCCGACCTGACGTGGGAGGAGTCGGTCCGCCTGGACCTGCGCTACGTCGAGAACTGGTCACTCTTCCTGGACCTGCAGATCCTCTGGAAAACCTGGAGCGCCGTCACCGGCGGAGAAGGGGCCTACTAGCCGTGAAAGCACTCGTGCTCGCCGGGGGGTCGGGCACTCGGCTGAGGCCGATCACCCACACCTCCGCCAAGCAACTCGTCCCGGTGGCCAACAAGCCCGTCCTGTTCTACGGGCTCGAGGCCATCGCCGCGGCCGGCATCCGGGAGATCGGGATCGTCGTGGGCGACACGCAGGCCGAGATCGAGGCCGCCGTCGGCGACGGCTCCGCGCTCGGCCTGCAGGTGACCTACATCCGCCAGCAGGCCCCGCTCGGGCTCGCCCACGCGGTGCTGATCGCCCGCGACTACCTGGGTGACGACGACTTCGTCATGTATCTCGGCGACAACTTCATCCTCGGTGGCATCAACGGCATCGTCGACCGGTTCGTCCACGACCGGCCGTCCGCCCAGATCATGCTCACCCGGGTCGGCGACCCCCGCCAGTTCGGCGTCGCGGAGCTCGACGCCGGGGGGCGCGTGGTCGGGCTGGAGGAGAAGCCGGCCGACCCCAAGAGCGACCTGGCCCTCGTCGGCGTCTACCTGTTCACCCCCGCGATCCACGAGGCGGTGGCCGAGCTGAAGCCGTCGTGGCGGGGCGAGCTGGAGATCACCGACGCGATCCAGTGGCTGATCCAGGAGGGGCACGAGGTCGAGTCCACCGTCATATCCGGCTACTGGAAGGACACCGGGAACGTCACCGACATGCTGGAGGTCAACAGGCTGGTCCTGGAGTCCCTGGACGGTCGTGTCGACGGCCGGGTGGACGGCGCCAGCGAGCTGATCGGCAGGGTGGTCGTCGAGCCGGGCGCCGTGGTCGAGCGCTCCCGCATCGTCGGCCCGGCGATCATCGGCGCCGGGGCCCGGGTCCTGGACAGCTACGTCGGCCCCTTCACCTCCATCGCCGCCGACTGCTTGGTCAGCGGCAGCGAGATCGAATACTCGATCGTGCTGCCCCGCTCCTCGATCTCCGGGGTGTCCCGGATCGAGGCCTCGCTCATCGGCCACGACGTCGAGGTCACCCCGGCCCCCAACACCCCCAGAGCCCACCGTCTCGTGCTGGGCGATCACAGCAAGGTTCAGATCAGCTCATGAAGATCTTGGTCATCGGTGGGGCCGGGTTCATCGGCTCCCACTACGTCCGCACGCTCGGCGCGGACGGCGTCGCCGTGACTGTTCTCGACAAGCTCACCTATGCCGGGAACCGGGCGAACCTGGCGGGCGCCGCCCACGAGTTCGTGCACGGCGACATCTGCGACGCCGGGCTCCTGGCCGAGGTGGTGCCGGGCCACGAGGTCGTCGTCAACTTCGCGGCCGAGTCCCACGTGGATCGCTCCATCGACGGCGCCGGGGAGTTCGTGCGGACCAACGTGCTCGGCACGCAGACCCTGATGCAGGCGTGCCTCGACGCGGGCACCCGCCGGGTGGTCCAGGTCTCCACCGACGAGGTCTACGGGTCGATCGACACCGGCTCCTGGAAGGAGGACGCGCCGGTGCGGCCGCGCTCGCCGTACGCCGCGGCCAAGGCGGGCGGCGACATGATCGCCCTCGCCTACGCGGTCACCCACGGCCTGCCGGTCTCCATCACGCGCTGCGGCAACAACTACGGGCCCCACCAGTATCCGGAGAAGGTGATCCCGCTCTTCGTCACCAACCTCCTGCGGGGACGCAAGGTCCCGCTCTACGGTGACGGCGGCAACGTCAGGGACTGGATCCACGTCGCCGACCACTGCGCGGGCATCCGGCTCGTGGCCGAGCGGGGCGAGCCGGGCGAGGTCTACCACATCGCCGGTACGGCGGAGCTGACCAACACCGAGCTGACCGCCCGGCTGCTGGCGGCCTGCGGCGCCGGCTGGGACATGGTCGAGCACGTCGAGGACCGCAAGGGGCACGACCGCCGCTACTCCCTGGACGACTCCCGGCTGCGTGCCCTCGGCTACCGGCCGGCCGTCCCGTTCGAGCAGGGCCTGGCGGAGACCGTCCGCTGGTACGCCGACAACCCGGACTGGTGGGAGGCCGCCACGGATCGTCGCGGCGGGGACAGCGCGGGCGCGGGGCTCGCGACCGTGGGCGTCGAGCAGACAGGTGGGAAGATCGCATGAGCCGGTGGTTGATCACCGGGGCTTCCGGCATGCTCGCGACCGAGCTGCTGGGCCGCCTGCAGGCCGCCGGGGAGTCCGTCCTCGCCCTGCGCAGGGACGAGCTCGACCTCCGCGACGGGCCCGCCGTACGGCATCTGGTGTCGGCCTGCCGGCCGGACACCGTGGTGAACTGCGCGGCGTGGACGGCGGTGGACGACGCCGAGACCCACGAGGCCGAGGCGCTCGCCGTCAACGGCCACGGGGTGCGGGCGCTGGCCGAGGCGTGCGAGCGGCTCGGCGCGCGGCTGATCCAGCCCTCCACGGACTACGTCTTCGACGGGACCGCGCTGGACCCCTACCGGGAGGACGCGCGGACCTGCCCGGTCAACGCCTACGGGCGCACCAAGCTCGCCGGCGAGCGGGCCGTGCTGGAGGTGCTGCCCGAGACCGGCTACGTCGTGCGGACCGCCTGGCTGTACGGCGCGACCGGGAAGAACTTCGTCCGGACGATGGCGGACCTGGAGAGGACCCGGCCGTCCCTGGACGTCGTCGACGATCAGGTCGGCCCGCCCACCTGGGCCGGCGACCTGGCCGCCGGGATCATCGAGCTGGGCCGCACCGGGCCGCCGCCGGGCGTCTACCACGCCACCGGCGCCGGCCAGACGAGCTGGTACGGCTTCGCGCGGGAGATCTTCGAGCTGGTCGGCGCGGACCCGGACCGGATCACTCCGGTCTCCACCAAGGAGTTCGCGCGTCCCGCGCCGCGGCCGGCCTACAGCGTGCTGGGACACGAGCGCTGGAGCCGGGCGGGACTGCCGCCGATGCGGGACTGGCGAGAGGCGTTGCGGGGATCCGATGTCCTTGTCAGAGGCTAGGCGCGGCGCGGCCCGGGGCGCGGGCGGCGGGGTCCCGGTCGCGGCCGGATGCGGCGAGGTCGGCGTAGTGGGCCGCGCATGCGCCGTGGTCCGGCAGCAGGCCCGCGTCCAGGGCCTCCTTGAGGGTGGGGGCGGCGGCGTCCTTGTCCGACAGGATCGGCTCCACGCCGGCCGGCCAGCCGATCCCCAGGTCCGGGTCGAGCGGGTGGATCCCGTGCTCGCGCGCGGGGGCGAAGGGCCGCGAGCACAGGTAGACGACCGTGGCCTGCTCGCTGAGCGTCAGGAACCCGTGGCCCAGCCCCTCGGCGACGTAGAGCCCGCGCCGGGACTCGTCGTCCAGCAGGACGCTCTCCCAGCGGCCGAAGGTGGGCGAGCCGACCCGGATGTCCACGACGACGTCGAGGACGGCCCCGGAGACGCACGTGACGTACTTGGCCTGGCCGGGCGGCACGTCGGCGAAATGGATGCCCCGCAGGACGCCCCGCCTGGAGACCGAGCAGTTGACCTGGGCGAGGTCCAGCCGGTGACCGACGGATTCCTCCAGGTCGGCGGCACGGTAGCTCTCCAGGAACGATCCACGGGGATCAGCGTGGATGCGCGGTGTATGACACCAGGTTCCGTCGATGCTGAGGGGTTCCATGGGCCGAAGCATGCCACAGCGGAACGGTGTAACACCGCCAAAGAATCGGGCGAAATCCTAGGGTTCGCGCTCGATGAAATGATCTTGACGGAGAACGGTCGAGCCGCGTTCCGCGGCGAGGGAGCGTATTGATGACAACCTGCCGGCTGTGCGGCTCCACGAGCCTCGCCAGCGTCGTCGACCTCGGCGCGACACCGCCCTGCGAGCGGTTCCTCACCGCTGAGCAGCTCGACGAGCCCGAGGTCACCTACCCGCTGCACCTGAAGGTGTGCACCGGCTGCTGGCTGGCGCAGATCCCGCCGCTGATCACGCCGGAGGACACCTTCACCGAGTACGCCTACTTCTCGTCCTACTCGACCTCCTGGGTGGAGCACGCGCGGGAGTACGTGGACGGGGCGGTCGAGCGGCTGGGGCTGGACGAGGGCTCGTTCGTGGTCGAGGTGGCCAGCAACGACGGATACCTGCTGCAGCACGTGGTCGGGCGGGGGATCCGGTGCCTGGGCGTCGAGCCGTCGAAGAACGTCGGCGAGGCGGCCAGGGAGCGGGGCGTGCCGACGGTCACGGCGTTCCTCGGCCCGGAGACCGGCGCCGCGGTGCGCGCGGAGCACGGGCCCGCCGACCTCGTGGCGGCCAACAACGTCTACGCCCACATCCCCGACGTCATCGGGTTCACCAAGGGCCTGCGCGCGCTCGTGGCCGACGACGGGTGGGTCTCCATCGAGGTGCAGCACCTGCTCACCCTGATGGAGCACAACCAGTACGACACGATCTACCACGAGCACTTCCAGTACTACACGGTCGCCTCCGCGCAACGCGCCCTGGCCTCCGGCGGGCTGTCCCTCGTGGACGTCGAGCTGCTGCCGACCCACGGAGGCTCGATCCGCCTGTGGGCGCGGCCGCAGGAGGTGGCCGGCGAGCCGGGCGAGCGGGTGGACCGGGTGCTCGCCGCGGAGAAGGCGGCGGGCCTGCACGAGCTGGCCGGATACACCGAGTTCGCCGCCCGGGTGGCCGGCGTCCGGCGGGACCTGCTGAGGTTCCTCGTCGAGGCCGCCGAGCAGGGCAGGACGGTGGTCGGCTACGGCGCGCCGGGCAAGGGCAACACGCTGCTCAACCACTGCGGGGTCCGCGCGGACCTGCTGCAGTACACGGTGGACCGCAACCCCTACAAGCACGGCAGGTTCACCCCCGGCGCGCGGATCCCGGTCCTGCCGCCCGAGCGGATCGCCGAGGACCGGCCCGACTACGTGCTGGTCCTGCCGTGGAACCTCCGCGAGGAGCTCACCGCCCAGCTGTCCTTCGTCCATGACTGGGGAGGCCGGCTGGTCTTCCCCATCCCCCGTCTGGAGATCGTCGAGGTGAACCCGTGAAGGTCGTGCTCTTCTGCGGCGGGTACGGAACGCGGATGCGCACCGGCACCCCCGGTGACGCGCCCAAGCCCATGCAGCTCGTGGGCCCCCGCCCTCTCATCTGGCATGTGATGCGCTACTACGCGCACTTCGGGCACACGGAGTTCATCCTCTGCCTCGGCTACGGGGCGCACCACATCAAGGACTTCTTCCTGAACTACCAGGAGACCACCTCCAACGACTTCGTCCTGCGCGGAGGCAGGATCGAGCTGCTGTCCGCCGACATCTCCGAGTGGTCGATCTCCTTCGTGCAGACGGGGATCGAGTCACCGATCGGCGAGCGGCTGCGCCGGGTCCGCGACCACCTCGACGGCGAGGAGATGTTCCTGGCCAACTACGCCGACGTGCTCACCGACGCGCCGCTGCCGGAGATCATCGATCGCTTCGCCGCGTCCGACGCGGGAGCCTCCATGATGGTCGTCCCGCCGTCGGACACCTTCCACTGCGTCGAGCTCGGCGAGCACGGGATGGTCGGCGGCATCACGCCGGTCAGTGAGATGCCGCTCTGGGTGAACGGCGGATACTTCGTGCTCCGCCAGGAGGTCTTCGACCACATCCCGCCGGGAGGCGACCTCGTCGCGGACGGCTGCGCCGAGCTGGCCAAGCGCGGCCGGATGCTCGCCTACCCCCACCGCGGCTACTGGCGGCCGACCGACACGGTCAAGGAGCGGGTCGCCCTCGACGAGGCGTACTCGCGGGGCGAGCGGCCGTGGGCGCTGTGGGAACGCGGACCGGCGGTGCGGACCGCATGATCGGATTTCGGCCGGCCGGGGCGGACGGGACGACCGGGAACGGCGGGATGGGGAGCGTCGCGCTGCTCGCCGCCCACTGCGACGACCTCGCCATCGGCGCGGGCGGCAGCCTGCTGACCGTCTGCTCGGCACGTCCCGGCCTGCGGGTGGACGCGCTGGTGCTCTCCGGCGGCGGCACCGAGCGGGAGGACGAGGAGCACGCGGCGCTGGCCGCCTTCTGCCCCGGCGCCGACCTGCGGCTCACCGTGCTGAAGCTGCCCGACGGACGGCTGCCCGCGCACTGGGAGGAGGCGAAGGCCGCCGTGGAGGAGCTGCGCGCGCGGTCCGACCCCGATCTGCTGTTCGCGCCGCACCCCGCAGACGCCCACCAGGACCACCGGGGGCTGGCGCGGCTGGTGCCCACCGCCTTCCGCGACCACCAGGTGCTCGGCTACGAGATCGTCAAGTGGGACGGCGACCTCGGACGGCCGCAGGTCTACCAGCCGCTCGCCGCCGAGGTGGCCGAGGCGAAGGTGACCCTGCTCCAACAGCACTACCCCTCACAACGGCGACGGCCCTGGTATGACCGCGAGGCGTTCCTCGGGCTGGCCCGCATCCGCGGAATCGAGTGCCACGCGCGCTACGCGGAGGCGTTCCACGTCAACAAACTGACCATCGATCTGGCTGGAGGATGAACCGGATGCGCGTGCTGCTGACCGGGCACCAGGGTTACCTGGGAAGTGTGATGGCCCCGATGCTCGCCGAGGCGGGCCACGAGGTGATCGGCCTGGACTCCGGGCTCTTCGCCGACTGCGTCCTGGGCCCCGTGCCCGACGACCCCCCGGGCCACACGGTCGACCTGCGGGACGTCACCGCCGCCGAGCTGGCGGGGATGGACGCCGTGGTGCACCTCGCCGCGCTGTCCAACGACCCGCTCGGCTCGTTGGCGCCCCAGCTCACCTACGACATCAACCACCACGCCTCGGCGCACCTGGCCCGGCTGGCCCGCGAGGCGGGCGTGCGCCGGTTCCTGTACGCCTCCACCTGCTCGGTCTACGGCGCCTCCGGCGGCGGCGACCTGGTCGGCGAGGACGCGCCGCTGCGCCCGGTGACCCCCTACGCCGAGTCCAAGGTCCGGGTCGAGGACGACCTGGCCAAGCTGGCCGACGACGACTTCACCCCGGTCTTCCTGCGCAACGCCACCGCGTTCGGGTTCTCGCCCCGGCCGCGCGCCGACATCGTGCTGAACAACCTCGTCGGGCACGCGCTGCTCACGGGCGAGGTCCGGGTGCTGTCCGACGGCACCCCGTGGCGGCCGCTGGTGCACGCCCGGGACATCGCGAGCGCCTTCGTCCTGGCCCTGGCCGCTCCCCGCGAGGCCGTGCACGCCAGGGCGTTCAACGTGGGCACCGAGCAGAACAACGTGACCGTGGCGGAGATCGCCGCCGAGGTCGTCGAGGCGGTGCCCGGCTCCGAACTGGTGATCACCGGTGAGGCCGGGGCGGACCCGCGCTCCTACCGGGTGGACTTCTCCCGCATCCGCGCCGCGCTGCCCGGCTACCAGGCGCACTGGACGGTCAAGGAGGGCGCGGTCGAGCTGGTCGAGGCCTACCGGCGGTTCGGCCTGACCGAGCGGGACTTCCAGCACCGGTTCACCAGGCTCGCGCGGCTGTCGGCCCGGCGCGCCGAGGGCAGCGTCGACGACGCGTTGCGACCGCACGAGGTGGCCGCAGGTGACGACTGAGACCGTGGGGCGTGAGATGCACGCCCTGGTCGAGCGGCTCTACCCGCTGTGCCGGAGCATCACCGGCGACGGGGTGCGCCGCACTCTGGAGATCGTCGGGGAGTCCGTGCCCCTGCGGATCCATGAGGTGCCGACGGGGACCGAGGTCCTCGACTGGACCGTGCCCAGGGAGTGGAACATCCGTGACGCCTACATCAAGGACGCCTCGGGCGCCCGGGTGGTCGACTTCGCGGAGTCCAACCTCCACGTGGTCGGCTACAGCGTCCCGGTGTCGGCCACCATGTCCCTGGAGGAGCTCCGCGGCCACCTGCACACCCTGCCCGACCAGCCCGACCTGATCCCCTACCGGACCAGCTACTACGCGGAGACCTGGGGGTTCTGCCTGCGGGAGAACACCCTGGCCGGCCTGCCGGAGGGCGACTACGAGGTCCGGATCGACTCGACCCTGGCCGACGGCCACCTGACCTACGGCGAGCACGTGGTGCCCGGCCGGGTCCCCGACGAGGTGCTCGTCTCCTGCCACGTGTGCCACCCCTCGCTGGCCAACGACAACCTGGCGGGCATCGCGGTGGCGACCAGGCTCGCGCGGCGGCTGGCCGAGTCCGACCCGTGGTACACCTACCGCTTCCTGTTCATGCCCGGCACGATCGGCGCGATCACCTGGCTGGCGCGCAACCGGGAGCGCGTCGCAAGGGTCAAGCACGGGCTCGTGCTGGCCTGCGCGGGAGACGGCGGCGCGCTGACCTACAAGCGCAGCAGGCGGGGGGACGCGGAGATCGACCGGGTGGTGCGGCACGTCCTGCGGACCTCGGGGCGCGAGCACGAGATCGTGGACTTCTCCCCGTACGGCTACGACGAGCGGCAGTTCTGCTCACCCGGTTTCGACCTGCCGGTCGGCTCCCTGACCCGCACGCCGTACGCCGGTTACCCGGAGTACCACACCTCGGCGGACAACCCGGGCTTCGTCTCGCCCGAAGCGATGACGGACACCCTGGAGACCTGCTGGGAGATCACGCGGGTGCTGGAGCGCAACCACCGCTATCTCAACCTCAGCCCGTACGGCGAGCCACAGCTCGGCAGGCGGGGCCTGTACGGCTCGCTGGGTGGACGCAGCGACACCAAGCAGGCGCAGATGGCGATGTTGTGGGTGCTGAACCTCTCCGACGGAGAGCACAGCCTGCTGGACATCGCGGAACGGTCCGACCTGCCCTTCGCCACCGTGGCGGATGCGGCACAAGCCCTGCGTGGTGCGGGACTCGTCAAGGAGAAGGGGAAATGACGCAGGTTCAGACCGTCACGGGTTCCGGGGTGC
This sequence comes from Streptosporangium canum, assembly GCF_900113865.1. Taxonomy (GTDB): domain Bacteria; phylum Actinomycetota; class Actinomycetes; order Streptosporangiales; family Streptosporangiaceae; genus Streptosporangium; species Streptosporangium canum. The sequence continues at coordinate 50,465 of NZ_FOQY01000014.1, read as the reverse complement.
TCAACCTCCGGGTCGGCGAGGTGGTGGAGGTCCTCAGCGAGGCCGAGATCCAGGCCACCCTGGACGAGAGGGGCGAGCTGGACGAGCTGCCCTTCATGCCGGAGATGCTCGCCTTCTGCGGGCGGCGGCTCACCGTGCACAAGGTGGCCTACAAGCTCTGCGACACGATCAGCCGTACCGGCATGCGGCGGATGGAACGTGCCGTGCACCTGACCGGGGCGCGCTGCGACGGGCAGGCGCACGGCGGCTGCCAGACGGCCTGCCTGATGTACTGGAAGGAGGCCTGGCTCAAGCGGGTGGACCCCGGCGCCCCCGAGGCGCCCGCCCCGGCGGCCTCCGGGGAATCCGCGGCGTCCGGGGCGTCCGGGGGATCGGGCGGCCTCGCGGCGGGCCGCCGCCTCCTGCCGATCCTGGAGGTCGCCGCCAGGAAGGAGCCCGGCCCCGACGGGGAGGAGCGCTTCTCCTGCCAGGCCACCGAACTGCTGCGGGCCGCGCCCACCTGCCTGCCGCTCAAGGACGTCCGGCAGTACGTCACGGACGTGCGCACCGGCAACGCGGGCGCGTTCTTCGCGCTCCGCGCCCTTCTCGTCGGACTTTTCAACCGCTTTCAGGACCGGAGCGGGCGGGTGCTGCCAAGCTGGCTGCAGATCAAGGGGGGCCTCAGGTGGGGCTTCGTCAAGGGCCGGCTCGTCGGCGCGACACCGAGCGTCACCCTCGACCTCCAGCCGGGAGAACTCGTCCGGATCAAGTCCAAGGAGGAGATCGTCGAAACCCTCAACCAGGACCTGCTCAACCGCGGGATGGGGTTCGAGGAGGAGATGTCGCGCTACTGCGGGCAGACGGCACGGGTGCTCTCGCGCGTCGATCGGTGCATCGACGAGAGGACCGGCCGGATGCTCCAGATGAAGACCGCCTGCATCGTCCTGGAGGGCATCGTCTGCGCGGGTGCGTACACCGTCAGCTGCCCCCGGGAGTTCATCCCGTTCTGGCGAGAGATCTGGCTGGAACGGGTCGAGGAGCCCGCCTGACCGGATCAGGGCACCGACTGCGGCGGTGCCGGTCCGGGGGTGAACTGTGAAAGGTAAGAGATGGAAGACAGACAGGGCGCGGAGCCGGCGACGGCCGACGCGGACCCCGCGGAGCCGGCCGCGGCCACCTCCCAGGTCGGGGAGATCGGCCGCCAGGCCGGTCGCGGGCTGCGCTGGAGCCTGCTGGGCAACCTGGTGATGAAGGCCGGCTCGTTCGCCATGAGCCTGGTCCTCGCCCGCCTGCTGGTACCGGAGGACTTCGGCGTCTTCGCCATCGCGCTGGCGGCGAGCCAGATGGTCATCCACATCAACGACGCCGGCATCATCGCGGCGACCGTGCAGTGGCGGGGCAGACTTGAGGAGATGGCGCCCACGGCTACGGTCGTGGCCATCACCTCCAGCGGCGTCCTGTACGGGATCTTCTGGATGATCGCGCCGTACTTCGCGCAGCTGTCCGGCAGCGAGGAGGCCACCTGGGTGATCCGGGTGCTCGCGGCCACCAACGTCGTCTACGGCCTGACCGCCGTGCGCAGCGCGGCGCTGCTGCGCAGGTTCGAGCAGGACAAGCTCACCAAGGCCAACCTGGTGGGCTTCCTGGTCAACGCCACGGTCTCCATCTCGCTCGCCGCCGGGGGCGCCGGCGCCTTCAGCTTCGCCTGGGGCCAGCTCGCGGGCGCCTCGGTCACCGGGGTGCTGGTGGTCGCCTTCGCGCGGCTGCGGATCCGGTTCGGCCTCGACCGCGCGGTCGCCAGGCGGCTGCTGGTCTTCGGGCTGCCGCTGTGCGTGAGCCTCGGCATCGAGGGCGTGCTGCTCAACGCCGACTCCGTCATCGTCGGCAACGCCCTCGGGCCCACCCTGCTCGGCCTCTACCTGCTCGCGTTCAACATCTCCAGCTGGGTGCCCGGCCTGATCGGCACGGCCGTGCGCTATGTCGCCCTGCCCAGCTTCTCGCGGCTGGCGGAGGAGGATCCGAAGTCGCTGTCGCTGGGCGTGCAGCGGGCGGTCCCGCTGCTGCTGTCCATCGTGCTGCCGATCGCGGTGGTGATGGGCACGCTCGCCCCCGCGCTGGTGGTCTTCCTGTACGGCGAACGCTGGGCCCCCTCCGCCGAGGTGCTGCGTTTCCTGGCGATCGTGATGACCGTGCGGATGCTGACCGCCCTGGCGTTCGACGTCCTGGCCTCTCTCGGCGCCACCAAGGCCACCGTCTGGCTCAACCTGGGCTGGGCGGTGGCGCTGGTGCCCGCGCTGACGACCGGCGCACGCGTGGACGGCATCCGGGGCGCGGCGATCGGGCACGCGGTGGTCGCCGTCCTGGTCGCGCTGCCGCTGGCGACGCTCGCCCTGCACAGAGCGGGAGTGGTCCTCGCCCCGATCGCCTCCGCCCTGGTGCGCCCGCTGCTCGGCGGCGTGCTCGCGGCGGCCGTCATGACGTCGCTGGCCCAGGTCGTCCACGGCGTTCCGCTGGTCCAACTGTGCGTGGCGGGCGGCACGGGACTGCTCGCCTTCATCCTCGTCGTCGTGCCGCAGGCCGTGCTCAGGCAGCTGGGCGGCCGGGTGACCGAGCTGATCCCCGCACGCTCCCGCTGACTGGAGAGGGAAACCGGATGCTTGGAACCGACACGCTGGTGTCCGTCGGGCTGCCCGTGCGCAACGGCGCCGCGAGGCTGGAGGGTGTGGCCAGGTCGGTGCTGGCGCAGGACCACGAGAACATCGAGCTGGTGATCTGCGACAACGCCTCCACCGACGACACCGAGGAGTTCTGCCGGGAGCTGGCGCACTCCGACAGCCGGATCACCTATCACCGGCAGCCGGAGAACGTGGGGCTGCTCAACAACTTCATCCACGCGGGGCGGATCGCCCGGGGGACGTTCTTCCGCTGGGTCGGCGACGACGACTGGCTGGCCCCCGAGTGCGTCTCCCGGTCCCTGCGCGCCTTCGCCGAGGACGAGCGGCTCATCCTGGTCACCACGCAGGTGTCCTACTCCGACCCCGACGGGACGGACCGGACCGGGGTCTACGAGGGCACCGGGCTGCTGTCCGACGACCCGGTCGAGCGGTTCGCCGAGATGCTGCGCATGCTCAACGAGAGTCACCTGCTGATCGACCCCCTGTACGGCCTGATGCGCCGCGCCGCCGTCGTCGGCATTCCCCGGCGCAACATGCTCCGCGAGGACGAGGTGTTCGCGGCGAAGCTCGCGCTGGCCGGGCCGTGGGGGCACGTGCCAGAGGTGCTGGCCCGCCGCAACTGGAAGCACGAGCGCATCGGGGTGGTCGGACGCCGCCTCGGCGTGCCCGCCTGGCAGGCGCACTTCTCCTCCACCCTGCAGTACCGCGAGATCCTGCGCTGGCTGGGTGCGGCCGACCTCACCGGGGAGCAGCGCGGCCGCGCGCGTGCCGCCGCGCACCGGATGTACGCCCGCCGCCAGTGGCGGACCGTGTCCCACCGCAGCCGCAAGCTCGCGCGGCTGGGCACCGGGCTGCTCCTGCCCGGCCGGTCCTCCGGGCGCTCGGCGGCCGGAAGCTGATCATGAATCACCGTGTGCGCGCGAGTCGCACCCGTCGCGAAGAAGGAGAGCGTTCAGGATGACCACCGTCTTTTCCAACAGCGTGGTGGACGACGACACCCGGCGCGGCCTGCTCTACGAGGGGAAGGTGTTCACCTACTCCGCGACGCCGGCCTCCAAGGAGCTCGTCGGCCTCGCCCAGCGGCTGATCGCCGAGGCGTTCGGCGACCACGACCCGCAGACCGCCCAGTTCGACATGCCGGTCGAGGAGTTCGCGGCCCTGCTCGCCGGCCTCAAGCCGAGGTTCATCCACCACCCCCGGTGCAAGGAACTGCTGCCGGCCGTGCTGGAGGAGCTCGGCTGCTCGCTCGACCGGACCTACTTCGACGTCCCCCGGCTGCGCACCTCCACCTCCGACGACTACCTCACCTCCGGCATCTCCTACGCCTTCCACCCGCACCGCGACTGCTGGTACTCCGCCCCGTTCAACCAGCTCAACTGGTGGATCCCGATCTACCCGGTGGTGCCGGAGAACGTGATGGCCTTCCACCCCCAGTACTTCGACCGCCCCGTGCGCAACGGAAGCGCGCGCTACGACTACGCCGAGTGGAACCGGACCAGCCGGCTCAGCGCGGCCCGGCACGTGCGCAGCGACACCAGGGAGCAGCCCAGGCCCGAGGAGCCGGTCGAGCTCGATCCGCAGGTGCGGGTGGTGCCCGAGCCGGGCGGGGTGATGCTGTTCTCCGGCGCGCAGCTGCATTCGACGGTCCCCAACACCTCGGGCAGGACCCGCTTCAGCATCGACTTCCGGACCGTGAACATCGACGACGTGCGCGCCCGCCGGGGCGCGGCGAACGTGGACGCGGCGTGCACGGGCACGACCCTGCGCGACTTCGTGCGCTGCTCCGACCTCGACCCGATGCCGGAGCGACTGGCGCTGGAGTACGAGGCCGAGGCACTGGCCCGGGTGAGCTGACGGCCCCGGCCGTACGTCCGCCGCCTACGGCGCGGGGCGTATGGCCGCGCGCATCCGTGACAGCCTGGCCCGTGCCGCCTCGCGCAGCGCGGGCCAGCCGCGGTGACGCTGGAACGGGAGCTCGAAGACCGCCGCGAACGCCCGGGCCGTCAGCAGGGCCACCGGTACGGCCAGCACGAGGGCGGTCAGGAACGCGGGCAGGCCCGCGGGCACGCGCGGCGCGACGATCAGCTGGTAGATCGCCACGACGATCGGAGCGTGGATCAGGTAGAGCGTGTAGGAGAAGGAGCCGAGACTCCGGATCGGCCGCAGGTCCAGCAGCCGGACCAGGGCCGCCGGCCGGCCCGTCGCCACTCCGGCCAGCAGCAGGCCCACCGCGGGGCCGAGCGCGATGTCGACCCAGAAGTAGTGCTTCACCGTCCAGACCGAGCCCTGCACGACGATCACCACGAGCACCGGGACGGCGGCGAGCGGCGCCAGCCAGTGCCAGGGCAGCCGCCGTACGCGTCCGTCCGCGGCGATGACGCCCGCGGCGACCACGCCCACCGCGAACAGCACGGCGAACTGGGGCGTCAGCCGCATCAGCATGCCCACGGCGGGCACACCGGGCGCGAGCAGGCCGATCGCCGCCACGAGCGCGGTGACGATCCCGAGCATCACGGCCGCGCCCGCCCTGCGCAGGATCAGCAGCAGAAGCGGGAAGACCAGGTAGAGCTGGGCCTCGATGGCGATGGACCAGAAGGCGCCGTTGGGACTCGGCGCGCCGAAGAGGTCCTGGAGCAGCAGGCCGTAGACGGCCACCGACTTGGCCGTGGGCGGTCCCTCTCCCGGCTGGGCGACCAGGGTCCACGCGATCAGCAGGCTGAACGCCAGGGCGGCCCAGTAGGGCGGCAGGATGCGCCAGGCGCGGCGCTGGGCGAACCGGCCCATGCCGCCCAGCCGCCATTGCGACCGCGCGGGGGAGACGGCCAGGGAGAAGCCCGACAGGACGATGAACACGACCACCGCGAAGTGTCCGTAGAGCAGCCAGCCGAGCCAGCTGGGGCCGGTGTTGGCCGGGTATCCGGGAAAGGCCATCAGCCAGCAGTGGTGAACCATGACGAACAGGGCCGCGACGCCGCGGATCCCGTCCAGTCCCGCCAGCCGGCCGCGGCCGCCGGCCGCCCGCTCCGGACCGTCGGCCGGGCCAGGCTGAACATCCCTTTCGGGTGATTTCATCCGCTAAAACCCCGTCTCGGACTGGTAGGGGCTGTCGCGTCTCCCCTTTTTGGCCTATCGACGGGTCTATCGCTGTATGGTCACCAGACGTAACATCCGATGAGGGAATGTCGAGCGGTCCGGCTCCGTGCCCGGCCGATGTAACGGGAGGTCTCTGCTTCCCGATGGGTAATTGTATTGTCGCGGGGGGTGGCGGTGCCCCGTCATAAATTAGGGGCGGATAAATATGGACTTCTGGAAGGCCATATTCGGGCTCGTCAAGCGTAGACTCATCGGCCCTCCCCTGGCCGTGCTCGCGCTCGCCGCGGCCACCCTGGTCTTCTTCCTGATGCCCACCACCTACGTGTCCACCGCGTCCATGGTGCTCACCACCCCCGCGACCGGTGGAACGCTCCCGTCCGACCCGACCAAGCCCCTCGGGCTGACCAACCCGCTGCTTCAGTTCAGCGACGGTCTCCGGGTCACGGCCGGCATCCTCATCCTCTCCATGAACGCCCCCGAGGTCGCGGCCGAGCTGGGCGTGCTGCCGAACGGCACCACCGAGATCACGATCAACGACGGCCGCACCAACCCGAACCTGCTGGGCATCAGCACCAACGGGCCGTTCGTCTACGTGGAGGTCCAGAGCCGGTCCGCCGCCACCGCCCAGGAGGTGGTGGTCAAGGCGAAGCAGCGCGTCCGGCGGGAGCTGACCGACCGCCAGCAGGCGCTCAAGGCCCCGCGCTCCACCTTCATATCGATCGTCGACGTGGTGCCCTCCTCCACCCCCGAGGCCAAGCTCTCGGGGAAGCTGACGGCCGCCGGCGGGACCCTGTTCCTCGTGTTCCTGGTCGGCATCGGCATCGCCTACGCCATGACCCAGATGCGGCAGGGCGGGCGGTCCGCCGATCCCGCGCGTCCCTCCGAGGGGGGCGGCGGGCCGCAGGAGGGCGCCTCCGGGGCCGCCGCGTTCTCCGGCACCGGGGCGGGCGCCGACCCGTTGACCGCCTACCCGCGGATGGACACGCGGGAGGCCGCGGAAGGACCGTTCCACGACGACCCTGAGCCGCTCGTCGTCGTGATCGAGAACGAGCCGTTCACACATCGGGACGACGACGCCGGCGACACCATCGTGTTCATGCGCACCAGCGGCCGGGACGACCACGAGAAGTGAGCGGGCCCTCCGGCGGCCGCCCTCCGGCCACCGAAGGGCCGGGCGCATCGCCGGCGGCCCGCGTCATCCGGTGGGGCGCACCGTTCACCGGCGGCCCGCGTCATCCGGTGATCTGGGCGCACCGTTCGATGGCGGCCCGCCGTACGTCCCAGGGCGTCTCCGACTTCGCCGAGATCATCATCGCCACCGCCTCCGGGCCCAGCCGGTCGGCGAACGCGATGGCCCCCTCACGGTCCAGCGGGGTCCGCTGCCAGTTCTTGTGGCAGATCGTGGTGTTCGAGGGCGGAGGCTCCGCGGACTCGCCCAGGACCTCGTCGACGAACACGCCGTAGAGCATGAACTCCGAGATGTGCAGGCGGGAGTTGAAGGCGTCCATCCAGTGCCGCCCGGTGGTCTCGCTCACCCGCCGCTGCATGGCGCGGACGGTGGCGGGGACCCAGAAGTTCAGCGCGGTCACGTAGTCGGTCAGCGGGGGCGGCGGCGCCGGGGGAAGGCCGAGCAGCTCGCGGGAGACCTGGTGCCACAGGACGTGCCGGTCCATGTCCGCGGTCACCCCCTTCTCCTCGCGGTGCAGGCACAGCCGCCCGCCGGCGGTGAAGCTCTCCACGGTGGTCGGGCGGACCAGCACCACGTCGGAGTCGGCGATCATCACGGCGTCCACGTCGAGCCGGGCGGCGAGAGCGATCTTGAGCGTCTGCTGCATGACCCAGCCCCGGACCGGAGGCCACGGCCTGCGGGCGTTGACCCACAGGGGGTAGGGCGCCAGGCGGAAGTAGTACTTCGGGAGAAGCTCCTGGTAAGTCCATATGCGGCAGCGCGGACCGGCGTACTTGGCGAAGATGTCCGTCCACACCGGAGAGATGATCACATGGTGTACGGTCTCGTCCGAGGTGTATTCCAGGACCGAACGGTGAAGATCGGCGAACAGCTCCGCGTCGGGCCCGTGGCTCGGTGTGATGACGGCAAGCTCGGTCATGGACAGTGGGCTCCAGTCATGCGGAATCGATGGTCACGAAACACCCGCAATCAGTATCGTCACACCGGTTGGACCGTTACGGCAGGCGTTCGAGGCAACCTCGGTCCCATTCCGAGCTCCCATTCCGAGTAACGCCCCGCCCAGGTCCGGGCGATGACCATTAGCGGGCTTCTGTGCGGTCGCCCGCCGTTCGGTTCGGGGAGGAAACGCATGGACTTCTGGGGAACGGTCCTCGTCGTATTCCGCCGCTGGTACATCTTCCTGCCGATATTCGCGCTGTCCCTCACCGCCGCCGGCGGCATCTACTCGACGGTCATGACGACCTACACCTCCAGCGCCGTCCTCATCCTGACCACGCCGACCACCGGCGGGAGCCTGCCGACCAACCCGGACATCCCCAACGGCCTGACCAACCCCATGCTCAACTTCGATCACGGGCTGAGCATCTCCGCCTCGATCCTCATCGCGGCGATGGGGACGTCGGACATGGCGGCCGAGCTCGGCGTGAGGGACGGCGGGGACTTCGCCTTCAGGGTGACCAACGGCGGCAACAACCTGGAGTCGCTCGCCACTGGACCGTTCCTGTTCATCGAGGGCGAGGCCTCCTCCGCGGCGGCCGCGCAGGACATCGTGAAGCGGGTCATCGTCCGGGCGAAGGCCGAGCTCGATCACCGGCAGAAGGCGGTGCGGGCTCCCATGGCGACCTACATCACCACCTACGAGGCGGTGCCGCCGACCACCCCGATGGCGCAGCGGGGCCGGAAGCTGCGCGCGGTCGCGGCGGCGATGGGCGTGGGCGTCGTGGCGAGCCTGTGCGCCTCGTTCATGGCCGAGAGCTTCTTCCAGAGACGGAAGGCCCGTCGCCAGGCCGGCGCCCCGGACCCCGCCGACACGCCGGGCGAGCGGCCCCTGCCGGACCGGGCCGCCCTCAACGGCCGGGCGCACGCCGACGGCCCGGTTGCGAGGCACTGACCCCATGGCGGCCAAACCCACCCTGCCGGCCCGCCGGCGTGCCGACGGCGCGACCCTGGCCAGCCTCTTCGCCGTGGCGCTGCTGATCGTCCCGGCCCGCATGGTCTTCCGGGCGCTGCCGCTGTCGATCACGCCGGCCAGCCTCATCGCCCTCGCCGCGGCCCTTCTCTGGCTGTGCGCGCACCTCACTCTCACGCTGGGCATGGCCAAGGGCCGCAACCCGGTGCGCACCGCGTTGTTCGTCTACCTGACCGCGATCGTCGCCACGTACGGCTACGCCAGCTACGGCTACATGCCGTCCGACGAGCTCAACCTGGCCGACCACGCGCTGATCCTGCTGGTGGCCAACGCCGGTCTCGCGCTCATGATGTGCGACGGGGTCCGCGGCGCCGCGCGTCTCGACTTCGTGCTCCAGGCCGTCGTGGTGGCCGCGTCGGTCATCGCGGTGATCGGGGCCTTCCAGTTCCTGTTCGACCTCGACCTCACCCAGTACATGCAGATCCCCGGACTCCGCTACACCTCCGAGGACGGATTCATCACCGAGAGGTCCGACTTCCGCCGGGTCGCCGCGACGACCGGCCATCCCATCGAGTTCGGTGTCGTGTGCGCGATGCTCCTGCCGATCGCCGTCCACTACGGCTTCCAGGCCGGCGAGCGCGCCGAGCCCGCCCTGCGGTGGTGGGTGTGCTCCGGGCTGATCGGGATGGGCCTGATGTTCTCGGTCTCGCGCTCCGCGGTGCTCGGGCTGGCCGGCGTCGGCGTCGTCCTGTTCCTCGGCTGGCCCGCCCGGCGGCGGCTGCACGCGATGGGAGTCGTCCTCGTCTTCCTGATCCTGATGAGGATCATGGTTCCGGGGCTCCTGGGCACGTTCTACGGCCTGTTCGCGAACTTCGGCAACGACGACAGCATCCGCTACCGCACGCACGACTACGAGGTCGCCGCCCACGAGATCGCCAAGCACCTGTGGCTGGGCCGTGGAGCGGGCACGTGGTACGCCCCGAAGCATCAGGTCTTCGACAACCAGTACATCCTGTCCACGGTGGAGACCGGTCTGATCGGCATCGGAGCGATCGTCGGGATGTTCGGGTGCGCGATCTACGCGGGACTCCGGGCCCGCCACCTGAGCAGCGATCCCGGCACGCGCGACCTGGGCCTCACCCTGGCCGCCTGCATGGTGGTCCCGCTCATCGGGGCGGCGACCTTCGACCTGCTCTCCTTCGCCACCGTCACCGGTCTGGCGTTCCTGCTGATCGGCGCCGCGGGGTCGCTCCTGCGCAGCGCCACCGAGACGGCCGCGCTCCATCCCCGCGACACCGGCACGTTCTGGCGCGTCCGCGCCCCCAAGGACCTGTTCCGCGGATCCGGCGGGAGGAGCGACCAGGTCGTGCCCTGACCGCTCCCGCCCGCCGGGCCCGTCTCAGCCGTCGCACTCCAGCGGTCCGACGACGGAGGTGATCCGGTAGTTCTGGTCGATCTTCACCAGGGAGTTGCCGGCCCAGTCGATGGCCTTGCAGTCGGCCTCGACCGGTCCGTAGATCCAGGAGTCGTCGACCAGCTTGTTGTCGCGCACGACCAGATTTCCGCGCGCGTTCTTCAGCTGGATGCTGTAGGTGCCGCCCATCACGAGGTTGTCCGTGACGACGGCGTCGACGATCTGCTTGTCGACGAGGAAGATCGGCGCGGTGACGTCCTTGGCGTGGCGCTGGTCGATGGTGTTGTGGTCGAAGGTCAGGCCCTTGCCGGTGTTGTAGGTCTGGATGCCGTCGGAGTGGTCACCCGGGTTGGAACACAGGTTGGCGTAGGAGTCGCGGATGACGACGTCGTCGCCGGAGGCGCGGAAGCCGTCGCCGTGGTTGCGGACGTGCACCCGCAGGGCGGTGTATTTGTCCTGTCCGATCCCCGGCAGCGTCTTGCAGCCCTGGGCGGGGCCGACGGTCGAGTCGGTGATGGTGAACCGGTAGGTCCGGGGGCCGTCGGCGTTGATGACGCCTCCGTCGATCTGGCTGTTCCTGACCGTGACGTTCTCGGCGTGGATCAGCAGGTCACCGGGGATGTGCACGCCGTCCAGCACGGTGTCGGGCTTGGTGACCCGGTAGGCGGCGCCGTCCTCGTTGAGGGTGCTTCTGCGCAGCTGGGTGCCGGGCGGCACACCGGTGCAGGCCGGGGTCGGATGCCCCGCACAGCTGCTGCCGCCGTCGCTCGGCCGGGGGGTCGGCGTCGGTCCCGGGGTGAGTGTCGGCCGGGGGGTCGGGGTGGGCTTCGGGGTGAGTGTCGGCCGGGGGGTCGGGGTGGGCTTCGGGGTGAGTGTCGGCCGGGGGGTCGGGGTGGGCCTCGGGGTCAGCGTGGGCCGGGAGGTCGGCGTGGGCCTCGGCGTGCCGGTCGTGGTGGCGCTGGGGCTGGTGGAGGTGCTGGGACCCGGGCCGGCCGTCTGGCTGGAGCTGCCGCTCGGACTCGCGCCGGTCTGGCTGGGAGAGGGGCTCGTCCCGGTTGTCTGGCTCGGGCTGGGGCCCGTGCCGGTCTGGCTGGGACTTGGGCCCGTGCCGGTCTGGCTGGGGCCGGGGCTCGCGTCGGCCGTCCGGCTCGGGCTCGATGACGTGCCGGGGGTGGCGCCCGTACTCGGGGTGGGGCTCGGGACCGGCGTCTCACCCGGCCCCTGGGACGGCTGCGGCGGCTGGGACGGACCCGTGGGCACCGGCGCCGGGGAGTGGTCGCGCCAGCGGAAGATGACGTCCACCCAGTAGTTGTAGCCCTTGGCGTTCCAGCGGTCCGGGAAGGTGCTCCTGCCGTACCCGAACACCCCCGCGTTGCGGGACGTCGTGGCCAGCGGCCCTGAGCGGGCGGAGTCGAAGCCCCTGCTGCCCACGTAGTTGCCGGCCGCGCTGTGGTAGGAGACCGTGTAGAGCTGCTTGGCCTTGAGCCGCACCGGCGAGGCGAAGCGGGCCTCCTGCCAGCCCGAGGCGCTCTCTCCGTCGAACGTCACGCGCGCCAGCCGTTTCCCGCCCGCGCTCCACAGGCTTCCGGTGTGCTTGCCCTTGTCGCCGGGGGCCTTGTAGAACCGGACCCCCGCCACCCAGCCGCTCCTGGCCGCGGTGAAGCGCATGCCCAGTTCGACGGGCGCGCGGTCGGCGCGCGGGGTGGCCTTCACCTTGGTGCTCGTCGACCAGAAGCTCGTCTCCTTGGGCTCCTGCGGTGCGGCGGCGGGCGCGGGCTGAGCCGCGGCCGCCTGTTCCACGGTGACGCCGTCACGGGTAATGAACCAGACAGCCGGGACGGACACCGCCACGACGGCCACGATGAGGACTGCGACCAGTCCCGGTTGTGACCGTCGGCGGCGGCGGGGCGGCCTGCCTTCGCTATTTCCACCCCGGCGTGGGGGGCGTGTACTGGTCATCTCTCTGACCTCCGCGCCGATTTGCGGTCGGCTCGACAATGTGTCCGTTTGGTCCTCGCGCAGAGGCCATTGTTGCGGCTGAGGTCATAGATACGCATCAGTTTTGCGGGTATTGCCGAGAAGAGTTCCCAAATGACGATTGTTCGACTATGTCATTACTTGATCACATCGGCATGAGGGCCGTCTCATCTGATGTGCCAACAATAAGGAGGAGATGGTGTGAAAGTTAGCCTACGCAGGTCAGAGGGCCGACAGTCGAGGTGACGCGGTAGTTCTCGTCGATCGTCACCAGCGAGTTGTCAGCCCAGTCGATCGCCTTGCATTCGGAATCGACCGGACCGTAAACCCAAGACTTGTCGACCAGTTTGTTGCCCCGCATGATCAGCTTTCCGCGTCCGTTCCGGAGCTGAATGCTGTAGGTGCCGCCCATGATCAGATTATTGGTGATCACGGCGTCGACGATCTGCTTGTCGACGAGGAAGATCGGCGCGGTGACGTCCTTGGCGTGGCGCTGGTCGATGGTGTTGTGGTCGAAGACCAGGCCCTTGCCGGTGTTGTAGGTCTGGATGCCGTCGGAGTGGTCACCCGGGTTGGAACACAGGTTGGCGTAGGAGTCCTTGACCACGACGTCGTCGCCGGAGGCGCGGAAGCCGTCACCGTGACCGCGGACGTGCACCCGCAGGGCGGTGTACTTGTCCTGTCCGATCCCCGGCAGCGTCTTGCAGCCCTCGGCGGGGCCGACGGTCGAGTCGGTGATGGTGAACCGGTAGCTCCGGGGGCCGTCGGCGTTGATGACGCCTCCGTCGATCCGGCTGTTTTTGACCGTGACGTTATCGGCGTGGATCAGCAGGTCGCCGGGGATGTGCACGCCGTCCAGCACGGTGCCGGCGGTCCTGACCCGGTAGGCGGCGCCGTCCTCGTTGAGGGCCTTCACGGTCAGCTTGGTGCCGGGCGGCACGCCGGTGCAGGCCGGGGTCGGATGGCCGGGGCAGCGGCCGGTGGCGCCGGTGGGCTCACCCGGGGTGCCGGTGGGCCGGCTCGTCGGGCTCCCGGCCGAGGACGACGTGCATCCCGTCAGGGACATCACGGTGACCGCTGAGACGGCGGCGAGCAGACTGACCCATCGCATGTCGTTCACCCCATCGCATCCGGATCGCAGAGCCGATCTCGCAACTGCTTCCATGATCCCGCAGAAAGGTCCCGCCCGCTGATCGCCGACACGGGAAGGGGCCAGTCGATCCGCAGTCCGGGATCGTCGTAGCGGACGGACAGGTCCTCGGCCGGGTCGTGCTCCCGATCGATGCGGTAGCAGACGTCGGTCTGCTCGGTCAGGGCCTGGAAGCCGTGCAGCAGCCCGGGGGGCACGTAGAGGGTGACGAAGGTCTCGTCGTCGAGCAGCACGGAGGTCTGCTCGCCGAAGGTGGGCGAGCCGGGGCGGGCGTCGACCAGCACGTCGTGCACCGCCCCGCGCGCGCAGCGCACCAGCTTGGCCTCGCCCCGGCCGGAGCGGCCGTGCATCCCGCGGACCGTCCCCTGCCGCGAGCGGGACTGGCTGTCCTGCACGAACGCCGCGGGGTCCAGCCCGGCCCCCTCGGCGACGACCTTGTCGAAGGTCCTGGTGAACAGCCCCCGGTCGTCACGGTGTGGCGTCGGTACGAACAACAGCACCCCGTCGATTTTGGTTCGTTCTACTCTCATCAGGTCATCCTTTTCAGAGGCGATCGGGAGGCGTTCCGGTGAACGACGCTGTGGACGAGGACACCCCGCCGGGCCGCGGACGGCCCGGCGAGCGGCAGCCGGTTGTCAGCGTCGTCGTGCCCGCGCACAACGAGGAGGCCGTCGTCGCGAGCGGCCTGCGGCGGCTGCTGGCGGGGACGGCTCCGGGTGAGTTCGACGTGGTGGTGGTGGCGAACGCGTGCTCCGACCGCACGGCGGAGGTCGCCAGGCAGGCCGGCGTGCGCGTCGTCGAGACGCCGGTGCCGGGCAAGGCCAACGCGCTGCGGCTCGGCGACGAGACCTGCCGGACCTTCCCCCGCGTTTATCTGGACGCCGACGTCGAGCTGGACGCGGAGTCGGTGCGCGCGCTCGTCGCCGCCGCGGGCCGCCCCGGCGTGCTCGCCTGCGCCCCGGTCCCGGCGTGGGATCTGGCCGGAGTCGGCTGGTTCACCCGGCGCATGCACAAGGTGCACGACCAGTTGATCGCGCCGTTCCGGGCGCTGGCGGGAGTCGGGGTGTACGTCCTCACCGAGCAGGGGCACGCCCGGGTCTTCCCCCTGCCGGACGTGATCTCCGACGACGGCTGGGTGCACGGCGGTTTCGCGCCTCACGAGCGGGCGGTGGTGTCCGAGGCCCGGTCGCTGGTCCGCCCGGCGCGGACCGTCTCGGCGCACCTGAACAGGCGGGTGCGGGTGCGCCTGGGCAACCGGCAGCTCGCCGAGCTGGGCCGGTCCGCGGCCGAGGGCCGCCTGCGGCTGAGCTCCCTGGGCGCCCTCGTGGCAGGACGGAAGGTCAGCCTCCTCGACGCGGGCTGCTACCTCACCGTCCTGCTCATGGACCGGACGCTGACCCGGATGCGCGCCTCGCGCGACAGCGAAGTCCAGTGGGGCACGGACGCCGGCAGCCGGTCCCCGGCGGGCGGATAGCCGGCGGGGGGCCGCGGCGCCGTCCGTCCGGGCGGTGACGTCCGGGGGGCCGGCACGGCCTGCCGTACCGCTGTCCGAGAGGTGGCGGGGCCGCCCGGTACGGCCTGCCGCCCCGCCGTCCGCGTGGCCGCTACGGCCGGGCACCGGCCCGCTCGGTGATCGCGTATACCCGGACCGAGCCGAACGGGCTGTCCTCGGCGCTCCTGCGTCCCCGTGTCACCGTGCGAAGGTGGCGGAAACGGCCGGTGCTCAGCAGGAACGCCTCCTCGACCGGGTTGAAGTAGATCACCGTGACCGGGCGCGGGTTCCGGTCCACGGTCGCGATCAGCCGCTCCATCACGGTCGCGAAGGTCTCGCCCCGGAAGGGGTTGTTGAGGAACACCACGCTGACGTCGTCGGGGATGTCGTAGTCGAGCACGTCCGACCGGACGAGGTCGACGTCCTTGCAGCGCAGGCGGAGACGGGTGCTCGCGATGTTCTGCCGTGCGATGTCGTTGAGCTGCTCGGACAGCTCGACACCGATCACTTTCCCGAAGGGGTACCGGGACGCCGCCTCCAGCACCATGCGGCCCATGCCGGAGCCGAGGTCGATGAAGACGTCGTGCTCGCCGACGTCGCGCCGGGGCAGCGTGCGCCGGAGGGTCTGCCAGTTCGCCGCCGAGTAGTAGACCCTGTCATGCCGGGCCAGCCCGAACTCCTCAAGGCCCACGACGTCGGAGGTCCGTACACCGTACCGGCGCTCGAACAGGAGTTGGACGGAGGTACGGCGCAGCCATTTGTAGGACCGCCGGAGCCCTTCCACCGCTCCGGCCGCGGTTGCCGCGCCCGCGTCGACGCAGCTCTCCATCAGGGCGGCTAGCTCCGTGGCGGCGACGGTCTCGATGAGCACGCTCATGGCGACGCTTCCTTTCTCGCTGGCATGTCAGGAACAGGCGGCCTCGTAGGCGGCCAGAAGCGCGGTCCTGGAGCGTTCCCACGACAACGGACCGGTGACCCGGGCCTTACCGGTCTCGCCCATGCGCCGACGCTCCTGAGGATCGTCGAGCAGCCGGGCGATCAGCTTGGCGAACTCCGACTCGTCGTTGGCCGGTGCGTAGACCGCGGCGTCTCCGGCCGAGACCCGCGCTTCGCGGAGGTCGAAGGAGACGATCGGGCGGGCCATCGCCATGTACTCCATGATCTTGTTCATGGTGGACACGTCGTTGAGCGGGTTGAGCGGGTCCGGCGCGAGGCAGACGTCCGCCGCGGACAGGTAGCGCAGCAGGTCCTCGTCCGGGATCCGGCCGGTGAACTCGACGGAGTCCGACAGGCCCAGCTCGTGGGAGAAGGCGACCATGTCCTCGAAGGTGTCCCCGCCGCCGACGAACACCGCGTGCCAGTCCGTGCGGCCCAGGTCGTCGCGGAGCCTGGCCAGGGACCGCAGCGCGTAGTCCACGCCGTCCTGCGGGCCCATCACGCCGAGGTAGCAGAGCAGGTGCGGCTTCCCGCGCTTGATCGACTCTTCCAGGGGGACCTGGTGGAACCGCTCGACCGCCGGTGCGCTGCGCACCACGAACACCTCTTCGGGCTTCTTTCCGCCCCTGCTGATCGCGACCTCGCGGTAGCTCTCGTTGGTCGCGATGACCACGTCGGCCGCCTGGTAGGT
Organism: Streptosporangium canum; assembly: GCF_900113865.1. Taxonomy (GTDB): domain Bacteria; phylum Actinomycetota; class Actinomycetes; order Streptosporangiales; family Streptosporangiaceae; genus Streptosporangium; species Streptosporangium canum. The sequence continues at coordinate 33,960 of NZ_FOQY01000014.1, read as the reverse complement.
GAGCCGCTCCAGCCGGCACACGGCACGGTAGAGGAAGTCCTTGCCGCGGTCGAAACGGGACAGGTAGAGCTCGGGCACCAGGTCGTGCTGGTCGAACACGAACCGTGCGCCCTGCCGCTTGAGCATTCTCGCCACGAGGAACAGCAGGTCCGGCGGGTTGCAGGCGTGCACCACGTCCACCGGACCGATCCGCCGGGCCAGCCGGAAGGTGTGCCGCAGCGCCGAGCCGTACTCCTGCACGTAGCCGAGCGGGCCGCCGGTCGCCGCCCGCAGCGGATAGCGGTAGATCTTCACCCCGTCTATCTCGACGTGCGGCTCGGTGTCCCGCTTGGTGCCCTGGGGACAGATGACGTGCACGTCCCAACCGGCGTCGCGCAGCGTGGTGCTTTCCTGCCACACCCGCCGGTCGAACGGTACGGAGAGGTTCTCGACGAGGATGAGTGCTTTACCAGCCAAGGCCCACGTATCCAGGATGTGCCCGGCGCTCGGCGGCGTCGGGGAGGCGGACGAGGTCGATGATCGTACGGTCTCCCGCGCCGTCGAGCGCGCTCAGCACGGCGGGGTCCTTGCAGCCGACGACGCAGACGTCGGCGTGCGCGAGCACGTCGTCGGCGGAGTTGCTCAGCAGGTCGCCCAGGTGCGGCAGCCTGCTCTCGATGTAGTCCCGGTTGGCCCCCATCAGGCGGGACAGCGAGACGTTGGCGTCATAGATGCGCAGGTCGTACCCCTTGCCCAGCAGGCGTTCGGCCAGCTCGACCAGGGGGCTCTCCCGCAGGTCGTCGGTGCCCGGCTTGAACGACAGCCCGAACAGCCCGATGCGGCGGCTGCCGGCCGCGGCCACCAGCTCGAAGGCGCGCCGCAGGTGGTCCTCGTTGGACGGCAGGACGTGCGACAGCAGCGGCACCGAGACGTCGGCCCGCCGGGCCGCGTAGACCAGGCCCCTGAGGTCCTTGGGCAGGCACGAGCCGCCGAAGGCGAAACCCGGCCGCAGGTAGGCCGGGCTGACGTTGAGCTTGCGGTCGGCGAGGAAGACGTCCATGACCTGGTGGGAGTCCAGGCCGAGCGCCTGGCAGACCGCGCCGATCTCGTTGGCGAAACTGATCTTCAATCCGTGGAAGGCGTTGTCGGCGTACTTGGTCATCTCGGCCACCGCCATGGGCACCCGGAAGACCTCGCCCGGAAGGCCCTCGTACAGCGAGGCGACCGCGTCGCCGCTGGCGGGGTCGAGCTGGCCGATGACGGTCTTGGGCGGCTCGAAGAAGTCGCGCACGCTCGTTCCCTCGCGCAGGAACTCCGGGTTGACCGCCACGCCGAAGCCGGTTCCGGCCCGCAGTCCCGAGGTCCGCTCCAGGATCGGGATGAGCAGGTCGGTGCAGGTGCCGGGGAGCATGGTGCTGCGGAAGACGATCGTGTGCCGCTCGCTCTTGCCGGCCAGCACCTGGCCGATCTGCTCGGCCACCCGCTCCAGGTAGGCGGTGGAGAGGCTGCCGTTCGGGGCGGACGGCGTGCCCACGCAGATCAGCGAGATCTCCGTCGCGTCGATCGCCTCGGCGACGTCGGTGGTGGCCCGCAGCGCACCGGCCCGCACGACCTCGGCGGTCAGCTCGCCGATCCGCTCCTCGACGACCGGCGCCTGGCCGCGGCCGATGAGTTCGATCTTCGTGGGATTGACGTCGACGCCGATCACCTCGTGCCCGCTGGCCGCCAGACAGGCCGCGGAGACGCAACCGACATAGCCGAGCCCGAACACGCTGATTCTCATTGTGCGCTGCCTCCATCGCGTCACTTGCCGGCCGGTTGCGGGGCAGGAGGCGTTTTCTAAGCCTCGCCCGAATCACCCTTTAGTCGGATGATTTCGTTGGATCGTTACGATTTCGAGAAGTGCTCACTTCGAGATGGGATTACCGCCGCAATGCGCGAAGTTTGTGCACAATATGGCGCAAACCAGGACCCAATGCGGATGATTTCGCCGTGGTGACCATGGAGTCCCGTGCCCGCCGCAGCGCCTGCCGGGCCGAGCTCCGGGTCACGATCCCCTGGCACACCGGCGTCTCACCGGTCTTGGCGCGCCGCTTGTACTCGTCGTCGCCGCGTCCGAGGTCGATACGGGCGATGCCGAGGGCGGGAGCGGCGGCGACGAGTTCGCGCAGCAGCATCCATCCGGGGGCGAGGCTGGAGAAAGCCGGGTCGTAGACCGGAAACCACCAGTGGAGCACATTTCCCGAACGTATTCCGAAATGTGCCGCCACCAGATGGGGGCCGGCGTGCAAAGTGGACAGAACGCCCCCGAATGAGGAGTCGCGGGTGTGCAGCAGCCGGGTCAGCAGGTCGTGGCGGTCCGGTTCGGCGAAGTAGTCCCGGGCGCCGGTGGCGGCGTACTGCGCGCGCTTGAGCTCCACCACCCGGCCCAGAACCTCGGGGTCGACCGCGTCGGCGGCGAACCGCACCGTGCCGTGCGTCCGCTCGGCCTTCGCCGTACGGCGGCGGGCCTGTCCCATGTTGTCCTTGCCGCTGCGCGACGCCCGGCCCAGGTATCCCTCCAGGCCGCCGGAGACGTCCAGGAACGGCGACGGCCGCCGGGACTCCACCCACGGCTCGAAGTCCGCGCAGCTCTCCACCAGATGGTCGAACTCGAAGCCGCGGACTCCGCCGGTGAGCAGGGCCAGCGGGGGGAAGGAGGAGCCGGGGGCGAGCACGGGCCCCTGGAAGTCCGCCGCCGGCCAGCCCGCGGGCCTGATCAGCGACCGCTCGCGGTGGTGCGGCAGCAGGGCGCTGACCTCGCCCGCCCGGTCCCTGCCCACCGCCACCCGCACCTCGCGGCCACTGGCGTGCACGGCCGCGGCGAAGCCGGGGTGGAAGTAGGGGCTGTCCAGCAGGGGGTTGGCCGCCCGCAGCAGATGCCAGGCGTCCAGCTCCTCCGCGGTGAGCGAGTCGAACCCGACCGTCCGCACCGCTCCCACCGTCTGCGCCGCCTGCGCGGTCCGGGTGGCCTCCCGTGCCCTCGCCTCCCGCGCCCCCGCCGGCCGGGCGGGATCGGGTGCCTCCGGTCCGCTGGGCGCTTCGCTCGCGGGCATGCTCATCGTCGTTCCTCTCGTCGCCGACCGGATCAGTCCGCGAGCTTCTGGAGCCGGCGCGACGGTCTGAGCAGAGCCACGACCGACGCCCGTGACGTACGGCGCCCCGCGAGCGCGCGCACTCCCTCGCCGAAGACGACCGCCAGGTAGTAGGCGAACGAGGCCGGAGCGCTCCGGCGCCGGCGGAACAGCTTCACCTTGTTGACCGTGAGCAGCGCGGCGAGGGTGGGGTTGACCCCCGAGTCGCCGCCGATGTGCTCGATCACCGACGCCGGTTCGTACCAGAGCGCCCAGCCCCGGTCGCCGGCACGGAGCGCGAACTCGGTCTCCTCGCTGTAGAGCAGGAACGACTCGTCCCACGGGCCGATCTCCCTGATGACGTCAGTGGAGATGAGCATGGCCGCGCCGGTCGCCCATGCCGCGACGCCGGGCCGTTCGTACTCCCGCGGGTCGGTGACCAGCTCGCCGAGCGTGCCGATCCGGCCCGCGAGGTCGCCGCCGATCAGCGCCTCCGCCAGCGCCCTGCGCAGGGTGGGCGTCCTGCGCAGCGACGGCTGCAGGCTGCCGTCCGGGTTGATCATGCGTGGTACGGCGATGCCGCGCCCCGCCGGCCGCAGCGCGTCGGCGAGCGGGAGGAGCGAGCCCGGCCGCAACCTGCAGTCGGGATTGATCACGTAGACCGCGTCGATGTCCCGCAGGTCCAGCGCCTCGATGCCGGCGTTGATCGCCGCGGCGTAACCGGCGTTCCGGCCGAGCTGGACGGTCCGGAGCGGGAGGCCGGTCATCCCTGCGGCGACCTTGAGCGACCCGTCCTTCGAGGCGTTGTCGGCCACGACGACGTCGGCCAGGCGCACACCTCGGGAGCCTTCGACGAGGGAGCGCAGACAGCCTTCGAGTACCTCCGCGCTGTTGTAAGTGACGATCACTACGGCGATCCGGGGGGTACCAGGCGTCATATATTCGTCATCGTCGGGCGCGGCGGTGTCGTTACCACGTTCCAAGCCTTACCGGGGCTCCGGACCGCGCCCGCGCCGATCGCGGGATCTCTCACCCGCGGACACGCTTGAACGCCCGCGCGGCGACCCTGCGGACGCGCAGCGGCAGCGGCGGCGTCCCGTCGATGATCCGGGGGGCCCACGTGCCGTCGATGTCGTGGCGCAGGCTGTTGCGCGGCTGCAGCCAGGAGCCGGGCCGGGCGCGGCCGCCGTCGCTGGTGTAGGCGCGCGTCACCGCCGCCCGCCGCAGCCTGCCGAGCACGCGCCTGTCGTAGGAGCCGAACGGGATGGCCACCCTCGACACCAGCCGTCCGGTGAGCTCGCCGAGGAGCCGGTTGGCGTCGGCGATCTCCTCTTCCGCCTGCTCCCCGTCCAGCCGCCGCCAGTCGCGATGCGCCCAGCCGTGTGAGCCGACCCGCATGCCCGCCGCGACCAGCTCCCGCACCCCGTCCGCGTCCAGCCGGCCCGGCTCGCCGAGGAGCCCGGCCAGCACGAAGAACTCCGCGGTGAGGCCGCGGTCGAGCAGCCGGGGAAGGGCGATCTCCACATCGGAGGCGTTGCCGTCGTCGAAGGTGATGCGGACGTCCTGGCGGCCCACCGCCGCGTCGAGGACCCGCTCGAACTGCTCGACGCTGACCCAGGTGGCGTCCTCGCCCGGGTCGAGCTCGCGGCTGGTCGGACCGATGCCGTGCACCGTGAGGTTGACGACCGAATCCACCAGCGCCCTCGTTTCTGATCCGGCGTCCCGGTTGCGGGCACGGGCACCGCGCGCGATGACCGTGCCCCCGGTTGATATCGGATTGCGCGGCCTCCCGTTACAGCGCGCCGCCCCGCCGCCCGGGGGCCGTCAGCGTCCGGGCGGCGGGGGTCTCCTCGTCGTACGGCGCGGCGGAGCCTGTCAGCGCACGGCGCGGTGGGGGCCCGCCGGAGGGCGTCCCGTCACGGCATGGCATCCCGTCAGGGCGCGACGGTCCGTCAGGGCGCGACGGTCCGTCACGGCACGGCGGTCCGTCACGGCACGGCGTCCTGGCGCAGGCGCTCGGCGTACCAGGCCGCGGTCAGCCGCAGGCCCTCCTCCAGGCCGGTGGCGGGACGCCAGCGGAGCACCTCGGCGGCGGGAGCGATGTCGGCGATCCGGGCGCTGTCCAGCGGGCGGTCGGAGAGCGCGCCGTAGCGGGGCCGCAGCGAGCTGCCGACGATCCGGCCCAGCAGCTCCACGGTGTCCCGGATGGAGGTCCGCGTGCCCGTGCCGATGTCGAAGCTCCGGCCGGCCGCCTCGGCGGTCCCGCCCGCGGCGAGGAAGGCGTCGACCACGTCGTCGACGTAGACCCAGTCCAGATGGCGCGTTCCACTGCTGAGGCTGGGCGCCTCGCCGCGGAGCAGCGAGAGTGTCGCGTAGGGCACCAGCTTGCTGGTGTCGTGCTGGCCCGGCCCGTAGACCATCCCGATGCGCAGGGTCGTCACGGGGACGTCCCAGAGATGGTGGAACATCCGCGCGTAGCCGCTGGCGGCCCATTTGGCGACCGCGTAGGGCGAGGACGGCGCCGCCTCGCCCTCGCCAGGCCGGGGCTCCTCCAGCGATCCGGCGAGCACCACCCGGGTGTCGGGGCTGCCGGCGACCGCCGTCAGCAGGTTGACCACGCTGGCGAGGTTGCTGTCCAGCATCGTCCGGACGAGCCGCGGGTCCCTCGCTCCGGCGACCTCGCTGGCGAGGTGGAACACGACGCCGGGCCGGGTGGAACGGACGAGGTCCTCGATCGCCTCCGCGTCGCTGACGTCCGCGACGTGCCAGGTCGTACCGGGGGCGGACCTCTCCCGGGGTCTGCGGCTGACCGCGTGCACCTGCGCCCCGAGCGAGCCCAGGCGCCGTACGAGATGAGCTCCGATGAATCCGGTGGCACCTGTCACCAGCACGCGTGAGCCGTACCAGAGGTGGTCCTCCTGTCCCTGGGCATGTGGGTCTCGGGGCGCAGGGGCGGTGAGCATGGGCGTTCTCCTCGTGTGTCTAACGAGTCATGTCGGACGCTCTAGCTGGCATACCTGGCTGATAGGCCCAGGCATTTCATACCTTGTCCCGCGCGGCGAGGCAGCCGATATCGGCGTGTCCGGGGAAAAACCGATGGGGCCGCTCGATCGAGCGGCCCCATCGTCGTCGTCTCGTCTGTCAGCCGATACGCCAGGTGTCCCCGGCGAGCAGCAGGTCGTCCAGGTCGCCCCGGCCGCGGTCGCCGACGGCCTCCTCAAGCTGCCCGGCCATCAGCTCGTCGTAGGAAGGGCGCTCCACGCTGCGGAAGACGCCGATCGGAACGTGCTCGAAGGCGGGCTCGTCCAGCCGTGACAGCGCGAACGCCAGCGACGGGTCGGCGCGGTGGGCGTCGTGGACGAGGATCTCGTCCTCGCGCACCTCCGCCCTCGGGACGACCTCGATGCCGCCGTCGGCCGCCCGCCGTACGGCCTTGGAGGCCGAGACGATCGGCTGGCCGTGCTCCAGGCGCAGCGTGATGTCGTCACGCTGCGCCGGATCCTTCAACTGCTCGAAGGCGTTGTCGTTGAAGATGTTGCAGTTCTGGTAGATCTCGACCAGGGAGGTGCCCCGGTGCTCGGCGGCCTCGCGCAGCACCGACTGCAGGTGCTTGCGGTCGGAGTCGATGGTCCGGGCCACGAAGGAGGCCTCGGCGCCGATCGCCAGCGAGACCGGGTTGAACGGCTTGTCCAGCGAGCCCATCGGGGTGGACTTCGTGATCTTGCCGATCTCGGAGGTCGGGGAGTACTGGCCCTTGGTCAGGCCGTAGATCCTGTTGTTGAACAGCAGGATGTTCAGGTTGACGTTGCGGCGCAGCGCGTGGATCAGATGGTTGCCGCCGATGGACAGCGCGTCGCCGTCACCGGTGATCACCCACACCGACAGGTCGGGGCGCGAGGCGGCCAGCCCGGTCGCGATCGCCGGGGCTCGCCCGTGGATCGAGTGGAAGCCGTAGGTGTTCATGTAGTACGGGAACCGGGACGAGCAGCCGATGCCCGAGACGAACACCATGTTCTCGCGCTTGAGGCCCAGCTCGGGGACGAAGGACTGGACCGCGGCCAGGATCGCGTAGTCACCGCAGCCCGGGCACCAGCGCACCTCCTGGTCGGACTTGAAGTCCTTCATCCCCAGCTTGACGTCGGACTTCGGGACCAGGGACAGGCCCCTGCCGTTCTGGATCTCACTCACTGTCGATCACGTCCTGGATCACGCCGGCCAGCTCCTCGGCCTTGAACGGAAGCCCGCGCACGCGGTTGTAGCTGATGATGTCGACCAGGAAACGGGCGCGGAGCAGGAGCGCGAGCTGGCCGAGGTTGATCTCGGGGAGCAACACCTTGTCGTAGGCCCGCAGGACCTCGCCGGTGTTGGCGGGCAGCGGGTTGAGGTGCCGCAGGTGGGCCTGGGCGACCTTGCCGCCGGACTTCCGGATCCGCCGCACGGCCGCCGCGATCGGGCCGTAGGTGGAACCCCAGCCGATGACCAGCACGCGGGCGTCGCCGTCGGGGTCGTCGACCTCCAGCGGCGGGATGTCCTGGGCGATCCCGTCGATCTTGGCCTGGCGGAGCCGGACCATCTTGTCGTGGTTGCCGGGGTCGTAGGAGATGTTGCCGGTGTTCTCGGCCTTCTCGATGCCGCCGATCCGGTGCTCCAGACCCGCGGTGCCCGGGATGGCCCAGGGGCGGGCGAGCGTCTCGGCGTCGCGCTTGAAGGGCAGGAAGGTCACGCCGTCCTCGCCGTTGGGCCCGGTGGCGAACTCGGTGGAGATGTCCGGCAGCTCGGCCGCGCTGGGCACCTTCCACGGCTCGGAGCCGTTGGCGAGATAGCCGTCGGACAGCAGCATGACCGGCGTGCGGTACTTCACCGCCAGGCGGGCCGCCTCGATGGCCGCGTCGAAGCAGTCGGACGGGGTGGAGGGCGCCACGATCGGCAGCGGCGACTCGCCGTTACGGCCGAACATGGCCATGAGGAGGTCGGTCTGCTCGGTCTTGGTGGGCATCCCGGTGCTCGGCCCCGCGCGCTGCACGTCGACCACGAGCAGCGGAAGCTCGGTGGTCACCGCCAGGCCGACGGTCTCGGCCTTCAGCGCCACGCCGGGCCCGGAGGTCGTGGTGACGCCGAGCGCCCCGCCGAAGGCGGCGCCGAGCGCCGCGCCGACGCCCGCGATCTCGTCCTCGGCCTGGAAGGTGCGGATGCCGAACCGCTTGTGCTTGGACAGCTCGTGCAGGATGTCGCTGGCCGGGGTGATCGGGTAGGACCCGAGGAACAGCGGCAGCTTCGCCTGCACCGAGGCGGCGATCAGGCCGTAGGCGAGCGCCTGGTTGCCGGAGATGTTGCGGTAGACGCCGGGGGGCAGCTTGGCCGGCTTGACCTCGTAGGAGACCGAGAAGGACTCGGTGGTCTCGCCGTAGTTCCAGCCCGCCTGGAAGGCCGCGATGTTGGCCTTGGCGATGTCGGGCTTCTTGGCGAACTTGTTCTCCAGGAACTGGATCGTCGCCTCGGTCGGCCGGTGGTAGAGCCAGCTCAGGAGCCCGAGGGCGAACATGTTCTTGGACCGCTCGGCGTCCTTCTTGGACAGCGTGAAGCCCTCAAGCGCCTTGACCGTCAGCGAGGTCAGCGGCACCGGGTGGAGGCGCCACTCGGCGAGCGAGTCGTCTTCCAGGGGGTTGCCGTCGTAGCCCACCTTCTGAAGGTTGCGCTTGGTGAACTCGTCGGTGTTGGCGATGATGTCGGCCCCGCGCGGCAGGTCGCCGAGGTTGGCCTTCAACGCGGCGGGGTTCATCGCGACCAGGACGTTGGGGGCGTCGCCCGGGGTGAGGATGTCGTGGTCGGCGAAGTGAAGCTGGAAACTCGACACACCCGGCAGGGTCCCTGCGGGGGCGCGGATCTCGGCCGGGAAGTTGGGCAGGGTCGACAGGTCGTTGCCGAACTCCGCAGTTCCCGCGGTGAAGCGATCACCGGTGAGCTGCATGCCGTCACCGGAGTCTCCGGCGAACCGGATGATCACGCGGTCGAGTTGCTGAACCTGCTTGGTCAAAGCTCAGTCCTCCTCGACGCGGCAGGGCGCCGTTGCTGGTTGCACGTTCTCAGTTCCATGCTAGATCCCTCGGAGTGACGCGTAATCTTTCGCGTTGCTAGATCCCTCGAAGTCACGCGTAATCTTTCGCGTTCCACTCGGCGGAGGAGGGTGACGTGTGTGGCACATCCTCGGCGGCCGCTGGGTCAAGGCGGGGGCTGGCGTTGCGAATGCGGCCGGGAGGCGGCCTGCGTGGGGGTCACGATCGCGAACAGTTGGCCCTACACAGCCCGGCGGCGAGCCGGCACAGGTCTATGTGCAGGCGGCCGAAGAGGACAGTTGGGGTCACGATGCCTAACTATATGTCCCGCCGGGGAGCCGACCTCATCACCTCCGGCTATGTGCTCATAGCCCCAGGTTATGGCATTGCCTGCTTCTCCAGTGCGCGCGTGACGCTGCCCGACTCGCCCGAGCCGCCGCCGGACGCGGCGGAGTCGTAGGTCCTGCCCGGTTCCATTCCGCGCGAGCCGTACAGCTCGGGGACGGTGACAAGGGTGTACCCCTTCTCCCGCAGGCGGCGCACGATCTCGGGAGCCGCGTCGACGGTCGCGCCGTGGACGTCGTGCATGAGGATGATCGCTCCCGGCCTGGCCTGGGAGACGGCCCGGCCGGCGATGGCCCCGGGGTCGCGGTCGCGCAGGTCCTCGGTGTCCACGCTCCACCGGACCACCGACAGGCCCAGCCTGCGCGCCACGGCGGCGACCTGGACGCTGCTCGCGCCGTACGGCGGGCGCATCAGCGTCGGGACCTGCCAGGTCGCCTGGGCGATCGTGTACTGGGCGCGGTCGAGCTGGTCGGCGATCCTGCTGCTGGACAGGGAGGTCAGGTCGCGGTGGGACCAGGTGTGGTTGGCCACCAGGTGTCCCTCCTGCCGCATCCGCCACAGCAGCTCGGGGCGGGCGGCGGCGTTGGAGCCGGCACTGAAGAAGGTCGCCCTGGCGCCCGCGCGGGCGAGGGTGTCCAGCAGCCGCCCGGTGTCCGGGCCCGGTCCGTCGTCGTAGGTCAGCGCGACGCACTTGACCCTCGCGCAGTCCACGCTGCCGGCCTTGGAGCTCCGCGCCGGAGGCTTGATGGTGTTCGCCGCCTTGATGGACTCGTCCGGCCCCATCGGCGGAGACGTCCGCGCCCTCTCCGCGGCCGCCCGCTGAGCCCGCAGCCCGGTCGCCGACAGCAGCGGCGCCACCTCGGCGGCCGGGACGGCCACCGCCACCCGGCCGAGGGACTCTCCCGCCACCTGGTAGTCGTCGAACTCCACGACGAGCTCACCGCGTGGGTTGAAGCTGAGGGAGTCGAACAGCTCCGCGTCCGGCCTGATGGCGCGCGGATCCACTCGCGACCCCTTGCCGGTCAGGCTCTCCCTGACGATCCGGGCCAGCTCGGTCAGCGCGGAGTCGCCCCGGAGGAGGGCGCTGGAGTCCAGGGCGCGCCTGTCCACCCGGTCGTACCAGACGGTGGTGCGGGACTCCGCCCAGCCGGCTCCCAGGGACTCGCCGGTGCGCAGCCGGACGCCGATCACCTGGTCGGACGCGGCGGCGAGCTGCCAGTCCACGTTGAACTCCGGGTGGGGGAGGGCGGTGTTCATGGAGGTGTCCCGGGTGAACCGGTCGAGCCGCTCGGTGACCGTCCGGCGGATCTTCTCGGACAGGCGGGGGGCGTCGTCGACCGAGGGGTAGGCCACGTGCACGCGCCGGTCGCCGGTGTCACCTCCGTTCATGTTCCGGACGCTCAGCCCTTGGACCTGGGAGGGGTCCACATAGTTGATCATCGTGGGCTCTGAGGGGAGCGGGTCTTCCTCGGCGGGGGAGGGGATGGCCACGCCGCAGCCGGCCACAGTTGCGGCAACTAGCGCGATTCCTCCGATGAATCGCAATTTGGGCATGAAGGAGAGGTTAAAGGCGATATCTGGCCTTTTGCCGGTCTTTGGGGGTAATAGGGAAGAGGTTTTGGCCGCATCGGGTTTGACGGCTCTCCTGGGTGACGAGGGCGGTGGATACTGCTATAGGTGGGTGGGAGAGGCTCCGTCCGGCGGGGTGCCCACGAGGAGGATCCATGAGCGGATATTTCGGCTCCTATGGGGTGGTCCTCGCGCTGTTCGTGATCGGGGTGGCCATCGTCGCCGGTGCGCTGTCGGTCAACCGGCTGCTCCGCCCGCATCGCCCGACGCCGGAGAAGCTGCTGACCTACGAGTGCGGCATCGACCCGGTCGGCGCCGACTGGGCCCAGTCCCAGATCCGCTACTACGTCTTCACCTACCTCTACGTCGTGTTCGCCGTGGACGCGGTCTTCCTCTTCCCGTGGGCTACGGTCTTCGCCGCCCCCGGCTTCGGGATGACCACCCTGGTGGAGATGTTCGTCTTCCTGGGCTTCATCGCGCTCGGGATCCTCTACGCCTGGCGCAAACGCGTGCTCGCCTGGACATGAGACCCGGGTGGCCGGGCGAGCGTGACCATCGGCACTGAAGGAGAATGAGTGGCATGGCGGATCTTCCGATGCCCACGGTGGGGCCGGTCTCCCGGCTGGCCCCCAAGCCCATGCGCTTCATCCTCAACTGGGGACGGCGCTACTCGTTGTGGGCGTTCAACTTCGGCCTGGCCTGCTGCGCGATCGAGTTCATCGCGACCTCGGCGAGCAGGCACGACTTCATCAGGTTCGGGGTCATCCCGTTCGCCAACGGCCCGCGGCAGGCCGACCTGATGATCGTCTCGGGCACGGTGACCGACAAGATGGCCCCCGCGGTCAAGCGGCTGTACGAGCAGATGCCCGACCCGAAATACGTGATCTCCTTCGGCGCCTGCTCCAACTCCGGCGGGCCGTACTGGGACTCCTACAGCGTCACCAAGGGCGTCGACCAGATCATCCCGGTGGACGTCTACGTCCCCGGCTGCCCGCCCCGGCCCGAGGCCCTGCTCCACGGCATCATGCTGCTCCAGGAGAAGATCGCCGCCGAGCACCTGGGCGACCGGTACGCCCGGCCGGCCGGGGAGCCGGTCGTATGAGCGGCGACGCGGGGCTGCCGGGGGTGGCCGCCATCCAGGAGCGGTACGGCACGCGCGCACAGGTGTCGGAGTCGTTCGGCGAGATCACGGTGGACGTCCAGGCCGGCGACTGGATCGGCCTGCTGGAGTCCGCCCGCTCCGCGGGCTACGAGTTCTTCGACTGGCTGACCGGGGTGGACGACCCGCCGGACGGGTTCTCGGTCGTCGCCCACGTGTTCGACCCCCGCTCGCGCGGGCACCTGCTGCTGCGCACCCGCGTCCCGCGCGAGGACCCCCGCCTGCCCAGCGCGGTCGGCGTCTTCCGGGGCGCCGACTGGCACGAGCGCGAGACCTTCGAGATGTTCGGTGTGATCTTCGAGGGCCACCCGAACCTGGTCCCGCTGCTGCTGCCCGACGGCTTCGAGGGCTTCCCGCTGCGCAAGGACTTCGTGCTGGCCGCCCGGGTCGCGAAGGCCTGGCCGGGGGCCAAGGAGCCCGGTGAGTCCGACCACGGCTCGCCGAGCCGCCGCAAGACCCTCCCGCCCGGCGTGCCCGCCGACTGGGGACGTGATGGCTGAGACGCCCGGCGGCCGGGGAGACGTGATGGCCGGAGTGCTCGGCTGGAGCGCTCGGCCGGGAGGCGTGATGGCCGGAGTGCTCGGTTGGGAGGCGTGATGGCCGGAGTGCTCGACGCCGCGGTCCGGCTCGTCGGGATCATCGCGGTCTTCCTCGTGCTGCCGCTGGTCGCCGGCCAGACCGAGCACAAGGTCATGGCGCACATGCAGGCGCGGCTCGGCCCGATGTACGCGGGGGGCTTCCACGGCTGGGCCCAGCTCATCGCGGACGGGGTCAAGTTCGTCCAGAAGGAGGACGTGATCCCGGCCGCCGCCGACCGCCGGGTCTTCGCCCTGGCACCGGGGGTGGCGCTGATCCCCTACCTGGTGGTGATGGCCGTCATCCCGGTCGGCCCAGGTCTGGTCGGGGTGGACCTGGACGTCGGCCTGTTCTTCGTCCTGGCCGTGATGGGAGTCGGCGTGCTCGGCTCGATCATGGCCGGCTGGTCGTCGGGGAACAAATACTCGGTCCTGGGCGGGATGCGGTCGGCGGCCCAGCTCATGTCCTACGAGCTGCCGCTGGTCCTGGCGGCCTCCAGCGTCGCGATGGCCGCGGGCACGCTCTCCCTGCCGGGCATCGTGGAGGCCTGGCAGTGGTGGTGGCTGCCCTGGCAGGCGATCGGCGCCGTGATCTTCTTCGTGGCGGGGCTCGCCGAGCTGCGCCGCCCGCCGTTCGACATGCCGATCGCGGACTCCGAGATCATCATGGGCCCGCTGACCGAATACGCGGGGATCAGGTTCGCCCTGTTCATGCTGGCCGAATACGCTGGGATCATCGTGGTCTCCGCCCTCACCGCCGTGCTGTTCCTGGGCGGCTGGCACGGGCCCCTGCTGCCCGGGCCCGTGTGGATGCTGATCAAGGTGTTCGCCCTGGTGTTCGTGGTGATCTGGCTCAGGGTGAGCTTTCCCCGCCTCCGCGAGGACCAGCTCCAGAAGCTCGCCTGGGTGGGCCTCGTGCCGCTGGCGCTGATCCAGCTCGCGCTGACGGGGGTCGTCAAAGTCCTGGCGGGATGATCCGCCCCTCCGCGATCCCGCCGCCGGTGGTGTGGCGGGTCGCGCGCAGACACCGCTCCGCCGTACAGGATGGGACCGGTGTGCGAAGCGTGCGCGCGGGACACGTTCGAAGCGTGCGCGCCGGGCAAGGGGCAAGAAGGAAAACCGTATGTGACATCACAGGCCAAGGACGGAACGCATGACTCTCGCGCTCGCCGTGGAGGACGACGATCTGGTCGTCGAGGTACCGGAGCATCCGCCGGTACGGCTGCCGCTCGCCGGCCCGGATCGGGTGAGCGCGCTGCTCCTGTTCGGCTACCCGGGCAGGGGCAGGACGCGGTACGGCCTGGCGGTGCTGGACGAGTCCGGCCTGGTGATGATGGAGGCTCCCGGCTCCCGCTCGCGCCGGCAGGTGGAGGCGTTCGCCCGGGAGAACGGCCTGGGGTTCGAGCTGCGGCGGTTCGCCACGGGGGAGGAGGCCCGGGTCGCGCTCGCCCGCAGGTCGCCGGGGTGGCACGTGGTGACCTGGCGCCGGCCGCCCCCGGCGCTGCCGAGGCTCCGCGTGCCGGGGGTGAGAAGCCTGCGACCCCCCATGGGCTCGCCGAAGGTCTGGTGGCGCGAGCAGCTGCTCTACGGGCTCATGTGGCTGGTGCTGGCCTACGGCGTCGCCTTCGCGACGCTGGTGGTCCTCAACATGACGGCCCCCAGCCGTGACGTCGCCCGGGGCATGGGCCTGCTCGGGATCGCCGCCCTGGTCCTGGCCGTGGTGACCGTCATCGGCGCCGCCGTCGTCGTCGGGATCGGCCGGCGCCGGACCCGCAGGCAGATCGCCGACGCCCGGGAGCTCCAGCGGCGGGGGGACCCGCACTGCCGCCTGGTGGTCGTCCACGGCCGGCTGCTGCTGGAGACGGCGCGCAGGACACGCGAGATCGACGCGTCCAGACTGCTGCTCTACTCGGCGGAGCCCGGAATGAGCGGGCTGATCGTCGGTGAGAGCCTGCTCCACCTGCCGGGACGCTGGGATCCCGAGGAGGTGGAGCGCTTCGCCGTACGGAACGGACTGGAGCTGCAGACCCGGGCGCTGAGCCGCGAGGAGTACCTCGACCTGACGACCCGGGTCCGGGACGCGGTGCCGTAGACGACCGGGGTCCGGGACGCGGTGCCGTAAGACGGACCCGGGTCCCGGACGCGGTGCCGTAGACGACCGGTTCCAGGGCCCGGCACCCGGCTCCGCGGGGCCGTCCGGTCCCGCGAGGGTACGGCCGGCGTGCGACGGCCGGCTCAGCGGCTCACCGTGGTCTCCCGCTCCATGCGTGACAGCTTCTCGGGATTGCGCACGGCGTAGAGCCCGCTGATGAGGCCGTCGTCGATGCGCACCGCCATGACGGTGTCGATCTCGCCGTTGAGCCGGCGGATCAGCGCCGGGTGGCCATTGACCTGTGCCGGCTGCAGCGACGCCATGGCGAACCTGCCCAGCACGTCGGCCACGCTGCCGGCCCCCACGACGGGCGCCGGCGCGGCCCGCACGACTCCGCCACCGTCACCCAAGAGGACGACATCCGGCGCGAGGATGTCGAGCAGGCGCTGCAGATCGCCCGTTTCGACCGCCCGCTGGAACGCCTCGAGCACGCCGCGGGCCTCGGCTGGAGAAACGACCCCGCGCGGCCGGCGCGCCGCGACGTGCGCCCGTGCCCGATGGGCGATCTGGCGGACCGCGGCCGGGCTCTTGTCGACGGCTCCGGCGATCTCGTCGTAGGCCAGATCGAACACCTCGCGCAGCACGAACACCGCCCGCTCGGTCGGCGTGAGCGTCTCCAGCACCAGCAGCATCGCCATCGAGACGCTCTCGGCCAACTCGACGTCCTCGGCCACGTCGGGCGTGGTCAGCAGCGGCTCGGGCAACCAGGGGCCGACGTAGGACTCCTTGCGCCGACCGAGCGTGCGCAGCCGGACGAGCGCCTGCCGGGTGGTGATCCGGACCAGGTACGCGCGCTGATCCCGCACGGTGCCGAGATCGACGCCCGTCCACCGCAACCAGGTCTCCTGCAGGACGTCCTCCGCGTCGGTGGCCGAGCCGAGCATCTCGTAGGCGACGGTGAACAGCAGGTTGCGGTGGGCGACGAACGCCTCGGTGGCGGACTCCGCGCGGTCGCCCTGGCTCATGCCCCCGCCGCGATCTTCGGGTGCGGTCTGCGACGTGCCGGCCATGGGAGCGGCTCCTTCAGTCTCGACTGTGTCACCCACCAGACACCGGGCACCACCGTTTTGTGACACCGAGACGGTGGCCAATCCCTGCTGTTCGCTGCCGAATGACGTGACTTGCCCGCCGCCGGATGACATGACGCCGAGGCGGCGTCGTGAGCAGCGGTGCGCCGGATGCCACCGGTGCGGCCACCTGTCTATGACGTACGTCACATGGCCGCGCTGTCACAAGGATCGAGCCGCCGGTGTCTTGTGCTCGTTCAGCGCAACACGCGACGACACAAGGGAAACGCATCGTGGAACCACGTTCGAACCTCTTTGGCGGCCCGCTCGCAGCCACATCCATGAGCTCGGCGCTTGACACGCTGCGCCGCGACTTCGGCGGCGACATCATCGAACCGGGCGCGGCGGAGTACGCGTCGGCCAGCCGCTCGGTACTGGCTTCGGGCAGTCCGGCCTGTGTTCTGCGGCCCAAAAGCGTCGGGGACGTGCGGGCGGGTGTCGGATTCGCCGCCGGCGCAGGGCTTTCGCTGTCCGTGCGAGGCGGCGGCCACGGCTTTGCGGGCTTCGGCACCAACGACGACGGCGTCGTGATCGACCTCGGCGAGCTCGCGAACGTGGAGATCATCGACAACGAGCGTCACCTCGTGCGGATCGGCGGCGGCGCCACCTGGGGTCAGGTCGCGGACGCCCTGGCCCCGCATGGCCTGGCGATCTCCTCGGGCGACACCAGGAGCGTCGGTGTCGGCGGGCTGACGTTGACCGGCGGCATCGGCTGGAAGGTCAGGAAGTACGGCCTGGCCCTGGACAGCGTGGTCGCCGCAGAGGTGGTCACCGCCGGCGGGCAGGTCGTGCGGGCGAGCGAGGAGGAGAACCCGGAGCTGTTCTGGGCGATTCGCGGTGGCGGCGGCAATTTCGGGATCGTGACCGCCTTCGAGTTCGCGGCACACCCGACGACGGACGTCTTCTACGGCAAGATCGTCTTCCCGGCGTCGCAGGCGGCCGGCGTGCTTCAGGGCTGGGCGGACCATCTCCGCACCGCCCCCGAAGAGCTCACCTCCATCGCGAACTTCGCCAATCCCTTCGCCGGCGGACCCGAAGCGCCGGTCGAGATCCACGTCGTCTTCGACGGCGACGACCCGGGGCTCGCGGCGCGGGCCATCGACCCGATCCGCCGGCTCGGCACGGTGATCGACGACGATGTCGCGCTGAAGCCCTACGCGGACACGCTCGTGGACGGCGTGACCCCGCCGCCCGGCATCCGGCTCGTCGCCCGAAGCGCGTTCGTCGACAAGGAATCGGTGTCCGAGGTCCTTCGGATCCTTGCCGAGGCCGGGGCGTCGGAGCAGCCGCCGTTCATCGCCGTGCGCAGCGTCGGCGGCGCGCTGTCCCGAGTCCCCGGTGACGCCACCGCCTACGCGCATCGCCAAGCGGAGCTGATGTTCGTGACCACCACCGTGGGTCCGGCGCCGGTCGTCGAGGCCGCTCGTCCGGCTCTGGAAGCGATCTGGCGGAGACTCGCACCTCACGTCAGCGGCGCCTACGCGAACTTCCTCGCTTCCGCCACCGAGGAGGATGTCGCCGCGATCTATCCAACGGAGACCTATGAGCGGCTCGCGGAGGTCAAGCGTCAGTACGACCCCGGCAACCTGTTCGCCAGCAACCACAACGTCCGGCCTCGGCAGGCCGTGCGGACAGGCGAAGCCGTCTGAGCCGCCCCGGCCAGTCCGTACAACGCGGCCCGCATCGTGCCGTACGGCCCGCAGTCGTGTCGTACGGCCCGCATCAAGCCTGTACGGGCCACGTCGTGTCGTACGGCACGTATCAAGTCGTACGGGCCACGTCGTGTCGTACGGCCCGCATCAAGTCGTACGACACGTGTCGTGACGCCGAGCCGCTCCGCAGGCGCCACGCCGGACCAGTCCCGGTGAGTCTGCGGGAGGGGCCAATCCGAGGAGTCGAGCCGAGGTCCCCGATATGCCGTCAATCTTGTCCGCATCCTAGGACCGGACCTGTCCTAGCTGCCGCGTAATGTCTTGGGCATGGCGAAAATCACCCCGTTCCGCATCGATATCCCGCAGGCCGACCTGGACGACCTCCGCGACCGCCTGGACCGCACCCGCTGGCCGGACGAGCTGCCCGGCACCGGCTGGTCGTACGGCGTCCCGTCCTCGTACGCGAAGGAGCTGGCCGAGTACTGGCGGACGGCGTACGACTGGCGGAAGCAGGAGGCGGCGCTCAACGAGCACCCGCAGTTCACCACCGAGATCGACGGCCAGAACATCCACTTCCTGCACGTCCGCTCGCCCGAACCCGACGCGCTGCCGCTGATCATCACGCACGGCTGGCCGGGCTCGGTCGCCGAGTTCCTGAAGGTCATCGGACCGCTCACCGACCCGGCGGCGCACGGCGGCGACCGGTCCGACGCGTTCCACGTCGTCGCCCCGTCGATCCCCGGGTTCGGCTTCTCCGGTCCCACCACCGAGACCGGCTGGGACATGCAGCGGGTCGCCGGGGCGTGGGCGGAGCTGATGGACCGGCTCGGCTACCAGCGGTACGGCGCGCAGGGGGGCGACAGCGGCGCGGTCATCGCGCCGATGCTCGGCCGCACCGCGCCCCAGAACGTCGCCGGCGTGCATGTCAACGGCGCGCTCGGGTTCCCGACCGGCGACCCGGCTGAGTTCGAGGGGCTGACCCAGGCGGAACTCGCCCGCCTCGGCCAGTACCAGGACCAGGACCGGGCCGGCTACGCGATAATCCAGGCGACCCGGCCGCAGACCCTCGCGTTCGGGCTGCACGACTCGCCCGCGGCGCAGCTGGCGTGGATCGTGGAGAAGTTCAAGGAGTGGACCGACCCGGCCCGCGAACTGCCCGAGGACGCGGTGGACATCGACCAGATGCTCACCGACGTGAGCATCTACTGGTTCACCGGGACCGCCGCCTCGGCTGCCCGCCTCTACAAAGAAGGGCAGAAGAGGTGGGGGGCGGCGGTCGAGTACTCGGCGCTGCCGCACGGCGCCGCCGTCTTCCCCGGCGACGCCGGGGTCCGGCGGATCGCCGAGCGCGAACACAACGTCGTGCACTGGTCGGAGTTCGACCGGGGCGGTCACTTCGCCGCGATGGAGGCGCCCGACCTGCTCGTCGAGGACGTCCGGGCCTTCTTCCGCCTCGTCAGGTGAGTTCCTGATCGTGGATGGCGGCCGGCGCGCCCGCCGGTCGAGTTGTCGTGCGCGGGTGGCTGCGAGGTCCTTTCTCCCGGGCCGGCCATGCGATGGTCGTGGATCTCCGGGGCCGTGGGCCCCGGAACCGATCGATCGTCTAGTTCACGATCCGCAGCATGATGTCAGCGGCCGTGGGCCGGTTGCCGGGCTGTTTCTCCAGGCAGGACGCGGCCAGCGGGCGCAGTGACTGGGGCAGGGCGGACAGGTCGGGGTGATGGTTGATCACCCTGTTGAGGATGGCGGGGATGGTGTCCTCGCCGAAGGCCACGCGGCCGGAGGCGGCGAAGATCATGGTGGCGGCCCAGCTGAACACGTCGGTCTCCGGGCCTATGCTGCCCCCGCCGAGCTGCTCGGGGGACATGTAGGCGGGGGTGCCCATGATGTTGCCCGACGTCGCGGTGACCTGGTCGAGGGCGCGGGCGATGCCGAAGTCGATCACGCGTGGGCCGTCCGCGCCGATCAGCACGTTGGCCGGCTTGAAGTCCCGGTGCACCACGCCCGCCCGGTGGATGGCGGCCAGCGCGCCCGCCGTGGACAGGGCCAGCCGGGTCAGCCCGTCCTCGTTGCGCGGTCCCTGGTCGCGGACCAGCTGCTCAAGGGAGACGCCGTCCACGTACTCGCTGACGACGTAGGCCTGGTCCTCGTTGATGTTGACGTCCAGCACCCGCGCGGTGGAGAACGTCGCCACCCTGCGGGTCGCCTCCACCTCCCGCAGGAACCGCTCCCGGACCACCTGGTCGCCGGTGAAGTGCTCGTGCAGAACCTTGATCGCGACCTTCTGCCCCTGCGGGGTGAGCGCGAGATGGACCGTTCCCTGACCGCCCTTGCCCAGGCTTCCGATCAGCCGGTACGGTCCCAGCCAGCCCTGGGGCGCCGGGCCGTTGTGCTGTCCGCCGTTGTGCTGTCCGCTGTTGTGCTGCGCCCGGCCCTGGTGAGGCTGGTCGTAGCCGTGGCGGGTCTGGTCATGGCGCATCTGGCCGTTGTGGGGCTGGCCGTGCCGGCCCTGGGGCTGGGTGTGGTGGGTCTGGGGCCGCGGGCCGGGCGTCTGCATCTGCGACGCGACGGTGGGCACGGTCGGGTACGGCATCACCGGGACCGGGGCCGGATGGGGGGCCGGGACGGGGTACGGGATCGGGGGAGCGGGCTGCCGGAACACCGACCCCCTGATGATCAGCGCGTGGCCCAGACCGCCGAGCCAGTTGCCGAACAGCCCGATCATCATCGTGGCGTCCAGCCAGGTCGGGATCAGCTCGGAGTCTCCGTAGATCCCCGCGCCGACGATGAACACCCCGACGCCGAGCCCGTAGAGGACGGTGGCGAGGACCAGCGCGGCGCTCCGCAGCCGGTAGGCGGCGTGGCCCATGATGAACGGCGTCCCGATGCCGCAGGTGAACAGGGGCACCAATGTCCACACCACGCTCCACCCCGTGTTGGAGCGTGCGGGCGGCTGCGAGTGCCAGGCGGGGCCGTACTGGTGGGACATGTCGCGAACAATACGTATTTCTGAAGCTGCTTGCAGTCCTCTTCCGTATCGGTTCCGCAGTTAGAGCGCGGTAATCGAACACACAGACTGTGGATAACTGTTGTGGATAACCGGAAGAGCCTGGGGATCGCCTCTCCGACGGGCCACCGCATTCCCGAGCGGACCCCTATGCGCCATGATGTTGAGTTGTGGGACGGATACCAGGAGTGGGGTTGGCAAAGGGGCTCTCCGTCACCCTTCGCCACATGCTGAGCCGATCGGTGACTCAGCAGTACCCCGAAGTTCGGCCGGACCTGCCTCCCCGGAGCCGGGGGGTGATCGCTCTGGTCGAGGAGAACTGCACGGTGTGCATGCTCTGCGCCCGTGAGTGTCCCGACTGGTGCATCTACATCGACTCCCACAAGGAGACCGTCCCCGCCCCCGAGGGCGGCCGTCCCCGTGCCCGCAACATGCTTGACCGCTTCGCGATCGACTTCTCCCTGTGCATGTACTGCGGGATCTGCATCGAGGTCTGCCCGTTCGACGCCCTGTTCTGGTCCCCGGAGTTCGAGTACGCCGAGGGCGACATCCGCAACCTTCTCCACGAGAAGGACAAACTGGCCGCCTGGGCCCAGACCGTCCCCCCGCCCCCCGCCCACGAGCCCAACGCCGCCCCCCCGAAGGAACTGGCCGCCGCCTCCCGCCCAGGCCCCGGCGGGAGGGCTCCCGGCGCGGCCGGTCCCGGCATGACCCGCCCGGCTCCCGCCGCCGATGAGGCGGGCTCGGGTACGGCCTCCGCCACCGGCGAGACGGGTCCCGGCGTGGCCTCTGCCGCCGGTGCGGCCCGGCCTGCTCCCGCCGCCGGTGAGACGGATCCCGGTGCGGCCGGCACCGCCCCCGAATCGGCCGACACCCCCTCCGCGCCGGACGTCTCCACCCCCGGCACCGGTACGGCGGGCCGTACGACGGGCAGGTCCGGCCCGCTGAGGCCGCCACGAACGGCGTCGGCGGGGCACGCGAGCGTCCGGGCCATCCGGCCGCCGGGAGCCCTGCCCAAGAAGGACGCTCCATCCACAGGCGAGCCATCCGCCGAGAAGTTATCCACAGATGAGGGTGGCGCGCCTCCGGCGGCGGGCAGACCGGAGCAGACTTCTTCCACGGATCCGAGTGGAGAGCCTGAGGAGGAGTCGTGACCGAGGCGCCGTCCTATCTGTCGCCGACCGGGCAGGAGATCGTCTTCCTGCTGCTGGGCGCGGTGGCCGTCGGGTCGGCGCTGCTGGTGGTGACTACCAAACAGCTTGTCCACGCCGCTCTCTGGCTGGTCGTCTGCTTCGGCGCGCTCGCCGGGGGCTACCTGGTCCTGACGGCCGAGTTCGTCGCCTGGGTCCAGGTCTTGATCTACGTCGGCGCGATCGTCGCCCTGCTCCTGTTCGGCCTCATGCTCACCCGCGCTCCGATCGGCAGAACCGCCGATCTCGACAGCCGCAACCGGCCGGCCGCCGCGGTCGTGGCGGTCGCCACCGCCGTCGTGCTGGTCACCGTGGTCATCGACGGCTTCCGCACGGCCTACGCACCCCTGGAGCCCGGCGGGGGCTCGGCCAAGGAGCTCGGCTCCAGCATCTTCCGCAACTGGGTGCTCCCGTTCGAGGCGCTCTCGGTTCTCCTGCTGGCCGCCCTCATCGGCGCCATCGTCCTGTCCCGCACCGACATCCGGGGGAGGGACTGACGTTGCACGTCGTCTATCCGGCTGTCGTCTCGGCGCTGTTGTTCTCCATCGGTGTGTACGGCGTGCTCGCCCGCCGCAACACGATCCTCGTCCTGATGTCCGTCGAGCTGATGCTCAACGCGGTCAACCTCAACCTGGTCGCGTTCGACGTGTGGTTGCGCGATCGGTTGCACAGTGGCCAGGTCCTCACGCTTTTCGTCATCGTGATCGCCGCCGCCGAGGTCGGTCTCGGCCTCGCGATCATCCTCGCGCTCTACCGCAACCGCCAGACCGTGGACCTCGACCGTCTCCGCGACCTGGCCGAACCCACCGGCACCGACGGCGGCACCGCTCGGGACCCCGCCCAGGACCCTGCCCAGGACCCTGTCCGGGGGCCGCTCCAAGGGCCGGCCACCGCCGGATCCAGCGATGCCCGCACCGACCCCGGCCAGGCCGTGTCCGAGTCGGCCGCCAGGTCGGGGGAGACGTCGTGATCGCCGTCGCCGCTCTCGTCATCCTGCTGCCGTCCGTCGCGGCGGCCGCCGGGCTCCTGGGCTCCCGGTTCCCCCGGGGGCTGCGGGGCGGAGCCGCCGACGTGGCCGCGAACCGCCGGGCCGCCTGGATCGCGGTCGTGCCCACCGGGATCTCCACGGTGCTCGCGGCCTGGCTGGCCTACGCCGGCTGGAGCGGCAGGGGCGGAGGGCCGGGCGAACCGTTCCCCTTCCCCGCCGGGCCCTCCGGCCCGTCCGGGATCGGCGGGGTCACCGGGACACTCGACGTCATCGACACGGGCTCGGTGCCGATCTCCGTCGGGCTGCTCGTCGACGGCCTCTCCGCCTCGATCGCGGTGCTGGTCACCGTGGTCGCGCTGGCCGTGCAGATCTACTCGATCGGTTACCTGGGCGACGACCGGCGCTACCCCTCCTACAGCGCCTTCATCAGCCTGTTCACCGGCGCCATGCTCCTGGTCGTCTACGCGGCAGACCTCCTCGTCCTCTACGTGGGCTGGGAGATCATGGGTCTGTGCTCCTACCTGCTGATCGGGCACTGGTGGGAAGACCGGGCCAACTCCCGGGCGGCGGTCAAGGCGTTTCTGGTCACCCGGCTCGGGGATGTGGGTTTCCTGTTCGGGATCTTCGTCCTCGGCACGGCGGCCGGCAGCTTCAGAGTCGCCGACGTCATCGCCAAGGTGCCCGAGATGTCCACCGGTACGATCGTCGCCGCGACCATGCTGCTGCTCGCCGGGGTCGCCGGAAAGAGCGCCCAGGTCCCGCTGCACGTCTGGCTCCCCGACGCGATGGCCGGTCCGACACCGATCAGTGCCCTCATCCACGCGGCCACCATGGTCGCGGCCGGAATCTTCATCGTCGCCCGCCTCTATCCGGTCTTCCTCGGCGCCGGCCCCACCCTGGACGTGCTCGCGGTCCTCGCCGCGCTCGGCATGCTCGGCGCCGCCCTGGCCGCTCTGGCGCAGGACGACCTCAAACGCGTCCTCGCCTACTCCACGATCAGCCAGCTCGCCTACATGGCCGGTGCTCTGGCCGCCGGGTCCGAGAGCGCGGCGATCTTCCATCTGATCACTCACGGCGCTTTCAAGGCCCTGCTGTTCCTCTGCGCCGGAGCGGTGATCCACGCGGTCGGCTCCAACCTCATGAGCACGATGGGAGGGCTCCGCAGGGAGCTTCCCATCACCTTCGCCGCGATGACGATCGGCTTCGCCGCCCTGATGGGTCTGCCCCCGGCGAGCGGCTTCTTCAGCAAGGACGAGGTGCTGGTGGCCATGGAGCGCGCCCTGTCCGCAGGGCCGCTCACCGACGCGGCGGCCCTGCTGCTGTACGGCTGCGCGCTGGCCACGATCGCGGTGACCGGCGCCTACGCCACCCGCGCGTGGCTGCGGACCTTCTTCGGAGAGCGTCCCGTCAACGCCCTCCCCGAGCCGGAGCCGGGCACGGCCCACGTCGTCGACATCCATGAGGCACCGGCCACCATGCGCTGGCCCATCGTCATCCTCGCCGTTCCCGCCCTGCTCCTGGGCCTGGTGGGCATCGCCGAGGTCCACTGGGGCACGGCCGCCCTCAGCGTCGTGGTGGCGCTGCTGGGTGCCGGCGCGGTCTACGCGGCATGGCACAGTGACCCGCTGGGCGATCCGGCCCGCATGCTCGGCCCCTTCCGCGCCCCCTGCGAGCAGGCATTCTACGTCGACTCCGTCTACACCACGCTGTTCGTCCGGCCCGTGCTCGGCCTCGCCCGCCTGGTCGCCCGCACCGACGACCGCGTGGTCGACGGCGCGGTCCGCGGTTCGGGCCGGGCAACCGTGGGCCTGGCGAGCCTGGTGCGCCTGGCACAGAACGGCAACGCCCAGCTCTATGTCACCGGCCTGCTGGCCGGCGTCCTCCTCATCGCGGTAGGGGCGGTGATCTTCGGGTGAGTTCCCCGGCGCCCTCCCCGGCCGCCATCGTGGCGCCGCCGATCCGGCCAGTGACGACGAGCACGATCCCGACCACGCCGCCCGGGTGGGGTGGCCGGATCACGGCCTCGACGCCGGGTGAGGTGGCCGGACCATGAACTGGGTGCTGATCGCGCTTCTCGGGGTGCCGCTGGCAGGGGCCGCCGCTCTGCTCGCGCCATTCCGGAGGGATACCGCCGCCGGGGGGCGGCTGCTCCAGACGCACGCCCTGGCCGTCTCCGGGGTCACGTTCGCGCTGTCGGTGGTGCTGGCCGCCGGGTTCGACTACGGCGACGCGGCCCGAGTGCAGTTCTCGACGGATCTGGCCTGGGTCCCGGGGCTGGACCTCAGGTTCCACCTCGGAGTGGACGGCATCTCGCTGCCCCTGGTCGTGCTGACCACGCTGCTGGTCTTCCTCTGCTCCGTCTACCTGTGCTGGGGCCGTGCCGACGGGCCCGGACAGCTCCTGCGACCCAAGACCGGCGGCAATCGGCCCCGGGCCCTGGTGTTCACGCTGCTCGTCCTCGAAGTAGGCATGATCGGCACGTTCCTCGCCCTCGACCTGCTGCTGTTCTTCGTTTTCTTCGAGGTCGTCCTCATCCCGATGTACTTCGTGATCGCCGTCTGGGGCGGGCACGCCCGGCGGGCGGCGGCGATCAAGTTCATTCTCTACACGTTGCTCGGCTCCGTCGTGCTCCTGCTCGGCCTGCTCCTCATCTGGGCGCAGACCGGCACCCTCGACATGATCGCCCTGGCCCGCGCCCACGGGACGGGGATGTCCTCCTCGGCGCAGGTGCTCGCCTTCATCGCCGTCGGCATCGGCCTCGCGGTCAAGACTCCGATGTGGCCGCTGCACACCTGGCTGCCCGCCGCACACACCGAGGCGCCCACCGTCGGCTCGGTGCTCCTCGCGGGCGTCCTGCTCAAGATGGGCACCTATGGCTTCGCCCGCATCGCCATCCCGGTCCTGCCCGACGGCGCCGCGGCCATGGCCCCCTGGCTCGGTGCCTTCGCGGTGATCGGCATCATCTACGGTTCCCTCGCCTGCCTCGCCCAGCGTGACCTCAAACGGATGATCGCCTACTCCTCCATCGGTCACATGGGCTTCGTCCTGCTGGGCTTCGCCACGCTCACCCCGGTCGGCGTCAACGGTGCGCTCTTCGGCAACATCGCCCACGGCCTGATCACCGCCCTGCTGTTCTTCATCGCCGGAGCGATCAAGGATCGCTACGGCACCACCGACATGCCCTCGCTCGGCGGTGGCATGCTGTCGCGCCTGCCGCATCTCGGCTCCCTGCTGACCTTCGCCGCCGTCGCCTCCCTCGGAATGCCGGGCCTGGCGGGTTTCTGGGGCGAGATGCTGGCACTCCTCGGCGCCTACGGACCGGCCGCGGGCCTGTCCCGTCCGCTCTACCTGACCTTCATGGCGCTCGGAGGCCTCGGCACCGTGCTGACCGCCGCCTACTTCCTGCTCATGCTCTCCCGCGTCACCCACGGCCGCTCCGTCGAGACCGTCCACGCTCCGGTGCTCGCCGCGGTGGGCGGCGGGGGAGGCGGCCGCCGACCGGGGACCGTCCTGAGGGTCGGGATCGCACGCGTGCGAGACGTCACCGGCTACGAATTGGCCGCCTGGGTGCCGCTGATCGCGCTGATCCTGCTGCTCGGTCTCTGGCCGAAGACGCTCCTGCTCGTCACCGGCCCGGTGGTCCGGACCCTGCTGGGGGCGCCGTGATCCAGTCGATCGACTACTACGCGGTCGCGCCGCTGCTGGTTCTCGTCCTCACGGCCGGAGCGGTGCTGCTCCTGGACGCCTTCCTGCCCCGCAGGCCGTACGCGCGTCCCTTGCTCGGAGCGGTCACCCTCACCGGGGTCCTGGGCGCGCTTGGCGTGGTGGCCGCGCAGGCCGTGCGGGACGGCGACCCGATGCGGACCTTCTGCGTGCCCGCCGGGCTCCCCGGCCCGGCCAGGGCCGGCATCGGCGCGCTGGACGTCGGGACGCTCGGATCAGGGCCGGGCGGGCCGGGCGGAGCCGCCTCGGCGCTGTGCTCGTTCGTGGTCGACGACTTCACGCTGGTCTTCGCGGGGCTCGCGCTGGCCGCCGGGGTCGTCGTGGTGCTCCTGTCGATGGCGGAGCTCTCCGCCGGCGACGTCCCCGTCGGAGAGTGGTACTTCCTGCTGCTCTGCACGCTGGTCGGCGCCGTCGCCCTGCCCGCCTCCCGGGACCTGGTCATGCTTGTGGTCGCGCTGGAGCTGGTCTCGCTGCCGGTCTTCGCGCTCACCGCCCTCAGACGCTACGACGGCCGGAGCTCGGAGGCGGCGGTCAAACTCTTCCTGGTCTCCGTGGTCTCCACAGCGGTGATGCTCTTCGGGGTCTCCCTGCTGTACGGCATGACCGGGACCGTCTACCTCGACAGGCTGGCCCAGGTCCTACGCGGGCCCGTCGCGGAGCCCATGGCCATATCCGGGCCCGACGCCTACGCCTCCGTGCTCCAGATCACCTACGACCTGCCGCCGGTGCTCATCGTGGCCATGGTCCTGGTGATCGCCGGGTTCGGCTTCAAGGTCGCGGCGGTGCCGTTCCACGCGTGGGCGGGCGACGTCTACCAGGGAGCTCCGATCCCGGTCGCGGCTCTGCTCTCGGTGATCTCCAAGGCCGCCGGGTTCGCCGGGCTGATCCTCATCCTGGTCGCCGCCCTGCGGGGCCAGATCGCGGTCTGGGCTCCGCTGGTCGCGATCATCGCCGCGCTGACCATGACCGTCGGCAACCTCCTGGCCCTGCGCCAGCGCCATGCCGTACGCCTGCTCGCCTGGTCCTCGGTCGCCCAGTCGGGCTACATCCTCGCTCCCCTCGGAGTCCGCGACGACGAGGCGGTGAGCGCCTCGATCGCCTATCTGGTGTTCTACGCGGCGATGAACCTCGGCGCGTTCGCGGTGGTCATGCTGGTGTCACGGCGTGGGGCCCGGGGTGGGCTGGACGACTACCGCGGGCTGGCGTTCCGCAACCCGGCAGCCGGGCTGGCGCTGGCCTTCTTCCTGATCTGCCTGGCGGGGCTGCCACCGGGGCTGGCCGGGCTGTTCGCCAAGGTCGTGGTATTCCGGGAGCTTGTCGACGGCGGCGGAGCCTGGCTGGCCCTGGTGATGGCCGCCAACACGGTCGTCGGGCTCTACTACTACGTCGCCTGGGCGGCACGGATCTTCACCCCGGTCCCGGTGACCGAGGGCGCCGGCGCCCCTGCGACGGCGGGCGGTGCTCCCGCGGGAGCGGGTGTTCCCTCTGCGGTGGGTGAGGTCCCTGCGGGGGCCGATGTTACCTCTGCGGTGGCCGGCCGTACCGGGGGTGGCCGTGCCGGGTGGGTGCCGGTGGGGGTGGCCATCGTGCTGGCGGGGGTCGTCGCGGTGGTGTTCTCGATCGCCCCCCAAGTGGTGCTCGACCTCCTGCCGGAGGGCCTCATCGCTTCCGGTTGAACGATGTCGGGAACGTTCGACCTGGCCGGAGACGTTGGCACTGGTGAATCGGCATCAACCGAAAGGGGGGTGCAGTGCACCACAACGGTCTGCGTACCGCAGTCCTTCTCGGCGCACTGTCCGCGGTGATCATCGCGGTGGGAGCGTGGCTGGGGGGCGGCGCCGGCGTGCAGATCGCGGTTCTGATCGCGCTGGTGACCAACGGTGTCGCCTACTTCTTCTCCGACCGGATCGCCCTGTCCGCCATGCGTGCCCGGCCGGTGGGCGAGGTCGAGCAACCGACCCTCTACCGGATCGTGCGCGAGCTCTCCACCGAGGCCCGCCAGCCCATGCCCCGGCTGTACGT
Source organism: Streptosporangium canum (assembly GCF_900113865.1). GTDB lineage: Bacteria > Actinomycetota > Actinomycetes > Streptosporangiales > Streptosporangiaceae > Streptosporangium > Streptosporangium canum. The sequence continues at coordinate 5,366 of NZ_FOQY01000014.1, read as the reverse complement.
CTCGCCGACCATGCAGCCCAACGCCTTCGCGACCGGCCGCAACCCCCGCAACGCCGCGGTCTGCGTGACCTACGGCATCACCCAGCTCCTCGACGAGCGCGAGCTGCGCGGGGTCATAGGACACGAGCTGTCCCACGTCTACAACCGGGACATCCTGGTCTCCTCCGTGGCGGGTGCGCTTGCCACGATGATCACCTACCTCGGCTACGTCGGCCTGATCTTCGGCGGTGGAGACGACGACGAGGGCCCCGGTTTCATCGGAGCCCTGCTCATGATGGTGCTCGGTCCGGTCGCCGCCGGGATGATCCAGATGGCCATCTCCCGATCCCGCGAATACCAGGCGGACGAGTCCGGAGCCCGGCTGACCGGTGACCCGCTGGCCCTCGCCTCGGCGCTGCGGAAGATCGAGATGGGCGCCCGGCAGCTGCCGCTCCCCGAGAACGGACGTCTCGCCTCCGCCGCCCACCTCATGATCGCCAACCCCTTCCGAGGGGCTGGGATCGGCCGGCTGTTCTCCACCCACCCGCCCACCGCCGAGCGTGTCGCCCGGCTGGAGCGGATGGCCGGCTACCGCCGTTGAGACCGGTCAGGGGCTGAGCCCGGCGACGATCGGGTTGTGGACGGACGAGACCGGTCGGGGGCTGAGCCCGGTGACGATCGATGGACGAGAGCGGTCAGGGGCTGAGCCCGGCGACGATCGGGTTGTGGACGGAACTGGGCACGGCGAAGGTGTCCACCAGCTGGACGAGCCCTGACACCTGGTCCACCCGATACCAGGTGTAGACCGTGTCGATCTTCTTGTTGATCCTGGGCGGGGCGACCATCTGCAGGTCGAGGTGGCCTGCGCCGTCCCAGCGGAGCCGGGTGGGGATCCTCTCGGAGGGGAGCGCGATAGGCAGCCCGCCACCGGCCTTGCCCATGGCCACGTTCCACAGGCCGATGGCCGACTCGTCGGCGGTGAAGTGGGCGACGGTCGTGCCGTCCGGGCTGAGCGCGCCCCCCACGGGGACGCGTCCCTTCTCCGCCAGCGTGGACGTCGAGTAGATCCCCGCCCTGAACTCGTCGTCGACGGCGAGCATGAGCTTGGCGTCCGAGCTGAAGCTCCACGGCCGCAGCCCCGGCGGCACCACCGAACTCCTCCCGTTCCGCGCGTTGAGGACCCTGTCGTCCCGCCCGTTGCCCAGGACCACGTAACGCCCGGCCGGAGCGAGGTCGATCCGCGTGGAGCGGAGCTCGCGCGACCACTGCACCCCAGGGACCACCCGCACATTTCCAGTGGACATGTCACGGATGACGAGCGTCCTGTCTCCTCGCCGAAAATAAGCGACATACTCCCCGTCTGGGGACAGGGCCAGCGGTGCCCGCCGCTTGCCCGCCTTCGCCGCGAACACTCGGGCATCGGTCAGCTTGATCACCTGACCGTCCCATGTCCAGAGCGTCCAGGGGGCGCAGACGCAACCGGCCAGCCCCGCATAACGGACTGAAGACCCTGTGGTCCCCGTCTCCGCATCCGCCATCACCGGAGCCCCCGCTCCCATGACAACGGCGATCACACCGGCGAGAACCGCCGGTCGGCGGCACAGTCTCATCGACGCCCCCTTGAGCTCATCGACAGGGGGACATCACGTAGGGGCCACTGTACGCGCCGTGGCAGGCCTGTCACCGGTATGACCGCAGCATGGACCAGGAAGTGGTCCGGCGCCGGTCGGCGATTGCCGGCGGGCGGGCACGAGCTCACGGAAGCCGTCGCAGCGATCCGATTCGGCCTCCTCTCGCCCGTCACCGACGCGCGTGAGGGGCCGTGAGGTTGGAACCTTCAGGAATGTTGGGTGACCGGGTCGGTCTCCTCCGGGGAGAGGCCGGGGATGCCGTCGATGCTCTCGCGGTTGTTCCTGGCGCGGTAGGTCCGCTTCTGCTGGACGTCCTTGCGCTGCGCCCACTCGTCCAGCAGTGTCCGGTCCTCGTCGAAGGACATGAAAGGCACCGAGAAGCCGCAGGAGTCGGAGATGCGGTCGCAGTCGACGATGATGATCGACCGGACGCCGGGGTGCGGGCCGAAGTTCTTGATCAGGTCGGGGAAGCCGGGGTTCTCCGGGACGACGACCCGGCCGGTGCCGTACAGGCGGAGGATGTTGGGCGGGCCGGAGAAGGCGCAGAACATGACCGTGATGCGGCCGTTCTGGCGGAGGTGGGAGATGGTCTCCACACCGCTGCCGTCCAGGTCGAGATAGGCGACCGTGGTGTCGTCGAGGACGGCGAAGGTGTCGGCGTATCCCTTGGGGGAGACGTTGACGTGACCGCCCTGCTCGGGGGCGGTCGCGACGAAGTAGACCGGCTGCGCCTGGATGAACTCGCGCAGCCGATCGTTGATCCTGTCATGAATTTTCCCCATGAAAGGGAAGATAGACGGTCGTCATTCGCCGGGCAGCCACCAGGTCCACGGGTCAGTCCTGACTTTGAAGGAGTCCAGCCTGTGGGTGGTTCCGGTCCCGGCGTTCACCGTCCGCTTCACCGCCGAGATGACGGTGCCCTCCTCGTCGCCCCTGCTGGTCCAGAGCGTCAGGGTGCCGGCCGCGTCCCAGTAGAGACGCTGCGCGCTCTCGTCCTTGGGCGTGCCGAGCGGGACCGCGTCGGAGACGGTGTCCGAGGACAGGTCGTAGGTGCGCAGGCGGGGCTTGCCCGACCCGCCGGTGATGACCAGCGTGACGGTGGTCCCGTCGTCGGCCAGCGCGATCGGCGCGTTGTTGGACACGATCTGCGGGACGACCTGGCGTGAGGTCTCGTGACCCTCGGCGTCGAAGACCGCGAACTCGGTGATGTTGTCATCGGTGAACCGGCCGGTCAGCAGATGCTGTCCGTCGGGGCTGAAGCTCAGCACGCTGTTCTTCGGCGGCAGCTTGGTCACCTTGCCGGTCTTCAGGTTGGCGACCAGGCTCGGCAGCTTCTCGGCGTCGTCGAAGTAGTCGACCACGGCGATCGAGCCGTCGGGGGAGAGCGTGGTGTCCACGCTGTCCTGGCCGAGCTCCTTGGGCAGATCGGCCGCCCCGCCGGGCAGCGGGCGGACCTTTCCGCTGTTCACATCGCGGATCACGAGCCTGTCGCCCTTGATGTAGTTCACCGATCGGCCGTCGCCGCTGACCGCGAACAGGGCGTTGGTCTCCTTGTCCACCTTGCCGCGTGCCTGCTTGGGGTGGACCCGCGCGTCGGTCAGCTTGACGGTCTTCCCGCTGCGCATGGTCAGCGTCCAGTTGCCGCAGGGGACCCTGTAGTCCTTCTTGGAACAGCTGCTGACCCAGGCGTACCGGACGGAGTCGTCGGATGCGGCTCCCGTCGTCGCATCCGCCGGAGTTGTGATCATGGTGGCAGCCGCTGCCGCGACCGTGAGGGCGGCGAATCCGCGTGAGGGTTTCATCGATGGTCCTTTCGTCATCTGGATAGATGCGCCCCGGGTGCCAAAGGTTGCGTCACGGATCAGCCACGCTCTTCGCGGGGCGAGCAGCGGTTTTCTCCATGGCGCGGTCGTTTTCTCCGTGGCGCGGTCGCGCGGAGATCTTCTCCGTGGTGCGGTCGCACGGTGGCTTTCTGCATGGCGCGGTCGTGCGGCGGTTTTCTCCGTCGCACGGTCGGCCGGCTCCAGGCGGTTTCTCCATGGCATGGCCGCGTGAGTGGTCGGCTGCGGGCCGGGAGCGGGCTGAAATCGTGGGCGATGATTCTGCGATTTCCCTGCCGGACCTTCTCGCCGTTAATGTTCCCGGCCGTGACCGGCCGCCGGATGGGCCGGTGGACTCTCCGGTGAGGCGGACAGGGAGCGGGCTTTGCGGGCACCGCTCCGTCGCTTATTGTGCACCATTGCAACGTTCCCGTCATTCCATTGGAGCCTCGCCGTCATTCATGTCGGCCGGTGCTTGAAGCGCGGTCGTGAAGCGGATCGAGAATCGGGGGCTGGGCGAGTCGGGCATCGCTCGCAGGGAGCTGTCCGACAGATTTAAGTTCTGTTCAGAATGCGCTGACAATCAGTCCGAGAAAACAGTCGAATTGACGGTGTTTTGCCGCCTGTCAGAGCCGTGGCCAGGTGATTTGCGCAGCGTGATCGGAGTCCGCCGGACAGGTGGCGCGCACGGGAAGAGGGGACGGATGATTCTGTCCGGCCATTGGCCAAGGCGTCCTTCGGTCCGACTGCACCCCGCTGAGCTGGTCGAAAGCCGGGAGGGCGGGGCGGTCCAGGGGGCTGGATCCGCTTGGGGCTCTCACTGTCGAATGCACGGATGTCAAATCGGAGTTGTCAAAGAAGGGCTTCGGGACGCCGCATGGAAAGCCCGGCATCCGGCTCCATGCGGCCGCAATGCCATTGACCGGAAAACGGCAGGTCGGCGTACCTCCGGCATCTGTCTTCGGCTATTTAGTGTTCCTGAAAAAAGTGATGCGATAGTGCGCCGATAGGCGCTGATCATATTTTTTCGCTGACGCCTCGGGGCAGGGGCGAACAGAACCGGACGCCTTCGCATTGGCTGAGCTCATGTGCGGCAGGGGCTGGCTCAGGTATGACAAAAGGCGAGCTCAGGTACGGCGCAGGGCGAACTCGCGTGCGGAACAAGAGGGGTCGCGGAAAAGAGCGCGTTCGAGGACCGGGAACGGGAGGCCCCGGCTTTCTACCTGGTTACCGTGCGATGGCACGCCTTGTCGAGGCGAGGTTCCATTTCGGGCTGCGGAGGGTCACTGAGGTGATCTCAGCAAGATCGGTTCGGGCATTTTACTCTTGATGCCGTCAGAAGGGGGCCGGCGGACATGAATCGGGATGGATCGCGATGCCCCTGAAATAGGCGTGGAGCTTTCGGTAGAAGAGGTCTCACCACAAGCCGTCTTCGGTCCAGAAAGCCCCACGTGATCACCTATCGTGCCACGCTCGACGTCCCCCGGGAGCTGGTTTGCCATCTCTCCCTGCTGCTGGCGGCCGAACGCCGCCGCCTGGGCACCCGCTCGGGTTCTCGGGCGCTGACCTGTTTTGCGCAGGCGGTGATGGGGCTGCGCTGGTTTCGCGACCGCACCGACCGGGCCGCCCTCGGCCGCGACCACGGCGTCTCCCGCGCTACCGCCTACCGCTACATCGACGAGGTCATCGACGTCCTGGCCGACCAGGCGCCCGACCTGCACCAGGCCCTGCGGCGCGCCGTCGATGAGGGCCTCACCCACCTGATCCTGGACGGCACCGTCATCGCCACCGACCGCTGCGCCGAGAAGACCATCAGCGTCAAAGGCGAACCCATCGACGTGTGGTACTCCGGAAAGGCCCGCCACCACGGCGGCAACATCCAGGCCCTGTCTGCGCCCTGCGGCCTGCCGCTGTGGGTGTCCGACGTCGAACCCGG
>NZ_FOQY01000038.1 GCF_900113865.1 Streptosporangium canum | reverse complement strand
GGCGTGCCGGGGGTCGTCGCAGAAGGCCATGGACCGCTGGGGGGCGGGCCCGGCCAGCACGTTGAGGTAGTACAGGTCGTAGCCGGGGGCCGCCATCGACGGGCCGTGGTAGCCGTGCGGGACCAGCACCACGTCTCCGCCCGACACCTCGGCCAGCGTGTCGTGGGTGCCGTAGACCCGCTGGTAGCCGGGGCCGCCCTCGAAGTAGTAGATCTCCTCCAGTACGGCTTCGCGCTCGGAGGCGGTGTCGTGCTTGTGCGGCGGGTAGGACGACCAGTTGCCGCCGGGGGTGAGCACCTCGACCGCGACGAGCTTGTCGCAGTCGAAGGCGTCCGGGGCGCAGAAGTTGTTGACCTGGCGGCTGGCCTGGCCGGCGCCGCGCACCTCGACCGGGACCTCGCGCGCCGGGCCGTACCGGATGGGAAAGCGGCGGGTCGCGCGGGCCGCGGGGAGTGCGAAGCGGCCGTGACCGGTGATCCGGGCGGACGTCCTGATCGGCAGGTAGGCGAAGTCGCTGACCGCGTCGAAGACCGACGTGCGCCCGGCCAGCGGCAGTCGCAGGCCGTCGGCGGTGACCTCGCACGAGCCCGACAGGGGCAGGACCAGCATCTCTTCGTCACCGGTGGCGAACTCCACGCTCCCACCGGACAGGTCCACGACCCGCAGTCCGACGTAGGTCCACCCGGCCGACTCGGGAGTGATCTTCACCGCCCACGGGGCGTCGGCCGCGGTGCCGCGGGGAATGTGCGTCATGAGGTCTCCAGCAGGCTGACCGCGGTGTCCACGGCCGCCGCCACGTCGTCGCCGGGCGGGTAGAGCAGGGCCCGGCCGACGACCAGACCCCGCACACCGGGCAGCCGCAGCGCCTTGCCCCAGGAGTCGAAGACCCGGTCGGGCGCCTCGGTGGGATCGCCGCCGAGCAGCAGGGTCGGCAGCGTGGTGGCCTCCATGACCCGTTCCATGTCGTCGATCACCGGGATCTTCAGCCAGGTGCGGGCGGAGGTCGCGCCGAGTCCCTGGCCGACGTTGATGGCGTGGATCATCCCCTCCGGGGACAGGTCGTGCCTGACCGCGCCGCCGGCCCGCCGGGACCAGAACGGCTCGATCATCGCCATCAGGTCGTGCGAGGCCAGCCCGGTGATCGCCCTGGCGCAGGACTCCAGGGTGGCGGCGGTGGCGGGGTCGTCCAGGCCGATCCGGCAGAGCATCTTGCCGCCGTCCAGCCCCATCCGGACGATCGAGGCGGTGTCGTAGGCGGTGAAGCGGTCGTCGAACTCGAAGGCCGAGCCCTGCACGCCGCCCCGGTTCATCGACCCGATGACGAGCTTGTCCTCCAGGGCGCCGAGCAGCAGCAGGTCCTCGACGACGTCGGGAGTGGCCAGCAGCCCGTCCACGCCGGGCCTGGCCAGGGCGGTCGTCAGCCGGTCGAGCAGGCCGGCGCGGCTCTCCATGGCCATCGGGCGGTCACCGACGCCGAGCGCGCCGCGCGCCGGGTGGTCGGCCGCGATGATCAGCAACTGGTCGCGGCCGGCGAGCAGCGGCCTGCGCCCGCGCGCGGCGGCCGCCTCGGCCACCCGCTCCGGATATCGGGCCCGGTCGTCGAGCAGCCGGCGGTAGTCCTCCTCACGCATGTGCGGTCGCTCCTCTGGGAGATTCACCCGACAGGACGTCCTCGATCTCGTCGAGGGTGGGCATCGCCGGAGCGCACGCCAGCCGCCCGGCCACGATCGCCCCGGCCGCGTTCGCGAACCGCAGCGTCCGCTCCAACGGCCAGCCCTCCAGCAGGGCGTGACACAACGCCCCACCGAAGGCGTCCCCCGCACCCAGCCCGTTGACCACCTCCACCTCCACCGGCGCCACCTCCACCGTCTCCCCCGCGCGCATCCCGACCACCCCGGCCGACCCCCGCTTGACGATCGCCAACTCCACCCCCGCCTCCAGCAGCAACCGGCCCGCCTCATACGGATCCCGCGTCCCGGTGGCCACCTCCACCTCATCCAGATTGCCCACCGCCACCGTCACCTGCCCCAGCGCCCGCCGCACCTGCATCCGCGCCGCCCGCACGTCCGGCCAGAACATCGGCCGGTAGTCCAGGTCCAGCACCGTGTGCGCCCGGCGCCCCCGCGCCCGCCACGCCGCCCAGTGCGCCTCCCGCGACGGCTCCTGGCACAACCCCGTCACCGTCGCCCACAACAACCGGCTCCCGGCCACCGCCTCCAGATCCAGCTCCTCGGCCAGGATCTCCAGATCCGGCGCCTTGGGCCAGCGGTAGAAATACAGCGGGAAGTCCTCCGGCGGCCGGATCTCACAGAACGTCACCGGCGTCGGCAGTCCCGGCACCGCACTGACATAACGGTCGTCGACCCCGTACTCCCGCAACGCGTCATGAACGAACATCCCGAACGGATCGGCCCCGGTCCGGGTGATCACCGCGCTGGCACGGCCCAGCCGGGCGGCGGCCACCGCCACGTTGACCGGGCTGCCGCCCAGATACTTGCCGAAGGTCTCCACCTGCCGCAGCGACACCCCCACCTGCAGCGGGTAGATGTCCACCCCCACCCGCCCCATGGTCAGCACGTCGGTCACGCGAGGCTCCCCAGGAAGGCCACGCTCGCGCGGACGTCGTGGAGGGGGCCCGCGCCGCCGGGCGGCTCGGAGCCGAGGACGACGTCCTGCTCCATGACGTACCAGCCCGCGTATCCGGCGGCTCCCAGGCCGGCGACGATGCCGGGGACGTCCACGTCGCCGCGGCCGAGCGGGCGGTAGATCCCCGCCTTCACGGCCTCGGTGTAGGACAGCTCACCGGCCCTGACCCGCCCGGCGAGGGCGGTGTCGACGTCCTTGAGGTGGACGTGCGCGATCCGCTCGGGGACCTCGCGGACGAGGTCCACCGGGTCGGTGCCGCCGATGAGCAGGTGGCCGGTGTCCAGGCAGAGCGGGACGGCGCTGCCGTCGAGCACCCGCTCCACCTCGTCCTTGGTCTCGACCATGGTCCCGACGTGCGGGTGCAGGGTGACCAGGCGGGCCGTCCCGCGCCGGATCCTGTCCAGGTTGCCCAGGAGCGTCCGCCAGCCCTCCGCGTCCAGCGAGGGGCGCGCGTCGTAGCCGTCGGCGCCGGTGGCGGCGGCCAGGACGACCACTGTCTCCTCGTCGAAGGAGGCCAGCGCGGCCCGCAGGCCCGGCAGCGGGTCATGGCCGGGGTCGTGCAGGACCACGGGGACGAAGCCGCCGACCGCGCGCAGGCCGTACCCGCCGAGCAGGCGTGCGCGCTGCTCGCGTTCCGGGGGCAGGAAACCGTCGGGGCCCAGCTCGGTGGCCGTCAGCCCCAGCTCCGCCATCTCGGCCAGCACTCTTTCCCGGGTCATCTGGTGTCCCCAGCCCGGCACCTCGCACACGCCCCAGGAGATGGGAGCTGCGGCGATCCTCACTTGGCCACCTCCAGAAGGCGGACCGGGCGGTCGTCGCGGCGGGACAGGTCCGCCGCCTCGGCGATGTAGAGAGCGGCCAGGGCGTCCTGGGCCGTGCAGGGACTCTCGCGCTCGCCCCGCGCCGCCGCCAGGAACGCGCTCATCTCCGCGACGTAGGCGGCGTCGAACCTGGTGACGAAGTCCGGCCACGGTTCGCCGGGCGGCTGCAGGCCCTCGGCGCTGGTGAGCGGCGTGCGCGGGTCGAGGCCGACCGCCCGGGTCCGCAGGGTGCCCGCCAGCTCCATCCGCACGTCGTAGCCGGCGCCGTTGTAGCGGGAGCCCTGCAGGGTGACCAGCGTGCCGTCGTCCAGGGTGAGCAGAGCGGCGCTGTTGTCGACGTCGCCGGCCTCGGCGAAGAACGCCGCGCCCCGGTTGGCGCCGGTGGCGTAGACGCTCTCCACCTCGCGGCCGGTGACCCAGCGCAGGATGTCGAAGTCGTGGATGTGGCAGTCCCGGAAGATGCCGCCGGACATGGGGACGTAGCCGGGAGCCGGTGGCGCCGGGTCGGCGGTGATCATGTGGACCCGGTGCAGGGTGCCGAGCTCGCCGCTCCGCAGCGCCTCGCGCGCGGCCGTGTAGCCGGCGTCGAAGCGGCGCTGGAAGCCGATGTGCACGACCGTCCCGCTCCGTTCGGCGGCGTCGGCGACCCGTATCGTCTCCGCGACGCCGGGCGCCGCGGGTTTCTCGCAGAAGGCCGGCACCCTCAGGTCGCAGGCCCGTACCAGCAATTCCGCGTGGGTGGCGGTGGGGGTGGCGATGACCACGGCGTCGGCGTCGAAAGGGTCTCCGACGCGGGCCTTGAGCCGCCCGGCCACCTCCTCCGCTCTGCTCTGGTCGGCGTCGGAGACGACCAGCTCGTCGGCAAGAGCAGAGAGGGTGGCAGCATGAAACGCGCCTATACGACCAAGGCCCAACAAGCCCACACGCATGATGACTCCTCGTCCAGGGGCCTCCAGTTCTAGATGAACGGGAGGCAAACCGTCAAGACTTTGTCCTGACATTCGGACTAACTATCATCATCACCAGTGTGAGTCCGGGTGTGGTCAGCGCTCCACGAGGGTGACCTCCAGGGAGTAGTGGGAGGCGCGGTAGACGTGCGAGCCGTGTTCCACGGCCCTGCCCTGGTCGTCGTAGGTCGTGCGGACCATCGTGAGCAGGGGGCAGGAGCGGCGCTCCTCCAGCAGCCGGGCCTCCGCGGGAGTGGCGGCGCGAGCGCCGATCCGCTGGTTGGCGACCCGCATGCGGACACCGGTGGAGCGGAGGAGCTCGTAGAGCCCGTGCTGTTGCAGTGCTTCGGCCGACAGGGGCGTGGATCCGGCCGGCAGCCAGTTGTGCAGCAGGGCCAGCGGTTCCCCGAGGGCGTATCTGAGCCGCTCCAGCCGGAGCACCGCGGCGCCCGGCGGGACGCCGAGCGCGGCGGCGACGCTCTCTTCGGCGGGGACCGTGTCGATGGCGAGCACCCGGGTGACCGGCTCCTGTCCCGCCCGGCGCAGGTCGTCGTAGAGGCTGGTGAGCTCGACCGCCCGTTTGACCTGGCCGTGCACGACCTGGGTGCCGACGCCGCGCTTGCGGACCACCAGGCCCTTGTCGACGAGGTACTGGATGGCCTGGCGGACGGTCGGGCGCGAGAGCCCCAGGTGGTCGGCGAGCTGGATCTCGTTGGCGAGCCGGGATCCTGGGAGCAGCTCGCCGGCCTGGATGGCCTCCGCGATCCGCTCGGCCACCTGGAAGTAGAGGGGTACGGGACTCGCCCTGTCGAGGTCGATGTCCAATCTCGTCACAGTCACGGTCAGACATTAATGGAGATCAGGATGTCTTAACCAATACCAGATCGCCGTCCGCCCGCATGGCATGTGACGGGATCGTGTCGAGTGCCGCACAAAGGTAAGAATGTCTTGACAAATCGTTCACGTGGCGTTCATCGTTGAGCGCACTGCGCCGCCGGATCGGGGCTCTGAGAGGCGCATATGACCCCTGAGAGGCAAGAGGAGTGACGCCATCGTGAGGCGTACCCGGAAGATCATCCCTGCGGCACTGCTGGCATTGGCCGTCGCCGCGTGCGCACCCTCCACAGGAGCCGACGCCCCATCCGGGACGACGGCGGCCAAGCCGCTGCCCGGCCCCTCGGTCGATGCGGCCTTCGACCTGGACACCCTGGTCGAGGCCGCCAAGAAGGAGGGCAGCCTGCTGGTCTACGACTCCAGCGGCGACATCGAGGAAGTGGCCAAGGCCTTCACCGACAAGTACGGCATCGCGATGGAGGGCGTGAAGTCCGACACCCCGCAGACCGCCGAGAAGATGCTCAGAGAGCACGCCGCCGACAACGTGACGATCGACGCGGCGATGTACGAGGACGGCGGGGTGCTGGTCGGCCAGCTCATCCCGCAGGGCGTGGCGCAGACCTGGGTGCCTGCCGACCTGAAGGACCAGATCCCGCAGGAGAACCACAACCCGCTGCTCGCGCTGTCGAAGGCCACGGTCTTCGCCTACAACACCAAGCTGTCGCCCGACGGATGCCCGGTGAAGAACGTCTGGGACCTGACCGAGCCGGAATGGGCCGGCAAGCTGGTGATGCAGGATCCGCTGGGCAAGCCGACCGTGCTGTCGTTCTTCACCCAGCTGGACGCCCACGGCAACCAGGTGCTGGAGCAGGCGTACCAGGCGAAGTACGGCAAGGCGCTGGAGACCAAGGAGAAGAGCGCCGCCTACGAATGGATCAAGCGGATGTCGGTCAACAAGCCGGTGCTGACCGGCTCCGACGAGGACATCTCCGGTGCGGTGGGCGCGCCGAGCGCCACCGACAAGAAGATCGGCTTCATGTCGATCTCGAAGTTCCGCAACAACGAGGACAAGGGATACACCCAGGCGACGTGCGCGGCGATGACGCCGTTCGTCGGCTTCAGCTATCCCAAGTACGTCGCCGTCGCCGCCAGGAGCAAGCATCCCAATGCGGCCAAGCTGTACGTCCACTTCATCATGACCGAGGAGGGCGTCAAGCACGAGATCGGCGAGGGCGGCGTCTCCGGCAACGCCACGGTCAAACCGATGGTCACCCCGCCCGGCCTGGACGACTGGAAGGCCCAGCTCTTCCACACCGACCCCAAGGTGCTGCTCGGCGACCTCCAGAACCGCCAGACGGTCTCCGACTTCTGGCGCGTCAACCACGGCTGAGCCGATGAACGGAGAAGCCCCCGGCGAGTCAGGTCGCCGGGGGCTTCACTCATTCTCAGTCGCGGGGGTCCCAGCCGTCGGTGTCGACGTCCAGGTCGAGCCCGTCGGCGATGCCTTCCCAGCCGACGAACTTGAAGTTCGTGTTCTCCCGGTCGGGCACGGCCGGCGTGTTGGCACCGTCGTGCGCGATGAACATGCCCTCCTCGAAGTCACCCAGCGGGACGTTCAGCACGGTCGAGCCGTCGCTGTGCTCGACGCCGTCGACGCCGTTGTGCGTCCCGACGCGGAACTGGCCGAGGTAGGCGTTGGAGCCTTCCTTGCGGTAGGCGGCGAAGGTGTTGTCACCCTGGCTGGAGGCCAGCAGGTAGCCCTTCTCGTCGTCCCGGTAGTAGATCGTGAGGCCTTCGGCGTCGGCCGTCAGGCGCTGGCCGCCGTAGCCGGGGTCCACGCCGGGCGTGCACTCCTCGGTCGCCGGGTCGTAGGTGGCGGGCACGCCGTAATCGCGGACCTTGTCCATGAGCGTCGGCGTCCCGGTGAGGTCGGCCCGCATCCGCCAGATGCCGACATCCTCCTGGGCCGCGTAGAGCACGTCGGTCTGCTGGTCCACGACCATGCCCTCGACCTGCGGCGTCCTGCCCGGCTCGTCGCAGGGGGTCCAGCTCTGGCCGTTCGGCAGGGCGAACGACGCGGGCAGGTTCAGCGTCCTGACGACCTGGTAGCCGACCTTGCCGTTCGGCTTGGGAAGAAGCTTGACCAGGCCGATCGCGGTCGTGTGCCGCCGGCTGACCAGAGCGTAGGTGCCGGTGGAGTCCTTCCAGGTGGTCAGGCCGTACGCCGTCTCCCCGTCGTTGACCTGCGGCTGGGTGGTGTTGAACACGAACGGGGCCGCCGGGTCCGTCACGTCGGTCAGCTGGCCCTGCGCGACGGCGTAGATCCGGAGCTGGTCCCGGCCGCGGTCGGAGACGACCGCGAGGTCCCGCCCGCCGAAGCCGTAGGTGACGTCGACGTTGTTGAAGCGCCCGCCCTCGTCGTCGGGCCCCGGCGCCGCGGGGGCCGGCAGGTGCTGGAGCTGCTGGGCATCAAGGTTGTAGACGTAGAGGCCGCCCTCCTTGGCCGTCGCTATCACCAGGCTCTTGCCGGACTTGGAGGGGTGGACCCAGATGGCCGGGTCGTCGCCGTTGGCGTTGCCGCCCGCCTCGTCGTCGAACAGGGCAGGGGTCTCCACCTCGGGGTCCACCGACGGGATGCTCTGCCCCGAAGCCGGGACAGACAGTGCTCCGACAAGCGAGCACGTCAGGACTGCCAGGAAAAGCCTGGGCAGGGGACGCATTGCGCCTCCTCGTTTGGGGGGTTGCTGTCGCACAAGAACGTAACTATGAATTTACGACAAAGCAATAGTACATCGTTATGTCATGACATAATGATGTACTGGGTACGAACGATCGACGAACGGCGGTGGAAGCCGGGGTGCTTCCAGGCCAGGCCAGGCCAGGCGACGCCGGAGCGCCCGTGCCCGTACTTGTGCCTGCCCGTACTTGTGCCTGCTCGTGCTTGTTCCTGCCGGTGCCCGCTCGCGCCCGTGCCCGAGGTCTCAGCGCAGGGCGTTGCGCATCTGGGCCGAGGCGTCGCGCAGGTAGTCGATGAAGGAGCGCAGCGCCGGGTTGGGGTTGGTCGGGCGGACGGCGGCGCCGATCCTGCGGAAGAGGCGGGGGCCGTCCAGCCGGCACACCTGGATGCCCGCCGCGCCCTGCGCGCCGAGGCTGGGCACCAGGGCCACCCCCAGGCCCGCCCTGACCAGCCCGAGCGTGACCTCGTAGTGGTCGCTGCGGCAACGGATCATCGGATTGAACCCCTCCAGCGCGCTGGCCCGTTCCAACACCGACACCGGCGTGTCGGTGCCGTACGTGGTGATCCACGGTTCGTCGGCCAGGTCGGCGAGCCGTACCCGCTGCCGCTGCCCCGCCGGATGGCCCGACGGCACGACCAGGAGCTGCGGCTCGTCGAACAGGTGGGCGACCTCGACCCCCTCCGGCGGTTTCCAGGGGTCGAGCGCGTGCTCGAAGACCACCAGGATGTCGAGCGCGCCCCGCTCCAGGTCGGGCAGGAGCTCGTGCGGCTGGCCGAGCACCAGGTCGAGCTCCACGGCGGGGTGACGGGCGGTGAAGGTCGACAGCGCCAGCGGCAGCAGCCGGTAGCCCGCGGAGGCGAAGAACCCGATCCTGAGCTGCCCGGAGTCGGCCCTGGCCTGCGCCAGCAGGTCCTTCTCCGCGGCCTCGATGATGTCGAGCACCTCCTGGGCCCGGGTCGCGAGGCGTCGCCCGGCCGCGGTCAGCCGCAGGCTCTGCGCGCCCCGCTCGACCAGGCCCACCCCGGCCTCCTCCTCCAGCTTGGAGAGCTGGTGGGACACGGCGGACGGCGAGAGCCGCAGGATACGCGCGGCTCCCGCGATACTCCCCGTCCTGAAGACCTCAAGAAGCACCCGCAGGCGGTGACTGCTCAGCACCGTTCCAGTATCGGTGCAGGCAGCGTGGCCGAGCAGCCGGGGGTCACGGGGCCGCTCCGTCCTGTCGCAGGGCCCGCGCCCACTGGTCGTGGCGGATCTCGTGGGGCAGCAGGACGCAGTCGCCGCACTTGCCGCCGCCGGGCAGGCGGTAGTAGAGGCAGCAGCTGCGCCGGACGAAGAAATGACGGCCGGGGGCCGGCTCGGCGAGGTCGCCGGTCCCTTCCAGCACTCCGAGGGCCAGCAGCTCGCGGCTGAGCGCGGCGGCCCGGGGGGCGAGGTCCGGCCGTTCGCGCGCGACGGTCGTCAGGGTCCCGGCCAGCGCGGAGGCCGCGTTGCCCCACAGCAGCCGCGGGGAGATCGGAGTGATCTCCTGTACGGCCCGCGCCACCGGTTCGAGCAGTTCGGTCATCACGTTGCGGTAGACCAGCTCGGCGACCCGGCCGGGGCCGGTGACCTCCCAACCGGCCGGCCGGGCCGTCCACAGCGGGAGCGGGCCGCTCGCGATGGGCCGCCAGTGGACGTGCGCCGGGGCGAGGTCCGGCAGCACGCCCCGGAGGGCGACCGCGCCGACGACCGGTGACCAGAGCCGGGCGGCCAGCCCCTGGAACAGGATCGAGGCGGCCACCCTGGTCTCGCCGGTGCCCAGCCGCCGCCCGACGTGGCCGGTCCAGGCACGCAGGGCGCCGAGGTCGGCGTGGAGCGCGGTGAGCGGGCGCCAGGCAGGGTCGGCCTCCTCCGCGGGATCCGTCGAGACGGCGAAATACGGGCCGAGAGCCGACACTCCGGCCAGTGCCTCGCTCACCGCGCGGGTCTCGGCGGGGCGGAGTCCCTGGGGCCGCCGGGCCGCCGCCTGCCCGGCCCATCCCGTGAGCTCGGCCAGCGAGGCGAACCAGTGGCCCTCACCGTCGAAGGCCGCCTCGTAGCCGTCGCCGGTCGCCTCCACGGCCAGGTCGGCCGGGCCCGCGGTGACGGTCTTCCAGCCCTGGCCGGCCAGGCAGCGCATCAGCGGCGGCAGGTGAGGGCCACCGGCCGTGACGCGTGCGGTACCGGCTGATCCGCCGTGCGGCATGAGAAACGCGCTCCTCTCTCGGGGAGATCCGCCCCGTTCCGTGAGGAGGCGACCGCGTGAGTCTCCTGGCTCTCGGGTCGATGCCCGTCCCGGCCTTCCCGCGCCCGCGGTGGCCTGTCCGGGATCCGCTCGCCGATCACAGTGGCGGGACCGCGCCGGATTTACACCGGTTTCCTCGTTCCGCCGTCGCCTTCCCGGCCATGCTCGCACAGCTCACATCCGTGGCAAAGTCGGGCGGGGGAGGGGATCACGTCAGGGCGGCCGGCGCGGCCGGGCGGCGGACGGCCAGATCGACGATGTCGCCGGTGGTGGCGGTGGCGGTGAGCGCGGCGGCGAACAGGATGAGCTGGTTGAGGAGCTTGAGGAAGGCGAGCAGCGCGACGGCGCCGGCCACGACCTGGTAGGCGGGGTTGGCCGCGGTGATCTCCAGATAGAACTGGCCGATCGTCTTGAGGACCTCCAGGCCCAGGCTGATGACCAGGGCGGGGCCGAGCACCCGGCGCGGCGGCAGCCGCAGCCGCGGGGGAGCGGTGAGCAGGGCGACCGCCAGCAGGGTGTTCACGCCGAGACCGAGCATGAACGCGACCGCGGCCAGCAGCCACTGCGTCGGGATGTCGTCGACGCCCACGGTGTGCACCAGCAGCCAGTTCAGCAGCGTCTCGGCGGCGAAGGCCACCGCGAGCGAGGCCGACAGCAGCGCCCCGAGCCCGGCCAGCACGCCCAGGTCGATGAGCTGGCGCAGCAGGAAACGGCCCGGATACTCCTCGATCCGCCAGATCGCCCTGATCGCCGACCGCAGGGTGTCCATCCAGAACAGGCCGGTGATCGGCAGGCCGACGAAGGCGATCACCCCGGCCGTGCTCCTGGCGTCACGCAGTGCCTGCACGTCGAGGCGGGGGAAGTTCTCGGTGAGATACCGCTGCACGGTCCGTATCACCTGCGGATCGTCCAGGACGTGCCCGATGATCGAAAAGCTCAGCAGCGCGAGCGCGAACAGCGCGAAGAACGCGTAGTAGGTGAGGGCGGCCGACAGCCGTCCACCGTCCGCCTGGTCGTAGCGCACGCCGGCGCGGACCAGATGGTCCAGCCAGCGGTGGCGGTGGCGGGCCCCGGTCCACAACGTCGCGACCCGCCCAGTGAATCCGGTGACCGTCATGCATCGGTCACTACCCGGAGCGCACCGGACTACCATCGGCGCCGGCCACCTGTGCGGCGGGTTTCCCGGGCCCGGTCGTTCGTGAGAACGGCCGGGACCACCCGCCGGCGGCGCGGTGGTGCTCAGTCGCTCTCCGAGCGCCCCAGCCGCCAGTAGCCCATGAACGCCACCGACGAGCGGTCGATCCCGGCCTCCTGCACGAGGTGGCGGCGGAGCAGCTTGACCACGCCGGCCTCGCCGGCCAGCCAGGCGTAGAGGCCGTCGCGCCCCGAGGCCGGCGGGACCTCCCACAGGATCTCGGTGTCGACGTCGACGTCCTCCAGGAGGTCCCCCACGTCGCTCCGCACGGTGATCTCGCCGACGGCGTCGCGGACGGCCGGGACGAGCAGCTCGCCGTGGCGGGCCCCCTCACGGGGCAGCCAGGTGACCTCCACGCCCGGCCGTACGTCGAGGGGGAGCACGTCGGCGCCCTGCGGCACCTCCAGCAGGACCCTGGCCCGCACCTCGCCGGAGAGGCTCTCGGCGATGGCGGCGATGGCGGGCACGGCGGTCTCGTCGCCGGCCAGCAGCAGGCGCGTCGCCCCGGCCGGCGGAGCCCACTCCTGACCGCCGGTGGGCCCGGGGTGGGCCGCGTTGGGGCCGATGACCACGGCGCGGTGGCCGGGGGCGGCGTAGGTCGCCCAGCGGGAGGCGGGGCCGGCGTCGCCGTGGAGCACGAAGTCGATGTCGAGCTCGCGCTGCCGGGGCCGTACGGCGCGCACGGTGTAGGTGCGGATCGGGTTGCGCGACTCCACCGGCAGCGCCCTCCACCGCTGGTACCAGCCGGCCCCGTCGCTGATGGAGGTGAAGCCGCCGCCGGGCAGCGGGAGGGCCAGCTTGATCCGCTGGTCGAAACCGTTGTCGGCGAAACCGGACAGCTCCTCGCCGCCGAAGGTGACCCGGACGAAACTCGGGCTGAGCCGCAGCGTCCGCAGGACCCGGACAGGGAAGGCGCGGTAGGCGGGGATCTCCTCGACGCGCTCTACGGTCTGCTCACTGACGGCTGTCATTGTGCTGCCTTCGCTCGGAAATGTCATCGCGAGCAACTTAGCTTTGGCTAACCTAATTAATCAAACCGGGGGCGCCGCGTCCGGCCGGACCGTCCGACCACTCACCCGGTCAGGTCGAGTACGGCCGGCGCCCGGCCCTGGCGCCCGCCGGCCGCGCCGGACCGGCTCCGCCGCCCGCCCGCCGGTGCATGTGCCGGACGGCCTGCCGGGGCCCGATCCCCCCGGCCGGCGAGCCCGGCCGATCGAGGCCCGATCCGAGGGGCGTCTCCACACCCGGTCCAGGGGCCGTCTCCATCCCTGGCCGGAAGGCCGTCTCCGTGTCCGGCGGGAGGAGCGTCTCCGCCCCCGGTCCCCGCCTGCGGTGCCGGCCGCCCGCCGGGACGCGGGAGCGGCTGTCCGCCGGGAGGGAGGGCGGCCGGGGCGCCGGGGCGGGCGCCACTCCTGCCGCCGGGGCGCGCGGGCGGCGTCTGGCCAGGACGAGCGTCGCGCCGAGGACGAGAAGGAGCACTCCCGCGACCGGCGCGGCCTCCAGGGGGATCGAGGGTGTCTCCGGACGGCCGACCACGGAGGCGCTCACGGATCCGGCGGCCGCCGCGCCGGCCTCGGTCCGGCCGGCGGACGCCGCGCCGACTTCGGTCCGGCCGGCTGTCACCGGGACGGGCGCGTCCCCGCCCGTCAGGCCCTCCTTGACCCTGTGCGGCAGGCCGTAGCCGACGACCTTGCTCTCGTCGCGCGTCTTGCGCTTCAGCCAGACCCCGTCGACGTTGCCCTCGATGGTGTGGAGCGTTCCATCCTCGACTCTCTCGACGACGCCGACGTGGTCGATTCCCTTGATGTCCTTGCCGCCGGACCAGTCGAAGAAGACCAGGGCCCCGGGCTCCGGCTCATCGGACCAGGCGCCCCGCGTCTCGAACCAGCGGGCGTGGGAGGGCGTCCAGGCGAACTGGCCGACGAAGTCCTCGACGCCCGCCTTCCCGGCGGCCCAGGCGATGACCATGTCGCACCAGGGGGCCGTTCTGTACTGGGGGTCCTTGACGACGTTGGTGGAATACCATTCGCCGAACGTGGTGCGCTGCCCGGCCTGCTCCCGGTATCCGAGCTCCGGCTCCATGACTCTGAGCAGATTCTCACCGATCGGATCCACGCCCGTCAGCACCCCGTCCACTCTTCTCCGCCCTTCCGTGAAGGGTGGTCACCGCCGATACCGCTGGACTGTATTCAGCGGAAAGACGAAAAGTCGGGTTTTAGCTTAAAAAGCCATCTCGAAGGGCTGTTTAATGCCGGATTTGACGATGACGGGCGGCCGGGATCAGTGATCGTCTATCATCGCCCACCGAGGCTCGCGGCGGGGCGCCAGGAGCCGCCGGGGACCCCTGGAAACCCGTTCGGTGAATCACGGGGGTGGCACGGCGGGATCCGCGGACATCGAAGGCTCTACAGGTCCGGCGGACCGATCCGGACGTCGTCGCGGCGAGCCGGGCGGCGCGGGCGGTGAGGTACTCCCGCTCCGGGACGCTCATCGTACGGCTGGCCGCCACGCGGTAGTCGTCGACGGCCGCCTGCGGGTCGCCGCCCATCTCCAGCAGATGGGCCCGCGCGGTGTGGAAACGGTGGTGCCCCGCCAGGCGTCCGTCGGTGCCGAGTGCCCTGAGCATGTCGAGGCCGGTCGCGGCGCCCTGCACCATGGCGGCGAGGATCGGCATGTTCAACGGCTTGCCGCCCGGCCCGGGGGCTGCCGAGAGGGACGCGGCGAGCTCGATCGCCCGCTCCTGGCTGTCGCAGTCGACGATCCAGTAGCCGATCAGGAAATCCTTCGCCTCAGGGTAGGGGCCGTCCGTGACGACGGGGGTGCCGCCGTCACCGGCCCGCACGGTCCTGGCCTGGTCGGGCATCGCCAGTCCCTGCGTCTCCACGAGCTCCCCGGAGGCGGTGAGCTTCTCGTCCGCGCTGTGCATGAACTCGATGTGGGCCGTGACGTCCTCCGGGGGCCATGTGCTGATCGGCGGGAAAACGGCCTGCTGGCCGAACTGCATCAGCAGCATGTACTTCATGTTCCGGCTCCTTCGGTTCCCGCGCCTTCCTCGGCGCTCCCCCATAGGTAGAAGCACGCCTGCGTGTTCTCTACATCCTGGCCGGAATCCAGGAGAAAAAATCACCCGGGCCCGGCGAGACCGGCTCCGCCTCATCCGGGGTGCGGCCGGCCCGCGAGAGCTTCGGTGCTGCCGCGCGGCGGGGGCAGGCGGGGGAGCTCTACCGGGAGTCACCGGTGCCGGGGCCGGGAGCGGATGCCAGCCGGGCGGCCTGTTCGGTGCCGACCGCGGAGACCCGGCGCAGGTAGTCGCCGATGACGGAGAGCTGCTCGTCGGTGAAGCCGTCCAGGGCCGAGACGAAGGCCGCGCCGGGGGTGTCCCAGGCGTCGTCCACCTCCGACACCGGCTTGGGAGCCAGCGAGACCAGCGTCTTCCTGCGGTCGGCGGGGTCGCCGCGGCGGACCACCAGGCCGGCCCTGTCCAGCCGGTCCACCAGCCGGGTGGCCGATCCCGACGTCAGGCCGGTCAGTTTGGCGATCTCTCCCGTGGTCAGCGGCTCCGGCTCGAGCGAGAGCAGGCTGAGGCACTGCAGATCGGTGGGGTGGAGTCCCAGATGGTCGGCCAGGGCCTGGTTGAACAGCGTGTAGGCGGCGTAGTGCCTCCGGCTCTCGGCGACCACTTGCTGGATCAGCCGCTCGCGGGCCTCGTTCGGCATGTGGCGGCCACCTTCCCAATTTTGGATGCATGACACAGATAGTGTGTTGCGCACAATATGTGTCGCAGCTCCATTCTATGCGGCGGGCATCCGCCGCGCCCGCCGGCCGGCGGAAGTTTCCCGGGTCGGGGCGGCGCAACGCTGTCACGCAAGCGCTTGTTTGGTAGATAGTGAGTCATGGCTGAAACCGTGGCCGACGTCTTCGCTCCCGCGAAGCTCGGGCCGATCACCCTGCGCAACCGCCTGATCAAGTCCGCCACCTTCGAGGGCAGGACCCCGAAGGCGCTGGTCTCCGACGACCTGGTCGAGTTCCACCGGCGCACGGCCGCCGGCGGCGTGGGCATGACCACCGTCGCCTACTGCGCGGTCGCCCCCGAGGGGCGCACCGAGCGGCGGCAGATCTGGATGCGGGCGGAGGCCGTCCCCGGCCTGCGCCGGCTCGCCGACGCCGTGCACGCCGAGGGGGCGGCCGTCTCCGCGCAGATCGGCCACGCCGGTCCGGTGGCCAACCCGGCCTCCAACCGGCTCCCCGCGCTGGCCCCCACCCGCCGGCTCAACCCGATGAGCATGACCATGACCCGCGCGGCGACGAGATCGGACATCGAGCGCATCGTGCGGGCGCACGCCGACGCGGCGCTCATCGCGGCGGAGTCCGGCTTCGACGCCGTCGAGATCCACATGGGGCACAACTACCTGACCAGCGCCTTCCTCAGCCCCCGGCTCAACCGCCGGACCGACGAGTACGGCGGGAGCCTGGCCAACCGCGCCCGGATGGCCCGCGAGGTGGCCCGCGCCGTACGCGGGGCCGTCGGCGACCGGATCGCTGTCCTGGCCAAGCTCAACATGGACGACGGGGTGCGCGGCGGCCTGGTGGTCGAGGAGAGCCTCCAGGTCGCGGCCTGGCTGGAGGAGGACGGCGGCCTCGACGCCATCGAGCTGACCGAGGGCAGCTCGCTGCTCAACCCGATGTACCTGTTCAAGGGAGACGTCCCGCTCAAGGAGTTCGCCGGGGTCTTCCCGCAGCCGCAACGGCTGGGCGTGCGGCTGCTGGGCCGCCGTCTCCTGCGGGCCTACCCCTACCGGGACGCCTACCTCCTCGACGACGCCCGCCAGTTCCGGGCCGCCCTGCGCATGCCGCTGGTGCTGCTCGGCGGCATCACCGACCGCCGGACCATGGACCTGGCCATGCGGGAGGGCTTCCAGTTCGCGGCCATGGGCAGGGCGCTGCTCATGGAACCCGATCTGCCGGCCCGGATCAGGGGAGACGGGGCCACCGCGTCCCGGTGCGTCCACTGCAACAAGTGCATGCCGACCATCTACACCGGCACGCGCTGCGTGCTCACCGATCCGTAGGGCCGCGGACCGGGTGCCGTCTGGTCGAATAGCATGTGACCGCACTTGTACGGCATGAGCGAGGGGCGGGATGGGTTTCCATGTTCGACGACAGGACACAGGAGACCCTCCGCCGCCTGCTGGACCTCGCGGAGCACCCCTCGACCCCGCAGCCCGAGCGGGCCCTGGCCGTCACGCGGATCCGGGCGCTGATCATGGTGCCCGAGGGAGACGCGCGCCGCGCCCCGGTGACCCCGGCCATGGACGCCGACATCCTCAAGAAGATCAAGCCGCTGACCCGGCGGGTCGACGAGGACCTGGTCAACGAGGTGCACGGCGACCTCTACGCCTTCAGCACCCGCTACCGGGTGATCGGCGAGGTCGCCGACGAGATGGCACGCCTGCTCGAACGCTGGAGCGGCGTCGTCCCGGAGAAGCGCCACCGGCACGAGGAGACGGTCCGGATCACGGCCTCGAAGCTCACCTACCTCCTGGAGCGCCGCGACCTGTTCCGCAAGCCGAAGTGGAGCAACCGCCCGAGGCCGAAGTAGGCGGGCACTCCGGCGGGCCACGGCGGTGGCGGGCGGCGGCGTGCGGCGCCGTCACGGCGTCAGACCCTGGTGATGCGGACGGCGTCGGCGATGACGTAACCGGCGGTGGAGACCCAGCGGCTCACCCCGACGACGTTGTAGGCGCCGGCGGAGAGGGTGAACGTGCCGAGGCCGCGCCATTGGCCGCCGTTGACGCGCTGGTCGACGTTGATCACCTGGTTGCCGCCGCCGGCCGCCACGATGAACGGCGTCGCGCTGTTGTAGCCGGAGTTCGCCGGATGCCAGATCTCGATCCGGTAGCTGCCGGCGGTGGGGATCTGCGCCTTGAACCACGCCGGGTCACTGGCCGCGACGGGATCGGCGAACCGGTAGTCGGTGCCGTGGAGCTGCGAGGAGAAGCTTGAGGTGCCCCACCCGGAGCCCGCGGTGAATCCGGCGTCGCGGTTGTCGACGACGACGCTGAACGGGCCGGTCGCCGCGACCATCTGGCCCGCGCTCGGCGCGCTTTCGTGGTGCAGCCGGTCCATGGCCGTCACGTAGTAGGTGTAGGCGCCCGAGGTGGCGGTGGTGTCGGTGAAGGACGTCCCGCGGGTCGTCCTGAGCAGGTTGCGGGCGTCGGCGAAGAAACACGGGTCCGCCGCCGGGGAGGAGTCGACCCGGTAGATCGCGTACGAGAGCGGGCTGCTCGATCCGGCGGGCCGCCATGACAGGGAGACCCCGCCGGGGAGGCGGGTCGCCGAGGTGATCGAGGGTCCGGCCGGCGCGACCGCGCTGCCGCGGGCGGGTATCAGAGCGGGCCTGGAGTAGTGGTCGCTCACCAGCCGGGAGACGGCGCCGATCCGGTCGGCCCGGATGTCCTTGGCGCTGAAGAAGACGTCGCCGGCCACCTCCGGGTGCTGCCGGTTGTAGTGGAGATGGTCGGTCAGTTCCCCGGGCCGTTGCCAGGCCGCGTCCTGGCCGGCCGCTCCGGCCCGGTAGGCGGCCTGCCCGATGAGAAGGCGCACGCCGGTGTCCTTGACCACCGAGGCCCACCAGGCGGTGAGCACCTTGTAGTCGGCGGTGGTATAGCCGATGTGCCAGTAGATCTGCGGCGCGACGTAGTCGACCCAGCCCTGCTTCACCCAGAGCCGGGTGTCGGCGTAGACGGCGTCGTACGACTGCATGCCGGAGGTCCGCGAACCGAGCGGGTCGGTGGCGGCGTTGCGCCAGATGCCGAACGGGCTGACCCCGAACTCGATCCACGACTTGGCCGCGTGGATCCGCTGGCCCAGCTCCTTCACCAGCAGGTTGACGTTGTCGCGCCGCCAGTCGTGGACGTTGCCGAAACCGGCGCCGTACTGGGCGTAGGTGGATGCGTCCGCAATCGTCTCGCCGCTGACCGGATACGGGTAGAAGTAGTCGTCGAGGTGCACGCCGTCGAGGTCGTAACGGGTGACGGCGTCCATGACGGCGTCTTCGATGAAGCCGCGGACCGCGGGGATCCCCGGGTTGTAGTAGAGCTTGCCGCCGTGGGCGAACCGCCAGCCGGGATTCTTGCGGGCCGGGTGGCCGGCCACCAGCCGGGTGGGGTCGTCGTGGTTGGCGACCCGGTAGGGATTGAACCACGCGTGGAACTCGATGTCGCGGGCGTGCGCCTCGCTCACCATGAACGCCAGCGGGTCGTAGCCGGGGTCGCCCCCCTGGGTGCCCGTCAGCCACTGCGACCACGGCTCATGGGGCGATGGCCAGAACGCGTCGGCCGTCGGCCTGACCTGCACGAAGACGGCGTTCATGTTCCGCTGCGCCGCGAGGTCCAGCCAGGCGCGGAACTCGGCCTGCTGCGCCGCCACGCTCAGACCGGTCCTGCTCGGCCAGTCGATGTTGGCCACGCTGGCGATCCACATGGCGCGGAGCCGGTGTTTGGGGGTGGCCGGGTCGGTGGGGCAGGCGGCGAGTCCGCCCGCCGCGCCGGTGGTGGCCGGCGCGGGCGCGACGGCACCCGCCGCGGGGGCGGGCGCGACGGCGCCGGTGAGAACGAGGCTGAGGGCTACCGCGGCAATGCGACCGATGGCGGCGGACCGCCACGGCCGGCCCGCTCGATACGTCGTCACAGAAAGAAAGCTTCAGCGCTTTCCGACAAAAGTGCAATAGTCTTCATATTGGCCGGTATCGGACGGCCGGCCGCGGTCCGGGGGGTGCCGCGGTGCCGTCGGTGTGAACCGGTGGCGCCATCGCCGGCGCCGCCAGGATCGCGCGGCTCGGGGGCGGGTACGGCTCGCGCCCCGCCGCAGGCGTGAGCCGTACCCCCGGGCGGTCGCCCCGATGCCGCCGGGCCGGCCGGAGCCGGGGCCGTGCCCGGAGGGTCAGCGGACGGCGGCCGCCACGGCGGTGACGATCGTCTGGGGGTTCGCCGGCACGGCGGTGCCCTCGACGAGGACGGTGGGGGTGCCGCTCACCCCCCGTTCGACGGCCGTGCCCGTCACGTGGGCGGTCCAGTCGAGATAGGTGCCGTTGCGCACACACGCGCCGAACGCCGACTCGGTGAGCCCGGCCATCGCGCCGATCCCGGCCAGCTCGTCGTCGGTGAGCCCCGGTCCTCCCTCGGGAGGCTGGTTGGCGAAGAGCGCGTAGGTGTACTCCATGAATCTCCCGCCGTCGGCGGCGCAGCCCGAAGAGGAGGCCGCGCGGGAGGAGTAGCGGCTGGTCGACAGCCCGTCCAGGAAGCCCATCGGGTGGTACACGAGGCTGATCACCCCCTCTCCCACCAGCCTGTCCAGCGTCGGCCCGGACGCCTGCTCGAACATCTTGCAGAACGGGCACATGAAGTCGATGTAGGCGTCGACGACGACCGGGCCGGCGCCGACGACGATGCCGTCCTTGTCGGCGGAGGCTCCGGCCGGCGCGTGGAGCGGTGACGCTATCCGGTGTGGTCGCGTGCTCATGGGCTCCTCCTCGCGATGCGGATACGGGGGAGTCGCGGGCCTGCGTGCCCGAAACATCCCTTTTCTACCCAGAGGTGAGGTGTTGCAGCCCAGAGGTGAGGTGTCGCAGCCCAGAAGTGAGGTGTCGCAGCGCAAATTTCCGGCGAAGTGCCCGACGCGGTGGCCATGGAGCACATTTCCACCTTTCATGAAAGCAGTGACAGCCCTGCGAGCGAGCAAGGGAGAGACGATGGCCGACATCGCCGAGCGGTACAACATCCCCAGACAGCACTTCTGGCTGCACGGGCCGCGATCGCGCCGACCGGTCGAGTACGACGCCGACGCCGGCATGTGGAACGTCTACGGCTACCCCGAACTGCAGGAGATCCTCGGCGATCCCGCGACGTTCTCCTCCGACACCATGCGCCTGGTCCCCAAGGACCTGATACCGGGCGGCGATGAATTCTCGATGGCCGGCTTCATCACCCAGATCGACCCGCCGGAGCACGGCAAGCTGCGCAAGCTGGTCAGCCACGCCTTCACCCGGAAGGTCGTCGCGGATCTCGAACCGAGGATCGCCGCCCTCACCCACGAACTGCTCGACGCGGCGCGCGATCGCGGCACGCTGGAACTCGTGACCGATCTGGCCTATCCGCTTCCGGTCATCGTCATCGCCGAACTGCTGGGGGTGCCCAGCGGCGATCGCGCCCTGTTCAAGCAATGGGCCGACGCGCTGTTCCAGCGCGACACCAAGATCTCACTGGCCAAACCCGCCGAACAGCAGAACGTGGACCTGCAGGCCACGCTGAAGCCGTGGAAGGAGATGTCGGCCTATCTCGCCGGTCACGCCGCGGAGCGCAGGCGACAGCCGCGCGCCGACCTGCTCACCAAGCTGGTCGAGGCCGAGGTGGACGGCGAACGCCTGCCGGACGACCAGGTGGTCAACTTCGCGATCATCCTCCTGCTCGCCGGGCACATCACCACGACGATGCTGCTCGGTAACACGGTGCTGTGCCTGGACGCCTTCCCCGAGCAGCAGGACAAGGTGCGGGCCGACCGCGCCTCGATCCCGGCTGTCATCGAGGAATCCCTCCGCCTCTTCACCCCGTTCGCCGCCCTCGGCCGCGCCACCACCCGCGACGTCGAGCTCGGCGGCGTGACGATACCGGCCGATCACATGGTCATGGCCTGGCTCGGAGCGGCCAACCGGGACCCCCGGCAGTTCCCCGACCCCGAGGTCTTCGATCCCGGTCGCGACCCCAACCCGCATCTCGGGTTCGGCCGCGGCATCCACTTCTGCCTGGGCGCCCCCCTGGCCCGGCTGGAGGGACGGGTCGCCCTGAACATCCTGCTCGACCGGGTCAACCCGCTGCGCACCGATCCGGGCGACCCCGTGGAGTTCATGCCCACGCCGACCATGACAGGGGTGCGGCGCCTCCCGTTGATCTGACGTGCGACAGGCCGGGTCACGCCGGCATCCGAGGGGGTGAGGAGCACCTGACCCGCTACCGCCTGCCCCGCCTCAGACATCTGGACCACGCCGCCGGCCGCCCCGACCTCGGCTACGGCTCCCCGCACAACGCCGTCGGCGACCACTCCCGGCCGGCCCGCGCCGACGCGACCAAGGAAAGCGCCGTCGCGTTCCGGCAGCGTGCCCGCACCGTCTTCGGCGCGGGTCACCCCGGCCGGGGGCGGGCCGCTAGAAGGGCGGCTCGTCGTCGATCTCGGGAGCGGAGATCGCCTCGGCCACCGCCTCGGCGTGGCTGCTCGGGCGGCCGGAGGACTCCAGGATCTCGCCGGTGGCGGGGTCGATCACCAGGCCGTCCAGGACGAGCGGCGCGTCATCGCCGGAACGGGAGGCGTCCGGGCACCAGCGGGTCACCGGGCAGACGCGGCACCATGGGCCGGGGGTGGCGCGGAAGGCGATGTCCCGGTGCCATGCCCGGGTGCGGCCGGACACGACGGCCCGCGCGGCCGCGACCACCACCGGATCCGTGGCGTCGAACGCGACGACCTCGCCCGACACGGGGGTGAGCTGCTCCAGCTCGACCGACCCGGAGGTGTCGCCGAACGCGCCGTCCGCGATCAGGCAGACGGCCAGGGCGAGCTGCGGGACCATCTCCAGCGCGTTCTCGGCGGTGATGCCGCGCTGCGCGGCGGAGGTCTTCTGCTCCCGGTAGACCAGGCGCCCCTCCACCCGGCGGAGCAGGTCGGGGTTGGCGACGACCAGGACGTCGGCGTCGGGATCGTAGGCGGCCACCTTGGGCTCCGGGACGACGTGGGTGACCTCGCCGCCGAGCAGCGGGCACACCCGCAGGTGCTGGAGCAGGTATGGCCGGGCCCGGCGGTATTCGTCCCGGCTCATCGGCGGCCCGTCCCACGTGAGGTCGCCGGTCTCGGGATCGGGGAGATCCTCCGGCGCGCACGGCCGCGCACCGGGGCGTCCGTGCGCGGCCTCCAGCCACTGGTGCACGACCAGCCCGCGCCGGACCGCCGTGCTCTCGGCCTCCTCGGCGGGCAGCCGGAGATCGCGCATGTGCGCCTGGGCCGGGCAGATCTGGTACTGCCGGGCCGTCGTGATCGACCAGGTGCGCCGGTGGGTCCCCCGATCGGGCAGCCCCAGCAGCCCCGGTGTCCGCGGGAGCGCGCCGCACGAGGCGCGCAGCTTGCAGTCGGCGCAGTCGCCGCCGGGTGACCTGTGGCCGCCGTCCAGCAGCCCGGCCGCCACGGGTCTCACGGAGGAGAGATAGTCGTGGCGCACCTG
The DNA here is from genome assembly GCF_900113865.1 of Streptosporangium canum. Lineage (GTDB taxonomy): Bacteria > Actinomycetota > Actinomycetes > Streptosporangiales > Streptosporangiaceae > Streptosporangium > Streptosporangium canum. The sequence goes on along the minus strand of NZ_FOQY01000038.1, from coordinate 58,645 downwards.
CTGGGGGGCGGTGTCCACGAGCACCGCCGCGGCGCCGTCGGTGAGACCCACCTCGACCACCCGCACCCGCCGGGGGCTCGCGCCGGGCTCGCGGACCGGGACCGGAACGGTCCGGTAGAGGTCCTGGGTGCCTCCCACGGCCTGGTCGCCGACCGCGGCGACGTAGGCCATCGCCAGCGTGGCGGGTCCGTCGGCCCGGCCCAGCGGGCGCCGCAGCCGCATCCGGCGGAACTCGACCACGGCGCCGTCCGGCGAGCCGTACCAGCGGCCCCACGCGGTCAGGGCCCGCATCTCCGCCGGTGAGCCGCTCCGCTGGACGATCCGGGGGTGGCGTTCCGGCCGGAGCCCGCCCCCCTCCACGGCCAGGCTGTCGGCCGTCTCCAGATAGGTGTGGCAGGCATGCCGGATCCAGCGCGCGGCTCCGGGATGCACCGGGTCGCGGTTGTCGGCCAGGGCCCGCGTGACCGCCGCGTCCACGTCGGCGCCGTCGAACTCGACGGCGTCCAGCACCCGCATGACCAGGCCGAGCGGGAAACCCTCCCAGGGGGCGAAGCGGCGGCGTTCGAAGATCTGCGACCGCACCTCCGGCCGGGCCTTGGCCGCGGCGAAGTCACGGCAGTCGCCCTCGCGGCGGTCGAGCATGCTCGCAGACAGGCGGACGATGGCCGGATTCCCGATGAGCTCGGGCGGGAGGGTCATGCCGCCTCCTGAATGCGTCGCATGAACGCCACCTTAGGTAATGGGACCGACGCTTTTCGCCGGGCCGGCGGCCGGATGCGGACTCGTGGCAGTGCGGCCGGCCTCCGTCACACCCTCTTTACAGCTCTCTTTACAGCCTTTGACTGCTACTGTAAGTTCTGGGGCAGTCACTCAACGCGTTCAAGGAATGGAGTTGAGCCACATGCCGGACAACGGCACCGAGCGTCTGCCCGATCCACGGGTGGGGTTCGCGGACACGACCGAGGCCGACACAGGGGAGGTGAGCGCGCGCGCGGGGACGGCGGACCGGATCGCTGTCGCCGCGGGGACCAACGATCACCTGCCGCCCCTGGCCGACCAGCCGGTCGACGCCAGACCGCTGGCCCAGCGGTTCACGGAATCGGAGGAGTAGACCATGGAGCTGCACTTCCGTAACCGCTACACCTCCAAGGTGTGGGTCGCGGTGATGTTCTACAGCCCCGACGGCTGCCGGGACTACGGCCAGTGGGGCACCCGGGGGTGGTGGGCCATCGACCCGGGTGGAGAGGCGCACGTGCTCAACACCAACAACCGCTACGCCGCCTTCTACGCCGAGGCCGCCAACGGAGCCGTCTGGACCGGGCCCTACGGCCCGATGTACGTCTACCAGAACGCCTTCGACTCCTGCCTCAACATCGGCAGCACCGCCGCCAGGGCCGTCGGCACGCGCCTGGTCGACATGAACGGCTACTCCCGCTACTACGTCAACCTCACCCCCTGACGCCGACGTCCTCGCACGCGGTCTCCCTCACCGCCTGACGCGGACGCCTTCGCCCCCACTCTTTCTCACCGCCTGACGCGGACGTCCCCCACGGGCGATTCCCCCGCCGCCTGGCCGGGAAGGTCCGCACGCGGTCTCCCTCGCCGCCGTCAGCCGCGCGTCCCCGATCCCCGTCCCCGATCAGGTCCCGCTGCGCAGGCCGACCGCCCGGTATCCGACCATCCAGTATCCGACCCCCGGTATCAGACCGCCCGGCACGTCTCGCGCGGTCCGTCCAGCGCCGGCCCGCGCCCCCGGGCCGGCGCCCGGCGGGGCCGGTGACAACCGTACGGCGGCACGGAAGGCCGCACGGAGGGGCCCGACGGCCCCTCCGCCCAGGGCGTCCTCAGATCAGGCCGAGGGAGAGCATCGCGTCGGCGACCCGCTTGAAGCCGTCGATGTTGGCGCCGGCCACGTAGTTGCCCGGCAGGCCGTACTCGTCGGCACTCTGCAGGCAGCGGCCGTGGATGTCACGCATGATGGTCTGCAGGCGCTGCTCGGAGAATTCGAAGGTCCACGAATCGCGGCTGGCGTTCTGCTGCATCTCCAGCGCGCTGGTGGCCACGCCGCCCGCGTTGGCCGCCTTACCCGGTCCGAAGGACACGCCGGCCTCCTGGAACACCCGGATGCCCTCGGGCGTGGTGGGCATGTTGGCGCCCTCGCCGACGGCGACGCAACCATTGCGGACGAGGAGTTCGGCGTCGCGGCCGGTGATCTCGTTCTGGGTGGCCGAAGGCATCGCCACCTCGCACGGCACCTCCCACAGACTCTGGCCGGAGACGAAGGCCGCGCCCTCGCCGCGGCGCTCGGCGTAGACGCCCAGCCGGTGGCGCTCGACCTGCTTGACCTGCTTGAGCAGGTCGAGGTCGATGCCCTTCTCGTCGAGGACGTAGCCCGAGGAGTCGGAGCAGGCGACCACCACGCCGCCGAGCTGCTGCACCTTCTCGATGGCGTAGACGGCGACGTTGCCCGATCCGGACACCACGACCCGCCTGCCGTCGAACGACGTGCCGCGCGCCTTCAGCATCTCGTCGACGAAGAACGCGCAGCCGTACCCGGTGGCCTCGGTCCGCACCTGCGCGCCGCCGTAGCTGAGGCCCTTGCCGGTGATCACTCCGGATTCGTAGCGGTTGGTGATGCGCTTGTACTGGCCGAACAGGTAGCCGACCTCGCGCTGGCCGACGCCGATGTCGCCGGCCGGAACGTCGGTGTACTCGCCGATGTGCCGGTAGAGCTCGGTCATGAAGCTCTGGCAGAAGCGCATGACCTCCCGGTCGGAGCGCCCCTTCGGGTCGAAGTCCGAGCCGCCCTTGCCGCCGCCGATCGGCAGGCCGGTCAGGCCGTTCTTGAAGATCTGCTCGAAGCCGAGGAACTTGACGATGCCCAGATAGACCGAGGGGTGAAAGCGCAGGCCGCCCTTGTAGGGGCCGAGGGCGCTGTTGAACTCGACCCGGAAGCCCCGGTTGATGTGCACCTCACCCTGGTCGTCCTCCCAGGGCACCCGGAAGATGATCTGCCGCTCGGGCTCGCAGATCCGCTCAATGATCTTGGATTCGGCGTATTCCGGATGCTTGCCGAGAACCGGCCCGATGCTTTCGAGCACCTCGCGGACGGCCTGATGGAACTCGATCTCCCCGGGGTTGCGGCGCAGAACGTTGTCATAGATCGACGACAGTCTCTCGTGCAACATCGGATGTCCCCTCGGTCTCGGGATTGGTGCCCTGCCTAACCATAGGGGGTGGTGATATGTGAGAACTCCAGGTGGGCCGCCCGGAGCGGGACACGGGGACGGCGCACGCCGGTGATCAGTCCCACTTGTGCAGGGCGAAGGTCCGGCCGGCCGCGATGGCGCGCAGGGCCGCCGCCGGGTAGCCGACGGTGTCGTCGGGCAGCGCCTCCAGCGGATGCCAGGCGATCTCGCTGCACTTGTCGGGTTCGGCGTTGTACGGCTCGCCGCTCCAGCGCTCGGCGGCGAAGAAGAGCCCGACCCGCTCGGGGGCCCGGTGCATGGCGTGGACGAAGGTGAGGTCGTCCGGCTCGATGACGGCGCCCACCTCCTCGCGGGCCTCGCGGGCCGCGGCGGCGACCACCGACTCGCCCTCCTCCAGGTGGCCGCTGGGCAGGTGCCACAGGCCGTCGGCGTATCCGGTGCCGGCCCGGCGGGCCAGGAGCACGGCGCCGTCGCGGACGAAGACGATGTGGACGTCGACGATGGCGCGGAAGCGCGCCTTCTTCACCTGGTGGGGGAGGGAGTCCCCGCGCCGGTCGAGCGCCTGGGCCCACTTGGCGGCGACGGCCGCCACCTGGACCAGCTCGGTCCGCAGGGCGTCGGGGTCGTCCTCGGCGAAGGCCTCGAGCACCTCCTCCCGCAGGATGTGCCGCCAGGTGAGCCGGCCCTCCCGCGCCGCCTCGGCCACGTCGTTCTTGGCCTCCTCGGCGGCCGCCGTCCGCTCCTGGCCGGTGCCGTCGGGGAGGTCCTGGATGCCCCACATGGCGTCCTGGGCCGCCCGCTCGGCGGAGACGTCGGCGAGGACCTTCGCCAGCGAGCCGGGCACACCGTAGTCACCGTCGTATGTCATGGGAAAAGTTCCTCTCGTCGGTTCCGCATGCCGTACGTTGACACCCTCGCCGTCCCGGAGGACGGTGATTCCCGTCCGCCGGGCGCGGCTTCGGGTGTCACCGCTCCCTCGCGGGATGCCGGGACGGGTCCCGCCCGTGCTCCACACCCGCCCATGCCCGCTCCAGGTTTTCCCACCTCGACGGCCCGCTCGGACGACCCGCCGTCCGGGAACCCATGGCCGATCGCTCTCGCGGGCCCCTGCAGCACGCGCCGCCCGTCGTCGGACACCGTCCGTGCGCCCCGAACACCCCGGCCGGCGTTCGGGGCCGGCCCGATGGGTGGAGGCGGAAGTTGTGACGGGGCCGCATCCTCTGATTTTATCATTGGTTTATGCCCGAAGATGAAGACATCAGGACTGGTAGACATTGTGTTTTCGTCCTGCATGCCCATTTGGTCTTCGTGACGAAATATCGGCACGACGTGTTCGCCGACCGGCATCTGGCGCGCATGGAGGAGATCATGCGGGACGTGTGCGCCGACTTCGGAGCCGAGCTCCGCGAGTTCGACGGGGCCGGCGGCCACGTCCACCTGCTGGTGAACTTCCCGCCCAAGGTCGCCCTGTCCAAGCTCGTCAACAGCCTCAAGGGCGTTTCCTCCCGGCGGATGCGCGGGGAATTCCCCGAACTCGCCGCGCACTACTACCGGGCCAGCCGCCTCTGGTCGGGCTCCTACTTCGCCGGGAGCCTCGCCGGCGCCCCCGTCGCGGAGCTCCGCCGGTACGTCGAGCGGCAGAACCGGCCCGTCCGGGGAACGCCCCAGGATGTATCCCTGTGAGAAGCCCGCATCATGCCCGTGGCCGGCTCCCCAGGAGGGAGCCGGGGCTCCGGGCGGAGGTCATTTGTCGGAGCTGATGGGTAACGTGCCGTTCATGAGCGACGCGCAGCACAGCCCGATCGAGGGCGAGCAGTGGCGGCCGGGCGACATCGTGCTGGACGCCGACGGCGGCCTGTTCACCCGAGCCGGAGCGGAAGACCAGGCCAGGGGCCGGCCGTGGGGCTACCCCGGCGACCGGGCGCGCCTCGTCACCGGCGAGACCCGTCTGCCGGAGGGCGGCCTCCCGGAGACCGCGCCGGCCCGGCCGCTGACGCTCCTCGTCCGCGACGGCCAGCCCGTCCTGCCGGTCGTCCCCGACGACGCCTCCGGCGTGACCGGCACCGGGGCCCGCGACGCGGCGACGTCCACGGGCGTGGGCGGCCTGTTCCTCGCCGCGACCGCCTTCGACCCCGACGGCGCCGGCGACTCGCGGGCGGCCAAGCTCCGCGCCGGCCTGCTCGACAGCGTCGTCATCGTCGACAGCCCCCAGGTGCTGGGGGAGATGTTCGGCGGAGCCGCCGACGGCCTGCTCGTGGAGCTGGCGAACTGGCACGAGCGCAGCATGGGGGAGAACGCCTGAGGCCGCGTGGCGCGGGCGTCCGCCGTCCAGGACGCCACCGGCCGGATGCCCCCGAGGCGGAGCGGACCCGGCGCGGTCCACGGGGCCTGCCGAAGCCGGCCACCGCGCCGAGCGCGACGCCGGGCACCGGGCGCACCGTGCCAAGCGGTTCGCCGCTCCCGGGCCGAACCCCTCAGCGCCGGGGCGACGGCCAGGCGTTGGGGCGGCAGCCGTACAGCGACTTGGTCTGCTGGAGCATCACGGGGGCCCGCCTGCCCGGTCCCGGGCACGGCTGGTGGCCGTGGCCGAGGCCGTGGCCGACCTCGTGGTTGATGACGTACTCCCGGTAGGAGGCGACGTCGCGGCCGTAACCGCGCACGCCCGTGTTCCACCGCACCGCGTTGATGACCGCGCGCCCGTCGTTCCAGCACGAAAGCGTGCCGAAGGTGATCAGCGGATGGCACCGCCGGTCCGTCATCGCGGGGCTGGACAGCGACACCCTGATCTTCACCGGGCCGCGCTCCACCCGCTGGAACCGGAACCCCCAGCTCCGCCGGTCGTTGAGGATGCGGTGCACCTCGTCGGCGAACGCGCGTCCCTCGAACGGCAGGCCGCGCTCGACCTCGACCAGATACCGGATCACCTTGCCCGTGCGGCCCGCGGGAGGCCGGGCGCCGCCGGGGACGACCGTGTAACGGCCGCCCGCCGACTTCGGCACCGCCATCTTCGGCGGTTGCCGCCGCCCGTTGGCGAGCAGGAACGTCTGCTCGGCCTCGGGCGCCGCCGTCGGCTCCGGCGGCGGGGTGGGCGTCACCGAGACCTCGGGCAGGGGGGCCGCGGGCGGCGCGGCCCTGTCGGGGAGGGATATCGGTCCATCGGGGACCGGTGCGAGGTGACCGCTCAGCAAGGCACTGCCGCCGACCAGCAGCGAAGCTGAAATACTCAGGGCAAGAACCCACACAACGGATTTAAGGTCACAACGCTTTACGTTCCTGAACATAGGCCGTAAACCTTATTACCTCCATCGCTGTTGTCGATCAGGCCGAGGAGGTCGTGATCGGGCAGTGGCGTGACGGCGGATCGGCAGCCGACCCTCCGTCGCCGGTGCCGGACGGCGGCGACCGAACGGAGACGCCATGACGACGCAGACCACGCAGACGTCGCAGACCACGGAGGAGTTCGCCGAGCGGCTGCTCCGATCCGCGCTGGGCGCCTTTGAGGTGCTCTCGGTGCACCTGGGGGACCGGCTGGGCTGGTACCGGGCACTCGCCGGGCACGGACCGGCCACCGCCGCCGAGCTGACCGCCCGCGCCGGCGGCCACGAGCGATACGCCCGGGAGTGGCTGGAGCAGCAGGCCGCCTGCGGCATCCTGACGGTCGGCGAGGACGGCCGCTTCACCCTGCCGGAAGGCGCCGCGGAGGTGCTGACCGACGAGTCCAGCCTCGCCTACCTCGCGCCGCTGGCCCGGATGATCGCCGGAGCCGCCGCGCAGACGCCCGCCCTGCTGGAGGCATACCGGGACGGCGGCGGCGTCGGCTGGGCCGCCTTCGGGCCGGACGTGCGGGAGTCCCAGGCCGAGATGAACCGGCCCTGGTTCGAGCAGGCGCTGCCGGACGCCCTTGCCGGGGTGCCCGACCTCGACGCGCTGCTGCGCCGTCCCGGCGTCCGCGTCGCCGACGTCGGCTGCGGCGGCGGCTGGTCCACCATCGCCCTGGCCAGGGCCTACCCGCAGGCGGTCGTCGAGGGGATCGACATCGACGGCCCCTCGGTCGAGCTGGCCGTGCGCAACGCGGGCCGGGCCGGAGCCGACGTCGCCTTCCGCCACGGCGACGCGCACGCGCTCGCCGGGAACACCTACGACGCGGTCTTCGCCTTCGAGTGCATCCACGACATGCCCCAGCCGGTGGACACGCTCACCCGGATACGGCGGGCGCTCAGGCCAGGGGGGACGGTCGTCGTCATGGACGAGGCCACCGCCGTCTCACTCACCGCGCCCGCCGACGACACCGAGCGGCTGCTGTACGGCTTCAGCCTGCTCATCTGCCTGCCCGACGGTATGTCCCACCAGCCCTCCGCCGGCACCGGCACCGTGATGCGCCCCGCCACCCTGCGCCGCTACGCGGTCGAGGCGGGCTTCCGCGCGGTCGAGGTCCTGCCGATCAGCGACTTCGGGTTCTGGCGCTTCTACCGGCTGCTGCCGTGACCGTCCGCGCCCGGGAGCCGTCCCCGGAGCGCGCCGGCGGCGGGGGCGCGAGGTGGCCGGCGCCGTCGAGCTCCAGGTAGGCCTTGTCCAGCGAGGACGGCAGGCTGTTGTAGAACGGCTTCGAGTGCGAGGCCACCGGGGCGATCGTGTCGTTCTCGGCGCGCAAACCACGCAACCGCGTGGGCCGGAAGGCGAACCGCCAAGCAACAGCGGCTCAGGCCATCGTGCAGACGGAGCCCGAGCTGGCTGGAATCCCCCGACTTCAGTCGTGGGGAGCGCTTCAAGTTGAAGACGACGAAGCCCTGGGAGGCGATCCGGGGCGCGAGCCAGGCCATGCTGGACTTGTCGGCGGTGTAGCCGGGGGCGATGGCGACGGCCCCGAACGTCCCCTCGCCGGTGCCGGTCGGATAGTAGATCGTTCCTCCGCCGAAGCCGGTCACACGCAGTGACGAGACGTCGGTCTCCGCGATGGCGAACGGGCCCCGGACGGCCTCGATGCTGGAGACGGTGAGGTTGGGGCCGCGCTCGTACGGGTTCGCCGCGACCTGCGCGGCGGGGGCCGTGAAGGGCGCGGCGTAGGCGGCGGGGGCGCTCGTCCGCGGCGGCCCCGTGGCCTGCGCCGCCGCCCGCCCGGCCGCCGCGGGACCGGTGATTTCACCGATGCGCGGCCCCGGGACCGTCCTCCCGGCGGACCTTGACGGCCAGAGGCCACGCGCACCGCGTCCCGGTCCGGGGAGGGGGCGCCGCCGCCGCCCGCGCGCCGGCTCACCGCCCCGGCGCGGGTGCCCGGAGAGAGGTTCGGAGACGTGGATGAGCCTTCTGCCGTCCGTGAAACGCCGGCATGCCGGCTTGATCGGCTGCGCTCCACCCGGTATTCGGTGCGCGCGGTCCGGCCGGCCGCGACTGGCGTGTCCGCCAGCGGGCATCCTCTTGGCATGCCGTGTTGTCTCCGGAGTACGGCTTTCCGGCGACAACACGGATCGGACTTGTGGCTGGTGATCAGCTCTGAGCGGCCGGTCGCCGGCGGAGGGCCGGTCACCAGCGGAAGGAGGCCGTCATGCAGCATTTCGACGTGGCGATCATCGGTGGCGGGCCGGCCGGGCTGACGGCGGCGATGGCGCTCAGCCGGTCCCTGCGCCGGGTGGTGGTCCTGGACTCCGCGCGCCCGCCCCGCAACGCCTTCGCCGAGGAGATGCACGGCATCGTCGGCCTCGACGGGGTGAGCCCCGGCGAATACCGCCGCCGCGCCTGGGACGACCTGAAGAAGTACGGCATGGCCGAGCTGCACGAGGTCACCGGCACCGACGTGACCCCCGATCCCGAGGTCGGGTTCACCGTCACCGCCGAGGACGGCCCTCCGATGTGGGCCCGGCGGGTGCTGCTCACCGCGGGCATGGTCGACGTCCATCCCGAGATCGAGGGGTTCGGCGCGTGCTGGGGCAAGACGGTCATCCGCTGCCCGTTCTGCCTGGGCTGGGAGAACCGCGACCGCACCTGGGGCGTGGTGACCGGCGACCCGGAGTTCGCCGCGACCGCCGTCGCCGGGTTCTCCGCCTGGAGCGACGACGTGATCGTCCTGACGGACGGCGCCACGCCGGCGGGCGAGTGGGGTGGGGAGGTCGTCGAGGGGAAGATCCGCAGGCTGCACCACATCGGCGGGGACCTGCGCGCGGTCGAACTGGCCGACGGCACGGTCATCGACCGGCAGACCCTGCTCTGGCAGCTCGACCAGCGACCCGTGCCGCTGATCGCCCACCTTGCCGAACGCCTGGGCCTGGCGACGGACGAGGACGGCTACGTGGAGGTCGATGACTCCTTCCACACCAGCGTGCCCGGTGTCTACGCCGCCGGAGACCTCGTCACCGAGGCGCAGGCCGCGGTCGAGTCGGCCGCCGGCGGGTCGGGCGCGGCCTTCCAGATCATCGCCGACACCGGGAGGCCCTAGCGGGCCGTTCCCGGTCCGCTACCCGTCGGCGGCCCAGCCGTGAACGCCTCTCAGGACGGTGGCGACGCGGGTGAACCGCTCGCGGTCCAGGACCGAGCCCTCACGCCGGATGTCGTCCTCGTCGAGCTCAAAGATCCGGTCCAGCCGCAGGTAGGAGACCCGGTTGTCCTGGTCCCAGCGTCCGGGGCCGATCTCCAGCCACTCGCGGGGGTCGCCGCCACCGCCGCGGCTGGACAGCATCATCGCCAGCAGTCGTCGCCCGTGACGGCCGACCACCAGCAGAGGCCGGTCCTTGCCCCGGTCCGGATCCTCCTCATAGGGGACCCAGGCCCAGACGATCTCGCCGGGATCGGCGAACCCGTCCAGGTCGGGGGAGTAGTCGATGGTCGCCGCCCGGGCCACGTCGTAGACCTCCCGGACCGCGCCACGGGCCGGTCGCGGGTCCTCACCAAGATCGCGCATCAGGGTATTTTATTGGACGCCCGCCACACGGACGGCTGCGCCCCCTCTCGCGGCCGGCACCCGTCCGCAAGAGCCCGCGCCGTCATGCCCCGTTCCGTTCCGCGCCGTCACGCCCTGTTCCGAGCCGTTCCGAGCACGGTGACGAGCGGGAGGAATCCGCCTGCTATCCCCGTGCCTACGAGTTCAGGGCCCGGACAGCCGCCTCGACGGGGGTGTCGCCGCCGATGAGCTCCAGGGTGCGGCGGTGGCCGGCGGGGGTGTCCAGCAGCGCGGCGATCACCGTGGCGACGTCGTCGCGAGGCACCTGGCCAGGGGGCAGCGGCGGATCCGAGAGGGTGACCAGAGCCGTTCCGGGAACGTCGGTCAGCGCTCCGGGGCGGAGTATCGTCCAGTCCAGGTCGCGGCCGCGCAGGTCGTTCTCCGCCTCGGTCTTGGCCGTGATGTAGGCCGCCCAGACCTCGTCGCCGCCCGGCTCCGGCGGCTTGCCGGCACCCATGGACGAGATCTGGACGAAGCGGCGGACCCCGGCGCGCTCGGCCGCGTCGGCCAGCAGGACCGAGGCTCCGCGGTCGACGGTGTCCTTGCGGGCCGCGCCGCTGTTCGGCCCCGCTCCGGCGGCGAACACCACCGCGTCGGCCCCCGCCAGGTGAGCGGCCACCTCCTCCACCGAGGCCTTCTCCAGATCGCACAGGACGGCCCGGGCCCCGGCCGCCCGGATGTCCGGCTCGTGCTCGGGCCTGCGGATCAGCCCGGCCGGCTCGTCGCCACGTCCGGCGAGCAGCCGCTCCAGCCGTAGAGCGATCTTCCCGTGTCCACCCGCGATGACTATTCGCATGTCAGTCCCCCTCGGATGATCCTCGCACGGCCCCGCGGCCCGCGTCCCGGAGGGACACGGGCCGGCGTCGCCCGGCGCGGCCACCGTGACAGCCGTCACACCGTTCGAACCAGGGGGCGCACGATGCGCCGCACGACAGGCACGCCGGCGCCTTCACCAGCGGCCCGCGCCCGGCGACCAGGTCGACGATGCGGGCGGACGCGGCCTCCTCACCGGCGGCGGTCTCCGCCGGGTCCACGCCGCCGATGGCTCCGAACGACTGTGCCGCCGTGCGCAGATCGCGCATGGTGGCGGCGTACCGTTCCGCGTCTTCGAGGTCCAGGCGGGAGACCGCCGGCTCCGGCAGCGTCAACGCCCGCAGCGAGCCGCCGTTCAGCACGGCTGAAGCGATCCTGCCGAAGGCCCCGCCGGGGTCCAGGGGAAGGTTCATGAGCCGCCACACCGTCAGCCCGTCGCCGGGCCAGGCCGCGTCCACCGCTCCTCTCACACCGGCGGAGGCACGGGCCACCTGCCACATCTCCAGCAGGGAGTCGACGGGTGCGGGGTCCAGCCAGGAGTGGAAGGGCCGCTCGTCGCGGGCGGCCTGGTACCAGCCGTTGAGCGCGTGCGGGATCTCTCCCGGCCTGGGATCTCCGAGGTCGTGCCAGGCGGGGCGGAGACGGGCCCGGGCGAGCAGAAGATCGGAGGGAGCGCCGTTCGCGACGTGTACGGCGGCGCGCACGAGATCGGCGTCGGGGGAGAAACCGCAGACGCCGCTCCTGTAGACGGCCACCAGGCCGTCGCCCGCGCCGTGGCCCCGGCGTCCGGCTCGCCCGGCGATCTGGGCCGCCTCCCACAACCGCAGGGGGCGGCGCCGCCCGCCGTCGAACTTGCCGGTCTCGGCGAAGGCCACCGCGCGGAGCGGCAGGTTGACTCCGTGCCCGATCACGTCGGTGGTGACGATCACCTCCACCTCACCGGCGACGAGCCGGCGGATCTGCTCCCGGCGAGCCAGTGGGCTTCGTCGATCACGAGCACGTCGCCGGAGGTGCGGGCCGACTCGGCGGTGCAGCAGAGGATGTCGGCCTCCGGGTTGATCCGTTCCTCACCGGTGACGAGGCCGAGCCGTTCGGGCCGGACGCGCTCTCGCAGCCGCTCGTACGCCTGCCTGGCGAGCATCCGCAGGGGCGCGGCATAGGTCCCCTTCAGGCCGTGCCCGGCCTGGGCGAGAAGGAACTCGAGCCCGTCGTGGGTCTTTCCCGAGTTGGTGGGGCCCAGGCGCAGGACCACGTGCTCCGGCGGTGTGGCGCGTATCGGCAGGCGTGCGCGGGCACGTGCCTCGGCCTCCCGCCGCAGCGCGTGCCGGCGGTGTGCCTCCTCCTGCCGCGCCCGGAGCTTTTCGGCCCTGCCGTTCGCGCCGGTCATGCCTCTCCTCGTGAAAACGGAGTCGGCGGGAGCCGGAACCCGGCGTCCGGCCACGGGCCTGGACCGTGGAGTGCGGACATCGCGATCGTGTGGGGCGGGAAGGCGGGCCGGTCGTCGACGGGACCTTGGCCCGGCTTCCCGGGGCCGGCCTTCACCGGCTGGGGCGCAGGACGCCCTTTCCGTAGATCATGAATCCGATCATGCCGGATGTCTCCCTCATGCCGCAACGTCCGTACGGCCCTGGAGGGCGCGGGGAGCTGCGCCGCGGCGCGCCTCAGCGGGTGGGGTCCTCCGGCGGGTACGGGCTCCGCCCGGCCCGGATCGCCGCGGCCATCCGGGCGGTGTGGGCCTGTACGGCCCGGTGCAGGCCGGGGCCGAAGCTCACGCGGGCCACTCCGCTCGCGGCCAGTTCCCCGAGTGACGGAGTTCCGGCACGGAACAGGATGTTGATCGGGCCGTCGATCCCCTCGGCCAGCGCCCGGATCTCGTCGGCCCCGGAGGCGAAGATCGGGTAGACGCAGTCGGCGCCGGCCCGCAGGTAGCGGCGGCCGCGCCGGACGGACTCGGCGAGCCTCTCGGCGGGGGTCCCCTCGCCGTGCAGGTAGATGTCGACCCGGGCGTTGATCACCAGGTCGGTGCCCGCCTCGGTGGCCGCGGCGCGGACCGCCGCCAGGAAGGCGGCCTGCTCACCGGCGTCGATCATCTCACCCGTGCGGGGGTCGGAGTCCTCCAGGTTGCAGCCGGCCGCGCCGGTGGCGGCGAGCCGTTCCACCAGCTCCGCCGGCTCCAGCCCGTAGCCGCGCTCCAGGTCGGCGGTGACGGGGACGCCGGCCACCCGGACGATCCGGCCGACCGCGGCCAGCATCTCCTCGACCGGCGCGGCCTGTCCGTCGTCGTAGCCGAGTGCGGAGGCGACCGCGGCACTGCCGGTGGCGAGCGCCGGGAACCCGGCCGCCTCGACGGTGCGGGCCGACGCGGCGTCCCAGACGTTGGGCAGCACCAAGGGGGCGCCCGGTACGTGCAGTGTCCGGAGCGTCGCCGCTCGCTGTGCGGCTGTCGGGTTCATCGTGTCATCGGTGCCGGTCTCCGTCGTCATGGCAGGACTCTAGAGGAGCTGTGGACCGACTTTAAGAGCCGATAAGGGGGCGATCCGCTGGGCCACTTCCCGGAACCCCGGTGGCCTTCACACGTGCCCGGGAACGGAGGAGACCCCCGGCCCCCTGTCGGGGCCGGGGGTCTCCCGAGCCGGTCAGGCGCTCTTGCGGCGCTGGGCGCGTAGGATCGCCAAGCGCTCGTTGAGCACTTCCTCCAGGTCCTCGATCGTGCGGCGCTCCAGCAGCATGTCCCAGTGTGTCCGCGGGGGCTTGGCCTTCTTGGCCTCCGGCAGCTCGCCGTCGACCCGGATGGCGGTCGCGCCGCACATGCGACACTCCCAGGTCGCCGGGATCTCGGCCTCAGCGGCGAGCGGAACGTCGAATCGATGGCCCTTCGGGCAGGTGTAGGACACCTCCTGGCGCGGGGCCAGATCGGTGTTGCGGTCGTTCTCGTAGCTGGTCGCCCCGAGCCGGGTACCGCGTAGCGCACGCTCGCCCATGTCTGAATGCCTCCTGAGGGCCCCGTCGTGAGGGGTTCGTCTCCCACGGCGTACAACGCTTGATACCGTGTGTGGATTCCCACACATGGGGTGATCCAATCGCGCGTTCTTGACCCGGTCTGCGACAGAGCCCTTTCGGAGACGTTCTCAGACGCGGTCCGGCACCTCGTTTCCGGCGGCCCGGATGGCCTTGGGCAGGTTGACGGCGGCCAGCAGGACGAAACCGACCACGAAGAAGATCACCAGTGAGATGATGCCCAGGCGGTAGCTGTCGGTCAGCTGGAGCGCCAGGGCGAGGGTGAAGGAGCCGAGGAACGTCGAGCCCTTGTCGCTGATCTCGTACAGGCTGTAATATTCCGCCTCCTTGCCCGCCGGGATCACGTGCGAGAACAGCGAGCGCGACAGGGCCTGGGTGCCGCCCATCACGATCGCGATGGCGAAGCCGAGCGCGAAGAACGCCGGCGCCGAGCCCTTGGGCAGGAAGTAGGCCACCCCCACCACGACCGTCCAGCCGACCAGCGCGCTCATCACGACGCGTTTGGCCCCGTAGGAGGCGGCCAGGCGGCCCAGCAGCAGGGCGCCGCCGAAGGCGACGAACTGCACCATCAGGATCGCCCCGATCTGCACGCTCTGGCCCAGTTCGAGCTCCTTGTCGGCGTAGGTGGCCGAGAAGGAGATGACGGTCTGCACGCCGTCGTTGTAGATCAGGTAGGCGACCAGGAAGCCCAGGGTCAGCGGGTAGCGGCGCAGCTCCACGATCGTACGGCCGAGCTGACGGAAGGAGCCGGCCACGGCCTGCCCGGCGCTCTCGGAGCCCGAGGCGAGCGCGCGCCGGTTGCGCAGCCGCAGCAGCGGGATGATCGTGAACCCGGCCCACCACAGACCGGCCGAGGACAGGGCGATGCGTACGGCCTGGCCCTCGGTCACGCCGAAGGACTCGTGGCCGAGGAAGAGCGCGAGGTTGACGGCCAGCAGCAGGCCGCCGCCGAGATAGCCGAAGCCCCAGCCCTGGGCGGAGACCCTGTTGCGCTCGTCCGGCGTGGAGATCTCCGGCAGGAACGAGTTGTAGATGACGAACGCGGACGCGAACGCGGTGCTGGCTGTCACGAACAGCGCGCCGCCCAGCAGGTAGCGCCCGTCGGACAGGAACCAGAAGCACATCGTGGCCCCGGCGCCCAGGTAGGCGAACAGGCCCATGAGCTCCTTCTTGCGGCCGGTGTGGTCGGCCAGGGCTCCGGCGACGGGCATCAGGATGATCTGCAGGATGGCCGCGGTGCCCACCACGAAGGAGTAGTAGGCGCTGGGCCGTACGTCGAACCAGAGCACGTCCACATACGGGCGGCCCTGGGCGGCGGTCTCGGCGATCGTCGTCAGGTACGGGCCGAGGAAGACCGTCATGACGGTGGTGGGGAAGGCGGAGTTCGCCCAGTCGTAGAAGTACCAGCCGCGCTGTTCACGGCGGCGGGTCTGGGGGGAGTCCTCGACGACCTGTTCGGCGGTCATGGGCGATCCTCGGTTCACTGGGGGGATTTCTCGGGGGTACGGCTCACGCGGCGAGCCGGCCGGGGTGCCACTGGCCGCGCGCCTCCAGAACCTCGCGGAGGCCGGAGATGTTGTCGGTCATCACGCCGTCCACGCCGAGGTCGAGCAGGCGCCCCATCAGCCGGGTGTCGTTGATGGTCCACACGTGGATCTGCATGCCGAGGGCGTGTGCCGTACGGACCAGGGAGGCCGTGGTGACCCGCAGGCCGCGGAAGCCCAGCGGCACCTGCGCGCACGGCACCCCGGCGCGGGCCAGGCGGGTGAGCAGGCGGCCGTAGCCGGAGGTGGTGGCGGCGGCCCGCAGGGCCGCGACGCCGCGCGGCCCGAGCGAGGAGCAGACCTCACGGCCGATCGCGGCGCGGGCGCGGGTCAGCCGCTCGTCGGAGAAGGAGGTGAGGCAGATCCGGTCGTAGGAGTTGGTCCGCCTGACCGCCTCGGCCAGCGGCGCGATGGCCGAGGCCTCCTTGACGTCGATGTTGAAGCGCGCCTGCGGCCAGGAGCCCAGCAGGTCGTCCATGAGCGGGATCTCCTCCACGCCGCCGATCCGCGCCTCGCGCACCACGCGGTAGGGCAGTTCGGCGATCCGGCCGCGCCGGTCGGTCACCCGGTCGAGGGTGTGGTCGTGGAAGGCCAGCAGCACCCCGTCGGAGGTGGCGTGCGCATCGGTCTCCAGGTAGGTGTAGCCGAGCTCCACGGCGCGCGCGAAGGCGGCATGGGTGTTCTCCCGGCCCTCGGCCGCCCCGCCCCGGTGGGCGAAGGCGAGCGGGCCGGGATGATCGAGGAAGGGGTAACGGCGCTGCACGTGCAGGAGTATGCCCGGTATGAGCGCGGCTCGTCATCGCGGGCGGGTGAACGTTTGGGTCACGGGAGCCCGCGCGGCGCTCATTCCCCGTCCGGGGCCTCCTTGCCGGACCATTCCCGGCGGCGGGCCTCGGCCAGCGCTATCGCCGTCGCGACCGCGACGTTGAACGAGCCCACCCGGCCGACCTGCGGGATGTAGCAGACGCCGTCGGCGGCCTCCAGCAGCGCCGGTGAGCAGCCGTGGTCCTCGCTGCCCACGACCAGGCACACGTCGCCGCCGAGCTCCGCCGCGTGCAGCGGCGCCGCGTCTCCGGTCAGCTCCACCGCCACGACGGTGAACCCGTCCGCCTTGGCGGCCCGTACGGCCTCCACCGCGGGGACCGGCTCCTCCCAGGCCACCAGCCGGTCGGTGCCCAGGGCGGTCTTCTGCGCCTTGGGGTTGGTCGGGGGAGTGGCGTTGCCCGCCAGCCAGATCCGCTCCACCCCGAAGGCGGCGGCCGTGCGGAAGATGGAGCCGATGTTGAACGGACCGGTCACCGACTCCACGATCAGGGCGAGCCGGCCCTCGGTGTTCCGGCGCCAGGTGCGGTTGAGCCGCTTGACGTCGGTCGGCCGCAGCTGCCTGCGCGGGTTTGCAATCATCGTTCGTTCACCGTTTCTCGTCCGTTCCGCGGGAGGCCCGTGCCTCGCCCGCCGTTCTTCTGACTGACCCCGCCCGCCGGGCCGGGGTCACCGGCCCGGTTCGCCGGGCCGGGCCTGGACCTGGAGGACCCGGTAGGAGGACCGGGAGGCCGTACGGGTCGTGGGCCAGCCCTGCTCGTTCAGCCAGCGCTGCAGGGAATCGGATCCCAGGTGCTTCTGCACCACCAGGTAGGCGACGCCGTCCGGGGTGAGGCGGGACAGCCAGCGGGTCAGCATCTCGTGCAGCGCGGCCTTGCCGATGCGGATCGCCGGGTTGGACCAGATGGTCCTGTAGCGGATCTCCGGCGGGACCTCGTCGACGTGCACTGACCTTACTTTGTCAAGGGCGGCGGCCTGTGCGTTCCTGGCGCACAGCTCGACCGAACGGCGGTTGACGTCGACCGCCCAGACCGTGGCCCCGGGAGCGCGCGAGGCCATCGTCAGCGCGATCGGCCCGTATCCGCAGCCCAGGTCCAGCAGGTCGCCCTCGGGCGGGGGAGGGGGCACCGTCTCCAGCAGGATCCGGGTGCCCTGGTCGACCCGCTCGGGGGAGAAGACCCCGCTGTCGGTCTCCAGTCTCAGGTGAAGGTCGGGGAGCACGAGCGTGACCGAGCCGGGACGGCTGGCGGTCTCGGGACGCTCCTCGAAGTAATGTGCCACGTCGTAGAACGTTACCAATGGGCGGGACCGGCTCAGGGCAGCCGCGACCCCAGCAGCAGGCCCGCCACGGCGACCAGCAGGCCGGTCAGGAGCGCCGCCACCACGAACCACTGGCTGATCTCCTGGTGGACCGTCCGGTAGCCGAGCGAGGTGCCGATCTGCTCGTAGACCTCCCGGAGCTGGCTGCCCGACTCCGCCTCGTAGGCACGGCCCGAGGTGCCCTCCGACAGGGTCTGCAGGGTGGCCTTGTTCACCGGTACGTTCACGTCGCGGCCGTCGATCGAGACGGTGCCCTCCTGGGTGCCGTAGGCGATCGTGGAGATCGGCACGCGCGCGCTCATCGCCGCGTCGACGGCCTCGGCGACCGACCGGCCGGAGGTGTTGTCCCCGTCGGACAGCAGCACGATCGCGGCGGGCGGCGGGTCGGTGACCGCCTGCTGGTCGAAGGAGCGGACGGCGTCGAGGGAGTTGAACACCGCCTCGCCGATGGCGGTGCCCGCCCGGGTGGTCAGGTTGCCCAGCGAGGCGGACACCGCCTGGTGGTCGGTGGTCGGTGAGACCACGACCGAGGCGGAGCGGGCGAAGGCGACCACGCCGACGTTGAAGCGTTCCGGCAGGTCCTCGACGAACTTCTGGGCGGCCTCCTTGGCGGCCGTGATCCGGTTGGGCTGGACGTCGGCGGCCTCCATCGACAGCGAGATGTCCAGCGCGATGATGATGGTCGCGCGGTCACGGGGAACCCGGACCGAGTCGGCCGGCCGGGCCGCGCCGATGATCAGCAGGCCCATCATCAGCAGGAACAGGGCCGGGGCCACATGCCGGCGCCAGCCGGGCCCCGAGGGGGCCACCAGCGCCAGCAGCGGCAGGTTGGTGAAGCGCACCGCGTAGCGCCGCCGGGCGAACTGGGCGGCCACGTAGCCCGCCACGACCAGGGCGAGCGCGGCGAACAGCCACAGCAGGGCCGGAGAGAGGAAGGTCACCGCGTCACTCCTGGGGTCGGGTGCCGGTGCGTCAGGTGTGCCATGCGCCGCTGCCGCAGCACGAACTGGGCGATGTCGAGGATCCAGTCGCGGTCGGTGCGCAGCACCAGGTGCGCCACCCCGCACCGGCGCATCGCCATGGCGGTCGTGGCCCGCTGCGCCGCGGCCGCCTCGGCGTAGGCGGCGCGCACCTTGGCGGTGAGCTGGATCCGGCGGCTCCGCCCGGTCTCCGGATCGGTCAGGTTGATCAGCCCCACCGGCGGCAGCTCCAGCTCGCGCGGGTCGATCACCTCGATGGCCAGCACCTGGTGGCGGGCGGCCAGGCGGCGGATCGGCCGCTCCCAGGGCAGCTCCAGGCCGGGGTCGAGGCTGGGCTCGGCGTCCAGGAAGTCGGAGACGACCACGCGCAGGCCCCGCCGCCGCCGTGCCGAGGCGAGCACCCCGATCGCCTCGGCCAGGTCAGGGGCACCGGCGACGGGACGGCCCCGCGGGGCCTCCATCAGGGAGTGCAGCAGGCCGTACAGGGCCGGACGGCCGCCCCTGGCGGGCATCCGGTGGACGTACTCGTCGTGCAGCACGTATGTGCCGAAGCGGTTGCCGATCCGGCCGGTCAGGAAGCCGACCGCGCCCAGCGCGGCCACCACCAGGTCCCGCTTCTCCATCCCGGAGGTGCCGAAGTCCATGCTGGGCGACAGGTCGGCCAGCGCCCAGGTCTCCAGCTCCCGGTCGGCGATCAGGTCCCGCACGTGCGGGACGGTCGTGCGGGCGGTCACCGCCCAGTCCATCCGGCGGATGTCGTCCTCACCGAGGACGTAGACCCGGCTGTCGCCGAACTCGCTGCCGGGGCCGGGCAGAAGCCCCTGGTAGGAGCCGTGCAGCAGCCCGTCCAGCCGGCGGACGACGGTCAGCTCCAGCCGGCGCAGCGCCTGCTCGGCCGTGGCCGCCGGCACGCCTCCGCGGCCGGTCGCCGAGGGGCCCGCTCCCACGCCGCCGGGGGCGGCACGGCGGCTCATCGGGAGCCCTGGTTCCACACCACCAGGGGCGGCGGCACGACGGCCAGGATCTGCCTGACCACGTCCTCGGGGTCGACCCCGTCGGCCAGCGCGTCGAAGGTGAGCATCAGCCGGTGGGACATCACGTCCACGGCCACGTCGCGGATGTCGTCGGGGAGCAGGTAGTCGCGGCCCCGCAGCAGGGCCAGGCCGCGTCCGGCGGCGACCAGGCCGAGCGTGGCGCGGGGGCTGACCCCGATCTCGATGTTCTCCTCCAGGTCGGTCATGCCGTACTCGCCGGGGGAGCGGGTGGCCATCACCAGCCGGACCACGTAGTCGGCGACGAGCTGGTGGACCGAGACCTGGTCGGCCATGGCCTGCAGCGCGATCAGCCGCGCGGGGTCGAGCACCGCCCTGGGGGTGGGAGGGGCCACGCTCATCCGGTGCAGGATCTCCAGCTCCTCGTGGGCGCTGGGATGGGTGACGCTGATCTTGAAGAGGAACCGGTCGCGCTGGACCTCCGGGAGCGGGTAGACGCCCTCGGACTCGATCGGGTTCTGGGTGGCCAGCACGATGAACGGCCTGGGCAGCGGATGGGTCTTCCCGGCCAGGGAGACCTGCCGCTCGGCCATGACCTCCAGCAGCGCGGACTGCACCTTGGCCGGGGCGCGGTTGATCTCGTCGGCGAGCAGGAAGTTGACGAACACCGGGCCGAGCTCGACGTCGAACGCCTCGCGGGAGGGATGGTAGATCCGGGTCCCCACGATGTCGCTGGGGACCAGGTCGGGGGTGAACTGGATGCGGGCGAAGTCGCCGCCCACCACGGTGGCCAGCGTGGAGGCGGCGAGGGTCTTGGCGACCCCCGGCACGCCCTCGAGCAGGCAGTGGCCCCGGGCGAGGAGCGCCACGAGCAGCCGTTCCACCATGTGCTCCTGGCCCACGATGACCCGCCGGACCTCGGCCAGGGCCTCGCGCAGCAGTCCGGTGTCGGTCTCGCTCGGCAGTTCTTCGGCGACGGTCATGTTGATATTCCACCAAACGAAATGCGGGGCCGCACAACCGGCCGACTGCGTATTTCCCGTTAGTACCCAAACGCGTTTCGTGTCAGCACCCACACGGGCGCTGACCGATCGCGGTCATGTGCTTTCATGGCAGGCGTGGCCAGTCCGCTCCAGTACGGTGACCCGCCCCATCTGGGGCCCTTCGTTCTCCAGGCCCGCCTGCGGGTGGGGCCCGCGGGGCTGGTCTACCTCGGACAGGGCTCCGACGGCCGGGCGGTTTCGGTCGCGGTGCTGACCAGGGGCGCCGCGCTCGACCCGGCGGCCCGCGACCGGTTCGTCACCGGGATCCGGGAGGCGACGGCCAGCCGTTCGGGTGTGCGGGGCTGGATGGCCAGGGCGACGCGCGGCCGCACCGCGGTGGCCGACGCGGCCCCCCAGGTGCTGGCCATGGACGGTGGGAGCGCGCCGTGGGTGGCCACGCCGTACGAGCCGGACCGGGCGGGGGCCGAACGCTTCCTGGAGCCGGTGCTGGTGCGCGGCACGCTCATCGGCGAGCAGCACGGCCCGGACTTCGCGCCGCACTGGATCAGTGACCGCTCGCCCGCGCTGCCCGCCCCGCCCAAGGGGGCGCCGCCGCCCGTCGAGACCCGCCGATCGGTGATCATCGCCGGGGTCGTGCTGACCGTGCTGCTGGTGATGCTGGCCGTGATGGCCTGGCTGCTGCTCCGCAGCGACGAGGAGGTCCAGCCGCCGCCCAAGCCGTTGCCGCCGACGATGTTCGTGCCGACCCCGCCCCCGGTCCCGGCGTCGCCGGAGCCCGGGCAGCCCACCACGTCGCCGTCTCCCGCGCGGAGCGGCACGGGGACTCCGGGGCCGAGGCCGGGCGATGAGGACGAGGGCTCGCCCATCTAGGGCGGGAGCGTCTCGGGCCGGGGACCGGGGCCGGGGAGGGCCTTCTCACCGCGGGGGAAGCACCTCGGCGACGCGGTCCGGGGAATCAGGGGCTCCGAGGCGTGCCCGTCTCAGCTCGGGGAGACGAAGCCCGATTCGTAGGCGGTGATGACGGCCTGGGTGCGGTCGCGCGCCTCCAGCTTGGCCAGCACGTTGCCCACGTGGGTCTTCACCGTCTCCATGCTGATGACCAGCTCGCCGGCGATCTCGCCGTTGGACAGGCCCCGGGTCATCAGGCGCAGCACGTCGGCCTCGCGCGAGGTCAGCCGGTCGATGCCGGGGACGGCTCGGACGGCCTCGCGACGCGCGACCAGTGCGCGGATGGCGGCGGGGAAGAGCAGGGAGTCGCTGGCGGCCACCGTCCGGATCGCCTGGACCAGCTCGGCGGGGCGGGTGCGCTTGAGCAGGAAGCCGCTCGCCCCGGCCCGGAGCGCCTCGTAGACGTAGTCGTCGTTCTCGAAGGTGGTGACCACCACGACCTTGGGCGGCTCGGGCAGCGCGGCCAGCCGACGGGTGGCCTGGATGCCGTCCACGGCCGGCATCCGCACATCCATCAGCACCACGTCCGGCCGGTGCTCGCGCACCACCGGCACGACGGCCGCGCCGTCCGCGGCCTCGCCCACCACGGTGAGGTCGGGCTCGGAGTCGATGATGATCCTCAGGCCCGCACGGATCAGGTCCTCGTCGTCGGCGATCACCACTCGCAGCGTCATGACCCACGACCTTACAGAGGACCGCCGCGGCCCGGGAAAGCGCAGGGAAGACGCCGCGGGAGGCCGGGGCACGCCGTGACGCAGGCCCGCCGCGGGCTCCTGAGGCCGATCTTCCCGGGTAAGGGGACGGGTATGACCGAACTCCGGGCGGCGTGGAACGGGCGGTCGTCTCCTTGCTGAAGCGCTCCCCCTGAGCCGCCGGGGCTTCCCCGTCCGGCCACCCGGCGGCGCCTGGGTGAGCGCCGCGAACGGCGCCGGGACCGCGACATGAATCGTGGCGACATGGGCATGGGCCTGGGAAAGGAGAGAGGTGATCTGAAGATGCCGGCACGACAAGAGCTCCCGTCGACCCTGCAGCGCTCCCCCAAGAAGGCGCGGGACACCTGGATCAAGGCCCATGACTCCGCGGTGCGGACCTACGGCGAGGGGCAGCGGGCCCATCGCACGGCCTTCGCCGCGCTGAAGCACTCCTTCGAGAAGGTCGGCGACCACTGGGAGCCGAAGGCCGGGAAGGGCCCCTCCGACGCCCAGGCGGCCCGGAGCACCCCGAAGCCGGGCAAGACGGCCGAGGGGGTCGACGCCAACGCGTCCAAGCAGCACCTGTACGACGTGGCCAGGCGGCTGGGCGTGGAAGGGCGGTCCACGATGACCAAGGACCAGCTCGTCGAGGCCATCAAGAAGGCCAACCGGCGGGCCACGGCCAGGTCCCGCTGATCCATGGTCCGTCAGATACCGCCGATCCGCGGCCTGCCAGGTTCCACTGATCTGCGGCCTGTCAGGTCTCGCTGATCCGCGGCCTGTCAGGTTCCGCCGGCCCGTGGTCCGTCCGGGCGCGGTCAGGAGGCCGTTCATGTGACCTTCCCTCTTGCGGAGATTCTTTTCTTTCAGTGCTATAAGGCGCCTTTTGTCGGATATGGAACCCCCGTGTGCCGACAAGATTCGGTACGCCGGAAATGATCGCCGCAAGGAGGGAAGCGTCATCATGACGGACGTGTCGAGCAGGGGACAGCAGCCGGGCGACGAGCGGCCGGTGCTGACCAACCGGCAGGGACACCAGGTCTACGACAACCAGAACCAGCGCACGGTCGGCGCGCGGGGCCCGGCCACGCTGGAGAACTACCAGTTCCTGGAGAAGATCAGCCACTTCGACCGCGAGCGGATCCCCGAGCGGGTGGTGCACGCCCGCGGGGCGACGTCCTACGGATACTTCGAGGCCTACGGCAAGCTGGGCGAGGAGCCGATCGGCCGCTACACCAGGGCGAAGCTGTTCCAGGAGGCGGGCAAGCGGACCGACCTGGCCGTGCGCTTCTCGACCGTGATCGGCGGCAGGGACTCCTCCGAGGCGGCGCGCGACCCTCGCGGGTTCGCGGTGAAGTTCTACACCGAGGACGGCAACTGGGACCTCGTCGGCAACAACCTGGCCGTCTTCTTCATCAGGGACGCCATCAAGTTCCCCGACGTGATCCACGCGCTCAAGCCCGACCCGGTGACCTTCCGGCAGGAGCCCAACCGGATCTTCGACTTCATGTCGCAGACGCCGGAGAGCATGCACATGCTGGTCAACCTGTTCAGCCCGCGCGGCATCCCCGCCGACTACCGCCACATGCAGGGATTCGGCGTCAACACCTACAAGTGGCTGAACCAGGAGGGTGAGACGCACCTGGTGAAATACCACTGGATGCCCAAGCAGGGCGTGCGGAGCATGACCGCCGCCGACGCGGCCGCCGTACAGGGCCAGGAGCTCGGGCACGCCACCAAGGACCTGCGTGAGGCGATCGACCGCGGCGACTTCCCCGAGTGGGAGCTCCTGGTGCAGATCATGACCGACGAGGAGCACCCCGAGCTGGACTTCGACCCGCTGGACGACACCAAGGTATGGCCGGAGAACGAGTTCCCCGCGCTGCCGGTCGGCCGGATGGTCCTGGACCGGAACGTGGCCAACAACTTCGCCGAGAACGAGCAGATCTCCTTCGGCACCGGCGTCCTGGTCGACGGGCTCGACTTCTCCGACGACAAGATGCTGGTGGGCCGGACGTTCTCCTACAGCGACACCCAGCGCCACCGGGTGGGCCCCAACTACCTGCAGCTCCCGGTCAACCAGGCCAAGCACGCCGAGGTGCGCACCAACCAGCGCGACGGCCAGATGACCTACCTCGTCGACGACCAGGGGGAGAGCCCGCACATCAACTACGAGCCGTCCCTGCTCGGAGGGCTGCGCGAGGGGCACTACCCCACCCACGACGAGCAGGGGCCGGTCGTCTCCGGGCGCCTGACCCGCAAGCGCATCCCGAGGACCGACGACTACACCCAGGCCGGCCAGCGCTACCTGCTGATGGAGCAGTGGGAGCGCGACGACCTCGTGCTCAACCTCGTCACCCTCCTGTCCCAGGCCGAGCGCCCCGTCCAGGAGCGCATGGTCTGGCACTTCCTGATGGCCGAGGACGAGCTCGGGCTGCGTGTCGGGCAGGGACTCGGGATCGGTCCCGAGGACGTCGCCCACCTCGAACCGCTGGCGAGCCAGGAGCTGAGCGGGCAGGAGCGCGAGCGGCTGTCCAACCTGGGGAAGAACGGGCCGCGCGACGTGGGCGACCTGAAGATGACCCACTGCGTCCCCGACGAGCGGGCGCAGCCTGCCGCGTGAGGGCCGGTCGCCGTCCAGGAGGTTCCCGGGGACGCGGCGAAGGCGCCGCGTCCCCGCCGGCAGGCTGATCGTTTGCTCCGCAGGCTCAGGGGTAATGGTCTGCGATGTCTGAAATATCCGATCTTCAGCGCCTTGTGCCTGCCCAGCAGGACCTCCGGGTCCGCTGGCGGCTGTCGCGCTCGACGCGATCGGCCACGAGGACATGGCCGGCCAGGTCCGTGACATGGGGCCCCGGCTGGTCAGGGAGAGCGGGCTGGGCGAGGAGGAGGACCTGATCGACCACCTCGACGAGACCGAGATCACCGGCCCGAGGTCCTTCCGGTTCCGCTGACGCCGGGAGCCCCGTGAAAACCGAGGTCAAGGCCCTGTGATTTTTCATCCGAAAAGGTATGAATGGGTTTTCTGCGGGCACCCGATCCAGAAGTTGAGCCGCCCACCGTCAGCTTCTCCACGTTCATTGGATCCCGCCTATGTCTGTTCAGGGCACCGTCATTCCCATCATTCACTGGTCCCGCCGCTCCTCCTGCCTCACCGAGGACCCTGAGCTCTTCTTCCCCGTGTCCTCCGAGGGGCCCGGACGGCAACAGTACGAGCAGGCCAAAGCCGTCTGCCGCCGCTGCCCCGTACGGCTGCGCTGCCTGGACTACGCCCTGAACACCCACCAGATGTACGGCGTGTGGGGCGGCACCACCCCCGACGAGCGCAGAGCCGCCATGGCGGAGACCAGGCGCAGGGCGCGGTGACCGCCGGGCGGGGGGCGGCGGCCACCGATCATCCGGGAGCCCGCTCCGCCTCCGAACCGCCGAGGAGGACGGCGAGCCGTTCCGCGTTGCGCTGCGAGTTGTCCCCGCAGCAGTTGTTCAGGAGCACATGGGTGGTCGAGGCCCGCCCGGCGAGTTCGCGGATCCGGGCCGCCCACCGCCCGAGCTCGGCCTCCGAGTACAGATAGGCGAAGCGTTCCTCGATCTTCTTGCTGGTCCACTTGCCGGAGTGGCCGTGCAGGCGGACCACGGCGAGGTCGGAGGTCGCGGCCAGGACCGGCGGGATCGACGACGGATGCCCCTGCGGCATGTCGACGCAGACGTAGGGGATGTCGTGCGAGGCGAGGAAGCCGAGGGTCTCGGCGCGGTTCTCCTCCTCCATCCAGGTGTGGTTGCGGAACTCGACGCACATGCGCATGGGCCCGCAGCGTCGCGCGCATTCGAGGATGTAGCGCCGGTTGCCCTGCCCGATCGGGAACCACGGCGGGAACTGGAAGAGCAGCGTCCCCAGCTTCCCCGCCTCGTGCAACGGCCTGAGCGCGCTGAGGAACCGCTGCCAGACCTCCTCGGCGATCTCCGTACCGACGTCGCGCAGGTAGACCGTCCGCTTCGGCGTACCGAGCCTGTCCCGCAGGTCCTTGTAGAGGGACTCCGGCCGGGTGGGGTGGTTGGTCAGCAGGGAGAAGGCCTTGACGTTGAAGGTGAAGTCCCGCGGGGTGCGGTCACGCCAGGCCTCCACGGTGCGCTGCGCCGGCGGGTGGTAGTAGGTGGCGTCCACCTCGACGATCGGCAACCGCGACGCGTAGTAGGCCAGGCGGGCGGCGGGGGTGGACACGTCGTCGGGATACCAGCCCGACTCCAGCAGGGACCTGTCCGTCCACGAGGCCGTGCCGACGAGGATCCTTCTCGCTCCCGGCCGTTCCTCCGTGCCCCCGGCCGGTCGGGTGACTCCCTCCAGGGAGAGCTGCGTCGCCATGTCCGTCCCCTGCCCCGTCCCGGCGCCTCCTCACCTGGGTGACGGGGCGCCGGGAGCGACGTCGAGGGGCACCGGCCGTGACCGGGACCTGCTCACCGCCCTCGCCCTGTACGGCGCCGTCCCGCGCCGCCAGCACCTCGCACACCGCCCCCTCGGGGGTGAGGGCCGCCCGCACGCCCTCCACCTGGGCGGCGTCGACGCCGTCGGCGGCGAGAATGGCGATCTTCCTGGTCGCGACGCTCCGCACCGGGTCGTGGCCCTGGCTGAGGGCCGGGGAGCCGTGGCCGTGGTTGGGGACGGCGGCCTCTGCGGGCGGCTCCACGCCGACGCCCTCGGCGACCATGACGGCCAGGTCGTGGTCGACCTGGTTGAGGTTGCGGACCACCCCCTCGCGGATGTGGACGTGGTCCACCTTCCCGAGTTCGAAGCGGAAGGCCGCGACGATGTGCTCCTTCTCCCAGTCGGCAATGCTGTTCCAGAACAGGGTGGCCTGGCTGTAGTGGTCGCCGAAGCTCTCGCTGCGCTTGCGGATCTTGTTGCCGTCCACCCGCTCCTGGTGGTGCGTGTAGGCGCCCTCGCCGCCGACCGCGGGGCAGCCGCCGCCCAGGGAGTTGGGGTGGTAGCTCTCCTGCCCTCTACGGCCGGCCGCCGACCCCGCTCGCCAGCTCGCCGGCCCGCGCGGGACCGCCGGCGCCGGGCGACAGGGGCGGGGTGTCCATGCCCGCGGAGGTGCGCAGGCCCTCCAGCAGCTCCTTCAGGGCGTCGACCGCCGTATGGCGCGGCTGCCAGCCGAGCTCGGTACGGGCGCGGGTGACATCCATGATCGGCATTCTGAGCACCAGGTCGACCAGGCCGGGTGCGGCGGGGGTCAGACGCATGTGCCAGGCCAGGGCGGCGGCACTCCTGAGCGCCCAGCCGGAGACGGGCACCAGGCGGGCGCCGAGCAGCTCGGCCAGCACGGACGGTTCGATCACGGGATCGGCGGCGATGTTGAAGGCGCCCGACACCGGCCGGGTGACCGCCAGGCGGTAGGCCTCGCCGACGTCCTCGGCGTGGACCGCCTGGAACATGAGCCCGGGGGTGTCGGGGACGATGGGGATCAGGCTCGGCCGTACCAGCCGCTGGGGCACGAACGGCCCCCCGAACAGCCGGCGCTGCTCGGTCGCCGCCTCCCGTTTGAAGATGAAGCCCGGCCGTAGCCGCACGACCCGGGTGCCGGGGTGGTCCCGCTCGAACACGTCGAGCACGCGTTCCACGTACGCCTTCTCCCGGCCGTAGGCGGCCCCCGGCCAGCCGTGGGTGGGCCAGTCCTCGGTGACCGGCCGGTCCTTCGGGCCGGGGGAGTAGGCGCCCACCGACGAGGCGTGGACCAGCACGGGGACGTTGTGCCGTGCGGCGGCCTCGAAGACCCGCGTGCTGCCCAGGACGTTGGTCCGCCAGGTCGTCACCGGATCGCGCGTGGGCTGGAACAGCCACGCCAGATGCACCACCGCGTCGGCGCCGGCGAGATACGGCTCCAGGTCGCCGGTGCCGATGTCCACGGCATGCCAAGTGGTCCTGTCCGGCCGCCAGTCCGGCAGCCGCCGGGCCAGGCCCACGACGGAGGTGATGTTCTGGTCGGATGCGAGGGCGGACACCACGCTTGTGCCCACGTTCCCGGTCGCACCGACGACTACTACGCGCATGTGTACCGCCTGCCCACGGTGGGACGGCCGAACCACCGCGGGCCAGGGCTTTGCCGTACGGTGCCGGAGATCTGCTGGCGTCCTGGGGTTCCGGGCGATGCCCGGCCTCCCCGGCCGGGCCCGTACCGCCCGCACCGGATTTTCTCCCGGGGTGTATCGCCGGGGTGAGCTGGTGGAAGGCGGCGGCACGCGAGGCCGGGCCGCCGGTCGGCCGCATGGGCCGTGCGGGAGGGGGCAGGCTTCGGATGCCCGTTGGAAGATCGTTGCGGCGGATCCGCCGTGATCGTCATCCGCGGCGGGGCGGGTGAACGACGAGCTCACATCGCCTCAGGCCGGCGGGCGTTCAATCGGGACACCCCAGACGGGAGGACATGGTGATACCAACCAACCGTGACAAGCCGAACGGACAGGAGCCGATCGGAGCGGGCGGACCACGCCGGAGCGTTCAGCGGCCGCTGACCGTCGCCGCGGCCGTGGTGCTGCTGACGTCGGGCGGCATCGGGATGGCCGCGGCGTCGGCGGCGACGCCCGCGCCGCCGCCCGCGGAGACACCCACCCCGACGCAGACGGTCAGCGAGACACCCACGGCGACTCCCACCGAGCCACCGGCCGAGACCCCCACCGAGCCGCCGGCCGAGACCCCCACCCCTACGCCCACAGCCACGGCGCTGCCCACCGTGCACCCCCTGGAGTTGACCGGCGCGGTGCACGGCGAGTTCCTGGCGGGGACGGAGGACCCGTGCGTGTTCGTCACGGTGTTCGCGCAGACGGGCGAGGCGACGGCCGTGACCGAAGAAACGATCACCGTGCGGAGCCGCGACGGCTTCGAACAGGTGTACACGATCACCGACACCACCCGCGTCGTCGCGGGCAAGCGCGGCAACAGCGAGGTCAGGCAGGGGGACTGGGTGGCCCTGACCTCGACGCGAGAGGGCGCGACGGCGACGGCCGCCTATGTCTACGACCTGTCGCGGCAGGGCAGGAAGAGCCCGCGCGGCAACGACCGGTGGCATCACCGGCAGTGGTGGCCCGGCACGGCCAGGTGGCGGACCCCCACGCCCTGCCCCACACCGCCGCAGACCCCGACCCCGACGGTGACCGAAACGCCCACCGTGCCGCCCACTCCGGCCCCGACACCCCCGCAGACGCCGGCCCCGACCCCCAGCGTGACGGCAACGGTCACCCCGACCCCGACCCCTTGAGCATCCGCTTGCGCCCCTGATCGAGGGCCGGTGCGACGGCCCGGGCACGGCATCCCCGTGCCCGGGCCGTTTCACGACGTCCCCCACGTGCTCCGGCCCGCTGAGGACATCCCCGCCACCTCGTGACGTTCATCCCGGACGGAGACTCACCCCAGGTAGTCGCGCAGCGCCCGGGCGCGGACCGGGTGGCGCAGCTTGGACATGGTCTTGGACTCGATCTGGCGGATCCGTTCCCGGGTGACGCCGAACACCTTGCCGATCTCGTCCAGGGTCTTGGGCTGGCCGTCGGCCAGCCCGAACCGCAGGCGCACCACGCCGGCCTCACGCTCGGACAACGCGTCCAGCACCGCGTGCAGCTGCCGCTGCAGCAGGACGAAGGTCACCGCCTCCTCGGGCAGGATCGCCTCGGAGTCCTCGATCACGTCGCCGAACTCGGCATCGCCCTCGGCGCCGAGGGGGGTGTGCAGGGAGATCGGCTCACGCCCGTACTTCTGCACCTCGGTGATCTTCTCCACCGTCATGTCCAGCTCGACGGCGAGCTCCTGCGGGCTGGGCTCGCGGCCGAGGGTGACCATCATCTGCCGCTGCACCCGGGCCACCTTGTTGATCACCTCGACCATGTGCACCGGGATCCGGATGGTGCGGGCCTGGTCGGCCAGCGCGCGGGTGACGGCCTGCTTGATCCACCAGGTGGCGTAGGTGGAGAACTTGAACCCCTTGGTGTAGTCGAACTTCTCCGCCGCGCGGATCAGTCCGAGGTTGCCCTCCTGGATCAGGTCGGCGAAGGCCATGCCGCGGCCGGTGTGGCGCTTGGCGATCGAGACGACCAGCCGGAGGTTGGCCTCCAGGAGGTGGTTCTTGGCGCGCAGGCCGTCCTCGGCCAGCCATTCCAGCTCCGCCCGCACATCCGCGGACGGCGCCTTGGCCTCCGTGCCGAGGCACTCGGCGGCGAACAGCCCGGCCTCGATGCGCCGGGCGAGCTCGACCTCCTGCTCGGCCGACAGCAGCGCGACCTTGCCGATCCGCCGGAGGTAGTCCTTGACCGCATCA
Organism: Streptosporangium canum; assembly: GCF_900113865.1. GTDB lineage: Bacteria > Actinomycetota > Actinomycetes > Streptosporangiales > Streptosporangiaceae > Streptosporangium > Streptosporangium canum. The sequence continues at coordinate 28,075 of NZ_FOQY01000038.1, read as the reverse complement.
GAGCTGGCAGCGGTCGCCGCGGCACCGGCGGAGCGGTCTTCTTCGTCGTGGTCGGACAGGATCAGCACGTCGTCATCGATGGTGGTCGTCACAGCGGCGGCACCTTTCCCGGGGCGAAACCTGTGCCGATCACGGTACGTCCCCGGCGGGCATGCTATGGTCGCCGCCGCTTCCGCGGCCGCCTGGCGGCGTACGGATCTCAACGGGCGGGCAGCGGGATGGCCCCGGCGGCGGCGAGCAGGGCGACGGCGAGCACGGCCGCCAGGACCGCCCAGGTGAGGGGATGGCCGAGGTTCATCGTCCAGCTGGCGCCGCCTGCCCGCTGGTGCACGTAGAGGGCGGGGTCGGCGCGGTTGGCGTAGACGAACCCGCCGAGGTGCCAGTGCCGGTCGTCGTCGCGCTGCACGAGATCGGAGTCCTCGGCCTCCTCGCCGGGCTCCGGCGGGAGCCGATGCCCGGCCTGGCCGACGCGGAGCTCGAAGACGATCCAGGCCACCAGGGCGGCGCCCAGGGGCAGGTAGGTGACGACGGTCACGATCACCGAGGGCCGCAGGATCTCCCAGATCTGCAGGGCGATGAGGAACACGCTCAGGTTCGCGCACGCGGCGGTGGCGAAGGCGAGCCTGAGCACCCCCTTCAGGTAGGCGCGGTAACGGCGGGCGGACCCGGCGGGACGGGCGGCGTCGAGCTCCGGGCGGGCACGCGTCAGCCCGGCGGCCAGCAGCGGCATGAGCACGGTGAGGACGGCCTGGACCAGGACGGGGGCGAAGGCGATCGGCGGGGTGGTGCTCACGCGGTGTGCGAGGTCCACGCCCATCCCGCGCTGGGTGGGCAGGGTCGCCGGCAGCCCGCCGTACCGGGTGATCCCGGTGACCGCGCCGGCGATCAGGACGAGGGCGGCGGGAGCGAGCCAGAGCCACGGCACGCGTACGGGATCGGTGCGCAGCGTGGTGTCCGCGGTGACGCCCTGCCGGCTTCCGGCGTACCAGTTCCCGCGGCGCTTGGCCGTCCGCACCGCGCGGTATGCCAGGTAGTAGGCGACCGCGTCGGCCGGCACCAGAACCGCCGGGACGAGGGCCGGCACCCGCTCGGGCCCGCCGAGCATGAGCAGCGGAGGCGAGACGAGCGCGGCGAGCACGCCCAGGCCGAGGACGCGGCGCGGGTAGACGCGGCGCTGCTCGGTGACGGCCCGGTCGGTGACGCGGCCGGGAGGGACGCGCACGCCGAACGGCAGGCTTGGGCGCGCCAGCGCGGGCATCGCCCATGCCGCCGCCGTGACCAGCGCGACGAGCAGCAGGTCGGCGACGAGCAGCATGGTCATGTCATTGATCCCTTCGGTGTGGCGAATGACTCCAGCACGCTACCCGCGCGTTGCTGGACCTCCTGCGGGGAGAGCCCCTGGGCGACGGCCTCGGCGAGCAGCGTGCGCAGCCTGCTCTGCCATTCGTCGGCGAAGCCGGCTTCGGGCGGGCCGGACAGCCGGTCGCGCCGCACCACGGCACCGCTCTTGCGGTTGATCCGGATGAATCCCTGCCGGCGCAGCAGGTCGTAGGCCTTGTTCACGGTGTGGAAGTTGATCGCCAGATCCATGCCCAGTTGCCGGGTGGAGGGCAGGGCCGCGCCGGCCGCCAGGGCGCCGTCGGCGATGGCTTCCACGATCCGATCCCGGATCTGCTGGTAGATCGGGACCTCGCTGTCGAGATCGAGCGTCAGTTGCACGGCGCCAACTATAGCTGTTATACAAATAATAGAACAGATACATGAGATGGGACATTCTGATGACGATGTCGAACCAGGTGATGGTTCGGGGCCTGACCAGGCACTTCGGCCAGGTGGCCGCCGTCACCGATCTGAGCTTCACGGTGGAGCCCGGGGTGGTGACCGGCTTTCTGGGCCCGAACGGCGCCGGGAAGACCACGACCCTGCGCATGCTCCTGGGGCTGGTCCGGCCCACCTCGGGCACCGCGACGATCGGCGGCAGGCGGTACGCCGACCTCACTCACCCCGCCCGCACGGTCGGCGCGGTTCTCGACGCGTCGAGCTTCCACCCGGGCCGTAGCGCGCGCAATCACCTGCGCGTCTACGGCGACATGATCGGCTGCTCCGAGCGCCGGATCGACGAGGTCGTGGACCTGCTGGGCATGCCGGAGTTCGCCGACCGCCCGGTCCGCGGGTTCTCCACCGGGATGCGGCAGCGGCTCAACCTCGCCACCGCGATGCTGGGCGATCCCCCGGTGCTGGTGCTCGACGAGCCCGGCAACGGGCTCGACCCGGAAGGCATCGCCTGGCTGCGCCGCTTCCTCCGCGCGATGGCCGACGAGGGCCGCACCGTCCTGGTCTCCAGTCACGTGCTGAGCGAGGCCGAGCAGATGGTCGACCAGGTCCTCGTCATCCGCCGCGGGCGGCTGATGAGCGCCGGGCCGCTGGCCGGCCTGACCGGCGACGGATCCACCCTCGAGCAGGCGTTCCTGCGTCTGACAGGAGGTGCCGCATGAGGCGGCTCGTCAAGGCGGAGTTCCGCAGGCTGTTCACGACGGCGCTGTGGAGGTGGGGGCCGCTCGCCGCCGTCGTCTGCGGTGGCGTCCTGGTCGGCCTGGCCACGCTGGTCGGGCCGGAGAACTTCGAGCCTTCGATGCCGGGCGTGCGGACGGAGGAGGGCGTCCGCACGGTCCTCAGCCTGACCGGCCTGACCGTGATCGTCCCCGCGCTGTTCGGGGCGACCGCTGTGACCTCGGAATACCGGCACAAGACGATCACCTTCACCTTCCTGTTCGCCCCCCGGCGGCAGACCGTGCTGGCCGCGAAACTGCTCACGTACGCGGTCGCGGGAGCGGCCTACGGCCTGGTGGTCACCGCGTCCGCCGCGGCCGGCCTGTACGGGGGAGCCGCGCTGCGAGGAGTGAGCGTCGGCGCCGGACCGGGCACGGTCGCCGAACTCCTGCTCCGCCTGGCCGCCGCCATGACCGTCTACACCATGCTCGGCGTCGGGATCGGAGCGCTGCTGCGCAACCAGACGGCGGCCCTCGCGGCTCTCGGCCTGTACCTCTACATGGTCGAACACGCGCTGGCGCTGATTCCCGGCGTCAACCTCATCTACCCCTACCTGCCTGGCGGAGCCACCGCGGCGCTTACCAACTTCAACCTGATCAGCCAGGCGGCCGCGGAGATCTCCGTCTCCTCGGCACGGCTCCTGCCGCCGGTGCTCGGCGCGCTCGTCCTGGCGGCCTACGCCGTCACGGCCACCGCGCTGGCGATCGGCGTCCCCATGCGCCGCGACGTGACCTGACCCCCCGGTCGTGACCGGAAAGGGCGCATGGCCACGGACGTGAGCAGGAGGGCCCACGCGCGAGGTCGCAGGCGCACGATCCGGGTTCGGCTAGGGTTCATTGGGAAAGTGCCGGTCCAGCCGTCCATGGACGGCTGCGGCCGGCAGGGTTGCTTCGTACGGGAGACCGCGCACGTTGTCCGAGAAACGCGAACACGCGGAGCCCTCCGCCGGGGAAGGCCACCTCAGCCTGCGAGCCGACTGCGAGAGCTGCTTCGCGCTGTGCTGCGTCGTGCCGGCGTTCTCGGCCTCGGTGGACTTCGCGATCGACAAGAAGGCCGGGCAGGCCTGCCCCAATCTGCGGCAGGACTTCCGCTGCGGCATCCACACCCGCCTCAGGCAGCAGGGTTTTCGGGGCTGCACCGTCTACGACTGTTTCGGCGCCGGGCAGAAGGTCTCCCAGGTCACCTTCGGCGGCCAGGACTGGCGGCGGTCCCCGCAGACCGCGGAGCAGATGTTCGAGGTGTTCCCGATCATGCGGGACCTCCACGAGCTGCTCTGGTACCTGACCGAGGCGCTGGCGTTGCGACCGGCCCGCCCGCTCCACGGTGAGCTCCGCCTCGCACTGGAACAGACCGAGCGCCTCACTCACGACAGCCCCGGCGCTCTCGTCGAACTGGACGTGGCGGCCCACCGGCGAGACGTCAACGCCCTGCTGCTGCGCGCGAGCGAGCTCGTGCGAGCCGAGGTCCGGCACAAGAAGAAGGACCGCAGGGGAGCCGACCTCATCGGCGCCAAGCTCAAAGGCGCCGACCTCAGGGGCGCCAACCTGAGAGGGGCCTATCTCATCGGGGCCGACCTCAGGGGCGCCGACCTGAGAATGGCCGACCTCATCGGGGCCGACTTCAGGGGCGCCGACCTCAGGGGCGCCGACCTCACCGAGAGCATCTTTCTCATCCAGTCCCAACTCGACGCGGCGAAGGGCGACAGCGCGACCAGGCTGCCGCCGTCGCTCACGCGGCCGGCGCACTGGTAGCCGCCGGGCGCCTCTGACGGCTACCTCTCCGACGGGCGGATCCGGATAACGACGGCGGTACGGATCCGCGGTGCGAGGTGTGCGCTGTCCTGCCTGGCCGACGCCCCGCCTCCCCCGGGGACGCCGTCGGCGAAGTGCGTCCGGCCAACGCTCCCGGTCACCATCGAAGTCACCCCCCGTAGCGGGTCGCTACGGAACGTAGTATATATTTACGGTCATGATCGTATCGATGCGGCGGGTCGCACAGCACGGAGGCATTCTCTCCGCGGTGTGCCTGGCCGTGCTCGGTATTGTCGTGTTGCTGCATCTCGGGCTGCACCTCACGCATGACCATTCGGCTCACCGTCATGAGCCCGGTACGGAACAGTCGGCGGCCGCCTGCGACAGAAGCGCCGAGCTCCACGCCGCGATCGACGCGGTGGCGTTCCCGTGCGGATCGCCGTGTCCCCAGCTGCCCGCCGGTGATGATCACAGCCTGTGCGGCGCGGCGGCCGGGTCGCCGATCATCAACGTGCGCGTCCTGCTGCCCGGCGGACACGCCATCGGCGATTCGACCACCGTTGCGACAACCACGACGGCATCGCCGACGTCGGCACGGCGCTCCTCGCAGCCGGCCCACCTGCCTCCAGGGGCGGCGTTGCTCCTGCTCAAATCCGTTTCCCGCATATAACCGCCCCGCGGGCAGGCACGCGAACGACTCAACGCTCGACTTGATCGGCATGAGCCGTCGCTTCCGCATGCCCAAAAGCGAGTCGACCACATCGCACCCACGGGGAACGGATCATGACATACATACTTAAATCAACGCAGACCACCACCCCTTCGCTCGGCCAGATGATTACCGGAAACACCTGCCACACCCCTGAACATGTGGTCGGCAACACACCGGTCCTATGGGTTCCGGAGATCGTCTCGGGACAGGACCGCGGCTTCTGGGCAAAGCTGGAGGGCAACAATCCGGGGGGGATCAAAGACCGCTCCGCGCTCTACATCGTGGAGCGGGCGCGCGATCGCGGCGAGCTGCGACCCGGCGCGCCCATCGTGGAGTCCACCAGCGGGACCTTCGGCCTGGGTCTGGCGCTGGCCGGCATCGTCTACGGGCACCCGGTGACACTGGTGACCGATCCGGGGATGGAGCCGCTGATGCGCCGCCTGCTGTCGGCCTACGGAGCCCGTGTCGTCATCGTCGCCGAGCCGCATCCGGTGGGCGGCTGGCAGCAGGCACGCCGAGAGCGGGTGCGCCGGCTGCTGGGCGAGCATCCCGACGCTTACTGCCCGGACCAGTACAACAACCCCGACAACGTCACCGCCTACGCGGGGCTGGCCGCCGAGCTGGCCGGCCAGCTCGGGCGGATCGATGTCCTGGTGTGCAGCGTGGGCACCGGCGGCCACAGCGCCGGCGTCTCCCGCGCGCTTCGCCGCTTCTACCCCGACCTACGGCTCGTCGGCGTCGACACGATCGGCTCGACGATCTTCGGCCAGCCCGCACGCTCCCGGCTCATGCGGGGCCTGGGCAGCAGCATCTATCCGCGCAACGTGGACTACGAGGCCTTCAACGAAGTCCATTGGGTCGCGCCGCCGGAAGCGGTATGGGCCTGCCGGCGCCTGGCGGCGCTTCGATACGCCACCGGCGGCTGGAGCGTCGGGGCGGTGGCTCTGGTGTCGTCCTGGGTGGCCCGCACGCTGCCCGGCCACACGCGGATAGCGGCGATCTTCCCCGATGGCCCGCACCGCTACTTCGACACGGTGTTCAACGACGACTACTGCGCCGCTCACGGCCTTCTCGGCTCGCCGGTGGCGACGGATCCAGAGGTGATCGACCATCCGGCGGAGCGTGAGCCGACCCGCTGGACGCGATGCGCGACCGTGGTCGACCCGGCCGGTATGCGACCCCCTGCCGTCGCCGAAGGAGCACGCGTCACCGAAAGGGCACGGCGGTGAAAAGCACGCTGGCCTTGGCGCGGTCCTTCGACCGGCCGGTGAAACTGCTGCTGGTCAACCAGCTCACCATCAACACCGGCTTCTACATGCTGATGCCCTACCTGGCAGGTCACCTGTCCGGCACGCTGGCGCTGCCGGCGGCGCTGGTCGGCCTCATCCTCGGCGTCCGCAACCTCAGCCAGCAGGGCATGTTCCTGGTCGGGGGCACCCTCGCCGATCGGCTCGGCTGCAAACCCATGATCGTCGCCGGATGCGGGTTGCGTACCGTCGCATTTCTGCTGCTGGCGGTGGCCGACTCCATCCCCGCCCTGGTGGTCGCCTCGGCGTTGACCGGATTCGCCGGGGCGCTGTTCAACCCCGCAGTGCGGGCCTATCTCGCCCAGGAGGCGGGCGAGCGCAAAATCGAGGCGTTCGCGGCGTTCAACGCCTTCTACCAGCTCGGCATCCTGATCGGGCCCCTCATCGGCCTGGTGCTCAACGGTATAGCCTTCAAGCTCGTCTGCCTCACCGCGGGACTGATGTTCGCCGCCCTGACGATCGCCCAGACGCGGGCCCTGCCGGCACAGGCCAAGGAGCAGGGGCGAAGGCAGGGGCAGGAAAAGCGCGGAGTGCTCCTCGACTGGCGCGAGGCGATCACCAACCGTCCCTTCCTGCTGTTCTCCCTGGCCATGATCGGCTCCTACGTGCTGAACTTCCAGGTCTATCTCGGCCTGCCGCTGGAGGTCCGCCGGGTGACGGCCGGCGAGCTCGGCGTCACCCTCATCTTCGTGGTCTCCGGCCTCATGACCATCGCCGGCCAGGCACGGGTGACGGCGTGGGCGTCCCGGCGATGGCGCCCACCCCAGGCCATCACCTGGGGACTCGGGCTGATGGGACTGTCCTTCACCCCACTCGCGCTGGCCGCGCCTCTGGCGGGCGCGGCCGCTACCCCGGTCGACGGGATCGCCCACGCGCTTGTGCTGCTGCCGGTCCTCGGTACGGCGGTGCTGCTCAGCCTGGCCACCATGATCATCTACCCGTTCGAGATGGCGACCATCGTCACCGTCGGCGGTCAGCGCATGGTGGCTACCTACTACGGGCTCTACAGCACCCTGGCCGGCATCGGCATCGCCGCAGGCAACCTGCTGTCGGGCTGGGCGCTGGACCTCGGCGGAGCGGTGGGCCTGCCGAGCCTGCCCTGGGTGGCCCTGGTCTTGATCGGCCTAGGATGCGCGGCAGCCGTACGCGCCCTGGACCGATCAGGACGCCTGGCGGCCTCACCCGAGACGGCGCCGGCGGCGGCGTAGGCCTTGCATGGACTCCCGGCCGGTACGGGGTCGGCCGCCGGCCGGGAATCCATCCGGATCGAGCCGCGATCCGAGCCCGGGCGCAGACCGGCGACCCATGTCGTTCCGCTCCTGACCTCGGAGATCGTCGCAAATGAGGGCCCGGTTGCCCGATTCCTCAGCCGCGCATCCGTGAAGTGAGATCGCGCAATGCCGCGGCGAGCAGGTCGACGTCGTCACGCGAGGTGAACAGCGCCGGAGTCACCCGGACGCAGTCGCCCCTGGCAGGCCCGCCCCGGCGCACGGTGAAGATCCGGTGCCGGTCGAGCAGGTCTTTGGCGATCGCGACGTTGTCGGCCTCCGAGGTGCGCCCGGTGATCCGGAACGCGGTCATGGTCCCGTACATGGCGGGGTCCTCGGGGGTGAGGATCTCCAGATCGGGCAGGTCGCGCACCTGGTGGACCCAGCGGTCGCGCAGGAAACGCAGGCGTGACTGCTTGACCGGGCCGCCGAGGACCTCGTGGAAGTCCAGGGCGGTGCCCACCGTGAGGATGGGCGCGACGTCCATGGTGCCGGAGTGGACCCGCGAGCGGATGTCGTCGCCGGGGTAGGTCTCGTCGGCGAAGGCGGCGTCGATGTCGGCCAGGCGGCCGGCGCGGATGTAGAGGAACCCCGATCCCAGCGGCGCTCCCATCCACTTGTGCAGGGAGAAGAAGGCGAAGTCCGCCCCGAGGTCACCGATGGTGAAGTCGAGCTGCCCCCAGGAGTGGGCGGCGTCGACGATGACGTCGACGCCTCTGTCGCGGGCCATCGCGGTGATCTCCCGGACCGGCAGGACGAGTCCGGTGCGGTTGTTCATGTGGCTGAGCAGGAGCAGCTTGACCTTCGGGCGGTCGCGCAGCGCCTGGGCGTAGGCGTCCAGTACGGCCTGCCGGGTCGCCGGCTCGGGGACGACCATCCGTTCGACGCTCACGCCGCGGCGCTCACGCAGCCAGTTCATGGCGTAGCGTGCGCTGTGATAGTCGAGGTCGGCGTACATCACCGCGTCGCCGGGGCGCAGCCGGTTGTAGCCGCCGATCAGGTTCTGCAGGGCTTCGGTGCCGCCGCGGGTCAGGGCGATCTCCTGCGGCGATGCGCCCAGGACGGTGGCGACGCGCTCCCTGATCCGGTCTGCCTCGGCCTTGTAGGAGGTGCGCAGCAGGTGGGAGTTCAGCTCGTTGAGACGGTCGACGTTGCGGTGGTAGGCCAGGCGCACCGGCTCGGGCATGATCCCGTAGTAGCCGTTCTCCAGGTTGACGAAGTCCGGGCTGACCCGGTATTGCCGGGCGACGGTACGCCAGAAGCCCTCGTCCCCGGCGAGCTGGTCGGGTGTGCGACCGGGGGGAACGGCCGGCGGCTCGGGAGCCGGTGATCGCGAGGGTGGCGGTTTCGGGGCAAGGGAGGTGGCCAGCGCACCGAGCCCAGCGACCATCGCACGCCTCGACAGGGTCATTGAGCCTCTCCCCAGGGATCAGCGAGAGTCCGTGACACAGCGGAGCCTCACATGTTGTAGTGATCGAGTTCCAGTGTGCGGGGACTCGGCCTCCGGGGGACGCATCCGTGCTGTTCAGGCGTGGCGTGGCGAATACCGGGCAGCGAGCGATCGGGTTGACGGTGCGTCTGGGCCGGGGGCGGGCGCGGATGACGGGCCTGTCACGGGGCGGTTGCGTGGTGGAGTGCCTGGCCCGCTGCGCGGCCGAAACCGGTGCGCTCGGCGGTGTCGCCGGGCCGGCCACGGCCTGTCAACGGGCGCTCTTTCTCTGTTTGACGGCCGGAGCGATGACAGCCTGTAACCTTCTACTCTCGATAGAGCCAGGCGAATACGGAGGAGGCGGAACGCGTGCGGCTCGGCAATCTGGAACGCTCGATCATGGAAGCCCTGTGGAACCGTCCCGAGGGGGCGCTCGCCCAGGACCTGGCCGGCGCTCTGCCGTCGCGACCCGCGGTCACCACCGTCCTGACCGTGCTGGTACGGCTCTCGCACAAGGGCATGGTGACCAGGGAACGCCTGGGCCGGGCACATCTCTACAGGGCCGCGGCCACCAAGGACTCCTTCGTCGCCGAGACCATGAGGGCCGCCCTCGACGAAGCGGGTGATCTCGAAGCGGCGGTGAACCGTTTCGTCGGCACGGTGTCGCCCGAAGTGGCCGCGGCCCTCCGGGACGCGCTCGCGGGGCGGGACGGATCCGTTCCGTGATCCTCTGGCTGATCGTCGCGGGGATCTCCTTGACGCCCGTCGTGTTCGGAGGGCCGGTGGCCGGACGCCTGGCCGCCGCCCGGTGGACGCGCCGCTGTCCCCGTGCCGCACTGGTGCTCTGGCAGGCCATCGGCCTGTCGGGCGGGCTGGGAGCGGTCGGAGTGGGCCTGGTGGCCGCGGTCGCGCCGCTGGCCGCGCTCTTCCCGCACGGCATGCACACCCTGCTCCAGCAGCTCGCGGCGGGACACGGGCTGAGCGGGCTCGGTCCCGCGCATGTCGCCGCCCTGGGATGGTCGATCGGCCTGATCGTGTGGCTGTCCGTCCACACGATCAGGATCACCGTCAAGACCGTCGCCGAGCAGCGGCGGCAGCGCCTGCTGGTGGACGTGGTCGCCGACCACTCCTCCCACCACGACGCCTACGTCCTGCCGAGTGGAGAGCGCGTGGCGTACTGCGTGCCGGGACGGCGTGCCCGCATCGTGCTGAGCCAGGGCACACTGGACCTGCTGGGCCCGCAGGAACTGCAGGCCGTGCTCGGGCACGAGCGCGCGCACGCGCGAGGCCGCCATGACCTCGTCCTGCTGCCGTTCATAGCGCTGGAGCGAGCCTTTCCCCGGCTGCCCGTCGCCCGGACGGCCCGCGGGGTCGTGCCGGTGCTGCTGGAGATGCTGGCAGACGACCAGGCCCGCCGCGCCCACGGCGAGCTGACGCTGGCCCGCGCCCTGGTGCGGATGGCCACTCCCGCGGCCGGCCCGGCGCAGGCGGGCACGCTCGCCCTGGCGGACAAGGCGGTCGTCCACCGGGTGGAGCGACTCCTCGACCAGCGAGACAGGCGGTCGTGCTGGGCGCCCGCCGCGGCCTACTCGACAGCCGGCCTCCTGCTCAGCGGACCTCTCACCGTGCTGGTGGCGCCCCTGCTCTGCATCACCGTCTGGCCCGTCTGACGGGGAAGCGCACTGTGACGACCTCCTGGGCTCGGAGGCCGGGCGGCCGTAGTCTTCGTTCGACATAATGTAGAAGTTTGGAAGTGTCCACGCCGTCCGCGAGGTAGCCCCATGTTGGAAATCGTGTCCGCGCTCCTTCCGCCCTTGGTGGTCGGAGGCGCATTCGTGACAGGAATCGTCTGGCTACTGCGGAGTGAGGCGCGGGCCAAGGCCTCTGAAGGCGCCGAACAGATCGAGCGCGATGCGCCGCGCGAGTAAAGATCACATGCCCGTTCGAAGTGCCGCGGCTGTCCGACGACGGAAAAGAGTCAGCTCCATGTCCCTCCGCAGGGTAGCGATCCTGCTCATCGCGGTCGTGGCTGCCATGTGGCCCATGACGGCAGCTCAGGCACACGACATTCTGAAGTCGAGCAATCCGGCGAAGGACGCCGAGGTCTCCGATCTCAGTGAAGTCGTCCTGGAGTTCAACAACGCCGTGAAGTTCCCCAAGGTCGTCGTGCTGAACGCCGCGGAGGAACAGTTCCAGTCAGGCGAGGCCGGCTTCCGGGGCAAGAAGGTCGTTCAGCGACTCTCCGGCGCGTTGCCGCCCGGCAAGTACACGATCGGCTACCGGGTCGTCTCCTCCGACGGCCATCCCCGCACCGGCGAGATCCCTTTCACGGTGACCCCCTCCTCCACGCCCACCCCGACTCCCGGTCCGGCCGCTGCCGAAGAGCCGGATACACCGGCACCGAGTCCGCGGACGCCGAGTGCCCTGCCGGTTGCGCCGACGTCGACTCCGCAGGCGAACGAGGACAGCCCTCCGGTGAGCGGTGGATCGCCTCTGCTCACCTATCTCGTCATCGGACTCGGAGTCGTCGTCGCCGGGTTCGGCGTCGTGCTGGCCGGCCGCCGCCGACGTTCCGGCGGTTGACCGGTCTTCAGATCAGCGTGATCCAGTAGTACCAGAAGCGCCGCAGAATCAGGCCGACGATCGCGAGCATCCAGAGCGTGAGAACGACCGTGTGATACCGGGCCGCCCAGAAGGCGGCCCGGCGGGCGCTCCCGGGCAGCGGGATCCGTCCGGCTTCCAGGTTGGCGAGCGTGACGTACCAGAAGACAGGGATCGTCACGGCCCACACCACCATGCAGTAAGGGCACAGGGCGCCGATGCGGTAAAGGCTCTGGAAGATCAGCCAGTGGACGAAGACGACGCCCGCGACGGTGCCGACCTGCAGGCCGTACCAGAACCACTTCCGGAAACGGGCCCCCGCCAGCAGTGCCATACCCACTGTCGTCACCACGCAGAACGCCGCGATGCCGATGAGCGGATTGGGGAAGCCGAAGACGGAGGCCTGCTCGGTCTTCATGACCGAGCCGCAGCTCAGGATCGGATTGATGCTGCAGCTGGGGACGTAGCCGGGATCGGCCGCCAGGCGGAGCCGTTCGATCACGAGCGCGAACGCCGCCAGGACGCCGAGGCCACCGCCGATCGCGAGGATGAACGGCAGCGATCTGGTGACGATCGGCCGTGTCGCGTCAGCCTCGGCGGCTGCTCCGGGCCGATCGGCCTGCACCGTGGTCACGATGCGAGCGCTGCGTCGATCTTGGCCTTCAGGTTCTCGTAGCTGGGCTCTCCGTCCAGCAAGGCGCCGTTGAAGAAGACCGTCGGTGTGCCCTGGATGCCAAGAGCGAACCCGTCATCCTGGTCCTTCTTCACCCGTTCGGCGGTCTCGGGCGCCTTGAGATCCTTCCGGAAGGCGGCCATGTCGAGACCTGTCTGCTTGGCCAGGTTGAGGAAGAACTCCTCCTTGGACTCGGAGGCCTCGCCCCACTGGCTCTGGGTCTGGAACAACGTGGCGTACATGGCCTCGAACTTGTCCTGCTTGCCGGCCGCCTCAGCGACCCGTGCCGCGAGCTCGCCGTTACGGTGACCGGGAAGGGGGAAGTAGCGGACCACGAAATTGATCTTCCCGTCGTACTCGGCGCGGATACGCTCCATGTGCGGGAAGGCCGCCCCGCAGGACTCGCATTCGAAGTCCAGGAACTCCACCAAAGTGACCTTGTCGTCGGCCGCGGTGGACAGCTTGTGGCTGTCTGCGCGCACGAGATACTCCGCGGGGACGGGCTGCCCCGACGCCGTGTCGACCACCGGCTCCGTGACGCTCCCCTCGGGGCGGCCGAACAGCACGATCGCTGCGATCACTGCGGCCATACCCGCAGCGATGATCAGCGTTATCTTCAGATTCGTCGTCATATTTTGCTCTCACATGATGGTTCGCGAAGCATCCCTGCCTCTATCTTCTACCAGATGTAGAAGATAGAGGCGGCGAACGAAGGTGAGCTCGCCGGGGGTTCGCCGGCGCTGTTGATCACCAGCGAGGTCAGGAGCGCCGACCACGCCTGAGCACACGGAGGCGCTCGCCCCGGCCGCCGGACGACCACCGCGAGGCCGCCGGCGTCTCGGACGAGACCGGCACCTGCCCTACCGGCCGCTAGCATGGGATGCTTTGCCGCTTCCGGTGTTCGAGATCACTGGACGGGAACGCCGCGACTCCTGCGGCAAGAACATCCGACCATCGAGCCCGGAAGGCCCTGACCTCGAACATGGCCCCTGTCACCGTCGTGATCCCCACGTTCAACGAGGTGGACAATCTTCCACTGATCGCGGAGGCGCTGCTCGCGTTGCCGCTTGACGGTCTGCGGCTCCTGGTCGTCGACGACAATTCCCCGGACGGCACGGGCAAGGTGGCAGACGGACTGGCCGCCGCGCATCCCGGCCGGGTCGGCGTGGTGCACCGGCCAGGCAGGGAAGGGCTCGGGCGCGCCTACGTCGAAGGCCTGAAGGCCGCGATCTCGGACGGAGCGGAGTTCGTGGTGCAGATGGACGCCGACTTCTCGCATCCCGTCGACGCCGTTCCGCGCCTGCTCGGGACCGCGCAGGCGACAGGGGCGGCGTGCGTGATCGGCAGCCGGTACGTGCCGGGCGGGACGCTGGCCGCCGAGTGGAGCCGGTGGCGACGGGCCCTGTCGGCCTGGGCGAACTTCTACGTCCGCACCATCCTGCGCGTCAGGCTGCGGGATGTGACCGCCGGGTTCAAGATCTGGCGGGCCGAAAGCCTCGCCGCGCTGGACCTCGGGGAGATCTCCTCGGGCGGCTACAGCTTCCAGGTGGAGATGCACTACCGGGCGACCAGGGCGGGGATGACGATCGTCGAGATCCCCATCCACTTCTCCGACCGCCGGGCGGGCAGCTCGAAGATGAGCCTGCGGGTGCAGCTGGAGTCGGCGCTGATGCCGTGGCGGCTGAGATTCAGTAGCAGGGGGCGGGCGCGCGGAAACCGCGGGTGAGGGATCCGGGGGAGGGGATGGAACGATCGGCGGCGCAGGCGGGGGTGTTTCCCGCGCAGTGTGGCGTGACCGGCCGTTCCGTTCCCGAGAGGCTTTCCGTGCCCGGGCATCGGCCTGGTGCGGCGGGCCGGGCGCAAGCTCAGGCGAGCCGCTTGTAGTAGAAACTGCAGTCTTCGGGGGAGCCGGCCGGGTCGACGGCGTAGCCGGGGACGATGCCGTAGCGGGTCCAGCCGGCGGCGCGGTAGAGGTGGTCGGCGGCGCTGCCGGTCACGGTGTCCAGGAGCAGGAGGGTGGCTCCGGCTCGGGCGGCGGCCTGCTCGGCGGTGGCGAGGAGCGCGCGGGCCAGGCCCCGGCCGCGAGCGTCGCGGTGGACCATGAGCTTGACGATCTCGGCGCGATGCCGGCCGTTGGGCTTGCGCTCCAGGGCCAGGCTGACGGTGCCGGCGATGCCGCCGGGCCCGCGGGCGACCCAGACGGCGAGGCTGCCGTCGGACACGGCGGGCTGCTGGGTGTGCCACCAGGCCGCCGCCCCGTCCTGGTCGAAGGGGAGCAGGAAACCGAGGGAGGAGCCGTCGGCGACGACGTCGGCGAGGAGGTCGGCCAGGCTCTTCACGCTGTCGTGGAAGTCGTCGGCGGCCAGGCGGGTGATGGTGTGCAACGTGAGATTCCTTGTCATGTGCGGGAGGGGCCGCCGTCTCGGCCATCAGCAGCAGATCCAGCTGTTCCACGGTCCTGTCGGTCAGGGCGTGCAGGAAGGCGCGGATGCGGGCGGTCGCCTCGGCGCCGGGCCCGAGTGGTGGCGGACCCTCGATGAAGGCCGCCTGGAACTCGCGCTCCCGCTCGTCGATGAGTGCGTAGGCCAGCCCCGAGCGGTCGCCGAAGCGGCGGTACAGCGTGCCGACGCCGACTCCCGCGGCGGTGGCCACCTCCGCCATGGACAGCCCCTCGACGCCGTGGGTGGCGACGATCCCGGCGGCGGCGGTGAGGATCTTCACCCGGTTGCGCGCCGCGTCGGCCCGCTCGCGTCGCGGGCTTGTGATGCCGTTCACGATCACAGGGTACTGGACGGCTTGCAAACGGAATCAGTTCCGTTTTAAGGGAGGCATCATGACACGCAGGGTCGCGCTCGTCACCGGGGGAGCCGTGGGATCGGCGCCGCCATCGCCGTGCGGCTGGCCGATCCGGCGTCCGCGAGGGCGTGCGGGGCGTCGGGCCGGCGTCGCGTTAAGCTGTGGGGTGTGAGGGCGCCGCGCCACTGGGCGGAGCCCGCGGCGGTGGGGCCCGCCGTGCCCGAACCGCGGTGTTCCGCTGCCGTCAACGGTCCCTACCCGTGACAGCACACGCCCGTCTTCGCGGGCGCACGCCACGTGTGGGGAGAGACATGCGTTCGGATCAGGTGAGGTTCGCGGCAGTGACCGAGCCCGTCGACCCCGATGTCGAGCTCGCCGACGCGCGTCGGCGGGGCGGACTGCGCCGATCACACTACGGTGTGCTCGCGATGGTCGCCGCGGGCGGCTCGATCGGCGCGGGAGCCCGCTACGGTGCGGCCCTGCTGTGGCCGACCGCGGCCGGCTCCTTTCCGTGGACCACGCTGGGCGTCAACGCCTCCGGCTGCCTGGTCATCGGGATCCTCCTGGTGGCCTTGACCGAGGTGTGGACGGCTCCGGCCTGGGTGAGGCCGTTCTTCGCCACCGGCGTGCTGGGCGGATACACCACCTTCTCCACCTACTGCCTGGAGATCGAACGCCTGGTGGCCGCCGGCCGGCCCGAGGCGGCGCTGGGCTACCTGGCGGCGACGCTCCTGGCGGCCCTGGTCGCGGTGACGGCCGGGGCGTGGACCACCCGCCGGCTGCTGGTGAGCAAGACGGCAAGGAGGGCGTGATGACTCTGTCCGGACGGGCCCTGCGGCTGACGGTCTTCGTCGACGACACCGACACCTGGCACCACCGCCCCATGTACACCGAGATCGTGCACCGCGTGCACGCCGCCGGGCTGGCCGGGGCGTCGGTCTTCCGCGGCATGGAGGGGTTCGGCGCCACCCAGGTCGTGCACACCACCCGGCTGCTGTCGATGGCCGACGACCTGCCGGTGGCCGTCGTCGTCGTCGACACCGAAGAGCGGATCCGCGCGTTCCTGCCCCAGCTGGACGACCTGCTCATCGAGGGGCTGGCCGTCCTGGACGAGGTCGAGGTCGTTCACTACCGAGGCCGGCGGGTGGCGGGGTGAACTGGCTGCTGGTGCTGCTCGGCGGCGCGATCGGCGCGCCGTTGCGTTATCTGACCGACCGGGCCGTGCAGGCCCGCCACGACACGGTCTTCCCCTGGGGCACCTTCACCGTCAACGTGGTCGGCGCGATGATCCTGGGTGTGCTGGCCGGGGCGGTGCTGGCCGGAGCGGTGGGCAACGCCGCGCAGCTGCTGCTGGGCACCGGACTGTGCGGGGCGCTGACCACGTACTCGACGTTCTCGTATGAGACGCTGCGGCTGGCCGAGACCGGCGCGCTGTTCCTCGCCGTGGCCAACGTCGCCGCCTCGGTCGTCGCCGGTCTGGGCGCGGTGTTCATCGGCCTCACGCTCGCCCAGGCCGTTTTCGGATGAGACGTCCGCCGGGCCGCCGAAGAAAGCCGAAGAAAGCCGTCGCCGGATGTAGAGGACCCGCCTCCCGCTCCGACTGATGGGTGACAGCGCGCCCGCGGGGCGCGCGGAACCGAGGGAGACCGAGATGAAGTACGTAGCGATGATCTACGGTAACCAGGCCAAGTGGGACTCCTTCCCGGCTGAGGCGTGGCCGGAGGCCCTCGCCCGGCAGGAGGCGTTCAACGAGAAGTACCGGCAGACCGGGGAACTGCTGGGCGCCTACGGCCTGGCGGACGCGGCCGCCGCCATGCTCGTACGGCGCAAGGACGGGGCCCCGGCGGTCACCGACGGGCCGTACCTGGAGACCAAGGAGTATCTCGCCAGCTTCTACCTGCTGGACTGCGAGAGTGAGGAGCGCGCGCAGCGGATCGCGGCGGACATGCCCTTCGCCGACGTGGAGCCGGTCGAGCTGTGGCCGATCCTGCACGAGTCCGCGGCGGACCTGTGAGTGTGGATCGGAGCGCCGAGGACCTGCTGCGCGAGCTGGCGCCGCAGGTCCTCGGCGCGCTGGTCCGCCGCTACGGCGTCTTCGACGCCTGTGAGGACGCCGTCCAGGAGGCGCTGCTCGCCGCCGCGCTCCAGTGGCCGGCCGAGGGGACGCCGGACAACCCCAGGGGCTGGCTGGTCACCGTCGCCTCGCGCAAGCTGGTGGACCAGGTACGCAGCGAACAGGCGAGGCGGCGGCGCGAGGACCGCATCGCCCTGGGCACCCCGCAGGCGGAGCTGCTCAGTCACGCCGCCGACGCCGGACCGGGCACGGATCGCGACGACTCCCTGGAGCTGCTGTTGCTCTGCTGCCATCCGGCGCTGTCCGACCCCAGCCGGATCGCGCTGACGCTGCGCGCCGTCGGCGGCCTGACCACAGCCCAGATCGCCGCGGCGTTCCTGGTGCCGGAGGCGACGATGGCCCAGCGCATCAGCCGGGCCAAGCAGACCGTCAAGGCCTCCGGCACGCCGCTGCGCATGCCGGAGTCGGCCGGCCAGGCCGGTCAGGCCGAACGGCTGGACGCGGTGCTGCACGTGCTGTACCTGATCTTCAACGAGGGGTACACCACCACGGGCGGCGCCGACCTGACCGCGCCGGCGCTGTCGGCCGAGGCGATCCGGCTCACCCGGCTGCTGCACCGGCTGCTGCCCGACGACGGCGAGGTGGCGGGACTGCTCGCGTTGATGCTGCTCACCGACGCGCGCCGGCCCGCGCGCACCGGGCCCGGAGGCGACCTGGTGCCGCTGGCCGAGCAGGACCGCGGTCAGTGGGATCGCCGGCTCGTCACCGAGGGAATCGACCTGATCAGCCGGACCCTGCCCCGGGGGCAGGCCGGCCCGTACCAGTTGCAGGCGGCCATCGCCGCCGTCCACGCCGAGGCCGAGCACGTCGACGCCACCGACTGGCCGCAGATCCTCGTGCTGTACGGGCTGCTGGAGCGGATCGCGCCGAACCCGATGGTCACCCTCAACCGCGTGGTCGCCGTCGCCATGGTGCACGGCCCCGCCGCCGGCCTGGACCTGCTCGCCACGCTGGAGTCCGACAGGCGGCTGGCACGTCACCACCGCCTGCTCGCGACCCGCGCCCACCTCCTGGAACTGCTCGGCGAGCACGGCGCCGCCGCGGACGCCTACCGCGACGCCGCCCGGCGCACCACCAGCGCACCGGAACGGCGCCACCTCACCTCCCGTGCGGCACGGCTCGTACCCGAGCGGAACTGAGACGCCCCGGAAGGTCTCTCCACGACCGGCCACACGAGGCACCGGGAAACCGCCGCCGGACAGAACCCGGGCCGTCGCGGGCCGGGCCAGGCCGGACCGGTCGTCGTCAGTCGTCCAGGCCGCGGGCGCTGAGCGCCTCGCCCAGCGCGTCCGCGTGCCGCAGTACGCTCACCACCAGCGGGACGGCGAAGGCCCGTACGCTCCGCTCCACCCCCCTGGCGCGCTGGGCCTCCCGGACCCGGGAGGCCAGCTCGGCGACCACCGGCACGCTGCGCAGGGTGAGGGAGAGCAGCAGTGACAGGCGGAACGGGTCCAGGCCCACGAGCCTGGCGGGGGCCAGGCGGCGTTCCAGGCAGGCCATCATGGCGGCGGTGCGCGTCGTGAGGGTGACCAGCCCGGCCAGGGCGACGGCGAGCACGACGCGGAGCGTCGAGGACACCGCGCCGGGCAGGTCCACGAACAGCAACTGCATGCCGAACAGGGCCACGGCGAACCAGCGGACGGGCCGGATCTGCGCCCAGGCCGCGGCGCCGCCCACCCCGGAGACGGCGTACAGCAGCGCCACGACGGCCGCGGCGCCCGCCAGCGCCACGGGTGAGCGCAGCAGCAGGAGCCCCGTGCACGAGGCGGCGAGCCCGGCGAGCTTGGCCCCGGCGGGGAGACGGTGCAGGAGCGAGCCGCCCGGCACGTAGGCTCCGGTGAGCCCGCTCACGACATGATCTTCCGGTAGTGGCCGATCGCCGCCTCCGGCTCGGCGTCGGCGACGATCCGCCCCCGGTCCAGCACCAGCACGCGGTCGAAGTCCTCCAGCAGCGCCAGATCGTGGCTGACCACCACCACCTGCTGCGACAGGCCCCGCAGCAGGTCGGCGACCTGGCGGGAGTGGCGCAGGTCCAGCAGCGTCGTCGGCTCGTCCATGACCAGGATGTCGGGTTCGAGCACCATGACCGAGCAGAGGGCGAGCAACTGCTTCTGGCCCCCGGACAGGTGGTGCGCGGGATGGTCGGCGTGCTCCCGCAGGCCGTACCGGGCCAGCGCCTCCTGGACGCGGTGCTCGACCTCCTCACGTGGCAGCCCCTTGCGCCGCAGGGAGAAGGCCACGTCCTCGGCCACGGTCGGCATCACGATCTGCGCGTCGGGGTCGGTGAACAGGAACCCGACCCTGCGCCTGATCCGGGCGGCGTGGCGGCGGGTGTCGAGCCCGAGGACGGTGACGCCGCCCGAGGACGGCCGGGCCAGGCCGTTGATCAGGCGGGCGAACGTGCTCTTGCCGGAGCCGTTGGCGCCGATCACGCCCACGCGGCGTTCCGGCAGCGAGACCGTTATGCCGCGCAGCACGTCGCGCTGCCCGAGCCGCACGTGGACGTCGGCCAACTCGATCACTCACACCACCTCGAACAGGGCGGCGACCCCGAGGCCGCCGCCGACCGCGGCCGTCGCCAGGCCCAGCGTCCCCGCCGGCGCGTCCGAGCGTACGAGCCTGCTGAACAGCCTGGTGACCACCACGGCGCCGGTGGCGCCCCACGGATGGCCGAGGGCGAGCGCGCCGCCGTCGGCGCAGACCCGGTCCCTGTCGGCGCCCAGGGGATCGAGGCCGAGCGCGTCGGTCACCGCGAGCACCTGCGCCGCGAACGCCTCCACGATCTCCACCGCCGCCACGCGCTCCAGGTCCGCGCCCGCGCGCCGCAGCACGCGCCGTACGGCGAGCACCGGCCCCCATCCGGGAAGCTCGGGGTCGCAGCCGACGACGGCCCCGGCCCGCAGCCGCAGTCCGGGCAGGCCCGCGGCCGCCCGCAGCCGTTCCGGGACGATGGCGACGGCCGCCGCGCCGTCGCTGACCGGGGAGGAGTTGCCGGCGGTCACCGTGCCTGCGGGCACGAACGCCGCGGGCAGCCGTGACAGCGACTCCATCCGCAGGGCACGCGGCCGCTGGTCGGCCACCCGGCCGCCGACCGCGACGATCTCCTGCTCGAACCTGCCCGCCTCCCGCGCGGCCAGCGCCTTGGCGTGGCTCTGGCAGGCGTAGGCGTCCTGACGCTCCCGGCTCACGCCGCGCGCCGCGGCGAGCGCCTCCGCGGCGGGGCCCATGTCCGGGTCCGGGTGACCGGCGGGGACGAACGGCGCCCGCTCGTAAGGCACCGCCGCCTCGCCCGCGAGCCCGCGGTGGGCCCGGAGCGGCGCGGTGGAGGCGCTCTCGGCCCCTCCGGCGATGACGAGGTCCATCTCCCCGCCGCCGACGGCCTGGCCCGCCAGCAGGATCGCGGCGAGACCGCTGCCGCACTGCCGGTCCACCGTGACGCCCGGAACGCCGTGTCCCATCCCGGCGGCCAGCGCCGAGACGCGTGCGACGTTCCCTCCGGGACCCGTGCAGTTGCCGAGCACCACGTCCTCGACCGGGACGCCGAGGTGCGCGACCTCACGGGCGACCGCCCCGATGACGGGGGCGGCGAGCCGGTCGACCGTCAACGACCTGAACGCGTGCGCGGCGGTGCCGATGGGGGTGCGGCGGGCCGCCACGACGACCGGTTGCTCGCGCACGTCAGGCCAGCCGCCGGAAACCGGGGTCGCCGTCGGCCAGGCGGGCGGCGAGCAGGCCGCGCGCCGGCTTGCCCGCGGGGGTGCGGGGCAGGCTCTGGACGGCGTACCAGCGCCGCGGCCGCTGCGCCGCGTCCAGCCCGCCGCGCGCCATCGCCTCCAGCGCCGCCCGCGGCGGCGGGGACGCGCCCTCCGCCTCGAGGATCGCGGTGACCACGGAGCCCAGGTGCGGGTGCGGCGAGCCGACCACCACGATGTCGCCGACTCCCGGCAGCCTCCTGAGGACCTCCTCGACGTCCTCGGGCACGACGGTGGCGCCACCGGTCTGTATCGCGCCGTCACCGCGGCCGCGCAACCGCAGCACCTCGCCGGGCCGGTACGGCTCCGCCACGTCGCCGACGGTCGTCCAGCCGTCGCCGTCCCGCCGCAGCGGACCCGTCGCGCCGGCCAGGTAGCCCTCCGACAGCCAGGGCGAGCGCACCCACACCTCTCCCAGCGCCTGCCCCGGCGGCACCCGCACCTCGATCTCCACACGGGGAAAGGGCCGCAACCCCGAGCCGTCGGCGTCCACCGCGACGAAGGACAGCTCGGTGGCGCCGTAGTAGGACACGACGCGCACGCCCGCGTCCGCCGCCAGGGCGCGCGACTCGACCGGCAGCGCGGCGCCGCCGATCACCGCCGTCCGCAGCGGGCCCCCGATCTCGCGCAGGCTCTCCAGTACGGCGGGCAGGTGGTGCGGCACCAGGTGGACCACGGTGGACCGCCGCAGGTGGGCGGCCAGCGACGCGGAGGGCCGGCGCCCCGGCACGACGGCCGTCGCGCCGATCGCCAGGGCGTGTACGGCCGCGAAGCCGTACAGGGAGGAGACCAGCGGGCCGGGGACCAGCACGACGTCGTCCGGGCCGATCCCGGCGAGGTCGTCCAGATACGGGAACGACGCCGTCCAGGAGGCGCGGGTGCGGACCACGGCGCGGGGCCTGCCGGTGCTGCCGGAGCTGAAGCAGGCCCACGCCCGGTCCGCCGGTGAGGCGCCGGACCGTACCGGCGGTCCCTCCGCGGCGGGCGGCGGCACGACGATGCGGGCGTCCACGGGGACCGCGTCCATGACCCGCGCCCGCTGCTCCCGGTCCCAGGCGGGGTCGCACACCAGCGGTGTGGCGCCCACCAGGTCGGCGGCCAGCACGGCGACGAGCAGGGCCACCGGATCGGCCAGGCTGATCGCGGCCAGCGCGCCGCGGCCGATCCCCCGGGCGGACAGGTGCCGTGCGGCACCGTTGATCTCGGTCGCGAGCCCGGCGTAACTCAGATCGCCTCCCGGACCGCTCAGCGCGAGGTGGCGCGGACGGTCGGAGGCGTGTCGCATCACCTGCGCGGCTACCGGCATGGGCGGGTCAACGCTCCCCGGAGACCCGGAGCCGCTCGGTGTGCACGGCGGGAACCGCGTCGGGGTAGGCCCGCTGCGTGCCCCTCACCACGATGGACGCGAGCACCGCCTTGATCACGTCGCCGATCAGGAAGGCGGAGCTGAGCAGTGCGGCCTTGCCCAGCGGGAGTCCGGTGAGCGCCGCCTGCACGGGGACGCCGAAGAGGTAGACCACTGCGACGCCGCCGGCCAGGCAGGCGGCCAGCAGCCGGACGATGCCCGGCGACCGGCCGCCGCGCTCGACGATCCAGCCGGTTACGGCCGCGCCGGGGAGCCAGCCGATCAGGAATCCGGCCGAGGGTCCGGCGAAGACGCCCAGGCCGCCGCGGCCGCCGGCCAGCAGGGGCAGGCCCGCGGCGACGAGCACGAGCAGGACCGCGATGGCGAGAGCGGCCCGCCGGGCGCCCAGGATCGCTCCGGCGAGCATGACGCCGAAGGTCTGCAGCGTGATCGGCACCGCGTTGCCCAAGACATTCAGCGCACCCGGCAGGCCGAGCGCGGCGATCAGCGCGGCGAACACGCTGATCCGCGCCAGATCCCCCGTGGGGAACCTGCGGCCTGGCAAGGAGCCTGCGGCCTCTCCGGGCTCTGGCAATGCCTTCCCTTCATCATCTGTCATGGAGTCGATCTCACACCAGGACGCTCCGGTTCGCGCATGGGGGATCCCACAACATTCTGCATGATCGTATGGGGGGCGGATACGTGGCCACCGTACGCGCACTGCCCGTATGCGTGGTCCGGAGGGGGCGGCCCTCGGGGGAATCGGCTGGCCAAAAAAGCGCCAAGCGTCCGTCTCTGGGAGCTTCTGGTGGTTGATATAGGGGATTACGCGGATTGAGATGAGTGCGACCATTTTTGCTCTTTGCGGCGCAGCGGGTGTCCCGCCAGACGGTCGTGCTGTCCCATGCCCGTCGATCCAACGACACGACTCGGAGCCGAAAACCCATGGCAGAAAACAAGGTGGTCCTGGAGCCGGCAGCCCAGAAGTTCGCCGACGCCAACTCCAGGGAACCGTTCATCTACCAGCTCCCGCCGGAGCAGGGCCGCCAGGTCCTGGAGGATCTCCAGTCCGACAAGAGCGTCCCCAAGCCCGACGTCACCGAAGAGTGGATCGAGGTCGAGGGCGGCCCCACGGGCACCGTGCCGGTGCGCGTCGTCAAGCCGGCCGGCGCCGCGGGCACACTGCCGGTGATCTTCTACATCCACGGGGCCGGCTGGGTCTTCGGCAGCGCCAACACCCACGACCGCCTGGTGCGCGAGCTGGCGGTCGGCTCGGACGCGGCGGTGGTGTTCCCCGAATACGACCGTTCGCCCGAGGCCAGGTATCCGACCGCGATCGAGCAGAACTACGCCGCCGCCCAGTGGGTGACGCGGCACGGGGCGGAGAAGGGCCTGGACGCCTCACGGATGGCGGTGGCCGGTGACTCGGTCGGCGGCAACATGGCGGCCGTCCTGACCCTGATGGCCAAGGAGCGCGGCGACGTGAACCTGGTCCACCAGGTGCTGTTCTACCCGGTCACCGACGCCGACTTCGACACCGGGTCCTACCGGCAGTTCGCCACGGGGTACTACCTCAACCGCGACGGCATGAAGTGGTTCTGGGACCAGTACACCACCGATCCCGGACAGCGCACGGAGATCTACGCCTCGCCGCTGCGTGCGACCGTCGACCAGCTCAGGGGGCTGCCGCCGGCGCTGATCCTCAACGGTCAGGCCGATGTGCTGCGCGACGAGGGGGAGGCCTACGCCGCCAAGCTCCGTGAGGCCGGTGTCGAGGTCACCGCCGTACGGCTGGCGGGCATGGTCCACGACTTCGCCATGATCGACCTGCTGCGCGACACCAACGCCAACAGGGCCGCCATGGAGCTGGCCACCACCGCCCTGCACAAGGCCCTGCACGCCTGACCGGGCGGCCCGGGCCGCCCGGCACCGGTCCGAGGGGCGCGGCCGGCCGCGCCCCTCGACGCGGTCGGCCGGCCGCGCCCCTCCTCGTCACGCCGGGCCGCGGGGCGGGGGCACGTGCCGCCGCGCTGTCAGCAGCCCAGGTTGTCGCCCGGAGCGACCCTGAGGATCTGGGCGAACCTCTGGTAGGCGTTGATCCGGCTCTGGACCTGCCGGGGGTTGCCGCCGTCGCACTCCAGGCGGCCGTTGATGCTGCGGATCGTCTCACCGAAGCCCGCGCCGTTGACGATGGCGTTGTGCGAGGTCATCGTGCCGGGACCGTTCTGGGTCATCCAGTACCAGACGCCGGTCACGCGGTCATCGGCGATGTCGGGGCCGGGCGTGCCCGGTGGTCCCGGATCGCGGGGCTCGTTGGTGAGGTCCTAAACCCGCCGGTCCTCCGGCCGCGGCAACTGCTGGACTGGGCGCGTGCCCACAGCAACCACCACCTCCGCCACCCCTGCCGCGCCGACACGATCACCGCTGATCGGCTGGCTGGCCGTCATATCGGTGATGATGGGGATCTTCTCGATCGTCACCGCCGAGATCCTGCCGATCGGCCTGCTGACGTCCATCGGGTCCAGTTTCGACGTCTCCGACGGCGCCGCGGGCCTGATGATGACGATGCCCGGCATCCTGGCCGCGATCGCCGCCCCGGTGGTCACCGTCGCGACCGGACGCCTCGACCGGCGCCTGATGCTGTGCGCCCTGATGCTCCTGCTGGCCGTCGCGGACTTCCTGGCGGCCGCCGCGCCGTCCTACTGGGTCATGGTGATCTCCCGGATCCTGGTCGGGCTGGTCATCGGTGGTTTCTGGTCGATCGGCGCCGGCCTCGCCGTACGGCTGGTGCGGCCGGAGCGGGTCGGCACGGCGACCGCGGTGATCTTCTCCGCCGTCCCCCTGGGATCCGTTCTCGGGGTACCCGCGGGCACCCTCATCGGGCATCTCGCGGGCTGGCGCGAGGCCTTCGTCATCATGGGCGTGATGACGGTGGGGGTGTTCCTCGCGCTGGTCGTGCTGGTGCCACCGCTGCCCGCCGTCCAGGCGACCCGGTTGAAGGTCCTCGGCGACCTGTTCCGCAGCACCGGTGTCCGCATCGGACTTGTCCTGACTTTTCTCATAGTGACAGCTCATTTTGGGACCTACACCTACGTGACTCCTTTCCTGCAGCAGGTCACCCAGGTGAGCCCCGGCCTGATCACCACGTTCCTGCTCGTGTACGGCGTGGCCGGAATCGCCGGCAACTTCATCGCGGGCGCGACGGTGACACGCAACCTGCGGGCCACGTTCATCGTCGGCGGCTGCATGCTCGCCGGCGCGACCTTGCTCCTTCCGGTCCTCGGCAGGGGACATGCCGGTGCGATCGTGCTGCTCATCGTGTGGGGGCTGGCCTACGGCGCCGTCCCGGTCTGCTCGCAGACCTGGTTCGTCACCTCGGCCCCGCACGCGACGGAGGCGGCCTCCATCCTCTTCACCTCCTCCTTCCAGGCCACCATCGCCCTCGGAGCCCTGCTCGGGGGTGTCGTGGTGGACGCCGCCTCCCCGTCGGCCGTCATGGTGCTCGGCGGTGCGGTCGCGGTCCTCATGGTGCTGACGGCCGCCGCCGCCCGAGCCGTACCCGCAGCGGCGTCACCGCGTCCGGACACGAGGTAGGCGAGGGTCCTGCGGGCGCGGTGCCGTAGGACAGCCGAACACGGAGGCGCGCTCCGGCGCTCCTCCCGGACCGCCGCGGGGCGCGCCGGCCCCCGTCGTGTTCGGTAGGACCCGGAGTCGCGCGCCGCAGCCCGGCTCAGGTAGTGTTACCGGCTCCAGCAGTGAACGTATCGAGGAGGTGGGATCCATTACCGCTGTATCAGGTCGGGTGCTCCCATCTCGCGACCGTGCGGTCCATCCGGCATAGGTGACCGCGGGAGCGCCCACAGGCATCCCGAAAGGCTCTCATGTCGGTTCCCCCGTCGCCCCTGTCTCGATCCGTCGCCTCCCCCGAGCCCCTGTCTCGATCCGTCATCGTCACCGCGCTCCGGGCCGCCGGCTGTGTCTTCGCCGAGGACGAGGCGCAGTTGCTCATCTCCACGGCACAGACCCCGGCCGACCTCGCCGCCATGGTGGACCGGCGAGTGGCGGGCCTGCCCCTCGAACACGTCCTCGGCTGGGCGGAGTTCTGCGGCCTGCGGATAACCGTGGACCCCGGGGTCTTCGTGCCCCGCCGCCGCACCGAGTTCCTCGCCCGCCAGGCCGTCGCCCTCGCCCGCCAGGTCGCAGCCGCCGCCGCCCCCGCCGCCCCCGCCGGCCAGGCCGATCAGGCCGATCAGGCCGTCCGTGTCCGGCCGCGGACCGTCGTCGTCGACCTGTGCTGCGGTTCGGGCGCGGTGGGCGCCGCGCTGGTCGCGGCCCTGGACCGGGTCGAGCTGCACGCCGTCGACATAGGCCCCGCCGAGGTGCGGTGCGCCCATCGCAACGTCGCCGCCGCCGGCGGTCGGGTGTACGAAGGCGACCTCTACGAGCCGCTCCCCGCCACGCTGCGAGGCCGCGTCGACGTCCTGGTCGCCAGCGCGCCCTACGTACCCACCGAGGCGATCGACCTGCTGCCCCCCGAGGCCCGCATACACGAGCCGCGGGTGGCGCTCGACGGTGGCGCGGACGGGCTTGACGTCGTACGGCGGGTGATAGCCGAGGCGCCGCTGTGGCTGGCGCCGACCGGATGCCTGCTGGTCGAGATGAGCGAGCGCCAGGCGCCGCAGGCCCTCGAAACCGTCGCCCGCGCCGGACTGATCCCACGGGTGGCCAGTTTCGACGAGCTGAACGCAACCGTCGTCATCGGCACCAGGCCCGCTCTCCAGCGTGGATCGGGCGGCTGATCCGTCCTGCGGACGGGGCCGGACCGCCGGCGTGCGCAGTCGCGCCGTCAGTCCTCGTCGTTCTCGGTCACGGAACGGACAGTGGCGGCGGGTTTCCCGGAGGGGCAGGTCAGACTGATGGCGGCCTTGCGGTCGTCCGACTCGAAGACCACGGAGGCGGTGGAGGCGGGACCGCGCTCGACCTCGTCGACGCCGTATCCGGGGGCGGGACTCCAGGACAGCAGGAGGGCCCGGCCGGCGTCGCAGGCGGCGGTCACCGACCCTTCGGCGTAGGAGAAGTTGCCGGTCTCCGCGGACGGCCCGGCCGAGGCGGCGGGCGCGATGGCCGGTCCCGCGGAGGTGGTGGTCAGGGCCCGCTCGACCTCCTCCAGCGTCATGGAGCGGACGGCCTGCCCGGTGATGTCGGTGCCGATCAGGGACACCGCCCAGGTGCCGGTGGCCGTGGTGAGGACGGCGGCCGCGAGCCAGCCACCCAGGCCCAGGAGCGCACGCCGGCGCATCGATCGACCACCCTTCGCTGTCCTTTACGATTCATGGGGGAGTTTTCTACCTTTGCCAGCATTATTATCCAGTTCAAGAGAGGCTGGCGCGTTGCCGTGGCACAGTTGCTCCTCGTCGAGGACGACGCCCAGGTCAGGTCCGCGCTGACCCGCGCGCTCACCGAACGCGGGCATGCCGTCACGTCCGCTTGCGCGGGCATGCCGGGGCTGACGCGGGCACTGGAGGACCGGCCCGACCTGGTCGTGCTCGATCTGGGCCTGCCCGACCTCGACGGCTGCGAGGTACTGCGCATGCTACGCGCCGTCAGCGCCGTCCCGGTCATCGTGGCGACCGCGCGCGACGACGAGCCGGAGATCGTCCGGGCGCTGGACGCCGGAGCCGACGACTACGTCGTCAAGCCGTTCAGCGCGGCCCATCTGGACGCCCGGATCCGGGCCGTG
The DNA here is from genome assembly GCF_900113865.1 of Streptosporangium canum. Taxonomy (GTDB): domain Bacteria; phylum Actinomycetota; class Actinomycetes; order Streptosporangiales; family Streptosporangiaceae; genus Streptosporangium; species Streptosporangium canum. The sequence continues at coordinate 17 of NZ_FOQY01000038.1, read as the reverse complement.
CTGCGCCGGGGCAGGGA